>NC_015152.1:1200000-2400000 GCF_000190435.1 Sphaerochaeta globosa str. Buddy
CTTATCGACGTCGGTGGAATGGATTGCGTACTCAATCTTATTCTCCGACGTTGTTACAGCGAAAATCGAAATATCGGCTTTTGCCATGCACGAGAATACCTTGTAAGCTACACCGGACTGGAATTCCATACCGGGTCCTTCTACAGTCAACTTCGTAATATTCTCAGAAATCGTGGCCTTGGTTTGAGCCTGCATCTCGGTAAGCTTTGCAATCACGTTTCTCGTCTTTTCCAGATCTTTGCGATTAATGGTGAACGCAATCGCGATATGTCCATTGGTTGCACCGGTATGGCTGATCATGTCGATGAATACATCGTTCGAAGCCAATGCACCGTAGAGGTCTGTCACCAGCGTCATGTCCCTGGGAATATTTTCAATCGATACCAGTATCTGTTCCGGTTGCGCCAATAATGTCGTTATTGCACTTTTTGCGGTAATCATATCCTGCATCGTATACATACCGGGTTTTTTCTCGAAAATGTAGGAAGTTGCCAAAACAGCTCCGGTGGCGAACACTTGCCGAGAAAAGGCTTGATGTGCGATGGTTATCACCTCATCTTTGCCTGCAAACGATACTTCGTGCTCTCCAACAATCGTCCCCCCGCGCAATGAGTGGATTCCCAGCTCATCGTTCTTACGCAGCGAGTCGTTGCCGTGTCGGCCGTATACGTATCTCAGTTTATTTGTCCGGCCCTCGTTAACCGAGTCAGCAAGCATTAATGCCGTACCGCTGGGTGCATCCTTTTTCAGATTATGATGCTTTTCGATTATTTCTACATCGAATTGTTCGCCCAACACTTTCGCTGCATTTTTTATCAATTGCTGGACGAGGTTGACTCCAAGCGACATACTTCCAGAACGAAATACGGGAATCTTTTCAGATGCTGCTGCCAATAAGTTCAATTCGAGAGTCTCGAGTCCGGTTGTTGCCACAACAACAGCGAGCCTACGCTCGATTGCAACGTCAAGATAGTCGTGCAGAGATTTGGGTGAGGAAAAGTCAAGCAGGACATCGGCTTCAACGGGACAGGTAAAAAGGCTCGGATACACCTGGTACTCCCGTTCGCTTGGACATACATCAATTCCTGCAACGATGCAAAGATTGTCAATTCGCTCTACCATCGTTGTGATAACTTGTCCCATCCTTCCACTGCAACCGTAAAGAATTACTCTAACCATACAAAACATCCTGTTATAATATTTGTCTATATGTTATTCTTAAAACACGAATGAATCAATAATAACATCAAAATATTTATACATTTCTATCTGATTTTCTTACGATCATGCTAGAGAGCAAAAACTAGCTGCTACACCCGCTTCTTTTATGGAAGAATCAAAAAATCCTTCATTCCGCACAATGGCCTATACAAGTGAGTAAGGTACTCATGGAATGAGGTTGCATATTGGTAGCAAGAAGATATCGCAGTAGGGGACCAAATGAGTAGGAAACGCTATTGGCTGCCTGATTAGCTATGACCCCCACCATAGCAATCATGCCAGGTTGGGGGTCATAGGGTTGTATGCGTTTATAGGAGCTCTTGCAATGACTCAATTCTTAAATGTAGCGAGTAGCGTTTCCTTATGCGATGCCTGTAGCGGCACCAGCGGAAGTCTGAATACCTCCTCGAGCATACCCTTGGACGCCATATAGGTCTTAACAGGAACAGGGTTTGTCTCGATGAACTGATTCACAAAAAATGGATAGATCCAGTTGTAGACTTCCAATGCCGTCGAAAAATCACCTATGGCGGCAGCGTGGGTCATCTTCACCATTTCGGATGGGAACATGTTGCTGGCTACCGAAATGATGCCTTGTGCACCGCATACCATCATTGGTAGGGTAAGGGCATCGTCTCCTGATAACACAGCGAAATCAGAAGGCTTCCTATGCAGTAAATCCTGTATCTGTCCCATATTTCCACAAGCTTCCTTATCTGCGACGATAAGCGGATGCTGTGCTAGTCTGAGCACAAGGTTTACTGACATGTTGACCGCACTGCGGCCTGGAATATTGTATAAAACTACCGGTAATTCGCCCTTTTCCGCGATTTCGACAAAATGTCGATATAAACCTTCTTCGGATGGTTTGTTGTAGTAAGGAGCAACTTGCAGTGTGTAATCGGCACCAGCATCCTTTGCTATTTTTGTTGCTTCTATCGCCGATTTCGTGCAGTTGGAACCGCTGCCGGCAATGATAGGAACTTTTCCTTTCGCAAGTTGGGCAACAGTCTTGATAATCAGCTCTTTCTCTTTGCTGTCAAGAGTCGGACTTTCTCCGGTTGTACCAATCGGTACTAAGCCATCGATACCTGATTCCAGTTGTTTTTGGACGATTGCCTTAAGCGCACCGATATCAATAGTTCCATTTTGGGAAAACGGTGTGACTAGCGCAGTAAAAACTCCATGCAACATGGCGATTCTCCTTGATTTTATTTAAAACACTACTCATACTGTGAGTGGTAGTAGTGTAAACCGCCGAATTCCTGCAGTCAAGTAAAACCGTCGAAAGAACTTAGTGAAGAGCGATTGAATAGATAGGGAAAATAATAACGCCTTGCGACAATGTTTTAGATTCGTTAGACTGGCACGGAGGTAAAATCGTGGATATTTCTAAGGATAAATGGAAGAAGCCTATTCTGGAACTCGTCGGGACTTCTGAGGAACCGGTTGGATCTTGGTATATAGTCAACAACTTTAAAAAAAACGGTATTGAAGTGAGTAGTGCAACGATTGGACGAGAGCTCAACGAGTTGGAAACACTCGGATATCTCGAAAAAATCGGTTTTAAAGGGCGCTTGATTACTCCGCTCGGACGGAAAGTCATCGAGGATGCACGCACAACGCTCGAACTCGATTACTACAAGACAAGCTTGGACTCCCTGCTAAGCAGCGATATGCTGGACAATTTTGTCATGGTGCTTGAAGCGAGGTCCGCCATTGAGCGCCAAACAGCACGCCTTGCAGCCGAACGTATTACTGATGGGGAATTGGCAGAACTCAAACGTTGTTATGAAAACCAGCAGATGCATTCGTCTGACAGGCAAAGTATTGCAAACGATGATGTGGCTTTCCATAGTTGTATCGCCAGAGCATCAAAAAACAAAGCGCTGGTATCATTGTATATGATGCTTTCTACTATGGGACAGCAGTCGGAATTGTTTGAACAACTCAGGCATCGGGTAGGTGATAACTATCGCACGTATCACCTCAGCATTCTTGAGGCAATCGAGAATCATGACCCCGATCAAGCTGAGACCTGTATGATGGAGCACATTCAGAAACTGACGCACGACGTCAATCAGTACTGGAACGAGTACATGCGTAAGCGTAAAGATAGTAAAGGGAAATAATAATTAAGATGATCTGACGTTGCTTTCTCTACCTTTTTTGAGATTATGTAGCCGGTGCATCAGCCACTCGACGCCTGGAATCCGTTAAAGCCGGCATTCCGGGCTTCATTTTTTTGGACTTCAAGGATTTCTGACAGAGCCATTTTTGAGCTTTCAGATGCTGCTCGCTTTTCGACTTGCTTTAGCTGAGAAGCAGCAGGCTCGATGGGACCACTGTTGTGCGTGTAGCTTCGTCGACACAACCAGGTTTTTGGTGTTTTGTTTCCTCCTTTTTCGATGCTCTGTGCAGGTCTTGTTTTCCAGCAAACTATAGCTTTCAGACAGGCAGGTACAAAATATAGAGGGGATACTTGAAAGAAAATGGCATTGGAGTAGTTGCATAAAAAACATTTTGTTGTGATTGTGGACAAAATGTTATTGAAATGATACACTCCCAATCAATACAAACAGAGGAGACCAGAATGCATATTGCAATAGTAGGATTTGGTAAGATGGGAAAGCAATTGCATGAGGCTGCAATTACAAGCGGACATGAGGTTGTCTCAATCATCGATCCCCATTCTACGGATTCGAGAGTGACACACCACACGCTGACTAGGCAGGCGTTGTCCGGTGTAGACGTAGCTATCGAATTTTCTGTAGCCGATGGGATCGAGGAACGGATGAAGCTGTACTGCGACACCTCGACACCTGCTGTCATTGCTACTACCGGATGGTACGATAAGCTTAATGCCCTCAAGGCGCTCTATTCTCGTCCCGAATGTGCAATCATCTGGTCTGGAAACTTCTCGATCGGAGTACAGCTTTATTTTGCGATTGTACGGAAAGCTGCAAGCTTGATGAATAGGTTTCCGGAATACGATTCGTTGGTCCAGGAATGGTTTCATGCGGCAAAAGCTGATAGTCCCTCAGGTACTGCGGTGATGCTGGGGAACATTCTGACTCAACAGCTTGATGGAAAAACCACGCTTGAGACGGCTCGACTCGACCGAAAGCGGGAACAACGTGAAATACATGTCTCTTCGGTTCGCGGGGGGTACACTCCAGGTGTGCATACGGTTCTATTCGATAGCCCGGTGGATACTATCGAGCTAAGCCATACAGCCCGCAGCAGAGAAGGCTTTGTCACAGGAGCATTGAAAGCCGCAACATGGATTACTGCACAAAAGCACGGATTCTTTTCCATCGACGATATGCTTGACGACTTGCTGGGATCAAATTAATACTACTTTGAAAAACGAGGAATGAGTATGAAGAAAGGACAGTTTTCAGGTGTACACACTGCCCTGATAACCCCATTTACCAAGAAGGACAATTTGGATGAGGAGCGCCTTGAGCAAATCATTGAGGCGCAGATTCAGAGTGGTATCGACGGGTTGGTTCCCTGTGGAACCACCGGGGAAAGCCCGACCCTCAGCCACGATGAGCACGACCGTACCATTGCTCTGACAGTCAAGTTTGCCAATGGCAGGGTGCCGGTCATTGCCGGTACCGGGTCCAATGCAACCAGTGAGGCGATCAGACTATCCCGGCACGCCCAGCAAGTGGGAGCCGATGCAGTATTGCTGGTCAATCCGTACTATAACAAGCCAACCCAGAAGGGGTTGTACTTGCACTTCAAGGCAATTGCTGAAAGCGTCGACATTCCCTGCATCCTGTACAACATCAAGGGAAGAACCGGTGTTAATATCGAAACTGAGACGGTGAAGGCACTCAGTGATGCATGTGCAAACATCGTTGGGGTGAAAGAGGCCAGCGGCAGCCTGGAGCAGATGCGGGCCGTCATCGATGCGACGCATGGCGAGTTCCATGTCCTCAGCGGTGATGACAACCTCTCTCTGCCTCTGATCGAAAGCGGCGGGGATGGAGTGATCAGCGTTGGTTCGAACATATGCCCAGCCTATATCTCCAACATGATTCATCTTGCTTTGGAAGGTAAGTTCGCTGCAGCCAGGGCGATGGAAGCAAACCTGGCAGGTTTCTTCAAAGCCTGCTTTTTGGAAACCAACCCCATCCCGATCAAGACGGCGATGGCGCGGTATGGTTGGTGTGAGGAGTCGTTCAGGCTTCCCATGTGCACTTTTGAGAATGAAGAGAACAGGGCCCGGCTCTATGCTGAACTGGATGCATTGGAAGTGCTCGGAGCTATTACAAGGAGATAAGCATTCATGGCAACAATCAATACCAATTACCAAAAGCTTGCAAGCGGGTACCTCTTTCCCGAGATAGCCCGCAGGACAAGCCTCTGGCAGAAAGCCCATCCCGGGGTACCTGTGTTGCGCCTGGGCATCGGCAATACCACCGAAGCACTTCCCGAGGCCGTGTGTGAAGCGATGAAGGAGAAAATTGATTCGCTTTCCGATCGCACCACCTATACAGGTTACGGGGATGAGCAAGGCGATACCTATTTGCGCGAAGCCCTGGTTGCCTACTATCAGCGCTACGGTGTTGAGCTGCAAAGTACTGAGTTCTTTGTCAGCGATGGAGCCAAAAGCGATGCAGCCAATATTCAGGACCTTTTTGGGGAGCACAACATCGTTGCCATTCAGGATCCTGCGTATCCGGTGTATGTGGACAGCAATGTAGTGGGTGGGCGCACCGGGCTTTTCAACAAGGAAAAGGGGTGTTATGACGGTTTCGTCTATCTAGCCAGCACCGAGGAAAATGGATTCATCCCCGAGCCTCCCAAGCAAAAGGTCGACTTGCTATACCTGTGCAGCCCGAACAACCCCACCGGGGCAGTAGCAACCTACGACCAGCTGAAGGCCTTTGTCGACTATGCCAGAGAGAATAAAAGTGTCATTATCTTTGACAGTGCCTATAGTGAATATATCACCGAGGATGGTTATCCCCGTTCCATTTATGAAGTTGAGGGAGCCAAGGAATGTGCCATCGAGATCAATAGTTTTTCCAAGTTCTCAGGCTTCACCGGTGTCAGGCTTGGTTGGACCATTGTTCCCAAAGCCCTTCGCTGCGAGGATGCCCAGGCGGGAGTACTGAATGCAATGTGGAACCGCAGACAATGCACCTTCTTCAATGGGGCGAGCAACATCGCCCAAAAGGGTGGTTTTGCAGCTTTGAGCGGAGCGGGGTATGAACAGAGCAGAGCCTTGGTGGCTTATTACCTGGAGAATGCCAGAATTATCAGGGAAGGTCTTTCCAAAGTAGGTTTGACGGTGTACGGCGGGGTGAACAGCCCCTATATCTGGGCAAGGACACCCAATGGAATGGAGAGCTGGGATTTCTTCGATCTCTTGCTTGATTCCTGCCATGTGGTGGTAACACCGGGTGGCGGTTTTGGTCCTGCAGGTAAGAATTTTGTTCGTGTTTCCTCGTACGGCCATCGTGAGCAGGTTATCAAGGCAATGCAAATGATTGAGGAGAATTTGAAGATATGAGTAAGAAAACGCTTCCGATCGGTCACGGTGAAATGCTGGAGTTGGCCTACCAACTTCCTACCCCTTTCTATCTGTATGATGAAAAAGCCATTGTCGATAATGCCAGGAATTTGAAGAAGCTGTTTTCGTGGGCTCCTGGTTTCTGCAATTACTATGCAGTTAAGGCATGTCCAAACCCCACTATTCTCAAATTGCTCAGTCAAGAGGGCTTTGGTGCTGACTGTTCTTCCTTGCCGGAGCTTCTGCTGAGCAAGGCAAGTGGAATTACCGGTAAGAAAATCATGCTTACCAGCAATGATACTCCCGCCGATGAATTCAAGGCAGCCTATGAGCTGGGAGCAATCATCAATCTGGATGACATCACCCATATTCAAGCACTTGAAGAGGCTATAGGCACCGTTCCCGAAACCATCTGTTTTAGGTACAACCCCGGACCTGACCGGACAGGCAATGCCATCATCGGCAATCCTGTTGAGGCGAAGTATGGGGTCACTTCCTCCCAGATTGTCGATTGCTATCGGATCATGAAGGAAAAGGGCGTCAAGCACTTCGGCCTGCACACCATGGTCGCCTCCAATGAATTGGATGGGTCGTACATTGTAGAAACAGCACGCATGCTGTTTGACTTGTGCGTCCGCATCCAGAAAGAAGCAGGGATACGCATTGAATTCATCGATATGGGCGGAGGCATCGGTATCCCGTATCGTCTCGACCAAGAGGCGATGGACCTTGCGATGGTCAGCAAAGAGATGCAGAAGCTCTATGAGACGATTGTCGTTCCTGCCGGCTTGGACCCGCTTCAGATAGTCTTTGAATGTGGACGGGTTATCACCGGTCCCTATGGATACCTGGTAAGCAAGGTGCTGCATGTAACGAACAAATACAAGGATTATGTCGGCCTTGATGCTTCAATGGCAAATCTCATGCGCCCGGCTCTGTATGGCTCGTATCACCACATTACTGTTCTGGGAAAGGACAAGCAACCTTGCGACCACACCTACGATGTGACCGGGTCGCTGTGTGAGAACAATGACAAGTTTGCCATCGACCGCAAGCTTCCAGCGATGCAGAAGGGTGATGTCGTAGTACTGCACGATGCAGGGGCCCACGGGCACAGCATGGGTTTCAATTACAACGCAAAACTACGCAGCGCCGAATATCTGCTCAAACGCGATGGATCGGTGGTTATGATTCGCAGGGCGCAGACCTACGAGGATTATGTAGAGACCCTTCGTTTTGAGGGCTCAATGGTGGAGGTCTGATGCACCGGTTTCCGATTCGCGTGTATTACAGCGATACCGACTGTGGTGGTATTGTCTACCACGGCCGGTATCTTGATTTTGCAGAACATGCACGGACCGAGCTGCTGCGCGAACTGGGCAGGCAGCATGGGCTTTCGGGGTCGCAAACCAGCTTGATGGAATCGGAAGGTTTGGTTTTTGTCGTAAAGTCGATTGCGGTTGACTACCAAAGCCCTGCACACCTTGATGATCTTTTGGAAGTGCAGACCGAACTTGAGAGTGCAAAACGATTCTCCATCGTCTTCAGGCAGACGGTACTCCGAGATGGACAGACGTTGTGTGTTCTCCAAGTTAAAGTTGCCTCCATCAATACAGAGACGCACCGTCCGATGCCGATGCCCCCTTGGTTTATTCCAGCCTTCGAAGCTGCTAGATAGGCATATCCACAAGAATGCTCGCCGATCCCAGACTTCCCAGACGCGCATGATTGACGATGACATCATAGCGATGCACTCCAGGTAGGGGGAAGCTGGTATAGGCTGCACTACCCTGTGAGACTAGCTCTCCTTCGCAATACCAATCGATTAGCAGGTCCTCAATGCCGACATCGAAGGGGAGGTTGCTCGGATCATAGGTGAGTGTCACTTCCTGATCCCTTACGGCATCCAGTGGAGTTGCTCCGATTGTTCCTTCGAGTGGAAGCATGGTGTTGTTCACTACCATGATGGTAAACTCAGTGGATAGATCTCCTATGACCATCTCCATGGATTCATCACTGGTCACCGTGTCGAGAATCCTAAGGGCATGGCCGAAACCGCTGACCAGTACGTCCTGGCTGAAAAGCTGCACCTTAAGGTAATACGACCCGGCGGGAAGCGCCTTTTGCAGTCTTGCAGTTCCTTCTGCTATACTCAGTTCTCCTGCGGTCAGTGCAATCGAGCTTCCTGTTTGGTCGAAAAGCTGGGCTTCCAGCCTTACATCGGTTGCCACCTGGTCGGGATCCCAAAAAAGTTGAATGCTCAGTTCCCCTGCTCCTACAAGCTGGGTCAAGTGCAAGGTCGCTTCACTAGTCACCTTGGACAGCAAGGTGGTTACATCGCCGCTTACGAGCTGTATTCCCTTGCTGTTGGAGCCCACAGCATGCAGATTCCACGTTCCGATTGCCAGGTTACCGATTTCCACCGACTGATCAGCCGATTGAATGTCAATGTTCTGACCTTTCGGCCCGCTTCCGGTAATCCTTACCGAAGCAATGGTAAGGTCTTCCTGTGTCGGCAGCAAACTTCGGGATGTCCTGAATCGCTCGGAAGCAAGATTCAGACGCAAGGTGGCGCTTTCACTTTCCATACTGTTGTCACAACCGGTAACCAAGGTAAGCAGCAACGAGAGCGCAAGGACTAGCAACGTTCGATTTTTCATAGTATTTCTCCTCATGTAACATTGCTACTCAAGGGAAAAACCCTGTGTTTTTGCTTCAAAATGCGCTAGGCTTGCTTGTCTCTCTCGTCTATACTCTTGGGCAGGGAGCATGAAACCATGATAACTATCTACAACCGTCCGCTTGAGCAAACCCTTCCGATAAGCCTGATTCCTCTCTGGGGCGAGTATGAGGGTGTGGAGGCTGCTGTGCGTATGCAGTGGCAGGATCAGAGCTTGAAGCTGCGCTACCAAGTCCGTGAACCTCAAATGCGACGTATGGTCACCCTGCATAATGGCAGGGTATGGGAAGACAGTTGTGTAGAAGCTTTTTTACAGCGTGAAGGAAGAGCTGAGTATGTGAATATCGAATGCAGTGCAAGTACAAGCATTCTGGCCGGCAAAGGAGAAGGACGGGCCAACAGAACCTTGTTCCCCGTGGATTTCCTGCAAACGATTGAACATTCAGTCCAGATTCTGGAAAATTCAAATACTCAGAGCCGCTGGACTCTTGAGATAAGCCTGCCACTTCTTGCATTGGGTCTGGTTGAAGAAGGGGAGGACTTGAGAAATGTACAGCTGAGGGGAAACTTTTACTGCTGTGGTGACAAGCTTGCTGTCCCCCATTTTCTTGCAGCCTCGGAAATCGGGACGTTGAAACCGGATTTTCATTGCCCGTCGTACTTTGTTCCCCTCACGTTCGCCTAAGTTCTTATTCTAGCCCCTTTTTATCAAAAGAGCTATGTTCCACTCTTTGGGTTGAAAGCCTCTTGGCCCGAAAGCAATGAGCCCTGCAGCAACTTGCCAAGCGCCAAGTGGGCCAACTGCTGTCCGAATATGGCGGTAACAGTGGGAAGGCTTCCCAGCACATTGCGCTTTCTTCCAAGGTCCAGTATCTGCTCATTGAAATCTGCCTGTTCCTCTTCTTCGGGCTTTCGGTAGGTGAATTGAACCAGTTCTGGACTGTAGATGACTTCAATTCCCCTGCCGATGCCTCGTTTTTTGAGATTGGTTCGAACCACCCGTGCCAGGGGACACCCATACGTATCCATCAAGTCACCTTTTCTGATAAGAAAGGGGTCGCGCCTGAGGGCTGCACCCATGCTGCTGACAACGTTCATGTTGCGTTTATATGCTTGTTCGAGCAACGCACACTTGGGATTTACCGAGTCTATGGCATCGATGACAAGATCCACATCCCCATCCAGAATTTGGCCCAATGTCTCCTGGTTGGCAAAGAGTGACAATACTTCAAGGTTGCAATCGGGATTGATCGCCTTCACGCGCTCTGCTGCCACTTCTGTTTTCGGCCTTCCGAGGGTCTCGTAGGTTGCAAGGATCTGCCTGTTGAGATTGGTGATGCCCACCGTATCGAAATCGACAATACGTAGATTTCCTATGCCGCTGCGGACCAAGGATTCAAGGCACATGCCTCCCACGGCTCCCAGTCCTACCAGAACAACACGCTTTTCGTGCAGTGATTGTACGGCTTCTTCACCGAGAAGTCTGGTTATGCGTAAGAATTGCTCTGATCTCATTGTTATGTGTCTCCAATTGCTCTTCACTGTACCCGCTATGGCGGCTGAAGGCTGCGATATGGCGTGAAAATGTTGTTGTATAGTCTTGTTCCTGACCAGTAAAGTCGGTTTCCAATACAAAGGGCATACGAATAAGGTGTTTGATTTCCTGCGCCAAGCGGCTTGTGTACAAGGACGGTCCATAGGAAGGAATTACTGTATAGCGTACTGCTTGTGTAACTGTTTCCAAGCTCGCTGTACACCCATGCCAGAGAAGAGGTGGCAGGTATTTGGCCTCACTTCCCAGTAGGGAAAGCAAGAGGCCATCCTCTCTGACACAGTGCAGGCTCACGCTGCGGCCTAGTTCAAAACCGATGTGCAGCATGGTTCTTAAAAAGAGGGCTTGCCCATCGGTGTCAGGATAGCGCCGGTCCAATCCCACTTCTGCTATCTGTAATTCTGGATGGGCACGTAACAGATCATAGATGTCTGAAACGTCTATAGGAAGTTCAGGAGGCAGTATTCCGATACCTCCCATTGCCTTATCCCCGCTTTCCAGCAACCTGGGCCACTCGCTTTTTTTGCTGGTGGCATACAGCGCATTTTCTTTGGGAAACGCTAAGCTGAGGTGTCGGTGGGCATCAAACATGCCTTATCGTACGGTTTAGGCCTGCTGTAGGTCAAGTTAGACGAGAAGCGCCAGATAGGTTACTCCGATACTCAGCAATATCGGGATGATCATCCCCCGCTTTCTATAGGCAAAGATTGAGGCGGCAAGAATTCCCAGCAACCCGGCATACCAATTTTGTTGGTAGTCGAGGATTACACCGGGGAAAATCAAAGGACCGAGGGCGGCTATGGGTAGCAGCTTGAGACTTTTGGAGAGGAACTTGGGAAGGCGGTCAAGAAATGTTGCGTAGTAGGGCAGGGCACGAACGAGAAATGTGGCTAGGGCGCTGAGCAGGATGGGTACCATGAAGGGATGGCTTTCTGTCATACGTACTCCTGTACTTCATCGGTTAGGGCTGCCCCTATGAAACTGGCGGCAAGCATGGAGATGACGAAGGCCCAGCCGACTCCGAACTTGCAGACAATGATGAGAATGCTATTCAGAACCGCTGAAAGGCCTGCTATCAAAAGAACCCTGCCTCCCTTCTGGCGGAACTCCTGGGCAAGCAGGGAGCTGAACATGGCATACAAGGTCACCCCGACTGCCAGTTGCAAGGCGCTGGGGAGAATCATACCGACCAGAAAACCGACCGCAGTACCGCTGACCCAGCCTAGGTAGGCTGTTCCTTCCAAACCGGCAAGATACTGTTTTGTTATAGGTTGGGCGTGGAGGACTGCCACGCTGAAGACTTCATCGGTGGTTCCATGGGCAAGCAGTACGCGCTGCCAACCTCCGATTCCCTTTGCCAGCTTGCGCGAGAGTTCCGCTCCCATGAAGGAGTAGCGAAGATTGACCAACATGACGCTGATAAAAATCTCAGCGAGTATGGCTCCCTTGCCCATAAGATTTGCGGCAAGGAACTGGCCGCTTCCTGCAAAGTTTGTTAGGGAAAAAAGTACAGCTTCCCAGATTCTCAGTCCAAGATCCCTGCACACCAAGCCGAAGGCCATGGCGGTAGGAAAGTATCCGACAAAGATGGGAAAGCCCTCTTGGCAGCCCTGTTTGAAGGTAAGCTCTGGTTGCATGTGAGCCAGAGTATTCTTTTACACCCTTTCTTGCAAGCCTTAGGTGTGCTATCATTCCTTACTTTTGGAGGTGCCTATGGCTGTTTATCTTGCAAATACCGGGTTGGAATGTCTGCTTAAGGACGGATCGTTGGACCAGAAACAGATGCTCGCTTGGTTTGAGAAGGCGAAGCGTATTCCTACCAGTTATGGGTTTTATGCAACCAAGGTGCTGCAGAGCGGGCTCACTATTGTATTTCGCGTGCTAACAAAAAATAATGCTACCGAAATAGCCGGAGTGGATATGCATATGAGCGGGCGCTGCGTATGGTCTGCAAAACCCTTGGTTCGGATCGGGGAGGGCGAAGCTCTTTCCATTACTCTGTTGATGACCAATCCCTCCGAGAAAAGTGCCTTTATTGCAACCTTGGTGCATGCCGCAACCTTGGAGCAAATAGATGAGGATACCATTCTCAATGTGCAAGTCTGTGCATTCCCCCAAGCCCTCGATGCTTTTGACAGCCGTCAGGCATATGAAGCTGCCACCGATGATAAGGGAAGGTTGGAGGATAAGAAGCTGCTTCCTTTCAACTACATCATGGCCCGTGATGAGAGCCTCAGTGAAGAAGATCGACAAAAGTTCGCACAACAGGAGCGCATGGTCCTGCTGTGCGGTCCCGTTCTTGACGTCCAGGAACGGATGCACGGGTATCGCAATACCAAATGCATGGTTGCAACCATAGCAACCCAGATGGGACACCTTGACTTGGTATTCTCAGCCAAGCAACTGGCCAAGCCCTTACAGAAAGGCTCCTATGTTGTGGCCAGCTGCGCTATCAGCGCCGATGTACTGGCTGACTAGAATCGCTTTGTGTAGGCGTGGCAGTACGGCTGGGTACCCTTGTTTTCATAGTAATCCTGATGGTACTCCTCGGCAGGGTAGAAGATGGCAGCGGCTCTGAGAGTCGTTGCTATCTTGAGTCCTTTCCCTTCCAGGATTTCTATCAGGCGTACGGAGGTGTCGAATTCGCTCTTGCTGCGATAGAAAATGGCAGAGAGGTACTGGTTGCCGATATCCGGTCCCTGCCCGTTTGTTTGGGTCGGGTCATGAATTTCCAGAAAGTACTTTGTCAGTTCCTCATAAGAAATTTCCAGTGGATTGTAATATACCATTACCGCTTCCAAATGGCCGGTGGTGTGCGTCAATACGTCTTGGTAGGTCGGATTCACCGTTGTACCGCCTGTATATCCGCTTACTGCTGAGTAAACACCTTTTTTCTGTGCAAAGAGGTGCTCAACCCCCCAGAAGCAGCCACCGGCGAATACTGCCTGGGCTACGGGCTTTTCCTGGCGGAAAACCAAGGAGATGGAATTGACGCAGTGCCGGGTATCCTTTTCGGTGAACCGCTCTCCTAAAAATACGTGACCAAGGTGGGCCTTGCAGGTTGCGCAAACGATTTCGGTCCGACTTCCGTCGGCATCGGTGTGACGCTCGACGGCAAAGGGGATTTCATCGTCAAAAGAAGGCCAGCCGCAACCCGAGTGGAATTTGCTCTCGGAACTGTAGAGGGGTGAATTACACCATTTGCAGTAGTAGGTTCCCTCTTCTGTTGTGTCGGTATAGGCTCCTGTGAAAGCCCGCTCGGTTCCTTTATTGATAATGACTTGGGCTTCCTGAGCATTGAGCTCAGCTTTCAGGCTGTTGTCCAGGGGTTGAAAGGTGAATCGTTGGGTTGTAGTTGCCATAGGTTCCTCTTGTTGTGCTTGTGCTTGCACTTTGGGTTTGAAGAATACGATGATTGCGATAAGGATGAGAACGATGAACAGGACAAGTAGGTAACGGTTCATGGGCATCCTCCTTCTGGATTTACCAGAATTTGAGAAGAATCGGGGGGACCGATTGCTGATAGGCTTTGTACGCAGGATATTTGCCGGCGGTGATGCTTTCGGTGAAGATGGTCGATCCGATGAACAACAACGTCAGCAGAAGTGGACCGACGAGGCTGAAATGGAAAAGTGAGGGGGAGAACGAAACGCAAAACAGGTAGATTGCATACCAGACACCCAGCTCCCCGAAGTAATTGGGATGCCTGCTGAATTTGAAAAGCCCTGAAGTTCTGAAACCCCGTTCATAATCCTCTTCATGCTCCTCTGTTCTCGGTAGCAGGTTGTATTTGGCCTGTTGGAAGGTATATTGCTGTTGGTCAGCCAGTGTCTCGATACCCAAGCAGAGGGCAAACAACAGAATTGCCACATAGGAGAGCGGTGTAAAGGTAAGGCTGGATGACTGAACGAGCAGCATCAAAGGGCTGGTGAAGGCGATGAAGAGGAACTGCTGGTAGAAGGCGATGAAGAGCAGGTTGAACACCAGCCACAACACCGGATTGTTGATTCTCTGTCTGAGGATAGTCCAACGATAGTCTTCCTCTCCTGTATACCCGCCACGCCTTGCAAAGTTATAGGTCAGTCTGGCTCCCCACAGCGTGATGAGCGCCATAGCGGTGAGGGAGGGTACCGTAAAGCCGGCAGCCGATGCATATATCCATGCATACGCAACAGGCAGGGTACTCCAAAGCCTGTCAGTCCAAGAATAATCAGAAGTAACCAGCGAGAAGAGGAACGTCAGACCGATGGAGCATGCAGTGATGACTCCGACGTGTACCAAAGGTGCCGTAGTTGGTGCTGCCTGAAGCATCGTGAAGCCGATACAGGCACTGATAAGGATGAAAAACAGGAGAATGGTTGTTTTTGTTGCCTTCATGCACACACTATACCAAAGCGAGTGCTGAAGCGGCAAGTTAATTGACCAGCTCTCTCAAAAGATAGACCAAGTCTCCGCTTTGGATCAGTTGCCATAAGGCAAGGGCTGTTTGCACCAAACCTACTACCAAGAATATGATATGCAGAGCAACTATTTCTTGCAATATAAAACATTGGATGACAATCCAGGCGCTTAAAAAAAGTCCCAGAGCAAGACTGCTCAGCAGGCCCACGATGGGAAACTTCCAAACCATGAGAATACATACAAGGTTTCCCAAACCAATGACACCAAACAGAAACAACCCAGGGAAAAAAAATGAGGTGAAAGGGGAATGCTCCAAAAGCGAGAGGGGTGCCCCCAAGGGATTATAGATGTCTGCAAGACATCCATACCCGCCCGCCAACGCTCCAATTCCTACGAGAATGTGTACAATAATGAGGGTTTTTCGAATCCAATTCATGGCTATTGTGCCTTTTTTAACGCATCTTCGATGGCTTTTAGGATAACGATACTACTGTAGGTTGCTCCACTGATGGTGTCTACATCCAGTTTTTGTTCAGTCAGAACCGAGGTAAGGATTGCTTCAGCCGGCTGCCCTTGACCGCTGCGGTGTTCGATGAGAGTAAGGTTTGCGATAGTGCCTTCTTTCAGGGTGGCTTCAATTTTTACTTTTACGGGAAAGGTAGCGAAGTTTCCTTCATAGGTACCCTCTTTCAAGGTGGAAACTGTAGGTGTAACCAGAGCTAGCTGTTTCAAACCTTCCAGATTCTGCTCTACACGTTTGAAGGCGAGCCTTCCAGCTATAATAAGTAGGATGAGACCTGCTACAACGACCAAGACAATGATTGCTCCCTTTGGCATTTGTATTCCCCCACGTTGGCAACCATATACTATATTGGGGCTGCATTGAAGACATGAATCCCCACATTTGTAACAATTTGTATAGGAATTATCGTACATATAACTCTGGGAAAAGAAATGTTGCTCCTATTAGAAAAAGTTGATTACTTCTGTCTGTATCGTTCTTTCCATCTGGATAATGCGATACCCGAATGGCTTTTCATCCCTCTCCAATTTCTCTGAGTATTTCTTGATCTGATAGAAAATGGATGGGGTGATATACTGGTGGATGTTCGCAAAACTGCGTTCATCAGTAGCATGATAGTGACCACAGAACAGATGGATTTCTTTGTTTGTGGCACAGAGGGCTGATTTGACTGCATCGCGATTCTTGAGAGCATACTTCTGATCCATGAAGGAGTTGTCATAGTCGAGAACCGGATGGTGGAGGAAAAGCAAAATAGGAAGGTCGCTGGATGAAATTTCTTCGGTCAGCCAGCTGAGTTGCTCTTCATCCATATACGCTTGTCGGGTATCACAGAAGAGCAGGACGGCTTGGTCGCATGGGATTCTGTAGTAGTGATTGGCGATTCCCTGCTCGTTGCTCAGTTCCATAATCACCGGATTGTCATGATTGCCGAGTACGATATGTGTCAGAAATCCGTATTCTTTAATCGTATCGAAAAACCAAGAGGCCATTTCATCCTCGGCAATATCGCCGGTACATACTACCTCGGTAATGCCTCTTCGTTTGATATCTTCCAATACAGTGATGAAGTTTCTCTGTATGTCCACACCGAATTTCTGTGCAAACCTATGTCCTAGATGTATATCTGTTATGTGAGCCAATACCACGGTAACCCTCGCTTTCATGTCAGGAATTTCGAGTATACGATGCAATGCATAAAAAACAAAGTATAGGTAGCACTACCTTCAGTGTATTCGACCGGCAAGGTCAAGCGAGAGTGAATGGTCATACGAGAAATTGCAGACTCAAGCCCATGAGAAGTTGTCCCATATAGTAAAGAGATAGGTTTGTGATCCGTAGTTTTTGTTGTTGTTTTGGTCCAAAAGTGTTGAGAATCAAGACTATGTCGCTTACCAGGAAAAAAACAGCTCCCATGGCAAACAAAGCACTCTGCATGGATGGGGAAGCAATCAAAATGCCAAATGCAACGCTGTTCATCAGCATGATTGCACCAATATAGAGTATTCCAAAAATCTTGAATGCTTTGGTTACCGTGATTAAGCTGAACATCCAAACCAGAATCAAAGCTGTCAGAACGATGCCGATGACCAAATACAGCAATAAGGAACTACTCTGGGGAATAAGGGCAGCCAGATAGAGGATATGGCCGCTTAGAAAGAACAGAATCCCAACCAGAAATATCAGCTTACCCTTCTTTTCAAAGACAAAACGCAGATTAAGCAGAATATCTGCAACACCACCTAGAACTAGTCCGGTGATAATGCGATTGACAAAAAGGCTGTCACCCCCCAGGGAACCGGAAAGAATACCGAAAAGTATAAAACAAAAGGAGGCAAACCCTTTTAGGACAACAGCTAGGACATAGTTCTTCTTATACTCCTCATACATGAAAAAAGCAGCAAGAACCAAAGAAAGAATAGCAATAAGCATGTACCTCATCGGATGATTTCCCCCTTTTTTGAAACTACTAGGTCAGTATAGGTACATACCGTTCGATTGCCAAGAAAAACAAATCCATTGGTGAGTCGATGCAGGGGAGGGTGCACCCGATGAGTAAAAAAAAAGGAACCGCTTTTCAGCAGTTCCTTGCAGAGTCGGGCTGGACGGATTTGAACCGTCGACCCCTAGTCCCCCAGACTAGTACGCTAAACCCCTGCGCTACAGCCCGAACATAATATCGGTCACCCGACAGGAACGAACCTTAGCATAGAAGCCTACTTGTGTCAATAAATGAAAGATAGGTAGCCAAAGAAAGATTTTTACAGTAGTATTAGTACTAATTTTTAATAACTAACTCAGGTAGAGCGGAAAAATAACGTACGTAGAGTAATGTGAGGGATACCAATGGCACAGATGACCAAACTAGCACTTGCCCAATCACTGAAGCAATTGATGGCTGAACGAACCTTGGACAAGATTACCGTCAAGGAGATAGTTACCCGTTGCGGAGTCAATCGGCAAACGTTTTATTACCATTTCAAAGATATCTATGATTTGCTGGACTGGATGTTTACTAACGAGGGACAAGAGTTTTCCCGCAGTTATCCCGAAACGAAAACCAACGATGATGGTGAGTCGGCCATTCGCAATATGTGCACCTATTTGAAAGATAACAAGCAGATGGTGATCAATATTTACCATAGTCTTGGACGTGAGTTGCTTGATCGCTATCTGTGCGGGGAGATGTCCAAGCTTTTGCATACCACGCTCAGTTACCGGGCACAAGTCTTCGGAGCCTCGGAGAGTGACCTTGCTTATTTAATTTCCTTCTACAAGCATGCTTTTGTTGGATCTATTCTGGATTGGGTGCATGATGAACTTGATGGCAATATTGACGAAATCGTGCAGAAAATGGTTCCTTTATTGCAGGGAACCTTCGATGCTGCCCTTAAAAGGATGGCTTTAAGCCGTTAAATAGTGGTATTGCTTTAGATTCCAGTCTTGATGAATCTAAATCGATGGCGTACACTATCACAAACGTCATGCTTGTAGTGAAAGAGAGAAGAATATGAATCAAAGTGCTCATAAAACAATGAAGAAGGCTCTGCTCACACTTGGTGTGCTCTTGTTCTTGCTTTCTTCTGTACATGCGTATCAGTTTTCTCCGTTGGAACAATCATTTCAGCCAACCGGTGCAGAAAGTACGAAAACGTATACCATCGTCAATGATAGCAACGATTCAATTGCCATAAGTATCTCCGCTCTCATTCGCGATCAGGATGAACAAGGCAATGAAGTCAACACTCCTGCTGATGCCTATTTTTCTGTCGTTCCCAACAAGTTGGTAGTTCCTCCGCAGAGCAGCTGGGTTGTACGGGTTCAGTATCGTGGGCCGCGCACGGTTACCAACGAGCTTTCTTTTCGACTGAAGGCTGAGCAGATACCTTATTCTCAAGGTAGGGCGAGTACTGATAAGGGAATGTTCAATTTCCTCTATATTTATACAACCAGCTTATACGTACTCCCTTCCCGTGTTGTGGAAAATGTAGCAATCAGAACATTGGCCGCCTCCACTATGGAAGATGGATCTCCTGCTCTCTCTGTTACGTTGGCCAACCTGGGGACGGTTCACCAACTTCTTATCTCTGCAATTGTAGAAATTAAGGACAGCAAAGGAAATTCAGTAGTATTGCAAGGTGCTGAAGCTCTTCCCGGTGTTGATGGCATGAATATATTGGCAAAGAAAACGATTACCAAGAAGGTTCCCTGGCCTGAGGGACTTTCCCGCGATGCCGGGGTAACCTACCAAGCCACCATCAAGTATACAAAATAGGAAGAGTTTTCTCCTTCCTGGTAAAGAAAGGACTTTCACATGAAGAGAAGAGGGTTTGCACACGCAGTGTTCCTGGTGGTCTTGCTTGTGCTTTTGACCCTCTTTCTTTCTGCCTTCATGTGGACCTGTTTTCATCAGCCTGCCGGGACGCAGCAGGTCTCAAGCATCAAAGTAGTTTCCCCTGTGTCAGGCAAACCTACAGCACCTGTTGCTCCGGCACAAGAAGAACCAAAAGTCCTTCCAAGTATACCTTCTGTACCACGTTTCAAAGCAGTGCCAGCAATCGAAGAACTCAAGATTGCCGTTAAACCTTTGCCTCCTCCGGTCCATCTGGTCTCTTTCCCCCTCTTTGAACCAATTGTAGAAGTCGAAGAGCCTAGGATTCCTGCTGTGCCAACCTTTAAAGGACCACCAACCAGTAAAGCTTTTATTCCTGATCCTCCCTATATGTTTGAACCTTTGGTGCTTTCCGAAGAAGAGTTTGCTATGTTCTATCCAGAGCCGAGCTCCGAAGAACCGCTTTCTGACGATTTCTGGGCAGACTTCTTTGTTGTAGGTGAAGATGCAACAATTGCTTACGAAGATGGATTTTACTTCCTCGACCTGTTTGTAAATGATGAGCGGGTTGGTGATATTGAGGTGGAATTCAGCCAGGAACGCCGCCTTCTCAGCGCGGAGGATCTTACCTATTATGTCGGTTCCTATATCACCAAAGCTGCGTATGAGCGGGTTTTTGGGGATGGTTTGCAATTCCTCTCCCTGAAGGATTTGATAAGCCGTGGGGTGGATGCGCGCTATGATGCCGCTGGATTCGCTATTTATCTAAGTTTTGATATCGCCGATATGCCTGAACGTTCGGTCAGTGTAACAGCCTCTTCAATCAACCGAAGGGAGCAGTACGGTATGAGTGGAGCTATTGTGCTTAAGCCCGTAAAATTTGCTTTGGCAAGTTCTTTAAGCCTCTATGCAATGATGGATTATCCCTCAGATTTTTCACAGATCAACAACCGCCTTGTATCACTTTCAGTCTCCAATAGGGCATCAGTTTTGGGTATCGGGCTGAACTTCTATTTCTCACTCTCTTCAAAAGCCCCTGTTTTCAACCCCGGAAGCTGGAACGGTTTTTATGATTTCGTTGAATCGAATCATCGTTTGAGCTTCGGCAACGTTGGGACCAACCTCAGTTCAGTTTCTGGTTCTTCCTCCAATTTCGGCTTAACCTTCGAAAAGAACTATGCATATGGTACCGGCAGTGCCAAGGGAAACCAATTTGAATACCGGATTGTGCTCGTGGAACCCTCAAATGTGGAAATTTCCATCAATGGGGAGACGGTGTTTACCCGTAAGTTCCAAGCTGGAACATACCGATTGCGTGATTTTGTTTTTACACAAGGTGCCAACCAGATCAAAATTACTACCACTCCTGATGCCCATCCTGATGATATAAAAGTGGAATACGTCGACATGGGCTACGACTACCGTCTCCTTGGAAAGGGTGACAGCTTGTATGGTTTCGGTTTCAGCGTTCCTAAAGTCAAGAGTACAACAGCCGGGGGAACTATCAATTTGCCTTGGCTGAATAGTCAGTATCTTTCCTATTATCTTGACAAGTTCACCGCAACATACTATCAACAGACCGGTCTGACCGACACCTTTACCTTCACCACCGAACTTGCATTCACTCCTGGTATCTTCAGCGGTACGGTGAACGGAGTGCTTGCCACCTTGGTGGGAACCTCACAGGTTCAGATCACCTTGGGTCTGGATGCGAGCAAGCAGACTCCTTCGTTTACGGGAAGTTTGAGCCATAGATTCAGCGGTAAGCAGGATAGCAAGTTTGGAACCCTCAGTGCTACGTTGAATCACAGCATACCTGCTCGTGCATCAGGGGTGGCCTACAATTCCGTATCAACTCTCTCTCTTTCCTATTCCGGAAGCTTCACCGAGAAGATCCGCTATACGTTATCGAGCAATATCATCTATAATACTGCTGCTGCAGGGCCCAGTTGGAGTCTCTCCTTCGCCTCAGGCTTCTCTCCCTTCAAGGGTTTCTCCCTCAGCGGTTCAATTACAGCAAACGGATCGGATACCAATCCGTTCAAACCCACTGTCACGGCACAGGTCAGCGGCAGTTACTCCCTCAATCCCAAGCTCAGCGCCAACTCTTCGACCAGCGTCCAAAGTGGTACTCCTTTCTTTGATGTTTCCGCCACGAGCTCTGCCGGTCTGAGCTGGCGGCCATCGAGTAATGACAACCTTAATCTTTCGCTAAGTTCCTTCAAGTTTGATGATCCCAAGAACCATTCAGTCGTCGGTTCCTGGTCGCACAGCGGTAATCTCAGTTCCTTCTCGTTGAGACAGCAGGTTTCCAACTCGTATCAGAACATGTCAACCACCTTCACGGCCAGTACCTCGTTCGCCTATGCAGGTGGGGCCTTCGCCATTGGCAAGTCGGTGAACGACTCTTTCTTGCTGGTTAAGCCTGTCGGGGAACTCAGGAAGAGCGAAATTTCGGTTGCCCGCAGCCTAGATAGTGCTCCGTCTTACCTGCCAAGGCCTTTGGGCAGTGCACTGTACAATAGTATCTCCACCAACGTAAAGAATAGTGTGGTAGTGTTTTCCAGCGGTGCTACCGAATTTTCTACCGGTTCTTCCTTTGTCTTCGAGATTACTCCCAGAAGCAGGCAGTCCTTTGTTGCCAAGCTTGATGTACAGCCTTCCTTCACCGTAAGCGCAAGATTGCTGATGACTGATGGAAGCCCGTACGTCCAGTATTCTTCTCCTGTCTACAAGATTGCAATTGATGAGAACGGCAATGAGGAACTTGTCCGTGACGATTCGTTGTACTTATTCACTGATCAGGAAGGGCGGTTCATCCTCAGCGAAGTAAAGAACGGTACCTATTTGTTTGATTTGCAGGTCCAGGATCTATGGTACGCGGTACGGTTTACCGTTCCGGAGTTGGATTCTGAGGAACTGGGTTTGGACCGTGTTCTCCTGCTGGAGGATTTCTGGGTAGCCGACCCGGCCTTTGTTGAACGGATTATTGTCAAGGATGTATTCACAGGAGCCCAAGTAGCAGAAGAAGAGAATGTATTCGGATCTGAACTAGCCGTCGGTTACGATGCTGAAGTGACACTCTCCAGCATTGACCGAATTAGTGAGGAGACTTTCTGGAATATCATTTTCCCACCGTTTGAAGAGAGTGACTTCAGTTTCGAGCAGTTCGATGAAAACTATGTTACTGATGCTGATTTCCAGTTCGATGAGAGTACATTCGAGGAAATGGTCGGAATTCCCGAGCAGGATGAAACAGCCCAACAGGTGTTCACTGCAGCTCCCTAAACCTTGCTTGACACTTACTTCCAAAAGGTAGAGTATAGGGACGTTATTGTACGAATTCAATCAAGGAAGTAACAACGTGCGGAGCGATATAATCAACGAGGTATTATCAGTTGAGGATAGAGCGCAGAAGATCATAAGAGACGCCGAACGAACAGCAAGAGATACTATTACCGACGCCCAGACCGAAGCCAATGAACTTGTTCGATCCTCCCTCAGGCAGGAGCGTGAACGTTGTCATGCCTTGCTGCAAGAAGCTGAGGCCGATGCCGCTCTCCAACTATCTGAGTTTGAAGCAGGTTTGCAACGTGTCGAGACTTTGCAAGAAGAAGAACTTGATCGGATTGCTAAAGTCATTGTAGAAAAGGTGTGCAAAACCGACCTTGAAAGCTATCTGGGAATGCAATGAGCAGAGACCCTGTATCCGTATATGGATTCATCAACGCCAAGCTTCGAGCAAAAATTGGCTTGATGCGTCAAGACTGTTTAGCAGAATCTCTGCTTAAGTCAGCCTCTCTTGTGGAGGCTGTGGGTGTTTTGCGCGATAGTCGCTACCAGCAGGTGGCCCAAGCCTATGACCTGACTGGAGATCTGCAGCAGATGGAGTTGGTCCTCCTGCAGAAAGAGATTGAAATGTATCGGGAAGTCCAAAAGTATCTGGAAGGTAGTCCTGCAACTTTTGTCCAACACCTTTTGGGCAAAATTGAAGTGGATAATCTGAAGAACTGTATCAGACTCTGGTACAGCAGCATCATCAGACACCGACCGATCAGACATCGAAGTGAGTACCTTTTCAAGGATATCATACTGCATCCGATAGACTGGACAGCCTTGATCAATGCAACTACGTGGGATTCTGTTCTCAAGGCAGTCAAACAAACTCCATACTGGGAGATTCTTAAAGACGTTACGGTCCAAAATTTGGAAACGGACGGCCTTTTTGATCTCGAATGTGCTCTGGACCGATTGTGGTATGTTTCACTCATGCAGAGTACCAGCGCATTGTCCAAGCAGGATAGGGAAGTGGCAACTTCAATCTTTCTGCTTGAAATAGATTTGCATAACCTTACCATCCTTGTTCGCCATGGTGTGTACCACCAAATGGAAGCAGAAAAGCTAAGGAAGCTACTCTTGCCGTGGGGTAATGTTTTTGCTAGTTCCTACACTGAAAAATATCTTGCACAAAAGAGTGAGGAACGTAATCCGATTGATATCATCAACCGATACTTCCCTGGTCTGGAGCAGATACAGGTTGAAGAGAATCGCTTGCACGTACATCAGGATGAAGCAAGCGTGTTGGAGAACCTTAAGATTGAAGGGTTTTTGGCGACTCGCAGGCAAGCCCTGTACAGGAAAATGCTTGCAACCGATCCCTTTACCATCGGTCTCTGTTTGGCATACTTCTTCTTGTTCAAGGAAGAGACAGCCATGATCAAGGCTATTCTGAACGGTAAATATTACGGATACGATGAGGAATACATCAGGGGGGTATTGGGATGAACTTGTTCACAAGGCCGATGAAATTGCTTACAGCTGTCGTACTGGAACAAACCAGTGAGGCGGTGGTTAAGGCACTGCTCGAGTTGGGTGTGCTCGATTTTGTCCATATCAATAAGCTTGATCCCCAGCAGATGGAAAAGCTTTCCAGCAGACCCAGTTCGGTCAACCGGGCCAACTTGGAGGAAATGCGAAAGCGTGTGGAGGCGTTGCTCCGCCAAGGCCATCTCGATATTCCCTCCAGTGAAGTACTTGATGTAAAGAAACTGGAAAAACCCGAGCTTGAAGAGTATAAGCGAATTTTGGACGAGCTTACCTCGAATCTGCTCACGTTGAAGGAAAAGCAAAAAGAGAGCAATCAGCAATTGATGGGCCTCGAAGAGATGAGACGGTACATCAATGAGAACAAGGGTGAATACCTTGATTTGAGAGTGGGTGAAATTACCCATGGCAAAATGGAAGACCTTGGGAGTAAACTTGCTGTGTACGGTGGACTGCTTGATCAGATTCCATCCACTGTGAAGTATATCTGCCTCACGCTTCGCCGTGATGTGTCCCAAGTCGATCCCTTGCTGGAGAAATTCGGCTGGGTTGAATCCAGTGATGTCGAATTACAAAAGAAGGCAATTTTCCTGATCAAGGGGCGTCTGGATGCAGAGCATCAGAAGGCCTTACAAAGCAGAACCGAGGTTGAAAAAGCGGTCGATGCGGTGGTCAAGCAGCAGCAAAGCCAATTGTTTACTATATGGTCGAATCTTCGGTTGAATGAACTATGTGATCAGATTCGTTCCTATTTTGCCTATACCCGCAATACGACCTTGTTCTCCGGTTGGGTTCCTTCCGACCAGGCTGACAGGGTCAGGGATGCAATTCTTGAAGCCAGTGAAGGACAGAGTGTCATAGAGTGGACCAATGCCACTGAAGTTCCCCGGCAGGAAGTCCCTGTAGCGATCGCTTCTCCCAAAGCTCTCAGACCCTTCCAGAATATTGTCAACAATTACAGCACACCCGAGTATGGAACAGTCAACCCAACAATTTTTGTCATGGTTGCCTACCTCTCGATGTTCGGCTTGATGTTTGCCGATGTCGGCCAAGGTCTGGTGCTTTTGCTCGTAGGATTGCTCGGTTCCCGTTCGTATAAGAAGAATCCTCTCAAGCCTGATGGGATGCTCAGCCGCAACGTTACTTCGTTGCTGGTGTACTTGGGACTCTCTTCCATGGTTTTCGGTGCCTTGTTTGGTTCCTACTTTGGATTGGGCCTGTTTCCCGCCCTCTGGTTCAACTATGAGGCGGCGGTTGCCGGTCATGCCGAGGGAGCGTTGGTTCATGATGTATATGGAATTCTTGGCATTACCATCAAATTCGGTATAATCATCATCTACACAGGGTTATTCCTCAACTGGGTCAACCTGATTCGCAAGCGGGCCTTTCTCACCTTGTTCTTGGATAAGAATGGCTTGATTGGTGGATTGCTCTTCGGCATCGGGTTGTACATGGGTTTTGGCTTCGTAGGAAGCGGCTATCGTCAGTTCCCCCAAGCAACCTGGATTGGTCCTGTGATAACACTCTGCCTAATCCTGCTTTTCGTGCGCGGCTTCCTTTCGTACTTCCTGTCAGTTCGCAGGGGAGGGCCGAAGCATGAGGTGGGTAAGCTCTTGCTCGATTGCGTGATGGAATGGCTGGTTGATGTGTTGGAGATCTTTACCGGGTATATGTCCAATACGCTTTCCTTCATGCGAGTAGCCGGACTCGGTATCGCACACGCATCTCTGATGGAATCCTTCAAAATGCTTTCATCCATGGTGGATGGATTCGGCGGTATTGGCATTTTCATTCTCGGCAATGTCCTGGTAATCGTATTGGAGGGTCTGAGTGCCGGCATTCAGTCGCTTCGTTTGAACTATTATGAATTCTTCTCAAGGTATTTTACCGGAAAGGGTGTAGCGTATGAGCCGGTGGGGCTCAATACAACCTCTTCCGAGAAGAGATAGAGATTTTTTTAGGAGGGTCACAGTATGACCAACATCGAATTCAGAAGAAAAGTATCGATGACCTTTGTTGCAACGGCTCTTGTGTTGCTTGCATCCGCCTTTGTTTTCGCCCCGAGTGCTTATGCTGCAACTACTGAAGCCGCACAAGTCGGTAACGATTACAACCTTGCTCTTGTTTGCTTCAGTGCAGCGATTGCCTTCGCAGTCGGAGCCCTTGCAGCAGGAATGGCTATCGGCAAGGTAGGAAGCGCTGCCATGGGTGCAATCAGCGAAAGGCCGGAAATTGCCAGCCAGGCTTTGATTTTCATCGCTCTTGCAGAAGGTTTGGTAGTGTTCGGTTTCATCACCAGTCTGATGATTCTCGGAAAGGTATAATGCATGAAGTATTTTGTCATCGGTGACGAAGATACCGTATTGGGGTTCTCCCTTGTCGGTGTTTTCGGCATGCAGGCGACAACTACCCAGCAGGCGATGCAGGCTTGGGAAAAGGCATTGGAGAATCCGGAACATGGCATTATCATCATAACGGATGAAGTTGCAAATTTGATTCGTTCGGTGGTCAACCGGTATCTTTTCAGTGAAACCTTCCCGCTTGTGGTGGAGATACCCTCTCCGAACTCCAAGCAGGGGCCACCAGATTTACGATCCCTGGTCAATCAAGCGATCGGGGTTTCGTTATAGGAAGATAGTATGGAAACAACTGACAGTCGCCTGCTCACCGGAATACTGGAGCAAGCCGACCAAGCTGCCAACAAGACTTTGCAGGAGGCCAATCGACAAGCGAAAGCTATTGTGGAGGAAGCCAACAAGCGAGCGCAGTCTGAGATGGAAGCAGAGCGGCGAACTCTTGAGCAGAAGATGAAACAGGTTCAGCTTCGGCTCCAAGCAAATATGACCAGCGCAAAGCGCAAGGCTATTCTGCGCCATGGGGATGATCGGTATCAAGAAGTGCTTGGGCGGGTAACCTCTTTGCTCGATGCAAAGACCATTGAGCCATATTTACCCCAATGGATTGCGGAAGCCGCTCTAGGTCTGGATCTGAAGGAAGCAAAAGTTTCCTGTAGTACCCAGTGTCCTGTTACCGAGGCACATCTTTCGATGGCAGCTGCACTGGTGAAGAAAGCTACCGGCAGTACTATTGTCTTACACCTTGATACCAAACCCATCCGTAGTCTAGGAGTGGTTGTTTCCTCGTTGGACGGCATGGTTTCGTTCAACAATCAGGTCGAGATCCGTCTCAGACGGCTGGACCGCGTACTTAGGGCTATGATTCAGGAACATACATGAAAGAGAGAATTATCGGACGCGTCAAACGAGTAAACGGACCAATTCTCATTGTCAAGGACATCAAGGATGCCATGATGATGGAAATGGTGCGTATCGGTGAGCAGCAATTGGTCGGAGAAGTAGTGAAACTCTATGATGGGTTGGCTACCGTTCAGGTCTATGAGGATGCCACCGGTATTTGCCCGGGCGACAATGTCTATGGAAGTGGCATGAGCTTGTCCGTCGAGCTCGCTCCCGGTCTTATAGGAACCATCTATGATGGAATCCAACGACCGCTTGAGCAATTGATGGCTGCCAGCGGGGCCTTTATTTCCCGTGGCTTGACCTTTGATGCAGTCGACCACCAAAAGCGGTGGACTTTTACACCCTCACTTGAGGTAGGTGCTGCTGTAACTGCCGGCCAGATTCTTGGCACTGTGCAGGAGACCAGCAGAATTGAGCATCGAGTCTTGGTCCCTGTCACGATAGCAAGTGCTGTGATTGTGGAAATAGCAGTGCAGGGTGAGTATACCGTTGAAGATGTAATAGCCACGGTTGTGCTGCCCAACGGGCATCAACAGCAGATTTGTATGCTGCAGCGCTGGCCGATCAGAATTCCCCGACCGGTGGACAAGCGACTTGCACTCAAGCAGCCGCTGATCACAGGCTTGAGGGTCATCGATACACTCTTTCCTTTGGCAAAGGGAGGGACGGTAGCCATTCCTGGTGGATTTGGAACCGGCAAGACCATGACCCAGCACTCAATCGCCCAGTGGTGTGATGCGGATCTCATCGTCTATATCGGCTGCGGCGAACGTGGCAATGAGATGACCGATGTACTTAAGGAATTTCCGCTTCTTATCGATCCCCGTACCGGCCATTCGTTGATGGAGCGAACCATCCTTATTGCCAATACTTCAAACATGCCGGTCAGTGCCCGTGAAGCCTCCATCTATACGGGAATTACGATGGCAGAGTATTACCGAGACCAGGGCTACCATGTAGCCATCATGGCCGATTCGACCAGCCGATGGGCTGAAGCATTGCGCGAACTCAGCGGTCGTATGGAAGAGATGCCCGCCGAAGAAGGGTTCCCGGCCTATCTGCCGACCCGTATCGCCCAGTTCTATGAACGGGCGGGGTTCATGCAAACCCTTTCGGGAAGCAAGGGATCGGTCTCGATCATTGGTGCGGTAAGTCCTCCCGGTGGTGATTTCTCCGAACCGGTAACCCAGCACACCAAACGTTTCGTACGCTGTTTCTGGGGTCTTGATCGACAGCTTGCCAGTAGCCGACACTATCCTGCGATCAGCTGGTTGGAGTCCTACAGTGAGTATCTTGGGGATGTGAAGCAGTGGTGGAATGACCATAGCGACGGCACATGGTACCTCAGTCGACAGAAAATCATGGATTTACTGCAGAAAGAAGTACGACTGCAACAAATTGTGAAGCTGGTCGGCCCCGATGCCTTGCCTGATACCCAAAATTTCATACTTGAAGTGTGTTCATTGTTCAAGACTGCATTCCTGCAACAGAACGCTTTTGACGATGTTGATCGGTTCTGTTCGGTGGAGAAGCAGGTGAAAATGCTCTCAGTCATACTTGCCTATTATGAGAAAGGGCTTGAGGCCATTACCAAGGGTGTTCCCATGGTTAAGATCAGGCGTCTGAAGGCAGTGCAGGAAATGGTACGCATGAGGTTGACCGTCAAGGGCGACGAACTGGAAAACATAGACCGTTTGCAACTGCGCCTTGAACGCTCGATTGATCAGATTGGAGGCATCTATGAGAACTAAGGCTGAAACCTTGCTGGCCCAAACTGACCGACGGCTTCTCAGTGGAAGAGAGTATCGCGGCGTAAGTCGCATTGATGGTCCTCTGGTATATATGCGCAATACCCACGCCGTGGGGTTTGGCGAACTTGTTGAGATACTTGCTCCCGATGGATCTCGTCGGTCGGGGCAGGTCCTGGACACCAGTGATGATGCGGTAGTCGTACAAGTCTTTGAAGGAACCGACGGTTTGACACTGCCGGGAACGGGCATGCGGTTCATGGGTGAACCTTTGACACTCAGTGTTTCAGAGCAGATGCTCGGCCGGGTCATGAACGGCTTGGGCAAAAGCCGTGATGGTTCGGGCACTGTCCACGGGTTTGCTGAACGGGATGTGAACGGGGAACCGATCAACCCGACAGCCCGCGAATATCCGAGGGATTTCATCCAGACAGGTATTTCCGTCATCGATGGAATGACAACCCTCATTCAAGGCCAGAAGCTTCCCATTTTCAGTGGAAACGGCATGGATCACAACCAGCTTGCGGCTCAGATTGCCAGACAGGCGAAAGTAAGGGGCAGCTCGGGGGATTTCTGTATTGTATTTGCAGCCATGGGTGTAAAATATGACGTAGCTCGATTCTTCATCGACAGCTTTGAGGAGACCGGGGTTACCGACAATGTAGCGCTGTTCCTCTCCCTCGCCGATGACCCCTCCATTGAGCGAACCATTACGCCCAAGACAGCCCTCACCCTTGCAGAGTATCTGGCTTTCGACAAGGGCAAGCAGGTATTGGTGATCATGACCGATATGACCAACTACTGCGAGTCTTTGCGGGAGATCGGTACCATGCGCGGCGAGATTCCCTCCCGCAAGGGGTACCCGGGGTATTTGTACTCCAACCTTGCCGAGCTGTATGAACGGTCGGGAAAAATCAGCGGCCGCAGCGGTTCCATTACTCAGCTGCCCATTCTTTCCATGCCCAACGATGATATCAGTCACCCGGTACCTGACTTGACCGGGTATATTACAGAAGGACAGATTGTTTTTGAACGGGGTATGCAGGCTCGAGGCATATATCCTCCAATCAATTGCCTGCCTTCGCTTTCCCGTCTGATGAAGGATGGAATCGGGGAGGGCATGACCCGTGGCGATCACCCTCACTTGGCTAACCAATTGTTTGCTTCGTACAGCCACGTAAAGGATGTACAGAACCTTGCATCGGTCATCGGTGAGGAAGAGCTGACCAGTCTTGATCAGCAGTATTTGGAGTTTGGCAACTTCTTTGAGAAGAAATTTGTGAATCAAGGCTTCGATGAAGATCGCAGCATTGAGCAGACACTCGATCTCGGATGGGAGGCACTTGGCAAGTTGCCCAGTGAGGAACTGCAGCGCCTGACCGACGAGGAGATAGCACAGTACTATGGCAAGTAAGGAGGAAGGGTGAATACCACGCTTGCTCCTACAAGGAGCAACCTGCTCAAATTATTGGAAGACCTCAAGTTTGCCCAGCTGGGTCACGAGCTGCTCGACCAAAAGCGGTCGATTCTCGTGGTGGAACTGCTCACCTTGGTCGACCAGGCTGTCGATTATGAGCAAAGGGTTGTCAAGGCTCTTTCAGAGGCTCAGCTTTCCTTGTCGGATGCCATCATGCAGATGGGGCGGCTGAGAGTGGGAAACCTTGGAGGAGCTGTAAACATCGATTATACCATCACCCTTGGAAGTAGACGGGTTATGGGTGTATCGGTTCCCAAGGTGGAAACTACCTTTGTGGACAAGAGTCCCTACTTCAGCAGTGAGGATACCAGCATACTCAGCGAGCTCTCCATAGACCGCTACCGTACAACCTTGCAGTTGATGGGCAGGCTTGCTGAGTTGAAGGTTTCCATCATGCGTCTTGCGAGGGAAGTGAAGAAGACCATCCGCAAGGTCAATGCACTGGAAAAAATTGTTATTCCCCAGAATAAGGAAACCATCACTTGGATGCGAGGCCGCATCGAGGAACAGGAGCGGGAGAATTTCATTCTGCTTAAAGTTGTCAAAGACCGTATGGAACAGGCTAAGACGCAGGTGCAGGCTTTGACCTCTTCATCCGATAATGATACGATAGATAAGGGAGGCTTGCATGGGAGTTCCATTTAGGCAGATTGTCGTGTATTTAGATGGCTCGGAAAGTTCTATGACCGCCATCATGTATGGGATCAAGCTGGCAAAGGAACATGATGCGAAGCTGATGGCTGTGTATGTAATCAATACGCGTGCACTCAGTGAGTTGGTCAAAGCCGGAATATTCGTAGCAATTGAACGCGATGAGTACCAGAAAGACCTCCAACAGGATGCCGACCGCTACCTTAGGCATGCTGCTCGACTTGCTTCCCAGAAAGAGGTAGACATTGAAACGGTCAAGCTTGAAGGCGCAGTGCACATTGTGATGAAGGAACTGTTGAAAACACAGAAAGCTGATTTGCTGGTGCTTGGAGGGATTACCGATATCCGTTCCCGTCGTGAAGAGCTTGCCAGTGAGACTGATAGGATGATGCGCACATCCCCCTGTCCGGTATTGGTGGTGCGGGATGATGACGATATCTGGCTCGAGTTTGAAGCGTAAGGAGCTCTGCATGAATGTACTGGATGTATTGGACAAGAACCTGGTCAAAGTGCCGCTCATGCACACCGACAAGCGTGGGATTATCAATGAGCTTGTTGAAGTGGTAGCAAAAGCCAAGGGGTATTCAACACAGCAGTTCGAACAGATTCTGGATGCTGTTCTCAATCGAGAGAGCTTGGGATCGACCGGTATCGGCAATGGAATTGCCATTCCCCATGCCAAGACCGATGTAGTCGAACAAGTTGCCATGGTTGTAGGCATAAGCCGATTCCCTGTTGATTTTGACTCCCCCGATGGACAGAAGAGCAGAATTTTCTTTTTGGTGTTGGCTCCATCCAAGCGAGCATCCGCTCACGTTGAGTTGCTCGCTTCCATTGCCCGCACCTGCACCAGCCAGGTGTTCAGGAGAATGCTTGAGCAAGCAAGGGATAGTGAAGAGGTTGTGCGACTTTTTATGGAATAATGCAATCATTTCATTCTTTTCATACAGGCACTGCTTCCCCGGAGGTGGTGCTTTTGTTTTGCTCTGGACATTTTGTTGTTTCCATCCTATGGTTTTGGTATTACAGATTCATTGAGGTTACTGCTCCGTGAGCAATATCATTGCCTTTACCGAACAAGAACTCAGCTTGCTGGCGAATTGCCGTGAGCTGCTTTTTGCATTTGATGCGGACCTTGCCTCCCTTCTGGAAGGAAGAGTGAAGGATTTGGGGATGCTTGCAGGAATTGTCGGTCGCTCTGCGTCCCTGACGACAGACCTAGGTTTTTCAGATACGGTACGGAGTGTGGAAACCCTCGCTGCAAAGCTTGCCAATCAAGGGATAGAGGAAGTGGTGAACCTTCCTGCAAAAGCTTCCTTGGGACGGTCCTATATGGTCTCCAAATTGCATCTGTATGGATTCCTGCTAAAAGTCGGCCAGAAAAACGAGTGTCTTGCCTCACAAAAAGAGGAGATACTTGTCTGTTATTACGGGATTCTGTTTTCCTTAATGGCTGAAGACCTGTACATATCCATTATATCGGACAGCTTGGGAAATGAGAGCTGGACCCGCCGTGCAACCAGGGACTTGGTGGTGATGTGGGAACAACGCAGCAATGCCCAGGCCCCTTCCTTCGCGCCCTTGGTACAACAGCTGTGGGATGTCAGGCATACCTTGGTACCGGTCCTTGGAACCCTGCTGGGTACAGTGGAATTGCTGCAGCTCTCGTTCCGACTTCCCCGATTGTGGCACGAGTTTCTTCAAGCACGGGGCAGAGACGAAGAAGTGGCCTATGCATTGAACGAATTTCTGTTTTCCCTTAGTTTCGAGCAGTTGAAAAATCTGCAAGGGATTATGGAGGAAAAACAGGTGATGGCCGTAAGCAGGGAAGAAGCGCATCAGTTGCTTAGCCTGAGGTCGAACCACTTGCTGGAAGGATCCAATGAGGATGATCTTCCAGCCATTCGGCTCTATCGGTCTTTCTTGAGGCGCAATGCACTAGCAAGGTTGCGACGGGACTCTGACCGTCCCGGTCCCCGCCGCACCCTCGAGCAGCTTCTGCTGCTCTATCTCTGGTCCATGGATGCGGCCAATTGATAGATGGCCCTGATTTCCTCTTTGCCCAACACCAGTACATTCCCGAGTGTCCGTTTTCCGAAGAAGGTGGCTTTTTCAGCCATCTCTTCGATTTGGGCTTCAGTAGGCTCAATGCCAAGCTCGGCAAAGTTGGTAGGCATATCGATGCTTCTGAAGAAGTTCTGCATTGCATCGATGGTTTTTAAGGCATCCTTAGTGTCATCGCCGCTTCTCTGCAGCAATAAGACTTTCTCTCCAAACCGTGCAAAGCGTGCCGCATTGTGCTGATAGACATAGGTGGCCCAAGCAATCCAAACAGCTGAAAGTCCGGCACCATGCGCTACGTCGAACATCCCCCCCATCTCATGCTCCAGCTGATGGGGAGCCCAGTCTCCTCTTTGGCTGTTGCCACAGCCCATCAGGCCATTGTGAGAAAGGCTGCTTGCCCACATCAGGGTGGCTCTTGCATCGTAATCCTTACTGTCCACTTTCAGCTTTATTGCAGCTTGGATGACTGAACGCAGGAGAGCTTCAGCCATCTGGTCCGTCAGGTCCATGCTTGGACCGTTGATGAAATACCGCTCGATGGTATGCATCATAATATCAACAGCTCCGCTCATGGTTTGATAGGCGGGCAGGGTGTAGGTCAGCTCAGGATTCATAATGGCAAATCTGCAGCGTGAAGAGTCGTGGTTGGCCCCGCGCTTGAGATTCCCGTCCTCGTTGGTGATGACCGAGGAGTTGCTCATCTCACTGCCGGCAGCGGCAATGGTCAGCACTGCACCGATGGGATAACAACCCTGGATCGGACGGCTCTGGTCATAGAAATCCCAAACCTCGCCGTCGTGGTAAAGACCGTATCCGATGGCCTTGGCTGAATCGATTACCGATCCTCCGCCCACGGCCAAGAGGAAGTCCACTCCTTCCTTTTTGCACAGCTCAATACCCTCATGCACCTTGCTCAGCCTTGGATTGGGAACTACGCCACCCAAGGTGACATACTGAATTCCCGCTTTCGCAAGCGAAGAGGTGACACGATCAAGCAAGCCGGATTTCTTGGCGCTTTCCGATCCATAATGGACCAAGACTTTTTTGCATCCTTCTTTTGCGATAAGCGAACCGACTTCCGATTCGGTATTCTTGCCGAACATGACTTTGGTTGGGGTATAGTACGTAAAATCTGAGATCATGCAATCCTCCGTTAGTATCCTAGGCTCTCACCGACGATGAGAACTTTCATTCTTCCCTGTATTTGCTGATGGGAAAAGACAACGTAATTTGAGCAGATGGTATGTTCGCAGGCTCCGCCACTCAACGCCATTAGATGCCTGTCATCGCAACCGGCATTGATGCACTTTCCGTTCTGGGTGCAATAGGCACCGGTGGATAGGCGCGTTGCGTTTGCCGGGGCGGCAATTTGCTTCACCCGAAGGATGGCACTGATGAGGTCGGGAACAATTTTATCCCAGGAGACGACCAAAATCACTTGCTTCGGGCCGTAAAGCATTGCCGAAACCCGGTTGGACCTACCGTCGACGCAATAGATTTCACCGTGTTCGGTAAGTGCATTGGCGCTGCTGAGATAGGTATCGACGGAGAAACTTTTCAAAAACACCTCATCAAGCTCCGCTTTGGTGATTCCTTTCTTATAGCGGTCGTAAAAAACATACGAACCGTTTCTCAGATGGCTGAGCACCCCAGTTTCATCGAGGGTCACCGAACCGCCTACAGCTACGCTCTCGCCCTCTTTCATCAAGGTTGACAGCGTAGGGACAACTTCTGATACCGACACAACGAATTGGGCTTCAATATTGTTCTTTGCCAGTGATTTTATCGTCCGTTCAACCTGCAGCAGTTTTATTGCTTTCTTGTTTGCGTCCATTGCCAGTCTCCCTTTTGCTAAGAATACCCAATACCTTCGGTCTAAGCAAGGTCACACGGATTTGCAATATAAGTTGCATCAAACGCCTATCAATCGTATCTTTGGATTAGGAGTCAACACATGCATATAACTTTCTTTGGAGCAGCACAGCAGGTGACCGGTAGTTGTACCCTGGTCGAGGTGAATGGCAAGTACCTTTTAGTCGATTGCGGCCTTCCACAGGGAAACGACGAACGCGAGGTGGGTATGGATTTGCCCTTCAGAGCCGATGCCATCGATTATGTTTTTCTCACACATGCACATATCGATCATACGGGAAGGATTCCTCTGTTGGTCAAGGAAGGGTTCAAAGGTAAGATTTTCGCCACGTCGGCGACGGCGCAGCTTTGCGATATCATGTTGGCTGACAGCGGTCATATTCAGGAGATGGAAGCGGAGTGGAAGAGCCGCAAGGCTATCAGGGCAGGCAAAAAAGGAGTGGAGCCGCTCTATACAGTACAAGATGCCCAGAACGCAATGCAATTTTTTGAAAGTTGCGTTTATGAAGAGATTTGCGAAATCGATGAAGGCCTCAAGGTAAGGTTCAATGATGCCGGCCACTTGCTTGGGTCCTCCTCCATTGAATTCTGGTTGAAGGAAGGCAAAGAGCGACGCAAATTGGTTTTTTCCGGTGATATCGGCAATTTTGACCAACCGCTGATCAAGGATCCCGACTATATCGATGAAGCAGACTTTGTAATTATGGAGTCAACCTATGGGAACAGGGTTCACAAGAAGCCTGAGAATGCTGTAGGCAGCAGTGTTCCCACCCATATCCGTGCCCAGGAGTTGGCAGAAATCATTGAACGGACGTTCAAGCGCGGAGGAAATGTTATTATCCCTTCCTTCGCAGTAGGGAGGACCCAAGAGATTCTTTATCTGCTCAGGGTGGTAATCGAAAAAAAACTCTGTCCCACAGTACGAGATATTCCCGTGTTTGTAGACAGTCCGCTATCCGTGAAGGCAACCCATGTATTTGCCGGTAATTTGTTCGGGTATATGGATGATGAGACTATGGAGTTGGTGAACAAGGGAATCAATCCGATCCTGTTTCCCTCCCTGGTGACCATCACCGACGTTGCCGATTCCATTGCCTTGAATAAACGAAAGGAGAGTTGTGTCATCATCAGCTCCAGCGGTATGTGTGAAGCGGGACGAATCAAGCACCACCTCAAACATAATCTCTATAGAAGTGAGTGCACCGTACTTTTCAGCGGATATCAGGCAGGAGGTACGCTGGGACGGTCGATTCTTGACGGGGCACGACATGTAACCATTTTTGGTGAGCAGATAGATGTGCGTTGCGAGGTGTGCGAATTGCACGGCATAAGCGGGCACGCCGACCAAGAGGGGTTGATCAAATGGCTGACTTCCTTCAAGAAAGAACCGAGAAGGGCCTTCATCGTCCATGGAGACAAAGAAGTGGCTCCGTGGTTTGCTTCCTTTGTAACACGGACACTGAACATTCAGGCATATGCCCCGGTGGCCCTGGAGCGTTTTGACTTGTTGGACGAGGCTTTGCTGCCGGTCGGCCTGGAGGTCGATGACAAGGTTGTACCATACATTAGGGAACTGCGTGAGGCCTTGGAGGAATTGAAGAAGCAGGAAGCTTCAATGCTGTCGGTTGTCCAGCGCATGCAAACTTCAGGGAGTGAGCTTCATATGGACGAAAAGCGTGCTGTTCGCCTGACCAATGCCATTCATCGTCTTGCCAGCGACTTGGAGTATCTGAAAATGAAATGGGCTGCCGATGCGGATTAAGTGAGTTTCCTTCCAAACAAGGAACCCCAGTTCTGCTGTTCGAGTATCTCAAAGCCCATTCTCTCGTAGAATCCATAGGCACGGGTGTTTCTGCCGTCCACTCCCAAGTGGACACCAGAAGCACCCTTTTTCTTTACTGCTTCAAAGAAGGTGAGCATAAGACTTTTTCCTATTCCCTTCCCTTGCAGATGCTCCAAAATATCAATATGCAAGTGTGCTGGATAACCGAGGTTCTGCCACAACCCTTCGCCGGGCCCTTTGAGTAACGTTTTGATTACCGATTGTTCGGCTTCACTCTTAAAGTCCTTTATCTGACTATAGTGGTCTTGAAGGACAGGGAGCCAACGTTGCTGCATCCATGTGTTGAAAGCCCTGGTATCGCTGGTACCAACGATATAGCCGGAGACTCTGCTGTTTTCGTCAAGTGCAATAAAGCATACATCTGGTTCATAAAAGAAATAGGGCGCTGCATAGTAATGTCCGACACACCATTGATCGTAAAAATACGGGGTGCCGTCCAACCCGGCAAAGGCGGTTTGCAGGGCAATGGAATACATATAGGGTAGGTCCTGTGGTAGGGCTTGTCGGATATTCTGCATAGTTCATGCTTCCTCTCTTTTTTACACAATATCGCTGAATCTGTATTTTCTCAATACTCTTTTTAAGTATTTATTTTATTGTGCAGAAAAACATTAGTAAACGTTTGATAAATTTCGCAAAAAAGTGCTGGACAAAATGTGAGTTAGGGTGTAGTATCCCATCTCGTTCGGTAACGAGAACTAAATCACTCAAATACGGCGGGTACCGCAAGGCACTTGACGGAATGCGAAAGAATCGAGTACTCTTAAAGAACGCCCGCTTTGAAAAAAGAGGGAGATTTGAAAGGCCTTCAAGGCTTTGATAATCAGTTTATTGACAAACTAAGCGTAGGGAAGAATAAAGAGATTGGAATAGTGGAAGACCACCAAGATGGGCTTCCCAGTCAATTACCTAAGAAAGAAATGATGAACGGTAGTATAAAAGCTACGTTCGTTTGCGAGGAATGACAGGGCGAACTATTGAAGAAATAGAGCCCGCCCCTTCGGGGGCGGGATTCCTATGACGGAGAGTTTGATCCTGGCTCAGAACGAACGCTGGCGGCGCGTTTTAAGCATGCAAGTCGAGCGGCAAGGGCCTTCGGGCCCCTAGAGCGGCGGACGGGTGAGTAACACGTGGACAATCTGCCCCCCGGTCCGGGATAGCCCAGGGAAACCTGGATTAATACCGGATGAGACGGGACCCGCGAGGGCGGGATCCGGGAAAGGCGCTACGGCGCCGCCGGGGGATGAGTCTGCGTCCCATTAGCTAGACGGCGGGGTAACGGCCCACCGTGGCGTCGATGGGTAGCCGGCCTGAGAGGGTGAACGGCCACATTGGAACTGAGACACGGTCCAGACTCCTACGGGAGGCAGCAGCTAAGAATCTTCCGCAATGGGCGAAAGCCTGACGGAGCGACGCCGCGTGAAACGAGAAAGGCCGTGAGGTTGTAAAGTTCTTTTTCGGGAGGGGGAACAACCGTGGCAGGGAATGGCCGCGGGATGACGTGAATCCCGGAATAAGCCCCGGCTAACTACGTGCCAGCAGCCGCGGTAACACGTAGGGGGCGAGCGTTGTTCGGAATCATTGGGCGTAAAGGGCGTGCAGGCGGTCCTGCAAGTCCGGCGTGAAATACCCCGGCCCAACCGGGGGGACGCGCTGGAAACTGCAGGGCTTGAGTACAGGAGGGGATGCCGGAATTCCAGGTGTAGGGGTGAAATCTGTAGATATCTGGAAGAACACCAATGGCGAAGGCAGGCATCTGGCCATGTACTGACGCTGAGACGCGAAGGTGGCGGGGAGACAAACTAGGTTTAGACTACCCTGGTAGTCCGCACAGTAAACGATGTGCACCAGGTGGCGGGGGGTCGACCCCCGGTACCGTAGCTAACGCATTAAGTGCACCGCCTGGGGAGTATGCTCGCAAGGGTGAAACTCAAAGGAATTGACGGGGGCCCGCACAAGCGGTGGAGCATGTGGTTTAATTCGATGGTACGCGAGGAACCTTACCAGGGCTTGACATACGCTGGAAGCGCACCGAAAGGTGCGTGCCGCTTGCGGCCGGCGTACAGGTGCTGCATGGCTGTCGTCAGCTCGTGCTGTGAAGTGTTGGGTTAAGTCCCGCAACGAGCGCAACCCCTGCTGTCTGTTGCCACCACGTGAAGGTGGGGACTCAGGCGGAACTGCCGGTGACAAACCGGAGGAAGGTGGGGACGACGTCAAGTCATCATGGCCCTTATGTCCTGGGCTACACACGTGCTACAATGGCCGGTACAGAGCGCAGCGAGGCCGCGAGGCGGAGCGAATCGCTTAAAGCCGGTCCCAGTACGGATTGGAGTCTGCAACCCGACTCCATGAAGTTGGAATCGCTAGTAATCGCGCATCAGCATGGCGCGGTGAATACGTTCCCGGGCCTTGTACACACCGCCCGTCACACCATCCGAGTCGGGGGTACCCGAAGTCGCCAGCCCAACCCGCAAGGGGGGGCGGTTCCGAAGGTACGTCCGGTGAGGGGGGTGAAGTCGTAACAAGGTAGCCGTACCGGAAGGTGCGGCTGGATCACCTCCTTTCTGAGAAGAAAGGCTGGCGGCGGCTCTCACAGCCGCAGCCGTCAACGGTCGTCGACCAGCAGGTGCAAGTCCTGCAACAAAGTGCCCATTAACGTGGTACGAAGCTGTTCCAATCTCTTTATTCTTCCCTAAACAATAAAAACCTTATGTAATTTAGGTACAGAGAAGGGTTCGATTCCCTTACAGGTTTGTAGGATTTTTTACAGTACAAGCGCAGGGATTGGAAGAATGATATGGTCAAGTGAATAAGGGTCCACGGAGGATGCCTAGGAGCTGCCAGGCGAAGAAGGACGCGATAAGCTGCGATAAGCCGCGGGAAGGGGCCAATACCCGATGATCCGCGGATTTCCGAATGGGGTAACCCGTATGTCTGGATGACATGCACATGCACGCGAATAAAATAGCCTGCATGGGAGATACGCTGGGGAGTGAACCATCTAAGTACCAGCGGGAGTAGAAATCAATTGAGATTCCCCCAGTAGCGGCGAGCGAACGGGGAGGAGCCCAAACCGCGTGCCTTCGGGTGCGCGGGGTTGTAGGGATGCGGCGGGGGCTTGCCCCGTGCAGTCAGAAACTGCAAGTGTAGCGGAACGGTCCTGGGAAGGCCGGCCAGAGCGGGTGAAAGCCCCGTACGCGAAACGCTTGCAGCTGCATGGCCGCGTTACCTGAGTACGGCGGGACACGAGAAATCCTGCCGGAAACTGGGGGGACCACCCTCCAAGGCTAAATACTCGGCAGCTACCGATAGCGCATAGTACCGTGAGGGAAAGGTGAAAAGGACCCCGGGAGGGGAGTGAAAGAGAACCTGAAACCGTGGACCTGCAAGCGGTCAGAGCCCGAGAGGGTGATGGCGTGCCTTTTGTAGAATGAGCCTGCGAGTTACCGTATGCGGCAAGGTTAAGGGATGGGAGTCCCGGAGCCGCAGGGAAACCGAGTCTGAACAGGGCGTTCAGTCGCGTGCGGTAGACCCGAAGCCAAGTGATCTAGCCATGGCCAGGCTGAAGCAGGAGTGAAATCCTGTGGAGGGCCGAACCTAAATCCGCTGAAAAGGGTTGGGATGAGCTGTGGCTCGGAGCGAAAGACTAAACAAACTTGGAGATAGCTGGTACTCTCCGAAATAGCTTTAGGGCTAGCGTCGCATGGACTGTCGCGGAGGTAGAGCACTGGATAGGTGAGGGCCCGTCACTGGGTACCGAGCTTAACCAAACTCCGAATACCGCGATACAATGTGCGGCAGTCAGACGGCGACTGATAAGGGCCGTCGTCAAGAGGGAAACAGCCCGGACCGCCGGCTAAGGTCCCAAAGTCGTGCTGAGTGGGAAAGGAAGTATGATTGCACAGACAGCCAGGAGGTTGGCTCAGAAGCAGCCACCCCTTCAAAGAGTGCGTAACAGCTCACTGGTCGAGTAGTCATGCGCCGATAATGTAACGGGGCTAAGCACGGCACCGAAGCCGCGGGACAGCAGCAATGCTGTCGGTAGGAGAGCATTCCGTGTACGGAAGAAGCGGGGGCGGGAGCGCCCGTGGACGGGACGGAAGAGAGAATGCAGGCATGAGTAACGAAAAGACGGGTGAGATCCCCGTCCGCCGAAAGCCTAAGGTTTCCAGGGTAAAGTCAATCTACCCAAGGGTCAGTCGGCCCCTAAGGCGAGGGCGAGAGCCGTAGCCGATGGGAAGCGGGTCAACATTCCCGCACCTCCCAGGGTTCCGATGGGATGACGCATAGGGCGAAACGCAGCCGGGCGACGGTAGTCCCGGCCGAAACGGCGAGCCGACGAGGCCCCCAGGCAAATCCGGGGGCCGAGGCGAGCCGCGAGCGAGCTGCATCACGGTGCAGCGAAGTGCGCGTAGTCGTCGTGCCGAGAAATAATCCCTAAGGAACGGCCCTGGGGGACCGTACTACAAACCGACACAGGTGGGCGAGCTGAGAATGCACAGGCGCACGGAAGAATTCGCGTTAAGGAACTCGGCAAAATGCATACGTAACTTCGGGATAAGTATGGCCCCCGCAAGGGGGTTGCAGAGAAACGGCCCATGCGACTGTTTACCAAAAACACAGGTCCATGCGAACCGGCAACGGGAAGTATATGGACTGACACCTGCCCGGTGCTGGAAGGTCAAGAGGAGTTGTCAGAGCGATCGAAGCAGCGAATCCAAGCCCCAGTAAACGGCGGCCGTAACTATAACGGTCCTAAGGTAGCGAAATTCCTTGTCGGGTAAGTTCCGACCCGCACGAATGGTGTAACGATATGGGCGCTGTCTCAACGCGAAATCCGGTGAAATTGAAGTCCAGGTGAAGATGCCTGGTACCCGTGGTTAGACGGAAAGACCCCGTGAACCTTTACTTCAACTTGGCATGGAGACTTGGGCAGGGATGTGTAGGATAGGTGGGAGGCCGCGAGGCGTGGGCGTCAGCCTGCGCGGAGCCGTCGGTGAAATACCACCCTTGCCTGTCCAATTTTCTAACCGCTGCCGTCATCCGGCAGCGGGACAGTGCCAGGCGGGAAGTTTGACTGGGGCGGTCGCCTCCAAAAGAGTAACGGAGGCGCGCGAAGGTCACCTTAGGATGGTTGGGAATCATCCGGCAAGTGTAAAGGCACAAGGTGGCTTGACTGCGAGGCAAACAAGCCGAGCAGGTACGAAAGTAGGTCTTAGTGATCTGGCGGTTGCGAGTGGAAGCGCCGTCACTTAACGGATAAAAGGTACTCCGGGGATAACAGGCTGATCTTGCCCAAGAGTTCATATCGACGGCAAGGTTTGGCACCTCGATGTCGGCTCATCGCATCCTGGGGCTGGAGCAGGTCCCAAGGGTTTGGCTGTTCGCCAATTAAAGCGGTACGCGAGCTGGGTTCAGAACGTCGTGAGACAGTTCGGTCCCTATCTGCCATGGGCGTTGGATGTTTGAGGGGTTCTGCTTTTAGTACGAGAGGACCGAAGTGGACGAACCTCTGGTGTACCGGTTGTCGTGCCAACGGCAGCTGCCGGGTAGCTACGTTCGGAAGGGATAACCGCTGAAAGCATCTAAGCGGGAAGCCCTCCCCAAGATGAGACATCCCACCCGCACAAGCGGGCGCAAGGAAACAGGGAGACTACCTGTTCGATAGGCCGGGGGTGCAAGCGCGGCAACGCGTTCAGCCCACCGGTACTAATCATCCGAGAGGCTTGACCATATCATTATTCCAGTCCCGTGGGCTGCCAAGGCCGGTCGTGCGAGTTATCTCGCGCTCCCAGGCGTTGGCCGGCCCGGTGGCCACAGCAGGGTGGACACACCCGTTCCCATCCCGAACACGGAAGTTAAGCACCCTCACGCCGATGGTACTACGGTTAGCCGTGGGAGAGTAGGTAGCCGCCGGGCCTCTTTTTTTCCCCTTCAACAACCCTCCTTCCTTAGGAGGGTGTTTTTATTTGCCTCCAGGTTGTTCAGTCTGTGTTACACTGCTTCGGGAGGCAGAAAGTGTTATTGCTGAGTGTTGCTTTGATTGTATTGGTAGGTTCGTTTCTCCAAGCAAACATTGGGTTCGGTTTTCCCATACTTGCCATGATTTTCTTTCCCTCACTCTTTCCATTTTCAACTGCAGTAACGCTTAATCAAGTGATTGCAATAGCAAGCACAGCCTTCATATCCATCAGCTACCGAAAACATATACAATGGCGAATCCTAATTCCGTTACTTTGTTCCTCACTTATCGTTGCTCAAGTGGTAATTCTTTTCAGCCTGAGCATCGACGCTTCTCACCTAACCATAGTGCTTGGATTCTTTTTGGTTTTGCTTGCACTCTACTTTGCCTATTTCAGTGAAAGAATCCATATCACGGCAACTCCAAGGAATGGGTTGCTCATGGGTTTGGTGGCAGGCTTGGGCAATGGGTTTTTTGGCATCGGAGGACCCCCGGTGGCACTCTATCTTTTTGCTGCCATATCTGACAAGAAAGCCTATCTTGCCACCATCCAGGCGTATTTTTTCTTCTGTAATGTGCATAGCATCTTGGTACGAAGCCTCTATGGCTCACTTCTTGTAACCCATATTCCTTTGATCCTTGTCGGATGGGCTGCCATAGGTCTTGGCACCTTTACCGGGCTGAAGCTGTTCAACAGAGTCTCCAATCATCTACTTAAGCGTATTGTGTATCTATTTGTCGGTTTGAGCGGCTTATGGATTGCTTTGCAGCAGCTATTGTAATACTTGCCATACAAAACAATCTTTTATACAATACCAACATCCAAGGAGCTTACCAAGCGAATGAAGAACTGAAGAACACCTAAGAGCGCAACAAAACGAATCATCATCGATTGTCTGCGTCACCGCGTGTTCTCTGTATTTCATTACCATTGCGTGTGACGCCTCAGAACGGAGGCAGTATGAGTATCCAAACCTTGGAATTCCAACAAGTTACTTTTCATTATCCAGATCAAAGCATTGACTTGTTCTCTGCTTTGTCACTTTCAATAGGACCCGGCTGGACTGCTGTCATCGGAGCCAATGGAGGCGGTAAAAGCACCCTGCTCAAGCTTGCTTGTAGTATGCTTGAGCCACTGTCGGGTACTATCCTCCATTCGGCTTCGTGTATCTATGTACCACAGCGTACCGACGAGCTTCCCTTTTCCTATGGTAATTTTGCTACTTCCTATGATGCCTTGGCATGCAAGCTTCACGGACAACTAGGTATCGAGCGCGATTTCCTGGATCGATGGGGGAGCTTAAGTCATGGAGAGCGTAAACGTGCACAAATCGCTTGGGCGCTCTATGAGGAGAGTGATCTCTTATGCATCGACGAACCTACCAACCATCTCGATTCTGATGCAATGCATCAGATCCTCAATTCGCTTCGTTCCTATCGGGGAATAGGGTTGTTGGTTAGCCATGACCGTGAGGTCTTGGACGCGCTTTGTAGCAATACGATACAGGTGCTGGCTCCCTACGTGCAAAAGCTTTCCTGTTCTCCATCCCAGGCTATACAGGAGATCAAAAAACAACGCATAGCGATGGAAACTGTGTATCAGGAGCAAGGCAAGGAGCTCAAGCGAATCGAAAAAGAAAAACAACGTCGCAAGGATCTTGCCCGTGTACAAGATGTGCGCAATACCAAGCGGCATCTTGATGTCAAAGATCATGATGCGAAAGCACGTATCGATGGTTTTCGGGTAAGCGGTGGTGACAAGGTAGCCGGCAAGCTGTCACGTCAGTTGGATTCACGCATGTCTGGCAACCTTGCTGCAAAGAGTTCGCTGTTTAACTCACTCTCCGAGCAACGGGCATTGGACCTTACCAAATCTGTTGGGGGCATTACCCTCCAAAGCTTTCCTCATGGCGGGAAAATCTTGCTCGATGCAAAGCCTGCCATTCTTTCCATCGCTCCTGGTCGAAGACTCTTTTTGCCTCACCTGACACTAGGGAACAACCAGAGGGTGGGCATCAGGGGACCGAATGGGATTGGAAAAAGTACCCTGATCAGACATCTTCTTCCAGCATTCTCCCGAAAGAGCATACGATATTGGTACCTTGAACAGGAGTTGGATGGACAGGAAAGCCTGGCTTCCTATCGTGCTTTCCAACAGCTCGATGCACAGGCAAAAGGAAGCATAGTCTCGACCTTGGTGCGATTGGGCAGCAATGGGCAATTATTTTTGGGTTCCGCCCTGCCAAGTCCGGGCGAGCTCAGAAAGCTCCTTATTGCACAAGCTCTGGAGCAAGAGCTTTCCTTGCTGGTGCTCGATGAGCCCACCAATCACCTGGACCTTCCTTCCCGTCTTTGCTTGGAGCAGGAACTCAAATCCTTTACGGGTGCCTTGCTTTTGGTGAGTCATGACCAACCTTTTCTTGATGCACTATGTACCACTTGGTGGGATCTGTCCTATAAGGAAGGAAACATTGATTCTCTTCTTGTGATGCATTGACAGATAAGGCCCATTTTTTTAATATATAGACAAACATCGATATGAGAGGGAAGCATGGATGCTCAAGAACAAGTAACGATACTGAAAGCCTTGGCCGACCCGAATAGGCTCGCCATTATCCAACATCTTACAGAAGGGGAGGCTTGCGTATGCGAGTTGCTTCAGCTCTTTTCTGTCACCCAGCCCACGCTGAGCCATCATATGCGCATTCTATCGGATGCTGATTTGGTGAAAGGCCGAAGGGAAGGAAAGTGGATTCACTATTCGATCAACGAGGAGCTGCTACAGGCATTCAAAACCTTTGTTGCTTCCATCTCTGTTGCCTCAGATCAAAAAAAGGGGTATGCATGTCTGTAATTTTTGATTTTCTCCAGTATCAGGTATTGGGTATGCGTTGGCTCAACGATGCAGTTGGCAAACTGCTAGCCGCCTTGGGTATGGTCGCTGATAGCAAAGTGACGCTGAGTGTACAGTTTTTCATCTACGATGTTACCAAAATACTGATTCTCCTCTCGTTTTTAATCTTTCTTATCAGTTACATCCAAAGCTATTTCCCACCTGAACGCACCAAACGCATTCTAGGCAGGTTTTCGGGCTGGAAAGCTTACACCCTTTCAGCCTTGCTTGGAACGGTTACCCCGTTTTGCTCGTGTTCATCCATACCCCTGTTCATTGGCTTTACCGCCGCCGGCTTGCCGTTGGGGGTAACCTTCTCATTTCTGATTTCTTCGCCATTGGTCGATCTCGGATCGCTGCTTCTACTTTCCAGCATCTTCGGCTTTCAGACTGCAATCGTGTATGTCATTGTTGGTCTGGTGCTCGCCGTTGTAGGAGGCAGTCTGATCAACCGTTTTGGTCGTGAGGAGGATATTGAAGGCTTTATCAGGACGATCAATGTCCAGGAAACAGCCGAATCGACTATGACAAGGAAGGAGCGGCTGGAGTATGCATCCAGTCAGGTCAAATCGACGGTGCATAAGGTATTCTGGTACGTCATCGTTGGAGTGGGTATTGGAGCGGTCATCCACAATTGGATTCCCACGTCTCTCATCCTTTCCGTTCTCGGCTCATCCAATCCCTTCTCGGTCATCCTTGCCACGATTGTGGGGGTGCCGATGTATGCCGATATTTTTGGTACGCTTCCGATTGCAGAAGCCTTATGGGCGAAGGGTGTGGGACTGGGTACCATTCTGGCATTTATGATGGGGGTGACTGCACTCTCCCTGCCATCTCTCATCCTCTTACGCAAAGCAGTGAAACCACGGTTGCTTGCCCAGTTCTTTGTGATTGTTACGGTAGGCATTATACTCATCGGGTATTTGTTCAATTTCATAGGACCATTCCTAGCATAGGATTAAGGAGAAATTATGGCACTCTTTGGATTAGGTAAAAAACAGAAAACAAGTGCTGAGCAATCCTCAGCCATCAAGATTCTCGGCTCAGGATGTGCAGCTTGCAATGCTTTGGAAGCGAATACCAAGAAGGCTTTTTCCCTGCTCGGCCAGGAAACGGAAGTCGAGCATGTCACTGATTTTGCCAAGATTGCCACCTATGGTGTGATGACAACACCGGCTTTGGTGGTGGATGGGAAGGTACTGGTATCAGGCAGGGTGGCTGAGGTTGATCAGATTGTCTCACTCATCAAGGAAGCAAGAGCGCTGTAATGAAAAAAATGAATGTTGCTTTCATATGTGTTCATAATTCTTGTCGCAGCCAAATTGCCGAAGCATTGGCAAAAGCAACGTACAGCCACCTGTTCAATGCGTATTCAGCTGGGACTGAGACCAAGCCGGCAATAAACCAAGATGCTGTAAGAATTATGAAAGAATTGTATGATATTGATATGGAATCAACACAGAAGTCAAAGCTTCTGGAAGAACTTCCTCCGATCGATATCGTTGTTACCATGGGTTGCAATGTCAATTGTCCTTATCTTCCGTGTAAAAGCAGGGAAGATTGGGGTTTGGACGACCCCAGCGGCAAGGATGATGCAACGTTCAGGCAAACAATCAGCAGTATTGAAGCAAAGCTTGAGGACTTGGCAGAGCGGATTCGTCAGGGTTTGGGCGCTTAATCGCTTGACAGGGGATGCTGGTGTGTACCAGCATGCAAGCATTATGAAGCTGGATATTCAAAAAATTGAGGGATACGCGCTGGTAGCCCTTTCCGCCTGTTGTTTTGGCATAATGCCGATTTTTGCCCGCATCGCCTATGCTTCGGGTGTAGATACCACAACGCTGCTGCTTGGCAGGTTTCTCATTGGAGGCTTTCTTCTCTCTTTCATCGCATGGAGAAACCATGCTTTACTGCCACCCAGGCAATCATGGCCGGTTCTGTTTTTGCTAGGAGTAGTAGGGTATACCGGAACCTCATTCTGTTATTTCAATGCCCTCAACCATGCTTCAGCTTCACTGGTTGCCCTGTTGTTGTATGCCTATCCCGCCTTGGTGACCTTGCTGGGCTTTTTCTTCATCCATGAAAAACTTTCCAAAACCAGCTTGATCGCCCTGTTGTGTGCGACCAGCGGATGCGTCCTGGTCATTGGCTTGTCAGGCGAAGGTGATAGCGTGGGATTAGCGCTTGCACTGACTGCTGCCGTTGTGTATTCAGTGTACATTATCATCAGTTCCCAGGTGGTGGGGAAAAGGACGGCAATGGCCAGTAGTGCCTTCATCATCCTCTCAGCATCGCTTTCCTATTGCGTCATAGCTCTTTTCAAAGGTGTCTCACTGCCGAAGACTGGTTCCGGTGCGATGGCAATTCTCGCAATTGCATTTTTCTCTACGGTAGTGGCCTTTTGGTCTTTTTTCGCAGGATTGGGGAGGATAGGGGCGGCAAAAGCTTCCTTGGTGTCGACACTCGAGCCTTTAGTCACCGTACTGTGTGCAATACTTTTCTTGGGGGAATCATTAACCATTTCTACATTGCTTGGCGGCCTGCTCATTGTTGGTTCCTTAGTGTTATCAGCATTGCCTTGTCCGGGCCAAGCAAAGCAAGAGTATCAGGGGAAATCGAACACCGAAACCCTGTGATCGGAATGGCTCGGAACTAGCATGTTTTTGAGTATTTCCTGCAGGCTTGAAGGAGAAAAATTTTTGTCTTGCAGCACCATCCAGTGCAACTTTTTGGTTATCACTAATTCTTCTTTGCTTAAGTTCTGACAGTAGTGGACATTTATGCCAAATAACGGTATTACATAGGGGTAGCTCTCGCTACTACCTATCGTATTGAATGCTCCAGGAGAGAATAATGAACTCGTTGGCATCCCTGCTCAAGGTCAAACGGGATGATGTGCCCTTGATGTATACTGTCTATTTTGCCTTTTTCACCAGCGGGATGATGAGTACCCTCATCGGAGCCCTGCTTCCCTTCATGAAAACCGAATACAACATGAGTTATGTGCTTAGCGGCGCAGTCATTTCTGCCCATCAGATCGGCAACTTCTGCGCTTTGCTCATCGCTGGGTATCTGCCCTATATAATCGGCCGAAAGAGAAGCACTCTGACCCTGTCCTTAGGCATTGTGATTGGTTTTTTGTTGATGACGCTGACCTCCAATCCCGTGTTGCTGCTTATCGCTTTTGCTTTCACCGGCATCGGCCGGGGAACCATGAGCAATATTACCAACGTTGTGATGAGCGAAATAGCTGAGAACAAGACAGCAAGCTTGAATCTGCTGCATGCTTCCTTCGCCGTAGGAGCTTTCCTTGCTCCCTTCCTTGCAATTCTCTCCACCTCAGTCTTTGGGGTGTATTGGAGGATCAGCGCTTGGATATTGGTGATGTTTGAGGTGCTTGTCCTTTTCTTTATCAGTAGGTCTACACTTTCTGGAAAGCCGAAAGCAAAGAACAAAGATGGTGGGACTGATTTCATGAAGAGCGGCCGCTTTTGGCTCAATACGTTCATTCTGTTCTTTTATCTCTGCGGGGAAGCTTCGGTCATCGGATGGCTGGTTACGTATTTTACCGATACAGGCCGTCTCAGTCCGGCTCTAGCACAGACCACCAGCTCGGCTTTATGGATTTTTATCCTTATCGGACGACTTGCGTGTGCTTCTCTCTCCGTAAAAATAAATAAAAATCTCCTTTTGGTGGTTTTGGGATTCCTGCAAATTGTCTTTTTTGTCATGATGATCAGCGTACAGAACGTTGTACTGATTTATATAAGTCTGTTCGGGTTCGGGCTTGCTATGAGTGGAACGTATCCAACTACGCTTTCAACTATGGATAGGAAGTTTAATGCTTCCACCATCGCAACAGGAACCTGTATTGCCACTGCTACTGTAGGGGCAATCACCATGCCGATTATTGTCGGCTCGGTTGCACAAGCCGTAGGTATAGCCGGGGGACTGGCTACTATCAGCTTGAGCATCCTATGTATGTTCTCTCTTATCCTGGTCAAATATGTTCTCGCAAGAAAACACAATACAGAAAGAGAGGAGGCCTAGGCCTAGGTAAGGAATTTCATGATTACTCAGAATACAAAGATTCGGAACATCGCCATTATCGCACACGTCGACCATGGTAAGACCACCTTGGTTGACGGGCTGTTCAGACAGAGCGGCTTGGTCAAGGATAGCGGCCAGGACCGAATTATGGACAGCGGCGCCATCGAGCGGGAGCGCGGTATTACCATCAGCGCCAAAAACTGCGCCATTTCATGGAAAGGCGTGAAGATCAATATCATCGATACTCCCGGACACGCCGATTTCGGTGGTGAAGTGGAACGGGGACTTTCGATGGTCGACGGAGTAGTATTGCTTGTCGATGCGGCAGAAGGCCCCCTTCCCCAAACACGATTTGTGCTTGAGAAAGCGCTCAGACTCAATCTGAAGCCGATTATCATCATCAACAAAGTGGACCGTCAGGATGCCCGTGGAGAGGAAGTCCTCCAGGAAGTCTATGAACTGCTGCTGGAACTTGCCAATGATTCCAGCATGCTCGAGGTCCCCATTTTCTATGCCATCGGAAAGAGCGGTCGTTGCGGTCTCTCTCCGGATACCATGGGTGAAAACCTGCACCCCTTGATGGACTGCATTCTTTCCTATATCCCAGCTCCTGTGTTTGATGATGAACAGCCGTTCCAGATGCTGGTCAGTGATCTTTCCTACAGCGATTATCTGGGACGTCTTGCTGTCGGCAAGGTAGTCAATGGTAGTGCATCAATCTATGACAGCTTAGTCTGTGTTCAGGAAAATGACGTACATAAACCTCTGAGGGTCACGAAATTGCAAACGTATAGTGGTCCTACCTTCTCGGAGACCACCCTGGTACAGAGTGGGGATATTATCGTGCTCAGCGGTGTTGAGGATGTTCATATCGGTGATACCATCTGTACAGCCGACTATCCCAAGGCTTTGGATCGGATTCACATCGATGAACCCACCGTTTCGATGCAGTTCTCCAAGAACATCAGTCCTCTTTCAGGTAAGGACGGGAACCAGGTAACATCTGCAAAAATCTGGGAACGTCTGCAGAAAGAAAGTCTGCGTAACGTTTCAATCCGGGTGGAGAGAAATGCCGATGACACCTTCAGTGTGAAGGGACGCGGTGAGTTCCAGCTCTCAATTATCGTTGAGCAAATGCGGCGGGAAGGGTTTGAACTCTGTGTCGGAAGACCCCGGACAATTTTCAGAACCGATGAGAATGGGAAAAAGACCGAACCGATAGAATTCTTGTATGTCGATTGTCCGGAAGAAAACAGTGGTACTGTCATGGATAAGCTTTCCAAACGAAAGGCCCAGATGAGGGATATCACCTATACAGGAAATGGAAGGGTGAAAATGAAGTTTGAGATTCCTGCACGTGGCTTGATCGGCTATCATGACGAGTTCATGACCGACACCAGAGGCAATGGAATCATGAACACGTACATGAAGGGCTATGAGCTCTATAAGGGTGATTTCCCTGACCGTCTCAGCGGCTCATTGATCAGCGATCGAAGCGGCAACGCTGTAGCCTATGGGTTGTGGCAGCTCGAGGACCGTGGTAGATGGTTCATCGTTCCCGGTGATCCAATCTATGAAGGCCAGGTAGTCGGTGAGCGCAACCGCGATGGGGATTTGCTGCTTAACCCGACCCGCACCAAGAAATTGACTAACATGCGTGCGAGCGGAAAAGACGAAGCAGTGACGTTGACGCCGGTAGCCAAACCTACGTTGGAACAGGCGATCCAGTTCATCAAGGATGATGAATTGGTAGAGGTTACGCCTCTATCTATTCGGATGTGCAAGAAAATCCTTGATGGGCAACAGCGAAAAGTATTCGAGAATCGAGGCGAAATTCCTCAGTATTTGTTGAACAAGTAAGACTATACTAAAGGGAGCCGAAAGGCTCCCTTTATGCAGTATCAGGCATTAAGATAGAGAATCACCGGAGCATGATCGCTTCCCTGTGTTTCCGTATCGATGGTGCTATCCAGGATACTCTGCCTGAGCTCTTCACTGACCAGCCAGTAGTCGATACGCCACCCTGCATTATTCTCCCTTGCCTTGAAACGGTATGACCACCAGGAATAGATTCCCTCGCGATTCGGATACAGGTAGCGGAAGGTATCTATGAATCCTGCATCCAGCAGACTGGTGAATTGATTCCTCTCTTCAATGGAGTACCCTGCATTTCGTTCGTTGGCTTTGGGGTGTCTCAAGTCTATGCTCTGATGGGCTACATTGAGGTCCCCGCATATGATGACGGGCTTCATTGAAGCGAGCGAGCATACATAACTTCTGAACGCCTCATCCCAATCCATACGGGTGTCCAGACGGGCCAGAGCCTCCTGACTGTTCGGCGTGTAGCAGCACACAACATAAAACTGCTCAAATTCTGCAGTAACGGTCCTGCCTTCGTTGTCCAAGGGATGACCGATACCGCGTTGTACCGACACAGGCTCCTGCTTTGAGAAAAGAGCTGTGCCGCTATATCCCTTTTTCTCGGCGAAACTCCAATATGTATGATACCCCTCAGTTACCAAGGATATTTGGTCCTCTTGCAGTTTGGTCTCTTGCAAACAGAAAATGTCGGCATTACTCTGCTTCAAATACTCATCGAAGCCCTTTTTCTGTATTGCCCGAAGGCCGTTTACATTCCAACTGACGAGTTTCATACTTCCTCCTACATCAGGAAAACCTGCAGGGTTTTCGCTTCCGAGAGAACATCCTCAGGCCAAACAGACGCTTGGACTTCTCCTATGTGGGCTTTTTTCAGTAAATACATGCATAACCGGCTCTGACCGATACCACCACCTACTGTCTGGGGAAGCTCTCCCGCAAGCAGACGCTTATGCCAGTAGAGATTGGCACGATCTTGGGCATTGCGTATCTGTAGCTGTCTGAGCAAGGTTTCCCGATCAACGCGGATTCCCATCGATGAGAGTTCCATGGAATCCTGACGAACGGCATCCCATACGATGATATCGCCGTTCAGGCCGGTATGCTGGTCATCAGTTTTTGTCGACCAATCGTCATAGTCGGGAGCTCTGCCGCCTTGGCTGATCCCATCAGCAAGGGGGAGGCCGATGCCGATAAGGAATATTGCCCCGTACTGCTGTGCCAGAACTTTCTCCCTCTGTTGGGGAGTAAGGTTTGGATACTGCTTCTGAGCATCCTCGGTATGGATGAAGGTGATCTGGTCGGGAAGAGTCGGGGGACAGGAGGAAAACATCTCGCTGACCAAAAATTCGGTCCGCTTCATTGCTGAATAAATCTTACGTACGACTTGCTTCAGGAATTCAAGGTTTCGGTCATGTTTTGCCATAACCAACTCCCAGTCCCACTGGTCTACGTAGATTGAATGGATGGCATCCAGGTCATCATCCGGTCGGATGGCGTTCATGTCGGTATAGAGTCCTGTTCCATGTTTGAAACCAAGATCTGCAAGGGCCATTCGTTTCCACTTGGCCAGTGACTGCACTATCTCCATCTCTCGATTCTCAAGGTTTCCGATCTGAAAGCGTACAGGTCTCTCTACTCCGTTCAAATCGTCATTGATACCCGATCCGCGGGGGACAAATAACGGGCTGGTAACCCTGCTGAGCTTCAAGCCTCCGCTGAGCTCACGCTCAAACGTATCCTTGACGTACTTAATCGCTTTCTCTGTCTGCTTCTGCTCCATGGCAGGGACGTATCCTTCTGGGAAAAACCTCGGCATACAAGACTCCTTATTTGACGAAGCATACTGTATTTTATTAAAGAGGAAAAGCACTGGAATGAAGCTGTTTGCTATGCTATCATCGCTCTCTATGAATACCAATTTTGCACTGATTATGGTTGATATGGGTGGGGTGCTTGCACTTCACACCGACACCGGTATGGAAAAACTCCTGCTTAGGGATTTTGGCCTACAAGAGTATGACAGTTTTTCAGAGCTCGATCCTACGCTTCCCGACTTGCTGCAGGAACATAGCAAGAATTGCATCACTGAAGAACAGATGTGGGAACGATTCACCCAGAAAACCGGTATTGTTGTTCCCCCTTACAAAGGTTCGCTATGGGCTAAGTACTTCCAACCGGAACTTGATCAGGCAATGCTTCAACTTCTTTCTGAGCTGAAACAGAATGGGTATCGGGTGGTCTGTGCTACCAATACGGAGGCGGCTCATTATGAGCACCATAAGACTATGCAGCACTATGCAGTTTTCGATACCGTCTATGCTTCATGCGAGATCGGAAAGGCAAAGCCCGAACCTGAGTTCTTTACCCATATACTGCAATGTGAGAATGTCCAGGGCGAGCAGGTGATTTTCATAGATGATAATGCAAAGAACTGCGAAGTGGCCTCCAGCCTTGGTATCCGGGCATATCATTATGAAGATATTTCAGATTTACGATGGGCTCTTTTAGATATGGAAATGATTCAATAGTAATATAAAATTTAAGTCGTAATTACATGAAAATATGCAGAAACCATTGTATTTGTTTGGTTGGTACACTGGTAGAACTTTGTTCTACAAATTACGTAAGCTTGTCTAGTGGATTCACCCATGGTAGCATGCCTAGTGTATTTGTTGCAGAGATAAAATAAGGACTGTGAAGGAAAAAGCCATGCAGAACATTGTGTTTGATAAGGATTTCTTGTGGGGTTGTGCTACAGCCAGCTATCAGGTGGAAGGGGCAATTGAAGAGGATGGAAGAAAACCTTCCATTTGGGATACCTTCTGCAGCCAAGACGGAACCATTATGAATGGAGATGATGGCAGCATAGCCGCCGATCAGTATCATCGATACAAGGAAGATGTACAACTGATGAGCGACCTGAATTTTCAGGCGTATCGCTTCTCCATTGCATGGCCTCGCATCCTTCCTGAAGGACGTGGTACGGTAAACCAGAAGGGTTTGGAATATTACATCAACCTCAGCCAGGAATTACACAGCAAGGGAATCAAAGTAGTGGCGACACTCTACCATTGGGACCTGCCGCAAGTGTTGCAGGATGAAGGAGGCTGGGCTGTTCGTTCCACCGCATATGCATTTGCTGAGTATGCGAAGGTCTGCTTTGAAGCTCTTGGTCCCTACGTGGACCAGTGGATCACGCTCAATGAACCGTTCTGCACCGCATACCTTGGATATTTGCAAGGCATACATGCTCCTGGTATCAAAAATCCGCAACAAGCCTACAATGCTGTCCATTATCTGAACCTGGCACATGGCTTAGCCATACTGGAATATAGAAAGAGCGGTCTGAAGGCTCAGATTGGTACCACCCTCAATCCCAGTCTTCCTAGACCTGCATCCAGGAAGGCCGAGGATGTGCGAGCCGCACGCTATGCAAGAGCCATTTTCACCGATGTATTTCTGTTACCATTGGTAGGAAAGGGATATCCCGTGGAAGTGACACAGGACATGCATATCAGTTTTCCAATCCAAAGTGGTGATATGCAAATCATCGCCCAACCCATTGATTTCATCGGCATCAATTATTATATGGAAAGGGCGGTAGTTCTTGATGAGTCGGATCTGTTCCTTCATAGGGAAGTCCCCTCATGGCAACGAACTACCAACCAGGATTGGCCGATTGTACCCTATGGGCTTCTCAGGATTCTCAAATATTTCGATACGGTTACAAACGGACTTGCTCTGTACATCACAGAGAACGGTTGTGCCAGTGATGATGAGCTTGTTGAGGGCAGGGTTCATGACCATTTCCGCTGTGATTACATCAATGAGCATCTTGCTGCATGCAAGCAAGCAATCGATGAGGGTGTGAATCTCAAAGGATACTTTGTTTGGTCGTTCATGGATAATTTTGAATGGGCATGGGGATATAGTAGAAGATTTGGTATTATCTATGTGGATTATGAAAGTCAAGAAAGATTCCCCAAAGATAGTGCCTACATGATGCGTGATATTATATCAGGATACTGTGAATACTAGATAGAAAATATAGTAAAGTAATATAAATAACTATATAAACCTATAATATATGAATGTGTTATAGGTTTATTTTTATATTTTAAGAATATGAAAAATATAAACTAAAATATTGATATAGATGTTATATACATTTATAACGATATGGAAATAATTAAAAACAGTTTAAATATAATATGTAATTAAGTCAGATAGATACTATAACTATGTCTAAACACTAGGTACTATATGTATTACGTACCAATTGCATAGTATGAGAAATGTTAATAGTAATTTTAAAAACATATCATAAATATATAGAAAACGTATAGAAAAATAATAGATGAAAATTAAAACAATACTTATACAATAGTATTTTACGTAGTATTACTGGTGAAAGTAATATATAGTACTAATGTGTTTGAAATTGCCCAGAAATTGCACGTAGAGTAATTCGTAACGAGCTGCTTTCGTTGTCTCCTGGCTTGGTGATTCTTTGAAGTCACTGAGTCTTGATCAAGCCAAGGAATCTCTCTCACCTATGCTCTGGAATACAAAAGATATGAGGACCAAAATATTTCCTGCTTCCTAGAATTGGATTCCATGAAAATTCTTATAAGGATTCTTTTGTAATACAATCGGTTGGAACGTATGCTAATATGGCTTAACCAATAGTATTTCTAGTGTATAATTCAGAAATAGCAGGATAATTTGACATGCGTTTAGACAAATGGATGATTGTGTATGAATATATATAAAAACACATTAAGATATATATAAGAATAAATAGAAATACCATGTAAAAAAAGTGAAATAATATTGTTTTAACTGTAATACACTTAGTAATACTTTTATTTGTATTGTATTTATATAGTATTATATACGTAGATACACAAGTTTTAGAATAATACTTGTACGACGAAAAAACTCGGAGTATACTAATTACCAAGGTTAAAAATATGGCGAGGACGATATCTTTCCACCTGCAAAAGGGTGGTGTAGGGAAAACTACTATCTCAGGTACATTAGCATGCCAATCCGCTCTGGATGGGTATCGTACTCTGTTGGTTGATGTTGATCCCCAAGGTAATGCATCGTCTTGGTTTCTCAATGAAGCGCCTACCTTTGAATTGGCCGATGTCGTGCAAGGAAAGTGTTTTATCCAGGATGCAATTGTATCTGTTGCACAAGTACCGAACCTTTTTGTTCTTCCTACGTTTGGGATCGGAGGAACCCTCAAGCTTTATTCTGAAACTAAATTGGCTGAAGAACCGTATGTATTGCAAGATTTGATAAAAGAAGTATCAGAAAATTATGATCGAATTATTCTTGATCTGTCTCCGGGCTTAGGACGTCTAGAACGCGCAGCACTCATATCAAGTGACGAAGTTATTACACCGATGACCCCTGAAGTTTTCAGTCTAGATGGATTGGAGATTTTTATTGATGAGCTGAATAAGTTGAGAAAAAACTTACGCTCACCTGTCAGGCATACAAAGATTATTATAAATTCCTTTGACAATAGGATCAGACAGCATAGGGATATTTATTCTGCAGCATGTGAAGGCGTTTTTACTGTATATAAGATTCCGGTTGATCCATTGTTCAGAAAAGCACAAGAAGCAGGTTGTGCGCCTCAACTATTCAAGGTACGAGGTAAAGGATTGAAAGAGAGCACTGTTGACGCGATTCAGACACTTAATAAAGAGATTTGGAGATAGGTATGGCACTTAAGAGAAACCCAGAGGCAGAGAACGAAGTAATCCCCGAAAACAGTATTAGCGGGCAAAAGGCTAAACAACTTTTTTCCCAGGAGACAAGGGCTCCAAAGAAAGAGAACAAGGTGTTAACAACCTTTTCAATCGAACCGTCATTCAAGCGGGAGTTGGAAGAGCTGTTCTCGAGTATGGGGTTGGGTTGGGCTGCCGGAATAAGGTTTTCTTTAAAAGAATTCTCCAAAAAGCATTCTCAGGAATAGTACTGATATTCGCAACACTGTCGATTTGCAACCAGGAAAGAATTGTAGTTTTTACTACAATTCTATTGGTATGTCATTAATATTTACTGGTATAGTTAATAATTATGCTATTAAATATATATTATAATCATTTTAAATATGAATATAAAATGTATCGAAATAATACAAAATACTATAAAAATAAATATCAAAATAATATATTAGTTATGGTAATATTTGTAGTTGGTTATGAGTAATACAGATATATCATATACATATTAAATATATAATAAATAGCATTATATAGATACTTAACCGATATAGAAAATAATGGATACACTATGGTAATATAATAAAAATATATAATAAAAGACTGTAATAGTATATAAAAAGTAGCATACTAGAAAGTAATGCTATAACAGAAAAATTTTATAGGTCTGTAAAATTCTTTTGTCCCCAAAGATAACCTACAGTATACTGGCTGCGAGGAGCGAGAACATGGCAGAAGCATGGTATCAAGATTGTGTTGTGTACCAAATCTATCCGAGGAGTTTTCAGGATAGCAATGGGGATGGAATAGGGGATATCCCTGGAATTATTCAGCGACTGGATTACCTGCAAACACTGCTGATCGATGCTATTTGGCTCAGTCCCATTTTTCTCTCTCCTATGGCTGATTTTGGGTATGATGTTTCAAACTACTGCGCAATCGATCCTGTTTTTGGAACCATGGAGGACGTTGAAAATCTTATTGCAGAAGCTCATACGCGAAATATTCGGGTTGTATTCGATTTGGTTCTCAATCATACATCAAAGGAACATCCTTGGTTCATTGAAAGTAAACAATCCCGCGATACTGAGAAGTCAGATTTCTATATATGGTCCGATACCATTCCCAACAATTGGTATGCAGCCTTCGGCGGGCGGGCTTGGACATATGATTCTCTTCGAAAACAGTACTACTTGCATTCGTTTTTGCCTGATCAACCGGATCTGAACTGGAGAAATCCCAAAGCTGTGGATGCGATTTTCAGTCAGTTGAAGTTTTGGTTGGATAAGGGTGTTGATGGGTTTCGATTGGACGTCATCAATTGCATCATCAAAGACGATGCCTTTCGAAATAATCCCAAAATACTTGGATCCCGTCCTCGTCCCTATGATATGCAGCGCCATATTTTTGACCGCAACAGACCTGAATCACATCAGAAATTAAAAATGATGCGTAAACTGATCGACGGTTATGATCAGCGTATGCTTGTAGGCGAGATAATGGTGGAGCTGCCAGGAGAGCCTGAGCTGGCTGCCTCATATTTGGGAAGGTTTCAGGATGAGCTACATCTTTGCTTTGATTTCTCGCTTGCCTATACACGGTTTTCTGCTCTGAAATGGAAAAGAGTAGCCAAGCGTTGGTATGAGGCTGTAGGAAAACATAGGGTTCCGACTTGGGTATTAAACAATCATGACCTTCCGAGACTAATAAGCCGTTTACGGGGAAATGAAAATAAGGCACGATTGGCAGCGATGTTTCTGCTCACCCAGCGTGGTGCAATTTTCTTGTATTATGGCGAGGAATTGGGAATCCCCAACTCCAAGGTATCCCGATCAGCAATGTATGATCCTTTGGGAAAGCGGTATTGGCCATTTCATCCAGGTCGTGATCCTGAGCGTGGTCCTATGATTTGGAGCACGGGAGAAGGGAACGGTTTCACTACGGGAGAAAGTTGGCTCCCCTTTGCAAAAGCAGCGAACCGTTATTCGGTTGAGAATCAGGAACTTGAAGATGATTCAATGCTTCATTTCTATAGAAAGCTGTTAGGATTGCGCAATAAGGATTCTGTTTTACGTCTTGGCTTGTGTTCGTTCATTGACACGACCTGCATCCATATTCTTGCCTATTGCAGGGAACTTGATGAAGATCAAAGGCTGATTCTTCTCAATATGAGTGGAAAGATACAGACGTTCGGTATCCCATTGTTGCAGGACAAAGACATCCGCTGTGAGAAGCTGTTCTCTACTCATATGGTGCAGGAACCTGAAATGGACAGCCTGCATGCAATTACCATGCAGCCCTACCAAGGCAGCATCTATCGTTTGGTGTCCAAACAATAGATGCTGGGTGCTTCAGTTCCTAGAGCCTGAAAAGCAAATCGTCATAACTGGGGAACGGCCAGAATGTCTTATCCGTGTAGGTTTCCATGAGGTCGAGATGGCTTCTCAAGTTTTGCATTTGTGAAACTACTTCATCGCGATAGATTTGTGCTTGTTTGAGTACTTCATCCTTGTAGGAAAGAGCCTTGGCAATACAGACATGCAACAGTTCCGTTCCTTCGATTGCCTGATTCAAGGCGTTTTGGACCGTAGAAATTGTCTGCCGCTGAATTGCAACCTCAAACCCTATGGCCTCTTGTTTCGCAATGGAGTCAGCAAGAGTGCCAACGTAGCGTATGACTGAAGGAATGACAAACTTTCTGCACATTTCAACCATGATGGAAGCTTCAATATTGATCTGTTTGCTGTAGGTCTGCAAATTGATTTCCAGCCGTGAGGAGATTTCCGATCGGGTAAAAATCTTTTGCTTTTCAAAAAGCTCGATGCTTTTCTCGTTTACCAACTGAGGCAGTGCACTTACTGTATCCTTGAAATCAGGAAGGCCTCTACTAAGGGCTTCTTCCTTCCATTCCTTGCTATAGCCGTTGCCGTTGAAAACGATTCGTTTGTGGTCCTGATAGAATTCACGGATGATTGCATGCGACTCGAGTGCGATATCCTGTGCACCCTCAAGACGGAGGGCGACTTCTTCCAGAACATGGGCAACAGCAGCATTGATATAGATGTTGGGATCGGCCATCGATTGAGAAGAGCCTACCATACGATATTCAAACTTGTTTCCGGTAAAGGCGATGGGGCTGGTGCGGTTGCGGTCCGTCAGATCCTTGGGCAGCTGCGGCAGCATGGTCATACCCATTTTGACGAACTGGCGGTCACTCTTGGCACAGCATCCTTCCATGGTAATGGTATCGAGAATGGAAGTAAGCTGATCACCCAGGTATATGCTGATAATGGCTGGAGGCGCTTCGGATGCACCCAGGCGATGGTCGTTGCCGGCCGTTGCCGCTCCACAACGGATGAGTGGGGCATACTCATCCATCGCTTTGATGAATGAGGTGAGGAAAATCAAGAACTGGAGATTGTCCTCCACATTGCTGCCCGGTGCAAGCAGGTTGGTCCCGTCTTCGGTAGAGAGCGACCAGTTGTCATGCTTGCCCGACCCGTTGACACCCAGAAAGGGTTTCTCATGCAAAAGCGCTACCATGCCATGCCGAAGTGCTACCATCTGCAGTACATCCATCAACAGCTGGTTGTGGTCGGTGGATAAGTTTGCAGCATCGTAGACGACGGCAATCTCGAACTGGTTGGGAGCAGCTTCCTTGTGCTGTGTCTTGCTGCTGATACCGAGCTTCCACAGCTCATAGTTGAGCTCGCTCATAAAAACCGTAACACGGTCTCCGATAGTCCCATAGTAATGGTCGTTGAGCTCCTGGCCTTTTGCTGCGAGGTTTCCCATGACAGTCCGACCGGAGAGCCTTAAGTCGGGTCTCTGATCGTAGAACTTCTTGTCCACCAGGAAGTACTCCTGTTCAGGACCGATATTGATTACAACTCGTTTCGCCTTGGTATTGCCCAACGCCCTGAGGACTCGCAAGGTCTGTTTTTCCAAAGCCTGATTGGAACGCAGAAGGGGCACTTTCTTGTCCAGAGCCTCTCCATTGTAGGAGAAGAATGCAGTGGGGATGTATAAGGTTTTTACTCCATTCACATCCTTGAGAAAAGCAGGTGATGAAGTGTCCCATGCAGTGTAGCCTCGCGCCTCAAATGTGGCCCTGAGCCCTCCATTGGGGAATGAGGAAGCATCGCCTTCGCCTTTTATCAACTCTTTGCCGGAAAATTCCAGCAAGACTTTTCCCCCCTTGGTAGGGCTGATGAAGGAGTCATGCTTCTCAGCGGTAAGCCCGGTCAACGGCTGGAACCAATGGCAAAAATGCGTTGCTCCCTTGGAAAGGGCCCATTGCTTCATTGCACTGGCAACATAATCAGCAAGCTCACTGGTAAGTTCGCGTTGACCACGCTGGACCTCTTTCAGCTCCCTGATGGTGGGGTCGCTGAGATATTTACCCATTTCTGTTTCAGTAAAGCAGTTGATGCCGTAGAAATCGGTAACCGGGGTTTTTGCGTAGTCGATATCGAACATGATGCCCTTCCTCCCTAATCGTATGTTTCTGACAATACACACTTTTGTAGGAGTATTGCAAGAAGAGAAGCTTCTTAGCTGATTCTAGATAGTGTCGATTGGTGTGATATTGACAGTAATGGTATCAGAGTAGAGGCCTGCAGGAGCCATTTCAGCTTTGAAACTATCGACCCTTGTAGCTTCGATATCCCTGATAAACGTTCCGTTGTTCAGCCCGGTCCAACTGATCGGCGATCCTCCTAGTACATCCTGGCTGTTGAACCGCAGTGTATAGGGAATGGCATATTGGTTGGTAATCCCATCCAGATGCAGGCTGAAACTGGGACTGTTGTATTGGTTGGTGAACACAACATTCACCCCATATGTTTTTGAGGTGAGTGCATTGGCCACACTCAGTTGGGCGCGGGCCACCTTCGCAATACTTGTTCCATAGGCACCCGTGATAGTAAAGCTCTGCTCATCGAGAATGCTGAGCGTGTACGTAACCTGGCTTACCGGCTCTCCGTAGGGGACAGGCGGGGGAGGGGCGGACGTGCCACTGCTCAAGATTGGGGTGGTATCGGTAGGGCTGCTGTTGTTCACGGGAATAAGGGTGTCATTCCCAGGCCAATAGCCGCCGCCGTTATCGGCGACAGCCACTTGGAAACCTCCAAAGGTGCCGCTGGTAAGCGTGTACTGAGCCCCTGGCTGGAAACGCCTCCAATCCTGGTCGCTTACCAAATACAAGTCGGCAATGAACACTGCAAGGTTTAGATTGCCGTTTTCTGTACGCAAGGGTTGCGACCCGTCACTTTGGTATAACGGATTGACCTGGGTGGCACCCTTTACTGTTGATACTGCGTACAAGGTGAAGTAGGTGGCCTGATTGTTGTAAATAGGTAAGCCGGTTTGCCAATCATTGCTCCAGGTGATGGGGCCGGTGAACTGAAAACTAGTCGAAAGGTTTATGTTGAGAATGTTGGGATCAAAGAGTTGGCTTCCCCCAGTAGTAATCGTCAAGGTACCCATATGGGCAACCAGCTTGTTGGAATTGAGCGGACTGAATCCTTGCTCAAAGTAGAGCACATCCTTGGGTACCCACGTAGCAGTAATCTGAGCAGACAGGTGGGCAGATAACAATAGTAGGCATATTAGCAAGAGTGTCCGAATTTTTCCCATATCCTTATGCTACCGAAGAAGCTTTCATAAGACAAGAGGATGTTGTTGAATAAGCAGGGTTCATTTGATTCTGAACGAAAGAGGGTAATTTTTCTCCAAGCTTACGGGGTAGGCGTATTGACTACTCCTATGCTACTTTAGCTGCCTTCAGGAGCCCTTTGCACAATACCCTGGTCTATACCGGCAACTCCAATTTTCTTTGCTTTGAGAATTCCTTACATTTCAAAATTCCCACCCCCAAATCTATTGGTACTCTGGATAACTTTGCCCCTAGCGGCTGTTAGTGTACGGATGTACCTCTACAGATCCCTCAAAAGAGAGGTAGGTGATGAACAATCTATTCTCCAAAACAGCTATAAAAGCTTATTCATAATAGCGTACAAAATGGGTGGATGCAGTTGCCTTTTTGGTAGTGCAGAAAGTTCCAATGCAGGAAAAGGTGTATTGACAATTTATAAATGGGTTTCACATTCCAGCATGCTAGGGAATCGATATCTTCTTATGAATTGGTCTAGGTGTGACATACCAGAAATGATGAATGTATGTCCTATCCTTTTGTTTAAATTACAAACCAACTATTATAAAAGAGTGAATTTCCTTAATAGTTAAGGATTAGACAGACAGTTACTCAATGGTGTATACTTATTACTATTCCAATATGGACTACAAATAGTCCTTGGTACCATGGTTGTTGAAATTAACCTATAACATATGACATATCATGTGCGTAGTAGCAGTATGATAGGTGAATATGAAGGAATGAATGGATATGAGAGCAAAATTGATCTTAGTAGTGCTTTTATCAAGTGTGGTATTTCCACATTTGTTTGCTGCCGTAGTAGCGACATATGTTCCAGAATCACAGATTACTTTAGAAATTGCTCCCGGGCCATTTACCAGTGATACGGTTTTAGGGGCAAAACTGGGCACATTTATTATCACCTCTACAACGGGAGAGATTTATACCCCCTCGCTGGTAAATATTGGTGAAGCCAGCGATGGCATACAGGTTACTGGCTTAATGAAGGACTACCAAAACGGCCCATTTGTGCAAAACACCAATACGTTTTATATCATCAGCGCTGCATATCCAAGTGGGTTGGGTGGAGAGCCTGTACTCCAAACGCTATACAACAACCTGTGGCCGATTATTGATTGGGATTCCAACACGATAACCCAGTCGGTTTTCTATGTTGAAATGTATCTGGTAAACACGAATAAAACAAATCGGAACGCCCAGAGTCTATGGCGGAAAGCACAGTTTTTCAAATTGGATTCTCCATATCTCCTGCCTTCCGGTTTCAACCCACGATTCAGTGTAGCCGTTGCTATGGATGAAGACACAAACTTGGGATCATATACTAATGATGATGGTACTGTGAATGAAGTTGAAGGGGACTATGTCGTAACCGATAGTGTTGATGGCCCGGACAGTACGCCAATCATCGGATCAGGCGGGTATACCAATCCTGATGATCCTGGTTCTCCAGGATTCTATTATGGGGATGTTCCCCTCTTTCCTACGTTTTATTTCAATTTTTTTGAGCCTGAAGTCTCTTTTTCTTTGGAGTCAGCTTTTGGGAGTGGAAAAGTAACAGTCAACCAAGCAATTATTCAAGTGGATAATGGGGTAGCAGGAGATACGTATACAAAAAATTTGACCTTTACCGACACCAGTACTGCCACCAGTTTTCAACTTTTCCCTTCAATTGGATCAGCTTCTCCAATCGATTACCAGCTCTATTTGGACAATGATCCAATCACCAAAGGGACGCCATTTCTTTGGCAAAATATTAATCCAGGACTAAATGCCAAGGATTTGATGATCGGTGGTATCAATGAATCTGATGTTATCAACAAGGTCAGCGGCACATACTCGGGTACGATTACGGTAACAATTAGCACACCCAACTAACCGCTGATTCTTGATGCTAACCGTTCATGTACTAGTCTTAGCTTTTTCAGTATTAGTTCGATGGTAAGTTTTTCCTGCAGGATCATCTTTATCAAAAACCTATTTTGAATCTCTTCCAAGAAACGAAAGCAACGGTTGGTAGTCTCTTTGTTTCCCAAGTTCAGTTCGAAGTAAACCTTTCAGCAGAGGATGACAAGGACATTGCTTACGATGAGAAAAGTCTCCCATTTCGCCTCCACCTACGTGGAAGCTCAGTCCTGAAGCCTGGGGTATTCCATCCTCTCGGCAGCAATCTTCAACGAGCAGACTCTTGCCAAAGGGCTATGGATTAGGCTTTAGTTGCCCTGGCTTTCAATTCCAGCGCAACCAGCGATTGCTGGTGGGTTCGGTAGCCACACATTGGATGTGCATTTTTGTCTTTATCAAATGAAGGTCTAGGGATCTTGATACTTTACACAATTGTGTTTCAATTGCTCAAATCATTATAAGTAGAGAATGTAATTTCAAAACTACAACTTGATAGTGTAAGAATTTAGTGATATAAAGAAGTTTGATGTGGCTTCGTTTATGCAAGGAGTGTTTTCAAAGGAAATACTATCAATGATGAAGAGAAAGCGATATTTCTTATGTCTACTTCTCATAACACTAACTGTCAGTGTGCCGCTAGTTGCTTTGGTTCTCGAAGCGTCGTATGTACCGGAATCTCCCCTGTATTTGGAACTTGCCCCTGGTATTTTTTCCGATCAGTCGGTTGTAGGGACTAAATTAGGGACTTTTATCATCACTTCTGATGGTCCGTTCTACAATCCATCATTTCTCAATACCAGCGAAATTGGAAGTGGAATTACCATGACAGGACTCTACAAGGATTGGGAAGGCGGAGCTTATACTACTCGAACATATTTACCTTTCAAGGTTTTAAGTGTTTCCTATCCTACTGGTTATGGGGGTTCCCCAGTTATTGAAACCTTATATGGTGATAAATGGCCTATGATTGAGCAAAATAACCAGTGGGATGGTGTGACAATTACAGCAAAGCCTTTTTATGTTGAGATTTATTTGGTCAACACTAATTCTGATAATGGCAGAAGGTATGATGCTTCTTTACCTGCAAATCTAGGCACCGATGGCCGATTCTTCAAACTTGACACGCCGTATATCATTAATGGTTCCTTTAGTCCCTATTTCAGCATCGGGGTTGCTGTCTCTCCCGAAATCGGAGTAGGTACCTATGCAAGCGGGGCCAACAGCACAATCACTGATCCAACTGAAGGAGTCTATGTATCCGTAGAAGGGATTACAGGTCCGGATTCAACACCAATTCTCAATCCGAGTTCATTCACTGCTGTCCCCGGAGATCCAGGGACTCCGGGGTTTTATTATGGAGACGCGCCGGAACTCCCAACATTTGTTTTTAACTTCCATACCCAGCAAGCATCTTTTTTACTAGAGTCAGCAATTAGTAATCAGAGGTCAGTAGTGAATCAAGCAAAAATTGAGGTACTGAATGGAGTGTCAGGGACTTATTACACGCAAATACTTACTTTCAACGATAACAGCCCTACTAACCCAGAATTTTTACTCCTGCCTCTCGATGGGCAAGGCCTTCCAATTAGTTACAAACTTTTTCTCGATACTCAACACATTATCAAGGGCACTCCCTACACCTGGGAGAATCTGACGTATGGCAGTAATTCAAAGGACCTGATAATCGGGGAAATCAGTCAAACAGAGGTTGATTCGAGAGCGAGTGGGATTTATCAGGGCACGATAACCGTGACAATCACTACGCCCAACTAACTGCCGTTTCTCGATGTCAACCGCTCACGTAACAGCCTAAGCTTGTCGACCACCTGTTCGGAGGAAAGTTCCTTGGCAGGGTCCTCCTCATCGAAAAGGGCCTTGGGAATCTCCTCGAGAAAGCGGGAGGGGAGGCTGGTTACCTCATCATGCCCTTTCTTGCGTTTTTCGCACGTGCTGATGATCAGGCTGCGGCGTGCACGGGTAATAGCCACATAGAACAGGCGTCTCTCTTCATCAATATTGGCAGGATTCTCCTCGATGGCCCGTGCGTGGGGTATGTATTGGTCTTCCACCCCAGCCAAGTACACGGTATCGAACTCGAGTCCTTTTGAAGCATGGATGGTCATAAGGGCTATCTTGCCTGCATCCTCCTGTTCAGTACTCTCCTTGCCGGCGAGACTGATGCGGTTCAGATAATCGAAAATTGAGGCCTTTGCATTCTCGGGGTTGCGTTCCCATCGAGCAAGCATGTCGCACAACATGTTGATGCCCTTCATTTTATAGGCAACAACGTTCTCGTTGTCCGGATGCTCAGCCTCAAGATATGCCTTGTATCCGATTTCCTGGATAAGCGTGCGAAGCACCATGTTGCGCTGTGTTCTTGTCTCAAAGAGTTGGTGATGATACTCCTCAATGAAGTCGGCAAACCGCTTGAGGGTTTTCTGCATCCCTTCCTTGATCTGCCCATCGGTTGCAACCGACATGAGCGTCAATGCACTATACAACGAACAGTGGTGGTCATCGGCCACCTTGCGCATCTTTTCCAGCGTTGTACGTCCGATTCCCCGTCTAGGAGTGTTAATCACCCTCAGAAGGTTGATATCATCGTCCTGGTTGGCGATTACCTTCAGGTAGCTGATGATGTCACGAATCTCCTTACGGTCGAAAAAGCTCTGCCCGCCGGTTACCTGGGAAGGAATACCGCGTTCGGTAAACTTGGTTTCCAAGGAATCGATGAGGCCGTTGGTTCTCACCAGAACCCCGAAGTCGGAGAAAGGTCGGTCCTCTTTCTTATGTATCATCAAAATCTCATCGGCGATGACGGAAGCTTCATCCTCATCATTGGCGGGGTGGATCAAACGGATTGAGGAGCCTTTGCCGCTGTCGGTCCACAGCTTTTTCTCCTTGCGCACCTGGTTGTTTACAATCAGGGAGTTCGCTGCCTCCAAAATGGTGCCGGTCGAACGATAATTGCGCTCCAGCTTGACCTCAAGACGCTCGGGGAAGTCCCGTTCGAACATCACCAGGTTTTCGTAGTTCGCTCCACGCCAACTATAGATGCTCTGGTCGTCATCACCTACAACACAGAGGTTGCGGCTCTCTTGGGCGAGCAATTCCACCATGCGATACTGGGATAGCGATGTATCCTGGAATTCATCAACAAGGATGTGGGTATACCGGCTTCTCAAAGCCTCAAGGACTTCGGGTCTTTTCTCAAACAAGTCCAATGGTTTCATGATCAAATCATCAAAGTCGAGCGCATTGTAAGCCTTCAGATGTTTTTCGTACTCACTATAGAGGTTCTTGATTTTGTCTGAAGCATTTGCCCCAAAAACCTTGCGTTTCGTCTTGATATCACTGAAAAGCGAAGAGAGTTCATACAGGTCGAAGGTTTCGACCACGTAATCGAGGTTCTGGATAACCTCCTTGATCAAAGCCATGCGGTCATTGGTGTCATAGATGGTAAAGTTGTTTTTGAAACCAAGATATTGGATGTATTGTTTCAATACGCCCATGCCGAACGAGTGGAAAGTGGTGGTCGTCAGCTTCTTCAGCTTGAGATTGGTCAGTGAACGGATTCGTTCTCCCATCTCCTTCGCTGCCTTATTGGTGAAGGTGAGGGCGAGTATCGATTCTTCCTTGATGCCGTTCTGCAGCATGTTGGCGATTCGATAGGTGAGCATACGGGTTTTCCCGCTGCCGGCTCCTGCAATGACAAGCAGCGGGCCATATAGGGTTGCAGCAGCTTTGCACTGCTGGTCATTGAGTTCCTTCTCTATATTGAAATACATGATACCTCAGATTCGTTTGATAAATACCGAATCGATTCCTACCCCAAGCGCTACCAACGAGGTGACAATCAGACCGGAGACGATAACACCGCCGAATACTGCCATCATGGTCTTTCGCTTGTCAAGACCCAAAATCCAGGAACCCAAGGTCCCCGTCCACGCTCCGGTTACCGGAAGGGGAACTGCAACGAAGAGCAAAATTCCCCAGTATCCGTACTTGTTGACCTTTGGGCTCACTTTCAATTGGGCTTTGGCGACAAAACGGTCGAAGAACGAAGCGTACCAGAGCCAATGGGCATGGAAGACCTTATGGAGGGTAGCCAAGAACGTATAGGCGATCGGTGCTACAAGAGCATTGACAAAAATGCACAACGGGGCGGCAAGGAACAAGGAGACGCCGTTGAAATAGGCATACGGGATAGCCCCGCGCAACTCACTGATGGGAAGCAAGGAAAGCAGGATACTGATAAAAAGTGTGGATGGTTCCATAAAGCAATCCTTTAGGAGGTAATGACTTCATCGACAGCGATGGCTGATGCCGGGCAGACCTCATGACAACAATAGCAACGTATGCATACACTTGGGTCGATAATGATGCGTTTATGCTCCATCGTCAAGGCATTTGCAGGACAGATGTCAATGCACTTACGGCATTGGATACACGGATCGGGAAGAAAAACAGGGGCCTTGCGCTCCCGCTTTACCTTCCAGCGGACATATTTGCCTACTAGGAAGGGAATGATCAGGGAGTGGAAGAACCGAGTCTTTTTATCCATCTCAATGCGAAGGAAATCGGGGAGAATGAGCTGTCTTGCATCCAAAGCAGGATAGACGGTAGGAGCCGAACCCAACGAGCGTCTGAGCCCTTCGGCAATGATGGGAATGCTCTTGGGCTCATACCCCATGATGGTGGCTTGGGCATAATCAAGGGCAAGAGCATCGCAGCTGGCAAGCAGCAGTCCTACATGCCGCGGTCTCCCATTGGCAGGACCGGGGCCTTCCATACCGATAATGCCATCCATCAGACTGAAGGAAGGTTTTACTACCGTAGCGATGCCGACCATCAGGGCGGCAAACTGCTCCCTGGTGGGAAATTGGACATGGCACGGACTTTTGTAGAGGTTGGGAACCAACCCGAAAAGGTTTTTTACCGCCCCTGTGGTATACATGAGTTGATGGGTCTTGAACTTGGGAAGAGAGAACACCATATCCACTTCATCCAGGATGGAAGCAAGCGGCAACTGCTTGCCATGGGTATAGGGGATGGAGGTAAGGCGGGGTTGCTTGGTAAAGTCGACCCATTCGGCTCCTTCCTGTGTACAGACTTCGTAGATGCCGCAGGCCTTGGGCAGAAATGAAGGTTTTTGCAAACCGGGTGAATCGCCGATCAGAATCCGCTTTGCCCCCTGTTCTTTCAACAGCCTCACCATCGATCGAACCACCTGGGAATTGGTGGTGATAGAGCGGTCTTCCTTGGCATCGGAAAGGATATTCGGTTTGAGCAGGATGGTCTTTCCTGCAACATTCGGCATATTGGCTAGCAGACAAGCCTCGTGTACGGCGGCATCGACTGCAATCTGGTCATAACTCTCGCAACGTACAATGGCGACAGTGCTCATACTGTTCTCCTGATCAGGCAAAAATAGAGAGGTCCCCGTCCCGAAGCAGTATCGCTGAGGATAATGGAACCATGACGGCAGCTTTCGCTCGAGGGGGGATCAAGTTTTTCCAAGGTAAATCGACCCTCGCGTTTGTCGAACAGCTTATCGATCACCATCTCATTCTCCATCGGATTGATCGAGCAGGTGCTATACAGGATATAGCCCCCCACTTTCACCGCTTCCAAGGCTGAAGCAAGCATGGCAAATTGCTGGATGGCAAGGTGCTTCGGCCGCGATGGAGACCAGATGGCCAAAGCCTTAGGGTCTGAGAGGACATGGCGTTCACTCGAGCACGGAGCATCGAGTAAAATCCGGTCATACTTGTTTTGCTCGTAGAGCGACCAGCGCGTTGCATCGTGGCCGGTAACCATAATTCGGGTGAATAGCTCTTCAGGCAAATGCTCCTTAAGCACTTGCTTCAAGCGTCCCCTACGAGTCGCGGAACGGTCGTTGGCGACCAGACTTCCTTGTGTTTTCAAAGCAGCCGCCATGACCAGTGACTTGCCTCCGGGGGCGGCACACATGTCCAGTACAGAATCTCCATCCTGGACCCCGAGCAACTTTGCAGCAATGACTGATGCTTCATCAAGATAGTAGGGTTGGGTTAATCCTTCTTCAAAAGCGATCGGTTTCCGCTCGAGCAGCAACGCTTGCTTCAGTGACTCCCACCGTCCTTGATACAACTGAGCATAGTACGATTCAAATGCATCAAAACCTTGCTGTTTTCCCTTCTGTTTGGCCATGGACTGACTGTATCAACTTTTTGGGCTCTTGTGAACCTTTTTGACCTATGCTATGCTCAGCCATGGCATACTTTACCGCATTCCTCGAAGGAATAATCAGTTTCATAAGTCCCTGCATTCTGCCCATCCTGCCACTGTATTTTTCCTACCTTGCAGGCGGGGTGGTTCAGAAAGACCAAGAGAAGGGTGTTCTGCTTAAAAACAGCATTGCCTTCGTCGTCGGGTTCACGATTCTTTTTGTTGCCCTCGGGGCAGCTTCGACAACGGTAGGAAAGTACCTAAGCACACACCTGTTGCTGCTCAACCGCATCGGCGGGGTTCTTGTCATTCTTTTCGCCCTCAATAATCTGGGATTCGTCCTCATTCCGGCTCTCAACGATAATCACAAAGTCCAGATGAAAAGTCTGAAAAATATGAACATACCCAAATCGATGTTGTTCGGTCTGGTGTTCGCCATCGGATGGACTCCGTGCGTCGGGCCGCTGTTGGGCTCGGCCCTCATGATGGCTGCGAATGCAGAACTTGTGTATAAGGGGATGCTCACCCTGTTCTTCTATGCAATGGGGTTGGCAATTCCTTTTCTCTTTTCAGCCCTTTTGCTGGAGCAGCTCGAAGGTGTGTTTTCAACCATCAAGAAGCATGCCAAACTCATCACCATCATAAGCGGACTGTTCCTTTTGGCCTTCGGCGTTGCCTTGACCCTTGGATTCAACCCAGCCGCACTCTTTTTATAGGAGTCTCCTATGCATAAGAAATCTCGCAATCTGATTATATTGGTCCTTTCGTTTGTCGCTCTCATTGTTGTTGCCTCGGTGGCCTACAACCAGTTGCGTGACAGTACACCCTCCGTATCATTTACGCCCCAGGTGGTAGCAGTACCCGGCTCGGATGCGAAACCAAAGGTCCAAACCAACATTTCCGAGCCTGTCCCTGCAAAGGCTGAGGAGATACAGACCAAAGAGGTAGGACAAGAGCCAACGGCTACGACGCAAGGCCCTGAAGAAGAGCCCAGAATGCCCAATATCCCTCTGTTCACCTTGGATGGGAATGAGACTACGTTTGCGCAAGTCAGCCAAGGAAAGCCCGTGGTGATCAACTACTTTGCCTCGTGGTGCCCACCCTGCAAGCAGGAACTTCCCCATTTCCAGAAAGAATACGACACCTATAAGGACCAAATAAGCTTTATTTTCCTGGATGCACTAGACGGCCAGCGAGAGACTCTGGAGACGGTAAAGGCCTTCATCCGCGACTTCCCGTTTACCGGACCGGTCTATTACGATGAAGGCCTTTTTGCCTATATATTCCAGACCAACAGCCTACCTACAACAGTGTTCATCAATGCTGATGGTACGTTGGCAAATGGATATTTGGGTTTTGTAAGTGAGTCAGTTCTTCAGGAAAACCTGGATAGCCTGCTTACACAAGAGTAATCATATACCCCGCAAAGAACAGCGCACTTCCCCCGATACAGAACAGATGCCAAATGGCATGGTAGTGGGGGATGCGTTTGCTTGCGTAAAATATGACTCCTATACTGTAGGTCAATCCAGCTGCAATCACCCAACCCAAGAGCCCTTGTGGCAGAAAGGGAACGATGTCCTTCCAGAAAATTACGATCAACCAACCCATCGCCAAGTATAAGAGTACATGCAAGGCTTTCAGCTTTCCCCAGAAAACAAGGGTGAATACTATTCCCAGCAGGGCAATCGCCCAGACCAGAATAACCACCTTGTATGCTATGCTCGTGTTGATCGAGAGCATCAGGGGTGTATAGGTCCCGGCAATGAGGAAATAGATGTTGCTATGATCGAGAATTCTGCAGATGCGCTTTGCATTACCGTAGGGAAGAGCGTGATAGAGCGCTGAGGCTCCATACAGCAGTATCATGCTAAGCGCCCAGACTACCATGCCCAAGCGTAGTGCAGGTGACTCTATCGATGGCAGCCGTAAGAGAATTGCCACAAAGGCAACACATGCCAAAGCGACGCCCACCACGTGGGTGATTGCGTTCTCCCTTTCAGCGTTCGGGTCGTCATACGTATGCAAAGTAATATGCTTTTCGAGCCATTGCGTGAATGTCATACCGTGAAATCTCCTCTGGGGCATACGATAGTGTTCCCAGCTCCTTGAATCAATGGTAGATTTGAACCCTTATGCCACTAGTAGAAATCTATCAGCTATGAAAAAGGGGCCTTGCGGCCCCATTTTCAGAGAATATGCTCCAAAAAAAGTTTGGTGCGTTCGTTCGTGGGATTGCTGAACATCTGATCGGGTTTGCCGATCTCAACAATGTTTCCCTCATCCATGAAGACCACCTTGTCTGCGGCAGCCCTGGCGAATCCCATTTCATGGGTAACCAACAGCATCGTCATGCCGCTCTTGGCAAGCTTGAGCATGACATCCAGAACCTCCTTGATCATCTCCGGGTCCAATGCACTGGTCGGTTCATCAAAGAGCATTACTTTTGGTTGCATCGCCAAAGCCCGGGCGATCGCTACGCGCTGTTGTTGCCCTCCGGAGAGCTGGGGAGGGTAGACTTGGGCTTTTTCCTCAAGTCCGACCAACCTCAGCAAATCCATGGCTTGCTTCTCAGCTTCTTTTTTGGAGAGCTTCTTAACCTTAAGCGGAGCAAGGGTGATGTTCTCCATCACCGAAAGATGAGGAAAAAGGTTGAAGGATTGGAATACCATGCCTACTTCCTCACGAATTTTTCTGAGGTCGACATCGGGATCGGTCACCTCATCCTCATCGATGAAGATTTTTCCTCCGGTAGGATGTTCGAGTTTATTTACGCTGCGCAGCAGTGTGGATTTCCCACTGCCCGAAGGTCCGATGATAACCACAACCTCCCCGTGCTCAACCGTTAGGTTGGCATGTCTGACAGCCTTCACCACGGTATGGTTGGTAGTAATATAATCTTTGGAGAGATCTTCAATGCGTATTCTAGCCATTTTCGTGCAACCTTTCCTCCAGCATGCCAACCAGGCGGGAGAGCAGGAGGGTGATGATGAGATAGATGAGGGCAACGACCAACATGGTCTCAAGCGAAAGGAAGGTTCTGGAGATATACTCCCTGCCTTTGCGCAGGATGTCGCTCAGTGCAATCGTGGAAACCAATGAGGAATCCTTCAGCATGGAGATGAACTCGTTGCCTATTGCCGGCAGGACGACCTTGATGGTCTGGGGAAGTATTACATACCGGAACGCCTGCGAGCGGGACAGCCCTAAAGCGATTGCGGCTTCCATCTGGCCTTTGGGAATAGCCTGAATGCCTGCTCGTACAATTTCACCCATATAGGCGCCAAAGCAGATTGACAGGGCCACAACGGCTGCAATCATGCCTTCAATCTTGAAGAACCTTCCCATTGCGTAATAGATGAAGATCAACTGGACCAAAAGAGGGATGCCTCTGATAAGTTCGACATATACGCCGCTTACCATGTTGACCCATCTTTTCTTACTCACCGATCCTAGGCCGGTGATGGTGCCGATGACCAAGGCCCCGATGATGGCAAAAATGGTTGCTTGGAAGGTTACCGGTGCACCCTTGATTGTTACCAGGAAAATATCCATGTACGGTTTGGGTTTGAAAATAACCAGTGCAGCAAGCAAAGCAATCGCACTGAAGAATGTAATTCTCCAAGAGTTGAGTATGTGCCCGTCGTCCTTGCGGGGGATGAGCACTCCATCAGTCATCTGGATGGTGAGAGGTTTCTTTTTTTGGGCATTGGGATCGACGGAAACTACTTTCTTTCGAACCGCTTGCAGTTTGTACTCGTCAATATCAGTAGGTGTATGTTCCATATATACTCACAGGGAAAGAATTTTTGATACAGGGTAGTACTACATAATTATACAGTTAAAGTCAAGCTATGATGCATAATTATTCAAGCAATCCCAAGTTTCTTCCCTCCTAAATGTAACAAGCCACCCGAAGGTGGCTTGCACTCGAAACAACGGAACTCAGATTATTACAGGATGTTCCACTTCTTTTTCAGTTCGGCCATCTTGCCGCTCTCTTCAATCTGCTTCAGACCGTTGTTCACCAAATCAAGTACTTCCTTGTTTCCCTTGAGCATGGCGATGGCAATCGGTTCGGGATCTCCAAGGTCACTTGCACTTCCCGCCACCTTCAGTTTGCTGGCATAGTTGGGATTGGATAATACAAAGTCGCTTGCAATGACACTGTCGGTGACCACAGCCTGCAGATTGCCGTTGAGCATATCCTCGATGGCAAAGCCAATCTCGTCATACGCCTTGATGGTAGCCTTGAAGGAAGGATTCTGCTTCATGAAATCGTCGAGGAAAATATGTCCGGTGGTACCAAGCTGAACGCCGACGACCTTGCCGTTGAGGCTTGCGGTATTGGAGAGTGTTGTGTCTGCAATCGGTGCCAGGATAGCCTGGGTGATGATCATGATGGGAGTGGAGAAGTCCATGGTTGCCTTGCGTTCCTCGGTTACCGAAACACCGCTTGCCACTGCATCGTAAGCACCGTTTGCGAGACCTGCAAAAATGCCTTCCCATGCTACGTTGCGGATGGTGATCTGTACATTGTTCACCTTTGCAATCTCATTGACCAGATCGATTTCAAAGCCGACGACATCCCCTTTCTCATCGACGAACTCGAGCGGAGGCCAAGCGCAGTTTGCTGCAAAGACGTACGATTTTGTGCTCTCTTTCTGCCCCTGGGCAAAAAGGAATGCAGAGCCTACGAGCAAAATGATCAGAGCGAGGGTTCCAAGCTTTTTCATGGTAAAACTCCTTAATTTGGATATGCGTATAATGCATACTTATACATTGAATGTCAACTATAAGAGAATAAATATGCATAAAAAATAGCATTATTTGAATATCTTTGAACAAAAATGCGGAATTTTGACAGAAAAAAGGGGAGCAAAAGCTCCCCTCATCCTGCACCTGCAGTACTTACAGCAAATTCCACTTCTGCTTCAATGCGTCGAAGCTACCATCAGCCTTGGCAAGTTCGAGACCCTTGTTGATCAGATCAAGAAGGGTCTTGTTGCCCTTCTGAACAGCAATGGCGATATCCTCTTCGGTAAACGGAGCACCTGCAACCATCAAGCGATTCTTATAGTTCTCATTGGCAAGGACAAAGTCACTTGCAATCAGGGAGTCACACACCGCTGCATCAACGTTGCCGTTCAACAGGTCTTCGATGGCAAGCCCGATATCGTCATAGGCTTTTCTCTGAACAGGGTAGTTCTCCAAGGCAAAGTCACCGGTGGTGCCGATCTGTACGCCGATTTTCTTATTCGTGAGGTCGCCGATACCCTTTACCTTGGCGCTGTCGCTGCTTCGGATGATTACCACCTGACCGGCAGTAAGGATGGGAGTGGAAAAATCCATGGAAGCCTTGCGTTCTTCTGTCACGGTTACTCCACTGGCGACTCCATCATACGCCCCATTTGCCAGCCCTGCGAAAATTGTGTCCCAAGGGATATTCTTCACGCTCATCTGGGTGCCAACCTTCTCGCCGATAAGAGGCATCAGCTCGACTTCAAAGCCGGTGAGCTGCCCATTTTCCACAAATTCGAGGGGAGGCCAGGTAGCGTCGGATGCGAAGATATATCCGCTTTTATCTTCTTTCTTTCCCTGTGCGAACATCAACGTGGTCGCCAGAGCGAGGATTGAGATGATCAGTAGTGTTTTTTTCATAAAAACTCCTTGTACGAGTGTCTTACAAGGCATCATGCATACATATGCACTAAAAGTCAAGCAAAGGTGAATATCTATGCAAACATAGACTTTACAACCCTACGATGGCGTTTGTGATGAATAAACCCACAATAAGGCCAAGAAAGGTTCCACCCAGCACTTGGCTGAAAGAGTGGCCCAACATGGTCTTCAGATTCTCCGGGGTGAATTGGCCTTCCCGATGGATATCGCTGAGGATTCTGCTCCATTCGTTGATGACCTCGGCTTGCTTGCCTGCCGCCCTTCTGATACCCATGGCATCGTGGATGACAACTGCAGCGAAGGTTGCTGCTATGGCAAAGTAGACGGTCCCGATGCCTTGGGTGAGGGCGATGCTGGTCACCAATGCGATGACTCCTGCCGTATGACTGGAGGGCATCCCGCCTGTGCTGATAAGCAAATGCCAATCGAAGCGGCGCTCAAACAAGGCATTGACGAACGGCTTGAGCAGTTGCGCAAGGAAAAATGAGAGGGCTGCTGAAAGAAAGGGGGCATTGCCAAACAAGTCGTTGTTCATACCCTACAGTAGCCTGTTTTTCCTGCTTGCGCAATAATCACTCTTCGCTATACAGTGTCCGTATCATCATCTGGAGCCAACCATGTACCTATCGTCCTCAAAAACAGACACCATCCAATTCTGGGTCCTGAACGTCTCCTCTTTTCTCGCACAATTGACCATTGCCATGGTCAACCTTGCTCTGGTGTACCACCTCAGACGTGTTTTCGCCCTAAGTGCAGACCGTATCGGCCTTGCCGCTTCCATCAGCCCTGCCACCTACCTTGTATTTTGCATTCTTCTCTCTCCTTATACTATTCATTACCGGCCACGCCACTTGGTACAACTGTCACTGTTGGGCATGGCTTTTGCAGTATACCTCTTTGTCAGCACGCATTCTTTGCCGGTTGCCTATCTTGCCCTGGCGCTCTATGGCGGTTTCATGAGCCTTTTATGGCCGCAGATTGAAGGATGGTTTTCCCGTGGGAAAGAAGGGGCAAGCCTCAATAGGGTAGCGAATGCGTTCAATTTCTCCTGGTCTTTCGGGGTGGGGGTAAGCTCGTATATTGCAGGTCTCTTGGTTGAGTTTTCCACGACGATGCCGTTTTTTGTCGGCTTGGCAATATTCGGTGTCGTCTATCTCATCATTTCAATCAGTAGTGCTTTGGTGCCGGGTATCCGAGCTGTTCAGAGTGAGCACACCGAGAACAAAACCAATTCCAAAATCGATCAGAGCACCCCGTTTCGCTTTTATGCCTGGGCTGGAATTATCGCCCTGTACAGTGGCATGAGCGTAATTCTTACCATTTTCCCTCTCTATGCCCAGGATGTGCTTGGCATCAGTGAAAGCCAGACCGGCCTGCTGCTGCTCATACGCGGTGTGGCAACCTGCCTCTCCTTTCTCGCTTTGGGAAAGCTTGAGTTCTGGCATTTCAAAAAGCGCTATATTTTCCTGGTTCAGATTCTCTTTGCCCTGTTCTGTCTTCTGGCTACCAGCTTTACATCCCCGATTCCGTACGCGTTCTTCTTTTTGGTATTCGGTTTTCTGTTTGCCTTCGCCTACGACCAAAGCATGTTTCATGGTGCAAGCGGCAGTGTCAACCGCTCCCAGCGCATGATAATCCACGAGGTTCTGCTTACCATCGGCACCATTTTGGGAGCTGTGGGGGGAGGGTATGTGTATGAACATCTTTCCTTTTCACGGCTTTTATTCGTGGTCGCCATCTGCGCGCTTGTTTTGGTGAGTGTTGAGATGGCAATTGCATTGTTTTGGGAACGGAGGAAGCATTAGGTTTTACACAATGCAGCTGATTCGTATACAATGGTTGCATCATCTGAGATAGGAGTGGTATATGGGCAAGACGCTGACAGAAAAAATTCTTCTTTCACACGTGAAGGAGGGAACGCTTGAGACTGGAAAGCCGATAGGCATTCTCATCGACCAAACACTGACCCAGGATGCTACAGGCACGATGGCGTATCTCCAATTTGAAGCAATGGGCTTGGCCCGTGTGCAGAATGAACTGGCAGTAAGCTATGTCGACCACAATACCATTCAAGTCGGTTATGAAAATGCCGATGACCATCGGTACCTGCAAACGGTAGCAGCCGCAAAAGGCGTAATTTTCTCCCGTCCGGGCAACGGCATCTGCCATCAGGTTCATTTGGAACGCTTCGGCAAACCCGGTAAGACCATGCTTGGAAGCGACAGCCATACTCCTACCGGAGGTGGCATCGGTATGATCGCCATCGGAGCCGGAGGCTTGGATGTTGCAGTCGCCATGGCCGGTGGTCCCTTCCATCTCATCAGCCCCAAGGTTATCGAAATCAGGCTTACCGGAAAACTACGCCCTTGGGTGGCTGCAAAGGATGTAATCCTAACCGTTCTTGAACACTACGGGGTGAAAGGCAATGTGAATTGCATTTTCGAGTACACCGGGACAGGCGTTGCCTCTATGGAAGTGCCTGAGCGCGCCACCATCTGCAATATGGGAGCCGAGTGCGGAGTTACCACCAGTATTTTCCCTTCCGATGAGAAAACCAGGATCTTCCTCAAAGCCCAGGGCAGGGAAGAGGACTGGGTTGCTTTATCTAGCGATGAGGATGCCTCCTACGACGGCCTTTTTGAGATCGACCTATCGACGCTTGAACCCAAAATGGCTTGTCCGCATTCACCGGGAAACATTGAGAAGGTTTCCAAGCTTGCCGGCAAGCGTGTCGAGCAGGTTCTTATCGGTTCCTGCACCAACTCAAGCTATGCAGACATGAAGAAGGTAGCCGATATTTTGGATGGCCACACGGTAGCAGAGCATGTGAGTCTGGGTATTGCACCCGGAAGCCGCGAGGTACTGTTGATGCTCAGCAAAGACGGCTCGTTGGGCAAGTTCATCCAAAGTGGTGCACGCATTCTCGAAAGTGCCTGTGGGTTTTGCATCGGCAACCATCAGAGCCCCGGAACCGAAGGGGTGAGCTTGAGGACAAGCAACCGAAACTTCGAAGGACGAAGCGGCACCAAGAGTGGACAAGTCTACCTTGTAAGTCCCGAGACTGCTGCCTTGGCGGCAATTACCGGGGTGTTCACCGACCCGCTCAGTGATCACGGTATTCCTTACCCGAAAGTAGTGCATCCGACCCAATTTCTGGTTGATGACTCCATGATTGTATTTCCCCCAGAGGATGGCTCGAAGGTGGAAATCTTCCGCGGTCCCAATATCGGCGAACCTCCCAAGAATACTGCATTGAAAGAGCATTTGGAGGGGTACGTAACCATCAAGGTTGGGGACAAAATCACCACGGACCATATTATGCCGGCGGGGAGTCGACTCAAGTACCGCTCCAATATTCCCGTATACTCCAAGTATGTCTTTGAACCGATCGATGAACACTTCAGTCAGCGATGTACCGAAAATCAGGACAGGGGCAAGGACAACTTCATTGTTGCCGGTTCTTCGTACGGCCAAGGTTCCAGTCGTGAACATGCCGCCATTTGTCCGATGTACCTGGGAGTGAAGGCAGTCATCGCTGTTTCGATCGAGCGCATCCACCAGAACAATCTCTGCAACTTCGGCATCATTCCGCTTACCTTCCTCCATGAAGAGGATTATGCAAAATTTGAAGCCAACGATGAATTGCTGCTGGAAAACGTGAAAGAGCAAATCAAAGGCGGTGAAGTGGTACTGAAAAACAAGACAAGGAGTACCGAGATCACCCTCTGTTGCGATATCACCGATGAACAGCGCAGCATGCTCATCAGCGGTGGGTTGCTCAACATTTTGAAGGAGAGAGCTTGATGGACAAAGCGATTAGCATAGAAAACGGTAAGCTTTCGGTACCCGATCACGTAACCATTCCCTGTATTGAAGGCGATGGTGTCGGTCCTGAGATCACCAGCGTCATGAAAAACGTTGTCGACCAAGCTGTTCAAAAAGCTTACCAGGGAAGGCGCTCGATCCAATTCATCGAAGTACTGGCAGGCCAAAAAGCCAAGGATACCGTAGGCACCTACCTCCCCGAAGAGACTATGGAAGCAGTCAATACCTATAAGGTAGCTATCAAGGGGCCGCTTACCACCCCGGTCGGCAAGGGTATCAGATCGCTGAATGTAACGTTGCGCCAAAGTCTGGACCTCTATGTATGCCTGAGGCCGGTGGAATATTTTGCCGGTGTTCCCTCACCAGTGAAACACCCTGAGAAGGTCGATATGGTGGTATTCCGTGAGAATACTGAGGATATTTACGCCGGTATCGAGTGGGAGGCGGGAAGCAGTGGTGTACAGAAGGTTCTGAACTTTCTTACCGATGAGATGGGGGTGAAAAACATTCGCTTTCCCAACAGCAGTGCACTGGGCATAAAGCCCGTAAGCCGTGAGGGCAGTGAACGTTTGATCCGCTCGGCGATTACCTATGCCCTTGAACACAACCGACGCAATGTTACGCTGGTGCACAAGGGTAACATTATGAAGTTTACAGAAGGAGGGTTCAACGCCTGGGGGTATGAGCTTGCCAAACGTGAGTTTGGTGCCCAGGAGGATGCGAAGAAACGCGTATTCATTCCCCGAACAGAGGGAGAACCTTTATATATCCAGGACTGCATCTGTGATGCCTTTTTACAGAATATCCTGCTCAAGCCTGAGGCCTACGATGTGATAGCCACCTTGAACCTCAACGGTGACTATGTCTCCGATGCCTTGGCGGCGGAAGTAGGGGGGATCGGTATTGCTCCAGGGGCAAATATCAATTATGACAATGGGTATGCAATTTTTGAAGCTACTCACGGGACAGCCCCCGATATTGCAGGCAAAGACTTGGTCAACCCGCTCTCCCTGGTCCTTTCGGCAGTGATGATGCTCAATTATCTGGGATGGGATGAAGCTGCTTCCCTGATCAAGTGTGCGGTTGGAAAGGCCATTGAGGCTGGCGCTGTAACGTCTGATTTCTACCAAGCGATGGTCAAGGAAGGAAGGGCCTGCACCCAGTTGGGGACGCAAGCTTTCGGCCAAAGGTTGGTTGCGTTACTCTAAGGCAAATTGCGAAAAGTCGTTTAGTAGGCCATGGACACCCTCCATGGCCTTAATTGTCTGAGTATCACTGCCAGGGCTGAGAACTGCCCAAATACTGCCGATTCCTGCAGCCTGGGCTGACAGGATGCCGGCCTTGGTATCCTCAAAGACAATGCATTGTCGCCCTTCCATTCCCAGTGCCTTGCAGGCATCGAGGTAGATGTCGGGTTCTGGCTTCCCTTTGCGCAGGCCGTTATCGTATATGATCAGATTCTCATCGATGAAGTCGGTCAGTTTGAACCAAGCCTTGTATCGCTCAATGTTGGACTTGCCTGCACTGGTGGCGATGGCCATCCTTACTCCCTGCTCTTTGGCACGAACTACCAAATCCAAAAACCCTGGAGCAAGGAGCAAAGGCTGATTCTTCATACAAATCTCTTGATACAGCAACTCTTTGTCTTCACTGATGCGTGCCAATTGCTCAGCATCGGGCATATGTCCCAACAAGTAGGCGATGGTTTCGCTGTTGGTTCTTCCATTCAGGTAATGACTTTCAGCGAGTGATAACGGCTTATTGCGATAGAGGACGGAGACGCTGCTCCAGGCTATCCGATGATATTCGGTATCCCAGAACAGCGTACCATTGAAGTCGAAAGTCAGAGCCTTATCGGTCCTCAAGCGGAACTACCTTACGCACAAGCGGGCCCGAGTATACCTGTCTGGGTCTGCCGATTTTCTGGTAGGGATCGTGCCTCCACTCCAACCAATGGGCGATCCATCCAGGAAGCCTGCCCATGGCGAATAGTACCGTGAACATCGATTCGGGAATTCCCATGGCGTGAAAGATGATGCCGGTGTAGAAGTCTACATTGGGGTAGAGATTGCGTTCAATGAAGTACGGGTCCTTGAGAGCCGCCTGCTCGAGCTCCATGGCAATTTGCAGTAAAGGATCGGTTTGGCTGTCAGCCCCAAGGATTTGTTGGCACAGCTTCTTGGCAATTTTGGCCCTTGGATCATAGGTTTTATAGACACGATGCCCAAATCCATAGAGCAGGAATGTTGAGTCTTTGCTCTTGGCCAACTCCAATACCTTCTCGATACTCAAGCCTTCGGAATAGATTTGGTTGAGCATCTGCATCACTGCCTGGTTGGCCCCACCGTGCTTGCTTCCCCATAATGCGCAGCAACCGGCGGCAACCGAGGCATAGAGATTTGCTTCACTGCTGGCAACCAGGCGTACTGCGCTGGTGGAACAGTTCTGCTCATGGTCGGCGTGAAGAATCAAAAGAATGTTCAAAGCTTTTACATGCAAGGGGTCCGGAATATAGGCATTTACCGGAGTGTTGAACATCATGTTCAAAAAGTTCTCACAGTAGGAGAACTTGTAGGAAGGGTCGACGAAATCCAAACCGTTCATCTGCCGATAGCTGAAAGCGGCAATGGTTCTCATTTTTGAAAGAAGTCTACTGACGGTGAGGTCGACGTTTTCCTCAGGATCTACATCTTCAAGTTCGGGGTAGAATGCCGATAGGGAAGCAACCATGGCTGAAAGAATCGACATCGGATGGGCTTCCTGCGGATAATCGCGGAAGAAATTGCGCATGTCCACGTGCAGCAGAGAATGGCGGTTGAGCATTTCGGCATACGTATGCCGTTGAGCCAGAGTCGGAAGTTCTCCTTTGATGAGCAGGTAAGCAACCTCGACGAAGTCACAGTTATCCACCAAATCCTCGATATCGTATCCGCGATAGCGAAGAATGCCTCGTTCACCGTCAACGAAGCAAATGGAGCTCATACAGGAGCCGGTATTTACAAATCCGGGATCATAGGTTATGAAACCTGTTTGTTTGCGCAGGGAGGTAATATCAATCGATTTTCCTCCCATATTGTCCGTGATGACGGTGAGGTCCACTTCTTTGTCGCCAAGTACAAGCTTGGCAGCTTCTTTCTGAATATCCATATACCTGCCTCCTTTAGGGGGTCTGTTGCATATAATTCGCGGGAAAGTGAGATCTTTCGGCCTACCACTGGACACGATATGTCAAAAATGTATCCTAAATTCCGGTTTTTGAGAATACAGCTGCACTGAATCCTTTACTTTTCATTTCAATTTGCACACTATATACTATTTATATGCACACACCGAATGCCACAAAAGAAGAAATCGTTTTACCGTTGGAAGAAGAAATTGTAGATATTGCCGATTTCTTCAAGGTCTTTGGAGACCCGACTCGCCTTAAGATCCTTTTTCTGCTGGAACAAGGGGAGAAGGGTGTGAACGCGATCAGTGAGGAGCTTGGCATGCAACAGAGTACCATCAGCCAACAGTTGAAACTGCTGAGGGCTTGCCGTTTGGTTCGATTTCGCAAGGATGGTCGCAACGTTCTGTATCGACTCAACGACGAACACATTCACGAAATTTTGGCATTGGGAACCGAGCACTATCAGGAATTGCAGTAACTCAATACAACGTTTTGTCGAGCGCTGCATATTCCTCAAATAGTACAAGGCAAGCCGACCGGTCGCTCTGCTTGAGTGTAAGTACTGAAGGATCATCACATCCCTCGTTGATATACCGATAGATGAAATCATCGCGGAATCCAATGGCCTCGGCATCCTGGGCGGTACAGCCGTAATATACTTCCTTGATGTTTGCCCAAATGCAGGCTGACAGGCACATGGGGCAGGGATAGCAGGTGGTATAGAGAATACAACCTTGCAGGTCATGGGTCCCTTTCTGCTTGCATACCTGTCTGATTACGTTTACTTCGGCATGCGCTGTCGGGTCGTTACTTCCCAATACTGTATTGGAAGCGACAAACACTTGGCCTTGGGTATCGACAAGCAGAGCCCCAAAAGGTCCCCCCAGATTTTGGAGCATTGTTTCTCGTGCCTTCTCTACTGCTTGGATCAAGTACGTGCGCTCATCCATGAAAGCTCCTTGTACGGGAATTGTACCATGAAAAAGGCCGGCAATTCCATAAAAAAACCGCCTCGAGAAGAGGCGGTAGAGGTTCTAGGAATCCCGCTTGGCACTTGCCATAAGGCGGATGGCGTTGATGTTGATGAATCCCTTACAGTCCACCGGTTGGTATCCTCCAGCCTTATCCATGGAACCGAGTGCCTCATTGTAGAGGGAAACGGGGCTCGAGATTCCGGCGAAGATGACATTGCCCTTGTACAGAACAACCTTGCTGGTTCCGCTGACATTCTTTTGGCTCTGCTCGAAGGCGGCAGTAAGCATTTTGAACTCAGGTGCTCCCCAGTAACCATTGTAAATGAGCTCGGCATATTTGCTGATGAGGCCGTCACGCAGGTGCATCACTTCCTTATCCATGGTTATGCCTTCGAGGTTGTGATGGGCTTTCCACAGTATTTCGCAACCAGGAGTCTCGTACACACCGCGGCTCTTGATGCCGATGTAGCGGTTTTCAACCATGTCAACGCGACCGATGGCATTGTCGTGCCCGAGCTTGTTCAGATAGAGAATCATCTCTAGCGGATCGGTAACCACAGTTTTGTCTTCCTCATTGGTCACAGAGACAGGAATTCCATCCTTGAACTCAAAGGTGAGTAGGGTTTCTTTGTCATTGGCTTTCTGGGGGCTGAGGGTCAAACTGAACACATCCTCTTCGCATCTCTTGGAGGGATCTTCCAAAATCCCTGCTTCATGACTGATGTGGATGAGATTCTCATCCTCACTGTACGGCTTTTTTGTGGAAGCCTTGATTGGGATGCCATATTTCTGGGCATAGGCGATCATATCGCTTCTTCCCTCAAACTGACTGAGCCATTCAGGGTCTTTCCAAGGGCTGATGATTTTGACTTCGGGCATGTGCATGTAATAGCCGAACTCAAAGCGAACCTGGTCGTTGCCCTTGCCGGTAGCACCATGTGCTACATAGACGGTCCCTTCCTTGCGGGCGATTTCAATCTGGCGTTTAGCGATGATCGGCCGGGCCAAGGAAGTCCCCAACATATAGGTACCTTCATAGATGGTATTTGCTTTCAAGGCAGGGAAAATATAGTCGGTTACCAATTCTTTGCGCAGGTCCTCAACATAGACCTTGGAAGCGCCTGTGGCCAGTGCCTTTTTCTCGATAGCGGCAAAATCCTCATTCTGCCCGACGTTGGCAACATAGGCGATGACGTCAAAGCCTTTATTGGCCAACCACTTGAGGATGACAGAGGTGTCCAGCCCTCCGCTATACGCAAGAATGATTTTTTCCTTGTTCATATGATTTCTCCCTGTTCGGTATGTTTAATCTGGATGTAGTGTAGTAAACAGCGATAAGAATGACAAGAGGTTTTTGCATAAATATTCTATAAATGGTTGAAATATGCAGTTTTATCAGAAAATATTCCTAATAATCATGAATTAATATTCAATAAAACTAATTCGAAAATTATCGAAATAGAACTTGTCAAAGTAATAATTCCCTTCTATACTGCAGGCATGTTGGAATGTAAACACCTTACTAAGCGCTATGGAAATCAGAAAAGGAATGCGGTTGATGATCTATCGCTTTCCATCGGAAGTGGCCAGATTTTCGGTTTTCTCGGTCCGAACGGAGCCGGAAAAAGTACCACCATTAAAATGCTGGTCGGTCTGTTGACCGCTGATCAGGGAGCCATCCTCTTTGATGGCAAGGATAGCAAAACCGACGCTCTTTCTTACAAGCAGAATATCGGGTATGTCCCCGATGAGCCGGTGTTCTATGAACGGATGACCGGGATGGAGCATCTCTCTTTCATAGCTGATATTTATGAAGTGGAGCAGACTATTCGCAAGGAACGCATTGAAACCTTGGCAAAGACCTTATTGCTGTATGATGCGCTCTCTGATCAGATTTCCAGCTATTCGCATGGGATGAAACAAAAACTCTCGGTAATTGCAGCGTTGCTTCCCTCTCCCAAGCTGTTGATCCTGGATGAACCAATGGTCGGTCTCGACCCGAAGGCTTCCTATATCCTTAAACAGTTGCTCAAAGATTATGCACAGGCGGGCAACACCGTGTTCTTCTCCACCCATGTCCTTGAAGTCGCCCAGCAGCTGTGTGATACCTTGGGTATTATCTCCAAAGGAAAGCTGCTCTATAGCGGCACCTTTGAAGCGTTGCAGGCAAAGAAAGGGGAGGGGACGGAAAACCTTGAGCAACTCTTCTTGGAGTTGACCGAAGAAGGGAAGCTCTCATGAACGGGAAAACCATTATTCTTTTGGTCAAGGCCTATTGGTTGGGCAACAAACCGATTGCAAGTGCTCTTGAGCGTCTGAGTTTTTCAAAGAAAGGAAGCAGGTCCAAGTTGCTTTCCGTACTGCTTACGCTGATGCTCATTGTCATGTTTGTCTACTTTTCACTGTTGCTTGGGGTCAATTATTATGGGTACCAAATGCTTGGAATGTTGATGGATACCCCACTGTTGGGACTTTTTTTAGGATCAGCTACCTCATTTTTTGTTGTTCTGTTGTTCAGCATGACATCCATCCATGATTTTCTGTATACCGCCAAGGATATTCTGCTGGTTCGTTCGCTGAAGGTGTCCGAATCCTCCCTGTCGATAAGCCGTTTGATACTCTTGTACCTTCACTACGCACCACTGTATTGGTTTATCACGCTACCTTCGCTTGTGATTGGAACCTTCATCCAAGGTATTTCCCTGAGCTATGTCCTCTTTGGTATCCTGCATTTGTTAATCGGTCCCATACTGCCGCTTTGTTGCTCGGTTGCCCTTTCCCTGCTGTTTATCGTCATAAGCGGGGGCAAGCGGTTTCGGTTTCTCCAGGAGATCGGTCCGATGGTCTTGCTGGTGGCCCTCATTGTAGGAATGAGTGCTTCATTCACCAGAAATCTCGGCCAAGACTCATTGTTGGACTTCCAATATGAGGCCATGCTGACAAATCTTGCTCCGCTTCTTACTACCCTGCAACAGAAACTGACCTTGTTCAAACTGCAGTCGGAGCAGCTTTTCTCCTTTGCTTCCGTCCTCAAGACCCTAGCCCTTACCTTGGTCTGCCTTGGGGCGGTAGGCTTCTTGGTGGTCGGCACGTATCAGGCGAATCTCTCCAAGCTGTTAAGCAATCAGAGCGCCCGCTCACGCAGACGTGGTGCTGTTGCTTTCAAAGCAACCAGTCAGATGGCCGCACTGCTCAAGCGGGAGCTGGTAGTCATCCGATCCAATTCCAGTTTTCTTTTTGAATTAGCCGGCGAACTTTTCATCCCCGTTATCCTGATTGTTGTCTATATGCTGACCGGTGTTATGGATGAGATGGCTGTAATGGCTGACACCCTCAAGGCGTTTCCCTTCTTTGCACAGCTTCTCTTTCTGATTATGCTCTTGGTGGCAAACCTAGGCATGCTCAGTTCCACCAGCGTTTCCAGACAGGGGCGCATGTTCATCTATGACCGGCTGTATCCTGTTTCTCCCTCAGTCTATGTACAGGCAAAGTTGTTGCTGCACCTTTTGCTGGTAGGTTTTCCCAATTTGGTCTATATAAGCTTGTCGTTGGTTTTTTTCAAATTGAGCTTGTTTCATCTGATCTGGATGGCCCCTCTATCACTGTCCTTGATTCTCTTATCTTCTATTTTGCATCTTGGCATTGATTACCAACATCCCAAACTCGATTGGACCTTGGCCCAGCAAGCAATGAAGAGCAACACCAATGGATTGATCGGATTGGGAATCTCGTTTGTGCTGGAGGTGGTGGCAGCCGCCTTCCTCATTCTTCCCTCCCTTGTGAATATCCCCTTCATATATTTTGCATGCCTGCTCTTTGCCCTTGTCCTGCTGCTTGTGCGGTATGCCTATCGTCTGTGTGTCGACCAGGCGTCTCAAGCCCTGTCAAGGTAGGTTAGGATACGGGTGCAAATGCTGCTAAGACTGCTATGCGTCTCAAATGGGTAGTCTCTCTGTTTCTTGTTCCAATCGATGATCAGGCCAAAATCTGAGGCCTGCAACATAGGCAGATCGGTAGGACCGTCACCGACGGCAATGATCGAGCGGTAGGTAAGCCTCAGTTCCTCCAAGGCTGTTGCCTTGGCTTCGGGCCTGTCGATGTCCACAATCAGTTGAGCCTTTGCGCTTTCATCCCAGATTATTCGTTTGCCCCTGATAAGAAAGAAGTGGTTTTCCAAGCCTACGTATCTCAAAAAAGCTTCCACCAGATTCTCCGTACCGCAGGTCAGCACCGCAAGGTCTGCCTGCTTGGCTACATCTGATAAGGCTTGCACATCTGAATCAGTAACCAGGGAGGATACGTCATGGGCGACATTTTCAATCATCTGTGGGGTGACACTTCGAATGAGGCGGGCATACTGTCGATGAAAAGCTCCATCAAGGAGCTTTCCGGCTTGGTCTTGTGCGATGAGTCGCTTGGTCCTCATCCTGAAAAGCGTCCCCTTGCCCTCGGCATTCTTGCGTAGTAATCGCTGCTCGCTGTCATAGGGAGCAATAGGGTAGAGGGTCCCATCGAAGTCGAAGAGTATGCAATCTCGCTTGCTCATGCGTGAAAGTGTAGCAAATGGGCAAAAAAAGAGGAAGGGATATTCTCCCTTCCTCCAAACAATCGGAATCAAGTAGCCTAGATAAAGTCTTTTCCATAAAGCATATCGAAATATTGCATATCAGTACTCAGAATCTTATTCAAGGCAGGAATGGTTTTGCGATACGACTCCAGGGTTCTCCACAGCTCGAAGAACTCAGGATCGGCTTCATAGGCCTCGGCATAAATCTGGGCAGCCTTCGCATCAGCGATACCTTTTTTCGTTTCACTGGTTGCATATGCAGCAGAAAGAATCTGGCGTTGCTCGCTCTCGGTCTTGCCTTGCCACTGGGCAAGCTGACCGCGTCCATACGAGCGGTATGCCTCGGCGATCTGATTACGTTCCTTGATCATCCTCTGGTAGACGCTCTCTGTCAGGTCGTCGCTGTAGCGAATCTGACGGACTACGATATCGATCAGCTCAATGCCAAATCCATCAGTAAACGGCTTTGCCTGATTGTACATCCTGGTTGAAAGCCCATCACGACCGATGGAGATGACTTCCTGCCGGGATTGGGTGACCGTGAGGTTTCTCAGCGTCTCAGCATCCTCGTTGCTCTCAACATCCAGACTCTGTACTTGTTCTTCTACAACCATGGAATTGATCTGGTTGGTGTTTCGTACAGCTTCATTGAGGTAGTTCTCGCTGATGATGGTGCGAATCGAAGAGTCAAGAATGTCATTGAGCCTGGAAAGACCATTGTTGACGGTATTCACCGTCTCATAGTACTTGGCTGGATCTGAAATTTTCCAACGTGCAGTGGTATCAACCCAAATGAACTGATTCTCTTTGGTGGGGATACGCTGTGCAGCGCCGTCCCAGCTGAGAATTTTCTTGGGATAGATGATTACGTTGTCGATGAGCGGCATTTTGAACTTCAAGCCGGAGTCACTCGCAGAATCAACAATTTTGCCGAAGCGGGTGACAACCGACTGCTGGCCTTCATACAGAATGTAGAAGGGGCCGAGCAGGATGAACACCACCAAGAATACAACTACAACTACCAAAGTGGTAATAAGTTTTCTGTTGGTACGTGCTTTCATTTTGTACCTCCTTCAAGCATCTGGATCGGAAGGAAGTTGGCCAAATTCTTATCAACCAAGGTGACCGAACCTTCGCTGGTGGGGTTGATGATTGACTCCATCGCTTCAATATAGAGACGAGTACGGGTAATATTCTTGCTCTGCTCGTACACTTCTCGCACGCTGTTGAAACGTGCTACGTCACCGGTTGCCTGGTTTACGCGTTCACTGGCATAGCCTTCTGCAATCTGGATGACCTGGTTGGCTTCACCGCGGGCTGAAGGAATGATTTTGTTGTAGTTCTGCTTACCTTCGTTGATTAAGCGGTTCATGTCCTGGATTGCTTTGTTTACATCCTCAAAAGCATCCTGTACCTGCCCCACGGGAGGAACGATGTTCTGCAGCTTAACGGTGACAACTCTTACTCCCAAGCCGAAATCATCGAACAACTTTTGCATGTTGTCCTGGGCTTCTACCTCGATTCGGGTACGCTGACTGGTCATGACTGAAAGAATGGGAAGGTCTCCAACCAGTTTGTTCATGACGCTCTGGCTGATATCACGGATGGTGGTCTCCCTGGACTCAACGTTGAACATCCATTTTACAGGGTCTTCAATCTTGTACTGCACAATCCACTGTACATCGATGATGTTCAAATCACCGGTAAGCATCAATGACTCATTGGTGTAGTCGGTGTTCCCAAACAGCGAAGAGGTACTGCTGTTCTGGCGATACCCGAAGGTCATGGTTTGCACAACTTGCGTTGGAACGTTATAACTAGCCTCGATTCCCAGGGGAATCTTGGTCTGAAGGCCTGGGCCGACGGTTCTGTTATACTTGCCGAGGCGAAGCACAACTGCCTGTTCAGTCTGGTCGACGACGAAGAAACTGCTGAGAACCAACATGACGAGCACGATTGCGACAATAACCCAGATTACTAGCTTAGGGCTGATATTGTTCACTTTTCGCGCAGGCCTCGGTGGTTGCTGCATGGTATCCATAATAACTCCTGTTGGTGCCGTAGCACTCTTTCAATGTACCCATACAGTTGGGTATCGTCAAGGTCGTAATCTTGGTAACAATGTCCAGTTTGCCATTGAAATAAACGCTTTTGAGGGCTATGATGTCCCCTATGAAAAAGAGACTCGTAACCAGTGCACTTCCGTATGTTAATAATATCCCGCATCTGGGAAACTTGACCCAAGTTCTCTCAGCTGATGTATTTGCACGTTTCTGCCGTTCCAAAGGGTATGAGACCCTCTACATCTGCGGTACCGATGAGTATGGTACGGCAACCGAGACCCGCGCCTTGAAAGAAGGGGTGAGCCCCCGAGAATTGTGCGACCGCTATCATGCGATTCATCGTGATATTTACGCATGGTTCAACATAGCATTCGATTATTTCGGCAGAACCAGTACCCCGGAACAAACCAAGATTGTGCAGGACATCTTCACTAAAGTGGATGCTGCCGGGTACATCAGCGAGCATGAATTGGAGCAGCTTTACTGCCCTTCATGCCAACGCTTTTTGGCCGATCGTTTCGTTGAGGGCACCTGCCCGCACTGCCATTCAGAAGGAGCAAGGGGGGATCAGTGCGACAGCTGCCAGACCCTGCTTGATCCCATCGAGTTGATAAACCCCCGGTGCGGCGTATGCGGCACCCGTCCTGTTCCGAAGAAAACAAAACACCTCTATATAGATCTCCCCAAAGCTTTGCCGCTTCTGGAAGGCTGGATGGAGAAGGCAAGCAAAGAGGGCTTTTGGGCCAACAATGCCATTCAGGTTACCAAGTCCTGGATTCGTGACGGTCTGAAGGAACGTTGTATCACCCGTGATTTGAAGTGGGGCATTCCTGTACCCAAGCCGGGGTACGAGGATAAGGTATTCTATGTCTGGTTCGATGCACCGATCGGGTATGTCTCCATCAGTGCCAATGCAACCAAGGACTGGAAGAAGTGGTGGGGGGATCCAGAAAACACCGAGTTGTTTCAATTCATCGGCAAGGACAATATTCCCTTTCACACAGTAATTTTCCCCTCTTGCCAATTGGCATCCGGCGAGACTTGGACCATGCTGCACCACATGAGCAGTACTGAGTACCTCAATTATGAAGGTGGAAAGTTCAGCAAGAGCCTCGGTATCGGTATTTTTGGCAACGATGTACAGGACACAGGCATTCCTGCAGATGTCTGGCGATTCTATATGTTCTACAACCGTCCCGAGAAGAGCGATGTTACCTTTACCTGGGCAGATTTCCAGGAGAAGGTCAACGGAGAGCTTATCGGCAATCTTTCGAACTTGGTGAACCGAACCCTTACGTTCATCCAGCGGTTCTATCCGGATGCATCCCTTCTTAAGGCTTCTCTCGATGAGGAGCTGTGGAAGCAGGTCATTGCTAAGGAAGCTGAGATTGATGCACTGCTCGAGCGTGCCGAAGAGCGTGAAGGCTTGCGCCAGATTCTCGCCCTCTCATCAATCGGTAATAAAGCCTTTCAGGATGGGGAGCCTTGGAAACTGAAGAACAGCGATCCCCAAAAAGCTATGAGTCTACTCAAGACATTGATCTATCTCATCAGGGACTTGGGTATTATGGTCGAGCCTTACATGCCGACCACCAGTACTCGCATTCTCGCTTTCCTGGGTTCTGAAAACGCTCGTTGGACCGACTTGGGAAAAGCTGAGGGAATCGGAGCGTTCACCCAGCCCGAATTGCTTTTCACCAAGCTCGAGGATGAACGTATTGAGAGTCTGAGAACTCGTTTCAGCGGATCGCAGGAAGAACGCAAATTAAAAGAACAAACCACGTTGTTGGAGAAGAAAATGGAACAAAAAGAAGACCAGGTAAGCCTGGCTGAACAGTTTGCCAAGAGAGTCATTCTCAAGGTTGCGAAAATCGTCAATGTTGAAAAACACCCCCAGGGTGATAAGTTGTACATCCTCACCCTCGATATGAAGGAAGAGGAAAGCCGGACCATTGTCAGTTCGATAGTACCGTACTACAACGCTGAGCAACTGGAGGGTCAGCATATCGTGGTGGTGAGCAACCTCAAGCCTGCCAATTTCCGCGGTGTGAAAAGCTGTGGAATGTTGCTTGCTGCAAGTGATCCCCAGGCAGAGGAACACACTACGTGCGAAGTGTTGTTTGCTCCTCAGTTTGCAGTAGGCACCATGCTTACTCCTGAGGGCTATGAAGCACCAACTGAAGCCTTGCCATATGTGAAGGCTGATCATTTCTTCTCCATACCTATCGTTACGGAAGGTGGGGTGGTGAAGATCGACGGCAAGAGTGTCGGGAAAGATGGAGTGTACCTAACCTCCAAGCAGTACCTGGACGGTCCGGTGGGTTGAGTACCCATACGCGTATCTAGTACTACTGGGGGCCGTGGGGGCCCCCATTGTTTCATAAAGGGAAGGTGGGAAGGATGGTTGTCCGGTCGATTGATTATAAAAAGTTTGTATGCACCGGATCGGTATTGCAGAGCAGCTTCTGGGCTGCTGTGAAACACGGTACCGGATGGATACCGTATGCTTTTGAAGTTGAGGATGAAGACAGGACTTTTTCAGTTTTGGTGCTCGTCAAACAGGTGATGCCCCTGCTGAAAATTGCCTACATACCGTTTGGGCCGCCGCTTTCCTCCCAGGTCGGAGAACTTCTCAAGCACCTTGCGAAGGCGTTGCGCAAGAGCCTTCCTTCTTCCGTTTTCGCCCTGCGATTCGATCTTCCCTTCGAGGAGGTCAATGACCAGAACGTCATGCTGATCAATGGCCCACGCTTCAAGACCTGCAGGGAAAGTGTACAACCCGAAGGTACGGTACGCATTGATCTCCACTGGGGATACCATGCAGTGACCCTGGGCTATCGCGACCGGGCAAAGCGTGCGCTGCGCAAGGCAAGCCAAGTCTTCGAAGTCGGGCTCTGGGGTTCCGATGGAGCCTCGTTCAAGCGGTGGTATGAAATCTATCTGGAAACAGCAAAGCGAGATGGTTTTTCCCCGCGCCCAGCCAAGTATCTGAAGGCCCTCTTGGCCCTCGATGGTAAAGTCTCCGGCGATGTAGATTGCAAGCTTCTGTTGGCTACTGAGAAACGAAAAATTGTAGGTGGAATCATTGTTTTGTTTTCCAAAACCGAGGCTGTGTATCTGTATGGGGCTTCCCAACGGTTTGATTCATTGTCTTGCTCGCATGTTTTACAGGATTACGCCATCAAGATGGCCTGTGAAAAAGGATGCGCCACCTATGACCTGTATGGGATTTCTGGTCCGAAGGGAAGAGGCAGCCATTTGGCGGGTTTGGAGGTTTTCAAGCTTTCCTTCGGGGGACAGGCGTATTATCGTACACCGTCCACCGACTATGTCTATGCATTTCTTCCTTGGAAACTCTACGCAATTTCAGAGTATGTCAGATACAAGTTCAAGCGCAGGGTCAAGCCTCAAGAAGGAGCCCAACCAAATTCTTGAATTGGTTGCCCCGATCAAATTCATTGGCAAAGAGTTCAAACGATGCACTGCCTGGTGAGAGCAGGATTGCCTGGGGCAAGTCAGGCAGATCGTGCTGTTTTGCCTGTGCTGCATCGTAACTCGCCTGCAAGGCATCACCCATGGACTTGAATGGTCCCCTATAGGGGATATCATGCTGCTTCAGTAGTGGGAGCAGTTTGTTCTGGGTGAAACTTCCATCCAGCAAGGAGATGCTGGTTGCATGCTTCACTTCCTCGAGCATGGCATCAGCTTTCAGGTTCTTGTCCGTTCCCCCGCATATCAAGTGTACCGCCATCGAACGAAATTTGGCATAGGAGAAGTGTACCGCCTCGGGTATGGTTGCCGCGCTGTCGTTGACAAAGAGAATGGAGCCAAGCGACCCCACCTGCTCAATGCGGTGAGGGACGCCTTGGAAACTCTCCAAAGCCTTGAGGATGCTTTTGTACTTGAGGCCCAGCGCCAACAGAATTGCATACGCACTTTGCAGATGCGGTTGCTGCTCCAGTTCCTTCGGGCATGAGCGGTCAATGCCCCTGATGTGCCGTCGGTCGAGCTTCGTCTGCTTTTGGATTCTCTTCATCATGACATCGGGAACTACGGCCATATGGATGGATGGTGTGAACAACTCAAGTTTGTCCTCGAGATACTGTTCGATGGATTGGTATGAATTCAGGTGATCAGGGTAGAAATTGGTGAGGGCGCATACTTCCATGATGGGAAGTTGTCCATGCAAGGCCTGTACTGAGTCACGTATCTGCCAGGAGGAGAACTCAACCACCAAAAAATCGGGAAGTCTCCGTCCCTGTTCATGGCGTCGTTCCCACTCCCTGAGTACGGTAAATGCACTGATGCCCATATTGCCGCATTGCATCGCTTCATACCCTGCATGCGTCAATACATGTGCTACAGCGGCACTGGTTGTCGTTTTCCCCTTGGTTCCCGTGATCCCAATAATTTTGACTTGTTCACACCAAGGAGAGGAAAAAAGCCAAGCAAAGTCATTGACTACCATGCGGGCATGGGCAAGCATTGGATGATTGGGTGGGATGGCAGGGTTCTTTACGACGATGTCGGCCCATAGGAAATCTTCACTTCGGTGCGTTCCCGATATGCACAAGGCACCTCGAAGAGTGAGCGCTTCCATTTCAGAACCTAAATCGCAGGCTCCTTTCAGGTCGGTAATTCTCACTTCATCGCCATGGTCGAGAAAATAGGAAGCGGCGGAATATCCACCACCATGCATTCCCAATCCGAAGATCAGAACCTTCATAGAGCCTCCCCTTAGCTCTATAGTAGGAAGAAAGAGCAAACAGAGCAAGACGAATCGGTGTTATTTCGTAGGGAAATCTTGTTCAGAAATAGGAATGAATTTTCTCCTTGTCCCCCTTGACCTTGGTTTGGCATACACGCATAATAGTACGGTAATTACAAAACCACCCGGATTCGGTACCAACCGAAAAAAGAGCCGGATGGTAAGGAGCTCTACAGTGCCTTGTGGAAGAAAAAGAAAAAAGCATAAGATTGCTACTCATAAGAGAAAGAAAAAGCTCAGAAAAAATAGACACAAGAACAAATAGTTTTTTCTGGTAATCTTTAGCTTGGTACCAAAGCAAAAAAACCGTCGGTCGCTCCGGCGGTTTTTTTATCATCCAAGCCCTTATTGCATTATGAGATATCTTGTTGGCTTTGTTGACCTAGTTGTAAAAAGTATGGTACGCTACTGAGAACCTCTTTATCCGCTCTTGAGGGCGGATCATTTAGTCCGTAAGGAGGAACCATGAGAAATTATGAGTTCACCGTTATCTTCAATGCAAATGAAGAAAACACAACCGCTGGCCTAGAGTATGTGACCAGCACCTTTGCAACTGCCGGGGTAGAGATTACCAAGCAGGACGACATGGGCGTCAAGTATCTGGCCTATGACATCAAGAAACAGGAAAAGGGACACTATGTCTACTTCGAACTGAAGGCTGACCCAAGCACTATCCTCGAATTTGAACGAGGATTCCTCTTGAACGCCAACATTTTGAAGTATCTGTTTGTAAACACTGAGAAATAATCTAAGACGAATGGAGCAAAAGAATGGCAAATGACATGAATGTAGTCGCGTTGGTGGGTCGGCTTACGAGGGAGAGCGAGCTTCGTTATTCCAATGGAGGCATGGCCATCTGTCGTTTTTCCCTTGCAGTCAACCGGAGAAAGAGGACGGCTGACAATAAATGGGAGGATGAGGCCAACTTTTTTGACTGCACGATGTTTGGCAAGAGTGCTGAGTCCATCAACCAGTATCTGGAGAAGGGCAGGCAGGTCTCCATCATCGGTGAACTGAGGCAGAGTCGCTGGGAACAGGACGGACAAAGCCGAAGCCGAGTTGAGATTGCCGTTAATTCTTTGCAGCTCCTTTCCAGTCCCGGTTCTACCGATGGTAGAAGCGAGAGAAGCTCTGGCGAACAGCCTGTAGCAAGAAATCAGGGGTCATACAGCCCTCGTTCGAATGCCAAGCCGGAATCGATTCCTGTAATGGATATCTCCGGTCCTGAGCAATTTGACGACGACCAGATCCCATTCTAAAACGCTGCCCGAGGGCAGCCGATGTTGCAAGGAGAAATATGCATGCGTGATGACGATAATGATTCCATGATGAATGATATGGATGGAAAGAATGGAAGAGACAGACGGACAGGGGGTCGCAAGCCCGCTTTCCGTAAGAAGGTTTGCAAGTTTTGCACCCAGAACCTTACTCCCGACTACAAGAATCCTGAGATGCTTCGGCGCTATATCACCGAGCGTGGCAAGATTCTTCCCGCCCGCATCACTGGTTGCTGTGCAAAGCACCAGAGAGCAGTTACCAACGAGATCAAGAAGGCCCGCGTTCTCGCATACCTTCCGTTCGAGAAGAAGTAATCTGTGTTGGGCGCTATGAACCAGAAGAATCGTGAAGCTATGAAATTCCTGTTGATCGCAGTGGGTGTCAGCTATGTGCTTTCCCGCTTGATGGTCGGCAATTTCCTCTTCACCATACCCTTGATGGTTCTTGCCCCGAAGTTTTCCGATCGCAAAGGAGAACTGCTTCCCGTCATCTTGGTAGGTGCGTTGATTCTGCTCACCGAGTTGATTCGCTCAAGGAATGCCTTGGGTAGTGAGGAAGGGAGAATCCTGCTTGTGATTGGATTGTTCATCCCCGCTGTATTGTTGGTGGCTTGTGCAGTATGGATTGCATTGGCAAAACAACGGACAGTGAACCGTTATTTGGCTGCTTGCCTCTTTGGGGTGGTCGCCTCTTTTACGGTAGTTATCTGGTTTTCGAAGCCGACCGAGCCATTGATGCGGGTAAACTCAGCAATGTATGAGACCTTCCGCCTCATTCTCGGACAGGCATCCGGCACGACCGATTCAGTGCTTCCGATGGCAGATGATGCCATTAAAAGCGTGTATCACATGTCGGTATTGACCATAGGAGCAATATTGGCTCCGTTGTGCATGGCGTTGGTTGGATTTGCCAGTTTTATGGCAATGAGTTACCAAGCGCGGTTTGACAGTAGCTTTTCCCTTCGGGTGTCCGCCTGGAAGGTTCCCGATCTTTTGATCTGGATTTTCCTAGCCTCCTGGACCATTGTGCTTCTGTTGATTTTTGCCAAGGCAGGGTATCTTGTTCGGGCTTTAGCCCTTCAGGTTGCTCTGGGCAGTGCCGTGTTGTATGCTGTGCAAGGTATGGCTATCGTGACGCATTTCATGTTACGAAAGGGCATTGCCGTCAATACTGGAAGGTTGGTTACTACAACTTTTCTGCTGGCTTTTCTGATACCTGGGGTGAACCTGCTGGTTGTCTTTGTACTGCCTTTGTTGGGTGTTACGGAGACTTGGATTGTGTATAGACGTAATGAGTAAGGAGTTTTCCCTATGAAAATCATTCTCAATCAGGATGTCGTCAACCTCGGTGAAGAGGGAGACGTTGTAGTTGTAAAGGACGGGTATGCCCGTAACTATCTGCTTCCTACCGGCATGGCTGTGATGTTCAGTAAGACTAATCAGGCCATTTTTGCTTCCCGTACTGCTGCCATTGAAAAGCGCAAGATCGAGAAGCGCGACGCTAGCGCAAGCTTGAGAGAGAAACTGAACAAGGTTGTACTCACCATGGTTGTTTCTGCTGGTGAAAGCGGCAAGTTGTTCGGTTCTGTCACCTCCTCCATGGTCCAGGAAGCCCTTGCAAAGCAGGGTATTGAGGTCGAGCGCAAGAAGATTGAGGTTCCCACCCATGCAATCAAGATGGTTGGCACTTTCTCGGTCCGTGTTCGCCTCTATGAGGACGAGAGTGCTGAGGTGAAGTTGGTAGTCGAGAGTGACTCGATTGTCAAGGCTCGCCAAGCTGCAGAAGCAAGAGCTGCTTCCGAGGCTGCAAAGGCAGCTGCCAAAGCCGAAGCTGAAGCTGCAAAGGCTGCCGCCCTTGCCGCCCAGGCTCAAGCCAACGAGTAAGTAGATGGCGTCGAATAGTATGCTCGGGCGCGTTCCCCCCCAGAATGAGGAGGCCGAACGTGCTGTCTTAGGGGCAATCCTGCTCAATGAGAAGGTCCTTGTAGAAGTGACCGACTTTTTGGGCAAGGACGACTTTTATAAAGTAGCCCACCAGCAACTGTTCGGTGCCATTGTTGCCTTCAGGCAGGAGAGTTCTGAAACCCTCGACCTTATTACGCTCAGTTCCTATTTGAAGCGTAAGAGCCTGGTTGAGCAGTGTGGGGGACTCTCCTACATTTCTACCCTCACCAGTGACGTTCCCACCACAACGAACGCCGCTTACTATGCAAAGATTCTTAAAGCCCTCAGCCAAAGGCGCAAACTTCTTTTGTTTGCCTCCAAGCTCAAGGACAATGCCTTTGACGAGTCGCAGGATATTCAGAAAGTCATCGATGAAGGGGAGCAGTCCCTTTCCTCATTGAGCAATGAAACTGCCGGCAGTGACAGCTACTACTCGATAAAGGATCTGATCACAAACACCATAAGCGACATCGAGATGCGCAGTACCAGTGGTATCAAGAATGGTTTTGAGACAGGTTTCCTCCCGCTCGACTCCATCACCGGTGGTTTCAAGAAGCAGGAGTTCATCATTGTTGGAGCTCGACCGTCCATTGGTAAAACTGCTTTTGCCCTCTCTTTGACACTCAATATGATTGTGAAGAAGAAGTATCGGGTGGGGTTCTTCTCTCTTGAAATGAGTGCTTCAAGCCTCATGGAACGCCTGTTGACCGGTCACAGCCGTGTCGATTTTTCCCATATCCGCAAAGCTACCCTGAAGAACAGTGAGATGAGCTCCATCATCGATGCTTCCGGAGCGTTGTATGAAGCTGAACTGTATATCCAGGATACTCCGAACATGAAGTTGATGGAGTTGAGGGCTCAGGCCCGCAGGATGAAGCTTGAGCATGACATCCAGGTGATTTACATCGATTACATCGGCCTGATCGATGCCGAGGCGGATGCCCGCATCCCCCGCCATGAACAGATTTCTATCATCAGCCGTTCGCTGAAGCAGCTTGCCCGTGAACTGGATCTGCCGGTGGTTTGCTTGTGTCAGGTAGGCCGCCAAGCCGATGGTGTGGAACCAAAGCTCAGTGATTTGCGTGATAGCGGTTCAATCGAACAGGATGCGGACGTAGTAGTCCTCTTACATCGCGATGTCGGCAAGAATCGAACCGACGATGAAGCGGAACGCGAGAAGAACAACATCCAGGAAACGAAAATCATCATGGCCAAAAACCGAAACGGTGAGACGGGAGTATTCTCGCTTGCATTTGTCAGCAATATTGTACGATTTGAGGAAATGGAATTCAGCCGCAAATATGTTGCGGGTAATAATCCTAACGCCTGATCGCCAGAAAATGACGAATATCAACAAGTGTCAGCAGTAAAAAAATCCCAATAATACAAATAATTCCCATAAGCTGCAGTATGTAGTAGGTTTTTGGACGTATCTGTTTTTTGCTGACCCATTCGGCAAGGGCTATTACGACCTGTCCGCCATCAAACGCCGGCAAGGGGATGAGATTTGCTATGGCCAACGAGATGGAGACACCGCCCATGAGGTAGAAGAGGGCATAGAGCCCGCTTTGTGTATTCTGCTCAAGGCCCAGGGTGGTGATATCACCGATGAGCAATGCCGAGCGGGCCATACCGGTTACTGAGCTTCTCAGGTTCTCTTCATCCCGGGCAAACAGACCCGCAATCATAGTAAATGTCTGCCTTACAATTCCGGCTGTACTATTCCATCCATCAAGCAGATTGAACCTTTTTCCGGCTCGTTTTATTGTATCGGCAGCAATCGAGAACTGAAAATCTGCTTTGCCTTGTTCATCGGTTTTTGCCTTGAATTGGATATCCAGCTGTTCATTGTTCCGCAGGACGGTCAGCAAATATGTATCCTCGGCAGCATCGAGCGCACTGAGCAGCTGCAGATGATTGGCAACAGGAACAGCGTTTACCCCGGTAATCCTATCGCCTTCCCGTAAGCCTGCACGATACTCTTCAGAGTTGGGTCTGACGCTCCCCACCACAGCATCCTGCAGTACGGACAGCCCGTAACGGAAGGACCCTTGGTCGGTACTTTGACCGAAAACGGTTATATCCAGCACTTCTTGATCTCGCTCAATGGTAAAGATTTCCTTGCCTTTTGAGTTCAGCAATCGATTTTCCAAATCCTCCCAGTCTACAATGGCCTGCCCATTGAGCTTGAGTACTCTATCCCCGGTTTGTATTCCTGCATCAGAAGCAGGGCTCACAGTGTCGCCGAATAATTGTGGGTAGTCATCTACTGTTGCCACAATACTCGGCATTGAGACTACCTGCAGGGGGATGGTGGCAAGCAAGGCATAGAGAAGGATGGCGAACAAGAGGTTGGCCAAAGGTCCTGAAAGGTAGGTGATTACCCGTTTGGATGGATGAACCGAGAAAAGCGATCCCTCCTCGGTATGCGTAAAGACGCGTTGTTTGCCGATAAGGGCTTGGCTGAGATCATCCGAACCCTTCAGTCGGCAATAGCCTCCCAAAGGAAAGAGGCTGATTCGGTACTCGGTTCCCTTATAGGGTGTACCCCATAGCTTTGGCCCGAGACCGAAGGAAAATATTTCCACCTCAATGCCATATATTTTTGCCGCTACAAGGTGACCGATTTCATGGATGACCACCACAATGGTAATACCTACCAATCCTATAAGGTATTTTACCAAGAGGGCGGCGATGTCACTCATATCAGGCTTCTTGCAACCATTCGGGCTTTGGCATCCAAGGCCAGAATGTGTTCAAACGAATCGATTTCTTCATCCCATTTCTGATCGAGGGTCCTCATGACTATTTGGACCAATGCAGGGTAGGAGATTTTACGGGCTAAAAAAGCATGAACCGCAACCTCGTCCGCCGCATTGAAGGCAAGGGCACTCGAGCCTTTTCGTCTGAGAATCTCAAAAGCGAGGCCAAGCAGAGGAAATCGCTTGAAATCGGGTTGCTCAAACGTGAGTGAAAGGTTGGTGAAATCCATGGGTTTGACCAACGAGGGGCTTCCTGTGCAGAGTGCATTGACTATCGGCAGCGTCATATCGGGATTGCCAAGCTGGGCATAGACCGCCCCGTCACGGGTTCTGATCATTGAATGGACTATCGACTGAGGATGAACCACCACTTCAATATGATCGGCATCGAACCCAAAAAGATGCGAAGCCTCAATCACTTCCAACGCTTTGTTGGCTAAGGTTGCGCTGTCGATGCTGATTTTCTTTCCCATGTTCCACGTAGGGTGGGCGAGGGCTTGCTCAACGGTGATGGCGGCAAAATGATCTGCATCGAGAGTCCTGAAAGGTCCTCCGCTCGCAGTGATTATCAAGGATTGGACCTGCTGCCGTTCATGGCCTTTGAGCAGCTCTGCAATGGCAGAGTGCTCGCTGTCCACTGGAATGATTGTGGAACCGTATTTTTTTGCAATTTCAAAAAGGTAGGGTCCTGCACAGACAACACTTTCCTTGTTGGCGAGTGCGAGATCGAATCCACATTCGAGGGCAGCCAGGGACGCCCTAAGTCCATCAAAACCTGCGATGGCATTCAGGACAATATCGGCATCAAGGGAGTGGAGCATGCGCTCAAGCCCGCTGAAATAGCTATAGGTGTTGAGCGAAGACACTTCTTCAAGGGTGGTGGAGGTAAGACAGATTGCCTGAGCTGAGAATTCATGAGCCGAGGCAATCAATTGCGGGGCATTGGTATGAGCTGATAGCCCAACTACCTGGAGATCGAGATGTTTGGTTCGAATGGCCTCAAGTGCTGTGCTGCCGATACTACCGGTGCACCCGAGGATGATGACCCGTTTCATAGAACTCCTAGAAGAGCGAGAGCAGTATCCAGAAAATTGGAGCACTTGCCAACATGGAGTCAATGGAATCCAGAAGGCCTCCGCGGCCCGGTACGAGCGTTCCGCTGTCCTTCACATGAGCAGAGCGCTTGAAGGCACTCTCGATCAAATCACCGATATTTGCTGCTGCACTTGTTGCCAAGCCCAGAATGATTGCCTGGAAGAGTGAAATATGTTCATTGATTCCTGGAACAAAAAGGCAGAAAAGCACTGAAAGTAGGATGGTGGAGAGCGTCCCTCCGACAAAGCCGGCAATACTCTTGTTTGGACTGACTTTAACAAAGCCCTTATTGGTCTTGCCGAATGACATGCCAAAGACAAAGGCAAAAATATCATTGCCGAACACGAGTAGGAAGAAGAGTAAAAATGATTGTGAAGGATAGGCAAGGATGGAGATACGTTGGATGAAGGTGATCAAAAGGCCAGGATAGAGCAGCAACAGGCTCTGTCCAGCAATGCGGGAAAGGGATTTGGTAAACGAGTCTTTCGCTCCGAAGACCAGCTCATTGGAGAAGAATCCCAACGCCATCAGTACAACGGCCAAATCAACCAACGGAAGGTTGGGGTAATACCCCATCTCAATCCACTGTGCAAGAGGGAGCAACCCGACGACATACGAGGGTAGATGTACGGTGACACCTTCGCTTTTCTGATAGAGATCTTTCAGTTCTTTTGCCCCCCAGATTGCCGTGAGCACAGCAAGGAAGGAGAGGGCAACGTATGAATAGTGGGGGAGAAACAAAATAATGCAGAACAAGGTAGGAAGCGTAACTACGGTGGTAAGAACCCTCTTTGCCATGGATGTCATTCGATTCCCCCAAATTTCCTTACCCGCTGACTATAATCGTGGCAGACAATACGGACATCTTCTTCGTTCCAGTCAGGCCAATATTTCTCATAGAAAGCAAGTTCAGCATATGCGCTGTCCCACAAGAGGAAATTACTCAACCTCTTCTCATTCGCACTTCTCACTATCATATCGACAGGAGGCACCTGAGGCAAGTCCAAATTATCTGCAATGGAGGCTTCCGTGATGTCCTGTCCGGGATTGAGGGCGATACATTTGTTTACCGCACGACAAATCTCATCTCGTCCCCCATAGTTTATCGCGACTATTGCAGTAATGGTAGTGTTGTTACGCGTCTCAAAGACAGTTTTTTCTATAGCTTGTTGGACATCCATGGGAAGCTTCTGCAAATCACCCCTGGCAAGGATGCGTATTCCGTGTTTGTTATAGAACGAAAGTTCTCCATGAATCTTGGCAACGAAGAGGTGCATCAAGTACGCCACTTCCTGCTCACTTCGCTTCCAATTCTCGGTAGAGAACGTATAGAAAGTGACATACCCGATACCCTGGGCCGCTGCTTCGCATATCACTCGCTTGAGGGCTTTCAATCCCTCTGCATGACCGGCTGTGCGGGGAAGCGATCGCTTCTTAGCCCAACGGCCGTTTCCATCCATGATTATGCCAAGGTGGACCGGGGCAACGGGTTTGTCTTCCATCTAGATCTCCATGATTTCCTTCTCCTTCTCATCAGAGAGGGAGTTGATCTGTGTGATGTAGGAATCAGTCATTTTCTGGATTTTACTTTCGGCATCCTTGAGCTCGTCCTCGCTGATGTCACCGCTCTTTTGCAGTTTCTTCAGCTCATCCATAGCTTCACGCCTGACATTGCGCATTGCAACCCTGCTCTGTTCGGCAGTGTTCTTTGCGCTTTTGACCAGTTGCTTGCGCCTCTCTTCGTTCAATGGGGGAAAGTTGAGACGAATCAGTTTTCCGTCATTGTTCGGGGGGAGTCCAAGGTCGCTCTTCAGAATTGCCTTTTCGATAGCGCTCAATACGCTTTTGTCCCAAGGCTGGATGACGATCATCCGCGCCTCCGGCACGCTGACGGTCGCGACTTGGTTGATGGGGGTCTCAGATCCATAGTAGTCGACACGAATCTTATCCAAAAGGGAAGCCGAAGCTCTTCCGGTTCTGAGACCGGCAAAATCCTTGGAAAGACTCTCAAGACTCTTAAGCATCTTGCTTTCGCACGTATCAAGTACCTGTTGCATAGACATCTCCAATAAAACTACCGCTCACAGGGGTGAGCGGTGGGTATAGGTCGATTGCAGTTAGTTGCTGCAGGAAGCCACGCCAGCACGAAGGAAGGAGAAGTTGACAATCTCGAGCTTGCCGCCCGCATTCTTTGCCACTTCGGCGACCTTCTTCTCAACACTCATGGAGTCGTCCTTGACGAACGGCTGCTGGAGGAAGCAGATTTCAGAAAGGTGCTTGCTCAGCTTGCCCTTGACAATCCCTTCCAGCACCTTGGCAGGCTTGTCGAGCTTTGCAGCCTGAACACTGAAAATCTCAGTCTGTTCTTTGACATATGCCTGGTCGACAGCAGAAGTAGTGAGATAGGAAGGAGTGAAGGCAGCGACGTGCAGAGCACAATCGTTGGTAAACTCCTTGACCAGCTCGTTTTCGAACAGTTCAGTCTTGTCTGCCTTGAAAATAACCAACACGCCCAAAGAACCATTCCCATGAACGTAGCTGGAAGCAAATTCATTAGCACCGAGGTTGAACACACACAGGTTCTTCAGACCCATGTTTTCCTTGATGATGGCGATCAGATCGTTGACCATACCGGTCAGCTCATCGTTGACCTGGGTATATCCCTTGGCAAGGGCGACATCACAAATCTTGTTTCCGAGTTCGGCGAACTGCTCATTGGAAGCAACAAAGTCAGTTTCACAGGAAAGCTCAGCCATCACAGCCTTGTCTTTCTGCACTTTAACGAATACACGACCGTTGTCGGTTGCACGGTCCTGGCGCTTTGCAATTGCAGCAAGCCCCATTTCCTTGAGGAATCTCTCGGCGGCAGCGAAATCACCATCTGCCTGAGTCAATGCCTTCTTGCAATCCATCATACCTGCGCCGGTAAGGTCGCGCAGTTTTTTTACTACATCAGCGGTAATTGCCATGCTTGTTCTCCTTAGTCTTTGTACAGAGTCTCTTCATCAACGAGAAGGTCCTCTTCCTCGCCCTCTTCCTCATCCTTCTTCTCTACAGACTTCTCCTCGAACTTGGAGAAATCAGCACCTTCATCGGTGGAGAAGACAATGGCTTCCTCTTCCTCGTCCTTCTTGGAAACGTCATCATTTTCGTCTTCGTTGCCCAGAGTCTCAATGATCTGGATGCCGGCTTCATTGTCAGCGTCAACTACAGCGTTGGCGATGATTTCAACAAAGAGGCTGATGGCACGAATGGCGTCATCGTTGCCGGGAATGGGGTAGGTGATATCGGAAGGGTCGCAGTTGGTGTCGACGACAGCAATTACAGGAATACCCAAGCGCTTTGCCTCAGTAACGGCAATTGCTTCTTTCTTCGTGTCAATAATGAACAGTGCTCCGGGAAGATCCTTCATGTCCTTGATACCGCCGAGGTTCTTCTCAAGCTTGATCTTCTGCTTGGTAAGCAAGGAGACTTCCTTCTTGGTAAGGGAATCAAAGGTTCCATCGATTTCCATCTTCTCAATCTTCTTGAGGGTTGCAATGGACTTCTTGATGGTTGAGAAGTTGGTCAACATACCACCGAGCCAGCGGTTATTGACATACGGCATGCCACATCTTTTAGCTTCGGCTTCAATAGCCTGCTGGGCCTGTTTCTTGGTTCCTACAAACAGAACCGTCTTGCCCTGCTTAACGACTGCACGAACAGCGTCATAAGCTTCAACGATACATGCAGAGGTCTTCTGCAGATCAATGATGTGAATTCCGTTTCTCTGACTGAAAATAAAACGGGCCATCTTGGGGTTCCACCGTTTGGTCTGGTGGCCGAAATGCACGCCTGACTCGAGCAGGCTCTTCATGGTAACTACGGACATAATCCTCCTGTCTGACGACACACCTCTCCCAACGGGACAGGTTTAACTGTGCGTCACCCTTCTACTCTTACTCACCCCTAGGGGCGGAGATTCCGCTCTGTATACACAGACCGGTACCGCTAAGTATTTCAGAAATTAAAAAGTATGGCAAGTATGAAACGCATCAGATACCCAATATGGAGGGTAAAAAGAGTGAAAATGCTGGAATATAGGTAATAATCATCAGACAGGCAAGCATCACTACAAACATACCCAACATGGCTTTGCTGGTTTTCTCAATACTGGTTTTCCCGACCGCACAGCCGACAAAGAGGGCGCTGCCTACCGGCGGAGTGCATAAGCCGACTGCTAAGTTGAAGATGAGCATGATGCCGAAATGGATCGGGTTCATCCCGATTACCTCATTGGTGACAATCGGCAGGAGAATCGGAGTCATAATCATAATCAAGGGAGCCATGTCCATGAAGCAACCAAGGACGAGCAGCAACACGTTGATGATCAGCAGCAATACATATTTATTGTCAGTAATGGAGACCAACGTACGGGTGATAAGATCGGGGATCCTCAGGTCGGTCATCATATAGCTGAACGCTTTCGCCGTTGCAATCAACGTCAATACAATTGCCAGCGTCTTGAGGGTGTTCTTCAGGATGTGCCCGAAATCACGAAGCCTTGCGGTTCTGAAGATGAAATAGGTAAGAATGAATGTATAAAGGCATGCAATGGCTGCACTTTCGGTTGCGGTGAAAACTCCGGTGGCAACTCCGCCCATGATAATGACAATGGTCATCATCGGCAGGATTGCATTAAGCAGAATCTGGATGCATTTGCCCATTTCCAGCGTAAAAAGTGGAGTTGAAATGATCAAGAACGTTTCGGCTTTCTTGGTGTACCTCCATTTTTTGTCCATTGTATTACTGAATTTGAGCCAGCGTACACTATCACCTTTACCGATTCGCATCCCCTCGGGAAAGCGATAGTGGTTGCGAAACAGGAAGCAATAGAGCAAGAGACTCAGCCCAAGGAATATTCCGGGAATGGCACCACCGATGAACATACGGGCAATCGAGATACCTCCCCCGGCAGCAAGGGCATAAATGACCATGTTATGGCTTGGCGGTATGAGTACTCCTTGACAGGACGTGACGACAGTAAGGCCGACGGAGAACTCGGGGCTGTACCCCTGTTTTACCATCAAGGGAACTACCACAGACCCTAAGGAGGAGACGTCGGCGACCGCCGATCCACTGATACCTCCGAAGAACATCGAGTCGACGCAGTTCACATACGCCAGTCCGCCCTTGAAGCGGCCGACCACGAGATTTGCCAAATCGATGATTTTGTCCGACACCTTGCCGGCCGACATGATTTCACCCATCAGAATGAAAAAGGGGATTGCAAGCAAGGTAAAGTTGTTCACTCCATCAATCATCATCCGGACCATGACGGTGAAATTGGTCCCGCTGATGAAAGCAGAGCACAAGGTGGAGATAAGCAAGGCGAATGTTACCGGGACTTTTACAAACATCAGTACAAAAAAACCACCCAGTAAAACAATGGTTGAAAGTAGTGTTGCATCCATCACGACCTTCCTTCCGAAACATTTTCATGTTGCTGTTTTACAATTTTCGTGTAGTCCACTTCTTTCTCGGAATACAAAAGTTCTTCCCGATCTAGGATTCCTGTCAAAAACAGCAATGAGTCGAAGGTCATGACAAACCCGGCAAGCGGAGCGGGAATATATTGGATGAATGTAGGCCAACCAGTCATCGGAAGGGTTCCAGGCAGACTCATCAAACGTTTTGTATACTGCCATCCATAGACAAGCAGGAACAAGCCACAAAGGAGAATGCAGACATCGGTGAAAATCACTAGGGCTTTCCGTACCCAGGAGCCTTCTTTGCAGGAGTTGTATAGGATATTTACAGAAATATGCATATGGTCGCGTACTCCGATGGCACACGCGAGGAAGGCGAACAGCGTGACGAGCAATCGGGGAACTTCCTCCGCCCAGCCGATGCCTGTATTGAACACATACCGCAGGACAACAGTAAGTATTACCAGTACCACCATCAATGCCAGTGCGACTTGGGCAATATACAGAATTAGCTTATGGGTCCAGTGATTGAGGGTTCGTAGCAGTTCAGGAATCAAATGCAGCCCTTTATGGTCCGCAACATCAACAATCAAATGGTTCGAGACCAGATAGGAACGAACCTTTGATGAGTAAGGTGATTTAGTTTCTCTCATGGACAAGCCCTCACGCTGTGGGGTATTGCATTGGGGGGACATTTCGTCCCCCCATGGTTGTGAAACAGACAAGGCTTACTTGAACTGCTTGCCGATTTCCTTGATCTTATTGATGGTATCAGTGTACGCAGAGCCAAACTCTTGGTACAGCGGAGCCATTTTGCTCTGGAATTCAGCAAAAGCCTCGGGTGAGAGGGAAATGACCGTAGTACCGGCAGCGCGGACAATCTGCTCCGAGGAAGCCTCTTTCTTGGCCCATTCGGAAATCTCAAATTCCTGGGTCTCTTTAGCAACTTGCTTGATGATCGCCAAGTCTTCCTTGCTGACCTTTTTCAACGCTTCTACCGAGCCAAGCAGAATTTCTGGAACACGGGTATGCTGGTCAAGAATGTAGTACTTGGCCGCTTCGTAGTCGCCCATGTTCTGGTAGGTCGGCCAGTTGTTCTCTGCGCCATCGATGACGCCTTGGGTGATGGCAGAGTATACATCGTTCGGTCCAATGCCGGTCACACCGGTGGCACCGAGCAATTCAACCATGCGAACCATCATCTGATTGTTCTGCATGCGGATCTTCAATCCTTTCATGTCAGCCACTCGATTTACCGGCTTGGTCAGGTAGAATGAGCGGGAGCCTGCATCGTAGTAGCAAAGGCCGATCAAACCAGACTTGGAAGCCTCGATGTCACTGAGCATCTTTTGTCCGACTTCCCCATTGAGAACAGCCCACATATGAGCCCCGTTGTTGTACAGATACGGCATCTGTATGGCATTGAGTGCCGGTACATAGCTGGCAACCGGTGAAGCTGAAACACGGGCAAAGGCGAGATCACCAATCTGCAGGGCTTCGATGGAAGCCGTCTCCTGTCCGTAGAGCGTTCCGCCGGTATAGACTTCAATCTTGACCCTTCCTTGGGTCTTCTCTTCCACCAAGCGGGCGAATTCATGGTCGGCGAGGGATGTCGGATATCCTTCGGCGTGGACTTCTGATAGTTTAAGGACTACCGGCTTGACTGCAGCAGCTTCAGGGGCCGCTTGGGCGAACACAAGCACTGAAGCAACGAACAAAAGTACAAACAGAACACTAAGTCGCTTTCTCATACCAAATCCTCCATGTGTGATATTGAATATACATTCAAATACATAATAGATTTAGCCGAAGCGAACTGCAACAAAAATGCATCTACATAGAAGGACAAAAGCGACATAATTTTGAAAAAAACCGATATATTGTTGCACTGGCGGAATTGCAGTGAAATATTGCAACAAATCTGTAGAATGGGAACTGCTGTATTACTTACAGGAATCTGCAAGCATATGCGATAGTTGCCTGACCGGCAGACCGATAACAGTCCCTTTGTCTCCTTCAATGTGGTCGACCAGGCTCTGTCCCTTTCCTTGGATCCGATAGGAACCGGCAGCCCCCATGTACTCCAAGGTATCAAGGTAATTTTCTATTGTTTGATCATCCAGATGCTTGAAATATACCATTGCCCGATCAGTTCCTGTAAGTATGGATTGGTTATACCAAAGAGCCCATCCGGAATGTACTTCTTGTGCTTTTGCATTGAATGCGAGCAGCTGGCTTTTCGCTTCTGCTCGATTTTCAGGTTTTCCGATGAGCTTGCCTTCAAAAAAAATGAGCGTATCGCAGCAGAGAACCGGCAGACTATAGGCTGGGTGCTCGTTTTGGTAGGCTTGCAGCTTGCGCAGGGCAAGCATGGCCACCACTTCTGCCGGATTGTTCAAGCTATGTGTCTCATCGCTGTTTGTGGGGTATGGTACCACCTCAATTCCCAGCTCTTCCAGCAAAGCCCTGCGTGCCACCGACTGGCTTGCAAGGATAACCTTGGGTAACAGGTACGCCAACTCAGGCAAGTTCGTCCTCCAATGCTTCTATTTCCATCGTCAGCGAAAGCCAAGACTCTTCTTCCTGTTCCATAGCCAAATGTAGGTTCTCTTTTTTCTGGACCAGGGCGGTAATCTTTTCGGCATTGCTATAGTTCTCCGCAAGCGCCATCAGTTGTTCAGTCTGCTCGATTTTCTCCAAGAGCAATTCGTGGGCTTTCAAGAGCTCATCGCACTGCCTGCGCAACGTACTAAGCCGATTCTTCTTTCGGTTTGCTTCCTTGTAGGAGAGAGCGGATTTTGCAGCCGGTTCTACGGTACTCGTTGGCACCTTTTTTTTGCGGTCCTCAACCTTTTCCTTCTGTTCAAGCTTGTAGATGAAGTACTCATAGTCCCCATCGAACAGCTCGGGAGGATTATCTTCAGTCAGATAGAGAATTTTTGTGGCGATATGTTCGATGAAGTAAGAATCGTGGCTGACAAAAATCATCGTACCATCGTATTGCTTGAGAGCTTTGAGAAGCATCTCTTTTGCGTTGATGTCCAGATGGTTGGTAGGTTCGTCAAGCACCAGCAGATTCACCGGATGCATCAGTATCTTGAGCAGGGCGAGTCTGCTTCGCTCCCCGCCACTGAGTACCGAAACGGATTTGAATACATCATCGCCGCCAAACAGAAACGAACCGAGGTAATTGCGCAGCTTGGGGAGGTCCGCTGTCGATGCAATGCTGGCGATTTCCTCGAGCACGGTATTTGTGGGCGTAAGGGTCTTTTCCGTATCCTGGGCAAAATAGCCTACGCTGACATTGCTGCCCAGTCGAACCGTTCCGCTGAATTCTGCATCCTGACCGCTTATGATTCGCAGCAGTGTGGATTTACCTGCTCCATTCTTTCCCGTCACCGCCAAACGCTCACCTTTGTTCACCAACAGCGAGAAGTCCGAAAAAATTTCGAGGGTGGGGTAGCGCTTTACAAGATTTTCAATAATAAGTACATCGTTTCCGCTGTGCGGGGCAGGGGGGAAGCTGAAGGAAAGCTGTTTCAGATGGGATGGCACTTCCACCATATCGAGTTTCTCAAGCATTTTTATGCGACTTTGCACTTGCTTGCTCTTGGTGGCCTTATACCGAAACTTCTCGATGAACTGCTCAGTTTTCTCCAATTGCTCCTGCTGCAGCTTGAACGCAGCTTCCAATTGTGCGATTTCCAACTCTCTTTGTTTCACATATTGGGTGTAGTTGCCGCTATAGCGATGCAGTTTGCCTTGGAAGAGTTCATACACTTCATTGACCGTATCGTCAAGAAATCCTTGGTCGTGGCTGACTATCATCACCCCGCCGTCGAAAACCTTCAGATAGTTCTTCAACCAGTAACGAGCTTCGATATCCAAATAGTTGGTCGGTTCGTCCAACAACATGATGGTAGGATTTTCCACCAGAATTTTTGCCAGGGCGACACGCATCTGCCATCCGCCGGAAAACTCCCGGGTCGGGCGATCCATATCCAGAGCTGAGAACCCCAGGCCGAACAGGACTTGCTGGATGAGTTCCTTCCTACTGTAGTACCCGTCATTGAGCAATGCTTCCTGGATTTCATGCAGGCGAAGCAAAAGCGTTTCGGTTTTCGCTTCCTCTTTGACGGATGCAAGCTTTGTTTCCAGAACATGCAGCTCTTCCAGCATTTCATCAAACCGAGCATAGGCTTTCTCGACTTCCTGATAGACAGTCCCGTCCTCAAATACGATGTCGCTTTGCGGCAGGTAGCTGATTCTCATCCCTTTAGTAGCAGAGAATGCATAATCGTCGGCACTCATGTGGCCGCTGATGACCTTCAGCAGGGTCGACTTGCCGCTTCCATTGCCCCCGGCAAGTGCACTGCGGCTTTTTTCCGACAACGTAAAGGAGATCTCCGACAAAATATCCCTATCGGCAAAAGCTAATTGGACCCGTTGAACCTGCAAGGTTGCCACACTCGTTCCCCTTTCTCCAAACGGGAGTTGAAAAGCCCGTTAAATGACGTTATGATTACCTTAACACAAGCGTGTATTCGGTGACAATCCACCCCAAGTCAGGAGGTCTTCAGTGCTTTGCCTTACACTTACCGGCTCGACCTTGGAGGAGAACCGGGCTTTAGTTGAACGCAACCGCAAATGGATCTCCCTTGCAGAGCTTCGACTCGACTATTTGCATCCGGATGAACAGAAGATTGCCTCCTCCTTTCCTTCCACCGTCGATGTGCCGGTAATTCTTACCTTGCGGCGCAGCAGTGATGGTGGATCCTGTACCTTGAGCGAAAAACAGCGGTTGCAACTGCTGTATGAAGCTGCAAAGGGTGATTTCGCCTATGTCGATATCGAAGACGATGTTAAGAAAACAGACTTGAAGTTCAAGGATCCCCTGTTCGAGCAGAAAGTAGACTTGGAGCAAAGCCTGAAACAACGGCACATAAAAATCATCCGCTCCTACCATAACTTTGAGTGCGTTCCCGCCGACATCTTTGGGCGCATCAGCAAGCTCGCCGCAAAAGGGGACATTCCCAAGGTGGCGGTCACTCCCAAAAGCATGATGGATGTCATTACGCTGTTCAGGGTTGAGCAGGAACTTGCAAATCTCAAAGAGAAAATTGTCATCGGAATGGGTGAATATGGCATTTGCACCCGCATACTGTACAAGAAGTGCGGCTCTTTTCTCAGCTTCTGCTCCGACAGCCAGGCGGCCCCCGGCCACCTGAGCGCCCAGACTATGAGCACACTGTATCGTGCAGACAAGCTGGATGAGAAAACCCACATTTTCGGCATCATAGGCAATCCCGTCTATCATACAGCAAGCCCAAAAATCCATAATCCAGGATTTGAGGCCATACGGTACAACGCTGTCTATGTACCTTTCCTTGTCGATTCGGTGCGTGCCTTCTTCAAGCTGGCCGAAATGTTGCAGATTCACGGTTTCTCCGTGACCGTTCCGCATAAGCGCAGCGTCCAGCCGTACCTAGGCAGGATTACCCGCGAAGTGAAGCAAATCGGATCGTGCAATACCGTTGTTCGCATCCAGAACATGTGGAAGGGTACAAATACCGATTACTATGGTTTCTTGGCCCCGATCTCCGAGCAACTCGGCAAAGGTGAAATCAAGAACGCCCTGGTCGTCGGGGCCGGGGGGGCTGCAAGGGCCGTAGTCTGGGCACTGCACAACCACGGGGTGAAGGTTACGATTCTCAATCGCAGCATGGAGCATGCCAGAACGCTTGCCTCTGAAACGATGAGCACGTTCGATACACTGGAGAATGCTCACTTGTACAATGGCAACTGTGAGTTGGTTGTGCAGACAACCAGTGTGGGCATGGGCAACCTCGGCAATGAGGAATGCATTCCCAGTTTCAACTTCACAGGGAAGGAAATTGCCTATGAGTTGGTATACAACCCCAAGGAGACTCTTTTTCTCAAGCGGGCTATGGAAGCGGGGTGTACCATCATCGGAGGCTCACAGATGTTGATGGAGCAGGGCAAGCTTCAGTTCGAAGCCTTCACCGGCTACCACTACCCCCATTGGATTCAAGCAGACATCTGATTCAGGAGACATGAAAGCGCACGAAGCGGATAAGGAAGATTTTGCTGATAGGCAGAATCTTCACTTCCATCGTGGGCATGACCGCAACCTTAAGGAGCGCTTCCCGTTGGACCGTATAGGCTACCTCGAGCGCTTGGACAACCAACTCTTGGTCGGTGAGCTGCAATTGCAGAGCTACATCCTTGCGTCCGACAGCCTGACGGGCCAGACTTACCTTGCCTTGGTAGTCAAAGCCTCCGGCTTCGATCACCGTATTGATAACCTGGGCAACTATCTGGCTGGGTGAGAGAATCATTTTGGCTTGAAAACGGTGTAACAAATCTTGTTTCTGGGCACCGGTGAACGGCGCATTCTCAATTGCCTGCCTTAGCTCATCATCGCTGTGTACTGCATGCAGTTCACTCTGCACCTTGGCCGTAGCCGAAGGGTGGCATCGGGTTGCGCCATCAAGCAAAAGAGTGAGGGAGAGGGAGTTCTGGCGCTTGAGCACTTCAATTTTTTCATACGACTTGGTGGAACCTGCCAACAGTCCTGCAGCGGAAAGTATTTGGCGCCAATTCTCTTCAGTATCACGGCGCATGAGAAAAATGGTCGGACTGAGGTTTCGGTACCGATGCTCAGCAAGGGCGGGAAGATTCTGTACGACATATGCCGTTCTTTCATCACAGCACAGGACAAGACCATCATAGATGCTGATGGCTTGATAGCGTTCATGCACCATGCGTAATTGCTTGAGCAGCAAGGTATGCATTGCAGCACTGCTGTTCTCTTTCAGGTACTGCTCGATGTCTGTAAAGGTAAGTCCCGAATCCAGGGCACAAAGAAAACTCTCCTTGGTCAGATGATACCGTTTCTGGCGGTCGAGTACCTCGATGAAACAGAAGCGGTAGAGAATATCGTTTGCGTTTCGGCTTCCTAGGTAGCTTATTGTCTGGTCGCTGTCGATCAACAGTGGATTGGGAGGTTGAGCCGCTTCAATATCGGCAACCTTCCAGACTCCGTCCAGGGTAATCACACCCCAAGTGGAAAGATGGGTCGGCATTTCTGCGTCATAGGGTATGCCATGCTTGATTGAAAGGGAGCGGATCAGAAGTTTCAGGGATTGTGTATCGACCTGTGCCAATGCCTCAAGGTACGACAGCAGGTCCGAACAGAAGGCAAGGGCATGCTCTTTCTTCAAGGAACTCGATTGGAGGGCAAGCAGCAAGCATATAAGCTGATGATCATCCAACTGCAGCAATTGCTGGGCCTTGGTGTAATCGATGGTGACTTTTTTGTCGACGGTGATGATGAGCAGTTGTGAAAGTACGTGGGCAAGTGCGTTGAACAGCTGTTCAAGACGTCCTGCTTCAAAACTTGGGAACAATCGGGTGTACTCTTCACGGAACGCAATCTTCCCTTCTTTTGCTATGAGTGAGAAATAGGCTCTCAGAAACTCCGGACTACAGTAAGGCGTATTTGCATTCAGTATCTCATTGCTGCCAAATAACGGCCTCAGGCTGCAACGTTTGGATAATTCTGCTTCAAGGAGGGGATTGAAAACAAGCTTTCCCTCATCGGTGAGCAAAATCAATCGTTCCTGCAGGTTTGCCACCCGCCTGAGAATCGTTCCATAACTATAGGAGCCTTTGAGCAGATCCATGACCACTTCCGAGGCAAGGGGCCCGGTGACAGAAAGCAGGCTGAGTATGACCAAGTCCAGTTCATCGAGCAATTCGAGCATCTTCTCTTGATGCGCCTTAAGGCTGAAGAACTGGCAGAGTTTGGCTGTCAGCTGAGGCTTGTGGAACGGTGTACTTACTATTCCCAAATAATTGCGAGCCAAGTAGAAATACGAGTCTTCACTGTACCGGCCCAGTAAGGCCGAAAATTGCTGTTGTGCATGTTCAGTCAATTCTTCCATACCTCTATCTCATACGAGTAGCCTTGTTCGGCAAGGAATTTTTGTCGGTTTGCCGCAAATTCCTCTTCGTTGGAGTAACGGGTCACTACCGAATAAAAGAAACTGGAACGGTTTTTCGGCCTGAGAATTCTCCCCAGTCGCTGGGCTTCCTCACTTCGGCTGCCGAACGTGCCGGAAACCTGGATGGCAACCGATGCATCAGGAAGGTCTATGGCAAAGTTGGCAACCTTGCTGACGACCAGAATCCTGCAATCGCCGTCCCTGAAGGCTCGATAGAGTTCCTCCCGCTTTGCATTCGGGGTGCTGCCGGTGATGATGGGTAATCCAAACGCATCGGCGATCATCGCAAGCTGGTCCAGGTACTGGCCGATGATCAGGATGAAATCGTCCGGATGCCGACTGACCAGATCCTTTACCACTTCAAGCTTCAAGGGATTTTCGCTGGCCATGCGGTATTTCTCCCGCTTATTTGCCAGTGCATACGGAATCTCCAGCTCTTGGGGTAGGTCGAGACGAATTTCATGGCAGTAGGCTTCGGCTATGAAGCCCTGCTGCTGCAATTCAATCCAAGGCACATCAAAGCGTTTGGGACCGACCAAACTGAAAACCTCGTCTTCTCTGCCATCCTCCCTGATCAGGGTGGCAGTCAATCCAACACGGTAGACAGCCTGCAACTCTGCAGTAATCTTGAAGACCGGAGCGGGAAGCATATGCACTTCATCGTAGATTATCAGGCCCCATTGGCTTTTGGTAAGCAACTCCAAGTGCGGAAAAGGGCCCTCTTTGTCCGGTCGGTAGGTGAGCACCTGATACGTGCAGACTGTTATTTCCTTAGGTTCCTTGCGCGCACCGGTATACTCGCCAACTTGGTCGATGGTCAGGGTGGTCTTGTCCAAGATTTCCTGCATCCACTGGTGTACGGCAGCCACATTGGTGGTAACCACCAGGACCCGGGTGCAAAGGCGTTGCATGATATGCATGCCGACTACGGTTTTTCCCGATCCACAGGGAAGAACGATGGTGCCGAAACCGCAGCCCGGTCCAAGATCTCCCAGCAAGGCATCGCCCGCCATTTGTTGGTAGGGTCGTACCGCAAAGGGTTTTCCACCCAGCGTTTCGGACCGTAGCGCTATCGGTACCGGCGGACCTTTCTGGAGCACAACCTGGTCATCCACTGGATACCCGATTTTAATCAGCTGAAGCTTAACCTCTCCGCGGGAATAAGTTTCCAGCAAGAAGGAGTGCTCGTCCTTGACCACCAGAATCTTTGACAGGGCTTTGCGTTGCATCAACTCTGTTTTGATTCGCTTGCTTTCCACGAACAGCTGATAATACCGTGGATCCTCATATTCGGTAAGGCGGACCTTGCCCCACCTGGAGGCCATGTCATTGACATAGAAAAGAATGCTTTCAGGTACCGGGAAGCGTGACCAGCGATTCAGGCAATCGATGACCGAGGCTACCGGAAAACCTGAGGAGGCTGCATTCCACAGCGAAATAGGGGAGAGTGCATAGGTATGCATATGCTCCGGACTCTTGACCAATTCACAGAATCGGACCAGATCGGCACGGCAGGCCTCACTTTGGTTATGGTGGACGTCCAGAAGCAACGTCTTGTCACTTTGTACAATCAGAGGAGTGTCTTGCATCAGTTTTTTCCAAATGCGGTGTAATAGAGGTCAAGCAATGTAATAGCCACCATGGATTCGACTACCACCACCGCCCGGGAACATATACAGGGGTCATGCCTGCCCTCTACCACCAAGGTAGTCGTCTCGTTGTTTGTATTTACTGTCAGCTGGGGTCGCGAAATCGAGGAAGTGGGCTTGATGGCAGCCTGGAAAACAATTTCCTGCCCGCTTGATATGCCACCGAGGATTCCCCCGGCATGATTGGAGAGAAACCCCTCTTGGGTCCTCTGGTCGTTGCACTCGCTGCCGCGCATGGAAGCACAAGCGAAGCCTGAACCGAATTGGATCCCTTTCACCGCCCCGATGCTCATGACTGCATGGCTGAGCAATGCCTGCAGCTTGCCGAAGACCGGCTCTCCCAGACCTATCGGTACGCCGTTGACCCTGCATTCGATAATACCGCCGATGCTGTCATTCTCACTACGGACCTGCTCGACTAAAGCAATCATCTGTTTTGCAGCCACTCGGTCGGGGCAGCTCATGACATTGTCGGCTTCATCCCAATTTCGATTCTCGGTTTTCACAGACCCGACTTGCACGGTTCCTGCTTGTATGGAAATTCCTCGTTTGGCAAGCAGTTGCATGGCAAGGGCACCGGCTGCTACTCTTGCACTGGTCTCTCTGCCGCTGGATCTGCCGCCACCGCGAATATCACGTATCCCATATTTCTTGAAAAAGGTCCAATCAGCATGACCGGGTCTGAAGACATCCTTGAGATGGTCGTAATCGGTCGACTTCTGGTTGGTACTATACAGAATCATGGCGATCGGGGTGCCGGTCGTGTATCCCTCGTACACCCCCGAGAGTATGGAGAGCTCATCGATCTCGTTGCGTTTTGTCCCTGTAGGGTTGCCACCGGGACGACGGCGGTTCATCTGAGCCTGCAACGCTTCCCTGTCAATCTTGAAACCACTTTCCACCCCATCGATGATGACACCGAGGGCAGGGCCGTGAGACTCGCCGAAGGTAGTGACGGTAAATGCATTCCCAAAGCTGTTATGGCCCATTTCATACCTCACTCTTGAGTGTTTCGACAAGGAAGCTTGCCGTATCGCGGATATCGGGATAATTTGGTAATTGTACCAAAACATCACAGATGTTTCCATAGATTGCATGTCTTCTTGCATACAGGGCATGAAATGATGCCTTTGGATCGGATTCATCCAAAAAAGGAGGAATCCCACCTGAGATAATCCTTCTGAATAGCACTCCCTCCTCAACCATGAGGTAGATGAGTCTGCCCCGGCTTTTTGCCAGGCTCAGCAATGCCTCGTTATCCGAGGCTCCTCCCCCGAGGCTGATGACCGTCCGCTCGTGATGGGAGCAAAGGTACGTCTCAAGGGCAGCAACTTCCTGCGCCTGGAATGCCATTTGTCCTTCTTGTTTGTAATAAGCGCGCACTGAAGTCCAGGGGGCAATGGCCTTCAGGATCAGGTCATCCAAGTCAACCCACGCAAGATTGTTGGCCCTTGCATAGAAGGCTCCGAGTGTGGACTTCCCGCTATGCTTGATGCCGCAGAAAAATAGGTGGTCCTTCATGCTTAGTGCTGGTCGAACAGTTCAATCCACTGTTCTTCATAGGCACCGGTCGACGGAACGGTTGCTGCTTGTTTGGTGTAGAAATGTTTCCTGCGCCGTTCCTTTTGCTGGTGAACCAGCGTGTCGACTGCCATCTGATAGCGGGCTTCATAGAGATTCTTCCGAACCTGTTCCTCATAGTGATTGATTCGTACGGTCTTTTTCAGGGCGAAGTGGAACGTTACGATCATTGCATACCAAAAGAGGGAGAGCAGCAGTGGCTGCAAATCCAAATAGGTGTAGGGAAGCGTTACCGATGCAGGGTTGCTGGCAACCCGGTAGAGGTTCAGCGAATTGGGCCAAAGGATGAAAAGCGTTAAAAGTAGCGGGACAATCCAATACAAGCCTTGCCGTGAAAACAGGAAACGCAGGCAGGCGGCGAAGGCAAGAAAGTTCAAGAGCAGGCAAACCAGGGGAAGAGCATACATTTCAACCATGGAACCTCCGCTATCCAAAGAGTCTTTTCCTATGATACCATAGGCTAACAATTTGGGGAATAACAATGGAATTGCAGAATCAGATCTCCGAGCAGTTGCTGAAAAAGCGAAAGACCGACAAGCAGGAAGATGTACGCGGCCCCTATTACCGCGATACCACAGCCATCATCCACTCCTCGGCCTTCCGAAGGCTGAAGCATAAGACCCAAGTATTTTTCGCCCCAAGCAACGATCATATCTGCACCCGTATGGAGCATTGCCTGCATGTGGCCTCGATTGCCTCCTCCATCTGCCGCGGCCTCGGCCTGGATTCTGAACTGGCGTGGGCGATCGGCATGGGCCATGACCTCGGGCACACCCCTTTCGGCCATACCGGTGAAAAAATTCTTTCCTCAAAAATGCAAATGGCGGGGTTCGGCCCGTTCGAACATGAGCTGAACAGCCTTCGGGTGGTGGATTTTCTCTCCAATCAAGGCAAAGGCCTCAATCTTACCTATGCGGTCAGGGATGGGATTGTCTGTCACAATGGTGAGCGATTGGTGCAGTCCATCAAACCCACCTTCGCCATCAGGGACTTGGATGCAGTAACCGAACGCAAAGGGTTGTTGCCTGCAACCTATGAAGCCGCTGTAGTGCGCCTGTGCGATACCATCGCATACCTTGGCCGCGATTTTGAGGATGCTTGCCGCCTCGGTCTTATTTCCAAGAAAGAGCTTCCTTCGGATGTCGAGAAAAAGCTGGGAAACCGCAACGCACAGATTATCGATACCTTGGTTGTCGATGTAATAGAACACTCCGGCGGTGAGCAAGGCATCAGTTTCAGTGACGAGCTGTTTCCTTCTATTGAAAAAATGATTGCCTTCAACTATGAGCGCATCTACAAGAGTCCTATGCTGGAGGGGTACGAGCGGTACTTCACCCGTTTGTTCACGCTCATTCTTGACTATTTGGAATTCCTTGTCTCATCCTATGGATTCAAGGAAGAGCTCTATGTGCAGGAAAAGAATATGCTTGCCATGGGCTTTTATCAGCATCTCATGGACATGAAGGAGGCCTATCTGCAAAAGGATGGCAACCTTGATCGCTTGATTTTCGATTACATCGGAGGAATGAGCGATACCTTCTGCCTGGATTGCGCCAATGAGATTCTCAAACCGGAACACTTAAACGACAGCATCGAACATTCACTCACCGGCAAATGGTTCGATGCACGTTAGCCGAGTTCCTTTCCTAATTTTTGGATTTCCGCAATGAATTGGCCGAGGTCGTTGAAAGCCTTATAGACAGCGGCAAACCGTACATACGCAACCAAATCCACTTCCCTCAACTGTTTCAAAGCCTCATCGCCGATATCGGACGAGGCAATTTCACGTTTGCTTCCCACCTTGAGCATGATGGCATCCTCAATGCTCTGCAAGAGTGTATCGATTTGGTTCTCGCTGATTTTTAATTTCTCGGTGCAGGATCGAATTCCCCTCCCGAGTTTGTTCAAATCAAAAGGTTCTCGCCGGCCGTCACGCTTGATGACCATAAGCGGCTTGTCCTCGATGCGTTCATAACTGGTAAATCGATAGCCGCAGGAATTGCATTCCCTTCTTCGTCTGATTGTTGAGCCGCTGGAATTTTGCCTTGATTCCAAGACCTTGTCATCCATCTGTGAGCAGTGGGGACATCTCATGCAAGTTCCTCCTCAAGCAGATAGTATACACACTGGCTGGGGTGTTCTCAACTAAATAGTACCAAATGGTGTCACAATGATACCATTGTGGTTGCTAGAAGAGAAGATTTACGCTAAATATGGATATTCGTGAATGTAGCATGTATAGTTTTCACTGTATAAATTCCTCAGTATTCAAGGTAAATTTGTTGTAAATTATTACCACTTGTGATAATAATAACATAACGGAGGCTCTATGGCTGATTCAGTGAGTAGTTGTGTAAAACGGATTGTGGATAGATCACCTTTTATCCATGAGATGCTGATCAATGGAATTCTCTCCTTCAGTAATTACGCATCCTCGATTCAAGGCGAGGTTCAGAAAGCATACGGCAAGGAAGTCAAATCCAGCGCCATTGTAATGGCATTGCGACGCTATGCTGAGGAATTGCGCAAGGGAAGCCAAAAAAAGAACGTGGGTAATGTCGAGTACGGCATTGTCATGAAGACCAATATTTTCGACCTCAACCTTGTACGCAGGGACAGCTTCATCAGCAAGCTTGGCGTCCTGTATGGCCAGATTTCCACCGAGAAGGGTGATTTCTTGAACATAACCTTGGGCAGTCATGAGGTTTCCTTGGCCGTAAGCGAGAAGTATCGCAGTCTGGTCAATGAGCTTGCAAAGGATGAGGAAGTGCTCAATAAGATGGATGACCTGGTGGCCCTTTCCCTTGTTTTCACCGGTGATTTCCTCCAAACTCCGGGTATCGTGTATGAAGCGGTCCGTCACCTTGCATGGGAACAGATCAATGTCATCGAAATAGTCTCCACCATGAATGAACTTACGTTTGTCATCAAGCGAGAGGACTCGATGAAAGCCTTCGATGTTCTGCAGGGCTTTTTGAGTGCAAACTAGGCTGACATTCGTGGTTGCCGCCCGTGATGGAGGAAAGACTACCCGCCTGAAGCAGTTGATCGAGCAAGCACAGCATGCCGGTCTGAAAGTCAGTGGAGTGATTGCTCTTGCAAATCCTGAAAAAACTTGGTATAGACTCAAGGACCTGTCCAGTACGGAGAGTAGGCTTGCCCTTAGTTCGCAGATTAACCTGGGAACAGAACGTATAGGACGATTCAGTATCAGCTCTGATGTTTTTGCTTGGGCCAATGCCCTGATCGAGCAATCGATGGCGACAACAGAGCTTATCGTCTTTGATGAAATTGGGAAGCTGGAACTGCAAGGAGGTGGATTGGCCCCTTCGTTTCGCAAAGCCCTTGATGAAACGTCATGCAACATCCTTGCCTCGGTCAGGGATGAGCATGTCGAAGCTGTTCTCAAGTGTTTTGCCATCGACGCCTCCCACCTATCGATTGTGAAGGTAGAGAAGGAAGAGTAGTAGAATGAATGAACTTTACTGGTTTGTGATGTTGTTGTGTAATTTCGTCCTTATCATGATTGCATTCCGCAAATGGGGAAAGCTGGGTCTCTATATCTGGGTCCCCATCAGTGTCATCGTCGCCAACATCCAGGTCACCAAAAATGTCATGCTCTTCGGTTTGGAAGCTACGCTGGGAAACATCGTCTACGCCACCGGATTTCTGGCAACAGACATCCTCAGTGAGTGTTATGGGAAGAAAGAGTCTGCAAAAGCGGTGGCCATCGGTTTTTTCAGTTTGCTCACGATGACCATTCTCATGCAAGTGGCACTCTTTTTTGAGCCTGCTTCCTCGGACCTTTCCCAGGCTTCGCTGGCACAGATTTTTGGTCTGATGCCGCGTATCGCCCTCGGTTCACTCATCGCGTATGTGGTGAGCAATCTGCACGACATCTGGGCTTTCGATTTCTGGAAGCGCAAAAAGCCGGGTCGCAATTTCCTATGGCTTCGCAACAATCTGAGCACTTTTGTCAGCCAATTCATCGATACACTGCTCTTCACCCTGATTGCCTTCTGGGGTGTGTATCCAAGCAGTGTATTAATTCAGATTATGATTTCCACCTATCTTTTGAAATGGGTGGTGGCTGTATTCGATACCCCGTTCATGTACCTGGCCAGGCATTGGTATGATAAAGGAGTGCTTCCTACTCCTACTATTTAGCGGGAAGCACCTTTCTTAGTGCCTGGATGCAATCTTTGGTTCCTGCATAGAAGGAAGGGGAGAAAGGTTTGCGTTCCAGTAAAAACGCGTCATCGTATATAAAAGGCGTCCCATCGACATACTCGATATCCATACCCACGCTGAGCAATGCGGCGTGGGCTGCAGTGATATCCCAGACATAACAACTCTGGTTCACACAGCCTTGGATATGGTCATAGAGCACCGGGCTGAGCATATGGAGAATTGAAGAACCGAATATGCGGATCTTTCCCTCGAAATGCGTGAAATCCATCAACCGTTGACCACTCGACCCCATGGTGATCTGGTGGGGAAAATCCTTGTTGGTTCTGATGGAGAAGGGTTTCCCATTAATCAACAATTCCTTACCCGGATCCAGGCGCAAGAAGAGCTCGTCCTCTCCCAGGCCCCAGCGAGGAGCACTGATCATGGCTCCTACGGGGTTCCTTTGCTTATCCAGAATTCCCAAAGCCACCGCCCAGGAGGGCAATCCTTGCGAATAGACGTCCGTCCCATCGATGGGATCGAGAACGAATGTAAAGGGAGCATCGGGATCGAAAGGGGTGAGGGTTTCTTCGCTGATGATATTTACATTTTCAAACAGTTGGGAAACCACGCCCAAAATCTTTCGAGAAATTGCCAGATCGGTTTCGGTAATCACTGTCCCGTCACTTTTATAGGAACGGTGGATGCATTGTTGTTGTTCTTTAGCGTATCTGCCTGCATCCTGTACAGCCACAGCGAGTGTATCCAATGCCTTTTGGTCGAGTACTCTATCCATTGTCTTGCATAACCTTCTTGCTCATGATAGGGTAATGGCGCTTATGCAAACGCCAATTTCCACCCTTGTCCAATCGTATATCAAAACCAGTAGTGCATACAAGGTATATGGGGCACAGACCAACCACATCCACATCCACGGACTTGAGGGCTATCCGTTGGCCCAATTCCTCAGGTTGCTCAGTCGCAAACAAAAAGGACGGGTCTGGGCAGTTTGTCCTACTGAAGAGAGCGCCCTGCAACTGCTCAAAGACAGCGGCTTTTGTGGCGATGGTGCTGCCTCTTCCAATGGCGAAGGCCGAATGGTCTATTTACCCAGTAATGGGAGAAAACTATACACCCCTTTCAATGCCGACAATGTCGAGTATGACCAGCTCAGTCGCCTGATGCAGATTCAGGAGTTGAAAGAGGGACTGGTCATTACCCATCTCAGGCCGTTTGTATCACCTTTGGTCAGTCCCGAAACCTTGAGCAGCTCATCGCTGACCATCAAGGTTGGGGATGCTTTTGAGAGCTCATCCTTTTCCCAATTGCTTACCAATGCAGGCTATGTCCATACGGTTTCCACCTCTGCGATGGGAGAATATTCTTTGCGCGGCGAAGTGTTGGATATTTTCCCGTATGAAAGCGAGTACCCGTATAGAATCTATGCCGACTGGGATACCGTTGGAAAAATTGCTCGGTACAACCCCATAACCCAGGAGAGTATCGGGACTGTTGGAAAGCTGGTCCTGTCCTTGGTCGATGCAACCGGTGAAATGGCTACCTCTTCGGTCGGGGAGTATCTTGCTGATTCCGACCTGTTTTGCTTCATTGGTGACCAAAGACTGGCAACGAGTTTTCACAGCCTGCAGATAGAGGCAAAAGCCTTGTATCGGCAGGCTTTCCTTCAAGATCGGGAAGCAATAAAACCCGATGCACTTCTCTTTGATTTTCCTGCTTTTCAAAAGAAGTGCCGGTATTCGTTGACAGTTTTCGACATTGTCGGCCAAGGCCAGGATGTCTATCGGTTCGATATTGAGGGACCGCGCTCCTATTTTGGAAACTTTACCTTGCTCAAGGAAGACCTGAAAAGTTTGGAGAAACAAGGCTGGAATGTGGTTGTCTTTACAGAAAATCAACTGCAGAAACAGCGTCTGATGCAGATGCTCAGTGCTTTTCCTTTCCTCGGGTGGGAAGATCGTGCAATTTCCGGTGGGTTTGCCATCCCTTCGTTGAAAGTGGTTGCCATTTGCGAGCATGAGATTTTTGGGCGGCGGCGTCAGGTTGTCAAAACGTTGCAGCACACCCAGTCTTCGCCCCTGGACTCTTTTGTCGACTTGAATGAAGGCGATTATGTCGTACATGTCAACTACGGGGTGGGGCAGTTTGTAAAGATCGATCGCGTATCGAGTTTCGATCGCGAACGTGACTTCATAAAAATTGCGTATGCAGACAATGAAATGCTCTATGTCCCCATCGAGCAGGCCAACTTGGTCCAGCGGTATATCGGCAGCGATACGGGCCTGCCGAAAAAAGACAAGCTCGGGGGCCAAGGGTGGGAGAACAAGAAAGCCAAGGCCCGCAAGAACGCCGAGGATTTGGCCAAACATCTTATCACCCTCTATGCCAAACGCAAGAACAGCATCGGATATGCCTTCCCCAAGGACACCGATTGGCAGTTGCAGTTTGAAGCTTCCTTCCCCTTCGATGAGACTGCAGACCAACTGTCCTGCATCGAGGATATCAAGGATGACATGGAAAAACCCATCGTCATGGATCGCCTCGTCTGCGGGGATGTGGGGTATGGGAAAACGGAAATTGCCTTCCGTGCAGTATTCAAGGCGGTAATGGGTGGCAAGCAGGTGGCATTTCTTGCACCGACTACCATTTTGGCAGAACAGCACTATCAGAATTTTTTGAAACGTCTGGGTACCTTTCCTGTCCGTTGTGCACAGTTATCCCGTATTGTCACCAAAAAGGAGCAAAAACAGACACTCTTGGCATTGGCCGAGGGTAAGGTGGATGTCCTGTTCGGTACCCATAGGATTTTGCAGAAAGACATCATGTACCGTGATTTGGGACTTTTGGTTGTAGATGAGGAACAGCGTTTCGGTGTCAAGGACAAGGAACGGATCAAGACACTCAGGGCGAGCATCGATTCATTGTCACTCAGTGCAACTCCTATTCCCCGCACCTTATACATGTCCTTGCTTAAAATTCGTGACATGTCCCTGCTTGCCACACCCCCGATTGCACGAAGACCGATAGAAACGTACATCGGAGAGTACAATGAACAGACTATTGTTAAAGCCATCCGAGACGAGGTTGAACGCAAAGGCCAGGTATTCTTCCTGCACAATCGAATCGAGAGCCAGGACGAGGTGGTTTTCCAGCTGACCAAGCTATTGCCTGATGTCATTATCGAGAGTGCCCACGGCCAGATGGATAGCACCAAACTTGAGGATACCATGCGCCGGTTCATTCATGAAGGAATCCAAGTCCTGGTCTCCACCACCATCATCGAAAACGGTATCGACATCCCCAATGTAAACACCATCATCATTGACCGTGCCGACCGGTATGGACTCAGCCAGCTCTATCAGCTGCGCGGGCGGGTGGGGCGCAACGACAGTCAGGCGTATGCGTACCTGTTTTACCCGCAGGGGAGCGCCCTCAGTGAAATTGCATTGAAACGGCTGAAGATCATCAGTGAGCACACTGAACTGGGAAGCGGTTTCAAGGTGGCAATGAAGGATATGGAACTGAGGGGGACCGGCAACCTGCTCGGGCGGGAACAGAGCGGCCACTTGGCCACCGTCGGACTGGATATGTACATCCGTATCCTGGATGAGGCGATCAGGGATTTGCAGAATGTGGGGGTCAAGGACGAGGAGCGGGAAGTCTTCTTGGAGCTCGATTATACCGGCTTCATTCCTGATACCTATATCAAGGCACCTTCCGTTAAGTTTGATATTTATCGTAAAATATCCTCAATCGTGAACGATGAGCAACTGCAAGGTCTTGCAAGTGAATTATCCGACCGGTTCGGCCCTCCTCCGGTGGAAGTTGCAAACCTGCTCTTCATTGCCGAGATCAAGATTATCTGCCGCAAGCTTTCCATCATCCACCTGACCGACCGCAAGGGTGTGGTGGCCGTTGAATTCGGCAAAGTTGCAGACCTGAATGTAAACAAGGTCATGAATCTCATTTCGCTGAGCAATAAAACTGTTTGGCTTGATATGAGACGTATGAATGTCATGTATTTGAAAACTGATGCGGTTTCTCTCAAGGATAAAGCGTTGTTCTTGATGGAGAAATTGCAACGTCTGGTATAGGAGCATTGATGCAGGAAAACCAAGGAACGATTTTCCAGGATATTCCGGAATTGGAATGGGTGGAAACCAAGGAAGAAGGGCAGGGTAGGCCGATTAAGAGCTATGTGCTCAGAGGGGCATACCTGAGAACATACCAATTGGAAGCGGTCCGCCGTTATTACAGCAGCTACGGCATTGCCTTTCGCAAGCAGGAGCTCGATTGGCAGCAAGTTTTTGGCAATGACAAACCCGTGATCATTGAGATCGGATTCGGCATGGGTACGGCAACGGCACGTATTGCAAAGGAACGAAGTCAGTATAATTACCTCGGCTTGGAAGTCTTCATTTCAGGATTTGCAAAACTATTGCATACCGTGGGAACTGAACAGTTGGAAAATGTGCGCCTGATGCGGTTTGATGCCGTTGAGGTGCTGACCAACATGGTTGCACCGCTCAGTGTCGCCGGCTTTCACATATTCTTCCCTGATCCTTGGCCGAAAAAGCGACAGCAGAAACGACGTCTGATCCAAGGAGACTTTGCCCGATTGCTCAGCTCTAGACTCTCAAGCGGGGGATATATCTACTGTGCCACCGATTGGGAGGAGTATGCCGACCAGATGCTGGATGTTTTCTCCCATACCGAAGGTCTCGTTAATCCCTATGAGGGTTTCTGTCCTCCCATCAGCTGGCGGGATACGACCAAATTCGAACAGAAGGGGCTTGCAAAACAGCACTCCATCAATGAGGTTTGGTTCGAAAAGCGGTAAAAAGAGGGAAGGGAGCCTGCCGCCGCACGCTCCCTTCCAAGGTTCACAAATTCACTCTCAAGCAATCAGAATGCTTCTGATTGTTTCACCTCGCCTACTCCTCTTCTTCCTTTACGGATTCCTTGTAGGCCTTGATCACCTCGTCAGCCAACTTGCCGCTCAGTGGTTCATAATGGTCGAATTCTATTTCGAAACTTCCCGTTCCACTGGTCATCGACTTCAGATCGATGGCATAGTTGAGCAGTTCGGATTGGGGAACCAACGCTTTGACCAATTGCAGGAGTCCCATATCCTCCTGGCCAAGCACCCGCCCCCGTTTGCCGGAAAGGTCGGAGAGGATGTCGCCCAGGTAATCGTTCTCAATATATACACTAAGTTTCATGATAGGTTCAAGTAGTACTGCCCCTGCTTTCGTGAGGGCCATCTTCATGGCTCCTTTTGCAGCAAGTTTAAAAGCCATTTCACTTGAATCGACCGGGTGTTCCTTGCCGTCGATGAGGGTGATGCCGATATCCATCATTGGATAACCGGCCAGAAAACCTTCCTCCATCTGTTCGTGCAAGCCCTTCTCAATACCGGGAATATAGCCCTTGCTTACCGAGCCTCCCTTGATTGCATTGGTAAAGGAGTAGTAGGATCCTCGTTCCAGCGGTTCAATCTCGATCAGGACGCGGGCATATTGTCCGTGGCCGCCGCTCTGTTTCTTGTGTGAGTACTCGGCAATTCCGCTCTTATGGCTGATTGTCTCGCGATAGGCGACCCGAGGGAGCTTGGTCTCAATAGTGACCTTTTGTTTCTCGCGCACCTTGTCAAGAATCATATTCAAATGCAGTTCGCCCATGCCGGCTACCACATTCTCCTTGGTCTCCTCGTTGAACTTGATCCTGAACGTAAAGTCTTCCTCGGTGACCTTGTGCAGGGACTCGTTCATCTTCACTTCACTCTTTTTATCATCACTGCTGATGGCCAGACTGTAGATAGGCTGGGGGAAGGCCAGCGGTTTGAACTTGAGTTTCTGATCCGATCCCTCTACGAGGGTTGAATTGGTTGATGCAATATTGCTTTTGGCAATGACCCCGATATCACCGGCAGGCAAACAATCGGTTTCGACCAACTTCTTGCCCACCATGCGGTATACTTTGTTGGGACGCTCTTTCTTGCCGATATCAACATTCATCAACTCGGTATCGCCTTTGATGGTGCCCCTGAGAACCTTGATGAAGCTGAGCTTGCCGCTGAACTGGTCGATGGTGGTCTTGAATACTACAGCCGCAGCACTTCCTTCAGCAGAAATGATGAAATCCTTGGCAGTCCCATCTTCGGCGATAACCCAGTCCTTTTTACCCAGAGGTCTTGGGAAGTTGTTGCGAATGAAGGTAAGAAGGCTGGTGATACCACTGCCCCCCTCGCTGCAACCGCAGAATGCAGGAACGACCCGGTTCTGTTCCATACCTTCCCTCAGGCCCCTGCGGATTTCTTCGCTGTCCAGCGTGCCTGCATCGAAGTACTTCTCGATCAGGTCATCGGCACCTTCGGCGGCGTTTTCGATAAGGGAATTGCGGAATTCATCTGCATAATCAGCAAACTCAGCTGGAATATCTCCGACAGTTTCCTTCTCCCCTCTATTCATGAAATATGCTTTATTTTCAATAAGATTGATGATTCCTTTGAATTCCTTGCCGTTTCCCATGGGAATGGTGACAGGGACAAAGGTGGTTTTGAAAGTTTCTTTCAAGTTCTCCAATACTTTGGAATAATCTGCACGGTCGCGGTCCATCTTGTTGATGAAGACTGCGCGCGGCTTGTTGCGTTCATCGAGATACCGCCAAAGCTTGATGGTTTCTATCTGGGCCCCGTCACGTCCGTCTACGACCATGACCGCAGATTCACAAGAACGGAATCCGCAAATGGTCTCGCCGATGAAACCGGCTGTTCCCGGAGTGTCGAGAATGTTGAGAGTCCTGCCATCCCAATTCATGGATGCGAGGGAAGCGTGAATGGAAATCTTGTGATTGATTTCCTCCTCCGTATAGTCACTAGTGGTCTTACCGCTAGCTACGGTCTCTGGCCGGGAAATCACATTGGCATAAAACAACATCTGTTCAACCAAGGTGGTTTTCCCGGTTTCGTTGTGGCCGATGATGGCAACATTCCTTAAGTCAGTGCTGACAACGCTCATAATTCCTCCTTCGATCACCTCTGCTTCTTATGGTGATCCAGAACGCATGCGTCAATGGTACGCTCCATAATCTCATATGTCAAAAGAATTCTTTGTATGCAAAAAAAGGCAGACACTCAAAAACGAGCATCTGCCTGAAAATGCAGGAAAGAAGAAAAGAGCGTGTATCGTTAGCGTGTCAAGCTTACATTCACATCGATGATATGACTGATGTCCTGTTTCAGTTTATAAGCAAACTGGTCCATCACGGTAACATCATTGGGAAGCTTGTCGCCATCTTCACAAAAGAATGTCCAGCAAGGTACATCCAACGCAGCACTGATTTTCTCGATTGTAGCAAAGGAAGGAGCCTTTCTCGAGGTTTCGATTTCAGTGACAAAAGAGGTGGAAACCCCGATTTTTTCAGCAAGCTGTGCCTGGGTCAAAGAGAGTTTACGTCTGCGCTCCTTCAGATTTCTCGCGAAAATGTCCTGCAAATTGTAAGTTCTAGCCATGTTGTACTCCTCTTAAGTAATTGCAATTCCATAAACCTATATGATTAAGGAAATGATAAACATCCTCCTTCAGCCTTAAAAACTGAACTGTTTCAATACATTCTAGGCATGGAACACTAGTTTTCGCAAGGTTTTAGCCCCGTGTTTTTTAATTATTCCATACCATTAGCGGGTTTTTGCTTCGTAATGGTCAAACTCCATTACGAACGTTCCCCGTCCCTGAGTTGCGGATCTCAGTACCGTGGAGTATCCGAAAAGTTGCGAAAGCGGAGCTTGGGCATGGATGTGCTCACTGGCTGTTCTGCTTTCAATGCTGTTGACCAATCCACCCCGGCTGGTAATGCTTGAGATAGCCTCCCCGACATACTGGGACGGCACTACAACCGTAACTTTCATCACCGGTTCCATCAGTACCGGTTGGGCAGCCTGGGCAACCTTGTCAAAACACATGGCGGCACATGCCTCGAAGGCAAACTCGCTTGCTGTCAGTTCATGGAAAACGATTTCCGTTACCTCTACTTCAAGATCACATACTTCATAGCCGAACTGGATGCCACCCTTGAAAGCATTGGTGATACCGCGTTTTACTGCCTCCAGGTATATTTCATCGATACCGCGCACTTTTGCGCTCTGCCGATACTTGGTCCCACTTCCCGAAGGCAGGGGCTTGACGGTAATACTAAGTCCGGCAGCATTCTCTTTTCCTGCCAACACCTTGGAGAACGTCTCAGAACCACTGGCAACTTTGGAAATGGATTCCCGGTAGGTGACCTGCGGCTTTCCGACCCTGGCTTGGATTTTCATCTCCTTGGTCAGTCGGGTGACCAACACATCGAGGTGGAGTTCACCCATGCCGCTGATGACCAACTGACCTGTTTCCTCATCATCCCGATAGGTGAAGGTAGGGTCTTCCTGAGCAAGCAAGGAAAGGGCGGCTCGTAGTTTGTCGCCATCGCTGAGTGTATTGGGTTCAATGGCGACGGAAATGACTGGGATGGGGAAGTGCATCTGCTCAAGCAGAATTTGCGCTCCTTCACTGCCGATGGTGTCGCCGGTTCTGCCTTCCTTGAAGCCGATGATCACCCCGATGTCCCCAGCCTCGAGTTCGTTTACTTCCTCGGCGCGGTTTGCGTGCATCCTGAGAATCCTGTTGACCCTTTCACGCTTCTTCTTCGTGATGTTCATCAAGGATGTTCCCTTGCGGATGACTCCATTGTAGACACGGACAAAATCCATGGCTCCGGCTTCACGATCGACCTGAATCTTGAAAATCAGGGCCAACGGCGGCTTGTCCTTGGAATAGGGCACTTCCACTTGCTTTTCAGTCTTGAGATGGATGCCCATGATGGGGGGTACTTCCGAGGGGGAAGGAAGGTAGTCGATGACTCCGTCGAGCAATGCCTGTACTCCGATATCCTTCAAGGAGGAGCCCACGAATACCGGTAATGCCATCCGTTCGATGGTAGCTTTCTTCAAGGTTTGCTTGATGAGAGCGGCATCGATTTCCTTCCCATCAAAATACAGCTCGGTAATTTCATCGCTGAATGACGATACGCTATCGATCAGCCTTTCATACCAACTAGCAACCTCAGACTGCATCGAAGACGGTATTTCCAGCTCTTCGATTGTTTTACCTTGGTCTTCATTGCTGAATACCAAATATTTCTTGGTAAGCAAATTGATAATGCCGCTGAAATTGCCCTCAGAACCGACAGGCAGGAATACGGGAATGGGATTTGCACCCAATTTTATTTTCAATTCATTGACCGCTTCTTCGAAGTTTGCACCCAGACGGTCCATTTTGTTGATGAAGGCAATACGGGGAACCCGGTAGGTATCGGCTTGTCTCCATACCGTTTCGGTCTGAGGTTCAACACCACCGACGGCACAGACAACCATAACAGCTCCATCCAGAACCCTGAGCGAGCGTTCGACCTCAGCTGTGAAATCCACATGGCCCGGAGTATCGATGATATTGATCTGATGTTCCTTCCAATAACAGGTGGTAGCCGCACTTGCAATGGTAATGCCGCGGTCCTGCTCTTGTTCCAGAAAGTCCATCGTTGCTTCGCCATTGTCAACTTCACCGATTCTATGGTTCTCACCGGTGTAAAAGAGAATTCTCTCAGTGGTAGTAGTTTTCCCTGCATCGATATGTGCCATAATGCCGATATTGCGTGTCATCTTCTCGTTCATGCTATAAATCCTTCAAACAATCTGTGGAACAATACCATAGATGGATTCGATAATCAACGTGAAGGACGGAAGAGGAGGATGCGAAGGGCATTGAGAATTGCTATGATTGTTACCCCGGTATCGGCAAGCACCGCAATCCACATCGAGGCATACCCCAATGCCCCCAGCCCAAGGGCCAATACCTTTACCAGCAGGGCAAAACTGATATTCTGCCTGACAATCCTTGCGGTTTGCCTGCTTATCTCAATCAGGTTTGCCACCTCATGCAAGTCATCGGTGAGGATGACTACATCGGCACTCTCCATGGCGGCATCACTTGCTTTATTGCCCATGGAAATGCCCACCTTGCTTGCCGCAAGACTGGGAGCATCGTTCATTCCGTCCCCCACAAACACCAGGTTTTTTCGTTTTGCGGCAATCGCCAGCATTCGTTCCTGTTTTTGATCCGGCAAAAGGGATGCATGTACTTCGTCTAAGCCAAGTTCACGTGCCACCCTGTTCGCATGTACCAAGCTGTCTCCGCTTATCATGGCCAGATGTTTGATCCCAAGCTTTCTAAGCCGTTGGATCATAGGCTTTGCCTCTTTTCGTATAGTGTCCTGAAGAACGAAAGAAGCTTCATGCTTTCCCTCCACTGCCAGAAGAACGGTAGCCTCATCCTCTGCTTCACAGAATACAGGTATTCCCATTTCCTCAAGCAATGCCCTGTTTCCTGCAACAACATCCTTTCCATCCACAATGCCCGTCAAGCCTTTGCCGGCAATTTCCGACACCTGAGAGACTGCAAACGGTGCATCCAACTCCAAAAATGCTTTTGCCAGCGGATGGGCGCTGTTCCTCTCAAGGGAGGCTGCCAGATTTTGTGCATACGAAGTCTCTAGATGAGAAGGAGAAGTCATCCGCACTTCAATAAGGCTGAACGTGCCAGTAGTGAGGGTTCCCGTTTTGTCAAAAACAAAGGTATCGGTTTTTGCGAGCGCTTCCAGATAGTTGCCACCCTTGACCAATATGCCGCCCTTAGCGCTGCGTCCGATACCGGCAAAATAGGAGAGCGGAACGCTGATGACCAGCGCACAAGGACAGCTTACCACCAAGAAGACCAAGGCACGATACATCCAGGTCTGCCACGATCCGGTGATGAGGGAAGGAATGATGGCGAGGCCCAAAGCAAAGAACACAACGATTGGAGTATAGTAGCGGGCAAAAGCAGTGATAGTACGCTCGGTTTGTGCTTTCTTACTTGCGCTCTCTTCCACCAAGTGCAATATCTTTGCTGCAGTGCTCTGCTCATACACTTTGCTTACCCTGATATCCAGACTTCCCCCTAGGTTGATCGAGCTTCCCAGGACCTCATCGCCGGCCTTTACTGATCGGGGAATAGACTCCCCGCTCAAATGTTGCATGTCTACACTTGAGCTGCCGCTGATGACAACGCCATCGAGGGGGATCTTCTCGCCTGAAAGTACACGGATGCTTGAACCGGGAACAACCTCTTCAACCAATACCATGGACGTATCCTGCCCCTGAATGAGCCTTGCCTGTTGCACCTTCAGATCCAGGGCGTCAAGGATGGACCTTCTACTTTGCATCACCGAACGGGCTTGGAAGTATTCGCCGATAAGGTAGAAAAGCATAACCGCAGCAGCTTCTCCGGTCTCACCTATAGCCAAAGCCCCAAGGGTTGCAACACTCATCAAAAAATTTTCATCGAATAATTTGCCATGCAGAATGTTCCTGCCGGCTGTAAAGAGCACATCGTATCCGCTGACTACAAAGCTCAGCATATACAACAGCTTAGTATCAAAATACATTGCAAATCCAAAACTGAGAACCGATACGAGGATTCTTATCAGATTCCAGCGTAGGGAACTATCCTTTTCCTGAGATTGATTTTCAAGGGGCCTGACTTGCATTGAGGGCTCTACTCGTTTCGCCTCCTTGATAAGATTGGCGAAAAAGGGTTCCTGCTGTGTATCGGTGGTGGTGATGTGTATTTGCTTGCGGGAAAAGTCTACACGTGCAGAGGCAACCCCTCCGATCTGCTGGATGCGGTCCTCGATCTTTGCTGCGCAGACCGGACAGTCTACACCCTCGAACGCATAGCTGCGTTCTTGGGTGAAAGAGAGAGGTTCTGTTCTGTCGGTGTTCGATATAGGCTTCATGGGAACTCCTGAAATATCAATATATGAATACATGTTCATATATTAGGGAGTATTGGTATCCTTGTCAAGCTCGTTAATCAGACATCCCAAGAGGGATCCATGACTTCCGGAATGATTTGCCGTTCATAGATTGAGAGCCGTCCACTGAAAAGGTAGGCAATACTGCAAACAAAAAAAGAGGGAAGTTGGATTGCCGAAGCCATAAAGCTCAAGTCCCAGTACAAAGCAGGCAAGGGGCAATTTGGTACTGCCGCTGAGCATGCCGATGGCCCCAAACATGGAGAGTGCCGAAACAGGAATGGGCAACCACGATCCGAAGATTGCACCGGTGGTTGCTCCTATGACAAGGATGGGAATCACCTCACCTCCGACAAAACCGCTTCCGATGGTCAGGGCAGTAAGCAGAAGCTTGAAGAGCGGAGCTAATTTGCTGGTAGTGCCGTATTCGGCTTGGATGATTAAATCAAGGGAGAGACCGTTGTAGGCAAATGAACCGGTAATGCCATAGATGGCTAGGGAAGCTGCCAATAGGAGCATGCTTGCAAGCAAAGCTTTTTTGTAAGGATTAGGCGTAATACGGGAAAACAGCTTTTTGGTCAGGTGGATCAGATGGCAGAAGAGTCTGCTTGCCAATCCGAGCATCATGGAGAGCACCAGGAGGATCAATAGGGTGCGCAGGTCGATTGGAAAGGATTCGGCACGTACAGGAACCAAGGTGTGCATATGCAGTGCTTGGCTTGCCAGGCAGGCGGTGAATGAGGCAATCAGGCAGGGGAGCAGGGCATCAGTACGGTTGACGCGGGGGTTGGAGAACTGCATCCCGAACAGGGTACCTGCAATCGGGGCGTTGAATAGGGCGCCGAAGGCAGCTCCTGCCCCACTGATCAGCCAGATTCCCTTCTGTTGGATGCTTTGGGGATGCCTGAATATGTTCTGTTCGAGACGGGAGACATAGCTGCCGATGGATGCACCTAACTGCACTCCGACCCCTTCCTTGCCGCCCGATGCTCCGACAAGGTGGGTGATGAAGGTGTTGAAAAGCAGCAAGGGTGCCATTTTTGTGGATATTCTCTGTTTGTGAACATCGCGGTCGTTCTCATAGCCGATGCTGGTTGGATGGGCGATATCGAGAATCCCCTGGTTGATCAGGTCGATCACTTGAGAGCCACCGTCCTTCAGATAAGGACCGAGTTTCTGATAGAGAAGGGCGGTGAGTAGGGCGCCGAGGGGAATGCACAAGAGAATCCAGGGATAATCGGATCTGATTGCACCTGCCTTTGCTACAAGGAAGGTCAACAAGCTGATGATCGGTCCAACCAATAAGCCGAGCAGTAAAGCTCGTACAGTCCAAGCCAGTAGAGGAATTGAGATATTGCGTCTTGTATGGTCCATACTGCACATCATACGGGGTTTTCTTGTTTCTTGGAACCTCAAGAGAGCCTTATTTTGCCTTGACAACACACAAAGGTTGGCACACACTTGCTTCTGATAAAGAAGGAGAAGTCATGCTCAAAGAGTTGAAAGAAAGAGTTTGTGAAGCAAATTTGCTGCTGCAAACCTATAAGTTGATCACCTTTACCTGGGGTAATGTCTCCGAGGTCGATGAGAACCGTGAGTTGATGGTCATCAAACCATCAGGGGTCCCGTATGCTGAGCTTACTCCCTCATCCATGGTAGTGATCGAGCTGGCAACCGGCAAGCAAGTGGAGGGTACCTACAATCCTTCCAGCGACACCCCGACACATCGCTATCTGTTCAATCATTTTGAAAAAGTCAATGCCGTTGTACATACCCATAGCAGGTGGGCTACCATTTTTGCCCAAGCGGGAAGGGGTATTCCAGCACTGGGTACAACCCATGCCGATTATTTCTATGGTGAGATTCCCTGTACCCGTGCCCTTACAAGCGCCGAAATCCAGGGAGAGTATGAACGAGAGACAGGCAAGGTGATTGTTGAACGTTTTTCGAAACTCGACCCCAAAAGCATTCCCGCAGTTCTGGTACACAGCCACGGGCCGTTCTGTTGGGCGGATAATGCCGTCAAGGCCGTAGAGTATGCGGTGGTGCTCGAGGAAGTGGCAATGATGGCTTACCACTCGATATTGCTTAAAGACGCCACTCAAAAGCCTATGGATCAGTATCTGCTGGACAAGCATTATTTACGAAAACACGGTGCTCAGGCATATTATGGTCAGAACCGGTAACGAGGAGTGATGTCATGAACAATATGGAACACGTTCGGTTGGGCTTGGTTGCGGTAAGCAGAAGTTGCTTTCCTCGAATGTTGTCTGAAAAAAGACGAATAGCGGTAAAAAAGGCTTACAAAGGTGATTTGTATGAGTGCCCTGTCATCGTGGAAAACGAAAAGGATATGCTCGGCGCCCTCAAGGATTTGGAACAGCATCAGATTAATGCCTTGGTAGTGTTTTTGGGAAATTTCGGACCGGAAACACCGGAAACACTGTTGGCAAAACATTTTGCAGGGCCGGTTATGTATGTAGCTGCAGCCGAAGGGGATGGGGATTTGCATGATGGCAGGGGTGATGCGTATTGCGGCATGCTCAACTGCAGCTACAATCTCAAGCTTCGTTCCTTGCAAGCATATATCCCCGAGTATCCGATTGGAACCGACCGCGAGGTCGCAGACATGATAGAATCTTTTGTTCCGATTGCCCGTACGGTTCTCTCGCTGAAAAAGTTGAAAATTATCAGTTTTGGGCCCAGACCGCAGGATTTTCTTGCCTGCAACGCCCCTATCCAGGGATTGTTTGACTTGGGGGTGGAGATAGAAGAGAATAGTGAGCTTGATCTTCTTGTTGCGTACAATAAGCATGCCGATGATCCGAGAATACCTTCATTGGTGGCAGAAATGCAGAGCCAAATCGGTTCCAGCCCCTATGCCGGGATTCTGGATCGCTTGGCTCAATATGAGTTGACTTTGCTTGACTGGGCCGAGGAGCACAAGGGTGAGCGGGACTATGTTGCATTCGCCAATAAATGCTGGCCGGCTTTCCAGACCGAGTTCAAGTTTGTTCCTTGTTATGTGAACAGTCGTCTGACTGAACGGGGCATCCCCGTCAGTTGCGAAGTCGATATTTACGGTGCTTTAAGTGAGTATATCGGTTTGTGCGTCACCGAAATTCCGGTCACCTTGTTGGATATCAACAACACCGTCCCCGCGCCAATGTATGAAGAACACATCAGGACCAAGCGTCCGTATCGCAACGACGATCTGTTTATGGGTTTTCATTGCGGCAATACTGCTTGCTCGTTACTTAGGAATCCACACATGGGTTACCAGCTGATCATGAAGCGAGATCTTGAACCTGAATTGAAGCATCCTGATATCACGCGGGGAACCATGGAAGGGGACCTGATCAGTGGTCCTGTTACCATTTACCGGCTGCAATCGAATGCCCGAGGACAGTTGAAAGCGTATATTGCTGAAGGCGAAGTGCTTGACGTTCCCACCTCAAGCTTTGGAAGCATCGGGATTATCGGCATTGATGAAATGGCACGATTCTATCGCTATGTGCTTTTAGCCAAAGCCTATCCACATCATACGGCAGTTGCCTTCAGGCATGCGGGGAAAGCGCTGTTCGATGTCTTCCGCTATTTGGGAATCGAGGATATCGCGTACAACCAGAAACCAGAGCACCCCTATGCAAATGAAAATCCCTTCAAGCATTAGCTTGAAGGGACGGCTCTCAGCACATAGTCACATGCCTAAATCCAGGAGTCTCTCAGTTTCTCAATCTCCTTGATTTCCTTGGTATCGGTTGGCTTGATCGGCCTGAATACCTTGGCTTTCTCCAAGACATACGAAAGCACCATCTCCGCTTCTTGGCGGTCACTCATCTGTTTCAGGGTGACCGATGAGTAGAACGGTTTGGTCGCTCCAGCGTCCTTGCCTTCGTAATAGCGATATTTTTCCAGATTGGTGGAAGCTTTCTGCCAATCTTTTTGCATTTTAGCCAGTTCCTTGGAGCGCTTGGATGCACTCCAATTTCTTGCGTACAGCTCTTCGGCGAGTTTTTTGTAGTGTCCGGGATAGAGCAGGCTGGATTCAATGGTGTCCATTGCCATGCGCATGTAGCTGACCGCCCAATCCTTGTTTCCAAAGGAAATCATGCCCCCCGGCAACTCATCGTATAGACTGGAAAGAACATACCAAGTCTCGCTGGAGTCCAGGGTATTGAGGTTGTTGACGATGACCGTCAGGTCCTCGAGCATTCCCTTCGCCTTTCCTAGAGCGTTCAAAGGACCTTTTGTTTGTCCCCATCGCCCCACATTGGAGGATTTCCAAAGGTACCCGAAGGGGGTGGGGTTCTTCTCTATGGAAGACAACGCATAGGCTTCGCCTTTCTCATAGAGGGCAAAGCGCCCTGCCTTGTCCTCCTTGTCCAAGTCATCTCCCAAGGAAACCATCACACGGGCAAGCCGCCAGAGAATCTGCGCTTCCTCTTCAGGGTTCGCTGCTTTGTCCAGTTGCACAAGCAGGGCTTGCTCAGCCTGGGTAAAGGCATCCTGATCATAGAAGTCATCAGCTTCTTTCACATCGATTGCAGAAAATACAAGGCTGCCGATCAGCAAAAATACTGTCAGCGATGCCAAACGTTTCACGCTCATGGAACCTCCTTATGTTCAATCAGGGAAATAGTCGTTTGATGAGTGATAGCTTACCACGATACGGGGCATACCGAAGCTTAATTTCAAGCCAAGTTTTACCTTCAAGGATGCTTTTTGTATGGCTGAAGGTTTTGAATCCCTCTCTGCCGTGATAGCACCCCATGCCACTGTTGCCGACACCCCCGAAGGGAAGGGCGGTATTCGAAAGGTGCATGATGACATCGTTTATGCAACCACCGCCAAAGCTGACCGAGGAGAGGACGGTTTTTTGGTGTTGCTTGTTATTGGAGAAGAAATACAGAGCCAAAGGATGTTCCCTCTTCTGTACAAAGCCAAGGGCTTGTTCAAAGGTATCATAGGCGATGATGGGAAGAATGGGACCGAAAATTTCTTCCTGCATCAGTGCAGAGTCAAGCTTCGGTTCGGTAATGATGGTAGGTGCGATGCGCCGTGTTCTTGGATCAATCTGTCCGCCCCATGCAAGCGTTCCGCACTCGAAAAGGCCGATGAGCCGGGAAAAGTGTTTTTCATTGATGATGTGTCCAAGGTCGCTTGCGTGCAAAGGGTCTGAACCGAACATCGCTGTGATGGCGATTTTCATCTGTTCGATCAAGGCATTGTGGACCTTTCGTTCGACCAGGACATAATCGGGAGCTACGCATGTCTGTCCTACGTTCAGGCACTTGCCCCATATTATGCGTCGTGCCGCCAAAGGAATGTCTGCATCTGCTTCGACGATAACCGGGCTCTTCCCCCCCAGTTCCAAGGTGACCGGGGTGATAGTCTTGGCAGCACTCTCCATAACCAGCTTGCCCACTTGGGGGCTTCCGGTGAAGAAAATATGGTCATAGCGATGCTTCAGCAACTCCTGATTCATCTCCGCTCCGCCTTGGAACGTGGCCACATGGTTGCTGTAGAAAAGTTTGGAAAGGAGTTCCTCGATTATCTGGGAAGTATGGGTGCTGTACCGTGAGGGTTTGAGGATGACGCAATTGCCGGCGGCAATTGCACTGATCAATGGGGCGATGGTGAGCTGGAAAGGATAGTTCCAAGGGCTCATGATCAGTACAATTCCCAACGGTTGTGCGATGGTATAGGCTTTGGAGGGGAAGGAAAGGATACTGCCCTTGACGCGATGCTTAGCCGACCAAGTATCCAGATGCTTCAGATGTTCGTCCAATTCTGCATAAATGATACCCAATTCGGTGGCAAACCCCTCGAAGTCGGTTTTTCCCAAGTCTTCATGCAGAGCATTGAGGATTTGCTTTTCATAGGAACGAATGCCTTCCTTGAGGCGCCGCAGCTGCTCTTTCCTCCAAGTGATGCTCAGTGTAGCCCCGCTTTGGAAAAACGTCTGCATCTCACTCAGACAAAGCTGGATCTCATTCATGCTCCTCCCCCTTTCAGCCAGTATGACACCCAGAGTATGGATTTGTCAAAATGTTGCGATGATTTGTTCGTTCAGGCGAGTCAGAATGGCACGGCCCAACCTGACAGAGTTCTGAACATCGTCGAGGCTGCTTACTCCCCAATGCGTATGAGCATACCGTACCGGGATTCCGATGACGATGGTTGGGATTCCCTGCTCCGACAAATGGAGGGCGGATGCGTTTGTCGCCCCTCCGTTGCGTACACCTTTCTGAACGGGTATGTCAAATTCCTTTGCAATATCCAGAGCAAACTGCTGGAAACGCGGATTGGTGATCATCTTTGAGTCGATGAACCGGAGCATGGGGCCTTTACCGACAATCGTCTGTTGTTGATAGGGAGGCAGGAATGTATCGTCGGCTGGACTTCCCTCGAAGCAAATAGCCACGTCGGGTTTCACTTTGCGTGCAGTAAGTTGAGCTCCCCGGCAACCGACTTCTTCCTGGCTGGCAAAACCAGCAACCAGGTTGACCTGCAATTGTTCACCTTTCAAATCCTCCAGCACATCGATAATGGTGGTACAACCAAGGCGGCAATCGAAAGCCTTGCCGAAGAGCAGATTGTTGTTCTCATTGTAGATGCATACTGCATCAGGAATAATGGGACTAGCAATATCCACGCCCATGCTAAGGGCTTCTTCTACACTTCTGGCACCGATATCGATATACATTGAGGCGATATCGGGAGCACTCTTGCGTTCTGACTCGCTCTGGTAGTGAGGGGGTTTTGATCCTACGATGCCTGGAATGGTTTTTCCAAGATTGGTCTGTACCCTCACCAAGTGCGCCGGAACATTGGAGGAGACCCAACCACCGATCGGTATGAATTCCAGCATGCCATCGTCTCTGATGCATTTGACCATGAATCCTACTTCATCGGTATGGGCATCCAGCAATACCACCGGCTTGTTCTCTGTGTTCTCTGTCCGATAGAGATAGAGATTCCTCAGTGAATCCTCGGCAAAATGACCGAGTTCCCCAGCTTCCTGTCGAATTGCCAGGACGACTTCATCCTCAAAACCGCTGATACCGTTGGCATCACAAATTTTTTGTATTCTGGAAAGTTGACTCATTTGCATGCTCCTTTGACGATGTTTCATTATTCATAGATTGTAGTTCTTGTACACCCGCCTTGACTGCAGAGGAGCAACTTTCTAAAATCTGAATGGGCGATGGGGTTCGCCTTCATAATGAAAACCGCAGAGTTCTGAAAGCTGCTGATAACTCCAGAAATAAACTACGTTTCTCGGGAGGTTTGTATGGCTTTCAGTCTTGCTTCCGTGGTTTTGTTGTGTTTGTTTTTGGATTGGCTTTTAACCAAGGTGCACGTACCTGCACTCATCGGCATGCTTTTTGTGGGCATGCTCTTCGGTCCTGCAGTCCTGAACATATTGGACAGCTCGCTGCTTGCTGTAGGCTCTGACTTGCGGATGATCGCCCTGATAGTTATCCTGCTTCGCTCGGGGTTGGAACTCTCCCGGGAGAGCCTGCATAAAGTAGGGCTGCAGGCCATCTTTCTCTCCTTTCTTCCCGCTTTATTTGAAACCCTAACCGTCATGCTCATCGGCCCCTATTTTTTGGGACTCTCACTTCTTGAGAGTGCCATCCTTGGCTGTGTTCTGGGCGCGGTATCACCTGCTGTGGTGGTACCTATGATGGTGACCTTCATCCAGGAGAAGCGAGGCACACAGAAAGGAATCCCCACCCTTGTGCTCGCCGGAGCCAGTATGGACGATGTCACCGTCATTGTAGCTTTCAGCATCGTTCTTGGCCTGTATGTAGGCGATACCGTGAACTTGGCGTGGACCGTGGCAGGTATTCCCCTTTCAATAGCATTCGGAATAGTCATCGGTTTGGCAATCGGCCTTGTTTTGATACGGATATTTGAACAGTTCAACCCGCGTGCGACCAAACGGGTATTGGCCATGCTGATGATCTGCATACTGTTAGTGCACCTCGGTGATGTTCTTGACTCCCGTCATATTCCCTTTGCTGCGTTGCTGTCGGTAATGGCCATCGGCTTCATAATTCTGGAGAAGCGGGAGCACATGGCCCATGAGCTGTCCTCCAAACTGGGAAAAATCTGGATTTTCGCCCAGATTTTGCTGTTTGCCATGGTAGGCTCGCAAGTCGATCTTGCTGCTGCGCAAGAGGTAGGCGTCAAGGGAATTCTTTTGATTCTCATTGCACTGGCCGGACGAAGCGTCGGCACCTATTTTTGTACGTTGGGAAGTGGCTTTACTGCAAAGGAAAAGGCTTTCATCGTTATTTCCTATCTTCCAAAAGCTACGGTACAGGCAGCCATTGGGGCAACCCCTCTTGCTGTGATGGGCATGCACGGCATGCCTACCGGGGCAGGGCAGGTGATCTTGGCGGTAGCAGTTATGAGTATTGTACTTACAGCACCCTTGGGGGCTATCGCCCTGAATTGGGCAGGCCATCACCTGCTGTCAATCGATACCAGAGAGACTTTCAGCAGCCTGCAGGCGATACAGGAGAGCCAACATGAGGGAGCTGCAACCTAAAGCGCTGCGGGTGTGGATACAACATCCCTAGATTGCAGCCCGGAAGAAGGGTACATCACAAGGATGGTAGGTAGCTGATTGGGAGATATGATGCTATCGGTATACCATCCTCTATCTTCTTTGTATACCGAGTTCTACCAGAAGTCAATGGTATGCTCTGGCCATCTGTTTCGTACGTTTCCTACAGTGTGAAGGAACAGCCTGTCGGTAATAAAAAAGGGAACCTGTACGATGACAGGCTCCCGATATAACATCTCCTAGGGGAATTGAACCCCTGTTGACGGGATGAAAACCCGTTGTCCTAACCACTAGACGAAGGAGACATTTCTGCATGTTCAAAAAACAGTGGCAAGATGAGCCGCACAGGATTCGGACCTGTGACCCACGCCTTAAAAGGGCGTTGCTCTACCAACTGAGCTAGCGGCCCCTGCAACGTAAAGGACTATAGCAGAGAGCAAGAAAGGGTGTCAACTACCTTGGAGGAAAAAAACCAGAGAAGGCGAATCTAGTGATAATGTCGGTCTTTGGGAAGAAGGTATAATTGTTCGGCCTCTTGCATAATTGCTTGTGTTACCAAAATTTTTCCTTCATAGTCTGCAATGGTCCTGGCAAGCTTGCAACAAAGCAATGAACGTCTGAAACTCAGCTGGGTATTGCAGGAAATCTTCGTGTATAGCGGTAGTAGACGCCTGATTTCTTGTTCACTTCGTTGCTTCTGCAGTTTTCGTACTTCTCGTATACGTTCATAGTCGAAGGTAGGTGCATTGACCTCGCTGACCAGCAAATTTTCACTGTGCAAGCAAAGGGCTATGGCAAAGCGGTCGAGCAGGGGATACCCAAGCCTTGCCCAGAATTTGTCAATTTGCATTTCACTGCAATGGCAGACGCCCTGTACAGATCCAAGGTTTGCACAGCTGCATGCATTGGTGGCGCAGGCAACGAGCGTATTCACTGGATAGCCAGAGAAGGTACGGCTGTCCATCACGGAGGCAAGCAGGGTAAGTATGTTGGGCTTTTGATGGGAAAGTTCGTCGACAATAAGAGAGCCTCCATGGGCTTTGCAAATTGCTGGTACAACCCCCTTCATAAGATCGGCTTCCTTGGTTCCGGGGTGTATCTCAAATACCGGCGGTTTGTCGATTCTCTGCGCTTGCATGGCAGATAGTTCCTGTTGGGATTCTGAGGTCAGCGCAGGCAGCAATGACGCGATTCGGCTTAATAGTAGGCTTTTTCCGGAACCAGGCGGCCCATAGAATAGTATCGGCAGGTTTCCTGCCACTGCGTAAAGCAGTGCTTGTTTTGCCCTTTTCAATCCAATGATGTTGGAAAACGGATCGCTTAAGGACTCAGCGCCTGTCGTATTCTCCTCGCTAGAGGCTTTTTCTCCCTGATGTTGGAGGCAGTATTTGCAAAGTTGAGATCCTGCATCCTGTATGGTTTCACACTCACAGAGTTCAAAATTTCCCGATCTGGATGGGAGCAGGGTCTGCCTGCCTACCAGAACCAAGCCAATTGCCTGGTCTGTGCAACGTAGGGGGATGTCCCTCAGTGAAGGGCTTGGCTTCAGTACTCCACCAAGGCCGATTTCACCATAGCAAAGTACTGCTGGGCAATCCAAGGTAAGAAGGTGTCTCTCATAAGCAAGTAGGGCGAGACTCAGCGGTGCAAGGATTTCTTGCGTGGTTACTGAATTAGGCAGCTGTATGGTCACCTTGGGCAAGGAGGGTAGTATTGTTTTCAGCAGTATTCTTATTTCTCGCTGTTTTGCCAGCGAGGGGCCAAGAATCGTAAGTTCGGCAGTGTTTTGCGCCAGGACGATGGGTATAAGGTTGCCCGTAAAGCCCTGGCTTTGGTATCCATAGATAAGCATGCTCCCTAAGTAAGGGTGTGCATGCTATTGCTTCAGCAGATGCGAAAGTTTTGCGTATTGGAGTCTGTAGGCGATCAGTAGCAACAGTGCTGCGGATATCCATGCAATGGGGCTGGACAGGCAGATGCCGATATACCCGATGAGCGGGGGTAAGGTAAAGGCAACCAAGCCTCGAAAAATGAGCTCCTGGATGGATGAGAGCATGGGGATGAGGCCTGAGCCGAGTCCTTGACAGGTATTGCGGAAGACAAAAATCATCCCTAGTGGAATGAAAAAGTAAGAAATGATATGCAGGTATTGAACAGTCTGCTCCACCACCAGTATTTCCGACGGTTCGATAAACAACAGTGCAAGTTGTTTTCCAAAAAGGAATATCAAACCCAGGGCAATCATACTGAAGAGTACGCATAAGAGAACGGCGCTGCGGACTCCCTGTCTGACGCGATCGAGGTGTCCCGACCCTAGGTTCTGAGCACTGAAGGTAGCCATGGCCAAGCCGAGGGTTACCAAAGGCTGGGTAACCAGTTGTTCTATCCTTACCCCTACCGAATAGGCAGCAACAGTGTCACTTCCGCTTTGATTGATTACCGACTGGACGATCATTACCCCGATAGCGCACACGGAGAACTGAAGAGCGCTGGGAAGTCCAATACGAAGCAGCCTGCTGATCATGGACCAATCGATTTTCCAGTCCTGGGCGCTCAGATGGAGGCTTGGATACCGCTTATAGATATAGATAAGGCACAGCAGCGCGGAAATTGTTTGGCTTAGGACGGTGGCTATGGCAACACCTTTCACCCCCATCTGTAAGCCGATGACGGCGATGAGGTCGCCTGCGACGTTGAGTGCGGATGCTATCAAGAGAAAATACAAAGGAGAGCGGCTGTCTCCCAGGGCTCGGAGAATGGCTGCTAGAAGGTTGTAATAGATGGTTGCCACAATTCCTATATAGATGATGATCAGGTATGCATAGGAATCGTCGATGATGTTCAAAGGGGTTTTGAGCATGACCAGAAGAGGTCTGGCCGTCAGTAAGGCAAGTGTTGAGACCACTACCGAGAGAAAGCAGGCGCTGAGTATGCTCATGGCAACTGCTTTTCGCATGCTTACTGGATCCTTTGCCCCGAACTTTTGGCTGATGATTACGGAAAAGCCTGCAGTAAGGCCTACTACAAAGCCAAGAATGAGAAAGGTCATCGAACCGGTGGCTCCCACCGCTGCAAGTGCATCGACGCCTACATAGCGGCCAACCACGAATGTATCGACCATTGAATAGAATTGTTGAAAAAGGTTTCCGCCGAGAATCGGCAACATAAAGAAGAATAGCAAGCGAGCGGGTTTTCCACTGCTCATGTCGTGTTCCATGGATCGTTCTCCTGTGATGCATCCTATCTTTGAAACCCTGCTTGGGCAAGCATCCTCATAGCTTCGTTCACAATTTATAAAAAAAGGTGAGGAAGCTACTGGACAGAGGAGAGGAAAGCCCGTATAGTGCCTTCTTGTCGGCCGGTAAAGCCGAGGCGGGAAAATGAGGAAAAGGGAAGAAAGCCCTTGACTGAAGGGACCCAAATCGGGTAAGTTGGTCGAGCGCCTCCGAGAGGGGGAGCGGGAAGCAGGCTGGTGCCGGCTATCCCTGGATTATTGAAACAACGAGCGTTAGGGAAGGGAAAGAGAAAGAGAAGGAAGCAACCGCGAGGGGCTTCCCAGTCAATTACCTAAGAAAGAAATGATGAACGGTAGTATAAAAGCTACGTTCGTTTGCGAGGAATGACAGGGCGAACTATTGAAGGAATAGAGCCCGCCCCTTCGGGGGCGGGATTCCTATGACGGAGAGTTTGATCCTGGCTCAGAACGAACGCTGGCGGCGCGTTTTAAGCATGCAAGTCGGGCGGCAAGGGTCTTCGGGCCCCTAGAGCGGCGGACGGGTGAGTAACACGTGGACAATCTGCCCCCCGGTCCGGGATAGCCCAGGGAAACCTGGATTAATACCGGATGAGACGGGACCCGCGAGGGCGGGATCCGGGAAAGGCGCTACGGCGCCGCCGGGGGATGAGTCTGCGTCCCATTAGCTAGACGGCGGGGTAACGGCCCACCGTGGCGTCGATGGGTAGCCGGCCTGAGAGGGTGAACGGCCACATTGGAACTGAGACACGGTCCAGACTCCTACGGGAGGCAGCAGCTAAGAATCTTCCGCAATGGGCGAAAGCCTGACGGAGCGACGCCGCGTGAACGAAGAAGGCCGTGAGGTTGTAAAGTTCTTTTCGGGAGGGGGAACAACCGTGGCAGGGAATGGCCGCGGGATGACGTGAATCCCGGAATAAGCCCCGGCTAACTACGTGCCAGCAGCCGCGGTAACACGTAGGGGGCGAGCGTTGTTCGGAATCATTGGGCGTAAAGGGCGTGCAGGCGGTCCTGCAAGTCCGGCGTGAAATACCCCGGCCCAACCGGGGGGACGCGCTGGAAACTGCAGGGCTTGAGTACAGGAGGGGATGCCGGAATTCCAGGTGTAGGGGTGAAATCTGTAGATATCTGGAAGAACACCAATGGCGAAGGCAGGCATCTGGCCATGTACTGACGCTGAGACGCGAAGGTGCGGGGAGCAAACAGGTTTAGATACCCTGGTAGTCCGCACAGTAAACGATGTGCACCAGGTGGCGGGGGGTCGACCCCCGGTACCGTAGCTAACGCATTAAGTGCACCGCCTGGGGAGTATGCTCGCAAGGGTGAAACTCAAAGGAATTGACGGGGGCCCGCACAAGCGGTGGAGCATGTGGTTTAATTCGATGGTACGCGAGGAACCTTACCAGGGCTTGACATACGCTGGAAGCGCACCGAAAGGTGCGTGCCGCTTGCGGCCGGCGTACAGGTGCTGCATGGCTGTCGTCAGCTCGTGCTGTGAAGTGTTGGGTTAAGTCCCGCAACGAGCGCAACCCCTGCTGTCTGTTGCCACCACGTGAAGGTGGGGACTCAGGCGGAACTGCCGGTGACAAACCGGAGGAAGGTGGGGACGACGTCAAGTCATCATGGCCCTTATGTCCTGGGCTACGACACGTGCTACAATGGCCGGTACAGAGCGCAGCGAGGCCGCGAGGCGGAGCGAATCGCTTAAAGCCGGTCCCAGTACGGATTGGAGTCTGCAACCCGACTCCATGAAGTTGGAATCGCTAGTAATCGCGCATCAGCATGGCGCGGTGAATACGTTCCCGGGCCTTGTACACACCGCCCGTCACACCATCCGAGTCGGGGGTACCCGAAGTCGCCAGCCCAACCCGCAAGGGGGGGGCGGTTCCGAAGGTACGTCCGGTGAGGGGGGTGAAGTCGTAACAAGGTAGCCGTACCGGAAGGTGCGGCTGGATCACCTCCTTTCTGAGAAGAAAGGCTGGCGGCGGCTCTCACAGCCGCAGCCGTCAACGGTCGTCGACCAGCAGGTGCAAGTCCTGCAACAAAGTGCCCCTCTAGGGTGCGGACTTCTCTTTTTCCTCCCTTCCCGTACGCCTTTTTGTTTTAGCCGGGGGCATAGCTCAGCTGGCTAGAGCATCGGCTTTGCAAGCCGAGGGTCAGGGGTTCGAATCCCCTTGCCTCCATGAGTCGGAAGGTTTTTTACAGTACAAGCGCAGGGATTGGAAGAATGATATGGTCAAGTGAATAAGGGTCCACGGAGGATGCCTAGGAGCTGCCAGGCGAAGAAGGACGCGATAAGCTGCGATAAGCCGCGGGAAGGGGCCAATACCCGATGATCCGCGGATTTCCGAATGGGGTAACCCGTATGTCTGGATGACATGCACATGCACGCGAATAAAATACCGTGCATGGGAGATACGCTGGGGAGTGAACCATCTAAGTACCAGCGGGAGTAGAAATCAATTGAGATTCCCCCAGTAGCGGCGAGCGAACGGGGAGGAGCCCAAACCGCGTGCCTTCGGGTGCGCGGGGTTGTAGGGATGCGGCGGGGGTTACCCCGTGCAGTCAGAAACTGCAAGTGTAGCGGAACGGTCCTGGGAAGGCCGGCCAGAGCGGGTGAAAGCCCCGTACGCGAAACGCTTGCAGCTGCATGGCCGCGTTACCTGAGTACGGCGGGACACGAGAAATCCTGCCGGAAACTGGGGGGACCACCCTCCAAGGCTAAATACTCGGCAGCTACCGATAGCGCATAGTACCGTGAGGGAAAGGTGAAAAGGACCCCGGGAGGGGAGTGAAAGAGAACCTGAAACCGTGGACCTGCAAGCGGTCAGAGCCCGAGAGGGTGATGGCGTGCCTTTTGTAGAATGAGCCTGCGAGTTACCGTATGCGGCAAGGTTAAGGGATGGGAGTCCCGGAGCCGCAGGGAAACCGAGTCTGAACAGGGCGTTCAGTCGCGTGCGGTAGACCCGAAGCCAAGTGATCTAGCCATGGCCAGGCTGAAGCAGGAGTGAAATCCTGTGGAGGGCCGAACCTAAATCCGCTGAAAAGGGTTGGGATGAGCTGTGGCTCGGAGCGAAAGACTAAACAAACTTGGAGATAGCTGGTACTCTCCGAAATAGCTTTAGGGCTAGCGTCGCATGGACTGTCGCGGAGGTAGAGCACTGGATAGGTGAGGGCCCGTCACTGGGTACCGAGCTTAACCAAACTCCGAATACCGCGATACAATGTGCGGCAGTCAGACGGCGACTGATAAGGGCCGTCGTCAAGAGGGAAACAGCCCGGACCGCCGGCTAAGGTCCCAAAGTCGTGCTGAGTGGGAAAGGAAGTATGATTGCACAGACAGCCAGGAGGTTGGCTCAGAAGCAGCCACCCCTTCAAAGAGTGCGTAACAGCTCACTGGTCGAGTAGTCATGCGCCGATAATGTAACGGGGCTAAGCACGGCACCGAAGCCGCGGGACAGCAGCAATGCTGTCGGTAGGAGAGCATTCCGTGTACGGAAGAAGCGGGGGCGGGAGCGCCCGTGGACGGGACGGAAGAGAGAATGCAGGCATGAGTAACGAAAAGACGGGTGAGATCCCCGTCCGCCGAAAGCCTAAGGTTTCCAGGGTAAAGTCAATCTACCCAAGGGTCAGTCGGCCCCTAAGGCGAGGGCGAGAGCCGTAGCCGATGGGAAGCGGGTCAACATTCCCGCACCTCCCAGGGTTCCGATGGGATGACGCATAGGGCGAAACGCAGCCGGGCGACGGTAGTCCCGGCCGAAACGGCGAGCCGACGAGGCCCCCAGGCAAATCCGGGGGCCGAGGCGAGCCGCGAGCGAGCTGCATCACGGTGCAGCGAAGTGCGCGTAGTCGTCGTGCCGAGAAATAATCCCTAAGGAACGGCCCTGGGGGACCGTACTACAAACCGACACAGGTGGGCGAGCTGAGAATGCACAGGCGCACGGAAGAATTCGCGTTAAGGAACTCGGCAAAATGCATACGTAACTTCGGGATAAGTATGGCCCCCGCAAGGGGGTTGCAGAGAAACGGCCCATGCGACTGTTTACCAAAAACACAGGTCCATGCGAACCGGCAACGGGAAGTATATGGACTGACACCTGCCCGGTGCTGGAAGGTCAAGAGGAGTTGTCAGAGCGATCGAAGCAGCGAATCCAAGCCCCAGTAAACGGCGGCCGTAACTATAACGGTCCTAAGGTAGCGAAATTCCTTGTCGGGTAAGTTCCGACCCGCACGAATGGTGTAACGATATGGGCGCTGTCTCAACGCGAAATCCGGTGAAATTGAAGTCCAGGTGAAGATGCCTGGTACCCGTGGTTAGACGGAAAGACCCCGTGAACCTTTACTTCAACTTGGCATGGAGACTTGGGCAGGGATGTGTAGGATAGGTGGGAGGCCGCGAGGCGTGGGCGTCAGCCTGCGCGGAGCCGTCGGTGAAATACCACCCTTGCCTGTCCAATTTTCTAACCGCTGCCGTCATCCGGCAGCGGGACAGTGCCAGGCGGGAAGTTTGACTGGGGCGGTCGCCTCCAAAAGAGTAACGGAGGCGCGCGAAGGTCACCTTAGGATGGTTGGGAATCATCCGGCAAGTGTAAAGGCACAAGGTGGCTTGACTGCGAGGCAAACAAGCCGAGCAGGTACGAAAGTAGGTCTTAGTGATCTGGCGGTTGCGAGTGGAAGCGCCGTCACTTAACGGATAAAAGGTACTCCGGGGATAACAGGCTGATCTTGCCCAAGAGTTCATATCGACGGCAAGGTTTGGCACCTCGATGTCGGCTCATCGCATCCTGGGGCTGGAGCAGGTCCCAAGGGTTTGGCTGTTCGCCAATTAAAGCGGTACGCGAGCTGGGTTCAGAACGTCGTGAGACAGTTCGGTCCCTATCTGCCATGGGCGTTGGATGTTTGAGGGGTTCTGCTTTTAGTACGAGAGGACCGAAGTGGACGAACCTCTGGTGTACCGGTTGTCGTGCCAACGGCAGCTGCCGGGTAGCTACGTTCGGAAGGGATAACCGCTGAAAGCATCTAAGCGGGAAGCCCTCCCCAAGATGAGACATCCCACCCGCACAAGCGGGCGCAAGGAAACAGGGAGACTACCTGTTCGATAGGCCGGGGGTGCAAGCGCGGCAACGCGTTCAGCCCACCGGTACTAATCATCCGAGAGGCTTGACCATATCATTATTCCAGTCCCGTGGGCTGCCAAGGCCGGTCGTGCGAGTTATCTCGCGCTCCCAGGCGTTGGCCGGCCCGGTGGCCACAGCAGGGTGGACACACCCGTTCCCATCCCGAACACGGAAGTTAAGCACCCTCACGCCGATGGTACTACGGTTAGCCGTGGGAGAGTAGGTAGCCGCCGGGCCTCTTTTTTTTTCCTTCCTTGTTTTTTGTCCTTCCAGTCTAGTTGGACTGCCAAGGCCGGTCGTGCGAGATTCTCGCGCTCCCAGGCGTTGGTCCGGTCCGGTGGCCACAGCAGGGTGGACACACCCGTTCCCATCCCGAACACGGAAGTTAAGCACCCTCACGCCGATGGTACTACGGTTAGCCGTGGGAGAGTAGGTAGCCGCCGGACCTTTTCTTTTTTTAACCAACCCTCCTTCTTCAGGAGGGCCTTTTTTAGCCTTCCTATTGCAGCCAAATACGGCTATACTTGCCCGAGGAGGCAACTGTGGCATTGATTCCTTTCTATAAACCCACCTTACGCAGAAAAGATATGGATGCTGTTTTGCAAACCATGGTCGATGAACGTATAGGCCCCGGTGAACGAAAGAATGTATTTCTCAACCAGTTTTGTGAAATGGTCGGAGCCAAAGGCGGTCTTGCCCTGCGCTCCTATGTGGATGCCCTCAGTTGTGCATTGGTTTCCTGCAATCTCGGACCCCATGCAAAAATCGGGGTTAGCATTCTTTCTCCCTCCTGGTATCAGAACGTTGCGGATGCATTGGGTTTTGAACTTGTGTGTGGTGACATAGAAGCGGAACACGGATGCCTTGCGCAACAAGAAGCTTTGCGACTTGTCGACCAAGGATGCAGTGCCCTTTTGATTCACCAACCCATGTGCCAAATCCCTTTTGCTTGCGACTACAAGCAGCTGGGCGTTCCAGTCATCGAGGACATCACACAAAGTCTTGCAAGCGAGTACGAAGAGCAAAAATCCGGAGGCTACGGGGATATGGTTCTCTGCGCCTTTGAGGAGGATAGCATTGTCAGTACCGCTGGAGGTGCTGCCATTGTCTATACCAAGGATTCCTATCAACCTATGGTGAAAGCTTTTGCCCAGCATGTTCGACCGTACATCGAATTACCCGATATGAATGCAGCGTTGGGTATGATTCAGTTGGCAGCGTTGCCTGAGCAACTTTCAAAGCGTCGGGAATTGTACGGCCTCTTCGCCAAATCGCTGCTTAAGACATCGCATCGTGTCTTTGGCATTGGGAATATCGATTTCCAGCCCAACGGATACGGTTTTTGTGTTGCTCTGGATTCAAAACCTGAAGATGCCATAAAGTTTGCCAACAAGTACCAGGTTTCGGCCAAAAAGACTTTCACCGATACGCTTGCCAGTCAAGCGAGCGATCGCTTCGATCTCTACCCAAAGGCAATTCCGCTCTTTCTCAGAGCTATTTCATTACCCATTTACCCGTTTCTCAAACAGTCTGAAGTTGAACTGCTGATAAAAGTTATTTCCCACTTGAGCTAAGGAGACCACCATGGAAGAGAGGCTTGTGCGGCACGTACTGATAATTGCTAATTGGAGAAAGGAAGCTTCCCATGCTCTCTCGCAAACCATCTCTGAATATCTGACGCAAAAGGGTATTACGAGCTCAATTTTTCGTACCAATGCGGAGGATGAACCCCTGCTCGTAGACGAAGGTACCGATCTGGTTATCTGTCTCGGTGGTGATGGAACCGTTCTCTATTGTGCTCGCTATCTGCAGGATCTTGGAATTCCCATTCTTGCCATCAACCTGGGAACCTTTGGTTTTATTACCGAGATATCGGTTGATGAATGGCAGGAAGCCATTGAATTCTATTTATCGGGAAAGAACTGCATCAGCAGGCGTTTGATGATCCGCACCTCGGTCCTGCGTGAAGGGGTGAAGGTATTCACCGCCCATGGCTTGAATGAGATGGTAGTTTCCTCCAGTGGAATCAGCAAGGTTATCAGCATGGCTCTTCGTATCGGCGATACCGATGCAGGATTCTTCCGTTCCGATGGAATGATTATTGCGACCCCGACCGGTTCCACCGGCTACAGTCTTGCGGCCGGCGGCCCGATTCTCGATGTGGACCTATCCTCGCTGATTATAACCCCGATTTGTCCGTTTACGCTTTCCAACCGTCCTTTGGTGGTCAGTGGCGAGTCGCGGGTTACCCTTACCATCCCCAAGGGGCAGAGAACCGGCCTCGTTCTTTCCCTCGATGGACAACAGACCTTCCCTTTGATGGAGGAGGATGTCATTATTGTGGAGAAATCGCGCAGCAAAGCCCTCTTGGTCACAAGCGAAAGGCGTAATTTCATAGAAGTACTCCGTGATAAACTGAATTGGTCAGGAGGAGGGCTCCATGCTTGAACGGCTAGAGATTCATCACTACGCACTCATTGAGGACAGCACCATCGAATTTTCGGATGGGTTTAGTGTCATCACCGGCGAAACAGGTGCAGGAAAGTCCATAATTTTGGGAGCATTGTCCCTGTTGCTCGGTGAGAAAACAGAAGTGCAGTCGATACGCAATGGTTGCGACTTTGCAACCGTCAGTGCCTCGTTCTATGTCGCCTCGCCGATGGGAGCACACCTATCAGCGTATCTACAAAGAGAGGAATTGGAACTGGAGGAAGAAACGCTTGTAGTGAGCAGAACCATTAAGAGCAACGGTCGTTCCTCCATTACCATCCAAGGAAGGCTGGCTACACGATCGGAGCTTGCCCTCATCACCAGCGAACTACTCGATATCAGCGCCCAGCGCGACCACCAAAGTCTCCTATCCACATCCCATCAGCTCTCCGTTCTCGACGCATTCGGCTCTTGCGAAGCTGAAAAAGGTGCATATCGAAGCGCGTACGAACTTTTTCAGAGCCTGAAAGCCGAGCTTGAGCAGAAACAAGCCCAACTGGATGCAACCAAACGGGAGCTGGACTACCTCAGTTATGCTGTTGATGAAATCACCAAGATTGATCCGAAGGCCGGTGAAGACGAGGAGATTGCCACCCAGGTGCAACTCATCGCTTCCTTCGAGCATATTCATGAAGCACTAAGCCAGTCGGTTTCCCTGTTGCACGGCGGAGAACAAGGCCTGAGTGCCTTAGCCTCGCTTCATCAGGCAAAAACACAGCTTGCCATCGCATGCAAGGCAGATTCCTCCTTGTCCAGCCTTGCAGAACGTCTTGAATCATCTTCAATTGAGATACAGGATATTTATGAGAGCGTCCGCGATTATCTGAATGGCATGACATACAGCGAAACCGAGCTCGACCGCCTGCAAAGTCGGCTTGCCCAGCTGCAGCGGTTGAAAAAGAAGTACGGTCCGACTCTGGATGCTGTCCTCTTGTTTCTGGTTCAAAGCAAAGAGAAGCTCAGCTTGTCGGAACAAGGGGAAATTGTACTGAGTAAGTTGGAGAAACAGATTAGGCTTGCCAATGAAACACTGATGGAAAAGGCCGTAGCCCTGCAAAAGAAGCGCAAAGCAACTGCGTTGCTCCTTGCCGGTGAAGTCGAAGGAAAACTGAGAACCTTGGGAATGAAGGAGGCGGTGTTCTCCATTGCTTTCGCCCAGACCAGTCCTTCAGCAAGCGGCATCGATGAGGTGAGCTTCCAAATATGTGCAAACCCGGGACTTGAGATGCGCTCCATCAAGGATGTTGCAAGCGGGGGTGAACTCAGCCGCATCATGCTTGCAGTCAAAACTTCGCTTGCACAAAGCGATGCCGTCCCCACGTTGATTTTTGATGAGGTCGATGCCGGTATCGGCGGCAGTGTAGCCCTTTCCGTAGCCGAGCAGCTCGTCCATCTTGCAGTCTCACATCAAATAATTGTGATAACGCATCTTGCTTCCATCGCCAGCAAGGCAGACCATCATCTGGTGGTAAGCAAGGAAATTCGCAGTGGAATGAGCTACTCAACCATCAAAGCAGTCAAGGATGCCGAACGTCAGAAAGAGATTGCCCGTATGCTCAGCGGTGACGACACCAGCATAGAGAGCTTGGGCCACGCTAGGAAATTATTGGAGAAGGGGAGCTGAGTATGGAGTATTACCAGACTGAGAATGGTTTTGCCTATGGCAAGCCTCCTGTAGCACGAATCGTAACGCGTCGGATCGGTGTTGATAAGCTTGCGATCGATCACACCTATGTTTCTGCCGAGCTCAGAGGGCAGGGCATCGCCCGCCAGCTGGTGTTGCTAGCCGTCGAGCAGGCACAAAAAGAGGGACGTTTGATCGTCCCCCTCTGTTCCTATGCGGCAAGAGTACTCAATGAAAATCCTGCTCTTTCCGAGCTTATTACGTTTCTTTGATTGTTAGCTCAAAGTTCAGCATAGTGCCCAAGGTGTTGATCAGGTTTGCATCAGTGGATGGTGGCAGCCTCTTTTGCATGCTCATATAGGGATATATTGCATCCTGGATGGCTGTCAGATCAGGTTGATACCCACGCTTTCGAATGATTTCCAAGAACTCCAGGATGAAACGGCTGTTCTGGTCATACAGTCCGAACGTCTGGATTTTCTCCGCCAGCGACCACATCTGCGTATCGAAGATGGTTTTTATCAGATCAAGGTCCGGCTGTTTGCCGTACTTGAGAAAGAAGTCAAGCATCAGCTCAAAATCCTTCTTGAACTCATCCCACATCGAGAGACTTCCATACATGAAAAGACTCTTTATTGCCTGCAGCGTGGATCCGATCAACTCCTGGTACAGTGCACCCATCGGTAGATAGGGGATATTGGTTGCCAAACTCGCATAGTGATACAGATTGCGGGAGAGTTGCTTGATTTGGTTCTGGTCGAGCGAACAGACGGTACGATCGATTTGGTCGAACAAAGCATCCCGCATGCGTAGGTGTATATCATCATGATCCAGATAATAGGTCTGCTCTTCACCCTCGGTTGTATTCTGGACGGTGATGGAGTATTCCAATTGCATCAATTCCGGATGCAGATCAACGGCGGTACAGATATAACGGACCAGGGATTGCTTGTTGAGCAGTGTCAGCACAACCTGTTGGTCCTCAAGCAGGGAGTAGGACTCAAGGGTGAAGTATCCATACGAGTCCCTATAGTCGTCGCTTTTGGCTATACGTCGGTTGAGGGTGAAAAACAGGGCAGCCTCAACTTCACCGCGCAGCTGTTGCAGGCTCTCCATAGCAAGGTTTTGGCCGTTGCCGTCTTGCTTCCTGTTGGCCTTTGCCTTGCTCAGGTCGTCCAGCAACGTCATCATCAGCTCATCAGTGGAGAACCGTTGGCACAGCTGTACAGCCATCAGGGCATAGGTAATGTTCTGCCTGGGTTCCAGGCCTGCCAGGTCGTTGAAAAACCAACCGCAACTGGTGTAGGCGAAGTGTTTGTACTTTTGTGCCAACAGCAACTGCGCCAGTTGTTCCCTGACCGATGGATCATTGCTGTACGCTGCCAAAAATGTTTCCATTTCCATCTGTCCGGAAGCGACCGGTGCAAAGGCATATAAAAGTGATAATGCCTCGACCTGAGGTCCCAGCAGGCGTTTGACTTCTGTAAAAAAGATAGTATCGATGTTCTGGCTGAGATGGTCGAACGCCTTTCGCAACGGAGTTCTCCATTTCTGGTTCCAGCTCTCATCCCCACCGGTATGGCAACCACAGTCACGATACCAACGGCTCACCCCGTGGGAGCAGGACCAGCTTGTGCCCTTCTCCTCCTCGCCTTCGTGCAGGTGAGCCCACTCGGTTGCCGGATGTTCGCTCAGGTAGGCGGCATAGTTGGTGAAGGAAAAATCGTCTCGGTCCTCAACCTTCTTGATGAGGGCCGCCAGGGCCATATCGCCGTAGGGTTCGTGGTGCCCGTAGATTTCCCCGTCGGTGGCGGTATGAATGAGTTGCGCCTTTTCCTCAGTCTTGATCGTCAGAAGCCGTTCATACAGCTGGTCTGCGTCCCTGAGGTAATGCCCGAAGCTTATTCCTTCAGCCAACTGATGGTTGTAGAAAAAGGCATTGACGGTCTTTCCGCTTTTGCCTTGCAGTAAAAAAGGCCTGTCATACGGAGCCGGCTTGCCGTTCAGTCCTTGGATGCTCGACTCGTCCTTGGATATGGCTCTGCATTGCCAGGGGGAGAGAATCACAAAGGTGACACCGCTTTCCGCCAGCAGGTCGATGACCATCGGATTGATAGCAGTTTCAGACAACCACAAGCCTTGGGCGGCCCTGCCGAAACGTCGGTTGAAATCATCCAAACCCCAAAGGATTTGGGTTCTTGCATCCTCTTTTGTACAAAGCGGGAGAATGGAGTGATTGAAAGCCTGGGCGATGGCGTTGCCGAATCCAAGCCGCTCTACACTTTGACGATCCGCTTGGAGGATCAGTTCGTACGTCTCAGGGTGCTGCTTCTGCATCCAAGAGAGCAGGGTGGGGCCGAAGTTGAAACTTATGGATGCGTAATTATTGGTCATGCTCAAGATTCTGCGATACGCCGAGAGATAGCGCGAATGGCTGTTTGCACTGTAGCAATCAGCATGAATCCGTTCGTTCCAATCTGGAAAAGGGCTGGCAGAGAGTTGCTTCCCGATGATTCCAGTCTGGGGATTCTCTCTGGGGGGCTGATAAAAATGCCCATGCAGGATAAGTGAGGTTTTCTCTTGTTGCTGTATATTCATATTGCAGGGCGAAGTATAGCATAGCGCACAAATCGATAATAGATGCATCTTGCACTTTACTCCTTTCTGGTCGAGAATATGGTAGGAGGAAAATATGAGCATCCATATTGTTGCTGAAAAAGGAAGCATTGCACCTACCGTCCTCTTGCCGGGTGACCCCTTGAGGGCCAGACACATCGCCCAGACTTACTTGACTGAAGTAACCCAATATAACGAGATACGCGGAATGTTCGGATTTACCGGCTATTGGCAGGGAAACAGAGTTTCCGTACAAGGAACGGGGATGGGTATGCCCTCGTTCTCCATCTATGCCAATGAGCTGATTGATTCGTATGGTGCCAATCGCCTGGTGCGGGTTGGAACCTGTGGAACCATGAGTAAAAAACTCCAGCTCAAGGATATTCTGATCGCCCAGGCGGCCGACTGCGACAGCGCCATGAATGCCAGCCGTTTCGGCACCTACCAGTATGCACCGACCGCCTCGTTCGAACTTCTTTGTAAAGCTTATGAACATGCCAAGGCTGCCAAGGTCGGCTTTCAGGTGGGCAACGTATTCACCAGCGACCAGTTCTACGACCTGCACGGCGAGCAGAAAAAGCTCATCGCCCAATCGGTGGGGACGATGGCCATAGACATGGAAACCTGTGAACTGTACACGCTTGCCCATTTGAAAGGCGTACAGGCTTTGACGTTGCTGACCGTCAGCGATTCCTTGCTGACCGGGGAACAGGTGAATCCTAAGGAGCGGCAAAGTACGTTCGATGCCATGGTGGACCTGGCTTTGCTCACGCTCTTCGACTAGTGCAGGCAACTCCGCTGTGTTGACTAAGATGGATGATTCTTTTACGATTGAAAGAAAGAACATCCGCTTGGATGCGTTGCGGGAGTAAGCATGATTCTCATCAATATTGATTCTTTGTCTACTACCGAGCTGCAGTACATAGCCCAACAAGAAGGCCTTGCTACCTGGCAGACACTTGACCGCGAAGAGCTCATCGATGCGCTTGAAGAAGCGTTTGAAGATCAGGATGATGAAATGCCCGCCGCTTTGAAAGGCAAAATCAATCGAAACCGCTATTGCAACTCCCTCACCGATTACCGGGGGAACATGCAGCACATCAATGGGTTGCCCGGAGTGGAGGAGCTTCCTGAAAGTTATCTGGATACTTCGATTCATCTCTTGCTTCGCGACCCTCAGTGGGCGTATGCCTACTGGTCTCTCTCCCCGTCGGCCCTTCATTCCGTGTTTGGTGAGGATGGGGAATTGGACGGCTCTCTCTTTTTGCGGGTGCAGGAGACAATGCTGGCAAGCAAAGAAACCAAGACCTTTGACATCAGCATCCAAGGCGATGACAACCAGTGGAATATCAACCTGCCGAATATGGGTTCCTCCTATTTGGTAGACCTGTGCTACCGTGACCAAAAGGGCAACGAAATGTCCCTGGCGCAGAGCAAGAGTGTTGAGACCTATCCCTCTTACTGGCAGGACAATGTGGAACAACTTGCTCTGGATGAAGACCTGTTTACCATTCACTTCTCTTCTTTGGTAACCAAGGAAGGAGAGATTGTTGACAATGCAGTGCTTCGTGATATCGCTCAAGCTTTGAGCAAGGGGGTACTGTAATGCCTGTCAATTCCGTTGCTTTCATCCTGAATGCCCATCTTCCTTTTGTACGACATCCTGAATACCCCCGTTTTCTTGAGGAAGACTGGTTGTTCGAATCCATCAGTGAGAGCTATCTTCCGCTTTTGAGGATGTTCAACAAACTCAAGGCGGAGAAAATCCCCTTCAAGTTTACCATCAGTCTCTCTCCCACGCTCTGCGGCATGCTAACCGATGCTGTTCTGCAGGAGCGGTTTGTACAGTACTTGGAACGGCTCATGGAACTGGGGGAGAAAGAAGTCGAGCGTTGCAGAACAGAGCAGCCTGAGTTTCTTGAAATGGCCCAATTCTACCTCGACCAGGCCAAACGCAATCTATCCGACTACCAGGACCTGTACCGCACCAATATTCTCGATGGGTTCAAGGCATTGGAGACCAGCGGCCATCTGGAACTGATCACCACTGCAGCCACCCATGCCTACCTTCCTTTGTACAAAGAGTATCCTACGGCGATCAACGCTCAGATCGAACTCGGCGTTCAATCGTTTTTGACCACCTTCGGACATCTGCCCAAGGGTTTCTGGTTGCCCGAATGCGGCTACTATCCGGGGCTTGAGGAGAATCTCAAATACCACGGCATTTCCTGGTTCCAAACAGCAAGCCAGAGCATGTTGCTTTCTCCGGACAAAGTCCAATACGGCGATTACCGTCCGATTCGTTGTCCCAACGGTGTGGCAGCGTTCCCCCGTGATTTTCAGGGGACCAGTCTTGTTTGGTCAAATACCAGCGGGTATCCGACCGATAAGGCCTACCGGGAATTTTATCGTGACATCGGCTATGACTTACCGATGGAGTATATAAAACCCTATATTCATGAACCGCAGGTTCGTGTCTTTACCGGCTACAAATACTGGGCCATCACCGGTCATACCGACCAAAAGGTTCCCTATCAGCGTGCGCTTGCACAGCAGAAAATTGCCGAACATGCCCAAAACTTCATCTATAGCTTGAAGAAGAAGGGCCAAAGCCTTTCATCGGCCATGGATGTGGCTCCCCTGTTCACCCTTGCCTACGATGCTGAATTATTCGGCCACTGGTGGTTCGAGGGAATCGATTGGCTGGAGCAGGTCATCAGACTTGTGGCTCAGCAAGGGGAAGATATCGCTTTGGTTACGCCTTCGAACTTTTTGTCCAAGGAAGGTTTTGCGTTGCAGACCGCACGTCCGGCATTCTCTTCCTGGGGTCAGGGCGGGTATAGTGCAGTGTGGCTTGACGGCTCCAATGCATGGACGTACCGGCACATCCACAAGGCCATCGAACGGATGGAAGAATTGGCGGTTCGGTTCAGCGACCAAATCAGCCTGAAGCAGCGGTTCCTCAACCAGGCTGCAAGGGAAGTTTTGCTTGCCATGGCAAGCGACTGGCCATTCATCCTGTTCAACAAGAGCAGTACTGAATACGCACAGAAACGGGTGCGCGATCACCTGAAAAACTTTAACGTTGTATATGGCAACATGTGCAAGAATGCAGTCAATACTGAATGGTTGGTGAAAGCTGAAAAGCGTGACATCATTTTCAGCGATATGGATTACAACATTTTTAATCCTGACCGATAAGAGCTTCTTGCTTGGTATCAGCCCCTTCCTCATCCAGGAAGGGGTTTTTGTTGTATGTAGCGATGAAATCCTCAAAATTGCCAATAACGCTCTACGCTTGTTAAGCGATGGAGTGAAACATTGTAGCGATTGGACTATGAAACGGGGAAACGGTTGGTTGTACTCTGGTGGTAAGGAGTGTACATTTATGGGTACAAGTGGGAAAAAATCCCAATAAAGTGGTATTTCTATAGGAGCAAGGTCATGTTGACTGGTGAATTTTACAACACCATAGACGACAAGGGTCGCATTCTCATCCCCTCTCGGTTGCGTACCGCACTCGAAGGAGATGCCCTGTATGTGACTCGGGGCCTGGAGAATTGCCTGTGGCTGATGCTTCCTGCAGATTTTGAGAAACTGAAAAACACGATCATGAATGGGCCTGGTTCGATGTTCGACCGTAAGTTGCGTATCCTGCAACGCGGTATGATCGCCCCCGCCCAGCTGTGTGAGTTCGACAAGGTGGGAAGAATTAACATTCCCTCAAGCCTCAGGGAAAGTGCCGGTCTTGGAATGAGGGAAGAATCTGTCCTTCTGGGCACCGGCAACTATCTGGAACTCTGGAACAAGAATGAATATGAGCGTTACTTGCAGGCAAGCATGGGAGAGTTCCTCGATGCAGCCCAATCGCTCAGTGAGATGATCCGGGAGGAACAATAATGGAATATGTGCATTATTCAGTCATGGCACAGGAAGTCCTCCAGTATTTGGTTGTCCCCGAAGGTAGAGAGGCTACCATGGTCGATTGTACCTGCGGTGAGGGAGGGCATACCCACCTCTTTCTTTCAACCCATCCAAATCTGAAAGTCATCGGTTTGGACCGGGACACAACCATACAGCAGAAAGCCATCGAGCGGATGAAGGAATTCGGAAGCCGTTTCGAACCAAAGAATATCTGGTTCAACGATTTTTTCGCCCAAGGTGAAGAAAATGTGTACGACCTGATTCTATTTGACTTGGGCATTTCCAGTTTTCATTACGAAGAGTCGCACAGAGGGTTCTCGTTCCGAAAGGACGAAGTACTGGATATGCGCTTGGATGAGAGTGCTTCCATCAGCGCCTTCGATGTGGTCAACGGGTATCAGGAAGAACGGTTGGCCGATGTAATTTTCAACTTTGGGGAGGAACGCTACTCCAGACGCATAGCCCGATCGATTGTTGAGCGCCGCAAGCTTGCAAAAATCTCAACCAGCGAAGAATTGGCATCGATCATCTACAAGGCTGTTCCGCCCAACTACCGCTATGGGCACATTCATCCGGCAACCCGTACGTTCCAGGCTATCCGCATAGAGGTGAACCGGGAACTGGACCGCATTGAGCCGGCTCTGAAGGGCGCTGTCAAAGCACTCAAGAGCGGCGGCCGTATTGCGGTCATCAGCTTTCACTCCTTGGAGGACAGGCAGGTAAAGTGGCTGTTCAAAGGTATGGCGGAGGGTGATGAGCCGGCAATACGCATTTTGACGAAGAAACCCCTGATTCCGACGGATCAGGAACGAGAGGAGAATGCGGCAAGCAGGAGCGCAAAACTGCGAATTATCGAAAAACGCTAATGGGGGTGGAGTATGGGCAACGACTGGTATACTACTGATCTCAAGCAACGACCGGTGCAAAAGCAAGGCCGTGGCCGTCATGTGGAACAGCTCGTTGTCGTATTCATGCTTCTTTGCGTCATGGGTGCCATTTTTGTACCCCTTTGGCAGCGTGGCGTAAACCGATCCCTTGAAGTTGAGTACCAAACCCTGCTCAAGAACCGACAAGCATTGGAAGAGCAGCAGCAAGTTCTCAAGGCAAGTATTTCCAGCCTCAGCATGCCAGAAGCCCTGGTCAACGGAGCTTGGAGGGAGGATATTGCCTTCCAGCCCATCAAAGCCGAAACTGTCGTGATGGTCGCAAGGAGCCGTATATGAGTGAATACCAACATATCGACACCTGCCGTTTTACAGCCTCCTCCATTGCTCCCCTGTTGAAAGCAGATTGCCTGAATCCAAACGGCAAGCGTATTGCCGATGTACAGCTCGACAGCCGCTTGTGTACCAAGGGCTCCCTTTTCTTTGCCTTGAAAGGTGAGAAAAGCGATGGGTTCGCGTACCTTGAGGACGTCGCCAAGAAGGGAGCCGCCGCAGTGGTGGTTCCCAAAAGTCGAGCCGCCGAGGCCCTCGCACGTGTGAGGTGTCCAGTCCTTGCTGCAGAAGATGTCCTTTCGAGCTTGCACGAACTCGCCCAAAACTATGTACAGCGATTTCCCTCTGTCAAAACAATCGGCATAACCGGCAGTTGCGGAAAGAGTACAACCAAGGAAGCACTTGCACGCATTACCGCGGTATTGGGTTCGACTGCAAAGACCCCGGGAAATCTCAACAGCGAGTACGGCCTTCCTTTGAGCATCTTCGGTCTTGATGAAACATCCCGATACGGGGTGTTCGAAATGGGCATCGACCATGTGGGCGAAATGGACCGGATGGTCGGAATGCTCAAGCCCTCGATTGCCCTGCTTACCAATGTCGGTATTTCTCACTTGGAAAAGATGGGAAGCCAAGAAATCATAGCAGAACAAAAGGCCAGGATATTCCATCCAGGACTCGAGGCCGGTTTTGTCAGCAGCAGCTGCAAGCACCTCGATCTCATTCAAACCATCGCTGCTCGCTCGCTGGTACGCTACGATGCCAAGGAAATCTCGGCCGTTGACTTGGGCCTCGATGGATGGCAACTCACCTATGAGGGCCATACCTTTACTGTGAAATCAGTGGGGCGCCACCTTCTTGAGGATGTGGTGGGAGCTATCAAGGTAGGACGCTACCTTGGGGCAAATGCCGGCGATATTGCTGAGGCGTTGGAAGGCTTTGAACCAATGCACGGTCGCTCTTTCGTCCATAGAAGCGATGTGACGATTATTGACGACAGTTACAATGCCAGTCTCGATTCGACCAACAGCATTCTTACCTACCTTTCCGGCCTCTCATGGAAAGGGTCGAAGAAGGTGGTCCTTGGACCAATGAAGGAACTGGGAAAACTCTCCAGACAAGCGCATCGCATGGTAGCCAGAACTGTCGCTGCTTCATCCTTCAATCAAACGTATCTTTTTGGATCGGAGATGGAAGAAGCTTCTTTGGAGCTGAAAAAGCTCGGGTATCGCGGCCAGGTCAAATACACCAAGGATTTTGAGGAACTCGAAAGCATGGTGCAAAAGCAATTGAAGGGGGGCGACCTCTTCCTGCTCAAGGCTTCCCGGTCGGTGGCCATGGAACGACTGATTCCCTCAATCCAAAGGAGGTCGCTTGGATATGCCTGATAGATATCCCATCCTCCTTTTTTCCTCGTTTGTTGCGACCTTCGTCCTATCGAAGGTCCTGTTGTCTGTAACGGGAAAGAGCAAGGTTGCAATCAAGCCGGAGCTGATGGCCACGCAGGCAATGAAGCAAGGCACCCCGGTACTAGGAGGCATTGCCTTCTGTCTGGGGACGCTATGCATCTCGCTTTTTGACCCATTTCTCGGTGAACCTGGTGTTGCATATCCATTGATCGCATTGCTGCTCTTTGGCCTCATCGGTTTGTTGGATGACCGTATGAAGCTTCGATCGGGCAACGGTGACGGCCTTCCAAGTCTTTTCAAGCTGGCCTTGCAGGCCCAAGGCGCGCTCTTGCTTTTGATTCTTCTCGGCAGGGAAGCTTTGATCGACACCCGCCTGGAAATTGGCTCATTCGGCATTGAACTGAGTTTTGCGTATTACATTTTTGCGTGTTTCTATATCCTGTACTTCGTAAATGCAGTGAATATCACCGACGGTTTGGATGCCTTGGCTGCAGGGTCCAGCCTGCCGCTGTTGGTGTTGTTGCTCCTGCTTGGTAATCGAAGCAATGGCATAGCTTCCACTGCTTTACTTGGATCATTGCTGGCTTTTCTTCTTTTCAACAGGAAACCGGCAAAGTACTTCATGGGTGACTGCGGCAGCCATGCATTGGGTGCCTACATTGCTATCAGCGCATTGCTGATGAGATTTGAGGTAGTGGTCTTTCTTGCAAGCGGTCTTTTCTTGGTTGAGCTGGCGACCAGCCTGATTCAGATAATTTCCATCAGACGGTTTGGGCGCAAGGTATTTACCATTGCCCCATTGCATCATGCCTACGAGTTGAAAGGCGTCGCCGAGGGGAGAATCGTGACCTTCTTTACCTTGGCCTCTTGGGCGTTCGCTTTTGTCTCGCTCTTGATAAGCAGGTGATGCCATGGATATACGACGAGAATTTGACGATTGGCAGAAACATGAAGAAGCCTTGGAGACGATGGGCGGAAACTTAAGTGCCTTCACCTTTTTGTGCCTCATTTTGCTGATAACCACCCTGGGGCTGATCATGCTATACAGTGCATCCTACAATGAAGCATTGATTCATGAACTGCCTCACTACTATTTTTTCTCCCGTCAGCTGATATTTGTAGCTCTTGCCCTTGTAGCTTCCGTTGTCATACGCTACATACCTTTGTCCGCCCTCAAGGCATTCTCGTATCCAATCCTTGCCATTTCGATAGTGTTGTTGTTGATGACGCTCTTCACACCGTTCGGTGTTGAGCGCCTCGGTTCCAGGCGGTGGCTCGAAATCGGGCCGCTTCCCTCTCTTCAGCCATCGGAGTTTGCAAAAATTGCCGTTATCCTGTTCTATGCGGCATATAATCAAAAAGACCGCAGCGCTGAGTCCGTTCCCAGGCGTTTCGGGTTGCCTATCGGTGTGAGCCTTGTCATCACCGGTTTGATTTTCGCCCAACGGGATTACTCTTCCGCATTGCTTTTTCTTGCTTTGAGTTTCGCCTTACTGGTATGCAGCGGATTCAAACTCTCACATTTGCTCATATTGCTCGCCTTTCTTGCAACCCCTGCCTTGGTTGCCATGTTCAGCCAGAGCTACCGGGTTAAACGGGTTTTCTCGTTCCTGTTTCCCTCGCTTGACCCTGCCGGCATGAATTACCAAGTATCGACAAGCCTCAAAGCCATCAAGGCGGGTGGGATGTTCGGGGTGGGGTTGGGCAATGGACAATTCAAGCTTGGCTTGCTTCCCGAAGTGCAGAGTGACTTCATTTTTGCTTCAGTGTGCGAAGAAATCGGGTTTGTCGGCAGTGCCTTTATTCTGATTCTTTTTGCCATGATCGCCATCCTTGGGTACAATGCTGCCAGCCGGATGCAAAGTCGTGACCGGTTCCTCAGTATAAGCGCTTTCGGCCTGACCAGCATGATTCTTTTTCAAACCCTGCTCAATATGGCTGTTGTGACGGCTTTGCTGCCGCCTACGGGCATACCCTTGCCATTCTTCAGTCAGGGGGGTACGAACCTTTTCGTGGTACTTTGCAGCTGTGCCTTGCTCTATAGGATTCTTTTGATCAGCAGCGGGAAACTCCCGCTTGCAAAAAGCTCGCTGAAAAGCAAAGAACGCAAAGCCATCCTGTTTCCCGATGAAGGGGGACTTTTATGAGCAAGCTGGATATCAAGGTGAAACTTGCCTTGTTGATCCTCCCCCTTGCCATCCTTCTTTGTGTATTGCTGCTTCGCTCGATACCCGCTTTCAACCTCCGGTCGGTGCAGATCCAGGTACAGGGAGGCAGCAAGGTGGTCCCGGTCGCGGTACAAGAAAAACTCTCAGAGCTGGTGGGAACTTCACTGTTCGCAATCAATCTTGCCAAATACTCGAGAAGCCTCGAAACGATTACCGGTGTTAAAAACGTAAAACTGGTACGAAAACTTCCTTCTTCCTTGTTGGCGAGCCTCACCCTCGTAGACGCTGCAGCCTTGATCAAGGAAGAAGCGTCCGGCAAAGCCTATTTGGTTGACAATCTTCATTTGAAGGTCCTGCACCCAGATGACGTAGTCCCTTGGCAAAGCGTTACAGTCACCATCGAAGTCCCTTCTTCTTATGCACAGATGATGGTAAACTACGGGGTTGATGACTCATTCCATCAGGTCATGGAGTTGGCTAGGTCGCTAGAGGGAAAAACTACCTTGATAACTAAGATAAAATACGATAATAATAGTAGTAACAGCTTTGGAAAGATGGTATTGGAACTCTCGTCCCTGAATGCCCAAATTTGGGTGAGGGAGCCTGTAGGTGCGGCGCATGTAAGTGCCGCTGTTTCACTGGTCCAGCAGGACCAGAAGAATGCACTCTCTTTCCTCAGCTCGCAAGCTAGGCGTTACGACCTCTATCGTGAGGGTTTGGTACGCAGGTGATGAGACCGACCAGAAGGGGGTTGCTGTAATGGCTGGTGAAAAGATGTTGATGGGATTGGATATCGGCTCGAGCCGGACCAGATGCGTAATCGGCTCAGTGAGCCGGGACGGCCAGTTGATGGTCGACAGCATCTGCGAACATCCGAGCGAAGGAGTGCGTGCCGGTTCCATCGTCAATATTGAACAGACTTTGAAGACCATCCAAACGGTGATCAACGAGGCCGAGCTCCAAGCTGGGGCTGAGATGAACGAAGTTATCATCGGCATCGGAGGGGAGAATATCATCGGCATTGCCAGTACCGGTGTTGTCGGTATCAATAGCAAGGACCAGGAGATCAAGCGGGAAGACATTTTCAGGAGCCTGGAAGTGGCACGGGCTTTCGAGCTTCCCCAGGACCGTGAAATTCTCCACACCTTGGTCCAGGATTTCCAAATCGACGGCCAAATGGGCATTAAGGACCCGATTGACATGCTTGGACACCGTTTGGAGAGTCGGGTGCTTATCGTCACCGCCGCCTCCTCCATGTGTCAGAATGAACGAAAATGCATCCAGCGTTCGGGCCTCATAGTCCAACGTCTGGTTCTCCAGAGTCTTGCGGATTCCGAGGTGGTGCTGAGCAGTGAAGAGAAGGAGATGGGGACCATCCTCATCAATATCGGCAGCGGCATCACCAATATGATTGCCTATTCCAACGGAGCTCCCGTGTACACCGGCGGTGTCAACCTTGGAGGAGAGGCTGTTACGAATGATATTGCATACATTCTCAATAAGACCCGTGCTGCAGCCGAGCAGATTAAATGCGAAAGCGGGCACAGTTATGTCCCTTCAGTCTCCAGCGAAGAGATGATCCTCATTCCACAAGTCGGAGGACTTCCTGCCATAAAAATGCCGAAGAAGGAGTTGAGCAAGGTCATTGAGCCACGCATGGCTGAGATTTTCTCACGCCTGCAAAGCGATTTGGAAAAAGCTCAAATCCAAGGTTCATTCGGCGGTGGGGTGGTTTTGGTCGGTGGAGGTGCTCTTTTGAGCGGGGTGACTGAACTTGCAAGTGAGATTTTCCGCCTTCCTGCCAGACTTGGGTTTCCCGAGGCCATCGGCGGGTTGGACCGCAGCTATATCAGTCCGCAATATACAACCGTTTTGGGATTGCTCAAGAGTGAGGCCCGAAAGGTGCGTGAAACGGGAACTTCAACCAAGTCGCGCAAGGAACGAGTGCACCGAAAAGAGGGTGGAGCCGCCTCCAAGCTCCGTGGATTTTTCAGAACATTGTTTTAAGTGAGCCGTAGGGCAAAGGAATATGCTATGGATTTTGGAATGTTTGAAGTAGAGGACATGGTCCAGGACGAACAAGCCACCTCCACGATCATCAAAGTAATCGGGGTGGGTGGCGCTGGCGGGAATGCGGTGAATCGCATGATTGCCAGTGGCTTGAAGAAGGTGCATTTTGTCACCATGAATACCGATATGCAAGCCCTCCAGCGGTCCAATGCCCAAATTCGGATACCCATCGGCAAGGAACTGACAGGGGGTCTGGGAGCCGGTGGTGTTCCCGAGGTTGGAGAGAAGGCCGCCCAAGAGAGTAAAGAGGATATCAGACGCGAGATAGAGAATGCCGACATGGTTTTTATTACCGCCGGCATGGGAGGGGGAACCGGGACGGGTGCCGCTCCGGTGGTCGCCGAGATTGCCAAGAGCTGCAACGCTTTGACCGTGGCTGTGGTTACCACGCCTTTCGCTTTTGAGGGCAAGAAGAAACTCATGCTTGCTCAGGCCGGAATCGAGAAGCTTCGCAAGCAGGTCGACACCTTGATCATCATTCCCAACCAATACCTGCTGAAAGTGGTGGAAAACAATACTCCGATCAAACAGGCTTTCTTGATGGCCGACGAAGTATTGTACATGGGTGTGCAGGGTATTAGTGAACTTATCACCGAACCCGGTGAAATCAATATCGATTTTGCCGACGTTCGTACCGTTATGAAAGGCAAGGGCGATGCCCTGATGGGTATCGGCTTTGGTGAGGGTGCCAATCGGGCTGTGGATGCCGCTCGTCAGGCCATCAGCAATCCCTTGCTGGAGAACGCCAGCATCGAGGGTGCAAAGAGTGTGTTGGTCAACCTTGCAGGAAGTGACAATCTTACCCTGCAGGAATATCAGGATGTCGTCGAACTGGTGACCGAGCGTTGTGCTGATGACGCCCTGATCATCGCCGGCCAAGCGTTCAACCCCGAGCTGGGTGACCGAATCAAGGTTACCGTGGTTGCAACAGGGTTTGAACGCAAGGAAGAGGTTGTTGGAGCCGAACTTGCCGACATGGATATGGTCAAGCGCCGGTATGCTTCGGCAAAGCGGGATGAAGGCAAGAATGAAGGCTCCTCACAGCCGGCAAAGAAGCCTGATGATCAGGCCGATGTCGCCTCCATCCAGGTTAACCGTTGGCAGGATTTGCAGAAACAGCTCGGCAAGGGGCCGAGTACCAATGCAAATGATTACACCATTCCTGCTGTACTTCGCTACTCACGCAACAAAACGGACGAGAACTGATGAACAGTGATTCCTCTGACAGGGTATTGATCGAGGACTATACCGATTATCTTGCAATGCAGCGTCGCCTTTCAGAGGCGACGCAGTCTGTCTATGCACATGAGCTTGCTCTTTTTCTCGCTGCAGGTTCTGACTATGAAACGATTACTGCGAGCTTGATTGAGGCCTATATTGTAATACAGGTGCAAACCCGTCACCTCAGTGAACGCAGTGTTGCCAAGCTTTTATCAGCCTTGCGTTCTTTTTTCTCGTTTTTGCAGATGAGCAAAATCAGGGAGGACAACCCGGTACTGCTTATCCAGCGCGGCAGGCAGAAGCAGAGTCTCCCCCAGGTAGCCTCGGTTGCACAAGTGGATGCTCTCTTGGAAAGCATCGATACCTCGGACCTTCTGGGCTTTCGTGACCGCACGCTTTTCGAGCTTATCTACTCTTGCGGCCTGAGAATCAGCGAAGCGTGTACGCTACAGGTATCCGATTACCAAAAGACCAGCATCCGGGTGGTGGGAAAACGTCATAAGATCCGCATTATTCCGGTAGGGGAAATAGCCCGCATGTGGGTTGATGCCTACCTCAAGGATATCAGGCCCAAGCTTATTGGCATGAGGCTCTCGACAAAAGCCCTGTTTGTAGGACGCAGGGGGCATCAATTGACCAGGCAGGCCATGTACAAACGGTTCATCGCCTATTGCGATGTGGCGGGCCTCGATGCCAAGGTACACACCTTGCGGCACAGCTTCGCCACCCATCTGTTGGAAGGCGGGGCGGACCTCAGAAGCGTACAGGAACTCTTGGGGCATAGTGACATCAAGACGACCCAGATTTACACCCATGTTGACACCAAGCAACTGCAAAAAGCCTACGAGCAATTTCATGCCGGCATCCACGACAAGGAAGACCAATGAACATACTTTTTCTTTTGTGTCCCATCATTGCTTTTGGTTCCTTTGTGGATGCAATTGCAGGTGGAGGCGGCTTGATAACCCTTACCGCGTATGTAGCTGTCGGTCTTCCTCCCCAGACTGCGTTGGGCAACAACAAGTTTGCTTCGGCAAGCGGTACGTTGGTCGCCTCCATACAGTACCTTCGACGTTCCCAGGTTTCCCTTTCCATCGGCTTGGTTGCAACACTTTTCAGCTTCATTGGTTCAGCCATGGGTTCGGCGCTTGCAACCCGCTATGCCGATACCTATCTGAATTACCTTTTGGTATTTCTTGTTCCTGCATTAGCCCTTTTTATGATTTTCAAGCCCGATTTCGGTCAGGCTCAACAGAAAAGTCGACTTTTCCTCTATTCTTTGGCTTCGATCACCGGATTGGTAATCGGCTGCTACGATGGCTTTTTCGGACCGGGAACCGGTATGTTCCTCACCGTCATTTTCACCTCGGTTTTGGGTATGGATTTGTTGAAAGCCTGCGGTACAGCCCGTATTGTCAATCTGGCTTCCAATGTTGCCGCCCTTGCGATGTTCCTCTATCACGGGGTGATAGATTTTTCCATCGCCATCCCCTGTGCAGTCAGTGCGGTGATAGGTGGATACCTTGGGAGCAGACTTGCCCTGAAGGTTGGTGCAAATGTGGTCAAGCCGGTCATGCTCTTTGTCTTGTTGTTGCTTTTGGTGAAGGTCGCTGTTTCCCTGTTCTGAAGCAAACCATCAACAACGCGGCCTTTGTTGTATGAAACTTTCGACGCTTTTATCCATAAGCCAACTTTCTCTCAGCGCTGATGAGAAACTGAATCTTGCCTACAGCAATCCCTCATCTTCAGATTTGGCCAAAGCCGGGGCGATTGCTGGAAAAACACAACGGATGCTTTCGTTCCTTGCACAAGGCCGGACGCGGATTGTCTTTTATGGAATGCCATCCTACCCCAAACAATTCTACCAATTGGAAAACCCTCCTTTCCGGCTCATGTATACGCAGGATTTGCCGACCCAAACCGAGCGGATGCTTTTGGTGTGTGGAACCCGCTATGCTGACGGGCTTGGCAGCCAGAGCTCCTATGAGCTTGCCTTGGAAGCGGGAGCGAATGATACCATTGTGGTGACCAGCAATAGCCGAGGCATTGACCGCTGTGCGCTGTATGCCCTGAAGGACAGCAACAAGAGGGCAGTCGTTGTCTGCGACTGTGGGCTGGCGGTGAATCGTATTACAAACAACGCTTTGCTTTCGGCTTTTTGTCTGATCTCTCCCTATGAGCCCGACGATGAGGCTCTTCGGTTTCGCTGTCTCAGCCGCAATGTTCTTTCTACTGCCTTGGCTGAGGTTACACTCGTAGTGCAGGCACCGCTCAAATCAGGGGCGCTTCACTGTACCACCTGCGCCCTCGATCTCGGAAGGGATGTGTATGTACACAGTCTGGGAACTCGGGGTGGCAGTCTGAATGCAGGTTCACGCAGCCTTGCAGAAATGGGCTGTGAAATTGTTGATGGGTATCAGCAGATTGCTGCTTTGCGAAGCTGGCCTGTCCAGGCAAGGATCCAAGCCGGCTCATTGTACCGTTTTGGGCCCTCATGCTATAGTCTAGACCATGCATGAAGAGAATCTGATCGCAACGTTTCTTACTACGCAGAAAAGTATCCGCAGTCTCAGCGAACATACCCTCTGTGCCTATGAACGGGACTTATTGCAACTGCAGAGCTATTTTACATCACTGCAAGTACCGTTGCTCGAGGCTTCACGCGAGGATGCACGCATGTTTGTGCGATACTTGGTCAAGGATAGCAGCTATGCGCAATCGAGCATCAACCGCAAGATCAGCTGTGCCCGAAGTTTTTATTCTTCCTTGCTGAAAGCAGAAAGAATTGCATCCAATCCCTTCTCCCTCATTGCTGTACACCGCCAGATGGATAGGTTGCCCTCGGTACTCACCGTCGAAGAAGTAACAGCGTTGCTCAGTCTGCCCTATGCTGATTTTCCCTCCACCCGTGATATGACTGTTTTTACCTTGCTCTACGATACAGGGTGTCGTATCAGTGAACTGCTTTCGATCAAGGAAAGTGATATTGAGTGGGAGACGAAAAGAGTCCGTGTCCTGGGAAAGGGGAATAAAAGCCGATATGTTTTTTTCACCGATCACTGCGCCTCTTTGCTTTCCTCCTATCTGAGTCTGAAGCACGAGCGGTTTTCGAATCCTCTTCTCATTTGCTCAAACAAGGGAAAACAGTTGCCGATGAGTACCGTTGGTAGTATGTTTGCTGTGTACAGAAGTAGACTTGGTTGGCAAAAACCGTTCACCCCTCATGTGTTGAGGCACACCTATGCCACCCATCTCCTGGACAATGGGGCTGATATCCGTCTGGTGCAGGAGCTGCTCGGTCATCAGAGTATCTCGACAACGCAGATTTATACCCACGTATCAAAAGAGAGGTTGGCTCACGTATATGCGTATAGCCATCCTCATGGAAGGAAACAGGATGAGTAGTTTTAAAGGAACCACGATCGTAGCAGTCCGAAAGGACGGTCATGTAGCAATAGCCGGCGATGGGCAGGTAACTGCCGGAGATACCATTCTCAAGTCGAACGCACATAAGGTACGCACGCTGTATGATGGCAAAGTCATCACCGGTTTTGCCGGTACCACTGCCGATGCCTTCACGCTCTTCGAGCTGTTTGAAACGAAGCTGAAGCAGTTCAACGGTGATTTGACCCGTTCTGCTGTGGAACTTGCCAAACAATGGAGAGTTGATAAGCAACTGAGACAGCTTGAGGCTATGATGCTGGTCAGCGACGGTAAGCGGATTTTCCTGATCAACGGGGCAGGGGATGTTGTCGATCCTGAACGCGATGCCATCGGCATCGGCAGCGGGGGAAACTATGCGCTCAGTGCGGCCCTGGCGTACCTTGAGGCGAGCCCGACGATGAGTGCGGAGCAGATAGCCCGCAAGAGTGTGGAAATCGCAGCGAAACTGTGCATCTACACCGACGATTCAATCAATGTAGAGGTATTGTAAGAGATGGCATATGCAGCAAGCAAGAAGCTTGACGAGCTCAAGCCTTCCGAAATAGTGAAGGAACTCGATAAGTACATAATCGGTCAGAAGCAGGCAAAACGGACGATTGCCGTTGCGATTCGCAACCGGACCCGCCGCAAACGCCTGCCGCTGGAAATTCGGGATGAGGTTTCTCCAAAGAATATCATCATGATCGGGCCCACCGGGGTGGGAAAAACTGAGATTGCTCGCCGAATAGCGAAGCTTTCCAATGCCCCATTCATCAAGGTTGAGGCGACCAAATATACTGAGGTCGGGTATGTCGGTCGGGATGTGGAATCAATCATCCGTGATTTGATGAGCATTGCTGTACAGCAGGTAAAAGCTGAGCTTGCCGAACGTGAACTGGAAAAGGTCCAGAACCGGGTGGAAGAGCGGTTGTTGGATATTCTGCTGCCTCAGGTAAAGGAAGACCCGTCGGTGGACATCATAGCAGTGGGCAGCAGCTATACCGACAGCCAGAAAGTCACCCGTGAGCGGTTTCGGCAGATGTTGCGCGATGGCAAGTTCGATGAACGCGAGGTTGAGATCAATGTGCAAAGCCGCAAGCGCGTCGGCATCGAGGTGCTTGGACAACCCAATATGGAGGAGCTGCAGGAGGCGATGCAAAGCATCGGTTCCATTTTCGGCAATGGCAAAGCCCACAACCGCAAGCTGACAGTCAAGCGGGCCAGGGAGATTTTCACCGAGGAAGAGACCGACAAGGCTGTTGACACCGACCGAGCCATCGACGAAGCGAAGGAACGGGTCGAACAGATGGGTATTGTATTCATCGATGAGATTGACAAGGTTGCCAAAAGCGGCGGATCGGGCGGTGGCATCGATGTTTCCCGTGAAGGCGTCCAGCGTGATATCCTACCCATCATCGAAGGGACCAGCGTTTCCACCAAATGGGGCGTGATTGACACCACTCACATTCTGTTCATCGCCAGTGGAGCATTCCATGTCTCCAAACCCAGCGACTTGATTCCTGAATTGCAGGGACGCTTTCCGCTGCGCGTAGAATTGGATGACCTGAAAGCTGACGATTTCTATAGGATTCTGACTGAACCGGCCAATGCAATTACGATGCAATATCGCGAATTGCTCAAGACCGAGGGTGTGCAGATAATCTTTGAGGATGAGGCCATCAGGAGAATTAGTGAAATTGCCTATGAGGTGAACTCAAGTCATGATAATATTGGTGCCAGAAGGCTCTTTACCATCATGGAAAAACTCCTTGAGGAATTGAGCTTCAGTGCAGATGAGCTTACCGGACAGACTATCCCCATCACCCGAGCCTACGTGGATGAACGACTCGGCGATGTTATTCAGAATCAGGACCTTTCGAAGTTTATCCTTTAGGAGCGGATTTGGAATTCCTTAGCCTTGAAGCAAGTGATTATGAAAGCGCACTCAGGCAGGCCCGTAGCGAACACGGGAATGCCGTGCGCATTCATACCCGTAAGGATTTTTCCAAAGGTTCTCTGCTGGCAAAACAGAAGCGTTGTGCAATCACCTACTATCTGGTAAAGGAACGAGCACTGACACCGGAACCTGAGCCTGTTGAGGTGAAGGTTTTCAATGCAGAAGCCTACCTTGCCAATTTGCTAACCTCCAACGACATCCCTCTGTCTTTTCATGAGAAAGTATTTGCAGGCAAGATCGAGCATTCCCAAACCGAAATTGAGGTTCAGCTGCTGCAAAGCCTGTTTGAAGGAATACAGTTTGAGGATGAAATTGGATCCAAGTTTGCCATATTCGTGGGTGCTGCCGGTGTAGGAAAGACTACGACCTTGGTCAAGACTGCCTTGTACTTGCGTGCTCAGAAGGGTAAGAAAGTTGCACTCTTGAGCTTCGATACGCAACGGACCGGCTCGGTGGAGCAAATTCGGCAATTTGCGCATGAGTTTGCCCTTCCTTTGTATGAAGCCTCCGATGAGTCTGCTTTGGCAGGCTTGCTTGCTTCCCTTAAGGGATTCGACCATATCCTGGTCGATACCAGTGGGCGTAGTGCAAAAGATGAGGAGCTCAAGGCCTTTCTGGATGGCATGCTTGCCGTACTTCCCTTCCAAGGGTGCAGTACCTACTTGGTGGTGAGTGCTTCCCATAAGGAAAGCGATTTGCTAGCACAACAACAACTCTTTGCAAAACAAAGGGTGAAAGCGATTATCTGTACGAAACTCGATGAAACCAGTGGTATCGGTAATCTCTTGAGCTTTGTACAAAAGTCGGATGTACCGTTGCTCTTCCTTGCCGATGGACAGACCATCCCCCAGGACTTTCATCCTGCCTCAGCAGCCTATCTGATGACCAGGCTTCAAGGTTTCAGCCTGGACCTACTCCAGTTTTTCCCATCCCTTTAGCGAATTGTTGTATTCTTGCCTATCAGCTTGCCTTGACTTATCAAAGCTTGCACGATGTTTGCAATTGCAGGTGCTGCAATATTTGAACCCCAGATAGTGTCGCCTTTTGGATTGCCGGCCCCAACATACACGATGTATTTGGGGTTATCGATGGGGACCAAAGCCAAGGTCGAAGCCAACACGGTTCCATCCTCATAGCTGTTGGTTTGCGGATTGAGGATTTGTGCTGTTCCAGTTTTTACTCCCAAGTCAATTCCTGCAACATGTGCCCGAATTCCTGTACCGCCTTGCTGGGTTGCCTTGAGCATACCGCTACGGATTAGTGCGGTTGTCTCGCTGTCCAACACCTTTTCCAACACGGTACGCTCACGTTCATAGAGAACGCTTCCATCGACCGGTGAAGTCCGTCGGAGAATCAGATTGGGGCGCAATAGCTCACCTGAGGGACATAACGCTGTGGCGGCGGTTGCCAGATGAAGAGCTGAGGAAAGCAGTTCCTGACCGAACGAGATAGTCGCCTGAGACCGACCGGACCATGTGGAAGGGGGAGCTATCTGCGATCGCGCCCGAGAGGGAAGCCCGATATCATAGGACGTGTTGAAGCCCAGGCTGTTGAGCACGTCATAGAAAGCCTTTGCATCGGTCTGTAGTGCCCAATGCACGATTGCCCCGTTGCAGGATTTGCTGATCATCGTTTCAGGATCGACCAGACCGTGTACTGCAGTACAGTTGATGGTGATGTTGCTCTCTCCCGCTTTGAAGGTGTAGGTGCCATCACATTCAAAGCTTTCTTCGGTGTGGGCCTCCCCGCTCTTGAGCACTGCGGCAAGACTGAAGAGCTTGAAGACTGAACCCGGTTCAAACAGGTTGTTCACTGCATGGTTTTTACGCTGTTCCTCATTGGATGAGGAAAGGGCATTCACGTCATACCAGGGGTAGCTGCTCATCCCCAGAATATCACCGTTAGAGGCATCCAGTACAAGCGCCATTGCATAATCGGGCATGTGTTCGTCGGCAATCTGCTGTAATTGGACATCCAGGGTATACTGGATATCCAAATCCAGGGTGAGGGTGATGTCCTGTCCATAGGTGGTATGGGTATCACCCAGTGCAGGATAGGGGTTCAGATACGTTTCCTGACTCAGCTCGATTCCTTCGATTCCCTCTCCCTCTGTATTGATGAAGCCGATGGTCTGTGATGCATGGAATTGGGCGGGGTAAGTCCTTCCCATCCGTTTCTCGACATTCACTTGGCCTCTGAGGGAATATTTCTGGATGGCATCCATAAGCGGCTGGACCATTCGGTCGTCGATACGTTCCTTGATTTGTGCATAGGTTGTATATGCAGCCGCTTTTTTTTGGATTTCGTCGGGATTCATCTGGACATAGGGTGCAATGACTTCGCTTACCAGCTGCAGATCCTTGATGGCATTCAAATGGAGATAGACTCCCCAATAGGGTGTTTGGATGGCAAGAATTTGTTGATTCCTGTCGTAAATAGTGCCTCTGATTACTTGGTTCGCAACCTTTGGGTCAGTATAGGATGTAACGCTTCTTCGTTCAAAAAGCATTAAAAAGCCCAATCTGAGCAGAATTATTCCCAAAAATGTGATACATAGAAGGCAGAAGAGCCTGATATAGGAATGTTTTGGACTGGTAGCCATGATTGTTTTATACTACTATGTAGGAAAGGTAATGTCGAGCTATGGCAAAAGACTACTATGATGATATGCAGGAGCGATCTTCCTGGCGTGCCAAAACGGAGGGTCAGCGAACAAAACCCAGCCGTGGTCTGATTTGGACCATTGCATTGGGCATTGCCATTTGCGTGGTGGTGATTGTTATTTGGTATCAATTTTTCCCAGCGCTGGATTCCAAGGGCGGCGAAGGTTCCAAACCCGTTGTAGAGTTGTTGCCTACGGTTGAGAAAATTAGTGATGCCCCTGAGGTTGTACCGGTGCTGGCCCCTTCAGCTGAACCCCCATCTACTCCTGTTGCAGGATCCATAGCCGATGCTGCAGTAATCGATACCCAAGCTCGCTCTCTTTCCGACCGACCTGCACCGGTCCGCTCAGCCAACTCGGTTACCATCCAATATGCCGATCACCTTGTTGCCGCAGGCGAGGACCTGGCATCCATCGCAGCCATGTATACTTTGAAAACCCAGACGCTGATCAGTGTCAACCAAATTCGCAATATCCAGGCTATCCGCGAGGGTGTAACCCTCAAGATCCCCGACCGCGATGGACAACTGTACACCGTTCGGGAAGGGGATATGCTTTCAACCATCGCCCGCAAGTACAGTCCTTCGCTTGGATGGAAAACGCTGCAGGAAATAAACGGCTTGAAGAGTGAGAACATCCTTGTCGGTCAGCAGCTGTTTATTCCCGACACTTCTTCTGCATCCACCAGCCAGTTGACTGATGTAGCTCCCATCCAATTCCAGAAACCTGCCTCAGGCACGATTACCACACTCTTTGGCCAACCCTATATCAACCCGGCAACAGGTACAAGCGAAAGCATAACGGGTATCCTGTTGGTTGGTAATTGGGGCTCGGCCGTCGTGGCATCCGCAAGCGGTCAAGTCGTGGATGCCGGTTACGAGGTGAAGGGCAGGGGAAGGTTTGTCGTACTCAGTCATGAGGGTGGCTACCGTACCAGCTATTATCATTTGGAGAATGTTGAGGTCCGTATCGGCATGACTCTTTCCAAGGGTGAAACGATCGGCAGCATCGGTACCAGCGGAACCAGCTATGATCGGCCTACGCTTTTCTTCAGCATTGAACAATCGGGTATCGCTCTCGATCCGACACAGTTCTTCTAGAAAACTAATAATCAAATAAGCAAAGAACTCTAGAAACAAAAAACAAAAAAGGGACCGGAAATCCGGTCCCAATCTATCAGCTATTCTTTCCATGACATTGCTTGTATTTCTTTCCGCTTCCACAGGGACACGGATCGTTGCGTCCGACCTTCGGTTGGTCGCGCCTGATTGTGACTGCAGCCACATCGCCGCCGCCCTGAACGCGCCTATTGGGCTGCGACTCCGAGGCGAACGCCCCTTTTGCCGTATGGGATTCAACCATTTTCGCCTTGCTGCTCGGCCTTTGATACGACTGCTCGGGACGGGTTATCTGTACCCGTACCAACGTCTGGGCCATGAAGTGCTTGATACCTTCAAGCATCTCATTGAAGATTTCAAAACCTTCGACCTTGTACTCCACCAGTGGATTCTTCTGGGCGTAGGAGCGTAAGCTCACAGCGTCGCGAAGGTCCTCAAGGGTGGTTAGGTGATCCTGCCAGCGAAGATCGACCTGCCTGAGGTAATTGAACCGAAGAAAATCGTTGAAAGGCTTTTCTCCTGTCAGTGCTACCTTGGAGTCAATTTCCGTATCAATGCACTGTTGAAGATGCTGCTTATATGCCTCACTGGTCGCTTTTTCGTCCAAGACAGGGACTTCAAGCTGGAAGGTGGTCAGCATTTCTGAAAGGATTTTCACGCCTTTCTGGTCATCTTTGACATTTGCAAAAACCGTGTCGACAATCTGGAAACTGATTTCATGGCAGATTGCCCTGACTCTTTCAAGCAAATGCTCGTCGCTAAGGATCGCATCACGTTCTGCATACATGAAGTTGCGCTGCTCATTGAGCACATCGTCATAATCGAGCAGATGTTTTCTGATTTCGAAGTTGCGGTCCTCCACTCGTTTCTGGGCTTTCTCGATGGCATTGGAGAGCATACGGTGTTCGATGGGCTCCCCGTCCTGCATACCGATTTTCCCCAGGATGTTCTTCAGATTTTCCGATGCGAAGAGCCTCATCAGAGGATCGTCCAACGAGACGAAGAAACGGCTTGCACCGGGATCCCCCTGCCTGCCGCTTCGTCCCCTGAGCTGGTTGTCGATACGCCTGGACTCATGCCTTTCAGTTCCAAGGATGTAGAGCCCTCCGAGTGTCTTTACCTCTTCATAATCCTTTTTCCAGGAAGGGAAGACTTCCTTGAGTGCCTTTGCAAACTCTTCAGGCGAAGCTTCTGTGCCGCATAGTCTGCGAGCCCTAGCATCTATACTGCCTCCGAGCTTGATGTCTGTTCCTCGACCGGCCATGTTTGTAGCGATGGTGACGGCCCCCTTGGCGCCGGCCTCCTCAATGATCATGGCCTCGCGAGCATGGTTCTTTGCGTTGAGCACTTCATGCTTGATGCCCATTCTGCGCAGTAAAAGCGATAGGAGTTCACTTTTCTCTATGCTGATGGTACCTACCAGAATGGGTTGTCCAGTCTTGTGTACCCGCTCGATCTCCTCACAGATTGCCTTGAATTTGAACTGCTCGTTGTAATAAACCAAATCAGGGAAGTCCTTACGGACAACTTGCTTGTTGGTAGGGATTACGACGACATCGAGGTTGTAGATTTTCAGGAATTCCGGGGCTTCGGTATCTGCAGTACCGGTCATGCCGCTGATCTTGTCGTACATGCGGAAGAAGTTTTGGAACGTAATGGTAGCCAGTGTTTTGTTCTGCCCAAGAATCTTGATTTTTTCCTTGGCTTCGATCGCTTGGTGCAGTCCATCGCTGTACCGTCTTCCATGCAGGATGCGGCCGGTGAATTCGTCGACAATCTGGACTTGTCCCTCAACTACGACATAATCGACATCATTGCTATACAGGCGCAGTGCTTTCACAGCCTGGGTGACATAGTGCACATACTCAAAATTCTCATCGGCATAGACTGAACCGTTGATGACATGGTGCTTGTTGAGCAGCTCTTCCATGTGGAGCATACCCTGATTGGTGAAGGAAACTTTCTTCTGCTTCTCATCGAGCTTGTAATCGCCGCGTTCCTCAAACGGTTTTGCATTGCGTTCGAAGCGTGAAAGCGGGTCCTGCTCAAAGTAGTCACCGGTCTCCGGATCCTTATCACACTCAACCAAGAAAGCAGCAATTTTTGCAGCTCCCAGCACTTGGGCTGAATCGTCTTCACTTTGGCCGCTGATGATCAGTGGCGTTCTTGCTTCGTCTATGAGAATGGAGTCAATTTCATCGATGATGCAGTAATGGTGCTTGGGTTGGATTTTCTCCTGGGCCGACCATTTCATGTTGTCCCTGAGGTAATCAAAACCAAACTCATTGTTTGTTCCGTAGGTAACATCCCTGCTGTAAGCCCGTCTTTTGGCCTCATTGTCCATATCGGAGAGAATGACTCCAACCGAAAGGCCCAAGAACTCATAAATGGGTCCCATCCAGGAAGCGTCACGTCCGGCTAGGTAGTCGTTGACGGTGACAATATGCACCCCTTTATTTTCCAACGCATTCAGATAGGCGGCGGGAACACAGGTGAGCGTCTTGCCTTCACCGGTTTTCATTTCCAAGATTTTTCCTTGATGGAGTACTGCCGCTCCCATGATCTGTACATCGTAATGGCGTTCGCCCAACACCCGTTTTGCTGCTTCCCTGGCCAAGGCGAATGCCTTGGGCAACAAACTTTCCAAGCTGGCGCCTTGGGCAACTTGCTGCCGAAAGAGGACAGTCTGCGCGGGAAACTGATCGTCGGACAGTGCCGAGGCCCAAGCTTCCTCCTTGTTTACCAGTTCTACGAGGGGGACGAGTGACCTCAAGTCCTTGTCTTGCTTGGTTCCGAACAATTTTGTAAAAAATGAGCTGCCCATGGATATCTCTCTTGCATGCAAATATTGAGGAGCTTGGCCCCTCCTTCCCAGTATACTCATTCTCGCAGGCCAAGAAAAGTGAAACCATGAGAAAAAGGTGGGACAAATCTACCCACACTGTATCAAGATGATACAAATCACTAGTCGTTTACCGTCTGACATGGTATAGTCAAGGCATGGTTGTCTGCTATACAGGGGGCGGTACCCTCGGTCATATCTACCCTGCACTTGCCGTACACGAAGAGCTTGTACAGCATGCAGGGTATCGGGCTTTCTGGATTGGCAGGGACGAGAACAGCGAGCGGGAAGTGGTCCAGAAGCAGGGTATTCCCTTTTTTGCCATCCGCAGTGGGAAGTTGAGACGTTATCGGTCGATTCAGAATCTACTGGACATAGGCAATGTCCTGTCCGGATTTTGGCAGGCCTTCTTCATTCTTAAGCGCAACAGAGCCGATGTACTCTTTTCCAAGGGGGGCTTCGTTTCCGTGCCACCGGTGTTGGCAGCATTTTTCCTGGGAATTCCTGTAGTAAGTCATGAAAGTGATGCGAGTGCAGGCCTGGCGACCCGTATCAATGCCCATTTCTCACGCTATGTCTGTGTACCGTTTGCACAAGGATTTGAAAGCATAAAGGCTTCCAAACGTGTGGTTACCGGCAATCCGATCCGTTCCGGTCTGGTTGAAAAGGCCGATACCCCCTATGATGAAACGGAGCTACCGTTTATCGGCAGGGACGACAAGCTGCTTCTCGTCCTTGGGGGCAGCAGCGGATCACAGCAAATCAATGCACTGGTCCGTACCCATCTTGAAGCCTTGACCCAGATGGCCTATGTGTATCATCAATGCGGCTCCAAGGATGTACAAAACCTCCGATTTGAGCGCTACACAGAAGTTGCTTTCATCACGGACTTGTTGCCGTCGCTGCTCAAACGTGCAGACTTGGTAGTCAGCCGTGCAGGGGCGAATACCATAGCCGAACTTGCACTCTTTGGTTGTCCCAGCCTGCTCATACCCTTGGGGCGGGAATATAGCAGGGGAGACCAGATAGATAATGCACTCCACCTTGCCTCTCTGGATGCCGCCCGCACGCTCGTATCTGAAACAGACCTCAATCGGTTTGTTGATGAAGTAAAAGACTTGCTGGACAACCGGCAAAAGCGCACAATGCTCTCTGAGAATAGTAGGAAGTTGGCACAAAAAGATTGTGCACATCGTATAGCAGAGCTGCTTTGCAGCATGAAGGAGTAAGGTATGCAATGGGGATTGACCATCGGATCCGTGTATTTCAACTCAATTGACATCATTGTCTTCGTACTGGCAATTATTGGGGGCATTGCAGATACCCTTACCGGGTTCGCCGATGCATTCTCACACCGCAGCGGGTACATCGTCGGATTTTTCTCTGGTCTTATGTTCACCCGCATTATTGCTGACCTGTTCACTCAGTCCTTTGCCTTGCCGCCGCTTCTTTCCAGCTTGATCGCCTTTGTTATCCTGTTCCTTATCGGCTACGGCTTGACGCGCATCGTTGGCAATCTGCTGGAAACCGCCCTCAATGCCACCGGTCTTAAGGCAGTGAATGGGCTTCTTGGGTTTTTGTGGGGTGTCATCGAGGTTGTTATCGCTGCAAGTGTTGTCATCTATGTGCTTGAGTTGCAAAAAGTATTTGACCTCTCACCGATTTTCGATGCAAGCCAGTTTGTGATCAATATCGTCCGACCCTTGGTACCCGACACAGTGAATTGGTTCTCATCCTCATTACAGGTAGCCCATGTTTGAAAAGCTTGAACCCTTTCAGCGCGCCTTGGCGGAACAGATGCGCACGCAGATTGAAGGCGGTACATTCAGTCAGGTGAATTTGTTCGGAGGACCACGCTACAGTCTCAGAATGAGCTTTGCCTTGGAGGCAGCCCGCATTCTCTCCTGCAACGATCAGGGCCTGGAAGGTTGTACGTGTGGAAGTTGCCGTAAATTTGCAACCCTTTCTGCTTCAAATGTCTTGGTGGTAAGCCAGCGGGATCACAAAAGCATGATCGAGACCAACCTGTCCGCCTTCATGCGTCAATGCAACGAGTTTTCAAAAATCCAGGTAATTCGGAGCATTCGCATCCTACTACTTCAGTATAATAGCTTTTTCACTCCGGCAAACCCTACCCAGAATACTGCTTTCGATGCAGCCGCTGCAGTCAATGAGTTGCTCATTTCCCTCAGCCAAGAAAAGGATCTGGGACCCAAGGAAGCAAAAAAATGGGCTGACGACCTTCGTTCTGCCCTCAAGAGTCTGTATGCGGCCAGCCGCAAGAATACCACGATCACCATCGGTCAGGTACGGGCGGTGGATGAATGGGTAAACCAAACCAGCATGGGCTCAAGCAAGCGATTCATTATTCTTGAAGCGATGGAACAGACCAATGTCTCTGCGCGCAATAGTCTGCTTAAGATTTTGGAAGAACCGCCGGAGGATACTTATTTCTTTCTTATCAGCGAATTTCCCAACCGTATTATGAGTACCATCCTTTCTCGGGTGAGAAGGTATGCATTCCCTCCGTTGGGAAAAGAAGCGGTTGGCCGCTATCTAGAGCCGTATTACCTCCATGACAAGGAATATGAGAGCTTGGAACAGTTCTACCTTGAAGGCGGGGGTATGGACCTCCAAAAGAATCGCCAGATCGCCAGCATGATTTTTTCATCAGTACAGAGCAACCGGTATATAAGCCTTGGCGATTTACAGCAGTTACTCTCCAATGTTGATGACATGGACAGTTATGAGTACGTGTTGCGATCGTTTTTGGACCAGCTCTCGCTTGAACTGGAAGAGGGAAACCTTGCCACAGATTTGGCCTACAAGCTCTCCAATCTGGTGAGCAGCAGTTTTTCGGAGGGGCAGTTGTACAATCAGAACGGGCGTCTGATGTTGGAGTCCTTGTACTACCGTTTGATGGAGGCGCGATGAAAAACTTTGTCCAACGGGCAATCCAGAAGATTGACCAACTCGATTCGAAGCAGATTGTAGACATCATGCGCTCCCAGGCAGGCGATGTCGAAATGTTGGAGAATGTCCTGGAATCGATTCACGACGGGGTGATCCTCACCGACGAGAAGCTGACTGTCCTGTATGCAAATTCCAACTGTAGAACGCTTGTACCCATGGCTCGATTTCGCTCCTATGAAGGGTTCGCCCTTTCCAAAGTGCTCGATGACGAGCATGTCTTGCGGTATATAAACCTTTCGGTGCAGCAGAAGGCAGCTGACGAGAATAATGAGTTTACGTTCCAGAAAGGCGATACGCTTCAGACCATCGCCGTAACGGTCTTTTCCTATAAGAGCAATAACGAGCGTATCCGATCGTCCTATGTGGTTATGTTCAGTGATGTCACCGAACATAATGCCAATGAGGCCAGACTTAGAAGAAGCGAAAACCTTGCTTCAATGACCACCATGGCAGCCGGTGTCGCGCATGAGATCAAGAATCCTTTGGCTGCCATGGCCATCCACTTGCAACTGCTGCGAAAGGCGTTCGGCCGAAAGGAATCACTTACCTTGGACGATGCCCAGCGGTACCTGGACGTTCTGGATGAGGAAATAAGCAGGCTCAATTCAATTGTGGTGGACTTCCTCTTTGCCGTCAGGCCCATGGATACCCGTCTGCGTTTGGCTCAGATTACGCGTACGCTCGAGGAAGTCACCAACTTTGTGATGCCCGAGCTCTCTGAGCATCATGTACGAATGAAGCTGGATCTTCCAACCTCGTTGCCTAAATTGGAATTTGATGAGCATCTGATCAAGCAAGCCCTCCTAAACCTTATCAAGAATGCAATGAATGCGATGGAAGGAGGCGGCATGATCATCCTTCAAGTACGGCATGACCAAAACCAGGTCCTTCTGAAGGTAATCGATACCGGAATCGGGATGGATGAGCAGACACAACAAAAAATCTTTGAACCTTACTTTACCACCAAAGCAACGGGAACAGGCCTTGGCTTGACTGTCGTGTATAAAATTATGAAGGAACATAAAGGCGATATCACGGTCCAAAGCAAGTTGGGAGAGGGAACCACTTTCACCCTTTACTTTCCAGTACCCAAGAGCGAGCGGCTCGCTTTGGACAGTCAGGCTATGACGGAGGCAAACTATGAAGCGTAGCATCCTTATCTGTGATGATGAGAAAAATATCCGAAGCGGTTTGGCCATGGCAATGGAGCTCGAAGGGTATGAGAGCGTCCAGGCTTCCGATGGCCAGGAAGCTTGGGAGAAAATAAACAAATTGGGGGTGGACTTGGTCATCACCGACCTTCGGATGCCCAAAATGAGCGGAGAGGACCTGCTGAAAAAAATAAGCGGAGCCTACCCGCGCATGCCGGTGATCATTCTTACCGGGCATGGGACCATCGAAACCGCTGTTGAAGCAATGCGGGGTGGGGCGGTCGACTTCTTCACCAAGCCCGTGGATTTGGACCGGCTGTCGCTGGTTGTCAAAAAAGCCCTCTCGGATACCGACCTCTATGCTGAACATGAACGACTGAAGGAAGAGGTGGAACAATTACGGGCACGCAACCGCTATGACCGCATTATCGGCAAAAGCCAGAAAATGGTGGAGTTGATGGATACCGTCAGCCAGGTGGCTACGACCAAGGCTTCAGTTCTCATCACCGGAGAAAGCGGGGTGGGCAAGGAACTGGTCGCCGACGCCATTCATGAACTCAGCAACCGCAGCAAGGGTCCGTTCATCAAGGTGCATTGTGCCGCCCTTACCGCAAGTCTGTTGGAAAGCGAACTTTTCGGACACGAGAAAGGCTCTTTCACCGGAGCGGTCAAGGAGAAAAAGGGACGATTTGAACTAGCCGACGGGGGAACGATTTTCCTCGATGAAATCGGGGAGATCGACGCTCCGACCCAGGTCAAACTACTCAGGGTATTGCAGGAGAAGCAATTTGAGCGGGTAGGGGGTGAGAAGTCAATCACCGTTGATGTTCGCATCGTATGCGCCACCAACCGTGATCTGCCCAAAGAAATTGAGAAGGGAAACTTTCGTGAGGACCTGTACTACCGCTTGAACGTAGTACACCTTGAAGTCCCCCCCCTGAGGGAACGCAAGGATGATATTCCCCTGCTGATGACCAGTTTCCTGCAGCTGTTCAACCAAGAAAATGGAAGAAGCATTGAGGCTTTCTCCAATCAGGCCAAGCGAGCAATACTCAGCTATGAGTGGCCGGGAAACATCAGGGAGTTGCGCAATTGCATAGAAAGTGCCGTAGTATTGGCTAGGACGACCATTATTGATATTGAGGACCTGCCGGTGCATATCGGCAAGGCCCAGAACACCAGCAGCGTTTCACTGGAAGTCGGCATCACTCTTGCCGAAGCAGAGAAACAGTTGATTATCTCCACCCTTGCCTCGTGTGCAGGGAACAAGACAAAAGCGGCCGAAGTATTGGGTATCGGACGCAAAACCTTGCACCGCAAGCTACAGGAATATCACATTGACGAAGCATGACATTTACGAGATCTTCGATAAGGGAGGTCTGCTTGAGAAGAACTTTCCCGGGTACGAATACCGGGAAGGCCAGCTTTTGATGGCTGAAATGGTTCGAGAAAGCTATGAGACCAATGCCATTTCGGCCATTGAGGCGGGAACCGGCATCGGTAAATCCTTTGCGTACCTGGCGGTCGCTCTGTACAATGCGATGAGCAGTCCCGATGAGCGGACCGTCATTGCAACCAGCACGATCAACTTGCAGAAGCAGTTGTACGAAAAGGACATCCCGATGCTCTTTCGGTACCTCGGCTTTTCGTGCAAGACTGCCCTGGCCGTCGGTCGGAGCAACTATGTGTGCATTCTCAGGTTCGTACAGACTCGCGCCGAAGCCAGCTTGCTCAGCCAGGATCCGATGAGTGAACTCTATCAGGTCGGGCAGTGGATCAAGAAAGCAGAGACAGGCCTGTTTGCCGATTATCCTTCACGGTTGAGCTTTGAGCTGCGTTCTGAAATTTGCTGTGATGGGGATTTATGTCCCAATCATAGTTGTGAGTATTTCAAGGAGTGCTTCTTCTTCAAGGCCAAAGCAAAGGCCAAGGAAGCAAAAATCATTGTAAGCAACCACCACCTGCTCTTTACCGATGCCCAGAGCAGGTATATCAGCGATGTGGATTACACAGAGGAAATGATTCTTCCCCCCTTTAATCGCCTGATCATTGACGAGGCTCACAATATTGAATCGAATGCCACTGAGTATTTTACCGATGAGTATGACTCCAGGGAAATGTTGCGTCAGATTCACCGAATCCAGCGTACCGGAAAGTACAGCAGTAAGTCCCTGCTCGAACAACTCGGCGAGTACAGCACTGAAGTGGACATCATCGACCGCATTCAGGATGATATTCACCTGTTTATGCAGGAAGTCGGTACCCTGGACCAATACCTGCTTGCCGTCTTTCAGAAAAATGACTTCCAACCTGTTCTTATCAAGGTGGAACAACAGGGTCGTCTTGCTGATTTTGTGAAGGCAGCCGCCTCGGTTGCCGAGGCTAGCGGTCGGTTGGCAGCAAAGATCAATGTATTTCTTGAACACAATAAAGCCCCCGAGGAATTGGATTCGAAGCTTGCCGAGTTGAAAGTACGCGGGACGAGAATTTCCATGATGAGCGAAGTGCTCACCCGTTTCTGCAACTTTGAGTTATGGCAGGATGAGGTCCACTGGTTCAATGCCGAATCGAACAACCGTGACCGGAATGTACAGGTTCGCATTACCCCTCTATCAATCGCTCCGTTGCTTGTAGATGCACTCTTTACCAAATTGGATACCGTGGTTTGCACCTCTGCAACCTTGGACTTGAGTGATCAGTTTGCCTTCTGGGCGAGTCGGGTGGGGCTGCCGTACGACGAGAGGCGCCCATTTTTGAAGGGCATATTTCTCTCTCCTTTCGACTATCAGAGTCATTTGATGCTTTTGACTCCCTCTGATGCTCCGCTTCCCGCCAAGGAGATGGAGAATCCCTATATCCAATATCTGGCTCAGACTATTTTCAAAGCAGTGCATAGTGCAGGCGGAGGGTCCTTGGTTCTTTTTACCTCCTACGTAATGCTCAAACAAATCAAGCTCATGCTTGCTTCCCAGTTTGAACAAGCGGGTATTACCTTGTTGGCGCAAGGAGACCTGGACCGTTACACCCTGCTCAATCGATTCATAGCAGAACAGGACAGTACGCTCTTTGCAACCTCATCCTTCTGGGAGGGGGTGGATGCCCCCGGCGATACGCTACGGATGGTTATCATTGTCAAGCTTCCGTTCACGGTTCCTTCCGATCCGGTATTCAAGGCACGGTGTGAGGCGATTGACAAGTCCGGCGGCAGTGGGTTTTACCAGCTGGCTTTGCAGTCGGCAACCATGAAACTCAAGCAAGGATTTGGCCGGTTGCTGCGTAGTACTGCAGACAGAGGTGTCGTGTTGATTCTCGACAGCAGGGTTGTCACGAAGAATTACGGAGTCTACATGCTGCGTTCACTTCCCGAGAGTTTTCATCCTGAGACGATGACCGAGGGACTCTGTGATAAAATTGAGAACTTTCTGTATGGTTGAAAACGAAAGGCTCTGACAATTTTCAGACGAGATACATTGAAATGACAAGAGAAACATAAAAAAGAGGTGGGAATTGCTTCCCACCTGCTTCTCGTATTCGCTTGTGCTACTCGATGATTGCCAGGACATCCTTCATGCTGAGGATTAGGTATTCCTTGCCATCCGACTTCACAGAAGTTCCGGCATACTTGTCGTGCATGACGCGATCGCCTTCCTTGACGGTCATCTTGACCTTGTCAGTCCCTTCACCGACTGCAACAACAGTACCGATCTGGGTCTTTTCCTGTGCTGTCTGAGGGATGTACAGACCGCTTGCCGTCTTCTCCTGCACCTCTTCAATTTTCACCAATACTCTGTCTGCCAAAGGCTTAATGGTCATTGTATCTTCCTCCAACCATAGGTAAATGTGATAGTGTTATTACGAGGGCTTCGCCTTCGCTTCAGATAATATAGTCAAAAGAAGCAAGACAGGCAAGCTGATTTGTGCAATACGCATGTAACGTGTGCAGAACATGCGCACTGCGAAAAAACAACGCTCTTTAGCTTGCCGTTATTAGGAGCCTTTACTATATTCTGTGTACGATGAAAAGGGAATATGGAATGGACGCACAACGAGAACTTACTACACAGCTAATGAAACAGCAAGAATATGTTTTTCTCAGTGCCAATGCAAGCTTTGAGCAGATTTGGAGACATTTTTATAATCTTGCTCATCTCTTTGCCAAATCACAGGATATGGCGAGCAGCCTGAACTGTTTCATCGATGTATTTCTGATCAGGGGAAATGAAATGTTCAACCCGGATAAGGAATGGCTCGATTTCTTCCGTCGCCAGTTTGCGATGTACCTGATGGGCAAGCGTTGCATCACCTGTTCCCTGAGTGAAGGGGATATGATTCACGATTTTCTGAAGATGGAGTACGAGCAGCTCAAGGAGCAACTCCAGGAGAGTGAGCTTCCCTTTGCTTCAGAGAATCTAACCCAGTGGTTCGCCTCCATCGAGCTCGATTTCCCGTGGCTGGTGGGTGATTGTGATCCGAAATGGTCGGTTGGTTGAGCTTTTGTGTTCACAATGGGTCAGAATGAACCGGAATATGGGGAACTTTTTGCCGATGTGTCAAAATAGACCAGTTTGGACTCGTTTTCCTCGTTGTATTTGGTGAAATTTGCCATTTGAAATTATACCCAATTAATTAAAAGTATATAAAATATAGAAATAATAGTTTTATATAAAACTTGGCACGTTAGTTGCATTTACCTTTCCAACGACCCAAAAGGGAGAATGCAACATGAAAACGAAACGCACCATGCTTAACCATACCGATGATTCTTATGCCTATGACGATGCAAATATACTGAGTATGTATCTGAAGGAAATCAACCAAATTCCTTTGCTTACCCCCCAAGAGGAACTTGTCCTTGCCAAGCGCGCCCAAAAGGGTGACGAATTCGCCCGCAAGCGCATGATTGAATCCAACCTTCGTTTTGTCGTGAATGTAGCCAAGAAATATCAGAATCAGGGTATGCCTTTGGTTGATTTAATCAATGAGGGAAACATCGGCTTGATGACAGCCTTGGAGAAATTCGATCCCGATAAGGGATATCATTTCATCAGTTATGCCGTCTGGTGGATTCGCCAGTCGATTATGAAAGCCATTAATGAAAAGAGCAGGGCGGTGCGTCTTCCGCTGAACCGGACCAATGAATTGCTGCAGATGCATAAGGCACAACGTTCGTTGATGAAGGATTTGAGCACCGACGACCCGAGTATGGAAGAGATCGGCACCCTTACCGGTTTTGACCCAAAGCACGTTTCCAACCTTCTCTCCATCAGCCGCGATCTGATAAGCTTGGATGCCCCGGTTTTTACCGACGGTAGTGCCAGCAATATCGGCGATTTCATTGAAGATGAGAGCCAGAACCCCGAGCAATCCTTGCTGGATGCTTCCTTGAAGGAAGATGTTCGTTCTCTGCTTGCCACCCTCAGTGACAAGGAACGCGATATTATCGAGCTCCGCTTCGGCCTGGAGGGAAAGACTCCGATGTCTCTGAAGGAAATCGGCGAGCTGTACAACCTTACCAAAGAGCGCATCCGCCAGATTGAGAAGAAGGCACTTGAGCGCTTGAGAAATCCGTCAAAAAGTAAGATGGTGGAAAGCTATATCGCATAACAGCACCCTAGGGTGTATCAATATAGATTGAAAAAGCCGGGCATATATGTGTCCGGTTTTTTCGTATTGACAGAGAGTTTCGTCCATGTTAGGATGCAGATAAGAAATTCGCATGCGAATAATTAAATTTGTATGCGAAACAAAGGAGGTTGTTGATGCGGGCTAAAGATACAGCGAACCATGTCTATACCTCCTTGCGCAAGGAAATCCTGAATCTTACCATCGTCCCGGCGCAAATGATGCGGGAACAGGATATTTGTGATCGATTTGAGGCTAGTAGGACTCCGGTACATGTTGCACTTGAGAGGCTTTGCGACGCAGGACTCTTGGAGTTCGTCCCCTACAAGGGAGTGCGGGCTACCTTGCTAAAGTTCTCCTTTATTTATCAGATTATTATGATGCGCACGGTTTTGGAGACCAAGGTCCTTACGCAGTTTTCCCAAAAGGCGGACCCCTTCGCCCTGGAGCGTTGCCGTCACATGCTGCGTAATCAGGAAATCTTGCTTGCCAGTGACCAATTTGAACCATCAGTGTTCTATGCAATCGATTCAGCACTCCATCAGACGTGGTTCAACGAAGTTGGATTTCCCTTGTTCTGGGATGCCATTCAGGATTCGGAAGTCTATTACACACGTTTTCGTATGCTTGACATTGTGGAGATGCATAATTTCAAGGAAATCGTACAGGAGCATGCAGTACTGCTTTCGCTGTTGGAAACACAGCAGTATGATCAAATGGAAGGGGTAATAACCTATCATTTATTTGGTGGGATTCGTCGTATGCAGCATATGCTGCAGTCGGATCTCAGTTCGTATTTCAGTGATGCACAAACCATCGGGTCGTACCTTGACAGAGTACTGTCGTTCAAGCGGCCGGATTGTCTTTCAGAGTAGGAGGAATTACATGGACATTCGTTATTCAACAGGAAAAGAGGCGTTCAAGCACATGACAACCGGTGAGCTGCGCAAAGAGTTTTTAATTCAGAACATCTTTGTTGCAGACGACGTGAGCGCAGTGTACTCGCACATCGACAGAATTGTGACCCTTGGGGCCATGCCGGTGAACAACAAAGTTGATCTTGCGAAGAATATCGACCCAATGAAGGACTTCGGCGTGAACTATTTCTTGGAGCGCCGCGAATTGGGAATCATCAACATCGGCGGCGACGGGGTGGTGCAGGCCGATGGGGTGACGTACAATCTGGTGCACTTCGATGGTCTGTACCTTCCCATGGGAACCAAGCAGGTCAGCTTGGCTAGCAAGGATGCCAAAAACCCGGCAAAGTACTATATGAGCAGCACCCCTGCCCATCAGGCTTTTCCTGCAAAACACATAGTATTTGCTGCAGCCAAGCATGTAAGCGCCGGCAATGTAGCCGACAGCAATAAGCGAACGATCAACCAATACATTCACCCGGATGTACTGGATACCTGCCAGTTGTCAATGGGGTTGACCCAGCTCGATGAGGGCAGCGTATGGAACACCATGCCGGCCCATACCCATGAACGGAGAATGGAAGTGTACTTCTACTTCGACATCAAGGAGAAGCAGACATTGTTCCACCTGTTCGGAGAACCCACTGAAACCAGACACATCGCCGTAGGCAATGAGGAAGCGGTAATCAATCCGTCATGGTCGATTCACAGTGGAGTGGGTACAAGCAATTATACGTTCATTTGGGCAATGTGTGGGGAAAACCGCACCTATACCGATATGGACTGGGTAGCAACTGAGGAGTTGAGGTAAGAACTATGGTAAACATGCAAGAGATGTTCTCCCTGAAGGGGAAAGTGGCTTGGGTAACCGGGGCAAGTTATGGGATCGGCTTTGCGATTGCAAGCGCCTATGCCCAAGCGGGTGCAAAGATTGCATTCAACGACATCAACCAGGATTTGGTGGACAAGGGAACAGCTGCCTACAAGGAAGCTGGTTTTGAGGCCAACGGCTATGTATGTGACGTAACCGATGAGGATGCCGTGGTAAGGACCAATGCCCAGATCACCAAGGACCTCGGGCCGGTCGACATCCTGGTGAACAACGCCGGGATCATCAAGCGCATCCCGATGCACGAAATGGCCGCAAGCGACTGGCGCAAGGTCATCGACATCGATCTTACCGCCCCGTTCATCGTCGCCAAGGCGGTGCTTCCTTCGATGATGGAGCGCCAGACGGGCAAGATCATCAACATCTGCTCGATGATGAGCGAGCTGGGACGCGAGACGGTCAGTGCTTATGCAGCGGCCAAGGGTGGGCTCAAGATGTTGACACGCAACATCGCCAGCGAGTACGGCAAGTACAACATCCAGTGCAACGGCATCGGGCCCGGCTATATCGCAACCCCCCAGACCGCCCCCCTGAGGGAACGGCAGGCCGATGGCAGCCGCCATCCGTTTGACTCGTTCATCGTGGCCAAGACACCGGCCGAGCGATGGGGAAACACCGAGGACCTTGAGGGTCCGGCCCTGTTCCTCGCCAGCAAGGCAAGTGACTTCGTCAATGGCCATGTGCTGTATGTCGACGGTGGCATTCTTGCCTATATCGGCAAGCAGCCCTGATTTAGGTCTCTCCCAAATACTCTGCACCCGTTTATTGCCAAGTGAGCAATGGCGGGTGTTTTTCTGTTTGTTGCTGTTTGTTGCATAAATTGCGGAATCTGTTGGTTCATATAGGGGAAACTACGTAATCCATGAATTGTAGAAAAAAACTTGCAAAAAGCCTAAAAATTTTGTAATGCGTTTGTTGTGAAAACTTATCTTGTATCCAAGAAAATTGGAATATTGTTCCAAAAAACAATTGAACAAATATTTATCTAATAAGAACTTGATTACCCGTTATTGCCGTTTTATTCCGTGATTTGATTGACAGGTGTCCGCCGAACAGATAGGATTTGTTCGTCTAGTATGAGAAAGAACAGGAGTCAAGTATGGCAGTAAAAAAAACAAAGTATGTCTATTTTTTCGGCTCCGGCAAGGCAGAAGGGACAGCTCAAATGAAAGAGCTGCTCGGTGGTAAAGGTGCAAACCTCGCCGACATGACCAGTATTGGTCTTCCCGTGCCTCCGGGCTTTACGATTAGCACTGAAGCGTGTGCGTATTATAGTTCCCATGAGGGATCCTATCCTGAGGGCCTGAGAGAACAGGTGCTTGAGAATCTTGCCAAGCTTGAAACCTTGATGGGTGCCAAGCTTGGGGACAATGAAAATCCCTTGCTTGTTTCGGTTCGCAGTGGTGCTGCACAGTCCATGCCCGGCATGATGGATACCATCCTCAACCTTGGACTGAATCCTAACAGTGTCAAGGCTTTGATCGCCAAGACCAACAACGAACGTTTTGCTTGGGACAGCTACCGCCGTTTCATGCAGATGTTCGGTGATGTTGTCATGGGTGTTCCCCATCACGAGTATGAAAGTGCCCTGCAGGATGTGAAGGATTCCAAGGGAAAGACGCTCGACACCGAACTTGACAGCAAGGACCTGCAGGAAGTAATCACCCGGTATCAGAGGCTATACAAGCGTTATACCGGTGAAGAATTCCCCGTTGATCCAATCGACCAGCTCTTTAAGAGCATCAACGCTGTTTTCCAGTCCTGGAATAATGAGAGAGCCATCAAGTATCGTCAGATGAATGATATCCGTGGATTGCTTGGTACTGCTGTCAATATTCAGAGCATGGTCTTTGGAAACATGGGCGAGTCCAGCGGCACCGGTGTCGCTTTTACCCGTGACCCTTCCACGGGAGAAAACCAGTTCTACGGTGAGTATTTGATGAATGCCCAGGGTGAAGACGTTGTCGCCGGTATCCGCACTCCCCAGTCCATCGATACCTTGAAGGCAGTCAATGCAGAAGTCTTCGACCAGTTGGTAGGAATCCGCTCCATTTTGGAGAAGCATTACAAGGACATGCAGGACATAGAGTTCACCATTCAGGAAGGCAAGTTGTACATGCTGCAGACCCGTAACGGCAAGCGCACGATTTTCAGCTGGCTCCGTTCCCAGGTTGACATGGTTGAAGAAGGCTTGATCGATAAGGAAACTGCAGTATCCAGAGTTCCTGCCGGCGAGTTCGGCAAACTGTTTGCTCCGATTCTTGACTCCAAGTATATCCGCGACAATGGTTTGAATGAAGTTACCCGTGGTTTGAATGCATCTCCCGGTGGTGCCTGCGGACAGATTTACTTTACTGCTGAAAAGGCTGAGGAAATGGCTGCCCTGGGCAAGGATGTCATTCTTGTCCGTTCAGAGACAAGTCCTGAGGATATTGGGGGCATGGCTGTTGCCAAGGGTGTTGTTACCTGCCGTGGTGGAATGACCAGCCATGCTGCTGTTGTCGCCCGTGGTATGGGTTGTCCTTGTGTCAGCGGTGCCGGTGATATTCATATCAATGAAGCAAAAAAGAATCTTGAAGTAAATGGAACCTACCTCAGTGAAGGTGACTACATGTCCATCGACGGGTTTACCGGAGCCGTCTATGGAACCAAGATTCCCGTGCGCTCCTCTGAGATTGTCCAAGTGCTCAACGGCCATATGAAAGAGAGTGAATCCAACCTCTTTCATAACTACAAGACCTTTATGGGCTACGTGCAGGAGCTGAAGAGACTTGGTGTCTATACAAATGCCGACACGCCCCACGATACCGAAATGGCTGTCGCCTTCGGTGCTGAGGGTATCGGTCTTTGCCGTACCGAGCACATGTTCTTCGGTGGAAACCGCATTATGTCGATTCGCAAGATGATTCTTGCAAACAATCTGGTGGAGCGGGAGAAAGCATTGGCTGAACTGCTTCCGATGCAGAGAGGTGACTTCGAAGCAATTTTCCTTGCACTGGAGGGAAGGCCTGCAACAATCCGATTGCTCGACCCGCCGCTTCATGAGTTCCTCCCCAACGACCACACCAGTCGCCATGAGTTGGCCCTGCAGATGGGTCTGACTGTTGAGGAAGTTGCCCAGAAGTCCAGTGCTTTGCATGAGTTCAACCCGATGCTCGGTTTCCGTGGTTGCCGACTTGCCATCATCTATCCTGAAATTCTCATGATGCAGGTGAGGGCGATCATTGAAGCAGCCATCAATGTAAAGCGCAAGGGAGTGGATGTAATGCCCGAGATCATGATTCCTTTGGTAGGCAACTACAAGGAGTTTGTGTTCTGTAAGAAACATGCACTTCAGGTCATTGAGAAGATTTTCAATGAACAGGGAATGCAGGTACATTACAAGATTGGAACGATGATCGAGGTTCCCAGAGCTGCAATCACCGCTGACGAAATTGCTCGTGAGGCAGAGTTCTTCAGCTTTGGTACGAACGACTTGACCCAGATGACCTGTGGTTTCAGCCGTGACGATGCAGCATCCTTCCTCGGTCCCTATGTGAACGATACAGATAAGCAGATTTATGACTACGATCCGTTTGCCACCATTGATATTGAAGGTGTAGGCAAGCTGGTGGACATGGCTGCAAAACTTGGTCGTTCCACCAATCCGGACATCAAGCTGGGTATCTGTGGCGAGCATGGTGGTGATCCCAAGACTATTGCGTTCTGCAATAAGGTCGGTTTGGATTATGTTTCCTGCTCTCCGTTCAGAGTTCCCATCGCCCGTCTTGCAGCAGCCCAGGCATCCATTGCCGCCAAAAAGGCTAAGTAAGCGATTGCAAATCAGTACATCACCCGGGCTTCGGCCCGGGTGATGTTGTCTTCGGGCAATAAAAACGGTTCCCGAAGGAACCGTGAGAGCCAAAAAAGGGAATTGAACCCTTGACCTGCTCATTACGAGTGAGCTGCTCTACCCCTGAGCTATTTTGGCAATGTAGGTAAAACAGGTGCATTTTACCCGAAAGAGGAAAGAAGGTAAAGATGGTATTTCCGTTATTGTACTTCCATAATCTTGCCTTGACCTTGGAGGCTTTTGTCTAGTACGCTTGCAACTGAAGAGGGAGTGCATTGAAAACACAAACATCGTTCAGCCATGCTGTCGCCCAGGAGGTGGTTGTTTTGCTGAATACTGAAAAACATGCTGTCGGAACCAAGGTAGGATTGAGCTGGCAACCTGATGTTGCCCAGTTTTTGTTGGATATGTTTCCGGACGCCTTGGAATATGGATTGCAGCTCAGTGACATTGCCCCGCTGGTCAGCGAGGATGAGTTCTCGTTCGATGATGAGGACTTTGATTTCCTTGATGACGATGATTTTTTAGATGAATTTGACGACGATGAGGACGACCCTTTATGAGAGTTCTGGGGATTGAAACTTCTTGCGATGAATGCTCTGCTGCAATCGTAGAGGACGGACATACCATCCTGAGCAACATTATTGCCACCCAGATCGAACTCCATAAACCCTATGAAGGGGTTGTTCCAGAGCTAGCCTCGCGTCTGCATACCCAGTGGATTGGAACGGTGGTGCAAACCGCCCTTCAGAAAGCCAACCTTAGTTCAGATGACATCGATGCAGTTGCCGTAACCAACCGACCTGGTCTGTTGGGCTCTCTTTTGGTAGGCTTGAGCTTTGCCAAGGGCTATGCAGCTTCCCTTGGGGTACCCTTTATCACCATCGACCATATCCGAGCACACTTATATGCCTCCCAGATTGAACACCCCTTGCAGTATCCTTACTTGGGGCTGTTGGTTAGCGGTGGTCATACCGTCATCTGCAGAGTCGATGGGTATGATGCAATTGAAGTCCTTGGTACAACCATCGATGACGCCATCGGCGAGGCCTTTGACAAGGTTGCAAAGCACTATGGGTTTGGATATCCGGGCGGAGTGGCTATTGACCGTCTGGCCAAGAAGGGTAATCCTCTCGCTTTTTTGTTTCCCGGTCCTACGTTGCATACCAAGGACCATCCGTATGATATTTCCTATAGTGGGTTGAAGACTGCAACGATCAACCAGCTGGATACGTTTTGGGATGGGAAGAGCGAAAAAAGTCCTGAAAATATTGCAGCATCCTTCCAGCGCAGTGCAGTAAACATGCTGATAAAGCGGGTGAAAGCTGCTTTGGAAGAGACAGGCCTGAAACGATTGAGTGCAGGAGGCGGGGTTGCTGCAAACAGCTACCTGAGAAGTGAATTGGAAACACTCAGGCTAGGCGGCTATGAGGTTTCTTTTCCGTCCCTGAAATTATGTACTGACAATGGAGCAATGATTGCTGCATTGGCATATCGCTATTTGAGCGATGGTATTCGATCAGATTTTTCCGAGTCGGCAAGTGCTCGGGTAACCGCATTTAAAAAACAATATTCCTGACGAGAGGCCCTATGGACGCACATTACGATTTAGACAGTGTAATTCGAAAGGTACCAAACTTCCCCAAGCAGGGAGTCCTCTATTATGACATTACCGGTATTCTTGCAGTACCGGAAGCGTTTAGCTACTGCATCGACCGGATGGAGCAGCTTTGCAAGCATCGCACCATCGATGCGATAGCTGCAGTAGAGGCACGTGGCTTCATATTTGCCGCACCGCTTGCCGAACGACTTGGTATACCCATGATCTTGGTACGAAAGATGGGCAAGCTGCCCAACAAGGTGTATACAAAGAGCTTCGAGCTGGAGTACGGCTGCGATGTGGTATGCGTCCAGGAAGTGGACATCCAAAAGGGTAGTCGTGTTCTGTTTGTCGATGACCTGATTGCAACAGGAGGCACTTTAAGGGCTGCTGCTTCCATGTTTGAAGAGCATGGAGCCAAGGTTGAAGGGTTTTTGGGAGTCATCGGGCTGCCGTTCCTCAACTATGACCGAGCCCTTGCCCCGTACCCGGTGGAAGTGCTGCAAGTCTATCACGGGGAGTAGGAATAATTTTCCTATCCCCTTGACAAAGCATACGCATTTCCGTATCCTACCACAGGATTTTCAAATTGGGATGTAGTGTAATGGTAACACTGCAGATTCTGGTTCTGCCTTTGGGGGTTCGAATCCCTCCATCCCAGGCATCGGTTCCTTCGTCTAATGGTTAGGACAGGAGATTCTCAGTCTCTAAATAGGGGTTCGATTCCCCTAGGAACTAAAACGAATGAGGAAGGGGCAACCTTGTAGGTTGCCCTTTTTTATCGCTATACTACGCATGAGGAACCACATACTATGATTACAGCGTCAAATATCGGTCTTTCTTACGGAACACAGGTTCTCTTTAAGGAAGTCAACATAAAATTCACTCCGGGCAACTGCTACGGTATCATCGGTGCCAATGGAGCCGGTAAGTCAACCTTCCTGAAGATCCTCTCCGGTGAGATCGAGTCCGATACCGGTGAAATCATCATCTCAACCGGCCAGCGTATGGCCGTCCTCAGGCAGGATCACTTCGCCTTCAACGACTATACAGTCCTTGAAACCGTCGTCATGGGGTATGAACAGCTCTATTCCGTGATGAAGGAACGGGACACCATCTATGCAAAAGAAGACTTCACCGAGGCTGACGGCCTTCGGGCTGCGGAACTCGAGGGAGATTTTGCCGACATGGGCGGTTGGGAAGCTGATGCACAGGCTGCCCAGATGCTCGATGGACTGGGAATTTCAACTGATTTGCAGCAAAAAAAGATGAGTGACGTTGAAGACAACATCAAGGTCCGTGTTCTGCTTGCCCAGGCCCTTTTCGGAAACCCTGACATTCTTTTGTTGGACGAACCGACCAACCACCTTGACCTTGAGTCAATTCATTGGCTTGAGGACTTCTTGGCCAACTTCGATAATACAGTTATCGTTGTCAGCCACGACCGTCACTTCCTCAATACCGTCTGTACCCATATTGCAGACATCGACTTCGGCAAAATCCTGCTCTATGTCGGCAACTATGACTTCTGGTATCTGTCCAGTCAGCTGGCTGCCAAGCAGATGAAGGACGATAAGAAGCGCCGTGAGGAGAAAATCTCCGAACTGAAAGAATTCATTCTCCGCTTCTCCAGCAACGTGGCAAAAGCCAAGCAGGCTACCAGCAGAAAGAAGCTGATCGACAAGCTCACCATCGATGACATCAAACCCTCCAGTCGCAGGTTTCCCTATGTGGCCTTCAAGCCGCTTCGCGAATGCGGTAAGAACATCCTGGAGGTCAAGGGCCTTACCAAGGTGATCGAAGGAGAGAAAATCCTCGACAACTTCGATTTGGTGCTCAACAGTGGTGATAAAGTGGCCTTTGTCGGTCCTAATCACTATGCAAAGACAATCCTTTTTGAAATTCTCACCGGCAACATCAAACCTGACAGTGGTACCTTTACCTGGGGTGTAACCACCAGTCTTTCCTATTTCCCCAAGAACAACAGCCATCTGTTCAGCGAACATGTTTCCATTACCGACTGGCTACGCACCTACAGCGAGGACAAGGACGATACCTACATCCGATCATTCCTTGGGCGTATGCTGTTCAGTGGTGATGAAGCGTTGAAGGATTGTACGGTTCTCAGCGGTGGAGAGAAAGTCCGATGTGTCCTGTCGCGCATGATGCTCGAGCAGGCCAACTGTCTCATCTTCGATGAACCCACCAGTCATTTGGATTTGGAGGCTATCACGGCGCTCAACGACGGTCTGATTGATTTTACCGGCGTGTTGCTCTTCAACAGCCATGACCACCAGTTTGTCGAGTCCATTGCTAATCGTATTATTGAATTCACTCCAAATGGTGTCATTGACAGGATGATGAGCTTTGAGGAGTATTTCAGTGATGATACCATTAAGGCTCTGCGTGATGAGAAGTACAGCGGATCACACCACGCAATCGCACTCTAGGGAGGCTGTATGCTGGTAGCGGTAGATATCGGAAACTCAAACATAGTCATTGCGGTCCATGATGGAAATAAGTGGGTGCAATCATTTCGAATCTACAGCGACCAGAAAAAAACCAGTGATGAGTATTTTGTCGTCCTGGATAGCCTGATGAGTCATGCAGGCCTGCATAAGCATGATATCAATAAAGCGGTGATCAGTTCGGTTGTACCGAATCTGACCCGCTCCATGCAGAAAAACATCACCCGGCTCTTCGATGTCCAACCTTTGATGGTTGATCATAGTGTGGAGACGGGACTGAGGAAAGAGACGATTCCTCCAGAATTGGGAAGCGACTTGCTTGCCAATGCGGCGCAGGCGCATTACATGCATCCCAACGAACCTGTGGTTGTTGTTGACTTCGGTACCGCCCTTACATTGACCACGGTCGACAGCGACGGTTCAGTCCTTGGTGCTTCCATCGCCCCTGGTTTGGTGACTGCGGTGAATGCCTTGTTCGGCAATACCGCCCAATTGCCCCAGGTCGAGTTGAAAATCCCTGCTACAGCAATCGGAAGAAACAGTCAGGAATCAATCCGAAGCGGTATTATGTTCGGGTATGCCGGTATGGTGAAAGCCATTATAGAGCGTACCGAACAGGAGCTGGGACGGGAGGTCTTCGTCATTGCGACCGGAGGCCTTACCCATACCATTGCTCCCTTGATCGACCGGATCAATCATATCTCGGTAATGCATACCCTTGATGGGCTGCGTTTGATCAGCGAATTAAACTAGAAGACAAAGACACCTTTTCTCATTACGGCAAAACTTCTTTTGTCGAACGTGGTTGCATCGATATCCATATCTTTCGAACCAATCATGAAATCGATATGCATCAGACTTGTGTTGCATCCAGCTTCGTGTAGTTGCTCGTCGGTCGAAAGTGCAGATCCGTTAGCCAAGGCAGTGGGGTAGCCGTCCCCAAGGGCGAGGTGGCAACTGGCATTCTCATCCAGCAGGATTGAGTTGAAGATGAGATTGCTCTGTGCAATGGGACTTGTTTCATCCACCAAAGCCACTTCCCCGAGTCGGCGGGTTCCCTCATCGATGGAGAAGAAGGAATCGAGAGCTTCTTTCCCTTCCTTTGCTGAATAGTCAACAACTTTCCCTTCTTCGAATACGAACCTTACTTCCTCGGTTTTAACATCCAACACGGTTACGGGCTTGGTAGTGGTCACATACCCTTGTGCACGCATTCTATCGGGAGTGGTGAAAATCTCTTCGGTAGGAAGGTTTGCAAAGAATTGAAGCCCGTCCTGCATGGACTCAGCTCCACCGGTGAAGCGAGCTTGGTTGGTGAATCCGATGGTAAGGTCGGTTTTGCTGCTTTTAAAGTGCAACTCTTCGATGCCCTGCTCGTTGAGGTATCCCCGACGTCGGTCGAGCATTGCTTTCTTCTGTTCCCAAGCAAGAGCCGGATCTGGTGTATCCAGCAGAAGAATAGGCGTAAGGACGTCCATGAGGTCCTCGGTAGTGGCGTTGTCTCCAAGCACCTGCTTTGCCCACAATGGGCCGGGAGCACAACACACACACCAAGCAAGTTGGCTGCGCATGAGTTTTTTGCTGCGGGCTTCATGGAACCTGCGTTTGGCCTTGCCCAGTATTTGATTCTTAGCCTGGTCGAGCTCGGCGTGATCAAGACGCTCCTCAGTGGAATCAATGCGAATATAGGACCAACCTTCGGTGCACATCTCATAGTCGAGTGCTTTCATGTATGCCGGATTGAACGTCAGTTGCTCCTCGTTCTGGGCTTGCAACCGTGAGGAAAGCACATCCAGGTCATCAAGAATTACCTGCACATAAGTTGCTCCATGCCTGTACGCTGATTTGCTGAGCTCTCGGGCGAAGTAGTAGGTTCCGGGTCCGGTCAGGATGAATACGTTCTTGCCTTGCTGAAGATTGATGCCTTTCTCAATAATAAGGTCTGCATAGGTAGAAATGAGTTTTTGGTCCATGTCTGTGCTCCTAAAGATTGTAAACCCCGTCGATCATGACTTCATGGGTTTGACCGTCATCGGTCGTAAGATTGATGGCAAGCTGGCTGTCTCCCACCGGAATCTCCAGTCTCACCAATGATTCGCAAAGTTTGCTCTTCTTGATATCCTCATCATCACTCTGTCCGGTCAGGGTATCGAGGGAGAACCCTCCCAAAATTATGGTTGTGGTAATTTCCTTGCCAAAATGCGGGTGAATGGATTTTTGCAGATACCTGCTTTCAATTGTATCGTTGTCGGCAAGCGATAGTTCACTGACATGCCTCGCCCCTTCGTCGATGTTGAAGAAGGCATCGAGGGCCGGTTTTCCTGTGTCTGCTTGCCAATCGGTAACCTTACCGTCCTGGACGGTAAATCTTGCACCTGTTACTTCGGTTCCCAACACATACAAAGGCCGGGAAGCCGCGAAACTGCCTTGGGCGGTAAAGCAGTCCAAGGATGCATGGAGACTTTGGATGGGAAGCTGGGGTAGGAAGTACCGTTTGCTTGCCAACACGGTTCGTCCTCCGGCCCATACGGTATCCCTGGCAATCTCAGCTTCGAGCTGCCAACCATCGGAAACAAAGTTGACATGAGCATGGCCGAGCTTGTTCAAAGATTGCTTGCGATATTCCAGCAAATTTCCCTGCTCCTCCCAGAATGAGGAAGCCCATTCACCATCAAGACGATATAAGGAACTGAACAGCTTCCACATCTCTTCTTCACTTGCCGCTTTGCCCAATAGTTCCATAGCCCAACGAAGACCGGGAAAGGGGATATTTGCCCAGGGAACGGCGATGCGGCGATCGAGAAAGACAGGATCGCTGAGGTGCCCGAATTTTGAAATGGTACCTACTTCCGAGGTAGCCTCAAGCAGATTGCTATCTACCAAATAGGGATTTGCATCGAGATCGAAAAGATGGCACATGACCACTGTGTGGATGGCGGGTCGGAATATTTCTTTTTCAACAGGATCTATTGGGTAAGCTTGAACAACTTTTCCATGATTGGTTTCAACAATCGTCACGCTTTGGCGAGTCGATAAACAAGCCTCCCTGGCTAATAAGCGGGCGAATTGCATAGTATTTGCTTCGGTGTTGATCGACAGACTGTCGCCTTCGGTCAGTTTAAGTTGCACCTTGATAATGAGTTGTGCATACCTTTTGAGTAAGAGTTCCATGAATCCTCCAATACCATTCAATACTATAGCAAATTTGTCAGACGGAATACACCCAATATACAGGTCAGACAAGGAAAAACCCACACGCATCTGTGTGGGTTTTGCTTGAGCGCCCAACGGGAGTCGAACCCGCTTCTTCAGCTTGGAAGGCTGAGGTAATACCATTATACGATAGGCGCAGTCGGTCAGTACGGTGTTTTTATAAAGTATTCTGAATTCTTCGTCAAGTACCTGTAGTTGACAGAGAAGCATAAACACTGTTACAAGTACCATATAGCGATACAAGCGAGGTTATTAGCGTGGGACAGCGTGGAGAAGTGTATTCAACGAGGCTTGTCAAGAATGACAGGACCTATTTCTTTAATGTGAAAGAGAACATTTATGGGGACATGTTCCTCAACCTAGTTGAGAGTAAAGGTACTCCCGATAGTGATAAGTTCATCAGACAATCAATTATTGTCTATCAGGAAGATTTGGGAGAATTCTTAAAGGAACTGCAGAAATCCTTGGATTTCCTTAAGCAGAACACCAAACAGAAGTAAACCAAGCAGGGCAGCCAAACGGCTGCCTTCCTATTTATTGGAGCCAACGATGATCGAAATCAGAGAGATGCAAATGCAAGATGTCCCTGCTGTCTGCGCCTTTGTGAAAACTGTCTTTGACGAGTACCTTTCCTCTACATATACCGATGAGGGAAATCGTACGTTTTATGCATATATTGAACCGCAAGCAATGCGCACTCGAATGCATGAAGGCGGTTTGGGCTTTGTCGCTGAAAGCAGTAAAGCAATAGTCTCCCACATAGAAATACGCAATAACTCACATATTTGTTTACTCTTTACCCATACACTCTATCAACGGCAAGGGTTGGCTCATGCTCTCGTGGATCTGGCCCTTACGCGTTGCAGTGAGCTTGATCCGCATATTGCTGCTGTCAGCGTCAATGCCGCAGTATCCGCTGTTTCAACCTACCAGCGGCTAGGGTTCAAGACCATTGATTCAGTTCAGCAAAGAAACGGTATTACCTTTGTGCCGATGATACGGCTGCTTTAAAAAAGTGTCGCCTGCACTGGTGATTCAGCATTTCTTTGTTCAATATGAAATGTTCGACGGTGGATGGGTGAAAGTCCGTACAGCAAACACGCTGATCGATGCTCCTCGGTAGGATACCCTTTATGTTTGGCAAAATTGTAAAAAGGCCATTTGGTGTGACAAAGCACCATGTAACGGTCTCGCTGGTTCTTTGCAAGAATGCTGGCAGCCATAATTTGGGGAATCAGGGCATCCCCACCGACAATAGCCTGGGTGATGCAATCGAGATTGGGCCGTTGATTACCGTCTACCAAAGCAACATCTACATGGATTTGTGAGCTGATTTTCTCATACGCACGCTTCATCGCCAACAGGGAAGCCTGCAGAATATTGATTCTGTCGATCTCCTGAGCTGTCGCCAGACCTACAGCCCAGTAGAGTGCCTTCTGCTTGATGACAATCTCAGCCTCAAGGCGTTGTTTCTCGCTCAATTTTTTGGAGTCGTTGAGGATTTCAGTAGGAAAGTCCGGCCCCAAAATGACTGCAGCTGCTACCACCGGACCGGCAAGCGGGCCCCTGCCTGCTTCATCCAAACCGCAAAGAACTTGGTTTTCGGCCTCGAATGAAAACAACAGAGATTCTTCCATCTTTTTCTCCTACTTTTACCGACGACCAACCTATGCTATAATCCCTCCATTACTGCGTCAAGCACAAAGAGGGTGAATTTTGTTTCTAAAAAGCCTGGAAATATATGGTTTCAAGTCCTTTGCCGACAAAGTGAATTTGGAATTTTCTGATGGAATTACCAGCCTTCTAGGCCCCAACGGATGTGGTAAAAGCAACATCGTGGATGCCATCAAGTGGGTTCTTGGTGAACAATCCACAAAAACCCTCCGGGCCGGTCGCATGGAAGATGTAATCTTCAACGGTACCGATACCCGTAAACCTTTGCAAGTAGCCGAAGTAACGCTGGTCATCTCCAATGAAGAGCGCCACCTCGGCATCGAGGAAGCTGAAGTTGAGATTAAGCGGCGCATTTTCCGCAATGGTGATAGTGAGTATTACCTGAATCGCAACCGGGTGCTGCTGAAGAATATCCGCGAACTCTTCTATGATACCGGGGTAGGTAAGAGTGCCTATTCCATTCTCGAACAAGGAAAGATCGACCAGATACTTTCTTCCAAACCTGAAGACCGACGCTATATATTCGAGGAAGCGGCAGGTATTTCGCGGTTCAAGGTCCAAAGTCTGGAAGCAGAACGTAAACTTGCCAAAACAGATGAGAATATTCTGCAGGTGGAGACCATCCTCAAAGAGGTGAAACGTACCTACGAGACCAAAAAGAACCAAGCAGCCAAGGCAATTTCGTACCGCGAGCTCAAGAAAGAACAGTTTTCCCTCGAAGTGGATGTCCAGCTGTCCACCCTTAAGTCATACCTCTTGCTACGTGAGAACAAGATTGAACTGAAAGAGCGCCATGAACGTGAGTATGAAGCACAAAAAGGTTCCTTGACCAACTGCGACCAAGAAATTGAGCAGATGCAGGATCATCTTCGGACTCTTGGTTCTGAACGCATTACCATGCAGACAGAATTACAGCGCCTCGATGAGGCGATTAAGGGTAAGGCCGATAAACTGGACTTGCTTACCCAGCGGTTTCGGGACTTCTTGGTGCAGAAAGACCAGGCATCTTCAAGAAGTCAGGTCATTTTAGAGCATATCGAGCGTGATACTGCAGAAATTGATGAAAAATTGGACGAGGTTGCAGACATCGATGCTTCCGTTATTCAGCTTGAAGAGGAAATGTCACGCAACCAGAAGGCGTTGGATGCAACCCGTTCAATGCTGCTAAGCCACAATGGCGAAATTGCGAATCTCGAAGCACAAAACCTCAGTTATGATGAGAATCTGGAAGAGCTCTCACTGCGCATCAAGGAATTGACCGATATCATTGTGATCCAGCTTGAAGAGAAGTTGAAACAAAGTGGATACAACCTGCAGAACAAAGAATCTGCACGGGCGGATCTGGTCGGCGGCATTGAACATGTCAAGAAAAGCCTCGAGGAACAGATGCAGTTCCTCAAGCAGTTGTCCCACACTACCTTGTCCTCGGAGGATTTGGTTGAACGGCAGATTCAGTTTTATCAGAGCTTGTCAATTGCCCTGTCGCGCATACAAACGCTGTTCCAGACCTATGAATCGATGCAGCCATCCTTTCTCGACGAGCTTATCTCCCCTGAGGGGACCATCTCCGAGAAACATCGACTCGATGACCGCATGCTTGAAATTCGCAAGCAGGTGCAGATCAACCGGGAACGTATTGCCTATCTGCGAGATGAGAACACCAGGCTTGCAGGGGAGATGGAGCGCTACCAACTGAATATCAGCGACCAGAAGGTTGCCATGAATCAGTTGCTTGCACAAAAGAGTGCTGCCAAAGAGTGGGTGGCCAAGCTGCAGCGTTCTGTCACCGAGCAGGAGTACCAGTACAAGGATGCCCTTAAGTTGGCTGAGACAGCTCAGGAGCGAATCTATGAGACCCAGGAGGATATCCGCAGCGTTGAGGGTGAAGTCAAAGAGAGCAAGAGCCGTATCGCCGCACTGAATGCCGACCTGAAGGACTTGATACTCGTCATCGAAGAGCAAAGCAACCAAATCCGCAGTAAGCAGAACCAGAAAAACGAACGCTATGAGGAATTGCAGAACCTGAGGTCGGAAAAAGAGAAACTTGAACTGCAGATCGACCAGCTTGCAAGCAATATTTCTTTTCTCTATACCAACTTTTTTGATAATTACGGCAAGAGCCTGAAGGAATTTGAAGGCCGTATGAGTGAAGAGACGCTCGACATTCCTGTTCTCAAGGCACGACTTGAGGAAGTGAGAAGAAATATTGAGGGAATGGGGTATATCAACCAAATGGCTGAGGAAGAGTTTGGTGAGGTCAAGGAACAATATGACTTCCTAACGAAGCAACTGGATGATTTGAACAGGGCGAAAGCCGATTTGGATGCAGTGGTAATTCAGATCAAGAGCCGCAGCGAAGAGCTCTTTTTGGCATCCTACAAGCAAATCAGTCAGAACTTCCAGGAAATGTTCCGCCGTCTTTTCGGTGGAGGTCGGGCTGAACTGACACTTGTCGACCCTGAACATGTCTTGGAAAGCGGCATCGATATTCTTGCCCAGCCTCCGGGGAAGAAATTGACTCACCTGGCATTGCTCAGTGGAGGAGAGCGGTCGATGACCGCCGTAGCCCTGCTGTTTGCAACCTATTTGGTCAAACCTTCTCCCTTCTGTATTTTGGATGAAATCGATGCTGCCCTCGACGATCGCAACATCGGGTATTTCCTCTCGGTATTGGATGAATTTGCCCGCAGGAGCCAATTCATCATTATCACCCACAACAAGCATACCGTCATGGGAAGCCGGACACTGCTTGGGGTGACGCAGATGGAGGCCGGGGTATCGACGATGGTCAGCTATCGTATTGGAAACTTTGAAGGCGAACAGGTCATCCTCAATGAGGAACAGCAGGCTGTAGTCTTCGATGATGAAGGTCAGACGCTTGCCACTTCTTGACAGAAAAGAGTTCTGTACGGTATAAGATGTAACTTGAGCGAAATTTATAGTAGAGTAAGGTAATGTTTGATTCAATAAGTGATAAGTTCTCCGGCATCATGCGAACGCTGGCCGGCAAGTCCAAAATAACCGAGAAGAATATCCAGGATGCCGTTGAAGAAATCAAGGTGGCACTCCTGGATGCTGACGTAAACCTTCGGGTCGTCAGACGCTTCATCAATGGAACCATGGAAGAAGCTCTTGGGGAGAAAGTCCTCAAGGCCGTCGACCCCGGTCAGCAGTTCGTGAAGATTGTCTACGACCGCATGGTTGCGTTGCTCGGAGATGAGGAAAATCAGAAGCTCTTACTCAAAGGTCCCGATACCACCTCAGTCATATTGATGATGGGTTTGCAGGGTTCTGGTAAGACAACGACCAGTGCGAAGCTTGCCGCCCGGCTCAAGCGCGAGGGTAGGCGACCCATGTTGGTTGCCGCCGACCTTGTCAGACCCGCGGCCATTTTGCAGCTGCAGGTTCTGGGTGAGTCGGTTGGTGTCCCGGTTTTCAGCATCCAAGGGGAGAAAGACCCTTCCAAGGTTGCAAAGGCAGCACTCGCACAGGCTAAGAAAGACCAGCGCGATATCCTCATAGTCGATACCAGCGGGCGTATGCACCTCGACCAAACTCTTATGGATGAGATCCAACGGGTTCGCGATGCGATCAAGCCCGACGAGACACTTTTTGTTGCCGATTCGATGACCGGACAGAATGCTGTAGCCATCGCGCAAGAGTTTGAGCAGAAAGTTGGCATTTCGGGTGTCGTGCTTTCCAAGTTCGATAGTGATACCCGCGGTGGTGCCGCACTCTCATTGCGCTCGGTTGTGGGCAAGCCCATCAAGTTCATCGGTGTCGGTGAGAAGATGGATGACCTTGAGCCGTTCTATCCGGAGCGTATTGCGAGCCGCATCCTTGGCATGGGTGATATTGTCAGTTTGGTTGAGAAGGCTCAAAGCGCCATCGATGAGAAGGATGCTTTGAGAATGCAGGAGAAGATGGCGAAGAACACCTTTGACCTGCAGGATTATCTTGACCAGTTGAACAATATGGATAAAATGGGCTCGATGGAACAGCTTTTGGAGATGATTCCGGGAGCCAAAGGCCAGATCAGCGAGGACGACATTGATAAGGCGGAAATTCGCAGGGAGAAAGCAATTATTCTTTCGATGACCTATGCGGAACGTACAAATTACCATATAATGGGTCCGACCAGACGTAAGCGGGTGGCAGGTGGTAGCGGTACAACCGTTTCCGATGTAAACCGTTTGCTGAAAAAGTTTGAGAAAATGCGACTTACGATGAAGAAGTTGGCAAAAAATAAAAAATACCAGGCTGCAATGCTGAAACAGATGGGTATGTAGAGTTGAATTCGTAGGAGGAATTGACGTGAGCACAAGCATGAGACTGAAAAGATTTGGCAGCAAGAAGAGACCTGACTACCGTATCGTGGTGATGGACTCAAGGGCAAACACCCAGAGCAGAACCCTCGATGAGGTTGGTCAGTACCACCCCTTGGCCGAGAAGGACAAGCAGGTTGTATTGCAGGTCGAGAAGATTAAGGATTGGCTTTCAAAGGGTGCACAGCCCAGCGATACCGTAAAGAGCCTGCTCAACAGAAATGGTGTAACCGTAACCAGAACTGTCCAGGAATAATTCCAGGAGATAGTTGTGGAAAAAGATCTTGTTGAATACATTGTGAAATCACTGGTTGATGTCCCTGACGAAGTCAGCATCAATGTGGTCGAGGGCGAAAAGTCCACGATCCTTGAGCTGAAGGTCGCCAGCGAGGATGTCGGCAAAGTGATCGGCAAGCAAGGACGCATAGCAAAGGCTATCAGGACTATCCTGAGTGCCTCAGCCACCAAGGGTGGTAAGCGTGCCGTGCTCGAAATTTTGGACTGACGTATGGAAAAGTTGCTCTGGACTGCTACCGTAAAGAGCCCGTTTGGGATTGCAGGTGAAGTGAAAATTCATCCGCATAATGAGGATTGCTCGTACCTTGGCAAACTCAAGGAAGTTATTCTCTGTGCAAAGGATGGTACAGAGCAGCTGCTTACCATTCAAAGTTTCAGGATGATGGGTTCTCAGCCTATAATGAAGTTTGTTGGATTTGATGATCCGGAAACTGCAAGGGCTTTGAATGGACAGCACCTGATGGTTGAGCGCAGTAAGGCAGCCCCTTTGAAAAAGGGCCAATTCTATGTTAATGACCTCATCGGTTGCTCCATGATGCACGATGGCAAGTTTATTGCAGAAGTAGTCAGCAGCATTGATGGCGCCCAGGCGGTATTGCTGGAAGTGCGGACGGCGGAAGATCAGCTCTATATGGTACCCTACTTGAAGGAGTATATTGGAGAGGTCGATCTGGAAAACCGAACGATTGAGTTGAAGACTCCTTGGATCCTCGCGTGAAGATTCAGATTGTCACCCTTTTTCCCGAAATGGTAGAGGGGTTTTTCAAGAATTCAATCATGAGGCGGGCTGTACAAAGCGGATGTGTGGAGTACGAAATCATTGACTTCCGCCGCTTTGCAACCGACAGGCATCAGAGTTGTGACGATGTTCCCTATGGTGGTGGGGCTGGTATGGTGATCAAGACTGATCCGCTATGCAAAGCACTCTCTTCCATCAAGGCAGAGTCCAAACGCGTTGTGTATGCTTCGCCCTCTGGCAAACGCTTCACCCAACACTATGCCGAGAACTTGAGCAAGGAAGCTGAACTGGTCTTTATCTGCGGTCATTATGAAGGTATTGACCAACGGGTGATTGACCTATATGTTGATGACGAGATTAGTATTGGGGATTATGTTATCAGCAGTGGGGAAGTCTCTACCTTGGTGATTGTCGATGCTGTCTACCGTCTGCTTGACGGTGTGATATCCAGCGACTCACTTTCGGAAGAGAGTTTTCATGACAATTTGCTAGAATATCCCCAGTATACAAGGCCTGAGACCTATTGCTCAAAAGGTGTCCCTGATGTATTATTGAGCGGACATCATGCCAAAATTGGCCAATGGCGACTGCAGAAACGGTTGGAGAAGACTTTGTCACATCGGCCGGATTTGTTGGAGACGGCATCCTTGGATGCGAACTCCAGAAAGATTTTGAATGCATTGAAAGAACATAGTGCGAAGGGGACCGTAGACGATGGACGTAATTAAGGCTATAGAGTCAGAACAGATGAAGGAAAATGCAGAGAATTTCTGCGTTGGCGATACCGTTAAAGTGTTCTTCAAGATTATTGAAGGTACCAATGAGCGTGTCCAGGTATTTGAAGGCCTGGTAATTGCCAAGAACCATGGTGGAATTCGGAGAACATTTGTTGTCCGCAAAATTTCATACGGCGTGGGTGTGGAAAGAATTTTCCCCTTGCACTCTCCCCGTATCGAGAAGATTGAAGTCATCCGCAAAGGCCGTGTCAGAAGAGCTAAGCTCTACTATATCCGTGGCAAGGTCGGCAAGAAGGCAAAGGTCAAGGAACTTATCCGCAGGAAGAACGCCTAAACGTCGTTCGACAAGCGTATTCAGGAGGACGGCAACTAGCCGTCCTTTTCTGTTGTATTGCCCTCCTTGCCAAAACAAGGTAGGCTAGACTATGCGAGGTAGAGGATGGAAATAGAGAAACCAGTCAACGAGCAAGGGCAGCTGAAGCGGGACAAAAGCCGTAAGGACAAGCGCAACCGATCCAAGAAGCAGTCCAAGGCTAAACTTGCACAGAAAGAGATAGCCACCAAACCCAAGAATACCTTGTTGCCTGAACAAGGAAAGAAAGTTTTTCACAGCAATCTTCCCCAACTTCCGGTCAAACGAGTATCGGAGCCGCTTGAGAACTGCAAGATTTGCGGTGAAGTCATTGATGTCATTGCGAGTGCTTTGACCCACCCGGAAGGCGGGTTCTGTCATTTTGATTGTGTCCTGAATCAAATCGCCTCTGAACAACCGCTTGCTGAGAATCAAAAGGTGAGTTACATCGGCAGAGGTACTTTTGCGGTGGTGGAGACGAAAGAGGATGGAACGTTTACCTTTCTCAGGCGTGTTGTCTGGGAGAATGCCGAGACGTTCGAACAAATGAAAAAATTCGTGGAGGCGGTCAAGCAATGAGTGTGCTCAGCAGAACTGCAATACTTCCAGGCTCGTTCGATCCACCGACCAACGGCCATATCGATATTATTGAACGTAGTGCACGACTGTATGAGAAACTTTATGTCGTCGTAGCAGAAAATGTACAGAAGCAGTGTCTATTCACTGCAGAAGAACGTATGGATATGCTGCGCCAAATTCTCTGTGACCATAAGAACATCGAGGTGGTGAGTTATCGCGGACTGGTAGTCGACTTCGCACGTGACCATCAGGTTGGGGTAATGATCAGAGGTGTCCGCGCATTGGTTGATTTCGGATATGAATTCGAACTGGCCATGACCAATAAGCAACTCAATCCGAATCTGGAAGTGCTGTTCATGCCGACCAGTCCGAAATATTTTCAGCTTAGATCAAGTGCCATCAAGGAAATGGCTGCGTATGGGGCCGATATTAGCCCGATGGTTCCCCCTCTTGTTGTACAAATGATGAGAAATCGAATCAAGTTGTTGACGCTTTAGGGGTTTTCCGTTATTCTTCCATACGTGTCAAAATTTTGCATAGTGTAAGAGGATATAAACATGGCAACACCCAAATATAAGACTTCAAAGGCAAGTGCCGCTTCCAGAAAGGCTGCCAACATGCGTCTTGCTGCTCCCACGCTTTCCCAGTGTGGTACCTGTGGAAATATGGTTCTGCCTCACCGCGTGTGCCCTAAGTGCGGATTCTATCGTGGAGTGCAGGTCATCGAGCTGCAGGACAAATAAGTAATACTCAGGAGAAGCGAGATGGATAGCAAGGAAGTTTTTGAAAAAGTAAAGTCTTTGATTGCAGAGAAGCTGGAGATCGACGATAACAAGATCACCATAGATGCCTCATTCCGCAAGGACCTTGGAGCAGATAGCCTGGATACCTACGAATTGGTCTATGCCATTGAAGAGGAACTCGGAATCTCCATCCCTGATGAGAAGGCCAATGAGTTCGAAACGGTTAGGGACGCAGTAGATTTCCTTGCAACCCAACTCTAAGGCATACTAGTTCAATGGAGAGCACACTCTTCATGAGAGCTCCCGCCATCTCATCAGATAGAGAGCGGGAGCTTCTTGTATTTATCAAAGACAGCAAAATTACCATCTCAAACCTTGAGCTGTTGAACCTTGCCTTCACCCATCGATCCTTTGCCAATGAGACATCCGATTCGGTTGACAACAACGAACGGCTTGAATTCCTTGGGGACAGCGTTCTGGGAATGTGTGTCGCTGATTGGCTTTTTAGGAATTTTCCGGCTAAAGCAGAAGGTGATTTCTCAAAAATTAAAAGTGTGGTGGTCAGTGAAGACAGTCTTGCAATGATTGCAAGACAACTTTCTGTAGACAAGTATCTGCTTCTCGGAAAGGGTGAGGAATTCACCGGTGGCAGGGATAAGAAAGCACTGCTTGCCGACTGCATGGAAGCATTATTCGCAGCTTGTTATCTGGACAGTGGTTTTGAAGCCGCCAAGTCGTTTGTGATGCTTTATCTCGAACAGCAAATCCAGGCAGTTTTGGACGATGATTATCATCGCGACTACAAGACCAGCCTGCAGGAGTACATGCAAAAGCGTTGGCGCAAGGTACCTTCCTATACATTGGTTAGGAAAACGGGACCCGAGCATGACTTTACATTTTTTGTTGAAGTCGATGTCAATGGCCAAGTATTCGGCCCGGCTAGTGGGGCCAATAAGAAACAAGCAGAACAGATGGCCGCCAAACTTGCGTATGATCAGCTGGTGAAACCCAATAAGGATTGATACGAGCTTGCTAGTTTGAGTAACGTATCACGCGTATTTTGCCTAGGGTCATCGAGTACCGTCTCCAAAAGATAGGTGAGGGTTGTCCCGATTCTCTGACCCTTTGGAATTCCCACGGACATCAAGTCATTCCCATTCACCGCCAAGTCCTTGATGGACAGGGCATCATGAGACTGCAGTATAGCTTCGATGCGAAGTTTCAACTCATCAAGCAAGAGCGTGTTCGCTTTGCCGTGAATGGCGATTTGATCGGCAATTCTGACTTGAAAAAGTAAGGGAATGAATGCTAGCCCCACACGGGTTATGAAACGGCGAACCGCACTATCGCTCCAATTGCTCTGATAGTCGAACATATGGTGGCGAACCAGATGGGAGACTGCATGAATCTGCTCATTGCTTGCCTTCAGGCGCTTGAGAATAGTCTGGGTAATGTTCTCCCCGACCAATTCGTGTTTTGCAAAGGTGTTTCTTGATTCCGATGCAACAACCACTTCACTCTTTCCGATATCATGCAACAAGCATGCAAGCCGTACCTCCAAGGACGATGCAACCAACACCGAAGCCTGACAGGCCGAGATACAGTGCGAAAGCACATCCTCGTGGTGCATTCCCCCCTGATAGAGCCCGTCAGCTTGCTTGAACTCAGGAATGATGAGAGTAAGGATTCCTTGGGTTCTGAGGTAGGTAAGGCCGGTGGCGGGATGATTGGAGAGGACCAGCTTGAACAGTTCATCGCGAATGCGTTCAGCACTTACCTTGGACAGGTTTTTTTTCATCTCTTGCATGGCCGATACGGTCTGATCATCAATGGAGAAATTCAGTTTGGCCGCAATTCTTGCTGCTCTGAGTATTCTCAGTGCATCCTCTTCAAACCGTTGTATGGGATTCCCTATTGCTCGGATGGTCTTGTTCTTCAAATCCTCTTTCCCGCCATGGAAATCCAATATATGTCCGTTTGTACAATCTGCTGCAAATGCATTGATGGTAAAGTCGCGTCGCTTGAGATCTTCCTCGAGGTTGGGGATGAAGGAGACGGAACTCGGGTGCCTTCCATCCAAATACTCGGCTTCGCTTCGGAAGGTTGTCACCTCGAAGCTTTGCTTCTCAAAATGCACCGTAACCGTCCCATGTTCGATACCGGTGGGAATGACGGTCTTGAAAAGATGCATCACCTGGTCGGGTAGGGCGTCGGTGGTGAAATCATAATCCTCGATTTTCAACCCCAACAGATGGTCACGGACGGCCCCTCCTACAATATAGAGGGAGAATCCACCATCGATGAAGTGTTTTGCAAACCTGCGTATACCAGGCGAAATCGGGAATACATTCATACTCAGACAGTAGCGTGCATACTAAAGAACGTCAACGGGAAAAACCACTCACAAAGGTTGTCATTTCTAGCAGATATGAATAGAATGGCACTCATGCGATTGCATATATGCAAGGAGTGAGTATGTTTCGTCCAGTAACAACCAAAGTGGATTTCCCTCTGATGGAAGAGAACGTTTTGTCATTCTGGCAGGCAGAGGATATTTTTAAGAAATCGATCGAATCGAGGTCCCCAGAAAACGAATATGTGTTCTACGACGGGCCTCCGTTTGCTACAGGCCTTCCCCATTTCGGACACCTGGTTCCCGGAACTATCAAGGACGCAATTCCCCGGTATCACACCATGAAAGGCCAGCGCGTTCGTCGTGGATTCGGCTGGGATTGTCACGGCCTTCCTGTTGAATATGAGATGGAGAAGTCCCTGGGTATCAGTGGACATTCAGCCATTGTGAAATACGGTGTTGCCAAGTTCAACGAGCAGTGTCGTTCAATTGTTCTGCGCTATACCAAAGAGTGGCAGAATACCATCAACCGCATGGGTCGCTGGGTCGACTGGGATCATGGATACCGAACGATGGATACCAATTACATGGAATCGATCTGGTGGGTATTCAAGACACTCTTCGATAAGGGATATATCTATGAAGGGTATAACATTCTTCCTTACAGCCCGGCTCTCGCGAGTCCACTTTCAAATTTTGAGGTGAATCTCGGCGGCTACCAGGATGTGGTTGACCAGGCTGTTACGGTTCGTTTTGCCGTCGACGGCCAAAAGAATACCTTCTTTTTGGCATGGACTACCACTCCTTGGACGCTTCCTTCCAACCTTGCTCTGGCTTTTGGGCCTGAAGTCGACTATGTGAAGGTGCATGACAAGAGTGACGACAACTACTATATCCTTGGTAAGGCCCGTCTGGAGCATTATTACAAGGACCCTGCTTCGTATGAGATTGTAGATGAGCAGAAAGGCTCCTTCTATAAAGGCATGCGGTACGAACCGCTGTTCCCCTATTTTGCCAATCTGAAGGATCAGGGAGCCTTTGTCTGTGTCAACGGTGATTACGTAACAACCGAAGACGGCTGCGGTATTGTTCATACCGCTCCCGGTTTTGGTGAGGATGACTATCAGGTGCTCAAAGGCAGCGGAATTCCTGTAGTCTGCCCTGTCGATCTTGAGTGTCGCTTCACCAGTGAAGTGCCCGACTTTGAGGGTCGTTTTGTCAAAGACACGGATAAGGATATCATCGCCTACCTCAAGGAACACAACCTTTTGGTCAAGCGTGAGAACTATCTGCACTCCTATCCATTCTGCTACCGCACCAAGAAACCGCTCATTTACCGGGCTATGAGTTGTTGGTTTGTCGACATCAACAAAATCAAAGAATATATGCTCAGCTCCAACGACCAGATCACCTGGATGCCCGAACACCTCAAGTACGGTCGTTTCGGCAAGTGGCTGGAAGGGGCTCGCGACTGGGCTATCAGCCGCAATCGTTTCTGGGGTAACCCGATTCCTGTATGGAAATGCGATGGCAGTGATTATATCGAAGTTATCGGCAGCCGTGCAGAGCTCGAGGCAAAGTGCGGCAAGCAGGTTGACGACTTGCACAAGCATTTTGTCGATGACTTGACTTGGCCCAGCCCGGATGGGAAGGGTACCATGCGGCGCATCGGCGATGTGCTTGACTGTTGGTTTGAGTCGGGTTCCATGCCCTACGCCCAACAGCATTACCCGTTTGAGAATAAGGAATATTTCGAACAGCATTTCCCTGCAGACTTCATCTGCGAAGGGCTTGACCAGACCCGTGGTTGGTTCTACACCCTCACCGTCATCGCCGCCGGTCTCTGGGAGAAGCCTGCCTTCACCCACTGTATTACCAACGGCATTGTCCTGACTGCCGAAGGCAAGAAGATGAGCAAGAGCGAGCGGAATTACACCGACCCGATGGAGATTGTCAAGCTCTATGGGGCTGATTCACTCCGCTTCGCTCTGATGAACAGCGCAGTAGTCCGGGCCGAGGATTTGAAGTTCAGCGAGGAATCGGTCAAGGAAGTGCTCAAGACTCTGATCATCCCCTTGTGGAATGCCTACTCGTTCTTCGTGACCTATGCGAACATCGATGGCTATGAGGCCTCAGAGACGGCTTTCGATGATCTGACCAATCCCATGGACCGGTGGATAACCAGTGCCTTGCAGCGATTTGTCCAGGAAGTGACTGCAGCCTTCGATGCCTATGACATCCAGAAAGCATGTTCACTCTTTGTTCCGTTCATCGATGAACTGAACAACTGGTACATCCGACGCAGCCGCAGGCGGTTCTGGAGAGGGGAGAATGATACGGACAAGAAACAGGCTTACGATACCCTGTACAAGGTACTGATGACCTTCATCAAGACTGTTGCCCCGATTATTCCGTTCACCACCGAAGAAATTTTCCAGAATCTGCGTACCGACGATATGCCTCAGAGCATCCATCTCTGTATGTATCCCGACTATGCAGGCGAGGAGCGTGACCTTACGTTGGAAAGCCAGATGTCCTTGACCCAAAAGGCTATTGCCATGGGAAGAGCTCTGCGTGCATCCAACAACCTGAAGACCCGCCAGCCGCTTAAGACATTGTTTTTGGTGGACCGGGAAGAGTCCGAGCGGGAGATTTTGAGGTCAATGCAGGACATCATCGCCGAAGAGCTGAACGTCAAGGAAGTGCATCTGAGTGCCGATGAGTCAGAATTGGTCGATTACAGTGCAAAGGCGAATTTCAAGGTACTGGGAAGCAAGCTCGGCAAGGATATGAAGGAAGTTGCCTCTCTCATTGCCGTCTTTGACGGAAAGGTGATTGCCTCCATGCTTGACGGTAGGACACACACTGTCTCGTACAGCAACGGAGAGATCGCCGTTTCCAAGGACGAAATTATCGTACAACGCACCGAGATGGAGGGTGTAAAAGTCCTCAACGATGGAAACTTGACGGTTGGCTTCGATACCAAGGTGACCGAGGAATTGCTTGAGGAAGGAATTGCCCGTGATATCGTGCGTTCCATTCAGAACCTGCGCAAGGAAAGCGGTTTCGAGGTTTCCGATAGGATTCGACTGACATGGGACGGTGATGAAATGGTCCAGCGAGTCTTTGAGCACTATGGGCAGACGATAGCCAAAGAGACATTGTCCAACTCGATGAGCTTTGCTACACTAGAGACTGAGGCAATTGATTGTGGAGATCATTTGGTAAGGTTGTCAGTAGAAAAGGATTAAGTGCATGGTCAGATTCTTCAAGGTTGCTTCTTCTCTTTTCCTGGTAGTCATTGTTCTCTCCTCCTGCGTTTCAACCGCAGAGAAGGGGAGACCCTACTATGACTTCCAAGCAATGGGAGAAGAGGGCATCATCGTAGTGACTGTCGATGCGCAGAAAGAGCAGGACTTGGTAGCTGGTGCTTTTTCCGGCCTCGAGGAGTTTGCTCGCCGTTCCCGAAGAATCTCTCTTTCCCTGAAGCCCGTCTCCGATGCTTATCCCTTGGAAACCGGCAATCTATCGGCCTTTGGCGTGGTGGATGGTGACTACCCTAAGTTTTTGATCAATACCGGCATGATGTACGCCAAAGAGTTTGAACGCAAAAGCAATGCCGATGGACTTACGTGGTTTGCCCAAAAAGAGGGAACCTTGTCGTTGTACACACCCAAGAACGACAAGTTCCTGTTCACCAATACCTCGTATGAGGAAAGTTACGCTGCTTTTGAGGCAAAGAACCGGCTGATCGACGACCAGACTGCGATGCAGATGGCACACGCTTCCATCGCCGTCTACTCACTGCATCCTGAAACTTTTTTTGATTTGGGATTGGGCTTGCCTGAGACGGTGATCAAGCAGGCGAAGGTGATGTTGCTGCTTGTTAATCAGAACGAAGCAGGAGCATACACCTTGGATGCTTTTATCACCATGGATACCACCAAGCTTGCGTCCACCCTTTCCCAGATGGTTCGATCGGGGTATATAGCCCGATTGAAGCGGGAGAAGATTCCCTATAAGATTGCAGACCTGATGCAGATGTTTTTGATTGAGGATGATCGAGTAACGATCAAACATATGGAATTGGGCGAAGAGCAAATGCAGGCTCTCAGACAAAGTCTGACCGGCATGCTGTAAGCCATAGAGGAGATACATACGATGCCATCCTATGAGTATGAGTGCCAGCTTTGCAAGGCACGAGTTGAACTGGTCCAATCCTTGGACAAGCACGAGGCTCCAGCCGTTTGTCCTTCCTGCAACATTGAGCACACCATGATGCGGGTCAACATTCCCTCTTCGGCCATTCCTGTACAGGAAGTAGATGAAGAGAAGGAGTGAGACAGGTGGAACAGAACAAGAAACGAATCCTGACCGGCGACCGTACCACCGGACGCTTGCATCTTGGGCACTATGTAGGCTCGCTGAAAAGCAGGGTAGAACTGCAGGACAGTTACGATACGTTCATTCTGCTCGCAGATGTCCAGGCGTTGACGACTCACTTTGAACATCCCGAGCTGATCAACAGCAGCATCTACGATGTGACCATGGATAACCTTGCAGTCGGGTTGGACCCTGCTAAGGTTACGTTTGTGCAACAGAGCCAGATTACCTCGATTGCAGAGTTGACGGTTTTCTATTCCATGATTGTGACTGTAAACCAACTCAGGCACAATCCGACGATCAAGACTGAAGCGAAAAACTATGGCTATGCCGACCTCACCTATGGGTTCCTTGGCTATCCGGTCAGTCAGACAGCTGATATAACGTTCTGCAATGCAAACCTTGTTCCCGTCGGCGAGGACCAGGTTCCCCATATTGAATTGGCTCGAAAAATCGTACGCAAGTTCAACGACCTGTATGGTACCTCGATTGTGGAACCCGAGGCCAAACTCAGCGCAGTCGGAAGATTGTCCGGCCTCGACGGCAATGCAAAAATGGGAAAGAGCCTGGGTAACGCCATTTATCTTTCCGATACTCCTGAGACAGTTTGGGACCGTGTACGTAATGCGGTTACCGATCCCGCCCGCATTACCATCAAGATTCCCGGCCACCCGGAAATCTGCAATGTGTACAAGTACCATTGTGTGTTCAATCCTGATGAGAAGGATGATATTGCCGACCGGTGCCGTAACGCACAAATCGGATGTGTCGCCTGTAAGAAACGCCTCAATGAAGTACTGAATTCCCTGCTCGATCCCATTCGTGAGCGAAGGGCCTATTACGAGGGCCACCGCGAGCAAGTCAGGGAACTGATTATTGAAGGAACGCGTAGGGCGAACCAGGTGGGCAACGACAACTTGCATGCGATCAAGGAAAAGATGCACGTGCTTATTTAGTACTGAATCAAATGTAATTTTATAGCCATCAGAGAGGAAAAGCTTCCTTTTTGGTGGCTGTTTTGTATTTCAGGTAAAACTGGTGGTAAAAAACACAAGAACCTTGCATATCAAGCTTGTTGAGGCAATGCTATAGTAGTTGTTGGTGGGAGAGATAGGTGTGCTCCTGCCAAAAGGAGAAAACTATGAAAAAACTGCTTGCATTAGTTCTCATTGCAGCCCTCTTACCGCTCGGCTTGTTTGCCACCGGTGCGAAGGAAGCTCCCGTTGCAGAGCCGGCTCCTGTTGTTCAGGAACTCAGCCACGATGAGCTGGTCGCCCGTGCCAAGGAAGAAGGAAAGGTAGTCGTCTATGCTACCACCAGTCGTATCGCAAAAGCTGCCGATGGATTTACCAAGCTCTATGGCATCCAGGTTGAAAGTTCCAACCTCAAGGACTTCGAGCTGATTGAGAAAGTTGCCAAGGAAGCCCAGGCTGGAGTCAGCGGAGCCGACTTTGTGCTTGCCCAGGATGCTGGAAGACTCGTCGGAGAGCTTATCGAGCCCGGATACCTGTACAACTATGTACCCCCGACATTCAAGGATGTGATTCCCAAGAACATGCAGAATCCCTTGCAGGCTTTTGCTATCAACAAGGTGTTCATCTACAACGATGAAGGCCTTACCGAGAGCCCTTACTACAATATCTGGCAGTTTGCCGACCCGAAGTACAAGAGTCTGCTTCAGTTCAAGAATCCGTTCCAAGAGGGTGTCAATGCAAACTTCTTGACCATGATCACCAATGAGTATTGGTCCAAGAAAATTGCAGATGCTTATAAGTCATACTATGGAAAGGATATAACCCTTACCACTGCAAATGCTGGTTTTGAATGGATCAAAGCCATCTATGAGAACGACCTGATCGTCGGTACCAGTGACACCACCATTGCCGAGAACATCGGAATCAAAGGTCAGAATGCAAAGCGCGAAAATCCTCCGGTAGGATTGTTTGTATTCAGCAAGGCCCGGTATGCAACCAGTAAGAACCTTGCACTCAAGCCGGTAATGGAAATGGAGCCGTTCTCCGGTTTCTACTACAGCCTGTATGCTCTGATGGCCAAAAGTGCAAAGAATCCCCATGCTGCAAAGCTGTTCATCGAGTACCTGTTCACTGAGGAAGGGTTCTCTCCTTGGGGTTCAGACTGTGGAACCTACAGTGCCAATCCCAACAACCCGATTCAGGAAGACATCGATTTCCCCTTCGAAGTATGGATGCCACTCTTGGTTGAAGAGGAAGGTGCTTACTGCTTCGACAATCGTGCAGAAGTCGAAGAATTCCTCAATCAGTATATCTATTAATCGTTCACCCAGATCGGAATGTAGCCTGCAGGTTTTCCTGCAGGCTGTTTGAAAAGGAATACACGCATGAGTGCCAAAAGCAAACTCAATCAGATCAAGGCTTTTTTCAGGAAGCCGCACAATATCATCCTGGTGGTTATGCTGGTTGTATTGGGGTACCTTACCCTCGTACCGCTTTTGACCATCATCCTCGATACCGTTACGGTCCACTCAAGCGAAGCCAGGTTTGTGAAGAAACCTGTGGGATCGCTTACGCTGTATCACTGGACGAAGATGTTTGCCAGCGGTATTACCAGTCAGAAGACCTTCTATGAACCGTTTGTCAACACCATGGTGGTCGCCTTTCTTTCCTGTGTTCTTGCCATTATAATCGGTGGTTTTTTTGCCTGGACGGTAACCAGGACAAATATCAGGGCGAAAGCATTCATCTCCACCGTTTTTGTTTTTCCCTACATCATGCCCGCCTGGACGTTGGCCATGGCTTGGCTCAATTTCTTTCGCAACTCACGAATCGGGGGAGCCCCCGGTCTTTTCACCGTATTCACCGGTTTGGAAACTCCCAACTGGTTTGCCTACGGCCTATTTCCCATTGTCATCGTGCAAGGACTGCACTATGCACCCTTTGCCTACATCCTCATCGGGGGAATTCTGAGGAACATGGATGCCAACCTTGAGGAAGCAGCCATGCTGCTGCATGCCAATCGATGGCAGATCATGCAGAAGGTGACCCTGCCTATCGTACGACCGGCATTGTTGTCTACGTTCCTTTTGGTCTTTTCCTCTACCATGAGCGCCTTCGCCGTCCCTGCATTCTTGGGCAGCCCGGTGCGCTACCAAGTATTGACAACCCAGATGTACCGCACCCTCAATGGCATGAATCCCGGCTACGGATACATCATGGCATTGGTGATGATTGTCATCGGTGTAGGAATCCTGATGCTCAATCAGAAAATTACCGGCAGACGCAAGAGCTACACTACCATCACCGGCAAGAGCTCGAACATCAGCCTCTTCAACTTGAGAAAAGCTCGTACTCCACTTACCGTCATTCTGGTAACAATTCTGATGATGATCGCCATTCTGCCGCTTTTCTCTTTTGCCATTGAATCCTTCATCATGGCTCCGGGTGACTACTCCTTCTCCAACTTCACCACCGAGTTCTGGATTGGGAAGGGCAGGGCGGACATTGCCAACAGCGAGCCGGGCATTCTTCGGAATCCATCCATCTGGCTGGGCCTGACCAACAGTCTGAAGCTTTCAATCATCATCAGCCTGATTGCGGGAACGGTAGGCATGCTTTGCGGCTATGCCATAGCCAAGAGAAGGGGATCTAAACTTTCCACATGGGTCAACAACCTTACATTCTTCCCCTACCTCATGCCTTCCATGGCCTTCGGTGCCATTTTCCTTTCAATGTTTGCGGTTCGAAGGGGCATTATTCCCGCCATGTACGGCTCGTTCTGGCTCTTGGTCATAGTAGGTGCGGTTAAGTACCTTCCTTTCGCTTCACGCAGCGGCATCAACGCGATGCTGCAGCTCAGCGGTGAGATTGAGGAAGCAGGAACGATCATGGGAGTCGGCTGGTTCAAGCGAATGACAAAAATCATATTCCCCATCCAGAAAACCACGTTCATCAGCGGCTATCTCTTGCCATTCATCAGCTGCATGCGCGAGCTTTCATTGTTCATCCTGCTTGTATCGCCATCGACCAGGATTCTCACCACCTTGCTGTTCCAGTACAACGAAAAAGGTTGGAATCAGTACGCCAACGCCATCAACCTGATGATCGTCGTCATTGTGGTTGGATTCAACCTGCTGATCAACAAACTGACCGGTGCCTCGATCGACAAGGGAATCGGCAACAACTAAGAGGAGTAACTCATGCCTAGGATAGAATTGAAGCATATCACCAAGAAATTTGGAAAGTTCGTTGCCGTTGATGATTTGAACATGGTCATCGAGGATCGCTCGTTTGTCACCTTACTCGGCCCATCAGGGTGTGGAAAAACCACAACCTTGAGGATGATCGCCGGCCTTGAAACCCCTTCGGAGGGAATCATCACCATCAACGACAAGGTTGTCTTTTCCAGCGAAGACGGTATCGACGTTCCCCCGGACAAGCGCGATGTTGGCTTTTTGTTCCAGAACTATGCCCTATGGCCGCATATGACTGTGTATAAGAACATTGCATTCGGCCTTGAGAATCTTAAATGGTCCAAGGATGCCATTAAAACCAGGGTTGAGGAATTGCTCGCAATGCTTAAGATCAGCGAGTTTGCCGCACGGTATCCTGCAGAACTCAGTGGAGGCCAGCAACAGCGGGTAGCCATTGCAAGAACGTTGGCTACCGGGCCGAAGGTTCTGTTCATGGACGAGCCTCTTTCCAACCTCGATGCAAAGCTTCGTATGGAAATGCGCTCGGAGCTGAAGCGGCTGCATCGGGAAACCGACTCAACGTTTGTCTATGTAACCCACGACCAGCTTGAGGCTATGACGCTTTCGAGCATGGTCTGTCTGATGAAGAACGGCTATATGCAGCAATATGCACCGCCGCTTGAAGTGTATCGCAAACCTGCCAATACCTTCACCGCCGACTTTGTCGGTTCTCCGAACATCAATCTTGTCGATGGTGTGGTCGAGCAGTGCAATCCGTTCATCCTCAAACTTAGCGAGCATGTACGGTTTGTGTATACGCCCAAGCAAGAGTTCACCCTTAAAGCAGGGCAGGCCATCGTACTGGGGCTCAGACCCGAGCATATCGCGGTTGCCGAGGCTAAAGCGGATGCTGAAGCAGAAATTCTGAGTTCGCTTCCTTCAGGCATGGAGACCATCATCGCACTTTCCATGGATGGGATTCGTCTCCATTCGGTAGTGTTCGGCGATATAGATTTTGAGGTTGGAAAAAGTGTGGGACTTTCCTTCGGCCATGGGGTTTTCAACCTCTTTGACAAACAAAGCGGCAACAATCTTGGTCAGGGAACACTTACAAGGGCCTAGGAATGCAATACACCTTGTTCCGAGCACATGACATCAGGGCAAAACGGGAGGCGTTCGCCGGTACAGAAGGCGTACGCCTTGGTACCGCTTTAGCCCACTATTTTATTCATACCCTCAGCGTCTCTTCAGTCGTGCTTGCCCGTGATGCAAGGTTGGGGGGAGCAGAGCTTCAACAGACGTTGATTTCAGTTTTCAGTAATGCTGGTTTGGATGTATACGTGGAGCCGAATCCAGTCGGCACCTGTCAATTCTATTATGCGTGTCTGAGTCATGCCGAGGCTGCTGCAGTCATGGTGACGGCCAGTCACAATCCTGCTTCCTATTTGGGCATGAAGCTTGTTGGACCAAATCTGCAGGTGATCAGCATGGGCCATGGAAAGCTTGGCGGGCTTGAGGAAGTACAAAAACTCTATGAGAAGGAAGTGCCTATCGGCAAACCTCTCAGAGTGGGGAACGTTCATGTTCTGGATACCCTTTCTTCATTCATCGCCTATTCGGCGGATCTTGCACAGGTAGAGGCTTGTGATGTCGATAGCCTCTCGATCGGATGCGATTTTCAGCATGGGAGCGCAGGGCCTGCAATTGCGAGGGCTTTCGGGGAACTGGGAGTTCACTACACGGCCCTGCATCTGATTCCCAATGGGAATTTTCCCCAAGGCGATCCCAATCCAGGCATAGAGACAAGTATGCGCGATGCGAAAGCTTTTCTTACAGAGCAGCCGCTTGATTTGTTCTTCGCCTACGATGGGGACGGAGACAGAATGGACCTGCTCTACAAAGGTAGACAGCTTTCCCCCTCGTTGGTCATGCTCAGTATTGCTGACGAACTTGCGAAATTGAACAAATCCGATTCTAATCCTATCTTTCTCTTCGATGTAAAGGCTTCGCCTCCCTTGCTTGCCGAAATGCAGCGACATGGAAGGAAGGTTGCAATTGTCCAACCGGGCCACTCAGCGATCAAACAGCTGATGAACAGCAGTACGCAAGCTTTTTACCTGTGTGCAGTGGAAGAGTCGGCTCATTACTACTATCAGCTGAAGGGACTGGACTGTAAGCGCTATGCTTCGGAAAATACGCTGTTCTATACGCTGCTGATTCTCAAAGCGTATAAGCGCAATCCCTCGTTGTTTGAAAACGCACGAAAGCTTCAGGATAGTTTTTTTCGTGAGCGCGAATGGTCGGTCTCCATCAAGGATGATTCCGAGCGAGCTGTATTCCTCAAGAAGGTAGGGATGCTGTTGGCATCGAAAGGAGCAACCACGCTGTCGGTGGATGCACAAGGAAACTCATTGGGAGCGAATCTCTACCGATACGGCCTTGACCAAACAGAGATCTACAGAGTCTGGTTTCAGGTATTCCAGCGACTGAGCCAGAGCGAGGACAACCTGCTTCGGTTTGAGGTGCTTGCTTCAGATCAGGGGTTGTGCCAAGAAATAGCAAAAGCCATCAAGGATTTGGAATCTGCGTCTCATCGAACCACGTAAAGTCGTTGTCCTTGGCCAACTGGCTGGCAAATCGGGGCAGGGTTCTGATCGGATAGACTTCACCAACCAAGTCGCTTTGCAGCATCGGCTGGACAATTCTCCAAGATTCAGTGATTTCCTTCATGGAAGGAAAGAGGCTCTTGTCGCCGATGAGGATTTTTTGCACGATCTGCTCATACGCCTCGGGAGTGTTCGCCCCGAAGGTCTCGCTCTGATTGAATCGGAACCGTACCGGCTTCGATTTCCAACTGGTGTTGGGCATTTTCAGGTTCATGCAGATATCGATGGTCAGCTCCGGATGGATGGTGATGATCACTCCGTTCTCTGCAATGCTCTGATCGTGCATCACCTGTTTGGTGGTGTTCTTGAATTTGATGTAAATAAGTGACTTCGCCTCGTTCTGCATTTTGCCTGTGCGCACATAAATGGGGATATCGGCAAAGTAATAGGTATTTACGAAGAGCTTCAGTGCAGCATAGGTGGGTGTCTGCACCACATGACCGCTGTTCACCCCCAGTGATTCATACCTGCCCATATGGAACTCTTGGATGGGGGAGATAGAACGCAGCACCTTTACCTTTTCGATGGCAATGTCCTCGGGTGACAGGCTAGCCGGCTCACTCATGGTCAGGTAGGTGATGATTTGCATGATATGATTCTGGATGGTATCGCGCACCACCCCGATTTTCTCATAGAAACCAAGACGTTGGTCGACTCCATGGGTCTCATCAAAAATAATCTGGATCGATTCGATGGTTCTGTTGTCCCAGATTCTGCGGATGATGTCATTATGAAAGCGCATGAGCAGCAAATTCTGCATGAACTCTTTACCAAGGTAATGATCGACACGGAAAATTTCCTTATCCGTGAACGCTTCTTCAAGAATGCCATTATAGCGCAGTGCACTTTCAAGATCGAATCCGAAAGGTTTTTCGACTACGATTTTCTTGGTCAGCGTGCACATACAGTCAAGCGAAGCATCGATTTCCTTGATTTGGTGAATTGCATCCTCATACAGCGAGGGCTGCAGTGCCAAATAATAGATGAACTCGACTTCTGTGTTTCCTGCAATCATTGTTCTGAGCTTGCCGGTGAGGATGGATACCGCTTCGGCATCACCCATATCGTAGTTCAGGTAATCAAGGTTGTCGGTAAACGATGCGGGTGTATTTTGGGGTACAGAGTTTGCCAGAAATTCCTCGCGGGAGGCATATCGTCGTCCAAGCGCAAGTACAGAGAAGGGGAATTGTTTTTCCATGAGGTTCTGGTATGCAGGGTAGAGTTTCTTCAGTGCAAGGTCTCCGGTTCCACCGTATTGGATGATGATTCGTTTCATGGCCTTCTTACTCCTTAAGGTCTGTGATGATCACAGAAGAGAACTGCGGGTCTGCAAAAAACATACAAGGTAGTGTATCTGCTTGTTCGTTACCTGCCAAGAGTCGATTCAGCGCCTCTCGTTTTCCCTCTCCGAGAAACAAAAGGAAAATCTTTGCCTCCTCGGCCAACGTGGAAAACCCAAAAAAGGTAAGGGTGGCTCTTCTTCTCGGAAGCTTGGGGCTGTTCTCGATAACCGCGACCTGGACCTGGCTCTTTTCCGGCCAGTGATGGGGGAACAGGGATGCTATGTGCCCATCTTCACCTACACCCAAATACACCCTGTCAAAGAGCGATGATGAAAGCCGGTCTGTTGTGGAGGGGATGGATAGCTGCTTCAGATCAAAGGCTTCTTCAAAGCCTGCTTGTAAAAGAGTAGCCAGATTTGTTTCCCCGTCAAGCCGCTCGTCGACCAGATACAGTTGCAGACGCTTCTGAATAGAGGCGTCCAGTGAGAGCAGGCCTTCGACAAGGTACTGTGCGCTTCTACCCCCTGGCAGCGCAATATGAAGCGTGCCTTCTTTTTGCCTTGCGAGACTGATGAGGTCCTGTGCTACAAAGCGCGAAAGATCCTTTGGCTGTGCAATGCGTTCTATTCTCATGCTTCCAATGTAATCAAAGAATTGGAAGTAGAATAGTAGGAGATGCCCTCATTCAGGATTTTTCTTGCCATCGAGGTGTTCTTTTGCTATTGCAAGCATCAGTTTGATCCGGTTTTCCTGATTGACATGGGTCGCCGATGGATCGTAATCGATGGGTACAATATTGGCTTGGGGTGCACGTTCGGTGACCGCCCTGATCATCCCTTTCGCACAAATATGATTGGGAAGACAGCCGAAAGGCTGTGTACAGACAATATTGGTATAGCCAGCGTGTACCAAATCGAGCATCTCAGCGGTCAAGAGCCACCCCTCACCCATTTTCACCCCGTAGTCGATCAAGCCCTCATTCAGTTGTTTCATCTCGGAATACGGAATGGGTACATTGAATTTGCCGGATTTCTGCATGGCTTGACGGGACATGTTCTCAACCTTGAATAACTGTCTGAGAATGAATTGGGTGACGATGCTGCTGAGAATACGGCCGCCGTAATACGTCTTATCGGTAATGGCATTGTCAGCCCCATAATAGAGGAACCCCATCATGGAAGGAACCATGACCTCGCAGCCTTGTTCCTCCAGATAGGCTTGGAGGTTGTTGTTGCCCAACGGGGAGTATTTCATATAAATCTCCCCGACGATGCCAACTTTGATTTTCTCCTCTTTTCTGACTGGGATGGCTGCAAACTGCTTGCAAATCTCATTGAGGTTGCGTTTCATCGCCCAACCGATGTATCCCTTGTTGTGTGCAAATCGTTCACTGAGGTAGCGATTCCAGGTAGCAACCAAGGCATCGGCTTCACCTTTGCGTATCTCGTAGGGACGTACCTGATTGGAGAGAGCCATCAGCAAGTCGCCATAGATAAACGCACTGTAAGCCTGCAGCAACATGAAGAAGGTGAGCTTGAACCCCGGGTTCTTTTCCATACCCTTGAGATTGAGACTGATTACGGGAATATGGGAGAGTTGGCACTTTTCCAGTGCCTTGCGAAGCAAAAACAAATAGTTGCTCGCCCTGCAACCTCCCCCGGTCTGGGTTATGGCAAGAGCGACCTTGTGTGTATCGAAATTGCCATTCTTGACTGCGTCGATCAATTGGCCGATGACAAGCTGGGCAGGATAGCAGATGTCGTTGTGCACATACCTAAGTCCCTCGCGAATGACATTCGGTCCTTGGTTTTCCAACAAGGCAACCTTATACCCGTGGTTTGCGAAGACTTCTTTCGCAATATTGAAATGAACCGGTGACATATTGGGAATGAGGATGGTGTAATCCTTCCTCATTGCTTTGGTAAATACGGTACTCATAGGCTTGAGGACTCCCCTAGGGCTGCGAGAAGACTGCGGATTCTGATCTTCACTGCACCCAAGTTTGCAATCTCGTCGATTTTTATCTGGGTATAGATTTTATCAGTTCGTCTGAGAATGTCCCGAATTTCATCGCTGGTTACCGCATCCAGTCCGCAACCGAAGGAGACAAGCTGGATAATTTGCATGTCGGGTTGCGTGGTTACATACCTTGCAGCATCGTACATCCGGGCATGATAGGTCCATTGGTTGAGCACCGTACGCGTTTGTTTTTGCACCAAATGGCTGATGCTGTCCTCGCTGAGGACGGCGCATCCGCATTGGAGCAAAAGGCTGTCGATACCGTGGTTGACTTCTCCATCGATGTGGTAAGGCCGTCCGGCCAGAACCATGATCGGCCAGTTGCGCCTTCGTGCCTCCTCGATGATGATTCCTCCTTGGGTCCGTACAGCCATTTGATAGCAGCTCAGCGCTTCATACCCGTCTTTGCAGGCCTTTTTTACTTCGGCTTTCGTAACGTGGTAGTGCTCGCCCAAAACAGTGTGCAGTCTATTGGGGAGAAAGCGCTCGTCAGCGAGACTGAGGTAGTCGTTGATGAACAGGACCTTCTGTTCAAGCAAGGCCGGTATATTGTGTCTGAGCACCTCCGGATAATAGGCAACCACCGGACAGTTGAAATGATTGTCCCCCTTTTCTTCCTTGAGATTGTAACTGGAGCAGGGGTAGAAGATGGCATCGACACCTTCATCGATAAGCTCCTGGATATGACCGTTCATCAGTTTTGCGGGATAGCAGATGGTATCGCTGCTGATGGTGGATTGTCCTTTGAGGTAGGTATTTCTGGTAGAAGGCTTGGAGACGACAACCTCGAAGCCCAGACTGGACAAGCATGCGTGCCAGAAGGGAAGCTGCTCATAGAAAGAAAGCTGCAGGGGAAGTCCGATTTTGCCTCTCTTGTTTTTCCCGGGCTGCAACGATGCAAGATACTGCTGCTTGAATGCGTACACATTGAGATTTTGTGGATTGCTGACAAAACTCTCAGGTCGTACAATACGGTCACACTTGTTGCCGCTGACCAACTTGCGTTCTCCATCGAAACTGTTGATGGTTAGCAGACAGGTATTGGTGCATCCTTTGCAATGCACGGTGCGCGTACGATGGGAGAAGGAGGAGAGTTGCGCCAGGCTCAATGTGGTGCTGGCCTTGTGATCATTGTCGTGCTGCTCGCGTGCATACAGTGCACAACCGTAGGCGCCCATCAAACCGGCTTCGTCAATGCGGATAACCTCACAGCCCAACTCCATCTCGAAGGAACGCAGTACTGCGTCATTGAGAAAGGTTCCTCCCTGTACGACGATATGCCTGCCCAAAAGTGAGGGATCGGTGGAACGGATGACTTTGTACAGGGCGTTTTTCACCACGCTGATGGCAAGTCCTGCAAAAATATCGGCGACACTCGCACCATCCTTCTGCGCTTGCTTGACCGAACTGTTCATGAAAACCGTGCAACGGCTTCCCAAGTCGACAGGATTCTGTGCAGTAAGGGCCAGCTGGGCAGCCTCTTCAGGAGAGTAGCCCAACGCATTGGAAAAGGTTTGCAGAAACGATCCGCATCCGGATGAGCATGCCTCATTGAGAAATATGTCGTCGATTACGCCATTCTCGATTTTGAAGCATTTGATGTCCTGACCTCCGATATCGATGATGAAATCCACTTCGTTCAGGAAGGTATGTGCACTTTTGTAATGTGCCATGGTTTCAACCAAGGAGTATTCGAAGTCGAAAGCGTTCTTGATCAACAGTTCCCCATATCCGGTAGAACAGGCTTTGATAATCTGAATATTGGGGTAGGTGGTCAAAAAGCTGGTTAAAAATTCCTTAACTGCTTGCACGGGATTGCCATTGTTCTGCTGATATCGGCTGTACAGAAGCTTTCCCTCGGTATCGATGACACAGGCCTTGACGGTGGTGGAACCAGCGTCGACCCCCAGGAAAGCTTGGCCGCTGTATGAGAGGGCATCGGCTTTGGGCAGCTTGGCCAGATCATGACGGGCTCGGAATGCCTCAAGTTGTCCAATATCCTCAAAAAGGGGAGGAATTGAAGTAAAGGCTTTGTCCATGTGGTAATGTTCGAGTTGATACACCAAGTCGGAAAGCGAGAGATAGTGCTCCACCTTCGCCAAGGCAGTTCCCAAAGCCACAAAGTAGAGGGAGTTTTCCGGACATATGCCTTCCTGTCCCAAGGTTTGGTCAAAAGCCTTGCGTAGTGAAGAAAGAAATGTGAGCGGTCCTCCCAGGTACACAACCTGACCCTTGATCGGACGTCCCTGTGCCAGACCTGCAATGGTTTGATTCACTACCGATTGAAGAACAGAAAGGGCTATGTCCTCTTTTTCCGCTCCTTGGTTGATGAGAGGCTGAACATCACTTTTTGCAAAGACTCCGCAGCGGGAGGCAATGGTATAGCTTTGTTTTGCCTGTTGGGCGAGGGTGTCCAATTGTTCTTGGTCGATATGCAGCAAGCTGGCCATCTGGTCGATGAACGACCCGGTTCCCCCTGCACATGTTCCGTTCATCCTCACTTCCATGTTCTTTCCCAAAAACAGGATTTTTGCATCCTCACCGCCGAGCTCGATGACGACATCGGTTGACGGCAGATAGTGTTGGATTGCAATACGGGTAGCATAGACTTCTTGGACGAACGGGAGATGCAGCTGCTGGGAAAGCCCCATTCCGGCCGAACCGGATAGAGTCGCAGAAATTTGCTGATCACCAAGCGTTTGAAGCAGGGGTGTCAGCATCTGTACAGCAGTCTGGGGTATTTGAGAATAGTGTCTGCGGTATGCACGATGAACAACACGCTGTTGTTCATCGAGTACTACGCATTTCATTGTAGTGGAGCCTACATCCAAACCGATTTTCACCGAGAAGCCTCCGAATATACAAACCATACGTAATTTTAGGAAAATGGTACAGTGAACTAACACTGTATTTGGACACTGTCAGTGATTATGTCTGAATACGCAACTGACCATCAGGTCCAAAGTCAAAAACCTGTGTATCGGCAATTGCCTGTTGAAGCAACGGCTCAATGCCCATCGTCACGTAGTGCTCAGTCACTATCTGTTTGTTCGGACGGACCAACGGGTGCTTGGGGCTGAAAATTACACAGCAATCCTCATAGGGGAGAATGGAAGTTTCGTAGGTCCCGATGCGCTTGGCAAGGTCCATGATTTCCTGCTTGTTCATACCCACCAAAGGTCTGAGGACCAATTGATCACTCATACTATCGGTAAAGGACATGCTCTCCAGTGTTTGGCTGGCTACCTGACTGAGGGCTTCTCCGGTAACGATGCAATTACCTTCCTGCTGCAACGAAATTGCATTGGCTACCTTCATCATGGAGGCGCGGAACATCAAGGTAGTCTCATCTTCCTGGCTATGCTGCTTTATCCACAATTGGGCCTCGGTGAAGGGAACCACATGCAACCTCGTCCCCTGAAGGTAGGGGGCTATGATCGATGCCAGTGTCTTCACCTTTTCCAAGGCTTGGTCGCTGGTGTACGGATAGGCGTGGAAATAGATGCACTCCATTTTCAGTCCCCTCTGGGCCATGCGATAGGCTGCAACAGGACTGTCGATGCCTCCTGAAAGCAGAAGCATGCCCTTGCCGGCAGTGGTGACGGGAAGTCCCCCCGGTCCGCTTTTTGCAGAGGTGAAGAGGTAAGCCTTGTCCCTGATCTCGCAATTGATCGTCATGTCCGGATTCTTTACATCGACGGTAAGGTTTGGATGAACGCTGTGGACCACCTCACCAAGTATGCAGTCAATTTGGTAGCTGTTTAGTGCAAAATTCTTGTCAGCCCGTTTGGTAATGGACTTGAAGGTGCCGACACCCTTGCTGAAGGGTTCGTCCTCCATCAGAAGACGGGCAGTCTCTTTGATGATTTCAATATCCTTGGCGCAGCGAAGACACCTCGAATACCCCACCACTCCGAACGTGGTACTGAACGCCCTTTCTACCGTTTCCTTTGGGCAGCTGTTCTCTATTTCAAAGAAAATTCGGCCTTTCTGCTTGGAGACTTGGGTGCGGTATCCCTTGAGCTTGTTCTTGATATTGATCTTAAGCCGCTTTTCAAAAAAATCACGGTTCAAACCTTTGAGGGAGATTTCTCCCAATCTAACTAAATACAATGTAGCGTCGTTCATGCGTTCTCCCGGTAAAGTTGTGTAATTGCTCCAACCAAGGCTTGGACCTCTAGCAGGGTGGTTTCCTTGGATAGTGATATGCGGATGCTGTTCTTTGCAAGCTGGGGTGAGAACAACATCGAGGACAATACTCCCTGCGACTTCTGCTTGGCGTTGTTGGAACACGCCGATCCACTGGAGACACAGAAACCTTGGTCGAACAGCATTCGGGTGAATACTTCGCTAGGGAGTGAAGGATGGGCCACGTTCAGGATATAAGGCGAACAATCCTTCTGCGGTGAAAGAATGGGTAAAAAGGCCAGATGCTCGCGTAGATATGCATTCAGGCTCATCACCTGATCATAATTGCTCTGCAGATGCAGATACGCATCCTTGATAGCCTGATGCATCGCTGCAATTCCCCCGAGATTTTCGGTACCCGCCCTCAGCCCTTTCTCCTGGTCCCCTCCGCGTGAAAGGCTTTCGATGCCGGCATTGGTGTTGTAGAGCAACCCTACACCCCGTGGTCCATGCAGTTTATGGGCACTGAAGGATGCACTGTCCACCCCAAGGGAGCGAAGGTCGAACCCGATTTTTCCCAAAGCTTGGGTTGCATCGGTATGGAAGTGAATCTTGCGGTTGTTGTGCTCTTTTTCGAAAGAACGAACCACCTCGACCAAAGTTGCAATATCCTGTACTGAACCAACGACATTATTGACCAGCATGACACTGACAAGTCGTGTATCCGCTGTCAGGGCTTTTAGCAAATCCTCTTTTTGGACGAATCCCTTAGGCGCTGGAAGTATGACTATCTTCCAACCCAACTGCTTCAGCAATCGTGCATATTCGGAGACCGAGGGGTGCTCAATGCCGCTGAGGATGACTTGGCCTTTGCGTTCCTTCCAAATAAGGCTGTTCAGGATGATTGCATTGGCTTCGGTCGCCCCACCGGTGAATGTCAAGGTTTCTGCTCCGACACCCAGCTGTGAGGCGATGTCCTGTCGAATCTCCTCGAGTAAGGCTTTTGCTTCTCTTCCTTCCCGATGGAGGGATGATGGATTGCCTCTATAGTGTTGTACCACCTTCGTATATGCGCCAAGTGAGGATTCACTTATTGCAGTGGTGGCTGCATTATCAAAATAACGTATCTCGTGCATGGCCCACATTGTGCGACAATGCAAGGATTTTTGCAAGCACGGCCTACGTGTTGGTTCTTGTCTTGCACCCCTGCCGTAGGGTATAACAAGGCTATGAAGATATTAACAACCACTACCCTCGACCAAGGTAAAACAACGGATATTCTGCTTGCTGACGATTTGAAGGATTTATCAACTCACCTCGGAAGTTATGGTCGTTCGGTCATGTGGGTTTTTGATACCAATACGGCCAAATTATTCAAGCAGCTGCCCCCGGCCCATGTCGTTCTGGAGAGTGGGGAGAGTTCCAAGAATCTCGCTTCGCTTGAGCGAATCCTGTCCACCTCCCTGGATGAAGGATTGGCACGTGACGGTCGCATCATTGGTTTCGGCGGTGGTGTGGTCTGCGACCTCTCCGCCTTTGCTGCTTCTGTGTATATGCGTGGTTGCCGGCTCACCCTTGTTCCCACCACGTTGCTTGCGATGGTCGATGCCGCAGTAGGGGGGAAAACAGCGGTAGATTTTCGGGGAATGAAAAACATGGTCGGCTCGTTCTACCCAGCCAGCGAGGTGCTGGTATGCATCGATACACTGAGAACGCTCAGCGACAAGGAGTTTCTCAACGGTCTTGCCGAGGTTATCAAGCACGCCCTGCTCAGTCAGAATGAGGAGCTGTATAAACTCCTCCTGGTGAAAAAGAACGAAATACTCAGTCGCGATCCTAAAACCCTTGCAACCTTGGTTGAGCTTTCCTTGGATGTAAAGAAGTGGTATATCGAGCAGGACCCAACCGAAACCAAAGGCATCAGGCAGATACTCAATCTTGGACATACCTTTGCCCATGCCCTGGAGTCTTCCTCCCACTTCGGTAGTTGGAGCCATGGCGCTGCCGTTGCATGGGGCTCTTGCCGGGCTTTGGAAGCAGGCCTTGCCTTGCAGGTAACCGAAAAAGCTTATGCAACAGGTGCTGCAAAACTTTTTAAGAGCTATGGCTACGATATCGATCACCGTATCGGCCGCGGCGATTGGATTGAATTCCGTGACCACCTGCTCAAGGACAAGAAAAAAGCGGACGGCAAGGTCCTTTTTGTCCTCCTGGAAGGGCAGGGAAAAGGCGTGCTCCGTCCGCTTGAAATGCCGTTGATCCAGCATCTCGTAATAGCAAAGCCGATCTTCTAGGTTATTCGACCAGCTTCAGCAATGCTCCATACACCTTGTCAACACGCTTGGCCAGCTGCTTCTGTCCAGCTCCATCCAAGCTTTCGGCGAGTTGCAGCAACGTGAACAATGAAGTGTCCAAGGCATCAAAACAGTCTTCGACTCCCGTAAAACGATAATTGCCATTTCCGCTCTCTTCCAAAGCAACAAAATTCAAGTGGTTACGGTCCTTCTTGTTCTTCGTGAAAGCGAGCAGCCACATCAAATTGTCCACTAAGATATCTGCGTCCTCAAGGGTATAGATACCCGATGGGGGATTGTCCAGAATGCCTTGCTCGATCTTCAGTTTTCCGTACAATTCCAGAATTGAGAAGAACTTGTCGCCGTAATGGATGTAGAATCCGTTGTGCATGAGGGCTGCGGGGAAATTCTTTGGCCGCTTCGGAGCTTTCTCGTTTGCCTGGACTAGATAGCCGAGATCCTCGAGAGGAATGATGGCCACCAGCTTCTGCTTTTTCTTTCCCATGACCAGAGTAGGGTAGGTCCGCTTGTAAATGGTGATGGTTGCCTTTCCCTTCTCCTCGACGCGTCCCTTTTTCTCCTCCCGTTCTTCCTTCTTTGAAGGTTTTTCTCCCTTGGCAAGGGCCGAAAGCCTGGGATAGAGCTCCACTGAGATATCATCAAGCCAAGCTTTCTCCAACGGACTGACACTGCGGGCATAGAGACGGCTTGTTTGCACGATCTCCCCCGCAATAATGAATTGGGGAAGGGTTTTAAAATAGGCACTTCCGGGGTGTATGAATACCTGGTCGGCTGTCAAGCTCTTGTACATATTGCCTTTCGCCTTGATGCAGACATACTGCATGAGACCGCTGGCGATGCAGCACAGGTATTCGCGAACCGTACCCCCGCTGGAAATCGGGAAGCCGATGTCAGTGCAAATCTCACCCAACTGTTCATTGACGTGGACGATCTCCTGCATTCCCTGGAAATCGAGATAGTTACGCTTGCAGAACTTCTGTTTGGCTTCCTTGCCGACATTTGCCGTATACTGGCGATAGAGGTTGAGGTAGGAGACAAAATCCCCATATTCGGAGGTATTGAAGCGCTTGTGGGCTGCTCGGCTGAGTTCCTCCTCCCCGGGGATCATCAAAAACGGATTTTTGGTGGAAAGGAAGGAGACAGCAATCAACACTTCCTCCAATACATCGGGGTGGTTCATCATCGCCTCGACTATCACCCGTGAATGACGGGGAAGCAAGGGGAATCGACACATCAGGGACCCGATGGAGGTGAGCCTGCGGTATTCATCGATTGCACCGATGAAACGCAGTGTATCCTCGGCACTGGTAATCGCACTGTGCTTGGGGCGGGTGATGAAAGGAAAGTGCTCATAGTCATAGATGGAAAGATCACTCATCCTCAATACGACTTCGCTCAGATCGGTTCTCAGTATCTCCTCGGTTCCGTAGGGCAAACGGCTCTGATAGTCTTCCTCACCGTAGAGGCGGTAACATACTCCCGGACTCGTTCGTCCCGCCCGTCCCTTGCGTTGTTCACAACTGGAACGGCTGGTGGGCAACGGTACAAGCGAAGAGGTGAAATCCTTTTGGTTGTAGAAGTTGATTTTTGCTATGCCGCAATCGATGACCGTGGAAATGCCGTCGATGGTTACCGACGTCTCGGCTATGTTTGTTGCAACGACGACCTTGGTTTTGCCGACGCCTGTTTCATTGAAAACAGACTCCTGCTCCTCCTTGCTCAACCGTCCGAAGAGCGGGTAGATTTCCAGCTGGTGGTCAGTGTCAGCCATATACAAGGCGTTGACGCACGTGGTGATGTCAAATTCCCCGCTCATGAAAACCAAGAGATCACCGGAACGGCGTTTTGCCTCTGACATGACAATCGAGGTAATGGCTTGTATCTGATAGTCGAGCGTTTCCCGCTCCAACGGCTTATAGATGACTTGGACGGGATAGATGCGGGCATCGATACTGACAATCGGTGCATTGTCGAAGAACTCACTGAAAATTTTGGTATTTATCGTGGCGCTGGAGATGATGACCTTGAAGTCATGTCGTTGCACCATGACTTCCTTCAGAAGTCCCAGGATGAAATCAATGTTCAGCGAGCGTTCATGTGCCTCATCGACCAGAATGACTGAGTAGGAGCGAAGCAATGGGTCGGCTTTCAACTCCATGAGCAGAATGCCGTCGGTCATGACCTTGATGCGGGTATTGGGAGTGGTCGTATCTTCAAAACGCATTTTGTAGCCGACGAAACTGTCGTCCTTGCCCACCTGGTTTTTGATGAACTCACTGACGCTGAGCGTCGCAATGCGTCTGGGTTGGGTGATACCAACCTGTAATTGGTCCGCGTACCCAGCCTCGTGGAGGATCAGGGGGATTTGTGTAGTCTTTCCGCTTCCGGTGGGACTTTCGACAATGATGACTTGGTTTTTTGCAAGTCCATCAAGAATTTCCTGTCGATGTAGATACACCGGCAAATGTTTCATGTCTTTCAAATTAATTCCTTTGTAGTATGGATAGGGCCTCTTCTAGTGTCAAAGAAGGATAGTTTTCCCGGCTCCCCAGGTTTTTCAGGGTGAACCGATTTTCTTCTTCCTCTTCCTTGCTTGCAAGAATGGCATAGGTGATGGCATTGTTTTCCGCCCACTTGTACTGGGCTGCCAACTTTTTGTCTGCGAGATAGACACAGACTCTCAAACCGGTTTTCCTCAGTGCTCTCGCGATGGTGTCATAGTAAGCGAACGATGTCATATCTGTGTTAAGAATGGCGACATCGGCAGAGCTGGTGGACGCTACGATGGGACTCTTGAGCTCTTCAAGGGCGGCAAGCAAACGGTCCAGTCCAATGGAGGATCCAACTCCAGGTAAGTTCTCCTTGGTGTAGAGGCTTGCCAAGTCATTGTATCGTCCTCCGCTGCAGACCGATCCGAAATTGGGTAAATCAGTAAGGAAGGTCTCATAGACAATACCCGTATAGTAGTCGAGTCCGCGAGTTATGGAAGGGTCGAAAACAAAGTGGCTTTCAATTCCCGCATTTTTCAGATAGTAGTAAATGGTTTGCATCCGTTTGGTGTGAACTTCTTCATTACCTGCAAGCACGCTCAGCCGGTTGAGTGTGGTAAGGAAACTCTCGTTCTCATCTTCCTTGTGGATATAGCTGAGGATTTGTTCAGCTTTTTCGCTGCTCGTGGTTATTTCAGCAAGTTGGGAAGCTACCTCTTGTTTTCCGATTTTTCTGAGCTTATCCACCGTTCTGAGTATTTCCGTACTTTTGTCCAAAACCCCGAGGTGGGACAAAAATGCATTGAATAGGCCCCGGTGCGCGATGCAGAACTGATAATCCTCGATACCAATGACAGAGAAGGAGCTATTCATCATAGAGAGTATTTCGAAATCAGCCTCGGCATTATCGACACCGACAATGTCAAAGTCGCACTGCGTAAACTCCCGGAACCTTCCTTTCTGTGGGTTCTCTCCACGCCAAACCTTATCTATATGAAAACGCTTGAAGGGGAGGGCAAGCTCACTCTGATGTTGGGCGAGAAAGCGGGCGAAGGGGACGGTAAGGTCAAAGCGAAGGGCAACCTCGCGCTCTCCATTATCCTTGAAATGAAAAATCTGTTTATCGGTCTCTCCACCACCTTTGCCAAGGAGCACCTCTGTGTATTCAAGGACGGGAGTATCGATAGGGACAAAACCATAGGAGGAAAAGTGGGTTTCCAATTTGCTGATGATTGCTTTCTTGGGGATTTCCATGGCCGGCAAAAAGTCGCGGAACCCTTTGAGAACTCTAGGTTCTATGATGCTTCTTGCCTTTGTTTTGTCACTCATTGATTCATGCTCCTGTTGTGTTTTTAGAGTGGATGGTGTACAAAGAGTGTATAACGAATCGCTTGTTCACTGCAATACGCGGTTCTTTCCACACCATACAACTTCATTTGAGAGCGATATGCTGATACGATACAAACAAGACGAACTAGGAAAGACCCTGCCTGTTGCCAACATCTACACCCAATCGGAACATAAGATTCCGGCCCACTTGCTTGACAAGGACGCTTTATGGGCAATTAAGAAGCTGCAAGCCAGCGGTGCTGAAGCCTACCTGGTAGGGGGCGCCGTTCGGGATATGATGTTGGGAACCATCCCCAAGGATTTCGATATTGCCACCAGTGCATCTCCGCGCCAAATCCAGAGATTATTCTGGAATGCCAGAATCATAGGAAAGCGCTTCAAGCTGGTGCACCTCGTGTTCAAGGACAAAGTCCTGGAGGTCTCAACCTTCCGTAGCGGAGAGGAAGCGATGGATGGGAACAACAATGTGTTTGGTTCCATCGATCAGGATGCAAAGCGCCGAGATTTCTCCATCAACAGTTTTTATTATGACCCTTCCACCGGACAATTGCTTGATTTCAACCATGCCATGGAGGATTTCAAGAAAAAGAAGATCAGTTCCATCATAGACTTGGACGAGTCCTTCAAGGAGGACCCGGTACGAATGGTGCGGGCTATCAAATATTCCGTTTCCACCGGGTTCTCGCTGCGTTGGAGCGTAAAAATGGCCATCCGCAAGTATTCCAACGAATTGTCACGTGTATCGACCAGTCGGTTAACTGAGGAAGTGAACAAGATTTTGGCAAGCGGTCACAGTTGCGAAATCTTCAATGAGCTGAAACGGTATAAGCTTCTCGTCTTTATGCTGCCTGCCTTCTCCATCTACAGCAGTTATCCCCAGGTCCAATCAAGCCTCAAGGAACTTGACAAGCAAGTACTGCTTGCCAAGCAGGGAAAGGGGAGTGAGGTGTTGTTGGCTGATATGCTCAAGGCTTTAGTGGATCCCTTGATTGTCTTCACCGATGAAGCTTTGACCATCGACCAGCGTTTCAAAGAGACCTTCAGGCAGATCAAGGTGCTCATCAGCCCCATGACGCCTTCCAATTATGACATTGAACTGGCGAGCGAACGCCTGTTGTGCGAGCGTGGATTCAAGACTCCCAGAAACTGTGTCCGAGTACAGCGTCCCGCCAATCGGATTCCTGGTCGCAGACCTCCTCTTGCTACCGCCCAGCGTAAAGCAAGGCCTGAAGTATCGGCTGAAGGTGCAAAGAAACGGAGAACCAGAAACCGGGGGCCCAAGAAGAGCACGGGATCTTCAGCGAATTCTCAAGCACTGAATGAACAGAGCGTTGCTCAGACCAGTGCCGAGGTGCATGATCTTTAACCCCATTCCTCGATTTCGATATTGACACTGGAGACAAAAATACTGCCGTACTTCTCTAAGCTGTCGGCGATATATTCCTGTAGTTCTCCCAGTGTAGTCGAGATTTGGTGTTGCATGGGGACTCTGAGTTTGACCGTAAGTGCATAGCCTTCAGCTTTGATCTGAACCTGTACCCGCTTTACCTTGATTTGGGAATCAAACTCATCCAGACAATGGGCAACCATTTGCGTCAGGGCCGCTTCGCTGACCGTCACTTTACTGTATTTTGAAAATTCAGGACGTACAATGGTTTTCTCAAAGCTGACATTTCTCCGCTTGAAGGGAACCCTGTTTCCTTTCTTATTGAGAAATACCCGCATGGAATCGTAGACTATTTGAGGATAATTCCGGGTAATCTCAATGGAAGGGACAGGAATGACGTGCTTGCCTTCCGAGTAGCGGATACGCATCGCTGTCTCAATCTGTTCCTTGGTGGCAATATCTTCAATTCGAAATAGTTTCTCCGGTTGGGGGAGGTTGAGACGAGAAGCAATTTTATACACCATCTTCTCACTGGTTCCGATGATTAATATCTTGTGGTATTTCTCTTTAGTTAATGCTTCCCTGACTTGTTTCTGATGATCCAAATCATCGAAAACAGCCGTTCGCACCGCAGAAAGGACGTTTTCCTCACGTTTGGCTGATTTACCCGCAAGAATACGATCCCCTCGTATAAGAAGACCGTCATCTATGATTATGTCTATATGATATTTCTGGGCAACCAGCTTGGAACGAAAGCTTTTGCCGGTTCCGCTCTTTCCGACCAGCGCATATACCTTAATTCCCTTCAGTTTCCAGAAGGCATACTTAAAAACTCGATTCATGGTTTTCATTATACCGAAATTCTTGTACAATAGAACTGTATTTGCTAAAATTCGGCCTTTCGCTGTTTATAGTGGGTAGCTCTACATGATTGGCTGCAGGGGAAGGGACAATTCTCCACAGACGAAGTAGATCATATTCATGAAGTTCCTCATGTTCCTGAAGCCTCTCGCACGGCTCTTGATGATGCTTATCTTCGAGTTGAACCCCTCCAGGATTGCATTGGTCCTCAGGGTCTGGAAGTAGTTGAGAATCTCCACCGCATTCCTGGTCAGGCACTGTGCAAACTTGCGGATTTCCATGACCGCCGAGTTGGCGAATCTGATGGCCAGCCGCTCAAAGTCAGACACCATGTCCTCGTCATAGGCCTTGTGGGTCTCATAGAAATCCTGCAGCTCAAGACGGCAGCTGTAGGCCTGGACCGTATCCAGATATTCGACCTGGAGCAGTTGGCCGAGCCGCTCCCGCTGCCTGTCGGTGAGGTTGTCGGGGTTCTTCAGCCAGATGTACCGCGTCTCTTTCAGGTCCTTTGTCTTTGCGGCGTTCTTGCTGCGCATTTCCCGTTTCCTGGTATTGTCCACCGCATCCGAACAATTCTTGACCACATGGAACTTGTCCACGGTGACGACGGCCTCGGGAAAGCTCTCCCCCAGGACGCTGCGGTAGCCGTGGATCATGTCGCTGGTGGCAACCTTCACCTGCCCGGGTTTTCCGTCCTTCTCCTTGAAACGCTCAAGAAAACGTTTCACGGCATCCTTGTCTTTTCCTTCCGTCACAAAGAGTACCCTCGCTTTCCCCGCCTGCCTGCGCCTTCCAGCCTCATCGGTGACGACATCGGGATGGGAGAGGAATACCGTGATGTAGTTGTGACCCTTGTGGCTGTACTCGTCCACCCCTATCGCACTGACATCCGAGAAGTCCTGGTCCTTGAGGGCCTCCCCCACATGGTAATCGATCAGGCGCCACAGCTTGGTGTCGTGCTCCCCGATCTCACGGGCAACCGTCCTGACCGGCATATGCTTCACCAGGGTGAGTATCACCCCCTCCATCATCAAGGTGAAGCCGCTGCCGCTTCTTGCCCAGGGCACCGGGACGGTCCTCACCTTGCCGTCGGGCGTGATGATCCTGGGAACCCTCGCCGTGATGTAGCAGCGATACTGGAAGAAATTGAGATGCCTCCAGGTTCTCTCCCGTGTGTCGTGGACCTTGCAGCCCTGGTCGAAGCCTGGACACGGGAAACTCGACCCTTCCTCAAAATCGATCCGTATGTGGAGTTCCAACAGCGTTGGCTGCTTCTCGGACGGAACCATCTCCAGTGAAGTGATGCGCCAAGGTTCCTCAAGGCCCAATCCGAGGCTGAAAAGTTTCTGAATATGCGGATCGATCATCTGCTTTGCTCCTTGCTCTAAACATAGCAAATTACCCTCTATTCATGAATACCCAATTGAGTCTTACCCACCAGAAACAGCGAATAACCTAAAATTCTCAATCTGTTCTGATAATCATCTACATAAGGAGCGTTATGCATGCAGAAAGTACCTACGTTCAGCAAGGGTGGTGTGCATCCTGATGACAAGAAGGTATATAGCCGTTCCCAGTCGATTGAAAGACTACCAATGCCATCGGAGTTGATCGTCGCACTGTCACAGCACCTTGGTGCACCGGCGAAAGCCATCAAGGCCAAGGGCGATACCGTACTCAAGGGAGAAAAGATAGGCGAAAGTGCAGGGTTCATCAGCTCTGATGTCCACTCACCTGTCAGCGGCGTTATAAAGGAAATTAGACGGGTAACCCTCGCCAACAGCGTCCAATGCGATGCGTTTGTGATAGTTCCCGATGCCGAGCAACCGGACCAACAAAGCGAGAAGCTTGATTGGAAGGAGCAAAGCAGTGCTGATTTATTGGCGAAAATCAAGGATTTGGGTATTGTCGGTATGGGTGGAGCCACCTTCCCGGCACATGTGAAGTTCTCCGTTCCCCGGGACAAGAAGGTTGAGGCCTTTGTCGTGAACGGGGTAGAGTGCGAACCCTATTTGACCGCCGACTACCGCATCATGCTCGAGAAGGGTGAAGAGGCTCTTGAGGGAGCCATGATCTGTGCCAAGATTACCGGGGCTCAGAGAGTTATCATCGGCATTGAGTTGAACAAGCCTGACTGTATCGCTCACCTGAATGAAATCATCAAGCAGAAGGGTTATCCGATTGAAATCATGGGCTTGAAGATTAAATATCCCCAAGGTGATGAGAAGCAGCTGCTCAAAGCTACGATACATCGGGAAATCCCCTCAGGCAAGCTTCCCCTTGATGTCGGTGCAGTTGTAGCGAACATCGGAACCTGTAATGCCATCTATGAAGCAATTGTCCTTGGGAAAAGTCTCTACGAACGGGTCATCAGTGTGACCGGTGAGTGTATTGCCAACCCCAAGAATATCCTTGCCCCTGTTGGGACCAAGGTAAGCGACTTGCTCGCATTTTGCGGCGGCTTCAAGAGCGAACCTGAGAAATTGGTCAGCGGTGGTCCCATGATGGGATTCTCCTTCTTTGATACGGAAACTCCTATTACCAAAGGAAGCAGCGGACTGCTTGCATTACCTCCTCAGAAAAAGGTGCGTACAACGGCCTGTCTGAACTGTGGTCGTTGTGTTGCCGCCTGCCCGATTGGACTCATGCCGGCTAAACTGTATCGCCTGATAAACAATGGTCATTACGAAGAGGCGATGCAGACCAGTCTTATGGATTGCAAGGAGTGCGGTTGTTGCTCCTTCGTGTGCCCTGCACATCTTCCGCTTGTGCATACCATGAAGACCGGAAAGAAACTGGGGAGAAAGAAGAAATGAATAAACCTACTTTGACGGTTTCCTCTTCACCACACCTACATGCGAAGACGGATACCGCATCCATTATGTGGATTGTCTCACTTGCCTTGGCCCCTGCCACGTTGTGGGGTGTGTATGTGTTCGGATTGCGTTCTGCACTCGTGCTGGCGGTTGCTATAGCGAGTTCTTTGCTCTGTGAATTCTTGTTGGGAAAAGTCAGCAAAGAATCGACGTTGTGGGATGGCTCTGCATTCCTTACAGGCTTGCTGGTTGGTTTGAACATGAGCCCGTCGGTTCCTTTGTTCATTCCCTTTTTGGCAAGTGCCTTCGCAATCTTTGTTGCAAAGTGGGTGTTTGGAGGTTTGGGTGCAAACTGGGCCAACCCGGCTCTTGCCGGCCGTGTCTTTGTTTTCTTTTCCTTCACGACACCGATGTCCAGTTATGTGACTCCCAGAACCCTTGCCTCTGCAATGCCTGATGCACTTGCTTCGGCAACCCCTCTGGGGTTCGCAAAGACTGCTATTGCTTCAGGTACCCTGGGCATGGACGCAAATGCCTTGCTGCAATCTGCCTCCTATCCAGTTACCTCCTTTGCTCAGTCGCTTTCCTCTCTGACCGGGCTCAGTGCATACAGCATTGACTCCTTCTTGGGTAACGTGGCCGGTTGTATCGGTGAGGTGAGTGCCTTGGCTTTGCTTATCGGTGGAATTTTCCTGTTGGCAACCAAGATTATTACCTGGCATATTCCGGTAACCTATCTGTTGAGTGTCGGCGTATTCTCTTGGATTTTTGGAGGCATTCCTGCTGCAAGAGGAGCCTTCAGTGGCGCCTTCTTCCCTTCGATGTTCTCCGGCGGCCTGATGCTTGGTGCTTTGTTTATGGCAACCGACTATGTCACCAGCCCGATAACGCACAAGGCTCAGATTGTCTATGGACTTGGGTGTGGTTTCTTTACCTTCCTGTTCAGATATTTCGGTAGTATGCCTGAAGCGGTCTCGGTTTCCATCCTTTTGATGAACATCCTGACGCCCACCATCGACCGATATATAATTCCTCGCAAGTTCGGTGATACCAAGGAGTTGAGGAAGAAGCAGAAGGAGGAAAAAGTATGACAAAGAATATAAAGTATGCACTGATACTTCTTTCCATCTGCGCGGTCAGTGCATTTGCTCTTGCTCTTACCAACTCGATTACCTCTCCGGTGATCGCCCAAATAGATGCCGATAATCGACTCAAGGCTCTTGAAGCGGTGAGTGCAGGGTATGTAATTGGAGACCAGAAAGAGGTCTCTGATAATGCGTATGTAACCTACACCATTGAGCTGCAAGATAATTCCAATGTCGCCGGATATATCTTGGGCCTAAAAACCGCAGGGTATGGTGGAGCAATGACGTTGGTAGCTTCCTATACTACCCAAGGTGAAATGCTCTTTGCTCAGCTTTTGGCCCATGGAGAGACCCCGGGTCTTGGAAAGAAGGCAGAGAATGAGGGCTATATGGACAAATTCAAAGGAACCGGTGCCGCAAAACCGGTGCCAACCAGCAAGACCATGCTCAGCGATAGCGATGCCCAGGCTGTCGGCGGTTCTTCTGTAACCTTCACAGCGATAGCCAAGGCGATCAGTGGCGGCAGTGAGTATGTGAAAGGTCTTGGAGGTGCAAAGTGAAAGCTAACGTAAAAGAGTTCACCAAAGGAATTTTCAAAGAGAATCCGGTGTTTGTCATTGTTCTTGGATTGTGCCCGACCTTGGGCGTATCCACACAGGTGTCAAATGCCATCGGCATGTCGGCAGGTGTTATGTTTGTACTGCTGTTCAGCAATATTTTCATCTCAGCCTTACGCAAAGTGATTCCTGCAAGCATCCATATTCCTGCCTACATTGTCATCATTGCAAGTTTGGTTACCATCATCGAGATGGTGATGCATGCCTTTGTCCCTGCAGTGTACAGTGCTCTTGGTGTCTATCTTCCCCTGATTGTTGTTAACTGCATCATTCTTGGAAGGGCTGAGGCTTTTGCAAGCAGGAATACTGTTCTCGATTCCATCCTGGATGCATTGGGAATGTCGATCGGGTTTGCCTTGGGTATTACCTTGATCGCTCTCATTCGTGAACTGTTCGGCTCAGGGACCATTACCTTGTTTCCTGTTGGAACCTTCGGTGGTGTTATCAACATTCCCTGGTTCTATGACAATCCGATCCGTGTTCTGTCACTCGCCCCTGGTGCATTATTGCTTATGGGTTTCTTGAAGGCTTTCTTCGACTGGAACACCTCACGAAAGAAGGATAGGTAAGATGAGCTACATTGCAATACTACTCACATTCATTTTTATCAATAACTTCATTCTTGTGCAGTTCTTGGGCTTGTGTCCGTTCATCGGTGTCTCCAAGAACAGCGAGAATGCCATCGGTATGGGTGCTTCGGTTACCTTCGTGACCACGGTAGCCTCAGTGGTTACTTGGGCTATTTACTACTTTTTATTGGTGCCTTTCAATTTGCAGTACCTGCAGACGTTGACCTTCATTTTAGTCATCGCCAGTTTGGTACAGCTGCTTGAGATGGTGATACAAAAGATCAGCCCTGCTTTGTATAAGGCACTGGGAATATATCTTCCTCTCATTACCACAAACTGTGCAGTGCTTGGTATCGCATTAATCAACATCTCCAATTCCTATAATGTGATGGAAGCCTTTACGGCAGGTCTGGCAGCAGGTCTTGGATTCACCCTTGCTATTGTGTTGATGAGCAATATTCGTGAACGTCTTGATCTACAACCGGTACGCAGAGCGTATCGCGGCATGCCTATTGCTTTCATCAGTGCAGGTTTGATGGCCTTGGCATTCATGGCCTTCGACAAGTCCTTGATCACCAACCTGCATCTCGTATAAGGGGGGAGCTGTGAATATTCTCTTTGCAATTATTGTGGTAGCCGTCCTTGGCGGCATATTTGGATTCGGCCTCTCGTATGCGGAAAAGAAACTTGCAATCAAGAAGGATCCGAGAATACTCGCCCTTGAACCCCTTATGCCCGGTGCCAACTGTGGTGTCTGTGGGTATGCTGGATGCAATGCGTATGCGGCAGCGGTTGCTTTGGGCGAAGCCGAAATTGGCTTGTGCAGCCCCGGTGGTTCTTCCTTGGTGGCCAAAATGGCTGAAATCATGGGAACAAAGATTGAAGCCGGTGGCGATACTCGCCGTAAGGTTGCCCACGTCATGTGCAAGGGTAACACTGAATTTACGGTAAAGGATTACAACTACGAAGGACTTCTTGACTGTAATGCTGCGTCCTTGTTGTTTGCAGGAGATAATAACTGCAAGAGCGGATGCATGCATTTGGGCAGTTGTATAAAAGTTTGTCCTGTTGGGGCTATCTCCAAGGATAAGGATGGGTATATCATAGTTGATGAAAAACTTTGCATCAGCTGTGAGAAGTGCGTCGCAATCTGTCCGAATGGGGTCATGCAGATGATCTATGAGGATAGTGAATATGTAATCGACTGCAATAGTCATGAGCCGGGTGGAAAGGTTCGAAAACAATGTACGGTTGGATGTATAGGATGTAAGATTTGTGAAACCAAGTATCCCGAATCCGGATGCAAAGTCGATCGATTCCTTTCTACCTTTGATCAGATGCTCCCGCATGGCCAAATAGAAGAGGCTGCCCAGGCGTGTCCGACCAAAATAATCATTAAGCGGTAAGGGATGAAAGTACTGATAGGTGCCTATAGTCAACTTAGCCAAGGTGTTCCAGTGCCCGCATTCGAGCGGGCACTTGCTACTGTATTCAAGCCTCTTCTTACACTTATGCACCATACAGAGGGTTCATCCCTGCAACTTTCACTGGGTATACCGGTGCTGGAGTGGCTGGAGTTGACTCAACAGCCGGTTAACCTTTTGCTTGCCGATCTTGCCAGAAGCGGCAAGGTTGAGCTTTTGACCGGCTCCTATCACCAAACCATTCTCAGCCTGCTCTCCCCGAAGGACCGTTCCAACCAGATTGAACTTACTACAACCTATCTGCGTAAGCGATATGGTCAGCGTTCAAAAACCTTGTTCTGTTATGCACAGGCATTCAATCCTCAGTATATCAATACGATGAATTTGTGTTGTGTTGACAACTTGGTTATTTCTTCCTACGACTGCGATAAGCCGAAGCAAGAGTTTTCCGAGCCTTTTTCCATGCAGGAGATGGGCAAGTCCATTTCAATTTTTCCAACCAGTACGGCGATCAATGCCCTTGTATATACTTATGCACGCAAAGAAATCAGTTTTGGAAATCTATTGGACCAAATACAGTCTGTTTTTGATAGGAAACCCGCTTTTCTTATGGCAATGATCAATCTGGACCAACTAATGCAGGGTGGCATCAATGAGGAACAGACGACTGAGTTGTTCCGATTGCTGATGAACTACGGGCCTGAAACTATCGAAGAAGTGCATACCTTGGAAGCTATTCCGAAGAAAGGGTATTTACAGGCAGGGTGGTATGGCTTTGATTCAATAAAAACCAATCTTTGCTGCATCAATGACCTGTTTGTGAAAGATGAAAGCTTTGCCTATCTGTATGGCAGGTATACCTCGCTGGTTGAGTGCGCCCGCACCTACAAGAAAGACAAAGATGTTCGAAAGCGCCTTGAGCAATTGATTCAGAAAGTCTCTACAGGAACGGTGTATTTGTGTGATGCAAATGCATCCATGCTTCGAAGTTCAGTAAGAAAGTTATTCTGGCGGTATATCAGCGAAGCTGACAGCATCCTCTCATCATTGAAGGATTATTCCTATCCGGTCGTTACTGATTTTGACCATGATGAACTTGATGAGTATTTGGTTATCGGCAAGTACTTGAGTTGTGTGGTTGATTCCAAAGGCGGAAGTCTTGCTGAATTGACGTATCTGCCTTCACTGTATAACTATGGGGATGGTCTATCTCCTTTGCAAGGGTTCGGCAGCAGCAAGAATAATCAGCATCCTTCCATCGCTGGAAAGAAACAACGCCTGTTCAGTGATGTGTTTCTTTCCTCTGAGGCAGTATTGGATGAATACTCGAAGGTACAGGAGCATCACTGTCTGGATATGAGTTCGACTGTATACAACCTTTGTGTTCTTGATCGCAGGAATACCGAATACCGTGCGGTGGCCTGTACCGGTCAATCAGATATCATCGGAGGGGAGTTGGAGATTTCCAAACATTTCAAGCTCCGACAGAATACTGTGTTGCTCGATGTCACCTTGTCCAACCTGAGTGACCATCCTGTCAGCTTTTTGTATGGTTGTGAAATACCTCTCTCCATTGCATCCCTAAAAAGTCCGATTTCCTTCCTTCAGCTCGAAAATAAGAAGAATGTACAGTATGATGAAGCTGAGATTATCTTAAAGCAAGTGAAATCAATCCGGATGTTTGATGAACCAAACAGTACTTCCCTTACATTGGTTGCTGATACCCGCTTTACCTTACTCAAAGAAGACTATACTATTGAAATTGCCACCGTCCTCGGCGAGGAACAACTGTATCAACATACGTTGTTCATGACTTCTTGGCCCATCCAATTGGAGAGCGGAGCGGAGAAAAAAATTACCCTTGGACTCAGGGTGGAACGAAAATAACCATCTCAAGGAGTGAGCCCATGTATTTCCAGAATAAATCTATGTTTGAAAGTGTAAAAGAAGAAGCCTATACCGTATGGAGGCGTCTTTGACCCGGATAAGATGCTCTCTGAAATCCAGAAACTGGAAACAAAAACACTAGAGGCAGGCTTTTGGGATGACCGAAAGGGTGCTGAACAACTGTTTGCACAACTCAATGGTCTCAAGGATTCCTACTATCCCTGGAAAGAGTTGATTGATTCTCTTGGTGATATGGCTGAGCTTATGGAAATCTATGCTGATGAACCGGATAACCCGGAGGAAGAGGCACAGATCGACGCCCAGATTACCCAATTGAAAGAACAATACGGCCAACTTAAGCTGAAGACCCTGCTCGATGGCAAGTTTGACAAGAACGACTGTTTCTTGACCATTCATGCTGGAGCGGGAGGAAATGAAGCCAGTGACTGGGCCAATATGTTGATGCGCATGTACCTTAGGTATTGCGAGCGAAACGGATTCAAGAGCGAAGTCCTCGATCTGTTGGAGGACGAAGGTGGCATTAAGAGTGCCACTATCAGGGTCTCGGGTCCGTATAGTTTTGGGTATCTGAAGGGCGAGGCAGGCGTACACCGCCTTGTCCGAATTAGTCCTTTTGACTCGCAAAAGCGCCGACATACCTCATTTACCAGTGTCTATGCATCACCTGTCATCGATGACACCATTGAAATTGACTTGAAACCCGAGGATTACCGCCTCGATACCTACCGGGCGGGCGGTGCCGGCGGCCAGCATGTCAATAAGACCGACAGTGCCGTACGTATCACCCACTATGAATCCGGTATTGTCGTTCAATGCCAGAATGAACGCAGTCAGGTTATGAACAAGGACGTTGCCTTCAAGATGCTTAAAAGCCGACTCTATGAGTATTATCGTGAGCTGAAGGAAAAAGAACATCAGAAGGACGCTATTGAGAAGAAAGAAATTACGTGGGGAAGCCAGATACGCTCCTATGTGTTTCAGCCCTATACCATGGTCAAAGACCATAGGACAAGCGTGACCGTAGGTAACATCCAAGCAGTCATGGATGGGGAGATCGGGGATTTCATTGAAGGCTATCTCCAATGGGCCCAAAAGGAGGAGTAGCTTATGGCCAGGCGCTATGCCTTGCTGACACTCCTTATGCTAACCGTTTTTCCCCTTGTTGTAGTTGCAGCGGCAAGTCCAACCTTTCGGGTTGGTCTTGTTGCGCTTGACCCGAAGCTTGAAGGCCTCTCAGATGTTGTAGAAACTGCAGCAAGAACCTATGGCAAATCTATCTTTCTTGATGCACAACGCAAACAAGCCGTATTCGAACAACAAGAGTCCTCGTTGCTCAAGGCTGATGCACTACAGTTGCACGGTGCATACCAAGATCAAGATGCCAAGAAATTAGCTTCAATTGCAAAGAATGAACAAACTTACCCCGATGAGATCCCAGAAAATATTGTATGTGAATATTCCATCGAAGCCTACGATGGTGATGTCTCGTTGTTGCTTCGTTTTGATGAAGAGGCCTTGGCCTGGTACAAAGAAAGACAACAGTACGATGCTCTATTTCTTTTACAGTCTCAGAACTTAGGTGATTTTGAACGGGTGAGAATCGAATTCGTTTCCACATCCAGGACAGTGGTGCTCGATCGACTGGTGCAATACGGTGCCTATCAGAGCCTTGTCCAAGAATTGGAGGCACAAATTTTCAAGGTGATGGCAGCCCCTACACTGAGCGCTTTGGTATTTGAAAAGGGGATTGCTTCCTTTTCCATTCTGGTGGATGGAGCAAAGATTCCTGTCGATTCATCCCCACTATTTCTTGAAAGCGGTAACCATGACCTTAGTATCTCAGCTGCTGGCTACACAAATCAGAATCTTTCGGTGAGGTTGGAACCCGGCGAGATTCGGCGGATGACGTTTGCATTAACCAAGGTGCAGCATCCAGATTTGTACATTCAGGGAAGAAGCGGCTCTGTGACTTGGTTTGTTGACGGAAAAGAGAGAGGGACAAGCCTTTCCATTTCGCTTGCCGATCCTACGTATCCATTGGTTCTCACGGGAACCAAAAAAGGATTCTCGAACCGTATACTCCAGCTTGACAAACCAACCCGCTCCTTGACGGTACAGCTCAAAAACGAGCTTCTCTCTGACGAAGTACTCTTGCTTGACAGTCAGAAGGACTTTTATAAACGGTTGAGAAATACTATCTTATTGTTTGGAGCCTATGTGGGTTGTGCCTCTTTGTCAAAGATGTACGATACCTCAAATGCCCTCTGGCAGGTGGGCCTGGTGGGAACCAGCTCGATTGCACTTGTCTCTTCGGTCGCCTTGGTTATGGAACTTGCTTCATATGCATCCCGAGCAGACTCGGGCATGTAAATTGTAATTAGGAGTTATATATGCTGAAAGGATTTGGAGCGAAACTGAAAGCGCTCTTTGGAATGAATACCTTTGATGAAAATTACTTTGAAATGCTTGAGGACTTCCTTATCGAGGGAGATTTGGGTGCAAAGCTTGCCATGGATATTACCTCAGAGGTGCGAAAGCTTGCCAAAAGTGAGAAAACCAAGACGCAGAAGGATTTGCAATTGCTGGTTAAGCGTCTGCTTGCAGACAAAATTCGAACCTTCGATGAAAATCTCGATCCTAAAAGTCTGACGGTTTTCCTCATCCTTGGGGTGAACGGGGTTGGGAAGACCACCTCCATAGCCAAGCTAGCCAAGTACTACCAGAATCAAGGCAAGCAAGTGTTGCTTGCTGCAGCAGATACTTTCCGTGCCGCAGCCATCGACCAGTTGGAAGTTCATGCCCAGCGGCTTGGATGTAGAATCGTCAAACAGAAAAGCGGCAGTGACCCCGGCTCGGTGGTCTTTGACGCCATTACCTCAGCCCAGGCCAAAGGCGAGAATCTCATTCTTGTCGATACTGCAGGAAGGATGCACAACAAGGAAAACCTGCTGCGTGAGCTCTCCAAAATTGATAAAATTGTCAAGGGTAGGGGAATTGACGATGTCCATTACAAGAAGTTTTTAGTTATCGACTCTACAACCGGGCAGAATGGCATCAGCCAGGCTGAACTATTCAACCAAGCAGTAAAGCTCGACGCCTTGATCCTCACCAAATATGATAGTCTTGCCAAAGGCGGAGCCTTGGTACAAATCGGCGAGAAGCAGGACATCCCCATCGCCTTTGTCGGGACCGGAGAAACATACAAGGATATCCATCTCTTTGACAAGGATGAATTCTTGGATACCTTGGTGGGGCTTACCGAATAAGATGAAACGTCTACTGCTCGCTTGCGCCATACTCTTGTGTCTTGGCAGTCTTATTGCTGGAAGTCTACGGCTTTCCAACAGTATCGGCCAAGACAGGGGTGTCTGGACAGGCGAGGGTGCATTCCGTTTGGCCCTGCTGCCAAATCAGACCCAGCTGTATGGACCCGATGGTTTGGTGTGGACAAAGCAGACGTTCGATGAGGAAGGCCGTCAGGTACAGGTTACGCGCTATGCAGATGGAAAACCTGACTTGGTCGAGGTGTATCAGGATGGTCTCTTGATGCAGATGCAATCGGGTTCGGCTGTTGTGTATTACCATTACGCAACCGATGGCCTTCTCTCGCAGCTGACTACGTTGATTGGTGGACAGCTTGAGAGTGCCAGAATCTATAGCTACGCCGGTGGGTCTCTGTCATCAATCCTTACGGTTACCCCTGGGCAAAGCAATCTGCGTACCTTTGGGATGCTCAAGGAACTTGCTTACTTTTCCTTCTATGATCAGGATGGCGGGCAGCTGTTTACCACTCTGGATAATGGGAGAACAATTGCCGAGTTCTGGGTAGGGGAGGAAAAAGCGGAAGAAATTTCGGTTGTCACCTACGAGGATGGCAGTTTCTCCCTCATCAGAAGAAAACCTGAGGGTGAAATCCTGGAACGGTACGACGCCCAAGGATTGTTGGTTTCTTCCAAAACTCCTTCCTATCTCACTGAATACCGGTATAATGAAAGTCGAGACCTCACTGAGCAACGAATTACGGAAATGGATGGTAGGGTGATGATCAAGATGTACGAGAGTGGGTCCCTTGTTTCAGCGATTGAGGAGATACAGGGCCAGAGCGTGAAGCATACCCGATACAATGAAGATGGAAGCAGTATACAGACTCTCTATAGTGAGGGGAAACCGTATGCTGACGTCACCTATGCAGTTGATGGAAAACGCGTTCTTTCCATCGTCTATTATTGACATGCGAGTACTGCTGCTCCTTTGCACCCGCTATGCCTTCTCCAAACAGAACCGGCATCGGGGGACCAGTATTAGAATAACTATCGGCCTTGCTCTTTGCCTGTTCGCAATCATTGCAGTTTTATCATTCATGCAGGCACTGCAACGCGATCAATTTGAGGATATCAGGACATTTGAATCCTTTGACGTACAAGTTGCACTTGCGACGAATGATGAGGACAAAGCCTTTCAGGCTGCATTGGAGATAGAAGGGCTGGAATCAGTGGACGCAGCTTTTATCTATGCCGACATTCCCGTCATTACCCAAGCCGCCGACGGCAGCACAATAGCCGGACGAATTCGAGGCCTTGAGGCAGAGGGTAGGCTTCTTTCCCAGCTGAACAGTTACCGTGGCGAGCTTTTTGTACCAGGCATGCTTGCTTCTTCTTACTCAAACAGCCGTACTCACGGCCTTAAGGATGAGATAAAGGTGACGTTGCTGAAGAAAGGCAGGCAGGCCACTGTAATTCCAAGTCAACGAAGCATGGTAATCGGTTCGCTGTACTACACCTCCAGTTATGATTTCGACCGTTCTACCTTCCTCTGTGATGTAGAGACCTTGCTTTCGTTGAATCCTGATGCACCGCTTAAAGTGGGAATTTTCACTTCAGGCGATGTGCTTGAGGTAAAAAGGCAGATAGCAGATCTGGGCTATGCCGACGTTGCTACCTATAAAGAGGTGAATGCTTCCTTATATGGTGCCATGGAACTTGAGCAAAAAATGATGACCCTTATGCTGTTTTTGATGGTAATTGTCGTGCTTGTGCATATCAGAAGCAGCAGCAGACGTCTGTTGCTTGCTAAACAGCGGGAGATAGCGATGCTTCGTTCCATGGGTTTGACCAAGCAGAAAGTCCAAGCGTTGTTCATCCTGCAATCGTTGTTGGTTACCCTCATCGGTTGCGTGTTAGGTCTGCTTGTGTCCTACACGGCGGTAGCATTCTATCCGATGCTTTCGCAGCTGGTGTATCAATCCATGGGTGTGCATCTCATTCTTGAAATCAGAACCTACGAAGTGGTTATTTTGGTAGTCTCAATCCTGGTTTTCAGCGTATTGGCGTCGCTGCAAGGGACGCATAGAATTCTGAAAGCCGATATTATGGAGATGTTTGCGCATGATGAAGTCAGCTGAAGTATTGACGCTACAACAGGTCTCAAAAAGTTTTCCTGCAACCTTGAGGGGTGGCCAGCCGATCCAAATTCTTGAGCAGGTGGATCTCTGTCTCTGTCAATCTACCAGTATTGCCATTACCGGGCGAAGTGGAAGCGGAAAATCTACCCTTTTACAAATCAGTGCAGGCTTGCTCTCATGCGATGGCGGGCACGTGTTGTTTGAAGGCCGGCAACTTTCTGATTTGGATGATGCGAAGCTGAGTATGTTGCGCTGTAAGCGGATGGGATTCATTTTTCAGAGCAGTTTGTTGCTCGACGATTTCAATGCCTTGGAGAACGTCCAGATTCCTGCCATGATTGCTGGATATTCCGAGAAAGAAGCCCAAAAACGTGCCTTGAAGTTGCTGCAGACGGTAGGTCTTGAAGACCGACTCTATCACACCAGCGATCAGTTATCCGGTGGTGAGCGGCAGAGGGTCGCTATTGCTCGAGCATTGGTGAATGAGCCTGCGGTCATTTTTGCCGATGAGCCTACCGGCTCTTTGGATGAACGAAATGCTCAGTTGGTGGAGGATTTGCTTCTTGACCTTGTTTCAAAGCGCAAACTCTCTCTCATGCTTATCACCCATAACAATGCATTTGCGAGCCGGTGTGACATAGTGTACCACCTGCATAACCGAAATCTGGAGGTGGACGCTTGAAAGGTTCTCTCCTACACCTCATGGTATCCAGAAAACTAGGGTATCGAGGAAGCCGAGCAGCAAAAAAACGAATACTTTTCAATGTCCTACTCATCAGTTTGGTCGTTGCTTCCTTGGTGTTTGCCCAGATATTTGTCGTGTCTATGAGCCGCGGCATAGCCGACAAGTACGCACTCTTGGGAAATGGCCATCTGCAGCTGCATGAAAAGCCGGGTCTTGAGCTTGCTCCCATCGAGGGACTGCTCGATACCCAGTTGGTAGCACAAAGCTTTGCTCTGATTTACAGCCCAAAAGCAAACAAAATGGTACGCCTCAAAGGGGTAGGCCCCTCCTATTTCAATGCTATGCGTCTTTCCCAACTCACGATGGGAGAGCAAGAGAACATCGAAACAACCAATCTCCCGCAAATCCTGCTCAGTACAACCTTGGCTGAATCACTGGGCGTGGGTATCTCGGACCGGGTAGCCCTCATGCTCGTCAATCAAAGTAGTATCCGTCCGCAATTGTGTGTGATTCGCAATCTCTATGACTCCGGCTACCAGGAACTTGATGCAAACTTAGTCTTTTGTGATTACGATCTCATGCACAGACTCTTTGCCGGGAAAGAAGAAACCTACTATGAGTTGCTGGTGGAACAGACTCTGACTGAAACCATCAAGCAGCATCTTGCCCTCGAAGGGTATATGGTAACCTCCTGGGATGAGGAGAACTACAGCGTATCTACGAATCTCAATACGAGTCGGCAGGCTGTGCTTGGGGTAATGATGGTGGTGGCCATACTCTGCGGGTATTTCATCAGTGAACTCTCCCGGGAGTTGGTGGAGGATGACAAGCACAAAATCGCAATGCTTACGCTGCTTGGGGCCAGAAAAGTGTTCATCCGAAACGTATATTTCTCAACAGTTATGCTGGTTACTCTTATTTCGGTCATAGCGGGAACGGTGTTGGGTATCGTGCTGGCAAGCAACCTCGGCCCGATTCTCGCCTATGTAGCAGAGAAGTCGATCCCCTCCCTTTCCTATTATCTGCTGGATTTTTCCATAGTCATTCCCCCGAAGGATATTCTCACCATTATTCTGGTATTGGTCGGTGTAAGCATGGCTTCAGTGCAGTGGAGTCTCAGAAGGGTGAAGGTAATTGAACCACTTTCCTGTACACACTTTGACTAAGTGTGGTTTTCAGCTATACTGACTGCATGAATTTTGAAGTATTTGTTCTGGGGACCAGCGGCATGATGCCTCTTCCCAATAGGTATCTTACCAGTGCTATGGTTCGCCGGGATGGGGAACTCTTTCTCTTCGATTGTGGAGAGGGGACCCAGGTTTCGTTGAAGATGTTGAATCTCAAATGGAAGAAGATCCATTCCATATTCATCAGTCATATGCATGCCGACCATGTCACCGGACTTCCAGGGATCCTGATGCTTTCAAGCCAGGTCGACCGAAATGAACCCTTGACTATTTACGGCCCTGCAAGACTGAAGGAGTATATCGATGCCAATCGACGTATTCTGGATATGTATATCAACTATGAAATTGTTGTGAAGGTTGCAGAGAGCGGCGTTATCCTCGAGACTGATGATTTCACCATTTCTGCCTTCCCTTTGCATCACACAAAACCTTGTGTGGGATATGTAATGCAGGAGAAAGATCGTCCGGGGGAATTTCATCCCGAGCAGGCCCAACAGTTGGGAGTTCCCATGGGACCGATGTGGGGAAAACTGCAAAAAGGACTTTCGATTACCCTGGGCGACGGAACGATCATAGAAAGCCATCAGGTAATCGGACCGAAGCGGGAAGGACGGAAATTCAGTTATGTCACCGATTCCGTGTATCTTCCTTCAATTGCTGAGCATGTAAAAAAGAGTGATCTCTTACTCTGCGAAGGCATGTTTACTGCCGATATGGCTGAGACGGCCTATGAGAAGAAGCACATGACAGCCGATCAAGCTGCCCGTATTGCCAAGGAAGCTGAGGTTGCGCAGCTCGGCTTGTTGCATTACAGCCCCCGATACAGCGACCGCGAGCTAAAATACTTGCTCAAGGATGCAAAAAAAGTCTTTGGTCCGACAATCCTGACCAAAGACCGTATGTGTTTTGATATTCCGTTGAAAGACTAGTCTTCCTGGATGTTGCAGGCAGCTTCCGCTTCATGAAGCAACTGCCTGCTGTCAATCATTCTTCCATTCCGTGAAGCAAACCCAATTTGCAGTGAAGAGCCCGAGAACTCCTTCTTGCAACTTTCAATCATGCCAAGCGTAAAGGAACGAGATTCATCTGCATTGTAGAAGGGAAGGACCATGGCAATTTTCCCTCCTTCCAGAGAAAAGCTATAGGCTAATTCCCCGCTCAGCATCATCAATTTGTTTGCGATCAAGGAAGCGGGACCTTCAGTTACTTCTATCAGGACCAAGGTCAGGTCGTAATCCATATCCTTCGAATTATCCAGTTCTACAGAAAGAATCGTATCGAAGTCAGTTTTATAGACGATTTCCTCAACAATGGGCATAACCGGTTTCTCAACCGTTGCAACGTTCTGAACTACTGGTTCCTCTTCACTACGAACTACAGCCTTAGGAGCTTCTTGTACGCTGAATACAGGCTGGATTGGCTTTATCGGGTCTATTTCAAGCTTCTCTTCTTGTATATCAGATGATTGCATTCTTTCTTGGATAGGTTCAACTTTTTGTTGACCGAATGCGAGCTGCTCACTATGTAAATGGGAAGGGTCGTCATTGGGTAGCTTGTAAAATGGTTTGTCATAGGCATTCGGTGGCAGCTTGTCCACCTGATCTGCATAATCCTCGTCCCTGCGCCTGGCAACCATGACACCGATCTCAATCATTACCAGTCCGATGAGAAGTGGGAAAAGTTTGACGAGCATGCCGTACAGCAACTCTTGATTGATGTCGTACAGCGGAAGGAGAAATCTCGATGCCAGATAGAGGACTGCAAGCAAAAGAAAAACGGTAAGAAACAAGCTCAATATGATTTGCCGTCCATAGTGTTTGTTTTCAGACATCGCAACCTCCAAGCAAACTTTACACCGATACTATAGCTATAGTATCATAATTATTATAGAGGTTGAAGGATTGCATGACAAGAAAATTCCCGTTGATATTCACTTTGAGCCTAGGTATTTCCTTCCCTCTGCTGCTCTCAGTTTTTGGGAAAGGCGGTTTTTTACATAATCAAGCCTTGCGTACCGAGATTGAGCGGCTGCGCTATTCACAACAGGTTCTCTCATTGCAGGTGGATTCCTTGCAAGAGCAACGAGAACTCATGGGCGGGCGGGACGCTCTTCGGGATGCCGCATTCAAATATGGCTACCAGACTGAGGGGGAACAAGTATTTTATTTTGAAAATGGAGGAGAAGACGCTGCTTTGGATATACCGATTACAGCACCCGCGCCTTCAGGACGACTCTCTTTTGAAGGATTGTCCAGTCTCATTGTATTTTTTATGGCACTAGCATTTTCAAGCCTTCTTACGGTATGCTATGCATTGCTAAAACGCAAACGGAGAAAGCGGAGTGGGTTGGATGGTTGAAGAAGCACAGTTGCTCTACAAGACAGTGGATACTACTGTCGACCAAGTGGTAAGGCTCTTACAGGAAAATAAAATACTGGTTCTTCCTTGTGATACGATTTACGGTTTGAGCGGTCAATACAATACTTCTTTGGAAAAACTGTGCTCGCTCAAGCAAAAGAAAGGGCAGCATCAGTTTATCGTTCTCGCCACTCTTATGCAGGCTCATCATTTGTGCAAGATTCCCCCAGTTCTTGAAAAGCATTGGCCTTGTGCTCTTACAGTCATTTTGGAGAATCAAAACGGAGAGGGGAGTACTGCCATCAGGGTTCCCGACGACCCCTTCACCCAGCAGATTCTGAACAAACTCGGAAAGCCTATCTACTCAACTAGCGTAAACGATGCGGGATTCGCCATCACCAGCATCACCGATATCATATTTACCTACAAGCAAAAGGTGCAAGCCATTGTCATCGATCCGGATAGAGGAAGGGATACTCCCTCCACCCTGATCGATTGTACAAAAGAACCCTATGAGCTTATTCGGTGCGGTGCCTATGATGCATCCGCCCTGCTCAGTTAGTTCTGAATTCTGCGAGCTTCCATATAGAACCGTTTCTCATGCGCTTCTCCCATGGAAAAGGTTTTTCTTGGTAAAGCGTTGTCGCTGATGATGGTATCGAAGAATGTGGTTTTGGAAACATCGGGAAGAATGAGGGCGATATTTCCCTTTTTCTTTCCCAGATTGGCAGTTACTTCAACGCCATGAATGTAATCCACGGTAGCTTTCTTCTGCTCAAGCAAGGAATCGATCACCAATTGCAACGTACCGGCAGCAATGTATGCTTTGGGCTCTGCCATGGCTACAACATAATAGCCTGTTTCATCACAGTACCCGAATTTCTGTTTTCCATCCTGCAGATTGATGAGACTTTCGACTTCCTTCAGATTTGAGACAGGCGTGCTCGTGGATTCGAGGCAGACTTTCCCAATTTCATGGAAGAATGTCTTTTTGTCCAGGTTGAACAATACACGGTGGATGGGCTCGAATTCCAAGCCGGGGTCGAATATGTTTTCCAGTTCAACGAGTGCATACCGACTGGGATGCTGTTGCATTTCCTCTTCGCTCAGTCCCTTCCTGATGTCCATCCAGCAGCTTTTTGCTGTTGCAAGACTGTGATTGCCGTCTCCCATGGCAAAAAGCAGAGGGTTTGATGGATCCAGCTTTTGATACATCGCCTCGACGGCCAGGGCAATTGCGCTAAGATCTTCTTCCTTGTCGACCACCCAAGCGCTGAGGTGCCCACCGTTTGCCATCAAAGGAGTATCGTAAGCCTGTTGCAGGGCGTTTATCTTCTTTGTTAAGGGTTCAATAACCGAGCGTTTCTCATCGTTGATTAAAACCAGGATATGCGGAACTTCCAGGGGAGCATTGCGTCTGATCTCCTTTCGGGGAGGAATACGGCTGAGAATGGTACCCTCGGTCGCCCTGATCAGGGTGCGGGAATCCTTGGCATAATCATACTGTTCCAAATCGAGGGTGACCAATAAACCCCATCGACCTTGTGAATTTTCCTTAGTCGTACGGTGTACGAGGAAAAAACAATTTGGATACGTGGTGAAGATTTTCTTCTTCATATACTCTTGCATAGTGGCATTGATTGATTGGATGCGTTTCTGTGGCTGCTCTTCCTCCAGATAGACTTCTGGATAAATCAGATTCAGCGTCGACGGGGCGTCTTTGACATACTCGGCTGCTTGTTCCCAATACTCGGGTTCTGAAGTATACTGGTCACAAGCAACGACTGCCCATTTGGTTAAGTCAGTTCCTGCCTTGGGAATCATGATATCGGCACATTTGAGTGCATACTGGGCCAGATGTTGAGCAACGTTGGACATGCTATAACCTCTTTGATTTATGGATGTGGTAATATACTATTCCAATATTGCTTGAATCGCAACATAAAGTGAGAAAATATGAGCAAAGCGATTATATGCACAGGTGGAGGAGCTCCGAGTCTTCTCCCTTTTGGACTTATAGAGGATGGTGATTACATCGTAGCAGCGGATAGCGGTTATGATACTGCACGTGCATTGGGTTTATCGGTTGACCTGTGCGTCGGGGATTTTGATTCAACCCTCTTCCCATCCGAAATACAAAGCAAAGCCCATGAGCGAAGCCTGAGGGACAAGGATGAGAGCGACACCGAGCTTGCAATAAAAAAGGTACTGAGCAAAGGCTTTCAGCAGTATTTGCTGATTGGGGGGGGAGGGTTTCGCATGGATCACCTCTTTGCTACCTTTGCCCTATTCGATCTCTACGGACCGCCTGAAGCATGGTATACAGGATATGAGGCTGTGCATCTTGTGAGAGGGTACCAGCGTTTTGAGGGTCTGAAGGCAGGCCAGCATGTCAGCCTCTTTCCTGCAAGTTTTTCCAAGGATGTTTCGGTAACAGCGAAACAGTTGCAGTGGCCCCTGGAAAATTATCGGTTGTCGATGGGAACCCTTTCTCTCTCGAACCGTACAACCGATACGTTTTTGGATGTATTTGCCAAGCAAGGGGGAATGCTCTTTGTCAGCTTCCCGGTTGCAGACAAGCCAAGGTAGATGGTATTCTCTGTCTATGTTGCAGACCAGACGCTTGCTGGCGTTCTCCAGCCGGGTACATACCTACACACTCCTGTTATATCTATTTTTCTTTCTTGTGTACTTGTTGGGCAGTTTTTTTTCTGTGACAGAAAACTTTGTTTCCCTTCTCCAATTTTTCTTGTATTTCATCAGCTGGACCAGTTTGTTGTTCGGCTTCTGGATATTGGTCTTTTCCTGTATTGTGTGGGCGGCGGACCGGGTATTCCCGCTTTCTGCCGTGCTGCTGACTATGGTAAGAATGCTCTGCATACTTGCCTTGAGTTTTGTGGTAGCCATTTTGGAGACCTTGTTCCAGCGAGGTCTGATCGTCAGTTGAGTGAGGAGTAGTATGCAAGAACCAACCATATGTGCCATTCGTGGAGCAATCTGTGTAGAGCGTGATGAACCGGCTCTCATTGAGGCTGCCGCCTGTAAGCTCTATGCATCCATTCTTGAACAAAATGGACTATCCGAGACAAATGTTGTGAGTTTGCTCATCACCCAGACCAGTGATTTGAAGAGCAGGAATCCAGCAACCGGGCTTCGTAAAGGGGGCTATTGCAGCAGTACCCCTCTGTTTTGTATGCAAGAGTTGGAAATCGACGGAATGCTTGGTAAGGTTATCCGCATGCTTCTCATACTGAATTACCATTCAAAGCATACTAAGCCGGTATTCCTGGATGGGGCTGAGCGTCTGCGTCCCGATTTATTGAAATAACTAAAAAAATTCTCACTCTATGGCATTTTATTGTACAACAATATGTAAATTTACAATCATATTGGTAAAAAGTTATGTCAATTACTCATTATTAATCCATAAGTTAGCTATAATGATGATAAATATTTGGATGAATATTGCATAAATATTTAAAAACAAGCATAATAATTGATAATTTACACATAATTCTTTAGGAGGCTCCAATGCATCGTCGTATTGTTATCGCTCTCATGCTCGTCTGTACCTTGGGTCTGTTTGCAACAGGGGTTGCTGAAAACGAGGAAAACGCGTATCCACAGAAACCTATCACCATGATAGTTCCGTATGGTGCAGGAGGTACTACAGACATCAGTGGAAGACAGTTGGCCATACAGTTGGAAAAACACCTCGGCAAAAGTATTACCGTAATCAATCAGGGTGGGGCAAGCGGTTCCATTGGAGCGAGAACAGTTCTGGATGCAAAGAGTGACGGGTACACCGTTCTCTTCACCGCAGAGTCATTGGGCACCCAGCGTGTCATGGGCCTCAGTGAAATGAGTTACGATGATTTCGTTCCCATCATGGTGGCTGTCAATGACCCAAAAGTCATCGTTGTACACAAGGACTCTCCGTATCAGACGCTTGAGGATTTGGTGAATGACATAAAGAACCGACCTGGTAAGGTGAAAATGTCCTATACAGGCCCCGGTGGCTCTGGACACGTTCAGGCCCTCATCTACAACAAAATGGGGTTGGATATGGCTTTGACTGCCTACCCGGGTGGAGCTGATTGCATTGTGGCTGTGTTGGGCAAGCAAGTTGAATTTACCAATTCAAACTACTCTACGGTGACCGGATACCTCGAAAGCGGGGATCTTAAATTGCTGGGTATTTCTGCGTTGCAGAGACTTGCAGCTCATCCCGAGGTTCCAACGCTGTCGGAAATTCTGGTCGGCTCTGAGAAGTATCTGGATAATCCCTTTACACCGCTCTCCTTGCTGGTAAAGGCCGATGTTCCTGCTTCGGTGGTTGATGCTTTGCGTTCTGCGGCCAAGAAAGCTGTGCAAGAACAGGGATGGAAGGATTTTGTAGCAGCCAACTCTTTGGATAAACTCTATGAGAAATATCCCGATGAAGATTCCATGCGCTCTTTCTATGCAGAATGGGAGTCACTTGTTTCTTGGCTGTTGTATGACAATGGGGCTGCAAAAATCAGTCCTGAAAAGTTCGGTATCAAGAAATTGGATTATTAGGAGCTTGCATGGCAACGCATCAGAAACGCAGTACGACCTTTTTTGAAGGGATTGGATTCCTTCTTCTTGCTTGTGGTCTTTGTGTATATGCACTTGTACATCATATGCAAGCAGACATTGAGTGGAGACAATCCCCGTATCTATTCCCCCTGTTGATTGCCTTATTCTTGCTTCCCCTTTCCCTGTCAATAATGAGACAGGGTTTGGGGGAATCTGCACACAAAGATGAAGAATTCCAAGGTAAGCCAACCTTGGTCATGATCTTGGCAACAACACTGTATATAGCAAGCATGGGGTTTCTCGGTTTTGTTGCCAGTACCTTTCTCTTTCTTTTGTGTATCATACGTTACTTGGGGGAAAAGCGATGGGCAGTGTCCATAGGTCTGTCTCTGGTATTCCCTGTGGTGCTGTATGTGCTTTTTGCCATGCTTCTGCATGTTATGTTGCCTTAGGAGTGTGGAGTAATGGCTGATCTGATGGGAATTCTTTCGTTTGCTTTGGATATTCGTTTTGTGCTTTTGGTTTTTGTCGGGTCGGTGGCCGGCTTGTTTGTAGGAGCGATACCCGGTTTATCGGTTTCCATGGCAACAGCCTTGTTGGTTTCGATTACCTACTCGTGGCAGACTAGCGATGCACTGGCGACCATAATGGGCGTGTATGTTGTTGGTGTTTTCTCAGGAGCGCTTTCAGCAATACTGATCAATATTCCTGGAGCTCCCTCCTCGGTGGTGACCACCTTGGACGGCTTTCCCATGGCAAAGCGTGGACAGGCGTATGCTGCAATGTCTTATGCTATCGTGTACTCTTTCGTAGGTACCATTTTTGGCTTCATAGCACTGTTTCTCGTAGCAAAACCAATATCTTCGCTTGCCCTGCGCTTTACTCCGATGGATTATTTTCTGCTTGCCTTATTCGGGTTGACCACCGTAGGCTCGCTGACCAGCAAACAATTTTCCAAAGGTTTGATCAGTGCAGCTTTGGGATTGCTTTTCAGTATGATCGGTATCGATTCGGTCATGGGTACTGCTCGTATGACCTTTGGAATACGCAATCTGCAGGCTGGTATCAACATTGTTCCGGCTTTGGTGGGTTTGTTTGGATTCTCTGAGGTCCTGATGAGCATCTCTTCTTCACTTGAAGACGGGGAAGTGAGTAAGGTATCAAAAACGCCTATTCGATTGAAAGAGTTGCTTCGCCATTTTCCTCTCTCTCTTTGGTATGCCACTATCGGTGTATTTGTAGGAGCATTGCCCGGCGCCGGAGGGCCTGTAGCTGCCTTTCTGGCCTATAGCCAGGCCAAGCGGGTGGTCAAAAACCCCTCTGTACCGTTTGGTGAAGGAGCCGTGGAAGGCATTGTTGCCAGTGAGACGGCCAATAATGCCTGTATCGGGGGTGCTATGATACCCATGCTTACCTTGGCAATTCCCGGTGATGCGGTAACAGCCATTATTCTTTCGGTCTTTTATGTGCATGGTCTGCGTCCCGGTCCTATGTTCATTCAAACCAGTGGTGATATGTTTCAGGCCATTGTGGCAGGCGGTTTTGTTGGAAGCTTCTTTTTGTTGCTGCTGGGATACCTGGCTGCCCCGAGGATCAGCAAAGTGCTCACCATTCCCAAACGGGTGTTGCTTCCCTTGGTAACTGTCTTGTGCGTCATTGGTTCGTTTGCAGCAAACAATAGGATATTCGATGTCATTCTGATGCTTTTCTTCGGTCTATTGGGTTTTGCCATGCGTCGTCGTTCCTATTCTGTAGCTCCGATGACACTGGCCATCGTACTGGGTGGTATGATGGATTCCAACTTCAGACGGGCTGTCAGTCTTGCTTCCAGCGAAGATCACGTGCTTTTTGCTTTGTTTGGAAGGCCGATAACGATTATCCTTCTCCTTCTTGTGCTAGGCACCCTTGTTTCAAACAGCTCTGTTTTTACGCGTAAGAGGAATCATCCATGAATGTACAGGTAAAACCAGGTCCCCTGAAGGGGAAAATCCAAGTCCCCGGTTCCAAAAGTCATACCATTCGATCGGTATTGTTGGCCACGCTTGCCCAAGGGCAGACTTGCATCGAGAACCCGCTGGCCAGCGGCGATGGACTGAGTGCCTTACGCGCTGCACGTGCGTTTGGTGCGATTGTCGACCAAAGTCAGCAACGTTGGGTTGTGCAAGGCAGGGGAGGGAATCTGCTGGTTCCGCAAGATGTGGTGGATACGAAAAACTCGGGGACCACCACCTGTCTGTTTACATCGGTGGCCGCACTGGTAGATGGCTATACGGTTATTACCGGTGATGAACAAATTCGAAGAAGACCGATTCTGGGTCTGGTCGAGGCACTCAATACCTTGGGAGCGACTGCTTTCCTAACCAGACCGAAGCAAGGCTGTCCACCAGTGGTGGTCAAAGGTCTTTTGCAGGGTGGTGAGGTTTCCATAGAGGGAAAGAACAGTCAGTATGTTTCAAGCCTCTTGCTTTCAGCCCCGTTAGCCAAGCGCACTACCGTCATACATGTCCACAATGCACTGGAAAAACCCTATGTCCAACTGACGCTTGACTGGATGAAACGACTTGGTGTAGAGGTGGAAAACCCTGAACAGTACACTCGGTTCACCATTGAAGGGGGACAAAGGTATCACGGTGGGAATTTTCTGATTCCAGCCGACTGGTCTGCTGTAGCGTTTCCCTTGGTGGCTGCTGCAATAACCAACTCCGATCTGGTGCTTACCGGCCTGGATTTTTCAGACTCCCAAGGTGATAAGCGGATTGTAGAAATACTCACTTCGTTTCGGGCCAATATCCAGAGGCAGGGAGAAGGGGAGTTACGCATTATGGGGAATGCTCCCTTGCAGGGTGGTTTGACGATTGATTTGTCCGACATACCTGATGCCCTGCCTGCGTTGGCCGTCTTGGCCACTCAGGCTGAAGGACAGACGGTTTTTATCAATTTGGAACACGTCAGGCAGAAAGAAACCGACCGTGTTGAGGAAATGACTCTGAAACTGAATGCACTTGGTTGCAACCTGCGGATGGAAAACGATTGTTTGGTAGTTGAAGGACCGACTCGGATTCAATCGGGTATTGTGTCCTCGTCGGATGACCATCGCATTGCCATGGCGCTCGTAGTTGCTGGTTTGGCTGCTCAGGGTGAGATTGTAGTAACCGATGCGCAGTGTGCCGATGTATCGTTCCCAGGCTTTTTCTCAAAATTGGCCGAATGTGGTGCTGACCTGTCCATACAGGAGGAGTAGCTTTGAATACCAAGAAAGTAACAATAACCGATGTTGCCAAAGAGGCCGGACTTTCCATTGCGACCGTATCGCGGGTGATAAATAATGCACGCAATGTCGACGCTGCTTCTGAAAACTTGATTCGGGAGGCAATGAAAAAGCTTGGATATGTTCCTTCGGTCAAGAAGCAGAAGATATCGTTGCTTGCCATACTTGTACCAAACTTGGAAAACCACTTTTTTTCAGCCGTGGTTGAAGGGGTTATGAAGGAGGCGAATCGGGCACGTTGCCATGTAGTTGTGTACTCAGCGAATGGTAGTGCCGACCAGGAAGCCCAATGCCTAATCCAAGCAGCTTCCCTTGGCGTTTCGGCGCTTCTTTTCTGTCCGCTCTCCGACGCCGCCTCAACCTTGCTTCCAACGCTTTTTGCACCGGATTTCCCTTTGCTGATAGTGTATCGGAGAGACTATCTGAAACATGCAAATCATATCTATTACAACAATGTGGAAGGAGGGTATCTCGCTGCCAAGTATTTGCTTAGAAGCAACCATCGGCATATAGCATTCTTCGCAAGTTTCTGGCAGAGTCCGATGGATGGTGTGGATCAGCTGATACCATACCTGGACCATCCCAACCGTGGCAGTTATTCCTCGCTTGACCGAATGGAAGGGTATAGGCGGGCTTTGGCAGAATACTCAATTTCGCTGGAACCATCCCTGCTATGCATGACGGGCTATGATTTTTCCAGCGGCTATACTACAGCAAAAGAATTTTTGTCTCGCCTTTGTGACTTCGATGCCATCATCTGTTGCAACGATGCAGTTGCCGCCGGCGTACTGCAAGCTTTGGATGAGCAGCGCATTGCTGTTCCCGAACAGGTCTCAATTCTCGGCTATGATGACTCTTTTCTCGCTGAGATTGCCCGACCGGCACTCAGCAGCATCCATCAGGATCCGCGTCTTCTTGGAACAAAAGCATTTTTGCAGATATGGGAACGTATGGCTGGTAAGCATGGTGGGGATATTGTACTCCAGCCAACTTTGAAGATTCGTAGTTCATCGCGGATGCGGGAGTTGCCATAAAAAGGGCATACCAGAAATTTCTGATATGCCGTTTGAGAGCCGACTGTCAGGATTGAACTGACGACCCCGAGATTACAAGTCACGTGCTCTACCGCTGAGCTAAGTCGGCTTGGACTGTTGCAATATACCGGCAGAAAAACTCTCTGTCAAGTCGTGTGAAAAAGTCTGTGATACCAGTTTTTTTTCAACAGCGGTTGACAAAAGATATAATAGTTTGTAATGTACCTTTGTCTTTTGGCATGGAGAGGTTCCCGAGCGGCCAAAGGGGGCAGACTGTAAATCTGTTGGTTACACCTTCGAAGGTTCGAATCCTTCTCTCTCCACTTGGAGGCCTTCTTCTTTGAGGAAGGCCTCTTTTCCGTTGTCTATGAAGAAAGAGGTGCTAATGCGTTGTTTTTATGAGAAAGGTCTGGCATTTACCTGTGTTCAAGGTTGCAACTATTGTTGCAGTTGTGAGCCGGGTTATGTATTCCTTTCTCAAGAGGATCTGGAAAAACTATGCGCCTTTACTTCGATGCAAGAGGATCAGTTCATCCGCACCTATTGTCGTCTGGTAAACATGGGAGCCTTTCACATGGTCAGTTTACTGGAGAGAGAGAATTACGACTGTATTTTCCTTACGAAACAGGGTTGCTCGGTCTATAACGCACGGCCTAGGCAATGTCGCACCTATCCTTTCTGGAGGAGCGTAATGGAAAACGAAGAGAGTTGGGAAGCAGAGAAGGCATCGTGCCCTGGAATCGGTAAAGGCAAGGTTTACTCGAAGGCGGAAATCGATGAGATTCTTCGTCAGCAGACCGGTCAAGAACCGATTATCCGTTTGTAGGGTATTCCATGGCAAAAGTGTCTGATTCAGTCCTTGAGCAGATCAAGGCACGCATTCCCATCAGTGAAGTAGTCTCAGACTATGTGACACTCTCCGCTCGTGGGGGAAGGTTGTGGGGGTTATGTCCCTTCCACCAAGAAAAAACCGCCTCATTCTCAGTTGTTGACGATCAAGGGTTCTATTATTGTTTCAGTTGCAAGAAAGGTGGTTCCATGTTTGATTTCGTCATGGAGATGGAGAAGGTCCCTTTCATTGAATCGGTAAAGATTCTTGCAAAAAAAGCAGGCGTTGAAATTGCTGAAGAGAGCCCTGAGGACAAAAAGTCCCGTGACCTCAACGAAACACTCTATGATTTGTATGACAAGATAGCAGGTTCCTTTCATTTCCTTTTGACTTCCTCTGCGCAAGGGGAACATGCACGTGAATATTTACGCAAGCGAAATGTTGCACAGAACATGTGGGAGACCTTCAACCTAGGCTATGCACCGCAGGACAGTTCGTGGTTGTATTCGTTCCTCAAGAAACGGCATTACAGTGATGATTTGCTGGCCCAAAGCGGTTTGTTCAGCCAAAACAATGCAGCCTATCCCTTATTCCGTGATCGTCTGATGTTCCCGATTCGTTCCTGGCAGGGTAAAACCGTTGCCTTTGGCGGCCGCGACCTAACCTTCACATCCAAAGCCAAATACATCAATACTCCTGAAACTGCGATTTATAGTAAAAAACATCATTTATTCGGTTTGTTTGAGTCCCTTGAGACAATCAAGAAAGGGCAGAAGGCAATCCTATGCGAAGGGAACTTCGATGTAGTTGCCTTACATCAAAGCGGCTTCACCAATGCCATGGCTCCTTTGGGGACAAGCTTTACCGAAGAGCAAGCCAAGCTTCTCAGACGGTATTGCACTTCAGTGGAAATTCTCTTCGACAGCGATAAGGCCGGGCAAAGTGCTACCGCCAAATCGTTGGTGATTGCACAGAATTTGGGAATGGAGAATTCGGTGTTGACACTTGCCAATGCCAAGGATGCATCAGAGCTTGTGCAGCTTGAGGGAGAGCAGGCACTGAAAAGAGCCTTACAACAGCCACAGCAAGGGTTTCGTTATCTTGTAAACAATGCCGTAAACCAGTATGATATACTGACGCCCAAAGGCAAATCCGCAGTATTTAACGCTGTGAGACCATATTTGGACGCCACTGCATCATCTATTGAGAAGCAAGACTTAATCAAGAGGTTGGCTGCAGTGTTGAATGTTGACGAATCGTCGATTCATGACGATTATTCACGGAACGCTCCTGCCGAAGTCAAGGTGGTTGCGACTGTGGGGGAGATGCGGGTCAAACCTCTCAATCCTGCAATAATTTCCGTGGATTTGTATGCGATGTTGACATTGGTCAACAATAGGGAGTTGTACCTGCAAACGCGGTACAAAATCGCTGTTGAAGACTTGGAAGATGCAGAAGCAGAAGCGCTGTATGACGTATTGGAGGAAGCTGCCAGGGAAGAAGTTGGGAAGCATGATGAATATATCCTGCAGATGATAGGAGATGAGCAACTTCGCAGTGATGTCGCTTCATCCTTTACCATGGAGGAGTTCAAGCTTGCACCTCAAAGGGTGATTAATGAAGCGGTGAATCGAATTCAATTAAGGACGTACGAAAAAAAGCGTTTGAGTAATAAACGGCTCTTGGATATCAGTCTGCTTGACGGTACCGGGGATGAGGGAATCGAAGAATTGCTGCGGGAGAAAACTGAGATTGACGCAAAGATTGCGCAGCTCAGAAAAGCTCTCGAGCAGGATATTTAAACAGGGTAGGTAGATAATACAGATGCTTGATGAAAACATTTCGCAGGCCATAGTCAAAGACATGGTGGCGCGTTCAGCAGAGACCGGACATGTGACGAAAGAGGACATCAGAAAGGCTCTTGCTCCACAGAATGCCACGGATGAGGCTGTCGATGAAATCATGCAGACCCTCAGTGAGTTGGAAATAGTCGTCACTGAAAGCGATGAAGTGCCTTCTGCAGCGCTTTTCTCTGATGGTCCTTCCGAGGATGAGATTGATACGGACATGGATGAGGAACCGGATGACGTCGACCTTTTGGAAGATGATCTGGAGGATGACCTCTCTGTTGATGTGCTGCTTGACAACTTTGCTGATCATCACGATGAAAAACCAGAATCGAAGAAGGGCGGCAGCGAGGAAAGCGAGGATGATGAAGAGGAAGACGATGTTGTCCTTGATGATGAGGATGAACAATCTCCCTCGATAAAACATCCCTGGAGCGGCATGGGCACCGATGATGATACCGTAGGTGGCAGTGACCACTTTGTAGACATCTCCAGCCTCGATGACCATGACGGGGATATCGACCATATCCGCCACAATACAATTCTAGGAACAGATAAGAGTGATTCAAGCGGTGACGATCCGATCCGCCTGTATCTTCGAGAAATCGGCAAGGAAAATCTGCTTACTGCTGACCAAGAAGTTGAACTGAGCAAGAAGATGGAAGATGGTGCTCTGATCATCAAGGAAGTCATTCAGGAAAGCGGGGTAATGATTACCCGTTTCTATGATATCATCAAAACACTCAATACCAAGATTGAAGGTCAGGAAGAAGAGTACAACGCCAAGGACTACAAGGAGTTGGTTACCAACCAGAAGCGGTTCACCCAGTTTTACCGGGAACAGCTGAAGGATGTTCAGGCCAGCCTGAAGAATTATATTGTAAAGAAAGAGCAAATGATCAGCAGCGGCGAGGATGTGTTGCATGATGAGACGCTGATCAAGACTCGCATAGCATTGCTGAAAAAACTTGCAAAAGTAGATCTGCAGCCTGAGGAGATTACTTCGTTCACCCACGATTTCGTCGATGCAGAAAATAGGATCCGCTCCTACAAGGAGAAAAAGCAACAGCTTGAGAATAAATTGCATATCTCCTCCGCCAAGGAATTGCGACAGCTTGGCCGTGACCTCGCCACCCAGTCCAGAAGTGCAAAAATTGAAGAGGAACTCCACCTTTCCAGTGATACCATCAAGGATCTTATCCGTGAGTTGCAACTTACCGATAAGGATTTGAGACAGATTGAGTATCAGTTCGAGGAGACGTGTGAAAATATTCTCCAGCACTCAACCAAGATCAAGTATGGACAGAAGATGATGAAGGATGCCAAGGATCGTTTGATCCGTGCCAACCTCAGGCTTGTAGTGTCCATTGCCAAGAAATATACCAACCGTGGTCTCCATTTCTTCGATTTGGTTCAGGAAGGCAATATTGGATTGATCAAGGCAGTAGAGAAGTTTGAATACCGCAAGGGCTTTAAATTTTCCACGTATGCCACATGGTGGATCCGTCAGGCGATTACTCGCTCAATCAGCGACCAGGCCCGTACCATCCGTGTTCCCGTGCATATGATCGAACAGATCAACAAGGTGGTCAGGGAGTCGAGGATGTTGATGCAGTCGCTGGGTCGCGAACCTACCGATGAGGAAGTGGCTGAGAAGCTTGGCTGGACTGAGAGCAAGGTAAAGGCAGTCAAGAATGTCGCCCGTGAACCTATCAGTCTGGAGACTCCGGTAGGTGAGGAAGAAGACTCTTTGCTCTCAGATTTCATCGAGGACAAGGAAGTGGAGAATCCTGCCACCCAGACCGCTTATTCGTTGCTCCAGGAGCAACTTAAGGATGTACTTGCAACGCTTCCGGCACGTGAGCAGGAGGTCCTGAAGATGAGATTCGGCCTAGAGGACGGATATTCATTGACACTGGAGGAAGTTGGATTGTATTTTGAGTTGACTAGGGAACGTATCCGCCAGATCGAGGCCAAGGCACTCAGAAGGCTCAGACATCCTAAGCGTAGTAGAAAATTGAAGGATTTCATTTGAGATACAGGGAGAAGATGATGGAAGAAGCAGAAGTATTTGCAAAACTCAGCCAATTGCAGGAAGACCTGACTGTGCGGTTTGCCCTTGAGGATGAGATTGTCAAGTTGCCAAGAGATCTGAAGGTCAAGCAGGAACTGCTGGACAAGATCAACTTGGAATATATTGATGAACATGCTCACAGTGAAGCTGCCAAGGATGACTTGAGGAGTCTGCGCATCCAGTACGATGATGCCGTACATGCCCGTGAAAATTCTGAGAAGCAGATGGAATTGATTTCCACCCAGCGTGAGTTTGAAGCGCTTGAGAAGGAAATCAAGGATGCTGCAGCCAAGGAACAAAACCTTTTGAAGCAGTTGCACGTCAAAGAGAAGCAGGTCCATGAGTTTGGTGACCGTCTTACGGAAAAAGAGCAGCTGATGATATTGCAGAAGCAGGAAGTAGATAACGAGGCCAGCAAGATTGAAGCCTTGCTTTCCGAGAAGAGAAATCAGCTTTCAAAGCTCGAGACTAAATGCGTACAATACATCACCGGTGATATCACCGAAGATCTGTACAATAAGTTTTGCAATATTGTAAAGAACAAGAAGGGCAAGGGTATCGTGCCCATTCACGGTTTGGTCTGTCAGGGATGTCACATTGTGCTTCCCATTCAGTTTGTAAACGATGTCCGTTCTGCAAAGGACATTGAGTTCTGCCCGTACTGCAGCCGCATTCTCTATTATGAAGAGGTTGAGGGAGCAGATGAGCAGTTCCGCAAGAGAATCGAGGATGTTGAGATCGAGGAAGGCGGACTTTCCGACTTTGTCGATTCCAGCGAATTCGACGACCTTCTCTAGGCTTTTTTACAAGGTAGGCGAGATGATCGCGGGCGGTCGAAAGACCGCTTGAGGAAAGTCCGGGCTCCATAGGACATGATGCCGGGTAACACCCGGGAGCGGCGACGCTATAGAGAGCACCACAGAAAATATACCGCCGATTATTCGGTAAGGGTGAAATGGTGGGGTAAGAGCCCACCGCACCACTGGTAACAGGGGTGGCAGGGTAAGCCTCGTCAGGAGCAAAACCAAGCAGCAGGTTGGGTTGTCCGCCTTGAGCCTGCGGGTCGGTTGCTACAGCGTCTTGGTAACAAGAAGCGTGGATAGATGATCATCCGATACAGAACCCGGCTTATTGCCTGCCTTGTTTTTTTTGATGGTATAGGAGAACAGAAGATGATGAGAACGCGTTATTGCACCCTTCTTCTGTTCTCCTTTTGTTTGCTTTTTGTAGGCTGCCAAAAATCTGAATCGAACCTTGAGGAACTTGCACTGCAAGGCAAGTTCGAACTTTTGGAACGTATAGCCTCTGACGATTTTTCCCGAACGTACCAGAAAAGTTCGCTCTTTTATGTAGCATTGGCACAAGAACGACAAGGCAACGTACAAGAAGCGGCATTAAGTTTGAGGCTTTATCTGGCTTTGGCAGGGACACAAGGCTCTTCAGAAGCCGCTAAGAACTTGGCTGTCCTGGTGGGAAATCGTGCAGGAGATTCGGCTTTGGTCATCGAGATGGGTCTCTTGCTCGAAGAACAACAAGCACTGAACGAGACAACAGCAAAAGAATTGTACCAAGCATTGCTTGCAGACAAAAGGATTGAGGATGCCCATAGAGTGTTCTCAACGTATTTGAAAGGGACACTCGATGGCCTTTCCTATGCAAAAGTGTTGATTGAAGCGCAGGCTTCTTTCTCGCTGGTCATGCAGGCACTCGATGCGTTGCCTATTGGGGATGCTGTAAATCTGCTCTTGTCTGTCAGCAGTACCGAGCTGGGCATGCAGCGTTCGTTTGATTACTACAGCTACGCCATTACGTATGAGCGTAAGAACCTTGATGAGAAGCAGAAACAGGTGTTGTATGCTTCTCTTGCCCGATTCGCAAGCCAAGCTGATCTTAGGGTCCAGGCAAACAAGTACCAAAGCTTGGCCCAACCATTACCATGAACAAGGATATGATATGCAGATTTTAGATACGATTGCCGATGACCTGTTGTTGATTCAGAATCCTGCCCGCTATACGGGTGGGGAATTCCATTATGGAGACAAAGATCTGTCAAAAGTGAATTTTCACGCAGCAATTTGCTTTCCTGATTTATATGAGATAGGAATGAGCAACAATGCAGTGAGAATCCTTTACGACTTGCTCAACACTATGGAAGACGTCTACTGCGACCGAGTATTCTCTGTTGCTTCTGATTTTGAACAATTGCTGAGGGGTAAACAGATTCCCCTTTATACCTTGGATTTGCATATGCCGCTTTCACAGCTCGATATGCTTGGAATCTCCATCGGCTATGAGCTATGTGCAACAAACATCCTGCAAGTCCTCGAACTTGGAGGAATCCCACTACACGCTTGCGACCGTACCGATGAACATCCGATTGTCATCTGTGGAGGTCCTGCCGTAACCAATCCTCTTCCGTTTTCCCCCTTCATGGACTTTGTCTACATCGGGGAAGCTGAAGGTGGGCTGGAGGATTTGACACAACTGCTGATTGATGCGAAAAAGCAACACAAGACAAGAGCCGAGAAGATAGCGTTGCTTAAGGAGCTTTCCTATCTCTGGTACCCGGGTAAAAAGCTAGCATCACGATTCATTGACACTACCTTCGCTTCTTCTGGTTCCCATACCTATGGTCATTATGTGGTACCCAACTTCAAGGTAGCCCAGGATAATGGTGTGGTGGAGATTATGCGCGGCTGTCCCAATAGTTGCCGTTTTTGCCATGCAGGGCAGTATTACAAGCCCTATCGGCAGAAATTGTACAGCACCATGGTTGAGCAGGTTGAGCAGCACGTCAGCGATTTCGGCTATCGTGAGGTAACCCTCTCTTCGCTTTCAAGCGGCGATCATCCCTATATCAAGGAGTTGATTGAGACGCTGAACAAGGAATACTCCAATCGTCATGTTTCCTTCTCTCTTCCCAGTCTGAAAGTCAACACGTTCTCGCTGGGGATACTTGAACAGCTTTCCGAAGTTCGCAAGAGTGGTTTGACGTTTGCCATTGAGACTCCCAAGGCAGCTTGGCAACGTGCAATGAACAAGGAAGTGCCACTGGAGCAGGTGATCGAAATCGCCCGTGAGGCTAAAAGTCGTGGTTGGAAACTGGCAAAATTCTACTTCATGGTTGGTCTTCCTTTTGTCGACCGGGAAGTTGAGAACCAGGCAATCGTCGATTATGTGGGGGCGATTTACGATGCTACCCGCCTTTCAATGAATATAAATATCGGAACCTTCATTCCAAAGCCCCATACACCATTTCAATGGTGCAGCCAGATAACTCCCCAGCAGTCGTATGAACAGCTTTCTTCGCTGAAGAAGGCGATCAACGAACGCATCAGGGGCTGCAAGGTGAGTTACCATGAGCCGAACATCAGCTATCTGGAAGGTTTGATCAGCCGCGGTGATGAGCGCTATGCAGATGTAATCGAGAAAGCATACCAGAAGGGATGCCGCCTCGATGCCTGGGATGAACATATGCGGGCCGATCTCTGGATGCAAGCTATAGCTGAGGCTGATTACGATCCGAATTCCTGTATATTCGAACCATATGGTTTGGAGGAGGACCTTCCTTGGGACTCGGTGAGCATGCGGGTAAGCAAGAAATTCTTCAAGGATGAGTATGAGATGGCCAAGAGCCTTCTTTTGACCGAGAGATGCCTAGAATCGTGCGATCATCTTTGCGGAGTCTGCTCAAAAGTTGCTGAAGTTGTTGACACCACCCACAAGGATCCGATTCTTGAACAGGTGAGAGACAAATCCTTGGTTATCGAACCAAAGATTGAGGTACAAGCAAAAACCGTACAAGCGGTAATTACCTACCGTCGCTTTGGGCAATCACTGTATATCAGTCACATTCATGCCATGCGCAATTTTGAAATGGCTTTTCAGCGATCTAAAGTAGGGGTGCAGTTCACCCAAGGCTTCAATCCCAAGCCCAAGCTTGAGTTTGTCAATCCTCTCTCTGTCGGCATAGCCGGTGAACAGGAGGTGATGCTTGCCGAGCTTATCGATGGCCCTGATCTTACCGAGCAGGCAGTGAAAGAAAAGTTACAGGCAGCCTTGAACGCAGGGTATGAGCTTGACCAGGTCCTGTTCCTACGACTCGAAAAGAAACATTCCTTGGCAAAGTATCTGAAGGGAAGCCTCTATACGATTGATACCAGAGAGGATGAGCAAAGCCGCTTGTTGCTGGAATCGTTTTGTATGCAGGACATGAAGGATATCGTAGTGCATAAGGAAGGCGATACGCTGTTCTCTGTGCGGCTGGAAGGTGAGAAGAATCTGGTAAAGTTGCTTTTCGGCAATGAAACTGACAAGTTCGAACTGGCGAGTCGGCTACGCATTACCCGAAAAGCGCTCTATGCAGGTTCCTGGGGTGTTTCCTATCCTGAGTTCTTCACTGCAATGATGCAAAAGCAAGGATCAGACCAATAAAAGTTCGATACGTGGCAGGGCCTCCTGAGGCCCTACCATCATCAGCGTGTCTTCTACTTGCAGACGGAAATACGGACCCGGGGAGAGGGTGATGGACCCCTCCCTCCGTATAGCTACCACTGTAGCTCCCGTTTCCTGCCAGAATCGCAATTCACCCAAGGACTTGCCGATAGCTTTGCTTTGCTGAGGTACCGCATAGCTGAAAAGGGGAAAAGGATTTGACTCGGCAAAGTGGCTATGTATGGAGAATAAATCCTTGGCAAGAGAAAATAACTCTCGGTCCAATGCTTCATGTTCATCCATAAGAATTCGCATGCGATGAAGCAGGTGTTTTGACTCATCGTGCTTTTCATACGTTTCCATAAAAGCTTTAGCTTGCTTTTTGCTCAGAACGCGTACTCCGCTGTTTTGCATTACCTCAACAACACCCTGTTCTTCAAGCAGGGCAAATGACCGACGGATGGTTTCCGGTGAGACTCCATACTCGCCGCTGAGCAGAGTTCTACCGGAAAGCTTGACTCCCTCGGCAAATTCATGATTTGAGATTCGTTTTGCAATGTCGACTGCAATGCGTTCATAGATGGCACTCGTTTCCCGTTTTTTTGGTCGGTTGGGTTGCAGTGGTTCCATCACTTGCTCACTCCTCGCTTTGTGATCGTTCATCTGCTTTGATTTCCTCCCAAAGCCGATCCATTTCACTCAGGTTGTCCTTATGCAATGCAATGCCTTGGTCTTGGGAACGTTTGTATAACGCATTAAAGCGTCGTTTCATTTTCTGATTCGATCGATGAAGTGCCAATGAGGGGTTGAATCCAAGGTAGCGGGCAAGATTCACCGCAGCAAACAACAAATCTCCCAACTCCATCTCCAGGTCCTCGTTCTTGTCCTGTTGATGCTCAAAAGCAGTGTTGACTTCCTTAAGTTCTTCTGCAACTTTCTCAAATACCCCTTGGGCATCGGGCCAATCAAAGCCAACCTTACGAATTTTCTGCTGGATTTCATTAGCCATTTCCAAAGGGGGAAGGGAAGGGGGAACCCGGCTGAAGAAATCGTCTTTCTCATGAGTCTTTCCTTCCACATTTTGTTTGATGGCATTCCATACATCGATGACTTCTTTGCTGTTTGAGACTTTTTGGTCGGAAAAGACATGCGGGTGTCGGCGGATAAGCTTCTCGCAAACCTGATTCAGTGCTTCTATGCTTGCACTTGCATCTGTTTCTTGATGCATTTCCAGGAGCATCATGGCATTGAGCAACACATCACCAAGTTCTTCCTGTTGTCCCTCGTCATCATCAGAAAGGATAGCATCGAGGTACTCATAGGTTTCATCGATGAGATGGGTAGAGACTTGTTTGGGGCTCTGTTCCCTGTCCCATGGACAGCCTTGTTCACTGCGTAGCAGGCTGACGATAGCAAAGAGTTGCATCAGGGCATCACTAAGGGTTGTTTTCTTTTCAAGGGTGAAGTCAATCATGCATACGAGTATACCTGTTCCCGGCAATCTTGAGAACAGGAAATAGTTGAACCTCTTGACATGATGTTATAACTGTATATACTGTACATATACAGAAGGAGCAACCATTGGACATAATCCTTTCAAATGCTAATCCAGACCCAATTTATGAGCAGATAGCCCAGCAAATGCGTGCCCAAATAGTTTCTGGCATTCTCAAAGAAGGTGAATTGTTGCCCTCGATTCGTTCATTGGCTAAGGAACTTCGCATCAGTGTGATCACTACCAAGCGTGCATACGATGAACTTGAGCGGGAAGGGTACATACAGACTATAGCTGCCAAGGGGAGCTATGTTGCGACTCGCAGTCATGAACAATTGAAAGAAGAATATTTGAGAAAAATTGAGGAGCATATGCGTTCGATTCATCTGCTAGCACAGTTCATAGGACTTAGCGAAGAGGAATTGGGAATGATGTATCAGCTGCTCAGAGAGGGAGAGAGCTAAGATGGATAGTGCCATACTATGCAGTCAGGTAAAAAAATCCTATGGATCGTTTATTTTGGATATCAAGGATTTTTCCGTGACTAGGGGAACTGTACATGGTTTGATAGGAGCAAATGGGTCGGGTAAGACGACTACGATCAAGTTGCTGCTTGGTTTGTTGTTTCCTGATTCGGGAGAACTATCGGTTCTGGGATCGAACCGGATTGCCAACGATGCCGAGGTTAGGCAGAACATCGGTTTCATTGTTGAAGATGCATCGGTTCCCAGTCTCTTGAATGCATCGGAAATCGCTGCAGTTCTGAAGCGCGTGTATGACAACTGGGACCAAGACTACTATGAAACATTACTTAGGCAGTTTCAGTTGGATGTAAAAAAGCAGTATCGAAAGTATTCCCGCGGTATGAAGGTGAAGCTTCAGTTGGCTATCGCGCTCAGTCATCATGCATCGTTGTTGATTCTCGATGAACCCACGAGTGGTTTGGACCCGCTTGCACGCGATGAGATCATCACCATTCTCTCAGAGTTCAAGGAGGATGAGAACCATTCCATTCTCATCAGCAGCCATATTACCAGCGATTTGGAAAAGCTTTGTGATTATGTCACATTCCTGGAGCAGGGCTCGATTCGGTTCACCTGCGAAAAGGATGAATTGCTTGAGCAGTATCGTTTGGTAAAAACCACGCATCAAAAAGAATTAGATATGGACAGCGATGCAATACTCGCAAGACGTGAGGGCTCTTTCCAAGTGGAACTGTTGATGAAAACAGAGGATGTGCCTGCTTTTGTTGAATCACGGAGACTGAATCTGGAAGAGCTGATCATTCTCTTATCTAGGAAAGGAGGTACAGTATGAATGCCTTGCTGCTCAAGGATTTGTTTTTGATGCGTAAGCGCAGCGGAATCATGCTTTTGGCGATTGCAATCTTTGCATTTCTTGCAGGTGTCCAGGGTGGGCTGGTGAATACCATCATGGCGACCATGATGCCGCTCATGCTCAGTTTCACTACGTTGGCTTACGACCAAAGCGATGGTTGGGAGGCCTTTGCTGCAGCACTTCCATTTTCCAGAAAACACATCATACAAAGTAAATATTTTCTGGCACTTTTACTCATCGGCCTTTCGATTGTAGTCATATTTGCAATTGGTATGATTGCAAGGGCCTTGCCGATGCATGAATTGATTGGCAGTGCAATAACCCAATTCACGTTTGGAGCTTTCTTTGTAGCAATCAACTATCCTTTGATTCTTAAATTTGGTTTTGAGAAGAGTAGGCTGTACTATATTTTGGTTATGGTTGTGCTGATGTCATTTGGAGCGGCACTTTCTCCGCTCCAAGGAAATAACTCAATACCTTCCTTGGCGTTTGTGTTGCCCAGTATCGCCGTAGTTTGTCTGATTATCAGCTATACCTTGTCTGTTTCCATTATGAAAAATAAGGAATTTTCAGGTTCATGATGCAAAAACTCTAGTAGAAACAGCACATTTCATGCTACTACAGCTTTAAAGAGACCGTATGGGGGTGGAGTATGTGTGGCATTGTGGGATATGTCGGAACCGAGGAAGCTTCATCCATTCTCTTGGAAGCGCTTCGAAAGCTTGAGTACCGCGGGTATGATTCTGCCGGTATAGCTATGGTCGATGAGAAGAACGAACTACAGGTACGTAAGATCAAGGGTCGTCTTTCAAACTTGGAATTACTTGTGCAGCAAAAGCCCATACAGGGCAAGTGCGGCATTGCCCATACCCGTTGGGCAACCCATGGGGAGCCCTCAGACCTGAACAGCCATCCTCATACCGATGTGTCAAAGAGCATTGCAGTTGTACACAACGGTATTATTGAGAATCATGCACAGCTTCGCACGTGGTTGGAACGCCATCAGGTTACGTTCGTCAGCCAGACGGACAGCGAAGTTATCGCCCATTTGATCGACTTTCATTACAACGGTGATTTGCTGCTTGCTGTAACTGAAGCCGTAAAGCGTCTTGAGGGATCCTATGCCATAGCGGTTGCGTGCAAGCAACACCCGGAAATGTTGGTTGTGGCAAGAAAGGACAGCCCTTTGGTAATCGGACGCGGAGCTTCTTCAACCATGCTTGCCAGCGATGTGCCGCCGCTTCTGTGCCATACCAGGAAGGTGCAATACCTTGAGGATATGGAGGTGGCAACACTTACTCAGGACGAGGTGCATATTTACAATCTCGATGGTGATGAGATCGAGAGGGAAATCCAGACGATCGAGTGGGATATGGAAGCAGCTGAGAAGTGCGGGTATGAGCACTTCATGCTTAAGGAGATTTGTGAACAACCCAAGGCTTTGCGTGATACGCTTCGCGTGCGGTACAAAGATGGTTCACTGTCTTTTCCTACACAGGTTGAGAATCTCCTGGTGAATTGCAAGCATCTGCTGATCACCGGCTGTGGTACGGCCTACCACGCTGCCATGGTTGCATCGTATGTTATTGAACAGGTTGCAGGCCTTCCTGTTGAAGTGCTTGTTGCCAGTGAGCTCCGTTACCGATTGCATATTCGCAAGGAAGGAGAAGTCTGTCTTCTGATCAGCCAAAGCGGTGAGACAGCTGACACGATTGCTTCCTTGCGTCTGCTCAAGGAACTGGGAGTTCCTACCATAGCGCTCACTAACGTAGTGGGCTGCACGCTAAGCAGAGAGGCGGATTGGGTCCTGTATACCCAAGCTGGTCCAGAGATCGCTGTAGCCTCAACAAAAGCGTTTACAACGCAGTTGCTGAGTCTCTTTACCATCGCTGCATTGGTTGCCAAGCAAGAACGATCTGCTTTGCTGGAGGCTTTGGAACTGTTGCCGGGAAAAACGCAATTGCTCATCGACAGACAAGAGGACATACAACGATTCGCATCCAGCCAGTTCAACAAGACAAAAGTATTCTTTATGGGTCGGCTTGTCGATTTTGCGATCAGCCTGGAAAGTGCATTGAAGCTCAAGGAAATCAGCTATACCCATAGTGAAGCGTTTGCAGCTGGTGAACTGAAGCACGGGCCGATTGCTCTGGTGGATACGTCAACCTTGGTGGTTGCATTGTGCACCCAGCCATCCTTGTATGCAAAGATGGATTCCAACATCAAGGAAGTGAAAGCCAGAGGCGCAGCAGCTTTGGTTATTACCTTCGAGGATGTTCATACGTTTGATGATACGGCCGATGCCATTTTCAGGCTTCCGCAGACCCATCCGTTGTTCAGTCCGATCCTCAGTGTGATTGTCAGCCAGCTGTACGCATACTATTGTGCAGTGCTCAAGGGCAACGATCCCGACAAGCCGAGAAACCTGGCCAAGTCTGTTACTGTTGAATAACCAAGAGAATTCCAGACAGTATTGTTTGGAAAGGTTTCTAGTTAACAGAATATATATTATACACAGATTATAATGAATCCGATTTTTAAGAGAGTAGGTACCCTATTGGGCTTAATCGAGTTGTAATACTCCCAAATATGCCAAATTTGTCCAATAGATATTGGAGAAAGAACCTTCAGTTACCGTTATGGCAGCAAAAATATGACAATATAACTCGTTCGAAGGATTTTTAGAATAGAAGTAATCAGGAAAAGACCCTTTTTCACTATACGGTACATCGTTGCGAAATTGGGTTCCGTCATATCTACGAAGTATTCCATCATCTATATGACTGACAAATTTTGCGTTATCAAAAGCAAGGGTAAACTGAACATGCGTAGCATCAACATCTGATTTTGTGATGGTGAATGTGTCTTCGGGACTGGTATGATCGACTGCTGTGGCATGGTACAAAGGCGCGGCATAATCGTTTAATCGATTGGTATCTGAAAATTGAAAGAGTGCATATGAATTATCACTTAAGGTAAGTACAGCTGGATCTGATTCGGAGAAAGGATCGATGGTACGCCCGTTTGGTCTTCTTACATATGTTTCATTGAATTTGGAAATAATACTACCGGAAGCAGATAAGGTTGATGAATCACTGACAACATATCCAAGCCAAAGGGAGGGTCCAGTATCATCCTCGATGAGAGCTATATTGTTAAAACTGTCATTTGTTACTCTATACGTACCAGATAGGGTTGTCGGGGTATCATTTTCATTAGTATCGATGTATGAATCAATATAAAAAATTACTGCAATCCCACAACCAACCAGCACCAGCACAAGAAAAAAGACAGACACCAATCGAAGAATGTGTATTCTCATCTTCATGGCATCTGTCTCCTCTCTTCACGGTGGGTTCTAGTCTACCCTACCCCGTTTGCTTATAAAAGTGCAAGTCTATTGGTTGCAATCTTGGCAAACTCCGAAGTTGGGAATTGGTCAGCAAGCTGCTGGAATGTTGCTTTAGCAAGATCGGTATTACCGCTCTTTTCCTGCAGACGAGCTTGTCCGAACAAGGCTTTCGGAGCTTCGGCAGCAGTCAAACCAAATTCATCAATGACTTTGGTATAGTATTCAAGTGCCAAGGAGTCATTGCCCAGCTCTTCAGCACTTACAGCGGCATTGTTCAATGCCAAGGATGCAAGATAAATCTTTCCTGCATTCGTGTAAGTGGAGACAAAGCTATCAAGAGCTTTTTGATACTCCTCTTTTTCAAAAGCTACCATACCAACCAAGTATTGAGCCTTAAGACTGGGATAGTTTTTGCCTTTGGAGGCCAAGTCATTCAAACCAGCGACGAGTTCATCGTACTTTGCCTGATAACCCTCATCCTCAGAGCCCATGGTCAGTAGTTCAGAATAGGATGTTTCCAGCAAATCAATCGAGTTGAATTGCGTCTGCAACGTCTTCTGATTGACCGAAGTAACGATTCCCAGTACTACCAGACCGATAACAACAACTGCCAAAACAATAATGGCAATTTTCTTGTTACGAGCTAGAAAGCTATTCAATGATCCTTCGATTTTTTCAGTCAAAGTAATTTCAGCTGAATCCTTTTTGTTTTTACTCATGGTTCTTCTCCGTTATCAAGGGTATAAAACACAGGCGGCAATGTGCCGCCTGGTATGGTGGAACACAACCTTAGTTGTCTTCCCTGTCCTCATCCTTGTAACGCATCATGTCTGCAAGGGAGAAGGTATCGCTGTCATTATCCTCATGGATGTATTTTGCAATCTCAGACTGCTGAGAACGCTTGACCATCTCCTTGACGGAGAGAGAAAGCTTCTGAGTAGTGGGGTTGCATTCTACAACCATAGCAGTGATAGGCTCACCAACTACGAACTTCTTGAGGATCTCATCGGTATACTCTTCATCCGGTCCAACCAAGTTGTACTTGCTGATCAGGCCTTCAATGTCGCCAATGACCTTTACGAAAACGCCAAAGTCAGTCACGTTGGTGATAACACCGCTGATGGTGCTGAACTTCGGATAGTCGTGGCGAAGAGTCTGCCAAGGATTGCCCTCAAGCTGCTTTACGCCAAGGCGGATTCTGCGGTTTTCGGGTTCGACGCGGATGACTACGACTTCAATCACATCACCTTCTGCACAGAAAGAAGCCATGTTCTTGACCTTTTTGGTCCAGGAAATGTCATCAATGTGCAAGAAACCGTCAATCCCTTCCTCGAGGTTGACGAATGCACCGCTATTGGTGATCTTCACAACCGGCTTGGAGAGTGTCATTCCGACAGGGTAACGATCAACAATGGTATCCCATGGGTTTTCCTCAAGCTGCTTAAGGCCGAGGGAAACACGCTTCTTATCCAAGTCATAGCCAAGAACCTTTGCTTCGACAACATCACCTACATCCAGGACTTCCTTGGGGTTGTTGACCCTCTTGGTCCAAGACAGCTCGGAAATGTGGGCAAGACCCTCGATACCAGGCTCAATCTCAATGAAAGCACCAAAGGTGGTAATCTTGGTTACCGGAGCCTTGATGGTATCACCGACATTGTACTTCTGCTCGAAGGTTGTCCAGGGATCTTCCTGCATGTGCTTCAGCGAAAGATTAATCTTCTGTGTCTCAGGATCGATATTGATGAGTCTGAGCTGTACAACCTGACCCTTCTTTACAAAATCCTTGGGACGGGTGACATGGCCCCAGCTCATGTCGTTGATATGCAACAGTCCGTCAAAACCACCAAGGTCGATGAAAGCTCCGAAGGAGGTAAATGATTTGACCACACCTTCGACAACGTCACCGATCTGTACGGTTGAGAAGAACTTTTCTTTATTTTCCTTAATTTTCTGGTCAAGATACTCACGTCTATTTACCACGCTCTTGAGCTTGGTACCGCCGTGGAACTTGTCAATGATGAAGTAATCTGTTACTCCGATCAATGTCTCAGGTTCCTCGACACGAACAACGTCAGCCTTGGAGAGGGGGCAGAACCCCTTGTACTCGCCTCCGAGATCAACCTCGAAGCCACCCTTGATTACTTTCTCAAATTTGCCCAAAATCGGAGACCGGTTTTCAGACGCAGCCTTCAATTCATCAGTGCGTTCCTTGAAATCGGCGCGCTTCTTGGAAACGACGATCTGGCCGCCCTTCCCTTCCTTATTGATGATGACGACTTTTACTTCTTCACCAACTTCGGGAATAGATGCGAATTCATCACGAGAGATTCTTCCCTCGCTCTTGTAACCGACATCCACGAATACATACTCGTTGTTTACCTGGACAACAGTACCGGCCACGAGCTGACCGTCTTCGATTCCATCAAGAGATTTAAGATACTCCTCCTGCAGCATATCCTGCATTTTGGTCTTCTTTTCATCCATTTCTTGTTCTTCAGCCACTTGATTTCTCCTGATCCTAAATTTACCTATTTACTCGCCTTTAAGCGTAAAAATAGCAGATAACACTTTCTCACAAACTTGCCCCATAGTCAAGTACGAGGTATCGATATAGAGAGCCCCTTGGGCCACTTGCAGAGCCCCTACAGGCTTTGTTCTATCGATATGATCTCGTTCTATGATCTCTCTGAGCACTGATTCATAATCTTGGCCTTCGGGATGCTGTTTGTACCTTCGTTCGGCCCGTACTTCAGGCTTGGCATCGAAATAGCACTTGAGTTCTGCATCAGGAAACACAACCGTAGTAATGTCTCTTCCCTCGACCACGACATCAATATCCTTGGAAATTCTTCTAAGCTGTTCATTCACAAACTCTCGCAAAGGAGGGTATGCAGAAACTTTTGCAACATATCGATCAACATCCCTGGTATGCAATTGGTCCTCGATATTTTTGCCATCGACACAGATGTGTCCCTCATCAACGGTAAGGACATAGTGTTTGGCGGTTTGGAGCACTGAGGGAAAATCCATGGGATCCTTTCCCTCTTGCACATGCAGGTATGTATAGGCCCTATAAAAAGAGCCCGAGTTCAGATAATAAAAATTGCACTCTTGCGCAATCATTTTGGCAATGGTGCTCTTGCCTACCCCTGCAGGTCCGTCTATCGCCACTACCATGTGACTTTTCTCTTTTTGACCGGTTCTGTTTCACCTTTCAGCATCGCTTCAATCTCGGAGGAGAAAAGTGCACGATATTGCCCGGGTTGCATTTCCCCAAGTTCAATGCAGCCGATTCTCATGCGTACGAGCTGCTTTACATCATACCCGTAGTAACTGAAGATTTTTCGAATCTCTCGGTTCTTTCCCTCAGTAAGGATAATTCTTACCCACTTCTTGGAAAGAATTTCAAAACGCTTGATACGATATGGCTGGGGGATATCGATATAAATGCCCTTCAGAGCCTCTTCAAGGTCTTCCCTTCTTACTTCGGTGGAGCAACTGACCAAGTACTCTTTTTCAATCTCACGTGATGGATGCATTATCTTCTGGGCAACATCGCCGTCATTCGTATACAGAATGAGACCACTGGATTCCTTATCGAGTCGACCGATATGAAAGAGCAGATTCTTGTCGGCAATATCGATGAGATCGCGGGCATAGAGTTTCTCATTGGGATCGTAGTTTGTGCAGACATACCCACGTGGTTTGTACAAGGCGTAGTAATACGTCCTATCGGCGGGTTCTATGAGCTGGTCATCGACCATGACCACATCTTCCTCATTGACCTTGGTGCCAAGTTCGGTCACACGCTTTGTGTTGATTGTGACTCTTCCTGCTGTGATCAGGGTCTCGCAGAACCGGCGTGAACCACAGCCACTTTTAGCCATATAGGCTTGTAGGCGGATCGGATATTCTAGTTTCATACTTCTTCAGTCTCCTGTGTCGTCTCCGTTTCAAACCGCAAACGGTCAATATCCGAAAGCTTGGGTAGAGCGCTTATGCTGCTCAGGTTGAATTCGAAGAGGAATTTTCTTGACGTTCCATACAAACAGGGATGGCCTGGAACGTCCTTTCGGCCAACCACTTTGATATACTCCCGTTCCCTCAGCAGCCGGATGATTGTGTCACTGGCAACCCCACGGATATTGTCGATCTCCCTACGGGTGATCGGTTGGCTGTAGGCAACAATGGAGAGGGTTTCCAGAGCCGCACGGGAAAGGCGCCTATCGACACGCTTGCCGTAACAGGAACGCAAGTTATCGTGTAAATCGGAAGACGGAAGAAAGTGATAGGAACCTTGGCTCTCAACAAGATCGAGCCCATGGAGAAAGAGTGCATAATGCTCTTTGACTTCCGACAAAGCAGCCGTAGCTGTCTCTTGCGAGAAGGAGGTCATTTTCATCAACTTTTCCAAGCTCACTGGTTCATTCTCCAAAAAGAGAATAACTTCCACTAAACGGGCCTCTGTACTCAAGAGGGGGCCTTGCTGCAGCATTTCATTGCCGGCTTGCCTCTTCTTATCCACTACCAATGCTCCTATTCTTCATCGTCGAGATTGATTTGCTCAACCTCACTTTCATCATCATATAGAAAAACGCGACCGTCGTCAGTAGTTGTACATGAAGAATCTGCATCTTGCTGAGAATCTTCTGCAAAAAACTCCAGTTCTTCCTCTTCGGTTATGGGAAGATCAGTAAGAACCTCTAATTCTTGGTCCGCATCCCCATCATACAGCTGGTCATAATCAAGTGCGAAAGCCTCATCCCGTCGTCGAATAAGTATAGGGCCGAAGGGCTCTGTCTGCACCAACATAATCATGCGAAGCTTGCACGCATCAAGAATTGCCATAAAGGAACAAATTATGTGGAGTGCAACATCCAGGTGAATGATAATATCCTCGATGCTGATGTACTCCTTGGTTTCAAACAATTCCTGCATCAAGGCAATTTTCTCATTGACGGTAACAGACTCATACACATTGAACACCTTATTCGGTGTTATGGTAGTCATCAAACGGGAAAATGTTGCAAGAAGATCCTGCAAGGAAACCTCGGAAAACAGTTCTTCATCGCCAAAAGGTAAACGGAATTGAGAACTCTTGCGACTGATGAACAACTCTGAGGAACCTGACGTATTCGTGAGTAATTCGGTATATTTCCTGAACTTTTGATACTCCAACAGCCGTTCTACCAGTTCCTGTCTTGGATCCTGATACTCCTCATCGAACTCAAGATCGACGGGGAGCAACATTCTGCTCTTGATATAGAGAAGATCTGCAGCCATTTTGTAAAATTGCGTAAGATCAGCAAGTTCCGTAAATTTCTCATTTTTTATGTAAGCAAGGAATTGTTCGGTGATATCACTGATGGGGATATCGTAGATGTTGATTTCGCTCTTTTGAATCAAAAAAAGAAGAAGGTCCAGCGGACCATCAAAAATGGGAGTATGAAACGTCTTCCCACTCCCTTGTATCTCTTTTTCATTCTCTTGATTCTGCACTGTGATCACCCTTTGAACGAGTATACCCAAGCAGAGACACATTGACAAGGAAGCGTTCTTGACGAACGCTTCCTTCAACCTTCCTTACTCTAGAGCGGCTGCCTCTTTTTTTGCTTCTCTGTCTTTCTTGGACTCTCGTACCTTTTTAGGGAACATGAGAGCTCTCAACTTTACATCCAAGTCGGCAACAACATCCGGATTATCCTTGAGGAAGTCCAAAGTCTTATCCCTGCCCTGCCCGATTTTCTCTCCATTGAAAGAGTACCAGGAGCCACTTTTTTCAAGCATCTCGTATTTGAGCGCAGCATCCAGAACACTTGCGACGTAGCTGATACCCTCACCGAACAACAAATCCAATTCAACTTTCTTGAATGGGGGGGATACCTTGTTCTTCACAACCTTGATGCGAACGCGGTTGCCGATAATATCATCAGCACCCTTGCTCAGCGATTCAATCTTGCGAACCTCGATGCGCACCGAAGCATAAAACTTTAAGGCATTACCACCGGTAGTGGTCTCAGGATTGCCAAACATTACACCAATTTTCATACGAATCTGATTGATGAAAATTATTGTGGTATTACTTTTACTCAAAAGGCCGGTTAATTTTCTGAGCGCTTGGCTCATCAAGCGGGCTTGCAAGCCCATATGACTGTCACCCATATCCCCATCAATTTCCGCCTGGGGAGTCAAAGCAGCAACCGAGTCAACAACTATGATGTCAACGGCTCCACTGCGAACCAAGGATTCTGCAATTTCAAGAGCTTGCTCTCCACTATCCGGCTGGCTGATCCACAACTCATCGATATTTACTCCCAACTTCTTGGCGTAACTGGGATCCATTGCATGTTCTGCATCGATAAAGGCTGCGATGCCCCCTGCTTTTTGGCTTTCGGCGATTGCATGCAGGGCCAACGTAGTTTTACCGCTGCTTTCCGGTCCATAGATCTCAATTACCCTACCCTTGGGGTATCCGCCGATACCCAGAGCCTCATCCAGCAACAATGAACCTGAGGAAATGTATCCGATATCCAAGGATTCATCGCTGTCACCCAGCTTCATCAGTGAACCCTTGCCGAATTGCTTGTCGATCTGGATTCTTGCTGCTTCCAATGCTTCTCGTTTCTGATTAAGGTCGGTAGGAAACGACGTCTCTTTGCTCTTTGCCATAGTATGCTCCTCAGGCTCTATCAGCCCTTTCCTTACAAGGAAGAGGCTGTTCGTAATTGCTTCACATCATGCTTCCAGCACAAAGGTAACCGGTCCATCATTCGTGTAGGAAACGTCCATATGTGCTCCAAAACGACCACTGGCCACTGTATATCCCATTGCCCTAAAGAGTGACAGAGCCGCTTCGTATAAGGCTTCCGCCTCTTTGGGATCTGCCGCATCATCATAGGAAGGACGATTGCCCTTGCGCAGGTTAGCCAACAACGTAAATTGGCTTACTACCAATAATTGTCCGCCCACCTCATCGAGTGCTTTATTCATCTTGCCCAGGTCATCGGAGAAAAGACGTAGCTTCACTATTTTTTGGCATAACCAGGAAAGATTTTGGTGTGTATCACTTTTCCCAAAACCCAAATATACCAACAAGCCATGCTCAATACTCCCAACCATGTGTTGGTCAACAGTAACGTGAGCATTCTTAACTCGTTGGATGACTGCTTTCATTGCCTAGCTTTGTCCCACATCGCCTGGATAAAACCAGAGCGGTCTTGTTCGCAGAAAAATGCGCTACCACAAACAGCAACATCCGCACCACGTTCGGCGATCATGTTTACCGTCGATAGGTTGACGCCACCGTCGACACTCAGGAGATACTTGTATCCCTTTTGGGTTCTGATGGATGCAAGTTCACTGATCTTTTCCAAGGTTGAGGGAATAAGGCTTTGACCGCCGAATCCTGGGTTGACTGTCATTATCAGAATTAGATCAACCATATCCAGGATGGGCAGGATTGATGTAATCGACGAGGATGGTATGAGTGAAACCCCGGCTTTGCATCCGCTGTCCTTGATCATCTGAAGCGTTCTATGCAAATGAACGGAAGCTTCTGCATGTACGGTGATATAATCGCTGCCACTCTGCGCAAAATGGGTAATATAGCGTTCTGGCTTATCCACCATGAGGTGAGTATCGAATACCAAATCAGAATGAGAGCGCAAGTCCTTGATGAACTTTGGGCCGAATGTAATATTGGGTACAAACATGCCATCCATGACATCAAGATGAACCCACTGTGCACCGCTTTTGTTAATGCTTTCAACTTCCTCGGCAGTACGGGAAAAATCAGCGGAAAGCATGCTTGGAGCTATAATCAGAGAAGTTTTTTCCATACTCCTGTTATAGCAGGTAGCCGGCTGTTTTGCAATGTCATTTATCGCAAAAATACTATATATTTGTTAATATGTTTTGGGCCTTTTTGAAAATCAATTGCTAGTTTTTTCAAAGCATGGTATAGTTAATTACGCTGATTTAAATGACAAACCCGAGCAGACTATGACCCGGTCTGCCCGGTTTCTTTTACGTCTGAGAATATGGATAAATATGTTTGGAGGAAGCCATGGGATTCCAGGAGATTGAGAACTTACTGAAAGAAGAGCAGTGGACAAGAACTACGGTGCAAACCTATACGGTCAACAGCTTTCAGACTCTAGATACGCAAATCAAAGAGTTGGATGAGGAGCAGAAAACCGAGGCGAAAAACCTATGTGACAAGCACCTCGCAGAGCGAGAGCGCAATAGTATCATTGCCATGTACCTCAGTGGTTCCATCCAATTGGAACGAAAAGGTGCTGATGACTATCTTCAGCTTCTCAATTTGATTGAGATGTTCATGGAGAATAAGAAGTGGAATGTAGTGGAAATGCTTTGCGCCAAAATCCTTAGCCGCGGTGAAAACAAGCACGCTTTACGCCTCCTTTCCTCATGCTACGAGCAGACAGGGAAAGAGGAGGAAAAATTTGCATTGTGGGAACGTTTGGTAAAGGTTGATTATGAAGAAATTGACATAGTCAGGCACCTCGCAATACACGCAAACCAGAAAGGCAACAAGGATAAGGCCGTCGGTTTTTACAAGAAGGCCGTTCATCGTCTGGTCAAACGTAAGGACGTCACGTCGGTACGTAGTCTTTTTGCATCGCTGCTTGAGCTTGATGGCGAGAATTTTGGATATTTCATGTCTGTTGCAGACCAGGTGTCCGTCATCAGCAAAAGTACTTCCATTGCTTTGTTGCGCGACCTTGAACTTGCAAACAAGGACGATATTGATCGGCAGATTGAGTGCCAGAAGAAAATGCTTCTCCTCGATCGTGAAGATACCTTTGCCAGAGAGAATCTGATCAGGAGCTACAAGTCCAAGTATAAGAATCATTCACGGTTGAAGAACTGCCTCGAAAGCAGTGCTCTGACAAGCAATTTCACCCGCGATGTGTTGCACAGTATCGAGGACTTTGAGACGAATATTGCTTTTGATAAGGGAACCTTTGTGTTCCAGAACAGCACAAACCGCATCGGAAGAATACGCTCAATTGATGAGACTGATGTAATTGTCGACTTTGCCGGTCAGAATTCCAAGGAAGGGGCCCGTCTTTCCACCGCAATGGCGTTCAAGAGTCTTCAGGCCCTTGCAAAGAGTCATATCTGGGTTCTGAAGAGTGCTCTGCCCAGAGAGAAACTGAACAAAAAAGTACAAGAGGATATTCCCTGGACGCTGAATACGCTGATGCTTAGCAACGGTGGGAAAATCAACCTCAAGGAAATGAAGAACGAACTTGTTCCTTCCATCCTTGATGCCAAGGAATGGACTCCTTGGCTCAATAAGGCAAAGAAAGAACTGATGACCAATCCCCTTTTCGATCTTTCCAATAATGAAACAGACACGTATCTGTTGCGCTCTACTCCGGTAAGTTACGAGGAGAAGCAACTCTCTGTATTCCGAGGTGAAAAGGATTTCTACGACAAGATCAAGAGTCTGAAGGATTTCATCGCAAGCAAGGGTGATGTTGAGAGTGACTTCTTCTTTGAGATGGTGAAATATTTCAGTGACATGTTCCTTGAGGAAAATGGCGCCTTCAAACCAATTGTTGTAGCCAATGATGTCACCTTCAGTTCGTTCCTTTTGCTCGAAGATCTGGTAAAGAAGCAAAATATGAACTTTGTAAACAGGCCGGAGAGTCTGACGTTTGCCATGCTCTTTGAGCGGGTTGAAAACGTTGAGTCATGCTTCGCTGCAATTAAGGATCCTGAGCTTAAGAAGAGTTTCATCGACCATGTAGTAGATGAGATTGCCAACTGGCCGAAGGTTCTGAGCCAATTGTTCCCCTTCTATCTTACCGGATATATTCCCGACATTTTCCGACAGAACAAGAAGACGACTGAGTTTGTGAAGGTATATAAGGATGTTGCCGAGAACTTCAAGGAGAAGGGCAATACCCTGCTCTATCTGTTGAAGAATGGTGATCCCAAGTTGTGGATAAAGTCCGGTATCAGCGAAGAACAACTGCTGTTTACCAAGCTGCAGCTTCTTGACTATACCAATCGCTGCATCGACAACAAGAAGGAAGTCCAGGAGAATCGCAAGAATGCAAAGACCTTGATGGGTTTGCTTTTTGATGAAAAGGATATTTTCAAGTATATCGAAGATGGCAAGGAAGAAAATGCACAAAAGATTTACAGCCTTGTCGCGAATGTGTTCGACCTGCCTGGCGGCAAGAAAATTGAAATCAAACACGCCATCAGTGAAAAGTATCCTTCTTTCAGGTTCTTTGATGAAGTTGTGCCCATCGACAAGGAATCGGTTGTCCCTACCGGTCTCTTCTGCACCGCCGCCTCTTTGGAAGCGAAGAAGAAGGAATTGGAATACATCCAGCATGTTGAGTTGCCTGAAGTTGCTCGAGAAATCGGAACCGCTCGCGAAATGGGAGATCTTAGGGAGAACAGTGAATATAAGTACGGCAAGGAGAAACAGAACTTGCTGAACAATACACTGCGCCGACTTGCTGAGGAAATCGACCGCGCAACGGTTATTAGCAAGGATAAAGTCGACACGACCAAGATAGGTTTCGGAACTAAAGTGGTTTTGGTTGACCACACCAAGGGATCAGAGGTCGTCTACACCATCATGGGGCCGTGGGAGTCCAATCCTGATGAGAACATCATCAACCTCTCTGCACCTTTTGGGCGGGCACTTCTGAACCACGAAATTGGGGAACGCTTCACGTTTGTTCTCAATGATCAACCCTACGATTTCACGGTCAAGGAACTTACCGTTCTGGATTTCTAACTGATACAAGGCCCCGGTTGAAAAAAAAGACTGGGGCCTTTGTATTGTGCATGGTAGTATGATTGCATGCAAACCCGTTATACAATCGACCCTAATCATATACTTGCGGAATATCCACGTCCCCAAATGGTACGTGCTTCCTATTATTCACTGAATGGGAAATGGGAATGTGCCATAACAGATGAACCTTCCCTTCCAAATTTTTTCCCCTATACAATTTTAGTCCCGTTCTCTCCTGAAACAAAGCTCTCAGGACTTGAGAAGTCTGTCGGTGTAAAGCAAACCTTAACCTATAAGAGAATATTCAATTTCTCTGGTGAATCGGATAAACGAACGATACTACACTTTGAAGCGGTAGATTACAGCTGTACGGTGTATCTGAATGGAGTATTGATAGGAAGTCACACAGGCGGCTACCTACCCTTCTGGTTTGACATCACCGAGTCTATTCGCCCGGACAATGAGCTGATTGTCCAGGTAACTGACCCTTGTGACAGCCAGAGCATCATTAGGGGAAAACAAGCAAGAACTGCAAAGGGAATTTTTTATAGCGGACAAAGCGGCATATACCAAAGTGTATGGCTTGAACAAGTGAGCCAGCATTATATCAAGGCCTTGGTGATTACCAGCAATCTGGAACAAAGGTGTTGGCATGTCACCGTTATCGCCGACATGGACGGCTTGGAAGTGGTGGTCTCCTACCTTGATGGTCAAAGAAAAGTAAAAGGCTTCAGCGGACAACGGCTGAGCTGCCAGATCGATGATGTACATCCCTGGAGCCCTGAAGATCCCTATCTCTACCCGTTCAGTGTCACCCTTGGAGATGATAGCGTAACCAGCTATGTAGGATTGCGCAGCTTTACCCTTGAATTCGGCCGATTGTGCCTTAATGGAAAACCCTATTACCATCATGGCATTCTTGACCAGGGATATTGGCCGGACAGTCTCTATACTCCTCCAACCGATCAGGCTATGGTCGATGATCTGTTGCTTATGAAAAAACTTGGGTTCAATATGGTACGAAAGCATGCCAAGGTTGAAAATCTGCGTTGGTACTACCATTGTGACCGTTTGGGCATTCTTGTTTGGCAGGACATGGTCAGCGGAGGGAGAAAACCCATCCAACCGATCATGAGCGGACCGCTCTTCCTTAAGAGCTTCTCAGTATCAGACTCCCTGTACACCTTATTGGGCAGTCAGGATGTACAGTATAGGAAGGACTATGAAGAGCAGCTGACTGAAATGATTCAAACACTCTTCAACTGTGTCAGTATCGCCATGTGGGTATTGTTCAACGAGGGATGGGGACAATTCGATACCGCCCGCATCCTCAGTCTGGTACAAAAGCTGGACGCAAGCCGGACCATCGACCCAAGCAGCGGCTGGTATGACCAGAAAATTGGCAGTTTCTGTTCCCGTCATGTGTATTTCAAAGCCTATCAGCATACCCCTGATGCATTGGGCCGGGTGGTTATCCTCTCCGAATTTGGAGGATATGTCTATCGCGAAATAGGTCATGATGATGAGACAAAGGTTTTTGGATACAAGAAGTTCGCTGATCGAAAAGCTTTCTGTGATGCATTTTTTGATCTATATAATCGTGAAATTGTACCGGCTAAGGAGAACGGCCTCAGTGCCTCGGTGTATACCCAGTTCTCCGATGTACAACAGGAACTCAATGGATTGGTGACGTTCGACCGGCTCTCAGTCAAATTGGACGAGGTCGTCGCTCTTCAGGTTGCCGCTCTTCTTCTTGGAGCGCAGGAGTGAAAGCAAGGGTATGCGTGCCACCTTGTAGGACAGTAATAGAATACCAAGAGCAACAAAGCCGATAAGAACTAAATACAGCAGGCTCTTGAAGCTTGAGCCTTCCCTATGCCAGGTCAAATCCAAACTATGGTAGAACATGCAAACGATGAAAAGTGGAAGGTTGGCACATACTATCCGTACGATTCCTTTCAGAAACAGCAGGTCTTTTGGCAATGCATAGAGGTCCCGGAGCAAAAAAATCAGAAGTGCCAAGCCGATTGTATAGGCCAGGCCGTTCGCCAAAGGCAGTGATACGATGTCCAAGCCAAACTTGAGAAAAACCCACATCAGAACAATATCGAGCAGGTTCTGCAGAAAGACGATTCTGGTCATTAAGGCATGTCGGTTGGCACTGTAGCCGAGGCGAAGCATCAAGGCGTACCAAGCGCTGAACACCATGAAGAGCAGATACGGCCTGAGAACCAAAGCGGTCAGCCTTGCATCGGATAAGGTGTAATTGCCGGTTTGCAGCACCACGCTGACGCTTTCCTGACTGAGAAAGAAGAGAATGATGGTGCTGGGAAGCAAAAGGGCCAAGAGGCTGATCAGAGAATTGCGCGTATAGGTTTGGAGGGATTTGGTATCCCCTTGCGAGGCTGCCCTGCTCATCAGTGGAAGACTGACGGCACTGATGGCATTGAAGAAAATGCCATACGGAGTCTGATAGAAAATCGTAGAATTGGTAAAGGCGGTGACACTTCCTTCCCCCAGGCGTGAAGCGAATAGGAAGCTGACCATCTGCGTGATGATTTGTATGCCCATACCCAGTGAAACAAGACCCCATGCGCTCAGCACTTCCTTTATAGGAGCATTCTGAGCCTTGAGTGTCGGTTTGAAACGGTAGCCGTACCGCCTGACCACAAGGTACGAATACGTTCCTTGCAGTAGGCCTCCAACAAGAGCTGAATAGGCCATGCTCATCGCCCCATAGCGATCGGAAAGAAACCACACACCCAGTATGACGCAGATGGAGAAGAGCAAGGGGGAAAGGTATGCATGTATAAAATTCTGATGGGCTTGGAGCACTCCGTTGAAAATGGAAGCTAGGCTGATGGTTGCAAGGTAGACCATAAAAAACGGCAGCAAACGGGCACCCAACTGTATTTGTTGTACATCGAAATCACTGAGAAAGGCGATCAGCTGTTCCCCATAGAAATACGAGACCAATACCAATGGCGTGAGCAGAATGCTTTGGAATGTACAGAGCAGGGCAAAGAGACGAACGGAGCGTTGTTTCTCATTACGGCCGAGTAACGAAGAGAAAGCCGGAATCAGGGCGGCATTGACCGCCCCCTCTGCAAAAAGCTTACGAAAGTTATTGGGGATGTTGAAGGTGAAGTTTATTACATCTGCAACTGCAGAGGCTCCAAACACCGAACCCAGGACCCGGGCTTTGATAATCCCCAAAAGCCTGCTCATGAGCGTGCAGACCATGATCACCAGGCTGTTTTTTGCTGTCTTTCTATTTGGCGTAGAATCGTGCAAGGTAATCCCTTTTGAAGGAAGCAAATCGGTTTTCCCTGATCGCCAAACGAATTTGTTGCATAAGGCGATAGAAATAGGTGAGATTGTGCTCTGTTGCCAACATCCCTCCCAGCATCTCACCGGTTTTGACCATGTGATGCATGTAGGCTCGACTATACTGGGTGCAGGCTCTACAGGTGCAACCTTCCTCAATGGGATGCTGATCGAACTTATGGATGGCTTTCTTCAATGTTACCACCCCATCGTCGGTGAATACAGCACCATTGCGTGCCATGCGGGTAGCCAAAACGCAGTCAAACATATCGATGCCGTTTTCAACAGCCTCAAGAATATAATCGGGACTGCCGATGCCCATCACATATCGTGGTTTCTCCCGTGTTACCAAATCAGCAGTATACTGAAGAAAATGAGTGAATTGCTCACTGGTCTCCCCTACACTCAAGCCGCCGATGGCAATACCGGGAAAGTCCATCTCATTGAAGAATTCCGCACTCTGTTTTCGTAGGTCCTCATAAAAATTGCCCTGTACGATACCAAATAAATTACCCTTGAAATCACCTGCCAGCTGGGTGCGATGGTCCAGTGCTCGCTTTGCCCAAGCATGGGTGATATGCATTGCTTCGGTGGCTGCACGGTGATCGATCTCCGGAGGGGTGCAAACATCCAGACACATGGCGATATCCGATCCAATGACACGTTGTGTGTCCACCACGCTTTCGGGGGTGAATATATGTTTGGAGCCATCGATGTGACTTTGGAAGGTCACGCCCTTTTCTCCGATTTTTCGTAATCCGGAGAGACTGAAAACCTGAAAGCCACCACTGTCGGTCAAAAGGTTCCCGTCCCAGTTGGAGAACGAATGCAGTCCACCAAACTGTGAAAGTACCTCGAGCCCCGGTCTCAGGTATAAATGGTACGTGTTGCCCAAAATCAACGTATAGCCAATTTTTTTAACATCTTCGTGAAACATACCTTTGACGGTCCCGTTGGTGCCAACCGGCATGAACACCGGAGTCTCTACCTGTCCATGTCCGAGCGTAAGGAGGCCAAGACGGGCTTTGCTGGTGGTGTCCTGATGAATTTCCTGAAATATCTTCATAGCTACCCTCTATCGTATTGCGGCTCGTTCTGCCAGCGCTATGCATACTATCACAATCATGGGGATTGCCATACCCCAAAGTGGCCCGATCACAGCCTGCTTGGCCATAATCAAGGTAACCATTTGTACAACATAGTAAATAACAGCAATTCCAAGGCTGGTGATAATGGAGAAGAGGAGCACATTTTTCTTATACTTGTAACTGATGGCACAGGCTATGAATAGCATAACCAAAGGATTGAGAGAATCCAACAACCGCTTGGCGAAATCGGTGGCCAACTGTGGATACCGGTTGGGGTCAAGCTCGGCGATTCTTTGTAGGTAATGATAAGCGGTTCTCAGTTCCATGGTCTTGATGTCATTGCTTACATTCCTGAAGAAGGAAGGCTGCAAGGTAAAACTATCGACATAGAGTACCTGTTCTTCAGTTTGATGCAGTACCAAAAGAGATGAGTCAACTTGTTGGTTGCGCGCTTGTTCCAATCTCCATATCCCCTTCTCTTCTTCCCAGTATGCCCAAGGAGCATCGATACGCGACTTTAGCGATCCTTTCTCATCAATGAGTACAAGCATGACTTGGGCGAGACGTTTTTCGCGATCGCTGTACTGACGGGCGTGGACTACGTATGCACCTTCGGGATCGCGCAGGGTGATGTTCCGGTTATCATAGGTACTGCGCAGCCCAAACAATGAATCCTCCTGAACTTCCCGCTCCTTACTTAGTGGAATATGTACATATTCGGAAAAACCGAACTGGAAGGTGGATAATGCAAGCCCAAACATGAGAATGGGAATGACTATCCTCCGATAGGAAAGACCGCTGCCCATCAGACAAATCAATTCATTGTTGGCTTGCAGTTGCGAGAGAAAAAACGAGGCGGAGAATAATAGCGCTGGACCGAGGGCGAAGAGAACCGCCTCGGGGGTGTACAACAAGGTAAGTTTGGCGATCATAAGGTAAGAAACCTTGCGGGTGAGGTATGAGTCAAGATTGGCAAATAAATCGACGCTGAGCAGCATCAAGGTGCAGAGCATCAACGTGACAAAGGCTACAGAAGCGATGCTGCGGATGATATATCGATCGATTACTTTCATAAGCGCCTCGCATGCAGCAAGAAAAGCAGTCCACCGAAAAACATAAGCAGGTTTGGCGACCATATGAGCAACGCTGGTGAAATTGATAGGGAGAAAATTTGCATTTGGGCAAAGAACAAAAGATACCAATATACGACAGCGACCAACATGGAGAGGCCGAAGCCGATGAGCCGGCCATGTTTGACACGGAAGAACGAGAGCGAGAATGTGAGGAACACCAACATGAAGCAAGCAGCACTGAGTGCATACTTCTTATGAAGTTCCGCTCGATAATATTGATAATAAAAGTTGATGGGCTTTTGATCTTTCAGTTGCTTCAGTTGTACCTCTAGCTCCTCTATGTGAGAAACAGATACTTCTGCATCGGTTTTTGCTTTGTCTACCAATTCCGCCAGCGAAAGTTCGAGCGTTTGCACTTTCTCTTGATATCGTTTCTTTTCCGCTTGTAAGGCGATTTTATGTTCTTGGATATTCTGCTGCAATTCCTTGATAGAAAGCTGCGAAGGTAGGGCTGAGGCAATGCTGGCTATCTGACCCGAAAAGTTCAGGAAAAACTGTGCAGACTCTGCTTTCGAGAGAGCCCATCCGCCTTGTGTCTCGCTCTTGAGAATCAAAGGATTGTCAAGCTCAAGCTGATAGATGAATGACTGCAAGTCATACAGCGAGACTTCCGCCTTGGGTGCACTGAGGATTTGTCCCCCTCTGACAGAGGATGTCTCGAAAAGAATGATATCGTGTACGGTATTCCCCTCAACTCCCTTATTTACCATAACGGTGTTTGCTATCGTATTGGTACTATTGGCCATAAGCTCCAAGGTGGGTAAGTCGCGCATTAAATCCGTATAGAGTTCGCGATACTTCTTGGTGCTCCAAGGAAGTGCCTTGTCTGCGGTTAGGAACGTCAGCATTGAGAATGCAAGGGAGATGATGATGATGGGAATAAATACATGTTTGAGGGAGATGCCGCTGCTGCGGATGGCAAGTATCTCATTGTTGCCTGAAAGATCTCCGATTACCATGCTGCTTGCCGTCAGGGAGCTGAAAGGAAAGGTATAGAGCAAGAATTGCGGGATTGAGAGCAGCACGAGCTGCAATACAGAGAAGTAGTCGACTTGTTTGAGAAGGATACGTTGGGCAATGAGAAGAATCTGATTGATGAAAAAAATAAAAAAGAAGAAAAAAAACGCCACAAGAAATGAGAGGAGATACTCTCTTCCTATATGGCGATACACTAATGAAAAACGAGCGGATGAAGCCAAAGCTATACTCCCGTCGAACCAAAGCCTCCACTTCCCCGCTCTGTTGCATCCAAGCTGATCGTTTCAGTGAAGGTGGCTTGTTCGCACCGTGCAATAACCATCTGGGCAATCCTGTCACCGTGATGGATACGCACTTCCTCTCTTCCGTGGTTTATCAGAAGTACACAGACTTCCCCGCGGTAATCAGCATCGATGGTACCAGGACTGTTGAGAACCGTCAAACCGAACTTGGCAGCCAACCCGCTGCGCGGCCGTACTTGTGCCTCATACCCTACCGGTAATTGAATACTCAAGCCTGTAGGTACTTTGCCATACGAGCCGCCGGCAAGCACCAGATCTTCATCAAGGCAGGCAGAAATGTCGGCACCAGCACTGTTTGCGGTACCATAGACCGGAAGCAATGCTTCCGGTCTCAACTTCACTACATGAACCATGATTGAGTCAGTATCCATCTTACTTCGACTGAGTCTCGATTGCATCGATGTAACTGAGGTTCAAGCGGTTCTGACGGTCAATTTCAATGAGCTTAACCGGAACTACCTGACCAACTTTCAGTACATCCTCAACATTCTGGACACGTGTCTTTGCAAGCTTGGAAATATGGCAGAGCCCTTCCTTTCCAGGCAGGATTTCAATAAAGGCACCGAAATCCATGATGCGCTTTACCGTACCTTCATAGATGCGGCCTACTTCCGGTTCCTCAACAATGGATTTTACCAGTTCCTTAGCCAGCTGGGCTGATGCATTGTCTCTACCATAGATGGTAACGGTTCCGTCGTCGGCGATGTTGACCTCAGCTCCACTCTGGCTGGCAATGGCCTTGATCGTCTTTCCACCGGTTCCGATGACTGCCCCGATTTTCTCTTCGTCCACTTTCATGGTGAGAATCTTGGGAGCATATTCACTGATTTCCTCACGTGAGTTGCTCAGTGCTCCTTCCATGATGGAAAGAATGTGCATTCTGCCTTGTTTAGCCTGCTCAAGAGCCTTCTTCATGATTTCAGGTGTTACCCCTGCAATCTTGATGTCCATCTGGAATGCGGTAATACCATCGCGGCTACCGGCTACCTTGAAGTCCATATCGCCGAGGTGGTCTTCTTCACCGAGGATGTCGCTAAGCACGACATACTTGGAGTAATCAGCACCTTCGGTAATCAAACCCATGGCAATACCAGCTACCGGCTTCTTAATGGGAACACCGGCATCCATCAACGAGAGACAACCACCACAGACTGAAGCCATGGAGGAGGAACCATTGGATTCCATAATCTCGCTGACTACACGCACTGTATAGGGGAATGACTCCTTGTTGGGGACGATTGCTTCAAGAGCACGCTGTGCCAAATGACCGTGGCCGATCTCACGACGACCGGTGCTCAGCCTTCCACACTCGCCTACGCTATACGGAGGGAAGTTATAGTGAAGCATGAAGGAACTGAAGCTCTTCTCGCCGTCGATGGTATCGAACATCTGCTCGTCGCTGGCAGTACCGAGTGTGGTAACAGCCAAAGCTTGTGTCTCACCGCGGGTAAAAAGTGCAGAACCATGGGTCCTGTCCAACAATCCAACTTCACAAGTGATGGGTCTGATCTGGTCAACAGATCGACCATCGGTTCTCTTGCCGTCATTGAGAATTGAAGCGCGAAGAATTTCGTACTCGAGATCCTCGAACAGGGATGAGAGTTGCCCATCGCGTTTGGAATCTTCAGCGATTACGTCCTGGAACTTCTCCTTGACTTCACCCTGTACCTTCGCAAGGGCGGCATACCGCTCCATCTTACCTTTTACAAAGGAAGCTTGCTTGATGAGGGGATAGGCATACTCACGGACAGGAGCGAGCCAGGAGAGGTCAACCGTCAACGTTACTACCGGAAGCTTTTCCTTGCCAGCAATCTTTTTCAGCTCAAGCTGTGCATCGCAAAGCTTGGTGATGTACGGCTGGGCGGTAGCAATGGCTTCAAGCATCACTTCTTCGCTTACTTCCTTAGCACCACCCTCGACCATGGTAATACCATCACGAGTTCCTGCAACAACGATGTCCAAGCTGGAACGCTCGATTTGACTGAAGGTAGGGTTGACGACATAGGCACCGTCCACCATGGAGATACGAACAGCAGCAATAGGCCCGTTGAAGGGGATGTCACTGATAGTTACTGCAGCGCTGGCAGCGTTAATGGCGATGATGTCAGGGGTGTTGTTCATATCGGAAGATACAACAGTGGGAACCACCTGGATTTCACGGCCGAAGGCCTTGTCAAAGAGGGGGCGCATCGGGCGGTCGATGAGCCTACTTACCAGAATTTCCTTATCCTTGGGGCGGGCTTCTCGTTTGAGGAATCCGCCTGGGATTTTGCCTGCGGCATAATATTTCTCATTATATTCAACACTCAGGGGTACATAATCCAGAGCCTCGTTGGGCTCCTTTCCGCAGCAGACAGTTGCAATAACAGCACTACCCTCATAATGGGCGTACACAGTACCACTGGTCTGCTTGGCGATTTTCCCGGTTTCAAACACCAGGTCGGCATCGCCGATCCGTACAGAAACTTTTTTTACTTCCATCTTCTTATTCCTTTCTTTGTTCTTTTCGTTCTTTCTACACGACTCAATAAATAAAATAGCTCCAACGGCCTGAAAAGCCATCGGAGCTATTCATACAATTTTACGAATGCAACACCACGACTACTTTCTCAGGCCGAGTTCGGCAATCAGAGAACGGTAGGCTTCAATATCGGTATCCTTCAAGTACTTGAGGAGCCGTCTGCGCTGACCAACCATCAACAACAAACCTCTGGTTCCTGCATGGTCCTTCGGATTCTTTTTGAAGTGGGGCTGCAGGTCGTTGATGCGAGCGGTAAGCAGGGCAACCTGTGCCTTGGTCGAACCGGTGTTCTTTTCATCACCGCCAAACTTGGCAATGATTTCCTGTTTTTGTTCCTTAGAAATCATGAAATACTCCCCTTAGCCCGAAAGCTAAGTCTTTTTGTACGTGCTGCAATCCAATCCCACATCGCCTGATCTGGTACTATCAAGAGCTCATCCTCACCCAAGTGTGCATGAACGTCCACTACAGAACCATCAGAAAGCGATAACTGAGCCTCATACACACCTACCGGAGGCAGGAGCTGCATAAAGGAAGCAGTTCGGTACAGCAAGCCCTTTTCCATGAATTTGGATGGATACGCCACCAAATCCAGCTCATAAGGCCTACCGAGCATACTTTGGACTTCTTCCAAAGCGCCCTCAAGAAGTTTTTTACGCACCAGAGTACTTGAAGTAATCTCTCCATCAGCGGTTAGGACAAATGGGGGAATCTCTACGGTAGCTTCCGGTGACAATCGGGATAGATATTCCTGCAGCTGAACAGGTCCGGCACTTGAAACCGGGGCACCGCAGCGGAAATCCTCTCCGACAACCATCACGTTAACATGGCAAAATGCACATACTAAAGTGAGGAACTCCTCAGCTGTGAGTTTACTGAAATCAGCAGAAAAGTCAATGACAACAAGATGGTCAACACCAATATTTACAAGTATTTGCTCGATTTGCGACTCACTTGCCAACTTAGAGTGGTAGGGCTGACTTTTCATTATCATCTTGGGATTTTTATCAAACGTAATGACCATGCTCTCCAGCCCTTGTTGGGCAGCAAGTTCAACACATCGTCTGATGATAGCTTGATGACCGCTGTGAAGCCCATCAAAAACACCGATACAGACAGCCATGTCTTGCTGCCAGAGCACGGGATGAGCCGAAAGATGCATGAAATCATACCGTTTCACCCTACTATCTCCTTGCGGTATGGATGGATTTGGGCGATAAGTCGTCCTTCTCTCATATCTGCGACTGCGCGAAGCACCCCATCTGTACTATACAGTGCCCCGAACAGCTCATTATTACTTTGTCGTAGTATCTTGCATGAATTGGGAAACGCTCCATTGGCCACGCGAAACAGTTCATCCTCACCAATTTCGAAGATGCTTACTGAATCCACCCGACTCAGACGTTCGTCAGTTTGTGAGACTGAAGCTACAAGGGTTTCTGTTTCTTTGGCATCAACTGCCTCAGTTAAGGAGAACGGGCCGATACTGGTACGCTCCAAGCCAATCAGATGAGCTCTACTGCCTGCTGCCAAACCCAAATCACGGGCTAGCGAGCGGATATAGGTGCCTTTGGAAACATGAATATCAGCGATAAGAATTCCCTGTTCATAGGAAATGGGAATAAAGCGATATACGGTTATGGGGCGTTTAGCCATTTCCACTTCTTTTCCGCTTCGGGCCAGGTCGCTTGCTCTTTTTCCATTGATATGAAGCGCGCTATATTGAGGAGGCTGCTGTTCGATAGTGCCCAAAAAAGTCGGAATGGCTTTTTGAATTGCTTCAAAGCTGGGGAGAGCTGCTGTTGCTATCACCTGCCCTTCCGGATCGAGCGTATCGGTTTCCATGCCAAATTGAATTTCAGCCCGATAGGTTTTATCCATGGTGGAAAACAACACATTCAATCTGGTCATGCTTCCGGTTAAAACAACCAAGAGTCCACGGGCAAACTTATCAAGCGTACCAGCATGTCCCACTTTGGGATCGATGGTACGCTTGATATCATTGAGGGACGAAAAACTGGTAAGGCCCGGTTTTTTATTTATGAGAAGAATGCTAGCGTTTGTTCCCATCTTCCACCAGTGCATCAATCAGGGCATTGATTTTTTGTCCTTCCTTAAGGGAAACATCTGCCTTGAAGGTCAATACGGGAGTATTCCTTGTTTTCAGGAAAGCCCCTACCCGTTTTTGGATGAATCCGCTGGCTTTCTGCAATGCATCAACACTTGCATGAAGGGAATCATCATCCAGTACACTTGAAATAAAGACGGTAGCAAAAGCATTGTCCACCGAGAGTTCAACCCTGCTGACTGAGCACAGCGTGCTCAGCAGCGGATTCTTAATCTCCCCTTTGACGATCAGCGTACTGATCGCCTCAGAGAGTCTTGCTTCTATTCGTTTCTGACTGTACTCACTCATATCTTCTCACTGCTTTCCAGCTTGCGGGCGATTTCCTCGGTTTCTACAACCTCAAGAATATCACCAACATGCAGGTCGTTGAAGTTTTCAAGACCAACACCACACTCGAAGCCTTCGGCAACTTCCTTGGCATCGTCCTTGAACCGCTTCAGGCTCGTAATCTTGACCATTGTGCTGTTGAGCTGAATGGAATCTCTAATGACCCTGACCAGGCTGTTACGCTTGATCTTGCCCTTGGTAACCATACAACCGGCAATTGTTCCGACTCTGGGCACCTTGAAGGTATCGCGAACCTCAACCGTACCAATCTCAACCTCACGCAATTCGGGACTCAACATGCCTTCCATTGCCAAGCGGATATCATCCACCACATCATAAATGATGTTGTACTTGCGGATTTCAATCTTCTCCTGGTCTGCCAAAGCCTGTGCACGGGGCGTAGGCCTCACGTTGAAGCCGATAACCAGAGCATCAGAGGCACTTGCCAAGGTCACATCGCTTTCGATGATCGCACCGGCACTTGCACGGATGACATTGAGATGAATCTCATTATTGGAGAGCTTCTCAAGAGAACCTTGCAACGCTTCCACAGAGCCCTGTACGTCACCCTTGATGATGACATTGAACTCCTGAATGGCGCCTTCCTTGATCTTCGTATACAGATTGTCAAGGGTGACCTTCTTCACATTACGGCTATCTCCAAGTCTTTCCAATTCTTGACGCTTTGTACCAACCTGGCGAGCCTGACGTTCGTCCTCAGTTACCTGGAACGGATCACCTGCACCGGGAATGTCACTCAAACCGATAATTTCGACGGGAGTGGAAGGACCAGCTATATCAATCTTCCGGCCTTTATCATCAAACATTGCTCTTACTCTACCGGGATAAATACCGGCAACATAGTAATCACCCTGTCTGAGTGTTCCTCTCTCGATCAAAACAGATGCAACAATACCACGTCCTTGATCAATGCGGCTCTCAATGACTTTACCTTCAGCCCTACAACCTGCATTGGCTTTCAGTTCCAGCATCTCCGCCTGTAACAGAACAGTATCCAGCAGCTCATCAATACCAATTTTCTTAAGTGCAGAAATTTGGCAATACAACGTCTGTCCACCCCACTCTTCGGGCATCAATCCCAAATCAGAGAGCTGTTGCATGACACGTTCAGGCTTGGCCTCAGGAAGGTCACATTTGTTGATGGCTACAATAATGGGAACATTGGCAGCCCTTGCGTGGTCAATTGCCTCACGCGTTTGGGGCATGACACCGTCATTGGCAGCAACTACCAGAATGACAATATCAGTCACCTGAGCACCGCGGGCTCGCATCATGGAGAATGCTGCGTGACCCGGAGTATCGAGGAATACGACTTCACCCTTGCCAGGAAGATTCACCTTGTAGGCACCGATGTGCTGGGTAATACCGCCGAACTCACCTTCTGCTACCTTGGTGGACCGAATGGCATCGAGCAGTTTGGTCTTACCATGGTCAACGTGGCCCATTACCGTAACAATCGGGGCGCGATCGACCAAATTATCTTCACTGTCAGGATCACTGGCAATCAAGGTCTCGTCATACAAGGAAACAAGGTGTACCTGACAGTTGTATTCACCGCAGATAATTTCAGCTGTTTCGTAATCAATCTGTTGGTTGATAGTGACCATCATTCCCATTTTGAACAATTTGGCGATGATTTCACTAGCCTTCAGATTCATCTTCTTCGCAAGATCACTGACACTGATGACTTCCATCATATCAACAGTCTTGGGTACTGATGCCAACTTGGCAGCTGCTTGTTCCTTACGTCGCTGAATAAGGAATTCTTTTTCCTCTTCAGCATTACGTTTCTTATACGAAGCTTGGTCTTTCTTTTTGGTAAAAGTCTTCTTGGGGGTACGCTGATTCAGTGTATCCATGTCCTGAGAGCCGGGGGCTCCACCAGGTCTTTGACCTACGCCGCCGGGACGCTGACCGAATGGAGGCCTTCCGCCACCACCGCCCTGCGGCCTGAAACCACCGGGACCAGAAGGTCTCTGACCGGGTGCTCCACCAGCAGGACGACCCTGATACGGAGGTCGACTCTGGAATCCACCTTGACGAGGAGGTTGCGTTCCCTGATAGGGAGTTGAAGGACGGGGGTTCTGACCCTGGTACCCTTGGCTTGAGGGATAACCCTGTCCCTGAGGACGAGGATTCTGACCCTGATAGCCTTGTCCTTGCGGACGGGGATTCTGGCCTTGATAGCCTTGGCCTTGCGGACGAGGATTTTGCCCCTGATAACCCTGACTGGCGGGATAGCCCTGTCCCTGCGGACGGGGGTTCTGTCCCTGATAGCCTTGGCTGACAGGTGCGCCTTGTCCTTGCGGTCGAGGATTCTGTCCCTGATAACCGGATGTAGGACGAGTGCCCTGATACGCAGGACGTGTTCCTGGTGCAGGACGACCGCCTACCGTACCGGCAATACGAGGTCCGCTTGAAGGAACAGGAGTCTGCACTGCTGAAGCATCAGGTGCACGATTCTGTAGCTCTGCATGATCCTTGACCGTAAGTCCCTGATTGGGCACCGGCGGAAGATTGGTGGGCCTGATCACAACAGGACCGTTATGCAACGGGGATGCAGTAAGTTTGTCTGTTGAAGGACGCGGCGTTCTACGCACTCCACCTAAGCGATGCTGTGCGCCTTGTTTGTCATGAGATTTGGTGTTTTCTTCTGATTTAGGTGCCTCAACGGCGTTATCAGATGTACTCAGTTCCGTTTCACTTTTAGGCTGAGGTTTTACCACCACCACTTTTTTCTTTACTACCACGACCCGACGTTTTTCCGGGGCTTTAGGTTTTGTATCCTGTTCCTTGGCGGGGCTCTTCGGCTCTTCCTTCTGCTCTGAGGGAGTTACTACATGCTTGATCAACGTTGCTTTAGGCTTATTATTCTCTTCCGTCATTATTTCCTCTTGGATGGTTTTACTCTACCTCAAATGCCAGACCTGTTCCACAGCTTGGGCACACGGTCATATCCATGGTGATGGAGGCACCACAATTGGGGCAGACATACTCGGTCTCTCCATCCTCTTCGTCCTCAACAATATCGACATATTCGTTGATGGTGTCCTTGATTGCGATAATCTCTTCTTCACTCAAATCGCCGAACCCAGTCAAGTCCTCATCGCTAAGGTTGATGAATTCTTCAACACTATACACGTCATGGAACTGTAGTTTCTTAAGAAGCATGGAATCGAGAGGGAGTTCAGAGAGTGCAATCTCATCCTCATCGACAAACGTTTCAACTTCAGACTCAACAGCAACCTCAGTATTTTCAAACTCGAGTTGGGGCAATGCTTCCTCAAACACAGGTTCTCCAGTACCGAAAAAGCTTTCTGCCTTGAAACGTGCTTCCTTGGCGATATCCATCTCATCGAACTGTGACTGAGTCTTCACATCAATCATCCAGTCGACCAGTTTATTTGCCAGGCGGACATTCAGTCCCTGCTTGCCGATAGCCAGAGAGAGCTGGGTATCCTCAACGATGGCTACTGCATGATAGATATTTTTATCAAGCACCACGACATCCTTGACTTGGGCAGGTGAAAGAGCATTGCGAATATAGTTTACTGGATTGGTGTCATAGCGCAGGATATCGATTTTCTCTCCCTCTATCTCACTCATGATAGTCTGTATTCGATTTCCCTTCAACCCAACACAAGCTCCCACAGGATCGATATCGTCGTTGCGGCTCGCTACTGCAACCTTGGTACGATAGCCTGCCTCACGAACAATCTTGATGATGTCAATCTGGTTCTGGGCAATTTCAGGTACTTCGACCTCGAAAAGCTTTCGGATCAAATCAGGGCTGGTTCTGGAGAGTACAACACGCAAACCGCGTTCAGCTTTTTCAACCTTCTCAACATAGCACTTGATCTTGTCGTTGCTGCCATAACTTTCACGGCTGGATTGGTTTCTTCTCGGAAGCAAACCCTCGGTAGTACCGATATCCACATAAATGTCCCCGTTTGGAAGCTGACGGCGGTAGTATCCGATAATCAACTGGCCTTCCTTGGCCTTGTATTCACTATAGAGCGTGTCCTTCTGGATATCCCTGAAGCTCTGGTGTGCACGCTGTTTCGCACTCTGGACACTGATACGGTCGAAATCCTTGAGATCTACAGGAATAAGCAGCTCGTCGCCGATCTCACAATCCTCGTGAATCTCTTTTGCTTCACTGAGGGGAATCTCTGTCACCTCATTATACCAGTTATCGTCATCAACAATTTTCCTGCGGCTGGCAAGTTCGACAGACAGGAAGTCTTCACTGAATTCAATGACGGCATTCTCATCGGTACCGAATTTTCGTTTGTACGCTGCACGAAGTATGTCCTCGATAGTGCTGATAACCAGCTCTTCGGAAATGTTCTTTTCCGCTACCATACTCCGGATAGCGTCACCAATTTCAGTTGCCATGTGAATCGTCCTCCCATCTATAGTCGAGCTTTGCCTTCTGAATCACAGAAAACTCTACAGACATAGTGTCAATCATCTCTTTTTCATCCTCAATATATACCTGTGCGAGCTGAACGGTCTTTTCATCGGCCTGTGTGATAATTCCACTGACCCAAGCTTCCTTGCTCGTATCATAAACCCTGGCCCGCTTGCCCGTAAACAAGCTGAACTCATACACATCCTTGAAGGTGCGTTGCAGTCCCGGGGTACTTACTTCCAACTGCAAATCACGTTCACCTAGCTGGAGTTCCATGCGGGGATACGCAAGGCGGTATACCTTGGCACAGTGATCAATGCTCACTTCAGTTTCTTTTGCGACTATCACCATGGTAACGATGACACTGTTTCCCCGATCGACGCGATTGATTTCAACCAAAGCAATCCCCATCGCATTAAGCAGTGGTTCATACTCCATAAACAATTTGTTTTTCTGTATTCCTGTTGCTAACATAGTATTCCTAAAAAAAATTCATAAAAAAGGGATACGCCTGCCGGCGATCCCCCAATAATCAAACATATCCTGCTTTGATAGTACGCACTTGCTCTACTTTTGTCAACTACAGCACCGTTTTACGCACGTGCGATGACACAAATAGATGCCTGGACTGAAAATTCGGTGTAAAGTAGCTCTTGTGCCCTTTTGCATGTATTGCCTGTAGTATAGATATCATCAAGAATAAGGAATGTTCTGTTCTGCAATAGCAACTTTTGCATCTGTTTCGCAGCTCTCTTTCTTATTTCCAGGTTGCTGGTTTGTTGTCTTTGACTGCGGGACAGTACAGTATAAAGAGAATTGGCTTTTTGCCTGAACAAATGAATTGACTGAAGATTGAGTCGTTTTCCGAGTATAGCCGTAACAAGGGCCATGTGGTCAAAACCCAGGGAACGTTTGCCAGATCTTGAGGAAGGAATTGGAATCAGAACAGGATGGTCAAAGCTCTGTAGCATAGATTCGAATAAACCGGAGAGTACTACACTGGCCATAATCTTGCCGGCATGCTTGTACTCGGTAAGCAAGTGTTCGAGAATCCCATCATAAAACCCATAGGAAAGCAAGGCCTTCTGACAGAAATCACATCCATAGATAGGATCAAGGACCGGCTTTCCACAGGTGGGACATTTGAGAGCATAGAAGGTTGTGAACGAAGACGCAGCAAGCTCTGCACTACATGTTGGGCAAAGCAGCGAATCTGAAAGACTATTGCATGATAGGCACCACATACCCAGGAAGGGAAAACCCCTGTCATTTTGCTTGCAGTTTTTCCTGGAGCGTCTTGAGAAACAACAAGGCCTGTAGCGGGGATGACTGTTCTATGGAAAACGAACGTAGTTGATACAGAATCTCTTGTTCCGTCTCATCGTACAACACCTGTTGTGCCGATTCATCACCTATCGCACTGAACAAATCGGGTTGGATGGATCCAAGATCATACTCAGCAAAGTGTTGCTTCTGGAAGGTGCGGGCATGGGCTAATACTTCCCTGCCTATTCCCGCCATCCGTGCAACGTTGAGTCCGTAGGAAGAGTTTGCAATGCCCTCAATAACCCTACGAAGGAATCGAACCTGACCTCCCATCTCTGAAACTTGCAATGTAAGCAACTGGAGGGCTGAGGTATCGATTCTTGCAAGTTCGTGATAATGCGTTGCAAATAATGCTTTAGCCTGCATGCCCAGCAATTGCTGCATGATTGCATAGGCGATGGACATACCATCCTGGGTGCTTGTTCCCCTTCCCAATTCATCGACGATGACCAGTGAATTTCGAGTGGCGGTGCGCAGGATATGGGCTGCTTCCTGCATCTCAACCAAGAATGTGGACTCTCCGCGTGCAAGGTTGTCGCTAGCACCCACCCTGCAATACAATTTGTCCACAATACCAAGCCGGGCCTTTGTAGCGGGAACATAACTGCCGATTTGACTGAGAATAACCAAGAGTGCGGTCTGTCTGAGAAAAGTGGACTTTCCGGCCATATTAGGGCCTGTTATCAGGCAAAAACGTTTTCCGGTACTGCTGATGGTCAAATCATTTGCAATAAACTGACCGGTACCGAGGTGTTGCTCAACCACCGGGTGCCTACCCCCCTCAAACTCCAATACATCCTCATCGGTAAATGTTGGTTTGCAGTAGGAATGTGTAATGGCAGTTGAAGCAAAACTTTGCAGGCAGTCAAGTTCGCTGAGGAAACGGCTGATCGCCAGCAGAGCTTGCTGATGGTTCATCACCTCCTCCACCAACGATTCATAGACCTGTCGTTCCCGTTTTTCAGCCTCGAAGGCACTGGCGAGGATTTTTTGTTCACAGGCAATGAGCTCATCGCTGGTAAATCGTTCCGCATTGACCAGGGTTTGTTTCCGGTAAAATGTGGAAGGAACCTTTTCGGCCTGATTTTTCGAGACTTCAATAAAATGGCCAAGGATTTTGTTCGAGGAAAGGCGTAGTGTGGTAATACCGGTTTCCTGCCGAACCTTATCCAGATACACATCCAATATTGCCTTGCCACCACCTTTGATGGATCTCAAGGTATCGAGCTCGGCATCAAAACCGGTTACAATGACTTTACCTTCTTCAAATGGTCCTTGATGATCATCAGAGATGCCGTCGGCAATGCTTTTTGCCATGATGGCCAAGGATGAAAGAGTTTGTTCACAAAGGGCATCCCCGAGAAGCGGATGGTACCTGTCATCCACCAGATTGAAAAAGGCACGGACGGTTTGGCTGATACCCACCAAGTCTTTGGGCAAATGGCGGTGCATGACCAGCCGGCTCGAAAGACGCTGCAAATCCAGCACCATCTTCAAGTGCGACCGCACACGGGCAAGTTCATCACGATCTTCACATAATAGGGTAACCCAGCTCTGACGGAATCGGATGCGTTCCCTATCAGTCAAGGGACTGGCTATCCATTGTTTGAGAAGACGTGCTCCCATGCTGGTCAATGTTGCATTGATGGAGGAAAAGAGCGTGTATTTTTCAGTACCATCTGCAAGATTGGCTAATAATTCCAGACTCTTTCGGCTCGCTTCATCAATGTGAAGGTACTCGGATTCAGAAACTAGCGTGTACCCTTCTATCTGGTTGAGACTGGTTTTAGCCGTCTCTTTGAGGTACCACAGAAGAGCTCCCGCACTACTGAGCATAGGATTTTTATTCTCCAAGCCAAAGGCTTTCAGAGATGTGGATCCAATGTGGTTGCAAAGTCGCGTGTATCCTTCAGAAATGGAGAAATGCCAGGAGGGCAGTTTTGTAACCATGGCGGGATGAGCGTCTATGAGGGATTGGAAATCCTGATACAAAAAGTAATCGTCTTCATTGACCAAAATTTCACGAGGATTGACCTGCTGCAAAACACTGAGCAGCATCGCATACCGACTGTCCTTCTCAACCATGCGCAGGAAAAACTGCCCACTGGTAATGTCTGCATAACTGATTGATAGCCCTTGTTTTTGAAACGAGAGGCTTACTACAAAACTGTCACGGTTTGCTTCAAGAAAGTCCTCTTCCACTACCGTTGCAGGGGTGACAACTTGCACCACCTCACGCTTTGCCAGTTGCCGACCACCCTCAGGCAGTTCCGTCTGTTCACAGATGGCAATTTTCTTGCCGGCCTCCAACAGACGTTTGATATATACCTTTGCCGCATGATAAGGAATACCGCACATCGGCTGGCCATTCCGCTTGGTCAACGTAAGGTTGAGAAGACGGGAAACCTCAACAGCATCCTGTTCGAACATCTCATAGAAATCACCGAGACGAAAGAAGAGGATGGTCTGCTGATGCTGCTCCTTGATCTGACGGTATTGTACCATCATAGGAGTCAATTTCTCTGCTTCTGTTTCCATGCTTAATACAATGTCGTGGTGATGGCAAGGACCAGTTTCAGTCCGCTCCCCTCGCGATCGCCCTTGAAAATATTACCTTCAACCCAAGCAAATGAGTCATTGATGTAACTCGCATTCTTAACCAAATACAAACCGAGCGGGAAGCCGGGTACCTTGAGCTTGATTCCAATTCCGGTGGAGAAGTACCAGGCAAGATTGGAAGCCTTGATGGAACTCAGGTCGGTACTTACCCCGGTGGCGCTTGCATACATTTCTGCAGAGAGCACATTGTGAGCTAGCGGCCAACTGATTGAAATCTGGTTATCCCACAGGTATGCCTGATCGAATACGACACTGAATCCGCGACCGGTGTTCATGCCATCGATGTAGAGCATCTCATAACGGGTTGCACCTTGTTTTGCATCGTACCAATTCCAACCACTTTCATAATGATTATAGTACTGTGGCAGCATCACACTCAGGCTGGTGGTTACCCCCAACACTACGTTAGCCGGCTTCTCGTCCAAATCGAATGTAAACAGGGTGAGGTATCCACTAGCTGAACTCGAGGTACGGATATAATTGGAAAGGCCTCCAAGAATACCTCCGGCATAGGTGAAACTTTGGCTGAGGTAATACCCCCGGCTGGTGTTCTCGATGAGATCCCTTCCGTCCCAGGCAAAAGAGAGCGTAAGGCGATTACTGAATTGCCAACTTTCATGATACAAATCAATCAGTCGTTCATACGGATCATAGACGTTGTCATCGTATTGGGCGTAGTTGAGTCCTACGGTAATACCACCACCGACATTCAGCGATCCGGGTTGGAACATGAAGGTATAGCCGGTGTTGTACCCCAGCGAAATGCGGTAATAGGTATAGCTCATCAAGTAGCGTGAGGAAGGCAGGGCCTGGTCGGCCGCCAAATAACTTGCATAACTGTCATAACCATAGGGATAGGGATTGGATTCAGCGTTGTCTCCATCGTGACCGGTATAATACTTGCTGCCGATACCCCTCTGAAGAGCGGAATCTTTTACACTTCGTTCAAAGTTGAAACTCAAGCCATTCGACCAACGCCTGTTTTTGAACCAACCATCGGTAAAGGAAACAGAGATATTCTGGGTATCGGGACTGAGATTGGTGGCAATCGCCAGATCACGTCCTGTTCCCCCAAGGTTCTTGTCGGACCACTGCAGGAAACCGGATACCGGGAAACCATCAACATTTCCGCCAAAGGTTGCTCCAAATTGGATGTCCATCTGATTCCCTTCGACTACGGTGAAGACGGGAATCACACTACCTTCCTGGGTCCCATTTATGATATCAAACTGAACATCGGTTACAATGAGAGTATTGTAAATGTTCTGGGCGCTTCGGATCAGTTTTTCCTTGGAGAAAATATCGCCCTTCGAAAATGTCAGTTCCCGTTCGAAGACATAGGGTTTGGTTTTGGTGAGCCCTTCTAAACGGATATCCTCGATTACAGCTTGTTGATTCTCTTGCACCTTGAGGATGTACGTAACAGTTTTTGTTTCTTCGTTGCGGATAAGGTCGGTGGAAATCAAATTGAAAATGTAGCCGTTGTTCCAATACAGGTCTGTGACGGCAGTAATTTCCTGTTGCACCCGGGATACATCCAATACTACACCCTGACGCATGGAGATCAAGGACTGGAATTGTTCATTGCTGAAGACGGTATTGCCCTCAACCTGAATGCCGCCAAAGAACCATTGTTCTCCCTCATCAATGGAGAATACCACTCTCAAGCGAGAATACGTATCGTCCTCTGTGCTGATATCCTCTGTACGGACATCAAGAATGGCTGCATCGATGTAGCCTCTGCTCTGGTAAAAGGCAATGATCTTTTGCTTGTCGGTTTCAATAGTCAAAGGATTGTAGTAACCGGAGCTGAAATAGCTTACCTGCTTAGAGGACAGTTGCTTGGAAAGCATATCGGACGAAAGCTGCTCATTGCCCTCGAATACAATTTGGCCGATACGCTTCTGCTGGTTCTCGGTAATGATATACTTAAGATCTACTGCATTTGCCGTCTCGTCTGTGACATATTCGCTGTCGATGGTAGCATCGGCATATCCTTTTTCCTGGTAGAGTGTCAGGATCTTCTGTTTGGATAACTCGATATTCTGTTCATCGAGGAAGAATCCTTCCTTGGCGATCAGTACTTCAGTGATGTCCTTGGTCTTTATTCCCTGATTTCCCTGTACTGTTGCTGTCTTGATGTAGGGTAATTCATAGAAGGTCATGGCGATTTGTAATTCGTTGTTTCCCTCCCCTGTCCTCTGGGCATCGGCAATAAAATAGAGAAAATATTCCAATCCATACAGTTCACCTTGCAGTTCATTAAACAGCTGGTCAGTAAAGGTTTTACCTAAATAGTCATATTGGATGTCCAATACAACGCTCTCCTTCACATTCTGCAAACCACTGTTGGAAAAGGATGCAATTCGCTTGCCTACATACCAAGGGTCGGTATCAGCAGCACTCAAGAAGGAAAAAGAAAGGGCTAAAATGAGCACGATGCCCACAAGAAAGCGTGTATGGCGCTTGTCCATGATGTCTCCTCTATAAACCTGTTTAACGCAAAACTATTCGTTTGGTTACACTAAAGCCAATGGTATCCAAAATATTGGTGAACGACAACTCGTTCGGCTGGGTAAAGAATGAGAAAGTCCCCAGTGGGTTTACCCAGTCAAGCGAGAGCTCGAGATCTAGCGAGAGGTCTGGTGAAATGAATGAACGCTTTACCCGCGAGCTTTCCATTGCACTGAGGTGAACCAATGCCTGCAGGAAAAATTGCCGACCGACGTACTTGCCCATGAAAATGGAAGTGTTGTTCAAATACCGTGCCAAGGGAGTCAAAACCCCGCCGATGTTGCTTCCGGGCAACGCATCAAAAAGAATATTTTGCAGAATATTGCTGCGTATGCTGAACATATCAAGCCCCAAAGAGATACGAATGGACTCTGTCAGTGCTGTTGTTTGACTTGCATCGATGTAGCCCAGTCGCTCTGCCACATCGGTTGCTGCAGCGGCAAGGCTTACTACACTATACAGATTCACTTCGCCATATGCACCGGTAGGCAGGATCGATTGACCCAAAATCTCCAGAATTTCATTGATATCCTTTGCAGGAATTGATTCAAACTGCGGATTCAGGTTGGAAAGGCCTGAATCACGCAAAACTAGGAATATATCTATTCGTTCTCCCTGAGCATCAAAGTCTGTCATTTTTGCTCGAAGGTTGATGGTCGGCTGAATCTGGTTCTTTCCTGTCAAAGCATCGGTATGTAAAGCAAGCGACCCTTCGGTGATGAAGAAGTTCTTCTGGAAGTAATAAATTTCCCCACTTCTGAAAGAAAGCGTCCCATCAGCGATAAACTCATCAGTTATATGATCATACAGGAAAGAAATATTCTGATTCTCAGTAATGGTTGCCTTAATGAACGGGTTCTGCGTATTGGGATACGAGAATGAAACATTCTTTCCTGTTACTACCTCAAATTCTGTAGTGGTAAGGTTGTTGGCTATATACCAGGATGGCAAGTCCTTGATCCCGAGCGTCATGGTACTATCCTGGATCATGACTTTTCCGTCCAACCAAGTCTCAAATCCAACACCGAACAGATTGAAGGTGCCACCGGCATACGTTTTGATGTCTGCATCGAAACCTTGCATCGGCAACCAAATGAAAACCATCTGATCCCCACTTTCTGCGTGGATTTCATAATTTTCAAAACGCAAGCCGTCGAAGGAGGCACCGAGCCAGCCATACCCTTCAATAGTCTTGCCGGTAACCGTATTGGTGGAAAAGAAGGGAATTCTTGGGGTAATCGCCCTACTTCCATCGCTGGATGCACTGATGTTTTTCATGGTGATGATGTCCTGGGGCAGCCAGAACAGTTGCATGCGCGCCGAATCGACCCATAATTGCCCGTACGGCCTGAGGCCATCAGCCGTTTTTGCAAGGTAGAGTTCACCTTGGGCAACACCATCAAGGAACGAGAAAATCGGTTTGAGGAACGTTCTGTTCAAGAGCGGAAGTGGCAGGTAGATGGAGTCAATACTCAAGCCGAAATCAGAGGAAGCAAGTGAACCCTCGACTGCGAAGCCAATACCAAATGATGTATTCATAGTTGCTTGCAGATGTTTGGATGCGCTCTGATAGGAGAGGTCCAGATGATCCCCTCCGATGGTGAATAAACCATCAGAGAGATTGATCAAATAGGTACCGTCATTGATGCCACCCTCTCCATATAAGAGAATATCAGATAAGCTAAGCTCTGCGATGAGAGAGCCCTCGAAGATTGGCTTCAGTGCCTTGGGAAGATCGAAAATTGTTTTGAATTGCCCTAAGTCGATTGCCAAGTCATAGGTAAGTTGGGATACCTGGTCTTTGTACGTGAGATGTCGGATATGTTCAAATTTTCCTGTAGAACGAGCAAGCTGATCGGTAATGGATAGTGCTTGGCCGATATAGGTGAAATCCGGCATTTGCACAGCAGAATCATAGAGGGTAAGAGAATCTTGGTCGAACGCAAGTTTGGATGTGAATTTGGCATTGCCTTTCGTCAACTCAACGAAGCCATCGACACTTGCGGTTTCCTTGAAATCAGAATACCCGAGTGCGGAAAAATCAAGTACGGTTCCCTGCAACTGGTGAAAGAATCGGTCAAGGGGAAGCGAAGAAATCTGTAGTGCACCATTGATACGGTCCTCATAACCAAGCAACGAGATTGAGATTTTTCTCTCCTCGTCTGCATCCAGGCTGAAGGTTGCCTCAAAGGGAGCGAGGAAGGAGGCTTGCACGAGAGAAACAAAGTCGGTACCTGTATAGCTGAAGCGACTGGGGAATATGTGTCCGCCTTCTTTCAGTTGCATATTGGATAGAAGTACCTGATTTTCCTTTGCAGTAAGGGAAGTCAGTAAATCATAGCTACGGTTCTTGAATTGCACCCCCTCGATTCTGAATTCCTTGCTTGCCAATTGCCAATCTCGAAGTGAGAAAAACTCAGCTTCCAGATCGCCTGAAATAGCCGCCAAGGCAAAGAAACCTGCATCGGGCAAGCGAAGGTCATTTGCTACCAGGCGCCCCGTAATGGGGGGTGCAAGATTTGCAGAAAGAGACAGATGCTCCTGTTGGGAGAGCAAGAATTGGAGGGTGCTTGTATCGAGGCGGAAGGTAAAGGGAAATGTTGTCTTGAAAATGGAGAAATCAGCGCTTCCCACAATGAATTCAGAGCCTTCCCTTCTAATGGTTCCATCAACAAGCAGGGATTTTTCAAAGGGAGTGGTGACATTGAAGCGATATGCCGATGGCGGCTGATCGAAGAAATTAACGGAAAGCAAGCGCTGTCCATCATCGATGCGATAGAGGTCCAGTTCTCCGCGGGGCAACCAATAGTTGAGTTCAGTGGAACCTGAAAAGACAAGTCGATAACCGCTGCTGGCCAGCGTCATGGCGTTCACGAAAACCGAATCACCCTTGATATCAGCCAAAAAGGTAAATCCTGCATCCAATTCGACCTTTCCAACTTTGGCTGACAACAAAGCCAATTCAATAGCCGCTTTACCATCAAATGGGAGAATGCTTCCCCCTCCCCTGGATGATTGGAATGAGATGTTACCAATCAAGTTGGTTGCATCCTGGTAATATGGCTTAATGAACGGTGCAAATGCTTCAAAAGTTGGAGAGAGAATGCTCAAGGGGAAGTCATTCAGGCGGGAGGTAAAGAAGAAAGTTCCTTCGGCAGTAGTTGGCATATCATAGACCGAACGTATAAAAAGCATATCTTGGTAGTCAAGTTCTGCCTGAAGCTGACTACCTTGCCTATTTGACTGGAAAGACATGCGTGCCGAAAGCGGTACGGTCGTGAAGGAAGAAGCCAGATTGGTGAGGTATGCAGAACTGCTCATTGCTGCATCGGAAGCACGATAGCTCAGCTCTGATACCAGTGGTGATGAGAAGTTGATATCACTATGTTTGAAGGAGGCTTGTGCATCAGCTTGCAGATTGAGCTCAGCCTCGATCAGGTTCATACCTTCGAGTTGAGTATTGGCTTGGAGATACAATGAGCTGAGGTCTGCCTCCAAGTCATTAAGAGAATACTGTATCTGTCCAAGCGAAAGTTGGATTGAGGCCGTATTGGCTTCATACTGAGCATTCGCCTGGAGTGTATGAAGATCAAGAGAGAGAGTCTGAGCGTAGGTGACCTTGAAAAGATCCCCTTGCTTGGTAGCAAGCCCGAACAAGAACTTTTCTCCTTCCTTTCTACCCGTTACGGTGGCGGTTGGGGAATGTACCTGGATACCCTCAATGCTCAATGAGAGCTGATCGTACGATAGTGTTGCCTGATCAAAGGCACCATGCTTCAATTGTATAGTGCTGGTAAGTATGGGAACAGCTAGGGTTAGCCGCTCCCTTTCAGCCTTGAGATCGGCAAGCGAGAAATCGATCGTTATATCCGAATTCGCAAATGCAAGGGATTCGAGCGTACCTAAGGCAACCAATTGCGCAAAGGAAACTTCCAATCCTTGCTGCAACAAGGAAACCTTGCTGATTTCTATCAAGGCACTGCCTTCTTCATTCAGTCCAATTTCGGAGTCCAAGAGTGTTGCTTGCAACGTTCCTGTATCAAACGTAAGGATAGGAGCGCTGCCCCGTATCGTGGGGAACGGTTTGTTGTTGTCAAACAGCAAGTCCAAGGAAGACATTTCTAGCTCTAAAGCCAATTCAGGAGCATCCATCGATGCACGCAAATTTTGAGTTTCAATGGAAAATGTATTGGACTCAAGCCACGTTTGCAGGTGCGAATTTGAGGAGGAAGATTCAAGGGACAGATTTTGAAGGCTCTCATTGATTACCAGTTCTGGATCACGGACGTTGACATTGACTTGCTTGGAACCGAACATATATGAGCTGAGTAATAAGGGAAGGCCCCCTTGTATCTCTATTTCGGAAGCAGAAGCAGAGGTATTTTGGGTGAGCGAAAGGGATGGCTTATTAATGATCAGGTTCTTGAGGAACATACGGTCCATACTTTCAGCCTTGAAAGAGACTGGACCACCTGAATTGAGATTTTGCATCAGCCGGTCTGCAATATACTGACTTGGATTGGCCATACCAAGCCTAGCCATTCCATACAAACAGAGAATGGCGCAGCTTATGAGAACAAGAACCGAAACCGCAATGTCTTTTAGTGTTGTATGATATCTCACCTTTTTCCCAGTATAGCCCATTGTCGAATTCTTGGGCACCTATTTTCATGTTGGTTCGATGGAGTTTGGTATGCCTATCATGAAAAACTCATTTACCTTACTTCGCTTTTACCGTACCATAGAGACATGATAGGAGATATGCATATGCCTTCAGTATTGACCAATTTTATTGTTTTTGAGGGTTTGGATGGTGCCGGTACCACTACGCAAATGCAATTGCTTGCCGAAGCGTGTGACCGCGCTGATACTCCGTGTCGTGCAACGTTTGAGCCTACCGATAAACCTATCGGACGCTTGGTCCGCTCAGTTTTACAAAAGCAAATCCTGACCACCCCTTTGGCTTTGGCAATGTTGTATGCAGCCGACAGGGAGGATCACCTGAATAATCCGGTCTATGGAATCATCCATGACCTGGAAGCTGGCAAACTTGTTATTTCAGATCGCTACTTGTATTCATCACTTTCCTATCAAGGCGTAGAATGTGATTTTGAGAAAATTGCAAGCCTTAACGAGTTCCCTTCTCCCCAGTACGTCTTTTTCATTGACACACCGGTTGATGAGTGCCTGAGAAGAATCAACAGCAGAGGCAATGAAGTGGAACTCTTTGAGAAAAAGGAATTTCTCCATAAAGTGAAAGAGAACTACGAACGAATTTTCAGCTCGCTCGATCCTCAGGTAACCCTTGTCCGTTTGGATGGGCTCCTGAAGATAGAGGAAATTGCTTCCCAAATCCAGCAAATTCTCTTCAGCAAATAAACATTGCATCACCATAGCTGAAGAAACGATAGGATTGTTCGACTGCATGCCGATAGGCGCGATCAATCTTTTCTTTTCCTGCGAACGTGGAGACCAAGACCAAGAGTGTCGATTCCGGAGTATGAAAGTTCGTCAACAGTTGGTCCACGATTTTAAACGTATAAGGAGGTCGGATAAAGAGATTTGTCCGACCTTGCCCGCTTTCCAATAACCCTGTTTCAGTGTTGAAAGCACTCTCCAGAGTGCGCACGCTGGTCGTCCCTGTGGCAACAATCTTACGCCCCTGCGCTTTTGCCTGGTTGATGATGCGAGCGCTTTCTTCCTCAATTTCATACGATTCATAATGCATGTGATGGTCTTCCAGATTATCGGTACGAACGGGCAAAAAGGTTCCGGGTCCAACATGCAAGGTAACTGGAACAATAGTACAGCCTTTTGCACGAATGGATGCCAGGATTTCTTGGGTAAAGTGCAATCCAGCAGTCGGGGCTGCTACCGACCCTTCCTTTTGTGCATAAATTGTCTGATACCTATTCTCGTCGGCAAAGCAATCCTCACGCTTGATGTATGGGGGGAGTGGGACATGACCGAGCTTGAGGAAAAAATCCTCATCAAGTACATGATTGAAGGTGATGGTTCTTGTCCCATCCTCATTGGCTTTAGTAATGCATCCGGTACGTACATAGCTCTGGTCGGCAGTACAGAATGTATAATGCTTGCCGACATGTTGTTTTTTTGTTTTGGTGACCATGACATTCCAGCTATGGTCGAGGTTTTCTTCCAGAAAAAGAAATTCCACGCGGCTTTTAGTCTCGCTGATGGCAAATACACGTGCCTTGCGCACTTTACTGTTGTTGACAACAAGAATACTTCCTTCTTGAAGATAGGAAGCAAAATGTGTCATTTGTTCATCTATGATGGTTCCACTATGCTTGTCGAGAACCAGCAATCGGTCCTCGCCACGTCGGTCTATGGGAGTCTGTGCTATCAGATGCTCCGGAAGGTCAAAAGAGTATTCCTTGATTGTCATCCAAGTTCCTTTTGCAGGGAATGCCCAGCAGGTCGTAGGCTTTTTTGGTGGTCATCCGTCCACGGGGAGTACGCTTGAGGAATCCTTTTTGTATCAGATATGGTTCATAGAAGTCTTCCAAAGATTCTATAGCCTCCCCTACGCTGATCGAAAGAGTTTCAGCCCCTACCGGTCCTCCGTCATAAAATTCAATGATTGTTCTTAATATATTTCGGTCCTGTGTTTCAAGACCATTATTGTCGATGCCCAGTCGCTCCATGCCATGGTCGACTACTGCAACGGTCACCGTTCCATCACCCATTACCATGGCGAAGTCCCTGAGCCGCCTCAAAAGACGATTGGCTATTCGAGGAGTTCCACGGCTGCACCGTGCCAACTGGACAATGGCTTTCTTGTCGATTTGCACATCCATGATCTGAGCCGATCTGGCGATAATCGAGGCGAGCTCCTGTTCGTTGTAGAATTCGATATGGCAGGTGATGCCGAATCGCGAGGAGAGAGGACTGGAAACTGAACCGGCTTTGGTTGTAGCCCCTACCAAGGTAAACTTGGGAAGAGGAATGCGCATCGTCCGTGCGGCAGGCCCTTGACCGATAACCCAGTCAATCTCAAAATCTTCCATGGCAATATAGAGCATTTCTTCCAAAGCTGGCTTGAGTCTATGAATCTCATCGATGAAAAATACAGAACCTTCGGTTACATTGGTAAGAATTCCTGCAAGGTCTTTGGGTTTATCCAAAGCAGGTGCGCTGGTCATCCTGATTTCAGCACCCATCTCATTGGCGATAATACTTGCCAAGGTGGTCTTTCCAAGACCCGGGGGACCGATAAGAAAGGTATGATCAAGCGGTTCCTTTCGCTCACGGGCTGCTTGGACAAAGACGGCAAGGTTGTCTTTCAAACGCTGCTGGCCTTGGAAATCCTTGAGCATTTTGGGTCTGAGGATATTCTCCTGTTTGTCCGCCTCCTGTTGGAAGGAGGTGGATACCACGGAGCTTTGTATCAAATCATGTAATTCCGACTCGTGTGTGTCCATTTCTTCTCCCTTTATCCAAGCAGTTTGACTGCACTGCGGAACAACAGTTGCTCAGCATCATGGTGGCTAAGTTTGCCGATTGCTTCAGATTCTTGTTCGCTTAACGAATCGATTACCTCTTCAACTTTACGTCTATCATACCCCATATCCACCAATGCAGTAATAATGTCCGACCACTGACTGGCTTTGCTTTGGCTACGCTGCCCATTGGTTTTGCTCTTTTCATCTTCAAAGACCAATACATCACGCAAGGCGAGAATCATTTTTTGACCTGTCTTGGGACCAATGCCCGGAATCGAGGATAAAAGCTTCAGGTTCCCCGTATCAAGTGCTTGTGCCAGATTTCGAACGCTGATACCGCTGAGAATCTTGAGAGCTTGTTTCGAGCCTATGCCGGAGACGGTTTGCAACTGCAAAAAAGCTTCGCGTTCGGCTTCATCATAAAAGCCAAAAAGGGACATGCTGTCCTCGCGATGTATTAAAACGGTAAGCAACCTAACAGCCCTTCTCTCTTCCAATGATAGATTGCTGAGCTTGCTTGCTGTCTGTGCCGACACAGAGAGCATATATTCAACATACCCTGCCCTGAGGATAACCTCACCGTCCATTACACGTACTACATCACCAATGATAGCGTTAATCATTACAATTTCATCCTTATTTGGGCAAAATCATAGACAGCAAGGCATAAGGCTGCAGCCAAGGCATCCGAAGCATGGTCGGGTTTTGGGATTTTCTCAAAGCCCAAAAGTATACGCACCATTTCCTGAACTTGATGTTTTTCTGCTCCCCCATAGCCGGTAACGGCTGATTTAATCGTTGGAGGACTGTACAACCGAACAGGAATCTCAAGCAGCGCAAGTTGATGGATGCAAGCTCCGATCACCTTGGCAACAGGAATGGCTGAACTGACATTCTTGGTAAAGAAGATGTCTTCCATACCACAGATAGTGACTTTGTTTTCCAATGCCAACGCACCGATCGACTTTGCGATGAAATGAATTCGTTCACAATCAGGTTGCGTCGGAGAGGTTTTTATGACACCAAACGAAACAGGCCGGTTATGCTGTCCATCAGATTCGACAACACCCCAGCCTGTCTGTGCATATCCTGGATCAATACCTAGGATTCGCATGCGTTAATCTTCGTCACTATCCTCAAAATCATCGGGGAGTTCCAGATTTGAGGAAACCAGCTGGACGTCATCCAATTCCTCGAGTTTATCGATGATCTTGAGCACTTTGCGAGCTTTATCACTATCCAGTGTTACGGTCTGGTCTGCAACCTTCTCCACCTCAGCACTCTCTTGCTCGAAACCAGCTTTCTGCATTGCTTCCAAAACGTTGCCAAAATCAGAGGGAGTGGTAATCACTTCGATGACACCATCATTGGTGGTCACATCGTCAGCCCCATTTTCCAAGGCAACTTCAAAAATCTGTTCTTCGCTATACTTTTCCGTATCGTACGTGATGATACCCTTGGTCTGGAACATATAGGAAACACAACCTGAAGCACCCAAGGTACCACCGTTTTTGGTAAGTGTTGAACGAACATCACTTGCCGTTCTATTTTTGTTGTCAGTTAATGTATCAATAATCAAGGCTACGCCCCCAGGAGCATACCCTTCATAGGTGAGTTCATAATAGGTGGAGTTGTCGAGCTCTCCGGCACCTTTCTTGATTGCCCGGTCAATATTGTCCTTGGGCATATTCTCTGCACGGGCTTTCAGTACGGCGGTACGAAGCCTAGCATTGGTTTCGGGGTCTGCACCACCCATTTTTGCTGCAACGGAAATTTCCTTAATCAGCTTTGTAAATTTCTGACCGCGCTTTGCATCGGCGATACCCTTCTTGTGTTTGATTGTAGCCCATTTACTATGGCCGGACATAATTGAACCTCTTAACTTTTTTAGAATGCGTGAATAGTCTCAACCTAATTAAGCTATCACAACCGGTAGAGGCGGTCAAGGGCTTACGAGATTTCCAGAGCCAAACGCAACAGGATTTCGTCAAGGACCATAAAGCCTACTTCTGTTAATACATAGAGTTGTTTCGTATTACGATACCATGCAGAATCAAGGGTGGAAATTGCAGAGCCAAAGAGCTTGTCATAGTCTTGTGAATACCGTGTATTGAAGGTTTGCTTGTCAATACCTGCATTGGTGCGTAGAGCCATCATCAGATACTCTTCAATCTGCTGATTTGCATCAACGAACTCCTGTTCATATCCACTGAAAAGAGAGCTTGAAGCGTATTCCTTCAGGTCCTGAATTTGCGAATAATGACGAGAAAGAGTCCCTTCGTGAACCGTGGATGCCGCACTGCTTCCTAAACCTATATAATTATCCAGTCTCCAATAAACTTGATTGTGTTTGCTTTTTTTGTCATTTCTACAAAAATTGGAAACTTCATAGTGGGTAAATCCAAGCCTTGCCAATTCATTCCAAAGTGTTTGCAGGAATGCTTGTTGTCCATCCTCATCCAACACGTGTAGTTGGCCAAGCCCAATTTGTTGGGCCAGGACAGTACCCTCTTCAACGGTCAAGCAATACAGGCTGATATGGTCAGCTTCACTGAACGAAAGAATTTCCTGAAGATCGGAAATTGCCAACTCAGTTGTTTGGCCGGGCAGGCAAACCATCAGGTCGAATGAGAGTTCTATGCCATACAAAGCATGTGCTTTCTGTGCAAGGGCGATGGCTCTCAGATTGTCTTTTCTGTGAGCATTGCGGCCAAGGCGTGCAAGGGTGGGATCATCCATACTTTGGATACCCATGCTCAAGCGTGTGACCAAACCTTCAGAGAAGAGACAAAAGAAATCCTGGCTGAAGGTTTCCGGATTCATTTCTATCGTCACTTCATCACTTAATCCAGCTTTGGCCGCTACAAGTAAGCGTCTCAACTGACTAGCTGATAAACATCCAGGATTCCCTCCGCCGACGAATATGGTAGTGAACCGATCGACGGACGAAGCGCACGCAAGGATTTCCTGTTCAAGCCGGTCCACATATACATCGATATACTTGCTATTTGCTTCTTTAGGTTCAGAATAGAAGGCGCAATAGGAGCAACATGTGGTACAAAAAGGAATATGCACGTACAGTGATAGCTCACCATGAGAGGGGATACTAAGCACTATTTGTTACCCATGTACCTGATTCTGTTCAAAGGCCAGAAAAGAAACCGGACGCTGCCATTGATTTTTCCCTGTGATACAGGACCAAAATATCGGCCATCGCGGCTGTTGTCCCGATTGTCTCCCAAAGGCAACACAGAGCCTTGTGGAACATAGATTCCTCTCTGGTAGGCAGCACTTGCACTTCTGGCATTGCTATCTGCAGGATTGAATAATTGCTTTGTACGGTTCTTAGCTGTTTCAAATGCATACATGTCATCTGGATAGTTGTCATTTTGAACAAGAGCATATTGGCTCTTTAAATAGGAAGGAACTGAGGTCATGTCCACTCCCGATTCCTGATATCCAAACAAAGATCCCCATGCTTTGATGCCACTGTACAGGCTCTCATCGATGCTGCGATGCGGACCATCGACCAAATCAAGTGAGGTACGGAAACTGTTGTCGTCGATGTAATCGTTGTACCCTGCTCTTCGTATTTCAATATTTCCATCTGTGAAGCGAATCCGTTCAGAGGGAAATCCGATGGCACGTTTTACATACAGCCGCTCGGCTATGCTGCCATCGTCATTGCGGTCGATATTTACCAGCGAAAAGGTACCCATGTAGATGATTTGTGACAGGATATCAAAGAATGGACCTTTGGATACGTATTCTGGGTTGTAAAACGTGATTATGTCATCACGCGTCACGTTCCTGTTAGAGGAGAGCATTTTTGGACCGCTGGGATAGATTTCAATGCCGTAGATGGTTTTACTTACAAAAACGCGATCTCCCACATTCAGTGTTCCATCCATGGAAGGAGTAGGAATGACAAAAAGTTGAAAGATATATTGGTTGATCAAGAGTACGGCAAAAACTGCAAACACCAGAGCATCAGCCCAACCCTTGACTTCACCGATGAAGGTGCGCTTGGGTTTGTTGGCCAATTCGTAGGCTTTCAACGCTTTGCGGTGAGTGAGTAATCGTATGGTGTTTCTCTCAATAAAACTCAACAATTGTTCCATAGCAAGCACGCTATCACAATAGGTCTGAGTTGACAAGCCAAGGGAGGACCGCTACCTTACTATGTATGAAAAGACGCATCGTACTTCCAGAGGTGGAAGCGGTAAAATTACCGGTTCTCTTCAACATGAGACCAGGTGTATACCTCTTCATCCTCTACGCAATACTTCTGATTGTAATTCTTTTTTGTGTTGCTTACCTCCCTGGTATTCTCAAGGGTGGTCGATACGTCACCTTCTCTGCTCCTTTAGCTGAGACTGGAATCGTTCTCGACGGTACCTATCTGGGTGCTACAGACAATCAATATTTCATTGCCAGCGGAGAGCACGAGGTGGCATATATGAAAGGAGGCGTTCAGTATGCAACCTATGCACTTGATGTCGACCATCCTGTCTTTTTGACGTGGTTTTTTCATCGGACAAAAACTATCGATGCACCTCAACTTGCTCTTGGTTCGGATATGAAGTTCAAGATTATTCACTTTGATCTTGAGCAGATACAGCAAGCAAGTGCAATTCTTACCTACGATGCTGTTACCCGATACGAACCTGTTTTCTCCAACTTGGTCTCAGACCTTAAGAGTTTGGACATCCAGAAAGAAACATTTGAACAAGCTCTCGAGCTTGCACTTCTGTATATCACCAATGAGACCATGCTCCTTGATGCTCAACAAGCACTGCAAAAGTATCAAATAGCACTGACAGCTTTCATGCAGCAGACACTGGAATCGGCAACGTCTCTATTTGCAACAGCAAATGCTTCAACTGGTTTGTCTGAAAAGGTAGGTTCCTTAGTAAAGAAAGAGACATCCCTGCAAGCTGGAGAATTTGAGATACCAGGGTATCGCTATCCTCAGGCAAGTTTTGTCATGGGAACTTTGACAGGTCAAAACTATCCTGCCATCAATGAAGCGGGTATAAAGGTCACAACACCTTCTTTCGCCCTTTCCACGTATGAAGTCAGCCAATATCAATGGGCTCTCTTTTTACAAGAGAATCCCATGTGGGAGAAAGCTAATTTGGCATCCCTTGTTGAACAAGGATTGGTCGATGAGGCATACTTGGCAGGCTTATCCCCCTCTACGATTTTTGTGACGAATAAACCCATTCACACTATTAGTTATTTTGCAGCCCAGGCTTTTTGTGAATGGCTCAGTTCTAAAACAGGTAAAACAGTTTTCCTTCCCTCTGAAAGTATGTGGACGATAGCAGCTTATAGCCATAGCAATCTAAAATTCGATGCTTCACTCAGCCCTATTCCTTCTCCACTCAAGGAACCTGTTTCCTTGCTTGGCGGTGTATGGGAACTGACACAAACCCCCTATATCCCCTTGGCCAGGATTACGGATTACCAGAAAGCGCTTGCCCTTCATGAAAGCTTTGGCCTTACTACTCAGCCCATTGTGAAAGGTGGCAGCTATCTCAATGATGCCAAAACCATCTCATCCAATACTGTTGGAGTTGTCGATCCCGATGTATGCGGAGACCTAATTGGGTTCCGTGTTGCTTGGTATGAATAAATGAAACAAGATAAGAATGTATTCAAGCCGCTTCAGAAAAATAAGAAGGCATACTTCAATTATGAAGTCATAGAAGATTTGGAATGTGGTATCGCTTTGGTAGGTACAGAAGTCAAGTCGCTGCGTGAGGGAAAATTCAGTTTTGCAGACAGTTATGTGACTGTCACCGATCGTACACTTACTTTGGTTGGCCTTACCATCCAGCCGTATACACACGGCAATATTCACAATCATGATCCAAACAGAAACAGAAGACTGCTAGCCCATAAGAGCGAGATCAAGAGGCTGAAGCGTAGGGTGATCGAGAAAGGATTCACATTGGTTCCTACTTCCATCTACCTGCGAGGCAACCTAGTCAAAGTGCAAGTCTCCTTGTGCCGAGGAAAGCAGTTGCATGATAAGCGTGCAGCAACCAAGGAGCGTGATATGAATCGTGATATGCGTAGGGAAGTTAAGCAACTTCAATATTAATAATAAAATAGCTCAATATACGACTTTACTACATCATCAGGGAAGCAATTCCTTGGTGATTTTTTTTATCACTGGTAGATATATATCTCAACTAAAGCTAGCAATACATAGGAAGGACAGGGAGCAGTTCCTAACAGGTATCACTATTATAAACTACACAACAAAAGAATATGTCAATTATAATTTGTTGAAATGCATAAATAAATGTATAAGCATATTATTACATTAAATTAAACATATGGTAATATTCCATATAGTATCATAAAAACAATATACAATATAATATAAATGCTGAATGGTATTACAAAGACACTTAATATGTATTTGATGCATTTAATATATGTCAAAAAAATTTATATAGTATTTATAATTACATATAACATACATGTGTAGTAACGCATAAATAACACATATGAAATGTATATACAAAAATATTACAATATATATAAAAATATCGAATATAGATACTACTTACTCTACATAAGTAAGTAGAAGAAATAAATGTCTAGACAAAATAGCTATAGCAATATAATCTATAGAAAGGAAATAAAAACTTTCTATTATTTTTTAGTTATTGAACATATTTCTCAGATTGAACAATATAGTGAACAAATACAATGAACGGAGGTTGACCATGGCAAGCCCGGCACCGTACACACTCTGCAGGATTCACAGGGGTGAAAGGATTTTTTATTATGCTCTTTTCCGTAATCCAGCGACCGGTAAACGTACCAATAAGAAAAGTGTTGAGATGCTGCGTAAGGACCTTGGGATTATTGAAAATACACCGATAAAGCGTAGAGATGAAGCTATCCGTATCTGCCAGAAAGCTTTAGAACAAGGACTGGTTTTTGAGAAACATCAGGAACGCACCCTCGTTTCCTATATCCGTGATTTCTATACCTGGGAGATAAGTGAGTATGTGAAGCGCAGAAACACTCTATCTCCAGGTAGCATTTCAATTGACTATATCGGGACGAGAAAAAGTCTGCTTGAAAACCACGTTTTGCCAAGACTTGACAAGAATCTGTTACTATCAAAAGTAACGGTTGGCTTACTTGAAGCATTACAACTACAATTGGTTGAGCAAGGTAGAATCCATCATGCAACTATCAATATATGTATGACGGCAGTTTTGACTGCCTTGCGAGAGGCTCAACGAAAAGGAGATATTCCTTCCTCCACGTCTCTTTCGATTGCCGGGTTATCATGCATGCATACGCCAAGAGGCATTTTGAGTGAGATGGAGCTGTCTGCCTTTATGCAGTATGCAAAAGAATCGAGTGAGAAGCGGATATATTTGGCCTGTTTGGTTGCGTTGTTGACGGGCATGCGTTCTGGTGAGCTACGAGCACTCAGGTATGATGCTGTAGGAAATGAGATGATCACCATCGACCAAGCGTATGCTGATAAAGCAGGGATAAAGGTACCAAAAGGGAAAAAGACCCGTTATGTACCCTGCCCTGCCTTCCTCTGTCAAGCTCTGAGAGAACTGGCACTTGAGAATCCATTCACCAACGAACCTCTCTTGGTGTTTTGGAGTAAAAAAAATGGGTCAGTAGTTTCAAGCCATTACTTTGCTGAACGGTTTGGCCAAGAGCTCATCCGTTCTACAGTATTCACAGAAACTGTATTGAAACAGAGAAACATAACGTTTCACTCATTGCGTCATATGGCTAATACGCTGCTCAGGGGATCTGTCGATGAACATGTACTGCGTATGACCATCGGGCACAGTAGCCAACAACTGAGTGATCTGTATACACATCTCAGCCAAAGGGGCATGAAGAGCGTCGCCTTGGCCCAGCAAAACAATATATTACCCTTATTGGAGCAGTCGTTTGCTTTGTCACCAGAAACGATGAATGAGCAGGAACAGGATCACAAAGAGGATATTGACGAGGGTGAAGAGGCCAAGATAGGCAAGTGACCTTTTTGGATCGTAATGGGCGAATATTTTAAAGGAGATGACTGAGGCCATGGAGGCTATAAGCGTTCCACAACCTCCGGCATTCACCCCTTTGAGCAATTCGGTTGCGTTATCGGTAAACTGTGCAAGCAACAAGGTTGCAGGAACATTGCTGATGAGCTGACTCGCTAGTAAGGAAACTATGAACTCCCGTGTTTCAAGCAGCTTGGTTAAGGAATTGGTAACCTGCTTGAGTTGTCCGATATTCCCTACAAAAATAAAAAAACCGATGAAGGTCAAGAGCAAGGAATAATCAACTTCCTTGAGCAGCACTTTCTCACTTCCGATGATAACCAGCAAGACTACAATCGGCCAGGGAACGAGGTCAAAAACTGCTAAAAGAGAGAGAAGAAACAGAAAGCTATACCGAATGAGGTTCCCCGTATGGATTGGAGGAACCTCCTGAACCTGAAGACTAAACGATTCTGATCGTTTTGGGATAAAGAGAAGAAGCAATGCAATTAAAAAACCGCCAGAAAACACATAGGGAAGCATTGTTGAGAAAAAGGAGCTGAGGCTTACGTGGTAATACGAATACATGAAGAGATTTTGTGGATTACCCACCGGTGTGAGCGAGCTGCCTACGTTGGCTGCCAACGTTTGAAGGACAATGGTAAAGAGAATAGGTTTTGTCTCTTTGCATACAGTGAAAACTACGATGGTCAACGGGACAAAAGTGATAAGAGCCACATCGTTTGTTACCAGCATGGAAGAAAAGAAGGTTATCCCGACTAAAATCAAGCTTACTTGCCGTGGAGTATGTGAGTAATGAAGAAGGATCGAGGAAAGTTTGGTAAATACAAACATTTTTCGGAAGCCAGCCACAACAAGCATCAGAGCAAACAGGCAACCAAGTGTTTTCCAGTCGATGTACTCGCTATATCCAATGTTTGGGGGAACAAGAAAGAGAGAAAAGAATGCAAGAACCAGGGCAATACTCAGAACCGGTTCTTTCTGTATAAAGACGCGAAAAGAGCGAGCTTTCATCCCTACCACCCTCACCGTACGTACGATACTGTTCTTTCCTTCTTTTTGCAATCCGTAATAAATTTCCATGAATTATGAAATTGGAAATAGCAATAGGTGCATAGGTTTTCTTGGGTCATACAGTATGATACAATATACAATATATACCATAAGAGGAGGCGACAAATTGAAGTGTGCAGTACTTAGTGATATCCACGGAAACATTCGAGCCTTCGAAGCGGTACTAGCTGATGCAAAAGCTTCTGGTGCCGATAGCGTAATCTTTCTTGGTGACCTTGTATTTATGGGTCTTGATCCACAACTCTGTTTCGATTTGCTCATGGAACAGAAGCCATTGGTAACCATCAAGGGTAATACCGATGGGAACCTAGAGATGATCAAACTGAAGACAGCAAATGCCTTGTATGATGAACCTATGGTAAAATTGGTAAAATATGCTGATATACGTATGAATACACAAGCAAAAAAGAAGCTTGCAGACTTTCTTCCCACAAAACATATCGATATAGAAGGTCTCTCCCTGCTCTGTTGTCATGGGACACCGTACAGCGACACGGAAGGCCTGTGCCAAAATCAACCTTTCTCCCCTTCTCTAGCAAAGCAATTAGCAGCTGAGAACGTTGATATTGTATTGAGTGCTCATACCCATGTTCCAGCTGATTTCCAGAGGGATGGAATTCGTTACATCAATCCTGGAGCTGTTGGGTATTCTTTGGATGGGGATGTACGTGCAAGCTATGCACTGTTGAGCATTTCCGAGGGTGTGGCTACGTGTAAAATCCGCAGAGTTGAGTATGACATCAAACACTATCTCAAGGAAGTTGAACACGCTTCAGAGGGTTTTAAACTTCTTGATAGACTGGTGTATGCTTTAACATACGGCAGACCAAAAACCTGATATTCTTTCCTAGACAGCAGTTCGCATGAGCAGTATTGTATAGCCAATATACATACTCAGTAATACTGCACCTTCAAATCTGTTGACCCTGCCCTGCCTATTCTTTCTGAAACCATAGCCGATAATAAAGAGGGAGACAGTGAGAATTAGCATTGTGGACATATCACGTCTAAGGACCAAACTTTCGATTTCAAACGGATAAATGGCACCTGCTACGCCCACAACCGCTGTGGAGTTAAAAAGGTTAGATCCAATGACATTGCCCATTGCGATGTCATGTTCACCTTTCTTTGCTGCAATAATGGAGGAAGCCAATTCAGGCAACGAGGTTCCTACTGCCACGATGGTTAGGCCGATGACCAAGTCACTTACTCCAAAAAATTGTGCGATTTCAATAGCACCCCAAACAAGAAGACGTGAACTAAGAATTAAGAAAAGCAAGCCGAATATCAAATAGAGCACTGCCCTTCTCATACTGATAGGTTCGGGAACTGCTTCATCGATAGTATCGGCAAGCGTATCAGGCTCATTCTTCAATCCATTGAAAATGGACCATACCATTAACAGCGCAATACATAGAAGTAAAATACCTGCATCAAAAAGGCTAATATTTAAATCATACAAGAGAAAAAAGGAAAGAAGGGTTACCAAGGTAAGTATAGGCAACTCTTTTTTAAGAATTTTAGAACTCACCTGAACCGGGCTGAGCAATGCAGTCAAACCCAAAATGAGAGCAATATTTGCTATGTTGGAACCATACGCATTGCCGATGGCAATTCCTGCATTTCCTCGGATTGCAGAGAGTACAGAAACTACAAGCTCGGGGGCACTCGTACCAAATCCAACAATCACCATCCCTATGAGCAAGGACGGCATACCAAAATGCCTCGCAGTAGCTGCAGCTCCATCAACAAAGCGGTCCGAACTGATAACCAAAACAACGAGGCCGAGTACTACGGCAAGAATAGGTAATATCATACATTTCCTTTACTAATCAAACGCATTACGTATCTGTAAGCTAGTCCAAAAGAAACCGGACCACTCATACATTGAGTAATCCGGTCTCGGTGTTTTGGAGGTGGGGGGATTCGAACCCCCGTCCTAACGTGCCACCCAGTGACGTCTACAAGCTTAGCCGGTGATCAAATTTTCCAGAAGACGTTGGGTTCACTGACAAAACGTCCATCCTCTGTATCCTACTTTGGTGTTCCCTTCATCCATAGGCACTAGGAAGGGTAAGCCCCTACTTTTACAGGTATCCGATACTTAAGAGCGGCAGTATTCGGACCTGTACGTCATCGTGCTATTAGGCAGCGAAGGCGTATTCTGCGTTGAAGGAGACTTCGTCTTCTTTTTTGGCAGTTAATTGTTTTTGCTAGTTTTAGGAGTTGGCGCTCCGCTTGCAGCCCCTGGCCTGATCTGCCGCCAGTCGAAACCGAAACACCCCCTTTGGATTACTCCATCGAGGTATGTAAACTATACTCATAATTGTAAAAGTAATCAATATATCAAACTTTTCTCTATCAACGAGGCTTGAGTGTTTCAATCCAAGGGAGGAGAGCCTGACCCCATTGCTGTAAATCATTGAATTTGATAGTAGCCGATCCATCAAAACTTGTTTTCTGTGCATTTACGATAACCAGGGGAGCTCCGCGATGTACCGTATAAGCAGGAAATGAAGCAGCCGGTTGAACTACCAATGAGGAACCTAACACAATACACAACTGGGCATGATTGAACATCTCATAGGCTCTTGAGAGAATGAAGGAGTCCAGATTCTCCCCATAAAAAACAATATCTGGCTTAATTACACCACCGCAATCTTTGCACAGCGGTACTTGCCCGGCCAACACCAAAGGAGCAACATGTTGATACGAATAGTATGCATTGCAGTTGGTACAGTGATGATGCTCTGCACTCCCATGTACCTCGTAACACTTTTTGCTTCCTGCTTTTTTATGAAGCATATCAATGTTCTGGGTAAAAAGACCTTCCAGGTACCCCTTCTGCTCCAGTAAAGCCAATGCAGTATGTACTGCATTGGGTTGATAGAGATCCAGCTTATACCAAAACTCCTTGGCCCATTCGTAGAAAATTTCAGGATTATGTTTAAAAAATGAGATACTGAGAATTTCTTCTACCTGATAGGATTTCCATGTATTGGCATAGACACCCGACGAACTTCGGAAATCGGGAATTCCTGAAAGCGTGGAAATGCCGGCCCCGGTGAGTACAACCGTAGACCGAGAATTTTTGATGAGAGCTTTGAGTATTTCAAATTTCTTTGCAAATACAGCTTCCTTTTCTACCACGCTTTTTCTCCCTTCATCAGCATTGCTGCAATGCCGTATAGGTATTCCCGTTGAGCGATGTGAGTTGAACGGTAATGATTTCCCCGAGTTTTGCAGTTGAGGGGAATGCTACCATCTCGTTGTGTTCAGTTTTTCCAAGCATGCTTTTTGAGTCATGCTTGGAAACCTGGGTAACCAACACCTCAACAACAGATTGCACTCTTTTTTGTTTTTGCTGTGCAAATATGGCATGTTGGAATTCGATGAGTGATTGCAATCTTCTGCCCTTTTCCTCCTCATCGATCTGCTCGTTCATCTCAACAGCTTTCGTACCCTCCCGTGGATTGTAGTAGTACATGAAGGCTTCAAGACACTGCATGTGGGCAAGGACGGAGCGGGTCTCCTGGTACTCTTCTTCGGTTTCAGAGGGAAATCCTACCATGACGTCGGTTGAGAAGGTTATGTCTGGAATGGCACGACGCAAATCATCGATGAGCGTAAGAAACTGAGAGCGTGAATACTTACGATTCATCAGCGAGAGAATCCGTGATGAGCCGCTTTGCAGGGGGATGTGCAGATGCCTTGCAATCTGTTTCTCTTCCTGGATAACCTGAATGAGCTCCTGCGAGAAATCCTTGGGATGCGGACTATCAAAGCGTATCCACTTAATATGGTTCTTTTGGCTGCAGAGTTTTTTCAGCAACTTCGGAAAGTTTATTACCCGACCGTCAGCCTCAACAAAGTGATAGCTATTGACGTTTTGTCCGAGCAACGTAACTTCCTTGACTCCTTTGGAGTCCAAAAAGGCTAATTCTGCAAGAATATCGTCAACCGGGCGAGATACTTCGCGACCGCGAACATAGGGAACAATGCAGTAGGCACAGAAGTTATTACATCCGTTCATAATGGGAATATATGAACTGAACTCACCCTCTTGGTAATAGGAGTTGCCAAAGGTATAGGATTGGGAGTGTTCATCCATTTTACCATCAACCGAGGTAAGGATGTTTACTATTCTCTGTTTGTCATTGGTTCCGATGACATAATCAACTTGGGGTGCCTCATCCTTCAGGTCTTCCTGGAGGCGTTCGGCCATACACCCGGTGACGATCAGCGTCAGCGGATGCTTGCTCTTGATATAGGTAAAGTATCCCAATCTACCCCAAATACGGTTATCGGCGCTCTTGCGAACGGTACAGGTATTGAGAATGGCACAATCTGCATCCTCGGCACGGGATGCCGGTACAAGCCCAGCTCCTTTCAATTGAAGCTCCAGTGCATTACTTTCTGCTACATTCATCTGGCAACCATAGGTTTCCAGCCAATAGGTATGAATCATTGCGTTTCCTTCTGTGCAAGTTGCAAGGCCGCTTGCATAGTATTTTTCATGAGCATGGCTATAGTCATTACTCCGACCCCACCGGGAACCGGGGTAATGGCCTTACAATGAGGGGAGACGTGTTCGTAATCCACATCGCCAACCAGTCGATAGCCACGTTTTCGACTGGCGTCTTCAACACGATTGATGCCGACATCGATGACGATGCAGCCTTCTTTGACCATGGATTCGGTCACAAATAATGGTTTGCCAATGGCAGCAATCAGAATATCTGCCTGGACTGTAATACTTGTCAGGTTTTCTGTCTTGGAATGGCAAACGGTTACTGTAGCATCCCTACCCTTTTGCATCAGCAGACTTGCCATAGGTTTCCCTACAATATTGCTTCTGCCGAGAACAACGACATGCTTACCTTCAACAGGAATCCCATAATAATCGAGGATTTGGAGCACTCCTAGTGGAGTGCAACTGACAAAGCCATGCTTTCCAATCAGAAGGTTGCCGACATTCTGAGGATGAAAACCATCGACATCTTTTTCGACCTTGATGTTCTGAATTACCGTATCAGCATCCAGATGGGCAGGCAGAGGCATCTGTACGAGAATGCCATGTACGGTTTTATCCTCATTCAGCTCATGAATCAGATCAAGGAGTTCTTTCTGACTGGTAGTTTGGGCAAGATGATAATCCCTATGTCCGAACCCCAAGGACAGGCAGGCTTGCTTCTTTCCTTGCACGTAACTTTGGCTTGCTGGGTCATTTCCTACCAGAACAACAGCCAATGTGGGAGGAAAACCATACTTCTCCACAAATGCATTGCAATCAGATTGCAGTGTTTCATATACTTTTTCTGCTACTTCTTTTCCTGTTAGTATCTGCATCGCTTCCTCCTCACATTCATTGTGTACAGTACCCTAAAACGTTTGTTTTTGGCAACAAACCGTGCATCTGGATTTGCCTTTCGGTACGACACTTACTATACTTACAAACAGGTATGCATACTGCTTGGTATCCAGTATAGTCAAAGCAACGCTTATTGTAACGGAACATTCATTGGAATTGTTCTCTACGTACATTGAGGTATTGAATGAAAAAATTCCTGCTACTTGGTTTAATGATGGGTATACTTGTCAGTTCGGCTTTTGCCGTTCCGTATTATGATAAGGGAAACCAGATGTTTTCGTTTACGATAGGAACATCCTTCCCTACGTTCACGTATTTTTTTGATAGCAATGAAATCCGTTCAGGTCTTGGAGAAGGGAATACCGGTGGAAAAGTTGGTGGTTATGGTGCGATAAGCTACCAGGTTTTCAACTCCCAAAATTCAGCAATAGGCGGTGAGATCGGATACGATTTCAACTTCTCCGCATCCAATATGCTGTTCACTGCAGTCCCCTTCTACGCCAAATACAGCCTCTTTCCTGTGCAAGGACAAGTAGACCTTCCAATTTCCTTCGGACTCGGTGGAGCTTACATTAAATACAACGATGCCTCGCTGATGACTCTGTTTGGCAATGTGCAGGTCGGCCTTACCTGGTACCCTGGTGATAATTGGGGTTTTGGACTTACTACAGGCCTTTGGTTGATTCCGGAATTCAACTACAAGGAAGAACTACGAGCGGACAACGCTCTAGCCGGTTTCATACCGCTTACCCTTTCCATTACGTATAGACAATAGGAGCAGCAACTATGAGGACCAATCACAAATACATCAAGATATTTTCCGTTCTTGCTATCATTGCGGCAATTACCGGCTGTAATGCTGATGCTTCTGCCGGCCTATTCAGACAGATTAGTGAGTCAACTACTCCTGTGGGTATACGGTATAGGCAGATTCTAGGGATATCGAGCCCAGATATTTATTTCACCACAACAGAGGGAATTTACAAGACTGATACCAATACCTCGACTCAGATCAAGGCTAATACCGATGTCAGCCTCAATCGTGCAGCATACCTGGATAGTACCAATAGTAGAGTTTTGTTTTTAATCAACAATTCCGATCCAGATATTAGCAACTCAATAGTCAAGAGTGTTTCGATTGTCGGTTCTTATACTGAATCTCCCAATCTTGCTCCTACATATGCTGCGCTTGATTCAGTCACTATTCATAATCTGTATACAAATGGTCTCTTTTTGCTCCAAGGAACAGATCCTGCAAATTCGAATGCCAAGACATTCGTTTTAGCCACCTATGACGATACTGTACCTGCTTCACCAGTATTTACTAAAAAAATCAGTTTCAATGAGATTGATAATCTACTTTCCGGCTACAGTCTTGAATCAGTATTGCAGGCTACCGGAAAAGAAACGGTTGCTATCGGTACTCAGCCGGTCATTGTATCGTTTGTGAATGAAGCGGGGAATTATAAGCATTTCATTACTGATGGAGCAACTTCCTATACGATCACCTTGAATACTCGGTTGGCAAACTTTGCAATCATCAATAGCAAGCTATACATCCTCACCATCGATGGAAAATTGTATCATGCTGGAGCTACTCCTGTAGGGGCTGCTATTGACCTCAGTTCAGCTACACCTTTGCTGGACATAGCCAAGGTTTACGACGTCAATGCATTCATGTTTGGAGTGTATGACAGTGGAACGAGCACGAACTATATCATCACTAAATCCAACAGCAAGAATGATCCTTTGTATGTAATCTCGTTTACAAATGGAGCTACGACTGCTACAGGAAAATCGATTCGCTATGGCTATGGTGAATACCTCGACTCTGCAGAAATTGTCAGCACCTATGAAAAAGCACCCAATGATCTTTTGGTAGCAACTGCTGAAAATGGCATGTTCGATATTACCATTATTCCAGCATCTACGAATGACGATTCAACCAGCAACGGAACTTCTTCAGTATCTGAAGACTACACGTTATAAACAAATTTGTAGGTAAGAGAACACCCCAAGGATTTTTCCCCGGGGTGTTTTCTTTTTAGCCTTTTCTTGTAGTCTTAGTTCATCCAACTGTCTTTTGTATCAAAGACTTGGTAGTTCTTCTTGTCGTCCATCACTACCTTGATAAGTCCATCGTTGAGTGTCAGATGGTACTCAGCCCCATATCGCTTGTAATTGCTGTAGACGGTCATGCTGTCTAGTTGATCGTGCATGGCAACAACTATCTTGGCATTAATGGTTCTGATCCATCTGAGGCTGTTTGAGGTATCACCCCCATGATGATTGGCTTTCGCCACATCTGACTGCAGCTTCTCTCCAAACTTGGTTATCAGAGCACGTTCTTGAGCCATATACAGGTCACCGGAGAACCAAGCAGTAGATTCACCATACGTCAACTTCAACGCCAGAGATTGGTTGTTGATGAACTGGGTTGCATTATCAGGATAGTTTTGTGGATACGTTATCTCCAACGGAGGATTATAAACATCCACCTTGATATACTCTCCAAACGGGAAGGAATCACCTTCACTAAGAATGGTAACAGGAAGGTTATACTGCTTCATGGCAGATAAAGCTGCCTTATTGGTATTGGTATCGTACTCGACGTTTGAACGATACACCTGTTTGACAGGATACCTGGCAGCCACCTGTGGAAAGCCCCCGATATGGTCAATATGCGGATGTGTAGCGACAAATATATCGATGGCTTGTACATCAAGAGCCTCCAAGGCAGCAAGAACAAGGTGAGCAGTCTCGGGATGGCCGCTGTCGATCAACATGACCTTCCCTTCAGGACTAATCAGAATCGTAGCATCACCACTCTTATCGACGGCTTGGGCACTCACCTCTAAATCGAGAAAGTACAGGGCTAATTTGCCTGGTTCTCTTGATAATTGTGTTGAAGCAAATAACGATATCGAAACAACGATACTTAGAAGTATTGAAAGAAAACGTCTCTTATGCATGAGTTTCACCCAAAAGTTTCATTACAGGGGCACAGTGATTGGTAAACACTCCGTCTACCTTCCAACTGGTCATCTTGGAGAGAAGTCCCAAGTCGTCAATCGTCCAAACATTCACGCCAACACCTTGGGCCTTGCATTCATCGACATGCGCTTTGGTGAGGAAGGCCCCATCAGGATGATAATACTCAACAGAGAAATTCTTAGCATAGCTGCCTGCATTAGCCAGTCCCCTGCCGCCAACCAAGAAAGCACACTGAATTTCCGGACACAGCTGTTTCATCCTGATGACTGAACCATGGTTGAAAGAACTTATCAGTGTCTGCTCTACCAAACCATACAGTTTGAGCATCGCTAGGAGCTTATCCTCAATACCAGGGTAATACATCAAATTGGTCTTAATCTCGATATTGGTAAAAATGCCATACTGTTTTGCCCATTGGCAGTATTCATCGAGGCAGGGTATGCCTTGAAAATTCTCGTTGGTACCGGCATTGATAGCCTGCAATTCAGAAAGCATATAGGAACATACCAATCCTTTGGCATTGGTGGTTCGGTCGAGCATTTCATCATGAATGATAACCAGTTCCCCATCCTTGGAAAGATGTACATCAAGTTCCATGGACTTGCATCCGGCTTCTCGGGCCTTCTCAAATGCCAACATAGTATTCTCGGGATACAAACCACTGTATCCCCGATGCGCGAAGACTCTCATGTACACCTTCCTTATTTCATTGCGGTCTTTTCATAACCGGTAAGCATATATTTCTGGAAAATGAAGAACAGGACTATTACGGGCAAAACAGCCAATACAGCGCCAGCCATAATTTCATGGTTGTTCATAGTGTCGAGCCCTGCGAATGTATTACGCAAATGAACCAAACCAACCGTCAATACCCTTCTCGTTTCATTCTTGGCAATGATTTTTGGCCAGAAGTAGGAATTCCAACCGTTGGTGAAGGTAACCAAGGTGATGGTGATCAGCGTTGACTTACACATAGGAACCAAGACTTTGGTAATAATTCCGAGCCGTCCCATACCATCCAGTTTTGCTGCTTCAATATAGGAATCGTCGACAGTAAGAAAAGCCTGACGCATCATAAAAATGTAATACGGACTGACCATCTCAGGAAGGATAAGGCCAAGGAATGTATCGGTAAGCTTCCAGTTTGCAAACATGATGTACAGAGGAATAAAGGTGACTTGCAGAGGAATCATCAAAGCACCAAGAACAATAAGAAATAAGAATTTCTGTCCCTTGAATCGACCTTTGGAAAATCCATATGCAGCAAGGACGCCCGTAACTACTTGGCTTACCAGAATACCGGCAGTCATCACAATAGTGTTGTAGTAATACTTACTGAAGTTTGCACGATGGAGTACATTGCTGTAGTTCTCAAAATGCCACTCTTTCGGCCAAAAGGTAGGAAGGGCACGCAAGACTTCTTCTTGTGATTTCACGCTGGTAATTAACATCCAGTAAAGTGGAAAGAGCATGAAAAGAGTAACACCGATAGCGAAAACATATTGCAGAACGGTTGCGAATTTGCGTTTTGCAATCGCTCTCTGGTTGAGCAGTGTCGCTTGCTCAGGAGAAAGAGGTTCATACGTCATAGCTCACCCTCTTGCTGGAAACTTTCATCGTAGCTGCTGTAATAGCAAGCAGGACAATAAAGAAGAATACGGCAACCGTAGAAGCTCTATCCATTCTAAAGTCTTCCATGGCGTATTTATAAATCATGAATACTATCACTTCGGTGGACCGATAGGGACCGCCTCCGGTTAACACATCGACCGATTGGAAGACTTTCATTGCAGAGATGAATGTAGTTACAAACAGAAACAACGTAGTCGGTGAGAGCAAAGGCAAGGTGATGCGTGTGAACTGTACGAATTTACTGGCTCCATCGATGGATGCCGCTTCGTAGTAGTTCTTGCTGATTCCCCGCATGGATGCGATATAAATCATCATGCCGTAGCCGACGGTTCGCCACCCTGTAAGCATGAGGATAGAGCCTAAGGCCCTATTCTTGTCACCCAGCCAGTTGACTCGATTCTGTCCGAACAGTTCAAGCACATAGTTTAAAATACCGTTTTGGGTATTGAGTATCCAAATGAATACGACAGCTGCACTGGACATAGCCACATATTTTGGAAGGAAGACCAAAGCACGCATGATCGAGAACGAAGTACTAATACGATTGAGTATGATAGCAAAGAGCATGCCACCGACGATGGTGATGGTAAGCTCCCCGAGAGTATATAAAGCTGTTACTTTCAATGAGTTGATCAAGTACTTGGTACCAGATCCTTGGAACAGCCAGATCCAGTTTTTCATCCCAACATACGAAAAATTATCGTTGATGAGATTCCAGTTGGTGAAACTGATGCGTACCACCTGTACCACTGGATAGTAGACAAATATGCCCAGGAATACCAAAGCTGGCAAGATTGTTGTAAAATCTTTACCTTCCTGTATTCGTCTATGCAAGGATTTTTGCTGTTTCATTATGATTATGTATCCTTATCCAATATGAAAGAGATAATGCCGCCCAGCATAGTGCTGGACGGCAAGACAGTATACAAAAGACTATTCAGAGTCCTCAAGAACTTCGTTGATCTCTTCAGCCATCATTTCAAGCTGTGCATCAACCTCAACACCTTCGATCATGATTTGGTCGAGATACGATCTCCAAATGGTTGCCAACTGGTTCCAACCAGCATGCTGGATACGGGGATTGATCTCGTCAAGATTATCAAAGATTGCCTTGAAAGCGGGCTTCCTATTCAGGAATTCCTGACCTTCGCTGGTAGTAATGACAGAGTTTCTGGTCGGAATATACCCGGTTCCATCAGCCCACTTCATGTTTACGTCTTTTCCGATCAGATACTGCAGGAAAGCCCATGCAGCATTCTTGGTCTTCTGGTCGTTCTTTGCAGGAATGAGAAGAACGCTACCGCCGATCTCACTCTTCTTGGTATCGCCAGCAGGCAGCCATGCCATTCCTACTTCAAAATCTTTTACCAAATTGACATAGGTGTTGTACAGCGAACTGGTGTGAATAACAGAGAATGCCTTCTGGTCGATGAAGTTCTGTCTCATGTTGGAAGATGCACTGGTACCGGAGGCCCAGTAGGTGTAGCCTTTCTTGACCCAGTCTTGGAACTTCTTGGTGAGAGCAGTGGCAGCAGGACCGGCAAGGTCTGTGCTGATACGATCGTCATTGACAATCTTCACACCGCTATTCAGGAAGAAGGTTTCAAAATACCACTGGTCCCAACCTGGGACAATGGTGGCCCAACGAGTGGTGGTGCCGTCAGCAGCTTTCTTGGTTGCCTTAGCAAGGAAAGCTTCCATGTCATCAATTCTGGTAGGAATGACAATGCCTTCTTTCTCCGCCATGGTCTTGTTGTAATACATAACCTGGGTGGAAATAAGGAACGGTACCGTAACCTGCTTGCCTTCATAGCTTGTGGCCGCAATCATACCTGCACCGAAATCATCGATATCATAACCGGTTGCCTTGATGTACGGTGACAGGTTCTCAGTCAACCCACCCTTGCCATATTCTGCTACATACGGAGTATTAGCAGCACTGAGGGCTGGGAGTCCGGTGCCTGCTGCATGGGCTGCAACCAACGTCTCATTAAGCGTGGTGTAGTTTCCAATGTACTTGGCTTCGACTTTGATCAAAGGGTTGGAGTTGTTGAAACCTCCAACGATTTCATCAACCAACGGCCAATACTGCTGCTCAAGTGCATGCCACCATTCAATGGTAATCGGTTCGGTAACTTCATACGAAACTGCCGGTGCAGCAGGTGTTGCTACAACAGCCGGGGCTTTTTCAGCAGCAGTCGCGACAACCGCCTGAGCAGGTGCTGCAGTAGCTGCAGCTACAGGTTCTGTTTTCTTTCCACAGGAAATAAAAAGTGCAAATACTGCGGATAGAATAAGAACAACAGATAGAATTTTTTTCATCCTTTCCTCCAAATTATTTTTCCCTTATGTACAAAACTTCTCCATATATAAGGGCATATCAATGCTACAGCCGTAAAAGTATGCCGTCAAGTTAATATTTTGAATTATTGTATAATAAATTGCTAAAAATCAATGAATATATTTATATAAATTAAGCAATATTAAACATAGTAATTGGAAAAGAATTATGTATGTTTTTGCAAAGTATCATATTGTTTTGTAAACATCGATTCGTTTATAGAGTGCTCTCAGAAACATAGCTGAGAGGATACAAGCAGGTCCTGCTGAAAAGAGAATTGATATAGGCAGAGCATAGATGCTTAAAAACCAGAGGCAAGTTATTACAATGAGCGTTACCGTTGTGGAAAGATGTCTAATGGAAAGATAAAATGCTTGTGAGACAAACCCCTTTATCGTGGAAGCCTTTATACTCATAAGCGCAAAGAGATGTAATCCTGGAAACAGCACCAGTAAGAACAGTGCTACCGCAACAAAAAAGAGAATGGGTATAGTATTAAGAAAAAACCAGGCATCAAAAATCAGAAACGATGTTGCGAGAAGCAATTGAAGGGTAACTGCAATTCCTTGTCTTAGGGACTTTGCAAAAACTGAAAAAAATGATTTGAATAGATATGATTCACACCCATCCAATACAGCAAAACTGTACCTATACAGAGCTATTGTCGCAGGCCCCAGAGTAATGATAGGCAGACTGCATATAAACCACAGCAAACCTGCCAGTGAGAGGGAATAGAATTTTTGCAGGAAAGACCAAACAGCGTTATCGGGGTCGAAGAGTGTCTGGATATTCAAGTGTATTCCTCGCTTTTCATAGATACTGATAGGTAGTATCATACGTGGATTGGAAAAGTGAGGCAACATAGGAATGAAGAGATGTAAGAAACCAAGCAGCATGAAGATTTTGGTAATTCTTGTGGGCTTGCTAGCAACAATCTATGTAGCTGACTTGCTTGTCCAACGCACCAAATCCATTGTGTTGCAGATATTTGTCGCAAATGACGACCAAAACACCTTTGAAGCTAAGAAAATTGAAGCTGAGCTCGCAGATGTATTCTCCATCGGTAACCATGAACGGATTATTGTAGATGACTCACTGTATGTAGTATTCGATAGCAGCGATCCGTATGTTGAGTCCAGTCTCGCTAAAATTTATGCCTATATGGCGGCTAAGGAACTCGATGTACTCATCGCTCCTCTGGCGGTGGTTCAGCACTACACCCAAGGATTGCCGATGCTCGATTACCCCACCCTGCTCAAAGATGAACCTGAGCTCTTACAACACCTGCAACCTTACCTGATTCGCACAACCTCAGCAGACGGACAGAAAAATGAATACCTTCTTGATCTGACTCAAAGCAGGTATTCCTCATCTGATGCCATGTATATGGCAATCCCCTCAAGTGCACCGCATCTACACGCAATTACGAACCTATTGAAGTACGTGTTTCCCCTCTAGTTGTCGCCTCGGACCTCATGCAGGATATCCCTAACTTCAGAATCACTGAACTGGTCATCAATTTCTTGGGAACTTAAGCCAAGGAACTCATGGCAGTTGTAGTGTATCCAGCGTTCATCATCGGGACTGTTGAGCACGTGCTTGCGACAGAAGTAATCGGGTTGAATTGGAAGCGGTTCCTCTTTCTTATACAAAGGCACCTTGTAATCAAAAACCACAATCTTCAAGTCCTCACGGGGAATACCCTTCTGCATGATTATCTGCGCAAGTGCATTTACTGTTTTGCCGGTATCGAAAATATCATCAACTAGCAAAATCTTATCACCTGTTCTCAGATGTTCAGGAGAATACGTCCAACCATCGACCATGACATTCGTCTGGCTTCTCAGATACCCATAGGAACGTGCAACCACAGCAGCATAGAAGACTGGCCTTCCCTGTTCTCTGATACGTACCATTTTATAATACTCACTGAACACATTGGCCATGTAAGCACCACCGCGCAAGGAAGCATAGATGATATCTGGTACGAAGTGATCTTGCTTGTACATCTGATGGGCAAGTTTTAATGCACTGTCACGAATAGTATCGCAACTGATAAATTCTTTGATCACCATAACTTCTCCTTTGCGGTCAGACTACCGTTAAAATTTCCAGACCATTCTTTGTACACGCTACAGTATCCTCAAAATGTGCTGATGGCAACCCATCAAGGGTAACGACCGTCCAATCATTGGCTAGAACCTTGACCTTATGGGTGCCAAGGTTAATCATCGGTTCTATTGCTAAAACCATTCCTTCACGAATTCGGGGATTGGGCATATATGATGAGGCATAATTGGGAATCTCAGGCTCCTCGTGTACCGCAAGGCCTACTCCATGACCGCAATAATCCCGTACTACTCCATACCCAAACTTTGTAGCATACTTATATACAGCAGATCCGATATCCTGGATTCTTGCATTTTTAGCCGAAGCAGCTTCAATGCCCAGAACCAGCGACTGTGCCGTTACCTCACAAAGTTTGCGATATTCATCCTTGGTCTTGCCAATGATGAAGGTGCGTGCCATATCTGAGAAATGACCATCCAGGTTGATGCCCAAGTCGACATCCACCAAATCGCCCTCCTTGATTATGGTTTTCTTGGAAGGAATACCATGAATCACTTCCTCATTGATGGAAATACATGCAGTAGCCGGAAACCCTTCATAATGAAGGAAAGCGGGTACGCCTTTGTGTCCGACAATGAATTCATAGCAATATTGGTCTATATCCCAGGTTGACATACCCGGTTCAATAAACGTAGATAGTTGCTCCATCAACTTTGCTGTAATATGGCATGATTCGCGAATCCTTTTGATCTGTTCTTCAGTCTTCAAACGTATCATGCCTATTCTGCTCCTTAACCGGGAAAAGTTGTTTCTGCATCGTATCAAGAATTCCATTGATGAACTTGTAGTTTACCTCAGTTGAAAAATCCTGACTGAGCTTAACCGCCTCATCGATGATGATGTGGGGATGGATATTACCAAAACGCAGGCAAAAGACGCTCATCCGTAAAATATTGCGATCGACGATGTCGATACGCTCAATCGGTCTATTAAGCGAGTATTTGCTGATCAACTCATCAATCTCAAAAAGGTTCTCCAACGTTCCCCGAACAAGGTACATTCCGTAGATTTTTACTTCTTCTTCCAGCTGGTCATGCTCTTCTTCAGTGTTCCCGCTGAAAATAGCGGGAATGTGAAGCACATCCAATTCTTTGTTAAAATCCATGGCGTACAATGTTTGTAAGGCCAATTCTCGTGCTTTATGTCTTGTCTTCATGTTACTTCTTATAGAGGATATTTACCGTTGCACTCTTGCGCAACTCATCAACAAGGCTATTGATAGCTTTGTAATAAGTCTCCTGCTGTTTGGCAGAAGAAAGCTCATTCTTGATATAATCGCGAATCGTGCTGGTAGTATTGGGACTGATTGCTTCATCCAAACCAAGAATCTTGGTTTCGTTGTATGCAAGGATTTTCAGGATATGATATCCAGTCAAGGACGTCACCACTGAACTGGTAGTCCCCACTTCAGTGGTGAATGCTACATCGAAAAAGGCATCGCCGAGTCCACTCAGAGCATCAGCATTATCCATGGTAAGCCAACCGATATCGCCTGCCTTGCTCTTACTCTGAGGATCCTGTGAATAGTCAACAACAGCCTTCTCAAAGGTCAGGGTACCTGCTTTGATTTTTGCAGCCACATCTTCCAAGGTTGCCTTGTTCTTGGCATTCGCCGTTTGATCATCAGTCAAAGGAATGTAGATATGACTGAGCTTTACCGTTTCTGGACTGACAAACTGGGTTTTGTTTTTTCTATAGAAGCTGCTGATTTCCGCTTCAGTGATGGAAACAGGCGTATTCAACGTGTCAGCCTTCTTCAGCCTGATATAGGAGTCAACCATCAATTGCTCACCTACCATTTTCCGATATGCCTCAACGGAACCAAAGTTATTTGTAATAACTTCAGCAAATTGTTCATCGCTAATCACCTGGTTGTAGGAAGCTTCCAAGTTTGCTTTTTGTGAAGCATACGCACTATCAATCATGCTATCAGTAATCTTGACCCCATCACGGGCGGCTCCCTGACGAAAGAGTTCATTGTTGATAAGAAGATTAAGTACCTGTAAAGGATCTATAGTCGCAGGGTCTTGTCCCGCTGCTTTGGCACTTGCTTGATATTCGGCAACTTCGGCATCGAGCTCAGCCATGCTGATAGGTGTAGTCTTGGTAAGCCTTACAGTTGCAGCAGGTGCTCCGATGGTGGCAGCAGCAAGTTGAAAACCAACAAGCAGCATGAGTGTGATAACAATTGCTCTACGTTTCATATACGATACTCCTAGGATCTTCATGCTCACAAGGTACTCTTTTGCAGGAAGAGAATCAATCAAATCTGCAGATGTTTGCCTACAGCCTTGGCAAATTCCACCTTCGGAATCAATTCACTCTTTTTGAGGAACATTCCTTCTTTCTCCATGACTTTCATCAAGGAAAGTAATGTTTTCATGGATCGAACCCCGCCTTTGGTGATAAAAGCCATGCAACGTTTTCCGGAAATCGAACCAGCAGTCTTTAAGAAACTTGATACTGATGAAGGGATTTTTCCTCCGAAAAAGGTTGGGCTTTCTGTTCCGATTACCAAATAGTCATAGAACGAAACGATTTTTCCAGTCTCAAGAGTCATATCCAGGACATCAACAACGTGTCCTTGAGCTGAAATACCCTCAGACAGCGCTTTAGCGATCATTTTCATTTTCTCATTGCCTTTTGATGCCGGCGCGTATAATACACAAACTCGCATGATACCTCCCTTGAAACAGCTACCGACCGCAATTACGCGGCCGGTAGTCGATAGTTAGAATACAGCTACCGTCCTAGTTTGTACTGGGTACAACTTCGGCGGGGGCAGCTTCACTGGCATTCCACCAGTCTGTTGTCTGCTGTACCTGTTCAGTGGTTACAGAATCGAGCAGTTTGTCTTGAGACGGTGTCTTGTTGACAAAGGCTACTACGAGAGCTAGTACCAAAAAGAGTACGGCAAGTGTTCCCGTGGCTTTCGTTACAACACTGCTTGCGTGTGAACCAAAGGCAGTATTGCTTCCACCACCAAAAATGCCACCCAAGCCTTCACTCTGCTCATCCTGTACTGCGACAAGAAAGATCAAAAGCAGGCTGACGATTACGAATAATACCAACAGAATAATGCTCAAAACACCCATTTCTCTACTCCGGTTACTTACCTATCGAAGTTCACAATCGGAAGGAACTGCTCCACTGAAAGAGAAGCTCCGCCGACCAATGCACCATCGATATGCTCCTTGGACATCAAGGCTTTCGCATTCGAAGCCTTCACTGAACCACCATACTGTATAATGAGCTCTTCTGCAACACCCTTTGTATAGAGTTTTTCAATAAGAGAGCGGATAAAAGCATGAGCTGAATCAGCATCTTCGGGAGTTGCTGTTTTCCCGGTTCCAATAGCCCACACCGGTTCGTATGCCAAGGTAATGTGCTTCATCTGAAGCTCGGTAACACCTTTCAAACCTTCAGTGATCTGCCTGGTCAATAATTCCTCAAGCTTGCCGCCTTCCCGTTCAGAAAGGGTTTCGCCAATGCACAAATCAACATCCATGCCTTGAGAGAGAGCAAGTAATACCTTCTTGTTGATAAACTGGTCGGTCTCACCATACAAGGCTCTTCTTTCACTGTGTCCAAGAATGACGTTGGTAACCCCGAGGTCCTTGAGCATCAGAGCACTCACCTCACCAGTAAACGCGCCATTGAGATTGTCGCTCATATTCTGGGCTGCAACAATAATGGACGAGCCTTTTACAGCCTCTACGACAGCGGGAATGGTAACGAAGGGGGGAGCAATCATTACCTTGGTTGAAGAGCCCTGCAAAGCCTTGACCAACTCCTTGGCGAAGGCAGCACCTTCGCTAGGGGTCATATTCATTTTCCAGTTGCCTGCAATATAGGGTTTTCTCATGTTATTTCTCCAATGCCTTAATACCAGGAAGCACTTGGCCTTCGAGGAACTCGAGGGAAGCACCACCACCGGTACTGACGTGACTGATTTTGTCAGCTAGATTGAACTTGTTGATGGCTGCTACAGAGTCTCCGCCACCGACAACCGTTGTTGCATTACTTTGAGCCAAAGCTTTGGCTACCGTAAGGGTTCCGTTCGCAAAGGAGTTGAACTCAAAAACACCCATCGGGCCATTCCAAACTACACTCTTTGCTTGTGAGACAGCAGCTACAATAAGCGCTACGGTCTTAGGTCCAATGTCCATTCCGATCAAATTTTGTGGAATGTCTGCAGAATCGATGGTAACTACAGCAGTATCTTCCTTGAATTCCTCACCACAGAGGTGGTCTACAGGAAGAATAACCTGTACGCCCTTTTCCTTGGCCTTTGCAAGAAAGGATGCTGCAGTCTCTTTGTAATCTTCTTCTACAAGGCTTTTGCCGATACTGTGACCCTGTACAGCAAGGAAGGTATAGGCCATGCCGCCACCAATAACGATGGTATTGCAGGTACGAACCAAACTTTCCAAAACACTAATCTTGCTGGAAACCTTCGAACCACCGATGATTGCAACAAATGGCTTGTCAGGATTCTCCAGCAGCGGTGCCATGAACTTAACTTCCTTCTCAATCAGGAATCCTGCAAAGGAAGGAAGAAAGTGTGCAACACCTTCTGTGGAAGCATGAGCACGATGGGCAGTGCCGAACGCATCATTGACATACACATCACCAAAACTAGCCAGATTCTTTGAAAATTCGGGATCGTTGGTTTCCTCTTCAGCGTAGAAGCGAACGTTTTCAAGCAACAATACGTCACCCTTTTTCAGGCCGGCAACCTGAAGTGCCACTTCAGGACCAATTACATCCTTGGCAAGGATTACTTGCTTACCCAACAGCTCAGAAAAACGCTTCGCGATAGGCGCCATGGAAAATTCAGGGTTCTTCTTCCCCTTTGGCCGGCCGAAATGGCTCATGACCACAACGGTTGCACCATGCTCCAGCAAATAACTGATAGTAGGAAGAGCTGCCTGAATGCGGGTATCGTCAGTTACAACGCCATCCTTCAAGGGTACGTTGAAATCCACACGAACCAAGGCTTTCTTATTTGAGAAATCATAGTCCCGAATAGTATTAAGAATCATAGGTTTCCTCTTTTGATTGGTAGGGCGAAAATTGTATCTACAGCCCTAATGAGCAAATCAGGCCTGCTATACAACAGGCCTGACCCAAATGTGGAATAAACGTTATTTCACCAACTTCTTGGCGAGGTCGACAACACGGGTAGAATACCCCATCTCATTGTCATACCAGCTGATAACCTTGAACATCCTCTCGCCCATTTTCATGGTAAGAGAAGCATCAAAGATTGAGGAGTGGTTGTTGCCAACGATATCGTGGGAAACAATCTGATCCTCGGTATACTCGAGCACATAGCTCATAGCACCTTCAGAAGCCTTCTTGACTGCTGCGTTCACTTCCTCAACGGTTGCATCTTTCTCAAGAAGGACAACCAAGTCAACAACGGAACCTGCAGGAGTGGGTACGCGCATGGCCATGCCATTGAGCTTGCCCTTGAGCTCAGGAATTACTTCACTGACAGCCTTTGCAGCACCGGTGGTGGTGGGGATGATGGAGACAGCGCCGGCTCTTGCTCTTCTGAGGTCCTTGTGGGGCTGGTCGAGCATAACCTGGTCGTTGGTATAAGCATGGACGGTGGTCATCAAGCCGCGTTCAATTCCAAAATTGTCCTGCAGAACTTTGGCAAGAGGAGCCAAGCAGTTGGTGGTGCAGGAAGCGTTGGAGTAAGCAAGCAGGCTGTGGTCAATCTTGTCGTCGTTTACACCGCAAACGATGGTCTGGTCAATCTTGTCTTTTGCAGGAACGGTAAGGATTACCTTCTTTGCTCCAGCCTTGATGTGATCCTTATAACCACCCTTCGGGCTCTCTGCCTGGGTAAATACGCCGGTTGATTCGATGGCTACATCGACTCCGAGTTCTTTCCAGGGAAGTTCTGCGGGATTGCGCATTGCATAGACAGGAATGGATTTTCCATCAACTACGATGGCGTTTTCTGTAGCAACAACGCTCTTGGAATATACTCCATAGGTGGAATCGTATTTCAGAAGATGGGCAAGAGTCTTAGGATCGGTAAGGTCATTGATACCGACGATCTGAATGTTCTTATCTTCAAATGCTACCTTGAAAACATTGCGTCCGATTCTTCCGAAACCATTAATTGCAATTTTCATTGTTTGTTTTCCTCCGGGAATTCTTGTTGTGTATCGATATTAATATACTGTTTTCCCTCTCTAAGGGTCAACGTATATACTTATGATTTAACCACCAATTTCAATTGAATGATCTTGTGGCCGTCGATATCCTCGACGGTAAAAATAGCTTCATCATCTTCGACAGATTCATCCTTAAGGGGAATCCTGCCGAACAGTTCAAATACATAGCCACCAATGGTCTCAAACTCTTCCTCGGAGAGGTGGAGCCCGACCGACTCGTTGACTTCCTCTATGGATGTTCGTGCTTCAACGACAAAGGTATTGTCGTCAAGTTTACAAATTCCATCGTCTTCATCCTCATCGAATTCATCCTGGATTTCGCCAACGATTACCTCAAGAATGTCTTCCATGCAGACTATGCCGCTGACTCCACCGTACTCATCGATAGCGATGGCAATATGGACCTTTCTCAGTTTGAATTCCCTGAGTAAATCATCCAAGTGCTTGCTTTCAGGAATAAAATAGGGCTTACGCATCAACGCCTTGGCATTGAACCCATTCTCGATGCCATGCCTGAGAATATCCTTGGCATACAACACGCCGACAATATTGTCGATGGTCTGTTCATAGACCGGATAGCGTGAATACCCTTGTTCCTGGATAATCGTATAGAGATCATCCACATTGATATCGCTGCTGATAAACTGGACATCCACCCGAGGAACCATAATCTCCTTGACCGTTTTGTCCCTCAGTTCCCGTATGCCCTCTATCATGGTCTGCCGTTCTTCCAAATCTACCTTGGACTGCAACTCACGATCTTTGCCATCCAAGCTTTTCTTGAACAGACCTCTCCATGGCAAGCTCAACGTTTGCTCCCCCTCACTTGCTGTAGCAGTTGCTCTTGTTTCACCAACATCGGTTCATCAGCGTCATTGGTATGATGATCTTCACCCAATAGGTGCAAAAGACCATGAATCAACAGACGATGCAACTCCTCATCTGGTTCTACACTAAAGGATAGTGCGTTTCTTTTCAAGGTATCAAGAGAAATAACCATGTCTCCAAGGACACGAATTTCTTGAGGAAGTGATTCCGTTTCTTCAAAGACAACCTCAGGCCAGGAAAAATCTTCCACATCATCTTCCTGGACAAATGATAGAATATCCGTCGGTTCATCCTTGTCCCGATACGTCTTGTTCAATTCCTGCATAGCTGCATCACTGACAAAACTGACTGAAAACTCACAGCTTCCCTGTCCAAGCAAAACCAGCACTTCTTCCAAACGGTCTATGACACGCTGCTGGTCCACTTCCTGTACATACGATTCAATTTCATAACTCACATCGATATAATACGTTTCCAAGCCTCTATTCTCCCCTAGTCTTTGGTTCTTGTTCTTCTGGATATTCAATTCTATGGTGATCACGTCCGATCAAAGTCTGGACAAAGGCATCCTCAATATGATCGAGATCGGTTATGGAAAGTTGTGAATCCTTGAGTTGATCCCGTTCAAACTTCCCCATAATGATGGCATGCACCAACTTCTGATATTTTGAATGATTTGGTTTCTTAATGGTTCTACTGGCAGCTTCAACACAGTCAGCAAGCATCACTATTGCCGATTCCGGGAAGGTGGGCGGATTTCCCGTATAGGAATAGTCATCAGCTTTAACTTCAACTCCGGCAAGCAGAGCCTGCTCTTTTGCCTCATTATAAAAAAACTGGATAATATCGTTGCCATGGTGTTGGGCGATGATATCCAATACTTCCTGGGGAAGACCGGCATCCCTACCCTTTTCAAGGCCAAGTTTCACATGGCTTTTGATGATGGCCGCCGACAAGCTCGGCTTTATGTCATCGTGCTTGTTCTCAGTCCCTTGGTTTTCGATGAAGTACTCAGGATGATCAGACTTTCCAATGTCATGGTAAATACCACCGACTCGTGCAAGCATGGCATTTGCCCCAATTGCTTTTGCAGCCTGATATGCAAGATCGGAAACATACCGCGAATGATTATAGGTACCTTGTGCAACGGTTCCAAGTCGGTCGAGGACGGGACTGTCTGAAAATGCAAGTTCACTAAGGCGATAGGAGGTGGGAATATTGAACATACGCTCACACAGCGGAACCAATGCCTCCACCAACACCAGACTTATAGTGATATTGAGAATCATACCCCCAATCAAAGGTAGTACCGAATGAAGGGAGAGTCCTATTAATAAATTCAATGAAAGGGCGGCAAAACTGCATATTACACAAGCATAGAACCAGTTAAACAAATCTTCCAATCGTTTGAAGGTATAGCGGAAAAAGTATAAGCAGATGCCTGCAGCTGTCAGGCTGAAGAAAAATGTCATGGCTGAAGCCTGGGGCATCAAGGATGCATAGCTGGACAACAAGAAGGCTGCTACCAAACCCAGACGCTTCTTGCTGGTTATATGAGCAGTAAAAAGCGGTGCAAAAAGAGTCGGGAGGAACGAATCAAGAAAGAGGATCGATTGTGTCTGCAACAGATGCGAGACGGCATACATGGCAAGCAAAGAAACAGCAATGGAAGCAAGCATGAGATTCAGATACAAATACAGCCGTTTTTCTGAATAGAGAAATTGAATGAAAACATACACGGAAATACTGGTGGAAAGCAGGATGAACACAGCCCTGCCGATCAACTCAAGCAATGTGTAATGGAAGGTCTCATTACTCATCCTCTCAAGCAAGGCTAATTGCTGGGCATTGATTACCGTGTCCTTGGAGATGATTTTTTCTCCTCTTTCAACCAAAACCACGATTTCCTGTACAGATTCAGCAGCATGTTGGCGTTGATTGAGGGTTTCAACTTCCTCATACACAATGTTTTCCTGCAACAGCCAGGAGAGAGCATCAGAAAGCAAGTATGGCTGGAACGTTGCATTAACGCTTCGATACCCTTCCATCCAGGCTTCCAAGCCATTTGCAAGATTTTCCTTGGTGAGGACTTCACTGAAAAGGTGAGCCTCTTTGTTGTGATTCTTCTCCATGGAAACGGTGTTCTGCAGCAAATACTCTTCATATCCTTGTCCCCTGATAGCTGAAACAACCGCCTGGGAGAAAAGTCCTTTCTTGAGAATCTCATCAGAAGTTTCTTCGAGAGCCTGTAAGAAAAACTGTTGGTCCAATGCACCCAAAGAAAGAATGCGTTGGATAACATTACCATCATCTTGTAAGGTTTCTTTGTCTTGGAATACTTGGATTTGTTCCGGCAATGGACTACGGATCAACGCTATAAAGGATTCAACGCGTTGGACGCTGAGTATCGTAGAACGCAAAGAGAAGGAGAACAAAGGAAGAATCGCCCTTTGTTTCTCTGCAATGAGGGCTTGCGTGCGAATTTCATCGATATAGGTAAAATTCTCGGTTGCATACACATCTTCGTCTGACAACTCGCCGATTTGGTAGTGTTTTCCCCTATCACGTAAGAAACTATCAGCCGACCTGCTGCTGAAGAGAGGAACCAACATGGCAAGAATAACAATCACAATTATGAGGGCGATAGACAACTGACGTTCAAGCTTATTCGGTTTGCTTTTTTCTCCAAGACCCAAGCGTTGAGCTTTCATAGGCTGCTCCGTTTCTGCATGTTCAAATCCTGGGCATAGGCATCGATGATACGGCTCACAATTCTTGAACGAACTACATCATGTGAGTCAAACAAGACAAACTCAAGTCCCTCAATGCCGTTGAGAATGTGCATTGCATGCACCAATCCACTATCTTTGTTGCGAGGCAGGTCAACCTGACTGATATCACCGGTAATGATTGCATTGGAATTTTCCCCAAGGCGTGTCAAGAACATCTGCATTTGTTCTTTGGTGGTGTTTTGTGCTTCATCAAGAATAACGATGGCATTTTGCAATGAACGCCCTCGCATATACGCCAAGGGGGATATTTCAATGCTGCCGTTTTCTTCCAATCGTCTGATGTTCTGCACGCTGATCATTGCTTCCATTGCATCATACAAAGGTCTGAGATAGGGATTGATTTTCTGTGCCAAATCCCCTGGCAGGAAACCTAGGTTCTCCCCTGCTTCCACAATGGGTCGAGTGAGGATCAATTTATGTCGCTTACCCGAAAGCAGCAGGCTCAAAGCATATGCAACAGCTAAAAAAGTCTTGCCGGTTCCAGCTGGACCGATTCCAAAGACAATCTGACTATCTTCCATACTCTTGATGTATGATTCCTGGCGAGGGTTTTTCGGGTATGCGAAACGATTATGAACAAGGATATAGGGTTTGTCATTTGCTTGGGGTTGTACGAGCTCATCCAGGCTGACATCGGCATGTTTAAGGCTTTGGAATTCCATAAAAATTTCAGCTTCACTGAAATAGTGCTGGTGTTCAGCCACTTTTTGCAGTTTGGCTATCAATTGAAGAAACCGATTGACAACCATCTCATCCTTGCTGAGGCAAGAGACGGTATTGCCTTTCAGATACAAATCACAGCCAAGCAGAGCTTCAAGATAGGGCAGATTCCGATCATTGATCCCTAGCACCCGCTGCATCTGTTCTTCACTGGAGAAATCCACACTTCTTTCCATTCGCGATCCTATGTTGCCTGTGTACGAATCCATTCTTGGTTGGATTGCGTCCACTTTTCTTCTACATTCAACTCTGGGATGGTATTCCAAGTGAGGAAAACCGATACTGTAGGAACCCAGTTGTATTGGTTGTTCGATAATACAACACTTCCGGTGTATTTACAATTCAAGGACCAATCTCCCAAATAGTGAACCAAATCGAACGAGATTGAGCTTAGGTTGAATTGAGTATGATACCTTCCATCCCCGGTCATATCAAAACTCCTCAATAAGTCCTCCCACAAGAGCGGTAGTGAAAAGGAGCCTTGGTCATCGTAGTAGCGGAAAAATCCGGTATTTGAACTCTTGACCGAGAGCGAGCAATCCAAGAACTCTGCAATACTGAAGCCCAGGCTCCCTACAACATCAAGACTGCTGGCATAGCGATCAATGAAGTGAAAATTGAAGGAAGTATCCAAACCGAGGGTAAGTTCAACACGTCGTTTCCATACTCTGAACGACAATTTCTTGGCACTGATGGTTGCAATCATCTTCTGTGAATGCAAATCGTGTACTTGCCCTTGCATAGTATACGTAAACGAGAGCGAAGGAACTTCTGCCTTGAATGTAAGTTGTTCCACCCAATCCTGAACATTCTGCGTAGAAAGAGCTATATAAGAAACGTTTTGAGAAATTTTTACAGCCTTTTTGAAAAATGAGGCACTCATGCTTTGTTGCAGTGAAAGAGCATCCAAGGCTCGTTGATGTATGGTAGTAAGGTCGTAGTTTGCATCGACTTGAAACGTCCATGCAGGACGGGCATATTTTACTTGTCCAAAGAGAGCATCCTTCTGAAGGACTCCCGCAACTTCGGTCCAGCGAAAGGAAAGAGAAATTGATACAGGACCATTCGTATACAGCAGCCTTGGTAGCAGTGACTGGGTTACTGGATACATATTGGCAGTAATGGACGGCGTAAAAGTCCCAAATCCAAGGGTGATAGCCTTTTCTATTTTAACTTGATGGATAGTTACCGTATCTTTGGTGAATGCATATTCCTCTTCATTGGTGGCAATGAGTACCTCAGAAGTTCCAGTACTGCGGGTTTGGGTTTCTTGAAAGCGATACAGCCTTTGGCTGAGTGTATAGGAAAGACCGAGTATTGGCAGCTCTGCCTTGGTTACGCTGAACAGCTGTACTTCCTGATTATAGAACACATTCTTGCTCTGATCTTCCACGATGCTGAGTTGCGGAATCAGTTCCTGGGATAGCTTGAGCATCTGAGAATGCGGGGAAGCGGAGAGGATAAATGAGCCTTTAGTGAATGTATAAAGATATGCATCGTCCTGCCAATCCAAGGCTGTAGTTGTCTCGGTAACAGAATGTGTCAGCTTTTGATCGATCGAATACGTCAAGGAAAGGTTTCTCTCTGTAGTTGGGGATGATTTTGGTGTGCTTGAAACACCAATCTCATACGCTTTGGGCAACAAGGGTGGTAGTTCGAGGGAAGTCTGCTGTTCTTGCTCGATATCATCGGATGCCAAAGGAGCGGTGAAGGAAAACAGTGAGCCTTCCATGTTCATCTGTAATTCAGGGAGGATCACTTTCTTGAGCAAGTATCGGTACTCACCGTCCTGTTTCTGCCAATCCCACCTCGCTTGGGCACTGAGGCTTGTTATCGTAAGTGAAGACAAATAGGGAGAAAGAACTGTTTTAGGGAGTTTGAAAGAGCTGGTCAGCTTCCATGTGTAACTGGTGATATCGCTTGCGAAATCAAGAGGAAATTCCTGTGCTTTTCCCAAAGGGGCATCGAAGGAGAAAGCTGTCAGGCGATTTGCATAGAGCCTTTTTACCTTGGGATCGGAGTAATAGGGAAATTCTAGGCTCACATCTGCATACGTGGTATCCAGCTTGAGCAAATGTTCCCCATAGTATCGGAGGCGAGGCGCATCAGCGTATTCCGCTACCAATTCTTTCCCCTCGACATACAGAGCTAGAGAATCATGGGTGCCTATAGTAAGTTTTTTATTCAATAGGGATATTTGCCCATTCAATGCGGTATGCAATCCTGCAAGTTCGTAGGCATCTGCCATCAGGCTCAGATACGAACCGTTACCTTTAGCCCAGTTCTGCAATCCTGATCCCGACGACCTATCCGAATAGATGGGGCCATCGGGAAAAAGGGCTTGATTGTTGGACGAAGCAAGTAGGCTTGCAAAACTGGAACTGTTTGCTTCCTGAAGTTTGGGATTGGATCCAAATAGTTCAAACGTAGTTGAGACGAACATCCCTCGTTCACTGGCAAAACCCATAGCAGGATTTCCTACCATCCTATTACCGGGAAATAAGAAGAAAGGAGTCCAAAAAACCGGCACCCTGCCCATCTGTAAGGATGCACTTTGGACCATCAAGTCCCCTCCGGGTAAAAATTGGAGTTTTTTTGCCCTGATGGAGGAAAGGGGATCAACTTTTTTTGTGCCTATCCATCCGTCGGAATAGGAAAGGCTTGTAGTTTTACCTGCATAGGTAATCTGGGAACCGGATGTATAGAGAGTAACCTTTTGTTCCTCACTATTGGTTTTTTCACTTTGGGTGGTTGCTCCCTTTATGAAGAGAGACGAGCTGGACCAATCGAGTGTGATAATCGTACCATCCACTTTTTGCAGCGCGCTATCAATTTGTGGGTCTTCATAGGTTACTGAACCTTGGGCACTGAGCATTGTGTGATCAAGGTCGATGAGCATCTTTTGGGCGGAAAGCTTTTTCTCCTTGGTCTCTCCTTGTAGCTTGAAGGAAACTACAACATTTCCCTCCAGTTGGACGAGTGAGGAATCTGCATCCGTAGAGAGGGTATCCGCCTGGACTATGGTCATTTGGTATTGTTGTGAGACATCCTGTTCCAAAGCGATGGGATACAGCTCAAGATCATGATAATCAAGAAGTGCTTGCCTCAATACATCTGTTTCTACACTTGCAATGTTTCTCAGCCGAGCCATTTCCAACAATGTCTGTTCATCCGCTTGTTGGATGCTGAGACTAAGCATCAAGCTATCTGATTGTGCATACAAAACTGAACCCATGATGTAAAACAGGGCTATAAGGCAAAGGATTCTTTTTTGTATTCGTTCAGCCTTTCTCATGGAACATCTGAGCAAGATAATACCCTGTGTGGGAGTCCTTGCATAGGGCAAGTTGCTCAGGAGTTCCAGTTGCTACGACCATTCCGCCGCCATCACCACCTTCAGGTCCCAGGTCGATTACATGGTCGGCCTGCATGATTACATCCAAGTTATGCTCAATTAGCAGTACGGTATTGCCTTGTTCCACCAGACGATTCAGTACTTCCATCAATTTCTTTACATCAGCAAAGTGCAGACCAGTAGTAGGTTCGTCCAGAACATATAAGGTTTTTCCTGTTCCATATTTGGAAAGCTCAAGACTCAACTTGACCCGTTGAGCCTCTCCTCCACTGAGCGTAAGTGCACTCTGTCCAAGTTTGATGTACTCAAGGCCTACTGAAATAAGGGTATCTATCTTACGTTTTATTTTGGGAATGGCGGAAAAGAAGTCACTTGCCTCTTCCATGGTCATCTCCAAAACCTCGTGGATATTCTTTCCTTTGTACCTTACGGCCAGCGTTTCCTTGTTGAAGCGTTTACCGTGGCACACATCACAGGTGACATACACATCAGGCAGAAAATTCATCTCGATCTTCAGCGTTCCATCACCCTGACAATTTTCACAGCGTCCACCCTGTACGTTGAAAGAGAATCTTCCGCTCTTATAGCCTCTCGCTTTGCTGTCAGGCAAGGAGGCAAAAAGATCCCTGATTGCAGTAAAAACCCCAACATAGGTTGCTGGATTGCTTCTTGGCGTCCTTCCTATCGGGCTTTGGTCGATATTGATAACCTTATCAAGATTTTCTACCCCGGAGATTGCCGAGAATCCATCGTAATTCGGATTTTTGCGTGCCAGTTGCCTACGTACAGCAGGAAGCAGCACTTCGTTGAGCAACGAACTTTTTCCGCTTCCGGAAACACCGGTGAAGACAATCAACTTGCCCAAAGGGATTTCTACATCGATATGTTTGAGATTGTTTTTGTTTGCCCCTTCCACGCGGATAACACTGCCGATACCCTTTCTCCGTTTCTGGGGAATATCCATACTCAAGGCACCACTTAAGTATTGTCCAGTGATACTATTAGGATTTTTTTCAACTTCTTGTGGCGTTCCTTGGGCCGTAATATACCCACCATGGACTCCCGCCCCTGGTCCCAAATCCACCAAATAGTCAGCTTCACGAATAGTTGCTTCATCGTGTTCTACAACCAACACGGTATTACCAAGATCTCTGAGATGCTTCAGAGTATCGATCAACTTCTGGTTATCACGTTGGTGCAATCCAATGGAAGGTTCATCCAGCACATAGAGGACTCCGCTGAGGGCGGATCCTATCTGGGTAGCCAGACGAATGCGTTGTGCTTCTCCCCCGCTGAGGGTGGCGCTGCTGCGGTCGAGAGTAAGATAGTTCAGACCAACATCGCGCAAGAATGATAGGCGGCTGCGAATTTCTTTGAGAATCTGATAGGAAATCTGCTGTTGGCTCTCGGTAAGTGTCAACTGCTGAAAAAAATCATTTGCATCTTTTACGGAAAGTCCGGTAGCTTGCATGATATTCAATGCATTGATGGTCACGGCCAATGCTTCTTCCCTGAGCCTGTTGCCATGACAGGCGGGACATACTTTTGATGTTTGGAAACTGTTCATCCACATTTTAATTTGCATGCTGTTGGTTTCGTAATACCGGCGTTGCAAATCAGGAATGATGCCGGGAAAAGGTTTCTCCACCCGATAAGTCTGACTCGACTTCTCCCTCGTGTATTCAACAAAAACGTGTACTTTTGTTCCATACAGGATTGCTTGGATTACCTCTTCACTCAAATCGGCAAACGGGGTATCCAAGGTAAAACCAAAATGCTTGGCAAGGGCCTCGAATTGGGAACGAGACCATTGGGCATCAGGGTTCATGGTTGCAATGGCTCCCTGGTTGAAACTTTTCGAGTAATCGGGAATCACCATATCCGGATCGAACTCAGTCTTCACACCCAGTCCATTGCACTCGGGACAGGCTCCAAAGGGATTGTTGAAACTGAACAACCGGGGTTCCAGTTCCGGAATCGTGATCCCACAGTGGGCACAACTATTGCGTTCACTGTAAATCTCCTCATGCTCCTCATCGTGTTCACCGAGAAAGGTGATTTTTACCAACCCTTGCGTCATCTCGATACACGTTTCAATGCTGGAGACCAGACGAGTACGTACCTCATTCTTGAGAATAAGTCGGTCAACCACAACATCGATGGAATGCTTGTGCTGCTTGTCGAGCTTGATCGGATCTTCAAGATTGAGCATTTGTCCATCAACCTTCACGCGAGCAAACCCTGAAGTCTTGGCATCTTCGAATACTTTCTTGAACTCCCCTTTCTTGCCGATGGCAACCGGGGCGCTGACAATGATTCTCGTCCCATCCTGAGCCTTGAAAATTGCATCGATGATTTGGTCTATGCTCATTTCCGTGATTTGACGACCACACACATGACAGTGAGGTTCTCCAACCCGTGCCCATAAGAGACGAAAGTAATCGTATATTTCTGTTACCGTACCCACCGTCGATCGAGGATTGCGATGTGTCGATTTTTGTTCAATTGCAATGGCTGGACTCAGCCCTTCCATGTAATCAACATCGGGCTTATCCATTTTGTCCAGAAACATACGGGCATACGAACTCAAACTCTCGACATACCGTCGTTGACCTTCAGCAAAAATGGTATCGAAGGCAAGAGAACTCTTGCCGCTTCCCGAAATACCGCTGATTACAATCAGCTGGTCTTTCGTCAATTCCAGATCGATATTCTTGAGATTGTGTTCTCTTGCACCCTTGATAATCAATTTATTCAGCATGTTCAATAGCTTCCAACAATGCAGCTTTTGCTTGTTGCTGCGTTACTTTCTTTACCAACGTACCTTTCTCATAGAGAAAAATACTATTCCCAATTCCTGTGATAGCCAAATCAGCAGATTTAGCTTCTCCAGGGCCGTTTACCTGACAGCCCATGATGGCTACCGTCAAATCCTTGTCTATGGTCAACAATTCCGATTCAATCGACTGCAAAAAACCTTGTGAATCGAAACTATGCCGTCCACAACGCGGACAGCTAACAATCCGGATGCCTTTCTTTCGTAGACCCAGCGTCCTGAGCAACTCCGCACCGGCCTGTACTTCCGTCTCAATATCCCCGGTTATGCTGATGCGGATGGTATTGCCGATGCCTTCATTGAGCAACTGCCCCAAAGCCCAGGTTGAACGGGTGATGGCGCTGACCACCGAACCCGCCTCGGTTACCCCAAGGTGCAATGGATACTCGCTTTGTGCAGCAAACAAGCGATTGGCCTCCATGGTAACATCCCCATCGCTCGCTTTGAGAGACACTACCGTATTGGTAAAATTCATCTGCTCGAACCAGGAAAGGTACGTCAGGGCTGTATTGCACATCAATTGGGGAACCGGATCATTACCTTTTGGAAGAGAGCCGCTGTTCAAACCGATTCGAATGGCAACATTATGATCCTTTGCACTCTTCACGACCTCGTCGACCTTCCATCTTGCACCAATATTACCTGGATTTATACGGATTTTTTGACATCCGCAGGTAATTGCATCCAAGGCAAGTGCATAATCAAAATGAATATCCGCAACCACGGGGATGGGGCTGCGTTTGCAAATATAGGAAAATGATTCATGATCGTCTGGAGAGGGATAGGAAAACCGAATGATATCACATCCCATTGCATTCAATTTCCCAATACGCCTCAACAGTTCATCCAAGGCTTCGATATCCTTGGGAAGAGCGCTATCATACATCGTTTGAATGAGTATAGGAAAACCTCTGCCGAGGACTTTTCCCCCTATCATTACTTGATGGTCACCTGTCATTGTGTATCTCCTCGTCTATCGTACACAAACACTTTACATTTGTAAAGCATTGTATGAGGGCTCCAGCAGGATTATGATCCTTTTTACCCGCGACAAACTATTTTCTTTCGCTATTCCAAGCGCATACGGTTCATGGGGCATAAAAGCTGTAAACATGCCTTCTTTTGCGGTAACAACGGTTTGTATCGGGCTGTCCTCAACGGTAATCCAACCTCCGTCATCCTTTGGTGCGCCTTTTGATCGCTCTGCATACGTCAAAGCGAATAATTCACTACCCTCAAGCATAATCACCAAGGTTGTAGCCCAGTCATGAGCCTTGAAAACTCCCGAAAAGGAGGAGGGAACATACTCGGCAACCTCAAAGGAGAGCCTACCAATTTGATAGGTGCCTACCTCGTATGGTGTTGCAAGAACCTCATTAATCTGGTCAATGTGCTCCAAAATGGGTGCATAGTACATAAGATTTGCAAGTTTGTCGTGAATCATGGCTACCTCACCTGAAAAGTAGGATATACCGAATAGAAATCTCTTACAAGAAGAGGAAAACCAGCTTTGAATACCTATCCACAACTACCCTTCTTGCCAACCTGATGATGGTATCGTACAGTGTTCTCATGCAGTATGAAACAACCTATCAAAGCCCACTTGGCCCATTGCATCTCAGATGTAATGGAACGCATATAACAGAACTATCCTTTTCTACCAAGAACGAAAACCTACCCAAGGAACATACAGTACTCGATGAAGCATGCCTGCAGCTGAACGAGTATTTTCAAGGGAACAGGAAAGTTTTTGAGCTTCCTTTACTCATAGAAGGAACCCCGTTTCAGAAACAGGTGTACGATGCATTGCTGAGTATACCCTACGGCCAAACTACAAGCTATGAAGCAATTGCATGTAAAATCGGTAATCCCAAAGCCTGCCGGGCCGTCGGTATGGCAAATAACCGCAACAGAATTGCCTTGCTGGTACCCTGCCATCGGGTAGTTGGCAAGAATGGTTCCTTGGTTGGGTATGCAGGGGGGTTGGATAAAAAAGAGTGGCTGCTTGCATTTGAACGAAATAATTGTTGAAACAAAATGAGAGCACCCCCGAAAGGGCGCTCATCTATGATGAAACGTTGCTTGGTAAGCTGCTTATTGCAGAGCGAGCAGACTGAAGACCAAGGTAAAGAGTGCCACGGTCTCAACAATACCGATTACGATGAAGTAGTTTGCAGTTCCCTTACCTGTTTCAGCGAGAGCATCACATGCATTGGCTGAGACCTTACCCTGCATCCAAGCAGAAAGGCCGATAGCAAGACCACCAAAAACGCCTACACCGAGAGCAAGAGTAGAAGCAGCACCTGCAGCAATGGCTGCTGAGATGAAGTTCATCAACAAGAAGCCATAGATGGTCTGGGTCAGCGGAGCACCAGCGAACGCAACCATGATGAAGGGAGCGGGTTTACCATTGGCATAGCACTTCTTCCAACCACCAACAGCTGCCTGTGCAGCAGCACCTGCGCCGAGACCGGATCCAAGAGCAGAAAGAGCCAAGGCACAAGCCATTCCGATAAATTCCAAATTTGCCATGATTTTCTCCTTAGTTGTTACCAAACAACGATCAGTTTTCTTCCACCGTTTGTGCAAACGGTTCATATGCGATCCCGGTCCACTCCATTCCAAGCTGACCGGAGAACTCCAAGAGATTCAGACGTACACCATGTACGACTACACTGAGCAAACCCATAACCAAGTTCAAAGAGTGCCCGATGACCAGTATCAGGACCCCTGCGATGAAAGCCCACCCATCGAGCATGCCGCTGGCCATGCTATTGAAGCTTTGTGCAATGGCAACCGAGGCCATTCCGACTGCAAACAATCTGATATAACTCATAATGTTTGAGAATGCACTGATGGTGTTGAGGAAGGTAGTGAAAAATCCACCCAACCCACTGAGCAATCCCTTTACAAAAGGAACTCCAGGAGCTTGGCTTCCGAATCCGACCACCAACAGAAAGCCCACCCCAACGATACTGAAAATTACAGCAACATTGGCAGGTTCCCCGACTACAAGCTGCAACACGATGAAATACAGTGCCAGAATATCAATCAACCAACCGATATCAGCAATAAAACTCAGATTCTTTTCAGGAATCTTATGGATAACATTCATGACGCAAGCCAGCGAAAGTTGTACAGTCCCGATGATGAAACAGAATTTCATCACTTGATTCTGTGCCTCAACAGCAGACAACCCAAAGAGCTCAGGGTAGTTGGAGATGGAAGGAATAACCAACTTTTGCAAGAAGGGAATACTTTCCAAAATCGTTTTGGACCCGAACCATGTTCCCGTAAGGCTGCCCCAAATCAACGTTGCAACACTCAATACATAGATGAGCATCACCAACGTCGTTGCCTTCTTCTGCTTTGCATGCAAACCAATCGCCAAACCCAAGAATATCAACCCATACCCTGCATCACCGATGATCATTGCAAAGAAGAGCGTGAAGAAAAGCAAGAACCATGTGCTGATATCGTTCTCCCGATATCCAGGGACGGTACCCAAAATATCGAAAACAGGTTTGATGATCCCCACACCTTTCGCATACTTGATCAACGTCGGAGGAGTATCCTCGTCTGAAACATCATCGATCAAATAAGCCCATGCATGTGATTTTGCAAGTGAAGAGAACTTCTCAACCTCGCTTTCAGGCAGATAGCCATTAATCCAAGTAAGTTCCTGCTCTACCGTAAGCGACTGCCCAACACGTTCAAACCGCATAGCCATCTCGAGTTTCTTGGCTTGCAAGGTAAAGGCATCAAGATACACCGCCCCTTCCTTGAGGCTGTCCAGAGTCTGTGACAAGTGTTTCTCATCAGAAGCAAACCGCTTTTGCAAATAGCCAAGACCATATTCAGGAAGGAAGAACCGAGTAGCAGAGACTTCTGTAGGAAGTTCCATGCCAACGGTAGCTATCGCTTCCAGGCCGCCCACCGGAGCAAGCGATACATATGAAATGGATGGATCCAGCTTTTGCAAATCCTTCTTGGAAAGTGTATAGAAATAAAGCCGAATTCCCTGTTGGGCGAGAGAACGAACCTGTTCAGGATCAAAATCACCCCAAGAAATGAGACTCTCAATCTGGATTTTATCCTGAGCCATCTCTTCTTCAAGTTTCTTTTTCCGTTCCAACAGTCCCTGGTAACGCTCAATTACTTCTGCAAAGGCTTCTTCAGAAAGCGAACTCTGCTTCGGTTTGGTTTTCTTATCCTGCAAATCGGCAATGGAGGAGGCTAGCTGATTGACCAGATTATACGCCTTTTCCAATTCCTCAATTTTCTCATTGCGAACTTGCTGGGACTCGATATGCAAAAGGCCCGCTTTTCTCAAGTCTCTGAGCATGGACCGACCATTATGCGCCTGTACAATGATATAGGCTTTTTTCATTGGTACTATCATATCAGGCCCCCTGCACCAGTTTCTTCTTCGCAATCTTACCCCGGACAACAGCAGCAGTCTGCTGGTCTCCCAGGTAAATCCCGATGCGTTTGATATTCTCTTTCGCTTCGGGAATCTTCACTTTCTCAAACAGGTTGACCCGCTGACTGGTGGTTCTCAATTCTCTGCCCAACAACTTTATCTGTTGTTCCAACGTGGAAATCAGGGCATCGTACCGAGCACAGTCACGTAGACTTTCCAATCCTTTGTCGACCCACAGCGGATAATCCCTTAAATCATAAGAAATAGGGATAAAGGTCAACTCTTTGAATACAGGAATGGTAACCCCGGCAATGTTGCCCTTGTTACGGACCACCCGATCAACCTTCACCAGCTGTTCAACGTTATGGGCAGAACTGAATGCCGTATTCTCATGGTATACAGCTATCCAGATCTGCATATCCTGAACCAGCTTCTCCTGCTTCACTCTCAATGAAGCAACCTCAGCCTCAATCTGCCTGATAACCATCTGCAGCTGCTGTTTTTTCAGCTGCAGGGTTGGCAGATACCGCTGATATTGCTTCAACCGGTCTTTCTGCAGTTTTTGCTCGTTCTTCGTCAGTTTGACGGCCATGCCAGCTCCTTAGTCGTTCAACTTCTTCGGCCAGCGGCTGAGGATGAGGTCACTCTTCAGGCCGGTTTCATTCGGCTCGAAACACTGAGACAGAATCTCCCAACCCAGGTCCAAAGCCTGTTCAAGGGGAATATTCACACTCAAATCCATCAATTCAGTTTCAAACAAACGACCATACTTCAGTAGCTTGTCATCCCATTCAGTCATCATGAAGCCCATGGACTTTTTCTCTACCGATTCCTTGTAGGAGGCATAGAGCTTGATCATACCGTCCATAAGTGAGCGATGATCGTCACGGGTGTCCTTGTTGACCTGCTGCTTCAAGCGGCTGAGCGAGCCGAAGGGCTCGATGCGGCCACCCTTGAGGTAGTACTGACCTTCGGTAATGTACCCTGTATTATCAGGAACCGGATGGGTGACGTCATCACCAGGCATGGTTGTGACGGCCAGAATAGTAACTGAACCAGCACCCTCAAAATCTACAGCCTTCTCATAGCGGGAAGCCAATGAACTGTAGAGGTCTCCCGGGTATCCACGGTTGGAAGGAACCTGATCCATGGTGATCGCCATTTCCTTCATAGCATCAGCGAAGTTGGTCATATCGGTTAAGAGAACCAGAACCTTCTTACCATCGAGAGCAAACTTCTCAGCAACAGCCAGGGCCATATCCGGAACCAGCATACACTCTACGGTTGGGTCGCTTGCCGTATGAATGAACATAATGGTTCGGCTCATGGCACCACTGCTTTCCAAGGTATCCTTGAAGAACAGATAGTCATCATACTTGAGACCCATGCCACCGAGGACGATCAAATCTACCTCAGCCTGCATGGCTATACGAGCCAACAATTCATTGTACGGCTCACCGCTAACCGAGAAAATAGGCAATTTCTGGCTTTCGACCAACGTATTGAATACATCAATCATCGGGATACCGGTTCTGATCATGTTCCTAGGAATAATACGCTTGGCAGGATTGACCGCAGGTCCACCAATATCAATCATATTGTCGGATAACTTCGGACCATTGTCTCGTGGGGTACCAGTACCGTCAAATACTCTTCCCAAGAGGTTTTCTGTGTAGGAAACACGCATAGGAACACCAAGGAAGCGAACCTGGTCGCCGGTAGAAATTCCCTGGGCACCACTGAACACCTGCAGGGAAACCAGATCATTGTCGAGCTTGATTACATTGGCATAACTCTGAGTAGAACCAGTAGTAACAATGGCCAACTCACTGTTGCGCACACCCTTGGCACGCACGGTAATGACGTTTCCGACAATGGACTCAATTTTTGAATATACCTTTTGCATCTGCAACCCCTTAGATCAGCTTCTTGGCATCAGGATCAACAGCTACCTGCTTACCCTTGTAGAGAGTCTCAATCTCTTTCTCAATCTGTACAAACCGCTCACTCTTGAAAGGAACGTTGTTCCAGTCAAGAAAGTTTTGCCTGATGGTATTGAAGAATGAGCGAACTTGTTTCTTATCCTCCAAGGCAAATTCACTTGCCAATACCTTGAACAGCAAATCAAATAAATACTGTTGCCGTTCAATAGGGACGGAAGCATCTACCGGGTCGAAGGAGTTTTGCTGCAGATAACAAGCATCGATGAGTTCACTCTTCTGATAGACCGTATAGTCGGTAACAGAAGTACCTTCCTCACCGACGACTTTCATCATCTGGTTGATTTCACTTCCTCGGAAAAGTATGTGACGTGCATAAGCAACTTTTTCAGCTTTGATGACACCCGTATACTTCGACCAGGAAGAAAGCGGGTCAATGGCAGGATACTTGCGTGCATCGCTGCGCTCCCTGCTCAACCCGTGGAAAGCACCGACAACCTTCAGGGTCGCCTGGGTAACAGGTTCCTCAAAGTTACCGCCGGCAGGACTTACCGTTCCGCCGATGGTGATGGAACCAAGGCGGCCATCCTTAAGCCTTACTTTTCCTGCGCGTTCGTAGAATTCAGCAATTCTGCTCTCAAGGTATGCCGGGAAAGCTTCCTCTCCAGGAATCTCCTCAAGTCTTCCACTCATTTCACGCATAGCCTGTGCCCAACGGCTTGTTGAATCGGCAAGAAGCAGGATGTTCAGACCCATCTGGCGATAATACTCGGCCAAGGTTACTGCGGTATATACCGATGCTTCCCGGCTGGCTACCGGCATGGAAGATGTATTACAGATAATAATGGTTCGTTCCATCAACGAGCGGCCTGTCTTCGGGTCGGTCAGTTCAGGGAACTCTTTCAAAACCTCTACAACCTCACCGGCACGTTCACCGCAAGCAGCGATGATTACAATATCCACATCCGCATTACGGCTGGTCAAATGCTGCAAAACCGTCTTGCCTGCACCAAAAGGTCCGGGAGTACAATAGGTTCCGCCTTTTGCAACGGGAAGGAATGTATCAATGATCCTGATTTTGGTAACCAGGGTTTCATCAGGGCGAAGTCTCTCTTCATACAGCTTGATCGCTTTCTTGACCGGCCAGGTGAAGACCATGGAAAGTTCTTTCTTGTTGCCTTTGGGATCCTCGATGACACAGACAGTGTCTCGCACCCCATAGGTGCCTTTTTCCTTGATTGATACTACCTTGTAGGGAACTTCGGCAAGAGTAAACGGAACCATGATCTGATGGGTAAACAACCCTTCAGGAACCGTAGCGAAGGTATCACCGGGATACAAGGTGTCGCCAACCTGTACCGTTGGGGTAAAATCCCAGTCTTTCTTGGGGATTGCATCGAGGTAGACTCCACGCTGCAAAAAGAATCCGCACTGCTCGGCAAGCTGGGGAAGAGGATTCTGTAGACCGTCATAAATTTGTTGCAACAGGCCGGGACCAAGGGCAACACTGAGCATTTCATCGGTAAATTCAACACGATCACCTACGGTAATACCATTGGTCATCTCAAACACCTGCAAGGCTGCGGTATTTCCATTGATTCGGATGACTTCACCCTTGAGGCGGTCTGAACCGACTTGAATATACCCTACTTCATTCTTGGAGATGGCGCTGTCGAACTCGACTGTTACCATGTTTCCATTGACGCCCAGTACACGCCCACTTGTATTTGCCATATCAAACTCCACTAATTGTTCTCTATTTCAGTTTGAATATTGGAGAAGAGACGCTTGAACTCGGCATTTCCCTCCTCACGGGTAAAGAGACTCTTGCGCTCCAACAGTTTCAGCTTCAGAGCAAAACTTATAAGAGCCTCTATATCAAATGTATGCAAGGTTGCAAGCTCATCCAAAAATTTCCAAAGCAAGGCAAGCAAAAGCAACTCTGCTTCCAGCACATTTTCTTGGGCAAGAGCCTGACGAACCGTATCACTAATTCTTCCTTCCTTGTCTGCATCATTTTTATAGACAGGGTCGGAAAGAGACAGTTTTCGACTTCGCTGTTCAACCAGCTCCTTGTTCACCATTGTTTCAAAGTGTTGATAGGACTTCAAAAATGGGTGGGAAGCCTGTTCCCCACTCAACGCTTTGCAAAGCAGTTGATAGTGCTTTTCACTAACCTGTTCCTTGCAAAGGGAGAGGAAGCTTTTGGTGGAAAACATAAGCGGGCCATCCAAGCGGAGCGTTGGCAAGGTCGCCACCAAATAATAGTAGGAAGCCACTGTGTCTCCTTACTTCGCCGAACTGAAGACGATTGTTTCGATTGCAGGAGAAAGGAACGGCTTAAGTAGCGCTGCTGTCTCATCTGCACTGAAATTATAGAATGAAGCACCATTCTTTTCTGCGATCCTGAAGCCCGAAGCAAGTGAAGGAATTGCCTTAATCTCAAGTCCCTGTTTGATAGCTGAGCTCAATTCAGCAGAAAGATTCTTGGCAAATTTCTCAAAGTCCTTTTGTCCAAGCTGCACTTCATGGTTCTTGACATCACCTAGTGATGCAACAACATTGCCGATCAGTGTTATCAAATCGTTGGAGGTATAGGCCTTTTCAACCTGTTCAACCAACAATCTGTCAAGCTGTGTGCTGATAGCTTTCTTCAAGGAGAGCTGCACATCACGGCTGGCCTGTTGCAGACTCGACCGAGCACTCTGGTCTCGGGTATCCATCTCCCTTTGGGCTTTCTCCAGCAAGGAGGCTGCTTCTTTTTTTGCCTCTCTGATCAAATCTTCGGCCTGGGCCTTCGCATCAGCAATAATTTGGGCAGCCTCTTTTTGGGCAACCTCAATACCATCCTTGCGGATGGAAGCAACCAAATCTTGAATTTGTTGAGCCATCTGATTTCCTACCTTCTACTGTGAGCATAATGATACGAGATAACGCTGACTTGTGCAATCAAAGGAAAGCCCGTACCTTCAGGACAAACTCCGCCAATTATCTAGCAATGATACAGAAAATTCAACCTATTTCGAAATAACTTATAAAAGTTCTTCATCAATTGCTGAAAATCCTCGGTATACCGTTAAAAGCACTGCACCAAAAAGGTATAGGTTTGCATACATGGCATCCATTTGGTAGGATGCACCCATGTTATTGAATGAACGATACTCCCATCTCTTCACCAATCAGAAAGTACGTGGCTTGATCCGTATCAAGAACATGCAGAACAATAAAATCCTGCTTGTCCCTAGCGAGGACATCGCCTCTGACATCCAGCGTATCCGCTTCGCTCTGGATTTAGGAACCTATGAACATGCTGTTCTCCAAAAAGAGTACGAAACTATCGGCCTTGAACTTTTTAGCATTGACGCCTACATCCATGCAACAGCAGAAGAAGATTTGGCAGCCTTGCTTTCTGAACATATAAAACAATGTATAGCACAAGCAAAGCCGATGTATTGAAGCAAAAGAGTATGCATTGAACCTGCCTCTCTAGGAGGCGGCAGATGTTTTACTACCTGGTATTGAGAACACAACAGAATTTGTTCAGCACAGAGAAGGATGCGTTTCATCTCCTGCAAGCCTGTCAACATAAGCTGACTGCGTGTGACTGTATTCTGATAGACTACCTATTGCTGCCGCATTCGCTGCAGCTTATCGTACAAGGCACCATTACGTGTTGCCGGACCAATGCATATTCCATTGACCAGATCGAGGAGCACCAACTCCTCTCATTTTTTGGAAAGGTTGGGAAACTTGGGAAAAACTATCCATTCTGCGGAACCTACGAACTCTACCATTGCAGCAATTGTTATGCAGCATTAGGAAAGGCAGGATCTTGTGCCCTGCCCTTTCCGCTGTCCGTTATTCTGAAAGTTAAACGCCGGCAATCAAGCAAGAGCCTGCTGGCGATCGTGGGCGATGAGATTGCGTAGACCTTGCACCGTTACCCGAATGGCATCCTCAGTATCATGCAACTTCGGATTATCCATACCAAGTATTTCTCGCTCCTGGTTCCCTACTACGGAAAAGGCACTGCCGCATCGCGCTCCTAGGCGGGCTGCAACCACAAAGAGTGCGGCACTTTCCATTTCGCTGGCCAATACACCCAAGCGTTTCCATGCTTCCCATTTGTTGAGCAGCTCGTAGCTGACCGGCATAATGGAGGGGTCATGCTGCCCATAAAAGGAATCCTTGCACTGCACCACCCCGATATGACTTCGCTTTCCCAACTGTTTGGCGGCTTCAGATAAAGCCTGCACCACCTCGAAAGAGGCTACAGCAGGAAATTCTATGGGGGCGTATTCACGACTGGTTCCTTCCATGCGTACAGCTGCAGTTGCAATAACCACATCGCCGCCCATGACCGGAAGAGCGATTCCTCCACACGTACCCATACGGATGAAGGTATCGCTTCCACACTTGAAAAGTTCTTCCATGGCAATGGATGCCGAAGGCCCACCAATTCCCGTAGAAGTAACTGAAACCTTCTCACCGTCCAGGTACCCTGTATACGTTACATACTCACGACTGTCAGCAACCTGATGGGCATCGTCAAAATATTTTGCAATGAGCTTGACCCGCTTTGGGTCTCCGGGAAGGATGACATAACGACCTACATCGCCCTCGGCTATCTGTAGATGATATTGAATACCCGTTCCATTCATATAGTCAGACATAGAAGACTCCTCATACCCACCATGGTATCACCACAAAAACAGAAGTGCAAGGAAGCTTAATATCCTAGCGTCTTCAGAAGGGAGGCAAGGATTGTAAAGCGTTCGCCCAACCGTTCCCCTTCCAAACCGATTGCATCAGCTAGAAGACGAATATCGGTATCAATCATTTCATTATCGGTGCATACTTGCACCGTCATTGCATCCCCTTGCATGCCGATGCGGTCGATCTGGGTGTGTTCTGGATCATAATACTTGGGAAAGCGATAGGCATCCTGGAAATACTGACTGGTCCTGCAAACCAAAATTGCCAAATCCAAAACCCTATGCAAGGGCAATTCCTCGCTCTGGCGAGACCACTTTTCACCTGTATGCCGCCATACTTTTGCTGAGGCTTCCACACTACCGCGATCGTTCCACTGGGCCAATCCTATCGACAGGCCCTTTGCGTCGCTTGCCTGGGCTTGGATGCCATCCACATTCTCGTAATTCGGCACCACGATTACCGGCTTATGCTTGAGCGTTGTAGGAATATTCATACCTGTATCTCCTTCGCATCAGGAAAATTTTCCTTTTGCAGTTGTAAAAGAATAGCTAAATCCTCATCGATAGAGGTTTCATCTTCCGTCTTAGGGAGCACCTGTACTACTTCAAAGTACAGGCTTTCTTCACCATACCTAGTAAACGTGGTTTGTAATGTGGGAATAGTAGCAAGCGCTCCTACAGACAATCTGAAGAAAATGCGATCCTTAACCTTTTCCATATCATGAGAAATGCCGATATACCGCTCATTCGTACGGCTGCAGGTGAGCAGAAAGCATCCCTTAACGGTTTGCATTTGCTCATAGTGTCGTCTCATTTCCTTCCGATTCATCCAAAGCCTCTTTGATATTTAGTAATTTACTAATTTACTATATACAGAAAAAAGCCTCTCCTGTAAAGAGAGGCAACCAGGATTTAGAGCATTACGTACGTTTTTCCCATTCCCCCATCTTCAGGAAGAGCAAAACGATAGTCCTGAACTGAACGATGTTCTTTCAGATACCCTCCAATTCCTTTGCTTAAAATTCCATCCCCATAGCCATGAATAATGGAAAAGGTACTCATTCCATGCACCAATGCACTTTCAATTTGTTGATCAAGCAAGCGCAAGGCTTCTTCAAGAATGAGCCCTCTGACATCCAGCACCAATTTAGGTTCAGGGGCACTGCTTTGAAAGAGCACCGATACTTTTTGATCTTGCCGTTTGGGTAAAAAGAGTTGCGAAGCTGAAAGTGTCATCCTCATGGTGCCGATAGCCACAACAAAGCTGTTTCTCCCTTTCTTTTCAAGGATTTTGCCTTCGCGCTTTGCACTTCCACATAAAACATCCATACCGACTTCCAATTGCATGGGGTCCTCTGGTTTCAGGTATTCAATTTCATCTTCATACTGCTGCAATTGCTCTTGCTGGTCGTCCACCTTTTCAGAAAGACTTTCGATATAGGTCTTGACCTGCTTGGTCTTCTCCTTGGTTATCTCCCCATTACGGAGCTCTGCAACAAGATTCTCCAACTCTTTGCGTTTCTTTTGCATAAACCGGGCAAGTTCGGTAGTTTGTTCCTGTTTCAACTGTGCTTCTCGCTGCTTGACTCTGAGTTCTTTCAATTGCAAGTCTTTCACCTCTGATTGCAGACTGAGATATCGCTTATGCATGGCCGTCTCTTCACGCTCAAGTTCCCGTCTTTTTGCTTCCAGATCCTTGATGATCGAACCGATTTGAACTGCTTCACTGCCAAGGTACTGTTCGGCCATTGCCAAGACTTGCTCGGGAAGCTTCATAAGCCTTGCCGTGTCCAGAGCATGGCTTTCACCGGGAAGCCCCTGAATAATGCGGAACGTAGGAAGGTGCGAGTTCTCATTGAACTCCATGGAGGCATTGATTACCTCCTCTTTGGCATACGCAAATTGCTTCAGCACTCCGTGATGGCTGGTAACCAACGTCAATGCTGCTTTTTGCAGGCAGTACTCCAAGGCGGCACGGGCAATAGCTGAACCTTCCACCGGATCGGTTCCACTTCCCAGCTCATCGAGAATTACTAAGGAACGCTCAGTCATATGCGCAAGAATGTGTGCGATTTGCTTCATATGACCACTGAAGGTCGAAAGTTCCTGTTCAATTGACTGCTCGTCACCGATATCAGTAAATATATCATCGAAAATGGGAAGGGAGCTGCCTTCCTGGGCGGGAATATACCCACAATATTGATTGAGCAACGCGAACAGCCCAATCGTTTTGATGGTGACGGTTTTTCCACCGGCATTCGGGCCGCTGATAACCACTGCCTTAATTTTCGAATCGAGCTGCATGGTGATAGGGATGACTTTCCGGCCAAGCAAAGGGTGTCTGGCCTTCAGAAGCGTACAGCGCTCGCTATCCAAATCGGTTCTGCTGCACCCCTTTTCCAAAGACCATAATGCGATGGAAAGTCGTGCATCGGTTTGCCCGACGCGCTTAGCGAGATCATCCAGCTGTCTGCGACACGATCGTACTTCTTCGTTGAGCTGTCTAAGAATTTTCGCTATTTCTATCAGAATCTGATTCTGGGCCATGACTACCGAGTTATTCATCTCAACCAAAGGATAGGGTTCCATGAAAACTGTATTACCGGTTGCCGAGCTGCTGGTGATGAATCCCTGCACATTGGTCCTTCGATCACTACGCACCGGAATCACCAGTCTGCCATCCCTGAGAGCTTCCTGATCGGCTTGGACAACTTCCTTATTGGTATGAATGAACTGACTACAGTAACGAGCCCGTTCATTCTTGCGCATCTCAACTTCCCTTCGCAGCTGTTTGAGGGCTGGATGGGACTCCTTGACTTGCCCCGAATCGTCAAGCACTTCCAAAATCTGATTGCTTGCATGGTTTAGGTTTTCATCGATTGATTCACCGATCAATGACCGAAGGCAACTAAAAGAGGTGCCATCCTCCAAGGTTTGGTTGCTGAAGGTCTGAAGAATTTGTGCACTGGCAATATACCGGGCGATAGCAACCAATTCAGGTCCCTCAAGAGCTTTGATAGGATCGTTGACCAGTTCCAGGGAATCCTTGATAGAAGGAAAAGAAGGAAGAGAGCTCGCCATTGCAGTTCCGAGCAGCTTCACGAAACTTGCAATCTCTTGCTGACGTTTCAGAAGAAGAGCCTTATCCGTTAAAAATGGTAGTTGGGTGAGACAACTCAAGCCCTCTTCTGCGTGGGCATGAGCCTGTATCTGCTTTATTACCTGATTGAAACCCAGTTCATCAATACTCTTGTGATTCATCCTTGTCCATTCTCGTACGCCAGGAATTTGAACGTTCATTCTTGCCAACCCATACAGGGGCCTTGTCGTCAAGTGAGGCAAGCATCCGTAAGTAACTCTCATAACGGTCATAGTGGATTGTATCCGCTTCAACCGCCTCTTTCACCTTGCATCCGGGTTCATCCTGATGCAGGCACTGTTCATATTCGCAATTTTTTGCAAACGGTGCAAATTCAATGAAAGCCTCTTGCAGAGTTGCCTTCTCGCGATGGGGTATCTGGATTTCCCGAACACCCGGGGTATCGACAACATTGAACAAAGGACCGCTGATCAAAAGTGAATGGTTGGTAGTGTGCCTGCCTCGGTTATACTTCTCGCAAACCTCGCTGGTACGTTGGTCGCTGCCAAGCAAACGGTTGATCAACGTTGATTTTCCTACTCCGCTCTGACCTACGAACGCTACGGTCTTGCCTTCCAATGCCTTGTACAATTTTTGTACGTTCTCACCGGTCTTTGCACTCACCCCAAGAATACTGTACCCAAGTGTCTTATAGAGCTTGAACCGCTCATATTCATCTTCGGTAAGCAAAAAGTCGCACTTATTCATAACAATCATGACATCGACTCCCTGGCTGCAGGCGATGACACGGTCTATGAAGCGAGGCCTAAACGGTGGGGTGTCGGCACTGGTGACACATACTATCAGATCCATATTTGCAACGACGGTCTGGTTGTTCCCGCCTTTGGCATTCCAACGTTGAAAACAGTTACGCCTCTCAAGCCGATCGAGAATGAGGCCTTCATGCTCATTGGTAGGAACAAACGTTACACGATCCCCGACTGCAAGAGGATTATACTCATCGGTGACTTGGTAAAGTTGCTTGCCCTTGATACGGCACAGGTAAGTCGCTTTTCCTTCCTCCACCGTATAAATATTGTTAATCCCTCTGCAAATCAGACCGGTATGGTTCTCCATGGATACTCCCCGAATGTACTGTATCTGCAAAACCTTCTCTTGACAACCTAAGCGTATTTGATACTGTTAAGCTATGTTCAACTTTATGACTTGCGCCCACCCAGGTTGCCGCACATACATCTGTGAGGATGGACCGTTCTGCTTCCGTCACGCACCCGACAAGCAAGTGCTCCAGAAGCGCTGCATCGAAACATTCCTCAATGAAGAGCCGATGGTCGACTTCTCCCTCACCGGCAGTGAATTTGAGGACCTTGTACTTCCCAAGAAAGAAATCACTGCTTCCAATCTGGCTTGGTGTACATTTCGCAATATCGATTTTTCCCACTCCACCCTGATCAACACCTTTTTTGATTACTGCCTGTTTGAGCGATGCAAATTCAATAGTATTCTCAGTAGGTATTCGGTTTTTTCAGGAAGCAAAATGATCGACTGTGATTTTTCCGGTTCCATCATCATCCACACCAATTTCTGCGGAGTGGATACCTATCGATGCAATTTCAACGATTCGGATCTCTATTTCAGCACATTCAACTCCAGCTATCTCAGGGATACGACATTTGAGGATTGCAATTTGAAAAAAGCGGATTTTGTCCACACCGATCAAAGAAGAGTATCCTTCCGCTATTCCAACTACGAGGAGGCCCGACATTGAACATTTATCAACACTTCTCGGTAGTGGGATTCTGCAATACCTACTTGGTTGCTTCAAAAACCCACAGCGAAGCTCTGCTTATTGATCCGGGACATGTAGATTTGGAACTGATCAATCTCATCGAATCGAACAACTACCACCTCAAGCACGTGTTGCTCACCCATCGCCATATGTCCCACATTGAGGGACTGGGAACACTGCAGAAAATTTATGGAGTAACGGTGCATGGCTCTTCATTCAGTTCCTACGATTTTGAATACGAGTCCGTCGAGGATAAACAAGTGCTGAACTTGTGCAATTTACAGATTGAAGTCATTCATGTCCCCGGGCACTCGTTGGACAGCATGGTGTATAAAATCGACCATGCCCTCTTTACCGGCGATACGCTGTTGTGTGGAAGAATCGGCTCAACTCCGGGTTACCGAGAACAAGCACTTTTAATCAACTCAATCAATCAAAGACTCATGAACTTTGATGAGAACACCCTCATTTTTCCCGGTCATGGCACGGCGACTAAAATCCGCATTGAGCGGATGTTCAATCACGACCTGTTGCAATTGGGAACGATCCAGACCGAACGCGAGCATTGGCGGGACGAGGAGTAGAGCAAAGAACCTTTCTGAAACGCTCAGGCATCGGGGCTACGCAACGGATTTGCTTACCGCTGGAAGGACTGAAAACCACAAGGACGAGTGCATGCAGCATCAGAGTAAGCCCTTCGGGTTTTCCATACACCGGGTCACCGACCAAGGGATGGCCGATTGACTTGAAGTGGACTCTAATCTGATGCGTGCGCCCGGTAAACAAGGTAATACGAACCAAGGCAAAGTCTCGGTATTGCCTGAGCACCGTATAATCGGTACGGGCGTCCCTGCCCTCGGTATCGGAGCAGGTGGTAAACTTTTTCCGATCGTTGCTGTCACGCTTAAGATTCGCCCGGATACTCCCCTCTGTTCCCTTGAAATTTCCTTTTGCAAGAGCGATATATACTTTGTGTGTAGTCCTATCCTTAAATTGTTGGCTAAGATTGCGGTGGCTTTGCCGATTGCGGGCAATGACCAAAACCCCACTCGTATCCTTATCCAGACGATGCACGATACCGGGCCGCAACGCCATATCAGGGCTCTCAACCTCAGTTTCCTCATCGTCCTCGAGAGAAGGGGAAAAGTCCTGGCCATAGCGGAACAGCAGAGCATTGACCAACGTATCCTCATAGTTTCCTGCAGCCGGATGAACCACCATGCCTTGTTTTTTGTTGATGATCAGCAAGTCCTGATCCTCATACAGAACATCCAATGGAATGTCCTGGGCGATAATGCCTTCAAAAAAGTCCTCATAGTAAATGACTTTAATGCAATCACCAGCTTTGACGAGCTTACTTTTCTTCACTTCTTTTCCATTGAGAAACAAGTGTGTCTTCTCTTCAGACAGCTGTGAGCGTGAGACACTCTGTTGCTTGGTAGCGATGTAGATATCCAGGCGCATCGCCTCACTATCATTCTCTACCACCATTTCAAGTATTCGTTCTTTTGTCGGCATCAGGTATTTCCTACCTCACCGATAATAAAATCGGCTAAGCTGATTCCCAAAGACAGTGACGCTGCAAGGGAACCTTGCACCAACAGGGACTGCAAATCACTGTCTGGTGTTGTAATAAGGGAAGTCTGTTGCCCAAGCTTGTACAACAGCATTGCAACGGGCAACGTAATAACAAGAGAACCGAGAAATAGGGTTTCGGCCCTACGTAATTTATACGTCCAAAGAGGAAATTCCTCACTCTCATACGGAACATAGTCTTTCAGTGGTTCTGCACTAAGTGGTAATGAGACACACAGGACAAGCAGGCAGAGTATCAGGGTGAAGGTTCGCATCAGGCCTCCCTTTTCCCGAAAAGACGGCTTCCCACTCGTATCTGGGTGGACCCCTCGGCAATAGCCAGGCGGAAATCAGAACTCATTCCCATGCTCAAGGTTGAGAAATCCAGATGGCTGAATCGTACTTTTGCACGCTCGGCCGTTTCCCTGAGCAGAGAAAAGGCCTCCCTAATCTCTTTTTCATTCCCATGCAAAGGACCGATGGTCATCAGACCCTTCACTCGTACGTTGGAAAAGGTTGAGAGTACATCCAAAGCTCGAAACAATTCTGTTTCATTCTCAAAACCACTTTTCGTCTCTTCCGGAGCCGTCCGTAATTCCAACAGGATGGAAACAGGTTTCTCGGCAAGTGCTTCAAGTTTTTGCGCTAGTTTGAGCGAGTCTACACTGTCTATCCCATCGAACAACTCAAGAGCCTTTTTGGCTTTGTTTGTTTGTAAGTGCCCGATCAGGTGTACTTGCATGAGAGAAGGACGCAAAGAAGGAAATTTCTGCTCAACTTCTTGCACACGATTCTCTCCGAATACCAGCTGACCACAGCCATACAGTTCTTGTATTGCACTAAACGGATGGGTTTTGCTGACTGCCATCAGTTTGATATCTTCAGGTTTTCGTCCCGCCAAGGTTGCAGCCTGCCCTATTTCAGCAAGCAATTCTTCACGATTCCTTTGTAGATCAGTCACGCTTTGTATGTCTCCTCGCAAACGATTGCGCTTTCTGCTTCAGCTCGTTGCGCAATACTTTTTGTTTTACTCTCCACTCTTTTGCATTCAGTCTGAGTGTTTCAAACTGCAACCGTTTTTCTTCATTCGCACTGGTAATTGAAGGGAAAGCATCCAAAATTCTTTTGGATGAAGCATTGAGCTTTGCTTTCAGCTCATCAAGTTCCTCATCCAACCGATTTTTCAAGAGCTCCAGATTCTTGTTGCCGGCAAAATTGGAGAGTAAAAGCAACCGCTCTTCAATCTCCCGGGCTTTCTTCTTGAATTCACCAAGCTGCGTTTGGAATGCCGCCATCCTGACAACAGAACTAGTAGTATCGATACTGATAACCAAAATGATGGCACTAGAGAATGAATCAAGAAGTTGAATGTCCAAACGTTGCAGAGCTGTGGTGAGTAGAGGATGCAGCACATAGATGACCAACAAGCCCAACAACCCAAAGAGCGTTGAATTAAGCAGGCAGACTCTGCCATGCAGATTGTACGGATAGGTGCTGTAGTCCCACAGTTTTGCATTGAAAAGTCGCTCCAGCAAGAAACTGGTAAGGTATTCCAGTATGCTGGCAAGCACAAACGTGAGCAAAAAGACAAGAAGCGGGTGTGCAGCCCAGTTTTGAAACAGCAACAGGATGCTTATCGCTCCAAAACCATAGATGGGTAGATAGGGACCGTGTAAAAACCCACGGTTTACAAACCGTTTTTCAATGAGAGAACAGTATGCTACTTCTACTAGGTATCCAACGATAGCGTAGCAAAAGAAATAACTGATGAGTAAATCCAATTGCATAGCCAACCTCGCCTAGGTCACTATACCCAATCTCAAACAGAGAGGCAATAACAAAAAAAACGTACCCGAAGGTACGTTCTATGACCGGAGAGGGATTTGAACCCCCGACCAGTTGCGTGTAAGGCAACCGCTCTCCCGCTGAGCTATCCGGCCGACGAGAGTGAACGTATCATAAAGGTTGAATTGATGTCAACCTCTTGCTAGCAAATGTCTGAAATCCGTTTGTGCAACCGGCTTCGAATAGAGAAATCCTTGGATAAGATTGCAACCTAAATCTTTCAGACAGTCTCGCTGATCAGTAGTTTCCACACCTTCTGCAATGACGGGAAAGTCAAGATTCTTTCCCAATGTGATAAGTGAAGCAATAATATGTCGACTTCGGATGCTGCCCTCCAAGGCTTGGATGAACGAGCGATCAATCTTTAATATGTCCAAGGGAAGCGAATACAGCATGTTCATGGAGGAATAACCGGTCCCGAAATCATCCATAAGAATGATAAACCCACATTCCTGCAACTCTTTCACCACCTGGCACATCTGGTCAGGATTATCAATATAGGCCGACTCAGTCACTTCCAAGTGAATCAAATGATGATCCAGATGGTACTTTTCCACGGTATTTTTGATGCGTTGTACAATCTGTCGATTACTCAAGTCTATACGTGATAGGTTGAGTGAAATCGGCACTACAGCCTCCCCATTTGTCAAACAGGAAGCGAGGAAAGCACAAATGGCATCCAAAAGGTAGAGATCGAGTGTGGTGATAAATCCATAGCGTTCAAAGACAGGAATGAATTGGATGGGAGCGATGATACCGCGCTTGGGATGCACCCAGCGAACCAATGCTTCTGCACTGATTATATGTTCCTTTTGTACATCATAAATCGGCTGAAGGTAGAACGTGAATTGGCCGGCTTCCAATGCTTGGTGCATTTCATTGAGGACATCCTGTTCATTGAACGTGTCCGACCGGAATGCAGGATTATAGAATGCATAACTTTTATGGTAGTTGTGTCTGGTTGACTTTGCTGCACTGTGAGCGCGATCAAGCAACTGGCTGACCGGCATGGACCGATCTTCAATCGCATAGAGACCGAAGACAACGGTGACGGTATACCCAATACTCTGAGAAATGGCATCCACTTCAATCGCTTTGCCCAACTTGTCCAGATCACATACTTCTTTGGGCAGGCAGGCAGCAAAATGATCACTTTCCAAATGAGCATAGACTCCAGCATCCTTGATGAAATTACGTAAGGATTTCGCGAACAGTTGCAGTACTTGGTTGCCGGTCTCAAATCCCAATAGTTCATTGATGATGCTGAATCGCTCGATATTCCAATATACCATCACAAAGGCATTATTTCGTTGCTCATCCAGCAAAGCTCGGGTCTCCTCGTAAAAACGCTGTCGGGTATACAGACCGGTAAGCAAATTATGTCCGAGTGCATAGTAGAGTTGGTTCAGGGTCTGTTCCTTCTCTTTCTGGTTATCCATTATTTCATTGATGTCGTCAAACAACAAACTGAACGGCTGTCCGCAGCCGACTACTCCAACCTGCCTGACGGTGACCTTGCTCCAAAATACCGTTTGATTTTTGGTTATCAGACGCAGCCTTAGCGACCCGTAGTGGCCGCTCATGCACATCTGTTCAACATTGCGAAGCAACAAGCTGCTGTCCTCAGGATGGAACAGCAATAATGCGTTACCATGCAACAATTCCAACAATGTACCACGCTCAAAGTCCAAGAATTGTGCCAACGTCCCATTGATATATTGCACCTGCAGTGCATCAGATTTGAACTGGAACACTGCTATTCCCTGTAGTGCCTGATCAACATAATTTTGCATACGCTGGTTCAAAGCTAAAAGATGGCGTTCCCTGCTTACATCCTGGACAGCAACAGTGACCACCTGCTCCTTTCCATAGACGGGACCAAAATGGCAACTCAGATTGAAATATCGGTTCTGAACATCCTTAAAAACAAAGGAACCCGAACCCTGATTCTTCTGTACCATCCCTTGCAGGTATTGGAGAAATTGGGTTTGGTCTTGCTCATCCAGCCAAGCAAAAGGATTGTTCTTGAGTGTCGACTCATCCATCTCCAATTTTTGCTGAAGCTGTTTATTGCAGAAAATGAAAATTGGTTTTACATCAAAACTGAAAACCAACAGAGGAATGCTCATTTCACTCAGAATTGAGGGCATCAGGTTTTTTCTACACGCAAAACCATACTCCGCAAACTCAATAATCTGTCCGCCAAGCCGTATAACCTTCCCTGTTTCGTCCGTTGAATAGGTACAGGTGAGCAGACAGGAAACGTATGTATCGGAATCTGCTCGTTTTTTCAAGCGGACGATGAACGGATTGGAGTCACCTTGAACAAACTTCGCTCTCAAGGCATCGCGCAAATAAAGGGTATCCTTTTCATGCATGCACGAAACAAATTCCCCTTGCTTCAGGAATGCGGAAAATTGGTAATGTTTTGGTTGGTTTCCTTCTACACGCATTACCGTCAGAAGATCGAGCTGAACGTCATAATCCCAGCTCTCCCCACCATAGTGCAGGCTGGCAAAATAGGTACTTAGATTGTTTTTCTCTGGTTTCAAGCCCTGGAATGCCAAGGAAGAAATTACCTCTGCTTGTTTGATTTGGTTGACAAGGACGGTCAATTTAGCAGGTCGATCATGAAACATTACCAATTTTTCTTTGTGCAGAACGGAAGTGCCATCGTCCGTATTGGATACCCAGAGTTGATACGAGTCATAGTTCAACGCATGAGTCTTGCAACTTGGACATACGTCTTGCCTGCCATACAGAACCTCAAAGCAACTCTTGCCGAGGTACCCACCCAAAGGGGCATAGCGATACCTTCCAGCTTTATTAAGGAACAGCATTTCACACGTTGCTGCATCGCTGAGTGCGATGGTATCCGGCAAATTGTCCAATATCCATTCATGGTTGGTCCAGGAATACGTTTTAGCAGCATCCATGGAAGGATCGTACAGTACACACTGATTTTTCCCCAGTTCCTTTGCACGGTACAGAGCAAGGTCCGCATTCTGATACAACTGTTCGAAGCTAAGAAATTCACCTTCCTTCATGCACAATCCAACCGAACATGTGCAAGGAATTTCCAAGGTTGGTTTTTTACAAAAGGAGGCACCCAAGGAAAAAGCTAGAGACTGCGTCTGGCAATCAGGTACGTAGGCAACAAATTCATCGCCACCAAGCCGCCCAATGATAGTCTCACCAGGAAAATGTGCCTGCAATTCTTCAGCAATCTGTTTGAGCACCCAGTCACCACGTTCATGTCCATAGGTGTCATTGATCTGTTTGAAAGAGTCTATATCAATGAGATAGAACCCACCCAGGCTCTCCTGATTCTTCAGTATGTCCTGAATCATCTCTTCAAGAGAAATTCGATTGAACAGGCCAGTCAGTGAATCGCGCTGTGAGCGCTCAATAAGCAATTGTTGGCGTATTTTATCTGCATCGATGTCCTGGATGGCAATGTATCCGATGGTCTGGGATGTTGAAGTGGAAATGCTCAGGTTGAATCTCACCCAAGGATAGCCTTTTTCTCTATAAAAAGGGTGTTGCATGCGAGCCTCGATGGAGAGCTCCTTGCGTCCTGAGGTAAAAAAGGCCTGCAACTTTTGCGAATCCGCAATATCACAAAACAAGTGAAAATAGGAAGGTTCAACGCTGGTTTTCAGTACCTGTTCAAACACCTCATATAGGTTTGTTTGACCTTTCATGATTTTCCTGGTTGCACTGTCAGCCAACACAGGTCTACCAGTTTCCAGATTGAATGCAGCAAAAAAAGCCTTGTTCTTGCCAAGCACTTGCAGTCGGGTTTCTATTTCATCATGGACATCCTGAAAAACACCGATGGCACTGCCTCTGTGTCCCTCGTTGTCTTTCAAAAATGAGTAACTGTAACGCAAATATCGATACATTCCATCCTTGTCCTTGATTTTAACGATTGAGTCGGGGGCACTGCCTTGATTCAAATCCTCAAAATCCTGTTTGAGTGTCTCTTCAAAGGAAGGATGGATGTACCCTTGCTTCAGCAGATAGGCAACTGGATTGGGTGTGTTGATTGGCTGATGTCCACCAAGGATGGTTCGCGATAAGGTTGTCACCCGTTCCTGGGCGATGTGATACTCCCACATTTCCAGGGTTGAATGCGAGAAGGCAAACTGCAGTCGAGTATTCTGTTGTTCCAATAAAACACTGCTTTGATGCGCTTCAGAGGTATCACTTGCTACAAAGTAATAGACCGGAAATTGTCCGTGGAAGCGGGCGAAACGACCGAGCAGACGTATCCAGTGCTCTTCTTCCGTATTGATGCGAAATTCAACATCGATTTCTCGATGACTTTTCTTAATTCTTGAAAAAAGGGAACTGATTCTCTTTCTATCCTGTGGATGCACAGCATTGAGCAGATGCAAATCGGTATAGGTATGAAACTCAGCGCTCGTGTAGCCCAATAACTTTGCTAATCCCCGGCTTAGGTAGGTAGCCCGAATGGTATCCCCAAGTTCGTAGACGCCTACCCCGCCGGGCAAATTGTTGATTGAGAGGAAAGCTCCCGCCTCATTGACTTTCCTCTGCACTTCTTTCATGCCTCTTACACCTCAACAGGATAAAATTGACCAATTATAGCACAATTAGTGTAAGAAGTAGCAGTATTCTTATTTTTTCGGAAGATCATTCGAATCCTTGAGCAACACATCATGGGCACCGCCTTCAATGATGGATGTGGATGATACCAACGTGAGCTTCGCTTTTTGCTGGAGCTCATCAAGGGAGATCGCTCCGCAGTTGCACATTGTGGAGGTGATTTTGCTCAACGACAGCTGCACATTGTCTTTCAGCGGACCTGCATACGGGACATAGGAGTCGACTCCTTCAACAAAGCTCAGTTTCCCATCACCACCCAAGTCATAGCGTTGCCAATTTCTTGCCCTTGCCGAACCTTCACCCCAGTATTCTTTCATGTAGGAGCCCTTCACATTCACTTTTTCAGTCGGGCTCTCATCAAAGCGAGCGAAATACCGCCCTAGCATGAGAAAGTCAGCACCCATGGCTAAAGCAAGCGTCATATGATAATCATGCACGATACCGCCATCACTGCAAATCGGTATGTACTCACCGGTTCGCTCGAAGTACTCATCCCTTGCTTTGGCAACCTCAATAAGGGCGGTAGCCTGTCCACGTCCGATACCCTTGGTCTCCCGGGTGATACAGATGGACCCTCCACCAATGCCAACCTTTACAAAGTCCGCCCCGCTCTCTGCGAGGAACAAGAAGCCTTCACGGTCTACAATGTTACCGGCTCCAACCTTTACCGCATCACCGTACTGTGCCTTTATCCATGAGAGAGTCAGCTTCTGCCATTCTGAGAACCCCTCGGAGGAATCGATGCATAGTACATCGGCACCACTTTCGATCAATTGGGGTACACGGCTCTTATAGTCCCGTGTATTTATCCCGGCACCGACAATATATCGCTTCTGCTTATCCAGCAGTTCGTTTGGATTCTCCTTATGACTCTCATAGTCCTTGCGGAATACGAAAAAACGCAAACGATTGGATGCATCCACAATCGGCAGCGTATTCAACTTATGCTCCCAAATAATATCGTTGGCTTCAGACAGGGAAACACCTTCACGAGCATAGACCAATCGTTCGAAGGGGGTCATGAAGGTTGCAATTGGAGTATCCTCGCTCATTCTGCTTGGTCGCCAGTCCCGGGATGAGACAACGCCCAAAAGAATGCCGTTGGCACTACCGTCATCGGTGATGGCAATCGTAGAATGGCCTTTCAGCTTTTTTAGCGCAATAAGATCTTTCAGTGTTTGCTCGGGACGTAGATTGGAGTCCGAAGGTACAAAACCGGCTTTGAATGCCTTCACTCTCGCAACCATTGCACTTTGTTCTTCAATACTCTGACTTGAATAGATGAAGCTCAGTCCACCTTCCCTTGCCAAAGCTTTAGCCATCTGCTCACCGCTTACCGATTGCATGATGGCACTTACCAAGGGGATGTTCAGGCTTAAGAGAGGCTGTTGTCCCTTCTTGTACTTCACAAGCGGAGTCCGCAACGAAACATTGGAAGGAATGCAATTGGTATCCGAATACCCGGGTACGAGCAGGTATTCACTGAAGGTTCTGGAGGGTTCATCAAAAAAGTATGCCATCACGCAACTCCTGGAGGGTTTTGGCACTCTATTTTGACCAGATTACCGAAAGAAAGCAAGGGTAATGCAACAAATATACCTAAATATGTTGCATTACACCATTTTCTAATCACCTCTTTGCAATAATGAGGGTTGATTCATACGGTTCTAGATCTACCTGCACTGCATCGGTGCCTATAGTGGCCTTGCCCTCTACCAACGCTCTGATGCAGAGCATTTGGTTGGAGAAGGATACAATTCTAGGCGTCTCACAACGACTGAGTACGCAAATAAGTGCAAGCGTATTGTCATATCTGGCAAACACCAGTGATGTATCATCGCTTGCAAGTATCACCCAACTGCCATGCTTAAGCGTTGATGCATAGGTTTTTCGCAAAGCACCCAATTCGGTATAGAGAGCAAAAAAATCCTGATTCCATTGCGTTTGGTCCCATTGCATCGGATAGCGGGCACGTTCAACCGACCCATACGGCCCTTGCAGGGCAATTTCTTCCCCATAGTAGATATTCGGCATACCGGGAAGGAGGTACATAAGTCGGATGAGGCCCCGATACATCGGCCAGTTGAAGAGTGTTTTATTATTGTAGAGCCTTGGCGTGTCATGGCTGTTGATGAGGTTCATCTGCATGCCTAGCATTTGACCCGGCACGGAAGTGAGATGACTTTGCAACGCTTGGGCAAATTCAAATCCGCTAAAGGGTCTCGTTTTGGGAGGTTGATGGCCCCACCCGTTGGTCATATAGCGGTCTGTTTCCCCCATCCAGGAGCGCATAGGACGGCTGCTGCCCAAGTAATTCATGGTTGCATCCCACATATCGCCTGCAAGGAAAGGAGTTGAATCAACCCAATCCTCCCCTACTAGGTACGCTTGGGGATTCTCCTGTTTGACTGCTTTACGCACTTCCCTCCAGATTTCCTCACAGAGTTGGTCATTTCCTCTTCGGCCCACTTCACTGGAAACATCCAAACGCCAACCGTCCTGAAGGTAGGGAGCTTTGAGAAAGGAACGCATTACCGAATCAGGAGAGCGATACATGAGATCACGCAAGCTCTGGCTGGTGTAATTGAGTTGGGGCAAGGTCGGAACATCCTGCCAACAGGCAACCGAGTGATCATCATTGAAATAATAAAACCCAGCTTCCGTACTATCCGGCTCGCTCTCAGCTTTCCGGTACCAGGGGTGTTCGATACCTGTATGGTTTATGGAAATGTCAATGATGATTTTCATCCCATGTTCATGCAACGTATTGCATAGGTGGGCAAAGGCCATATCCCCGCCGAGGTGTTCGTCAACATGGAAAAAATCCGTACAATCGTAACGATGGGTAGTGCTGGCACGGCCTATGGGGTTCAGGTAGAGCGTATCGATACCCAACTTCTTGAAGTGATCGATCGAATCCTCAATCCCTTGCAGGTCTCCATTGAAGAAATCCAGACACCGGCCTTGTTCGTATTCCAAAGGACTTTCATCAAAGGTATGGACGCTAACCATACCACCATCGAAGCTATACTCTCCCTCCTTACGGCCAATCGTATCATTGCCTTTACGGAAACGGTCGGGGAAAATCTGATAGCAGGTAGCACTGCCGACCCACGATACTTCCTGAAGATCGGCTCGCAAGGAAAAACATTCTCTGAGGGGAGGAACCGAGGCTTTCAACCCGGCTGCACTGTATGAGTATGCACGATCCACTGCATCGATCAGAAAGTACCAGTACATCAATTCATCCATCACCTTGATCGTACCTTCGTAGATTGCAAAGGGTGTTTCTTTTACTTTGCTGAGAATGATATGCTTTTCCCGTCCAAGCTGAAAACTGACAAGTCGGACTTCTTTGACTTGATCGGTTATACCTATCTGGATGCTCAGCTTAACAGGTTCCCCTTTTTTGGGAAACAGAGGCTGTACATAGACAAAAGAGACACTACTATCCACTCCGCTCTTCCAGGAATCTGCGTGCATACACTACCTCGCTTTACCGTTGACTGCAAATGAAAACCGGTTTAGGATAAAGTGTATACAATCTTTCAGGCAGATGCAATATTCAGTATTTGTCTTGTCTGCACTCGTATGCTACAATCAAATTTCAGTGGCAAGGATACTGCGAATGGAAGAGAATGTACCTATGGCCAAACGGCCTACAATCAAGGATATTGCCCGTGAGAGCGGGTATTCAAAAACAGCAGTTTCCTTTGCGTTCAACGACCCTTCGAGGATCAGCGAAAAGGCATGCCAACAAATTCTGTCAACTGCGCAGCGACTTGGATACATCCCGGACCCTATGGCCCGCAATTTTTCCCTTCGACGTCATGTGAGCATTGGATTTTTGTTACCTCAAATAGTACAGTACTCCCTGCAAAACCCGTATACCTTGCAGGTAATACAGGGTATTGGTACTGTGTGTGAAAAGTATGGGTATACCCTCACCCTCATTCCTCCGCTCCATAAGAGTATCACCGAAGCTGTACGCAATGCAGCTGTAGATGGTCTTATCACCATGGGAATGCAGGTGGAAATGGAAATAGTTTCCGTTATGCAAACCCGCCTGCTTCCCTATGTGACCATCGACGGAACTCCTGATGCGCAAATGCCCAGTGTTAATATTGATGATGAAAAGGCTTGCTACGATCTTATGCATCTGGTACTGGAAGCTGGACATCGGAATCTGGTTCTGATCAGCCTTTCGGAGGACGCGTTTGCCTCCCCTACCAAATCTGAAAGTGTTCCGAATAAGCGAATGCGAGGGTATCTAAGGGCAGCAGGCGAAGCCGGCCTGGTCCTGGAAAGTTCACAAGTTTTGGTAAGTGAATGTACGTTGGTGGATGGTATGCGTATCGGAAGGACCATTCTCGACCTTGAAAACCGACCAACCTGTGTGGTGGCAATGAGCGATATTGTAGCCATTGGTTGCATATTAGCTTTCAAGGAAGCCGGCCTTTGTGTTCCTGACGATATTTCGGTGGTTGGATTTGATAATATCGATGAAAGCTCCTGCATTATGCCGCAGCTGACAACTGTCGACCAGCCGGCAAAGGAAAAAGGGCGTCTTGGTGCAGAAGCCTTGTTTACAATGATCAACAAGGAACCGCTTCAAAGCGCCCATATACAAATTCCCTACCGAATCATCAGCAGGGAATCTCTGAAAAGAATCTAGCTTATTTTGCTAGTGCCTTGATCAAATCGGCCAGCACCACATCCGGTGAGGGAGAGGCGTCGATGTCCAACAGCATATTGCGTTCCCGATAATATGCGATCAGGGGCTCGGTCTGTGCTTCGTACACAGAGAGACGGTTCAGAATTGCCTCAGGCTTATCGTCATCACGCTGGATCAACGCTTCACCGGTCTCATCGTCGATTCCTTCAACCTTTGGAGGATTGTACAGTACATGGTAGGTTCTTCCGGTGGACTTGCACATGCGTCTTCCACTGAGGCGAGCCACTATCTGTTCGCGGTCCAGAACAAAATTAATCACTTTGTCCAATGATTTCATTGCAGACAGGGCATCCGCCTGAGCGATGGTCCTGGGAAACCCATCAAGAATGAAACCCTTCTGAGCATCAGCTTCCTTGAAGCGTTCCTGTACCATGGCAATGGTTACCGAATCAGGAACCAAATCACCGCTTGCAAGGATAGCCTGTACTTGCTTTCCCAACTCGGTGCCGCCCTTGATATGGCTGCGAAACAGATCCCCGGTAGAAATATGGGGGATGTCAAAATAGGTTTTTGCTTCGGACGCGATGGTCCCTTTTCCGGCACCCGGAGGGCCTAGAAATACTAGATTCATGGTTCACCTCACAACAGAAGATGCAATTATGCTAGCACAAACGAGTTCTTTTTGCATCCCAGTTGCAGAATTTATCGATAGTTTTATAGCCACATATGAACGAAACCCTTCCTTGTATAAAGCTCGGTCATGAGTTAGAATCGCAAGCGATACAGGAGACAAGTACTAATGAATAAAATTATCCTTCATGCCACAGACCTTGACGGGTATCTCAAGGAATCGGATAAAGAGAGAATTGCACATGTTGATGAGTTGTACAAGAAATCACTGAATACCTGCTCGATTTTGGAGACTGCAAGTGATGTAATGCAACTTGAGGAAGCTCGGAAAGGCTTGGTTGAAAGCGCTGGCGAGATTGGACGGTATCTGAAAAATATCTGCGCAGAGGAACCGAGCATACATGTATATTCCTTTGAGACCCCGCAGGAACAACATGGTCAGGCTAGCCGTCTCATCGCAAAGCTACGCGACCCCTCCACCGGACATGAGGAGTTCCTGTATTATATCCAGCGAGCGTATGAAATGCTTTTCTCCCATGTCTTTGCCGATGCCGCACTGCCCAGCAAACGTTCAATCATCACCAAGACACCGGTTACCGACCCGGTACGCAACTATGCCGTACATAGAATTCCCGATGTCGACTCGATCATCAATAATAGTGTCATGTGCGTCATGCTTCGTGGAGCCCTGCTGCCGAGTATGATTCTCAGTAAGGAAATCCAGGAATATTCATCCAACGATTTTGTCACTCCCTTCGCCCTCTTCAAGATTAAGCGCGACGATTCAAAGAAAGAGTCCAATATGGATTATATCCTGGATCTGGATAAGTCATATTTCGACCTCGCTTCGCTGAACGACAAGGATTTGATTTTTGCCGACCCGATGAATGCAACCGGCGGCTCTCTGGTAACCATCGTCAAGTACCTGAAGGATAACCATGTCCAACCCAGGTCGGTGAAATTCATTAACGTCATCAGTGCACTCAAGGGCTCGCTGCGGATTGCTCGCGCCATCGAGGGTGCTGAGGTATATACGTTGTGGATGGATCCTGTGCTCAACGATGCTGCCTATATCCTGCCAGGCCTCGGTGATGCGGGAGACAGGCTCAACGGTAAGGATGAACACGATAATCCACGCAACATCATCCAACTTGTTGCCGACTATGGCAGTTCCATTACCAACCTCTACCGTTCACAGGTGAGGGAGATTGAGAAGACTGTATTGGAAAACTGATGAAAAAACTGTTGGTGTTCGTACTCTGTTCGTCACTCTTGCTTGTCTCCTGTCAGACCTATCAGGCAAACAGACTTGCAGAGCAAGGGTACGAACACATGCAGGGTCAGAATTTTGATGCATCCAGTGTTTTATTTGCCAAAGCAAGCACTAAAGATGCCAAGAATCATACGTATCGTTACAACTATCTCTTGTCCCTGTTCCTGCAGGGACACTACGATGAAGTGATTGTCCAAAGTGAAGAAGCCTTTGAAACATTTCCCTTCAATCTTTCGTTTCTCCTCATACAAGCACAGTCATATGCTGAAAAACAAGAGTATGAGAAGGCGTTAGTTACGTACAACCGCCTCTTCAAACTCGACCCTGCTTCGTATGAAACACAGGCATCAGTAATGGAGCAAGCACTTCTCTGGAAGGAATATGAAACTGCTAAGGACCTTGCCCTCGGTCTTGTTAACCAAAAAGCCTATGAGAAAAAGGCACTCGGTGTACTTTCAGAGATTGCAGGCGATGATACTTGGTATGCATTGGCGCTTGCCTATGTTACGAAAGAAAAGCAATCACAATCCCAGCAATAGCTCCCAATACAATCCAAATAAGCGGATGCACTTTCTTAAAGCGTAGAACGAAAAATACCAAGATTGCGTAAAGAATTGTTTCCTGTATCCGAACCATTCCTTCAGGAAACAAGGTCACCGAGAATAGCCGTAAACCTGCAAAGGTAATAAGACCTACCACAGCTGGCCGTAGGGCATAAAAGGCATCCTTGACATATCGGTTCTTATCGAACTGGCCCAGAAAGCGGGCAATAAAGATAATAATGATTACACTGGGGGTTATTTCACCCAGGGTAGCGACGACACCGCCTACGATACCTGCTGCCTGATAGCCGGCAAAGGTTGCCATATTGATTCCTATTGGTCCGGGAGTGGATTCACTGATGGCAATCATGTCGGCAATACTTTTAGCTGTCAGCCATTGCGGATGCGTTTGTGCAAGCGTATAGAGAAATGGAAGCGTAGCAAGACCCCCACCAATGGAAAACAAGCCGATTTTAAAGAATTCCCAGTACAATTGGAGGAAAATCATTGCAAACTCCGTTTTATCTTTTGCACACTCAAGCCAAAGAAAATAGCAAACACTACTATCAGAATCGGTGATACGGCAAAAAAGAACGTACTTACCACCACCAGCAAGTAGAGCAGGATGGTGGGAATATCGATCAGACTTTTCTTTGCAAGGGTAAGTACCGATTGGGTGATGAGGGCGCAGACTGCTACCCGGATTCCTGTAAATGCATGCTGAACCCACTGATTATCCTGTACATTCAGCAGTATGGTTGCCAGGGCGGTAATCAAGAGGAGGGAGGGGCTCACCTCCCCCAAGGTAGCCACGATTGCACCGAGAATCCCGCGTTTGCGATATCCGATCATGGTAGCAGTGTTGACCGCTATGATGCCTGGAGTACACTGCCCGATGGCATAGATGTCCAGCACCTCTTCTTCGGTGACCCAGCGATGTTTGGTAATAACCTCACGTTGCAACATGGGAAGCATGGCGTAGCCGCCACCGAAGGTCAGACCGCCGATTCTGAAAAAGGAACTGTATAAATCCCACAAACGTACCGTATGCATGGTTAGGCCAATGCATCCATCGCCATACGTACAAGCTGGTCGCATCGTTCATTGCCTTCAACACCGGCATGACCTTTGACCCAGTTCCATTGTACCGGCAGATTGGCATTCAGGCGGTCCAGCTCAACCCAATACTCTTTGTTTTTCACCGGCTCCTTGGCTGCAGTCCGCCAGCCATTGACCTTCCATTTCTTAATCCAGCTGGTGATTCCATTCTTCACGTACTGGCTGTCGGTATTGAGGCTGATACTCTGGGCACCCAAGGCTTGGCTGGCTTTCAGAGCTTCGATGACAGCTGTCAATTCCATACGGTTGTTCGTGGTATCACGCTCATTTCCGCTGGCTTCCTTTTCGAATATGCCATCAGCCTTCAACACATAGGCCCAACCACCAGGACCTGGATTTCCGAGACACCCACCATCGGTATAGATCACAATTTCTCTGTACATCATAGGCCGGATAGTAATATAGAGGCCCCATGTGGTCAACCATATCAACTCTTGACAGAAGGATAAACAACTCCTTACGATACACTATCCGTGCCAAGGGAAAGGGGTTTAAGCCCCTGCGGTCCCGCCACTGTAGAGGCTGGGAATCTGTAAGAAGACACTGCAGGAACGTACTGCGGGAAGTCGCAGATTCTGGGTATGCCTAAGCCAGGAGACCTGACATGGATAATTTCCGACGACCTACGGAGTATAGGTCAGGGTATGTTCCATGCCCATTTGTAAAGGGGCGCTATGCACAACCGTTCACTCAGACATGTATTTATATTTCTTTGTCTCTTCTTTTGTCTTGGGCTGCCACGCCTGTGGGCATTGGGAATGACTGAGCCGAAGGCTGTTGAACAAGAGAGCTTGAGAATCGTTAGCTTGTCTCCCAATGTGACCGAGACTCTCTATGCTTTGGGTGCCGGCTCCTTCTTGGTCGGACGCAGCGATTACTGCAATTATCCGCAAGAAGCCACAGATTTACCTTCAGTGGGAACACTGTATAATCCTTCCTTGGAAAAGCTTCTGTCGCTTGAACCCAATCTCGTTATCAGCAGTGCCTTTGTACCTGAACAGTTCTTGCAGGCAATAGAGAAAGCCGGCATCAGCATAGTGTCGCTTGAGACACAGCAGAATTTTCAAGGTGCCTATACCCTGATCAGGGAGATAGCTAATCAAGTCAGCAAGGAAGCTGAAGCGGAGCTGATGATTCTTGAAATGCAGAATGTGGTACAAAGTGTCATCCGCAAAGCAGCCTTGCAGCCCAAGAAGACTATCTATATTGCCTTGGATTTCGGTTCTTTCGATTCCAGTGCCACAGCCGATACGTTTCTCAGTGAAATGGTTGACTTGGCCGGTGGTGTAAATATCGCTGATGACGCTCAGAACTGGACATACAGCAAGGAACTGCTGATGTCCCACGATCCGCAGGTAATTTTGCTCAGTCCGAGGTGGGGAGAAACCGGTGAACAGACCCGTAAGGAATTCACCACCACCAAGCCGTATGCAGACCTCAGTGGTACGATTACAGTATTCGATGCCGACCTAATCAGCAGGCAAGGACCTCGGAGCGCACAAGCGCTTCAAGTGCTATACACCCTGATCCATAATGTGGAGGGGCAATGAAGCGAACGCTGAGTTTCGCCCTATCAGGTGCAGCCTTATTGCTGATGCTGCTTTCCTTGACGCTCGGACCCTCACACATCCAGCTTTCCGACACACTTGCCATTCTTGCAGGGAAGGGCGGTTCGGCTAATCAGTCGTACATCATTTGGCAGCTCAGACTTCCCAGAATTCTTTCATCATTCCTTACCGGTGCCATTCTTGGGCTCAGCGGTGCTGTATTCCAGGCAGCCCTACGCAATCCAATGGCAGATCCCTTCATCTTAGGCATCAGCTCAGGAGCCTCGTTTGGGGTAGCGTTTGCCCTCTTTGTTGGATTTGCACCACTTTTCGGTCTCCCCTCCAGTGCACTAATCGGGGCCTTGCTTACTACGCTATGCATTGTCTTTCTTGCATCCCGACGCAAAAACAGCAGTACCACGTTGCTGCTTACCGGTGTGGCATTCAACTATATTCTCTCATCGGGTATGACACTGCTTATGTTCCTGCATAAGGAACAGTATCAGAGAATCCTGTTCTGGACACTGGGAAGTTTCTCCTCGAGCACGTATGCACAAGTAATCGTAGTCTTTATTGCTTGGATTGCATTGTTTATTCCGGTTTCCCTCAAACATCAAAGCATGGATATGCTGCTGCTCGATGAACTATCGGCAAGAGCTGGTGGGTTGTCCGTGAAAAGGACGCGTATCGCACTTCTTATGCTGGCTTCCTTCGCCACCGCCTTGTGTGTGTCATACTTCGGGGTGATCGGCTTCATAGGCTTGATGGCTCCCCATACCACACGCCTTTTGGTCGGTCCCAAGCATCAGAACCTGTTGCTGCCATCCAGTTTATTCGGCGGTTTTTTACTACTTGCAAGCGATACCCTTTCACGCATTCTTCTTCCGTCCGGAGAATTGCCGGTTGGAATCATAACCAGCTTACTGGGGGTTCCCTTGTTCATCTACCTGCTTCGCAGGGGAAGGTACTTCTATGGATAGCCTGGAATTCTCCCACCTTCATGGTGGCTACGATACCCAACAAATTTTCAAGGATTTGAACCTCAATCTTCCCAAGGGTGCCTTCATCGCACTGACCGGTCCCAACGGCAGCGGAAAAAGCACCTTGCTTAAGTTCATTTACAAACACCTCAAGCCCAGTGAGGGCAAGGTTCTCGTTGAGGGTAAGAATGTAGCAAACTTTACCCAGAAGGAACTAGCAAAACATCTAGGGTTTGTTGCTCAGAACGGCAAACTCGACTATGCCTTCAGTGTCCGAGAGGCGGTAAGCATGGGGCGCTATGCGTATGATGGAGAGGACAACTTACATACCATTGAACAAGCCATCGTGGAGTGCGACATAGAACACCTGAAGGATAAACTGGTAACCGAGCTCAGCGGCGGTGAATTGCAACGTGTCCTGCTGGCAAGGGCTCTCTGCCAACAAGGAAAACTGTTGTTGCTCGATGAACCGGTAAATCATCTGGATGTAAAACATCAACGTTCCATTATGGAGTTGCTTTGTCGTCTGGTTGAGAAAGGGTATACCGTTGTTTGTGTACTTCACGATCTTTTATTGGTCCAGATTTACAGCCAGATTGCTCTTGTACTACAAAAAGGCTCTGTCGTAGCCTATGGACCTACACAAACGGTGCTCACTGAAAAACTTCTCCAAGAGGTGTATGATATTCAAGCCCATCAGGTTTACGACCCGACACTGGACCGCATGCTTTGGCTTCCTACGTACAAGGTTTCCTCATCATGAATGCGTTTCGTCTGTTTTTGCATCGCACCTATCGTAAGGTGGTGAAAATCATCCTTGCCCTTTCCTATGATTTCCAGACCTGGCAGGAAACAGAGCTTCCTCCTGGTCCAAAGATATTCTGTTCCAACCATTTCAGCAGCAGCGACGTTCATTTCGTAACCACCCTGATGGATGATGTACTGCATATTGTCATCGGACCTGGTTTCGGCATCCCTGTTGTCGGTTCCTTCCTAGGCTGGACCGAACAGATCAGAGCGCTTACCAAAGAAGACCGAAGCAAAGTGATAGAAAGCGCTGTTTCGTATTTGCAGAAGGGTGAGAGCGTATATATTTTCCCCGAAGGGGATCTCAATACGCAGGAGACGCTTATGGCCTTCAAGCGTGGTATTGCTGAAATCTATCTTACCTACCCCTGCCCTGTCATCCCCATCGGGCTTATCGCCCCGAAACGGAGAGTACGAAACAAGCTCAGTAGGACTGCGGGGAGAACCATGACGGTGGTGAGCCGTAACTATTATGCAAATATGGGAAAGCCGATGGAATTTGATTCGGCGATCAGGTGTGCCGCAGAAGATAGAAGTAAGGCTTGTCGGATCATACTCGATGAGCTTAGCATACGAATAGAAGCCTTGATTCGAGAGATCAAGACCGACAAATTCTGGAGTTGACCATGGATGACCTACAGAACGTATTTTCCAATTTCAAGACCCAAGTGCAAGAGATAGCCACCCATGCAGAGCAGGTACAGAAACTTACCTTCAAGGCTGAGCTGAAGAATGGCACCGCTTTCCATTTCAACTATAATGCCGACACCTTCGCCCCCCAAAAGAACTATCACCCGATTTCCATTTTCAATGGTATCCTTGATATCGTTTCCGCTTCGGTTTGTACCTGGCTTCTGGTTTCTTTTACCTTACGCATGCAAAGAGCCGACTACATAGTGCTTGATTTGGTTCTCGCTTTCTCCTCGATGGTCGCGGTCTTTGTCTTTTCCGCACTCTATCACTTTATGCATCGGGAAAAACGAAGCAGCTTGGTGTTTGCCAATCTCAAGGAGATTTCTAAAATACTCTCCTTGGCACTCATCAACCTCTCGGTTGCAGCATTTTTTGATAGCTCAAAACTTCAAGTCATCCAATCACTTTCCTTGGTTCTGGTAGCACTGAGCCTTTTGTTTCTGTTGGGAAGGACCGAGCTTTCCTTGCGGGTAAGCCTTGTTGTCACTGCAATTCTTCCCTTTGTATCACTTATTTCAGGTATGAGCTTGGAGAGCAGTATCCGTGTCCTCCTCTTTTGCTTGTGGTCGGTGGTTGCCTTGGTGAGCAAAACAGAGTCCCGCATGCGTACTACTTCGCTGTTTGCCCTGGTAGGATTGCTTTCTCTTGCTTTCCAGCTTACAGAAGTGATGATTTGACTTTTCAACTCCCGTTGTAGAGCCTATACTGGTAGGCAGGAGGAGCCATATGAAACTAGGTATTCTAGGAGCTGGAAATATTGCTCGCAAAATGGCCGCTACGCTTAATGAGATGGAGCATGTCGAAGCATACGCAGTAGCATCGAGAGATGTGCAGAAAGCTCGCGAATTTGCCCAGAAATGGAATGTACGCAAAGCCTATGGATCCTATGAGGAGATGCTCAACGATCCTGAGATAGACTTGGTCTATGTTTGCACCCCCCATGCACTGCATTTTGAACATATGATGATGTGCCTGGATAAGGGCAAGCATGTATTGTGTGAAAAATCATTTACGATGAATGCCGATCAGGCTCGAAAAGTACTTGCGTACGGCAAAGAGAAAAAATTGTTGGTTGCAGAGGCTATTTGGACTCGGTATTTACCGATGCGTTTGGTATTGGACCAAATCTTGGAACGAAGAGTAATTGGAGAACCCCATGCTCTTACGGCAAACCTCTGCTATCCTATAAAGGGTGTTAAGCGGTTGACCGATCCCGCCCTTGCTGGAGGGGCTTTGCTCGATGTGGGAGTCTATCCGATTAACTTTGCCATGATGGTGTTCGGCAACGAAATTGAGACCATCGAATCAAGCTGCATCAAAACTGATAGCGGAGTGGATGAATCGAACTCCATTACTCTTACCTTCAAGGGAGATAAGATGGCAGTACTGCATTCCTCCATGGTCAGCACCTCTGACAGGCGCGGCTCAATTTTCGGAAGCAGAGGGTTCATCGAGTTCCTCAACATCAATAATTGTGAGGGAATCAACGTGTACGATCGTGACTACAATCTGGTGGAGACCTACAAGCCCTTCAAGTTCATTACCGGCTTCGAACACCAGGTTGAAGCATGCCGCAAGGCCATCGAGGAAGGAGAGCTTGAGTGCAAACAAATGCCTCATAGCGAAATCATCAAAGTCATGGAAGTTATGGATACGCTCCGTTCACAATGGGGTATCCGCTTCCCAGGAGAGTGATCTATGGAATTGGAAGAGAGAATGGCAATCGTTGTGGCACAGGAAGAACTGCTCAAGTTCGAGACCTTCACCTGTGAAGATGCATGGGAACTGGGCAAGGTTTTCGTTGCCGATGCAATGGACAATGACCTGAAGATTGCCATCGCCATCAAGTCGCTCAGCGGGAAAACCTTGTTCCACTATGCTTTGGAAGGAACGAATTTGGGCAACGACGGATGGATCGATCGCAAGTTCCGCACCGTACAGTACTTTGAGATGAGCACGTTGCGCTACTCATTGTTTCTGAAGAAGCGAGGGGCAACCCTTTCCGAACGAGGTTTGGATCCGACACAATTCGTCGCATGCGGCGGTGGCTTCCCCATTTTTGTTGAGGGAGTCGGGTGTGTGGCAGCTGCTATGGTATCTGGTTTGAGGGATGTAGAGGATCACGAAGTTTTGATTCGCTGTATCAGCAAGTACTTGAGTGTTGAGGATGTACCGCGTTATCCGATAGTCTGAGCCTTGAGCAGGTGCATGTAGTACCTGCTCTCAATGCTGGATTGATCGATACCTAGTTTTTGTAGCATCTGTATCAGGAAGGTCCTCGCCATGGGGACCTTCTTTTCATCCTCAAGGACAAACTCCATTTCCAAAAACCATCCAAGTGGTGGTACCTCGACCAATTCGAGGTGCAGAAGCGGAAAATCCTCTGTGACACTATACGAATACAAGTACCCTTTCTTTGTTTTCCGGATATATACTTCGTACCCCAAAGAAAGACAAAAAGCATGGGCTTGTTCGAATTGACTGTCGCTTGCACAGAACTCCAACTCCTGATTGACTTCAATTCCGTCTTTCAGAGTTTTATACTTACGGGTGAAGATGAGCTGGCCGCTGAGATCGGTAAACGAAGGTCCACTACTCTCGCGTCTGAGCCGAAACAATGCATCCTCACCGGGGAGGGCATAATATATGTCCTCCTTGATTTCAAAGGTGGGTCCTCCGATCAGTGAAAGAGCCTCGATTGCGATACGAAGCCGCTCGGGATCACTGACATGAGCTTTCAGCTCTACCTCGAAACCCATGTCAGTCCTTCCAGGGGAAGATCATATTCTTCAGGGAACGATGTCCGACACACTCCTGTTCTTCATAGAGGAGTTCATCCCAGGGCAGGTGCTTTCGGTCAGCATCAGCATGCTCTTCCAAATAGTCATACTTGAGCATCAAAAGTTTTACTGCGTCGCTGGATGCAAGATGCATACCGGTCACGCCTGGGGCAAGCCCTGCGAGCAAGGCGGAGAAAACCAAGTTGACTAGTTGGTAAACGGCAAAAAACAAGGTGAAAAAGAGATTGTCAAACACAATGATAAAACTCTTTTTCAGTGTTTTTGTCGGTCTATCTCCCTGCATGAGAAAGAACAAGGGGAAATAGTAGAACAAAGCAAAGGTCAACCCGAGGAAAAGCCAGAACAGCAGAACACTGAGCAGCATTCCCACAGCATTACCGTAACTGAGATAGAACGGTATGACAAAGAGAATAAGGGTTATATCCAGTACAATCAGAAGCCAGAACAGCAACGCATGGCGCCATGACTCTCTGATTCCCCGTCTGAATCCTTCCCAGCCAGGTCGTTCATAGTTGGCATAGGCATGTGTTGAAGCTGCCGCTCCGGCACTATAAAAGGAGAACAATCCAGCGCTCAATAGCAAGGCTACCAGTGCAAGGGCTGTATTAACATCCATCAGCGACATACTTCCCATGAAGGCAAGCAGAATCATGAGAAACCCAAGATTGAGTACAACCATCGAAATAAGGTTGTCCCAGCCATCGAAAAACGCTTTTTTTAGAAAGAATCCAGTCATGCTGTAAGAGTACTCATACACGAGGTTGAAAGCAAGAGGGAACAGAAAATTATGTTTATACGACAAAAATCAACTATATTAAAAGAAAATTTCTGTTGCTTTGGGATTTAGAAAACCACTTTTCTATTCAATTTTCAGAAATTGAATTACTTAAATTATTCTCTGCATTGCTTAACATCAGTAATACAGTCTTCGCTATCGCTGTTGCAAATAGTGGGGGCACAGCATTTCCCACCTGTTGATATTGCCGATCTTTCGTACCTTTAAATACAAATGAATCAGGAAAGGACTGAAGCCTAGCTGCCTCCCTAATGCTAATAGCTCGATTAAATTTTGGATGAATCCACATACTTTTTCTTACGTTAGTTACTGTTGGACATGGTTTATCATACTCAAGTCTACGATAGATTGAGTTTTGAGTTCGTTCAGGCTTGGCATATGTTTTAGTATATTTCGCATCTAAAGAATGAAAATTTTTCCCCGGCTCGATCAATGCAAAGCGTTGAAGTGCAACTTCTGTTGTGTTTGTAATAAAATGATTATATATTCTATCTGAATCAAACAGCTTATTAAGAGGATTATTTTCATTCTTTATAATGTCTTGTACTTTAATTCCTTTAGAATTTTCTGAATACCCAGGTTCGTAATTCTCCAAGTTTCTTATTGCATCCCCTACAGTTCTGTAATCTTCTTCTAGAGTAATCGTGCGTTCTGGGCCTCTTGGTTCTACTTTTAATTGCTTCAATACCCCAATCATCACAAATCTTTCTCTTAATTGAGGAACTCCAAAATTGACCGTATTATAGATATCTGCAGTAATTTCATAATCTTGGTTCAGGGAATTTGTAATGTATTCTTCAACACCAATAGATAGACAATCCAATTCAATCCCAGCATCTGTACTTCTCATTTCCTTGATATAGATTTTTTGTTTAGATAATTCTTCCATCACAACAAAAGAAGAAACTCTATCATAAAGACGGCTGTCTATCTCTGTCAGTGCATAACCTAAAACATCGGATAAAAAAAGGTTATTCAAATCCTTATCTTCACTTATGAGATTCAGTAGTTCCGCACGGAATTTATCAAGATCAGTAACTTTTGTTCCTTTCTCATAAGTTCTAATTTTTTTCTTGAGCAGTAAAATTGAACTTGAATGAAATTGCATCTTGTGATCAATGTTATAAGTTAAAGCTTCTTCATATTTTATGTTTGGTAAACACAATACTTGCGTTCTGAACAATGCTTTATCAAATCTCTCAGAATCAATATCTTTGGCAGATAGTAAATAAAAATGTGTCTTTGAACGAATCATTTTCACATTTTCCATAACAAATACTTTAGGTTTGATACCTTCGATAAATTCTATATACTTCTTTACAAGTAGATTATTCAAATTAATGATCTGGTTATGTTGACGATTTGCATTGGAAAATCCTTGGCAGGGAGGTCCGCCAATAACAACATCAAATTCACCATACTTAGTTTTAAAATCAGAAAAATCCGAATAATCCAAAACATCGCTTAACATAGTAGTTTCTTTATGATTTTCTCGACAAGTTTCTTGGGCATATTTATTGTTTTCTATCGCAACAGCAATAGAAAAGTTGCCAGCATTTTTAAAGCCTTGACTTAGTCCGCCCGCTCCAGCAAATAAATCTAATACTCGGTAACTCATTTTGTTATTTGCATTCCATCTTCATACGCTTTTTGCATCGCATTCAGGGCCATATCACAAACCTTTTTGGGAGGATTTCCACTTTTACCTTCATACATTTTTATGATTGCTACAATAGCATTTTTTTCAGATTCTGAAATAGAATTTTTCTGTGAATAAGCATAATTTTCAAGCATTTTCCAATCTGTAAGTTTATAAGTGAATATGGATGTCTGGGTATTAATTTCCGAAATCTCTTTTGAATTATTCCTTTCTGCTTTCTCTTCATCTTTTATGATTTTCTTATCAATAAGATAATTTTCTATCAACCCAGGAAAATTGTATTCCATTTTTTTCAAGTTTGCCCAACACGTTTCTTTTTTACACCACTGAGTCACGTTTGTAGTTGTCCTACCGTCTTTTTCGTTAATAAGATAATTGTAAACAAAAGTAGTAAGACTCATAAACATTTCAGTAAGATCATTATCAACTGCCTGCTTATCCCAAATTTTATGATAATTAAATACCCTATCCTTACCAAATTTTTGTTCAATCTGCTCAAAAAACCAAGCTACAGAATAAGCAACAACGTTTGCCCTATAGGAACCATCATACCAATTCTGAGAGGAGACAATTATCCCTGTTTTTGCAAGTAAAATATGGATTGATGCTATTTGTCTATAAAAACATGGATTAAATCGTGCCTTGTCGTTTTCAGATTTTTCCCAAATTGTTGATATCTCATCAGCAAATTTACAGAAGTTTGTCATTGCTCCTTTACTTACAACATCTGGCTTATGGCAATAATAGAGATTATAAGCTTTTGCCAAACTAGTTTTTGTAATAATTTGGCTTTTTGGGTTTCTTTCTTCAAATTTCTTTGCATTTGCGATAGTGCAAAACATTTTCTTCTGACTGTACTCACCATTTGATCTTTCATAGAACCATCTTGTTCTATATACCAAATTGTTTACTTTTGGAGCTTCACAATCACCAAGATCTGAAAGCTGTTTAATCTGTTGCTGAAATGGATGATTTGAAAAAAAGTCAGCATTATTGACAGGATTCTGACTATTCGAAGATCTTGAAATCTGCTGAATTAATTCTGCATTCTGTTCTTTGTTTTCATTATTTATTACTGTAAGTTTCATCTGCACCGCAACAGCAGCAAGATTTGCTTTGTCTTTGAAGGCTGTACTAGCAAGTATTGCAGTGGTTTGCCCTCCATTTATAATCTGGAGATTCCTGATGCTTGTGATAAACAGGCCAGATTCAGTTCGTTTTAAATCAATTCCTGTTGAAGTTACAGCGATGCCGTTATTGTAAACAAAGAAATATTCTGGTTTTTGAAGAATGGTTTCTCTAATCTTTTTATTAACTGCTTTCTTTGTTGTTAGGAATGAACGTACATTCCCCTCAAGTAATTTACTACCATATTCTGTATACAAAGCTGAAAGTGTAGCACCGGGAATAACAGCAAGGTAACATTTAAACAAATCTGTATTCTGGGGAATCTCAACACATAGAAAACCTTGAGTTGATGTATCAAATCTAGTGATATCGATATCGAGTTCTTCCCTCTCACCTGACAATATCACAACCTGATAAAGATACTTGATATCGATTAGATCAAAGGCAACAGGAATATCATTAATTGTTTTTAATTCTAGAGATTTAAGTCTGTCACTTATCAATCCATCAGTAATAAATATAAATTTTATTTTTTGAATTTCATTTTTCGAGAATAACTCATTTGCCAATGTAAATAAATCATAAGCAGGATGTCCTATTTCAAGATTCTCCTTCCTGAATTCATGTTTATTTGGTCCTAATGCATTCTGAAGGAAACGTGAGGCTTTTTCGATGGATTTGAGAATTTCGGTTTGCGTGACAGTCTGAACATGATCCATCCCTGAATAACTAGCTATGACAACACAAAGTGTTTCTTCAGCCTCCTCTGTTGCAAAACCATCAAATCGTATTTCAGCATTATTTTTGAAACGTTTGTTGAAGAAACAGGGCTGAAAATCTTGCCAGAATCCATTTTCTCCAAAGAGGCCCATTACTCTCTCTACGAATGCAGCACAATCACCTTGTCCATTTTCCTGTGATTCAATTTTGGAATTCTGAATAAGATCAGATCTGAAATCAGCTAAACTAATCATTGAACTCTCCATTCTTCCAAACTATCAATAATAAGCTTATAGGTTATTGATTTAATATTTGGTAATTTCACTGTTCTAGGAATCTTGGGAAAAGAATCAGAAATTGAATATTTACGAGTTTCTATAACAGAATAGTGAATCCTATCATAAAGGGGTAAATGGAAATATCCAAATTCGTTGAGTATATTCTCAAAGTGTTCAAGAAAATTAAAATCCCCAATATTTTTAACCAAGTCCCTTACGATATTATATTGATCATTTAGAGACCTACCATCCTCATCAACATTCAAGGCATATACTAAAAGATTTCCTTTATTGGGATGATCCAATTGGCCAACGGAGCTAATGATAATTGTATCTTCCTTGATCAAATGAGTTTTAACTTCGGTCCACCCATTTTCGAAGACAAAATCCACCTCCCCAAAAGCTGGACCTGACCAATTCAATACAATATCAGTAATAGAATGCTCTTTATTACATTCCTGTTCAATGAAATATAGTTCTCCAAACAGGCCTCTTTGTTCAATCTCAGTAAGTCCTGTTTTGCGACCAGTAGTGAAGAGCTTAATCCATCTCTCATATTCATTAAATATACATTTGCTTGCTTCTAAAGACGTACAAGCTTTCTTTGAGGATTCAACTAAATCCAAAAAAACTTCCGAGAAGATATTATTAAGGGAATCATCAAGAAGTACAAACAATATATTTGTTACCTGATTGCTACCAAAATAAGTTGAAACCGTAATTGATGCCGACGAATAAGATCTTGATAGTTTGTAGTTAGTATTGATTTCAAACCTAAAAGCATTATGCGAAGCATTATCAAATCCGTAATACCAACAGATTCCTGTTACAGTTTCTGGAATTGATATATAACTGTGAGGTTTAATTAAATCCCTATTTTTCCAGGATTTAAAAGTATTCGTCTGGTCAAACTCACTATTCATCGTATTCTTCCTCTTCAAAGAGTTCTCTTGCTTTAACTAAATTGATTTTATATTGTCTCTTTATACTTTGATTCTTATCTCCAGGAAAACCGAGACCTATTGCAAAAACATATTCAAAATCTTTGGTTTCTTCACCATCGATTTGATTCTCAAACAACATCTTTAATGGATAAATTATTAACAGTGGCCTTCTTCCCTCTACATTTAGGAGCATTGAGTCAGAAAGAGATTTATAATCATTCTTCATTTTCACATTCTTATATTCATCTTCCGAGAGACCAATCCTAGCCATGGCACCTGAACCAACTTTCAACTTTGAACCTGAGACTCTAAGCATATTTGCGTTTTGCTTATTCAAGTCCATCTTTCTTGGAAATGGATTGATTTCTTGGTTAATACCTTTTATGTAAATAGGTTGAATTGGAATTCCATCTCCTAAAAATGATGGTTCATTATTACCAGCAATGTACAAATCCCAATTGGTGATTTCATTATCAATTATGTATTCAGCCAGTGTCTCACTTTGAAAAGATAAGTGCCAAGGATGAACCCTGAATTGTTTTACCAAAGAAGCAATGTCATGTCCCGATACACCTTTCCAAAACAAACCTTTTGTACCATAGTCGGTATTACTATTCATTGAATAGCAAAGGACTGTAGACAAAAAGTTCAACACGGCTGTATTGTTCTGACGAATTATTCCTTTCTTATTAATTAATCTAGGAGTTTCAATCAAATGGCCTCTGATTTCACAAGGATGCATGTAGTCTCTAGCCGTTCTCATTTTATTTCTGGCAGTGATCTCTAAAGAAGAAACATTGTTTCGTATCATCAACCCAAAGTCAATTGGAGATAGATTTGTTTCATTCATTGTATCTATCTGATTATAAAGATCTGGAAGCACTTCGCATGCAATATCGTGGTATGAATCCATGAGATCTTTTGACATCCAAATTTTCACTAAATCACTGTAATTCGGCCTATAGCCAAACCATCTCCCCATTTGAAGCAATGTATCATAGCAGCATGTCCGCCTATAAAAATAGCTAACAATCAGACCTTCTAGAGTTAGACCTCTAGCAAGAGCAAATCCTCCAATATAAATAAATCTATGACCTTCATTTTTCTTTGTCGCCAATTCAAAATCCAAAGCTTCTTTTGCTTGTTTGTTTTGATTAACAGGAACTGCTTCAATGCTTTTTATTGCTTCTGAAAGATAGTTCAAAGCTAAGTCTATCCAGCATGATTCTGGGTCGTTGAAAAATTTTTGCCAGATTCTGTGAATTTCATAAAGTTCTCCAGAATCTTGGTTGCTTGAATATCTTTCGGCTAGTGTTGCATAGTTGTTTATGTCTGCTCTTGCCTGTAGCAACCAATCATTGATGAGAACAGTAATCTCGTCATGCTTAATGATGAACCGTGAAATATTCACTAGCATAGATCTATGTAAAAGTCTTTGGTGCTTTTCTTTTTCCAATCTATCTAAGATTGCATTTGACAGTAGAAAATAGCGAAGTGCATCATACAGATCGTCAGGTAAGGATTCTAATTTGCTATCTTTTTTATGTGACAGAGGTAAAATTCCAGGATTGTCTTTTGTGCCTTCAATCTGATTCAAATTGATTTCTACTAAAATATTTTCGAGTTTACTATCATCACCGAAAATCTCATTGACTCCAAGATAATTTGAGGATTTGGCTAGCTTGAATAAATAATCTTTTGGAAATAGCCCTGCTCCAAAATCCTTATCATCCACATCCGGATCAACAAAAATATTCGCAAAGGGAGTCGCTGTTATAGCCATATAGGACGATTTTGTGAACTGATTGAGTATTTTCCTCACCCATCCATTTGTCTTTGTAGGATTACATTCCTGAGCCATTGTATTCTGTGATGCATTGTCAGATTCATCATCAATCAGTAATAACGTTTTTTCAATTTTTCCAGTGCTTCCGACTTCGTTGTTCTTAGTCAGCCAAGTCACAACATTCTCGAGTACTTTGACATGTTTTTTTAATACAAAAAATGTGGTTTCCTTCCACCCATTGAGACTGAATTGTTGACCCTCGAGAAGATTGATACTAAAGTCAGAGTTCGCTGAAGTACAGTTCGCAGGTGATCTCTGCTGATTTGCAAATAACCCAACACCAGTAGGGAAGAATTTTCCTGAATTCCCAACAGTAGAGCCAGTTTCCCTCCCAGCGAATTCCATATCCAATCGAGTCTGAGTCTGAAATCTCAAAGACTCAGATATACCAGCGAGAATAATAATTACATCATATCCCGCGTCAGCAGCCTTATTACAGAAAGCAGTATAATTTGCAGTCTTACCTGATTGGACTTCACCGATTACAAGGCCGTAGCGGTTCCACTCTGTCTCGCTTTTTGGATTTCCTGCTTGATTAATGACAAGAGAAGAAATATCATCTAATTCTTTGACCTGCTTTGGAGACCAATTTTTCTTTTTCAGAAGGAATTCTTTATACCTGTTCCAAAAATATCTATTTGATTCAGGAATAGATTCTTCAAACCAAGGTATTAGCCTTGTACGTTTATCATAGATTCCAATAGCTGGTTCCCAATTTATGTAAACTTTTTCTTTGGCTTTTTGAAAAAGCTCTGTTTTTATTTCATCGGAAAGAAGCCCAATGGAGGGATCTCTAAGAAACAAACTTGCTAAATTAGAAACACTTTCCACCTGATTTCTCAAGTCGCTTTCCGTAATACTTTCCTCTGCTGGAATACTATCTACAATTACTCTTAATAAAATGTCAAACTGAATATCTTTCACAGAATTCCTCTCTGATTTAAAATCTCTTCAACCAATTCTGGGTATCGAGCAAAAGGCTCAACTGTTTTTAAAATCTGGATAATTGTCTTGCTATGATCTCTATCAAGAATTTCACCAATTTCCTGTCTGATAGAGCATTCCATCTCATCAGAAGCAAAGCCAATTGTTTTTTCATCTTCCATATCAAGAAACATCTGATTAATTGGGATAAACTGTTCCAGATCAAATAAAAGCCTCTCGAATACTTTACGCTGATCATTAGATAATTTATCCGAAAATTCCAAAATTAAGGGGTGTGCCTTGTTAATCTGGTAATTGATACTTTCATCACTAGAAATAGTTCTTTCCCAAAAATGATTAATTTTAGAATGGAGTTCAAGTTTACTTTTTGCGATAAAAGTATTTTTACTTGTATTCTGTGAGTAATGAATTAATGATTTTAGATTTTTCCTAATAATTTCTGGTGGCTTTGCTGTTGATTTCTTCACATCTAAAGACCAAAGCTTATCTAGTGATGAAGGAATATCAATTTGAATTCTAGAAAGCTTAGAGGTATTTGTTTTTAAAGCAAGACGGAACCAGGTACCCCATACAAGGAGCCGTTTATTTCTATAAACATAGAACCCCTGAGTTCTTGCAAGTGTAGAATCCCCGCAAAGCATGTTTAATTCAGTCTTACTTAACTTTGAAACTGAAGGCAATAGATAACGCTTTATTGATACAGACACCTCATTTCCTCCAAGCTCCGGCACAAGTATCTTTTGAACATCTGAGATTTGCATGGATTTTGACTTGAGGAAAGGATCTATTGGTTGGATGACTTTGTCATTAAATGAAATTTCAATCTTTGAAAGCCCATCCTCTCCTGATAGAAACCGATGGAAGACAAGCCTAATGTGATTTCTCACTGATTCCATTTTTAGCGAAAGGGCGCTACTATAATCAGACTCCCCCGCCAACATTAAAGAAAGATTTTCCCATATTACTATTGTACCTGAGTGTTGTGCATCAAATTTTGTATCTAGGGAATATTTAAAAATTTCTTCAGGTTGTAAGGATAGTGCTATCCATCCACAGCCATTTTTTTCAATATATGTAGGATCCCATCTTAAACTATTTGTTCTTCCATTTTTCTTAGAAATTACTGTTAACACCTCACATTGAGAGAAGGACGCTGTCTTAAGTCCTAACCCAAATCTACCAAGATCTGAATCTTCCCTTTTATAATTTAAATCGCAACCGTATCTCATTGCATTTTTTAATTCATCAGAGGACATACCGTCCCCATCATCAATAATTTTAATAATATCTGCACTTGGAGGAAAGTAAATACTAATTTTCTTTGCATTTGCTGATATAGAATTATCGATAATATCCGCGATTGCTGACTCAGTTGTATACCCCATAGAACGGGTTGCATTCATTATATCTATTGCTCTCGGGGCAATTTCAACTTCTTCAAAGCGTGCATGGTCAATTATCACCTCAAACTCCATAAATATAGCATATAGTATTGTTTATATTATTATGTTGCGATCTGAATAACAAGAGAATACTAGTTTTGCCGATTAAAAACTGAAAAATGTCAGCATTGAGCCATAAAAACCCGCCAGGTTCCGAATCAGGATACTTGGTCTGATACCAATACTGGCTACAATGCAAAGCGAATCTTAGTTTGTCAAGAAATCCAGAATATTCCACCCGGTCTGTTCACTCTGCTTGAACAATTCAGTATAACCGCATTGTTGGCAGGAGATGGTAACAAACCGCTTGTTCTGCACATCGAAAATCTTGGCAAAATTGCCTCCGGTAGCTTGAAACCGGTCGCTCTCATAGTGGGTGCAACCGCATTTTGGACATACGTACTGCTGTTTTTCCATGGCCACTACTCTACCATAGTTTCATCACAGAAAAAAGGGATAAAAACCCTCTTGACTAAACCAAACGCCTTTAGTTATAGTGTCAGAGTTGTTATGGCGGCATAGCTCAGTTGGTAGAGCAAACGGCTCATATCCGTTCGGTCAGGGGTCCGAGTCCCTTTGCCGCTAGTGTAAAGACCTCCTTGGAAATCCAGGGAGGTCTCGTTTTATCTGCATGGTATCGTATGGATTTCCCCCAGCCCAAAACGTATAGTATGCCTATGAGACTTTTCTATGCCCTTACGTTTGACGAACAAACCCTCCGTTCACTGAGCCAGATTCAGGACACACTACAGCCTTTGCTTCTCAAAGGAAGAAGGACTGCTATCAACAATCTGCACCTCACCCTCAGCTTTCTGGGTGAGCAGGACCCTCGGCTGCTTGCCAATCTAACCAAGGGACTCCAAAAGCTTCCCTGCGACCCTATTTCGCTTGAGTTCTCACAGCTTGGCATGTTTACCAAGCCCGGGGGAAACATTATTTGGCTTGGCATAACCAAAAGTCAGCAACTACGCACTTTACAATCCTACTTGGTTTCGATGTTGAAGGAACTTCCCGTACAATTCACCGATTCTCCGTTTACAGAGCATGTTACGCTGTTTCGCAACGCACACCTGGTCAGCCTTCCAGAGACTACAAGATTGAACTGTTCCATCCAAGCAATCAGGCTCATGCACTCCCACCAAGTACAGGGAGTGCTTACCTATACGCCAATTTCTTCTAACTATTTATCAGAAAAATAGTTGGTTTTTCCATAATTGCATCGAATGTGTTTGTATGCTATGGTCAGACCATGGATACGTACGTAGAACAGAATGCTAAAGCATGGGACTGGGAAGTCGGTCGCAATAATATATGGACTGATGGTTGCACACAAGAACAAATCGACAAAGCCCGCAAAGGCGAACTCGATATGGTTCTCTCTCCTTTTAAGAAAGTACCTGCTTCATGGGTCTCGGACATTGCCGGCAAAAAAGTCTTGGCTCTTGCTTCAGGTGGCGGGCAGCAAGCAGTACTCCTTGCTTTAGCAGGTGCCCAGGTAACTGTTTTCGATGTTTCAAAGAAGCAATTGGCCCAAGATGCCTCATATGCTGAGAAACTCAACTTGGATATTCAATTGGTTCGTGGGGATATGCGTGATCTCTCCTGCTTTGAGGATGCTTCTTTCGACCTCATCTACAATCCCACCTCATCCTGTTTCATTGACGATGTAAAAGCCATGTACAGTCACTGCTATAGGATTTTACGGACCAAAGGCTATTTCCTTACATCGATAACCAATCCAGTACTCTATATGTTTGACGAGAAACGTGCATTGAAAAACAAACTGCGTGTCAAATACACACTTCCCTACTCCGATCTGAACAGTCTGAGTGCCAAACAATTGGAGAAGCGAATGAAAAACCATGATACCGTCGAGTTCAGCCATACGCTTGAGGATTTGCTTGGAGGAGTTACCGACTGCGGTTTTCACATTACCGATCTCTATACCGATACAGCCGGTTGCATGATGATGGATAGTTATGTACACGATTGTTATCTTGCACTCAGGGCCTGCAAAAACTGACAAACGCTTGTTGATTGACCTGCAAGCTGTGTATACTTGTTGTATGGAAAACTACTTTGCACGACTTTTGTTGACGAGTGAACTCGACGATCCCATCTACTTTGCCAAGATCCACCAGCAGATAGCAGATCTTGAGAAGCAGCGTATCGCCCACTTCAACGAACATGGACCGATGAACCCCCAATATGTCGTGGTGATGAGTGAGTTGAATATGGCGTATCTACAGGCCCGTGATACCTCCAGTGAATTGGAAATCGCCCAACAAATTTATCAGACCAGCCTTTCACTGTACGACCAGGAAGATGAACGAACCCTCGAGGCACTACTTGCCCTCGGCCTTTCCTATCTTGATGATAATCAACTGGATGAGGCACTGGGCATCGCTACTTCGCTGCTCGCCCTTCCATGGTCACAGGATAGTGGAAGCAGATATGACCTATATATCGATGCCTTGTGTTTCCAAGCGGATATTCAGCATGCCAAACAACTCTACTCCCAGGAATTGGTGATCAGAAAGCATGTTCTTTCCCTTCTGGAAGAGTTGGCGGGTTCTGTTTCCAGCCAGGCAGTCATGGCCCGTTGCGGCCTCGCTTTCTGCCTGGAGAAAATGAAAAAGTATCGACAGGCCCTCGACCACTACTTGGTAGTACGCTCCTATCTTGATAGCGAGGAGCAATTTGCCACGGAAGCTGAAAAAATCGGCCTTTTGGTACATATCGGACGCTGTTATCGAAAACTGGGTAACTTTGATGACGCTACGGTTTTATATCACTGGGCCCACAATCAGGCGACCAAACATTTTGGCGCTGCATCGACCTTGGCCCAAAAAATGAAAAAGCTGGTGGGAGTAATCGATACTACCCAGCCTTAATTCCTACTATATTTATAGGTATTGACCAAATCCTTTCTTTTGTGTTCTACTATGCAAGAGTTAGCATATGCTAACCTACTATACATTGAGGAAAGCCGTGTCAGACGAACTTATCATACGTTTTGCATCTCCTACCTTGGCCGCGCTCAAGGTAGGTAGTTTAATCAGTTACCGCACTACAGATTTTGAAGCTTTGCATACGACCGTTGAGCAGTGGAACATTAAATTGAATCCTAAAGGCGTTGTTGTAACACTCCTGCAGCAAAAAAAAGATTTGTATTTGATGTATGTACATCGGCCCAACCTCTTGGAACACAAGTTGAAGCAGAAGGAAGTACAACACATTCTCTGTCCCTTGGGGTATCCGATTTGTCCGCTCGCGGATTCAATTGAGCATCTCATGCACCGCTTGGACCATGAAGAACAGTTTCCCCATGAAATCGGTCTCTTTTTGGGGTATCCGGCATCTGATGTACAAGCTTTTATCCGTAATAAGGGGTGTGACGGTAAATGTGATGGATGTTGGAAAGTGTATACGGATGTCCAACAAGCAAAAAAGGTGTTCGCACAATATAAGAAATGTACCCGTCTCTACCTTGAGTTGCACCAGAAAGGAAAAAAACTAGAGGATTTGACGGTTCAAAGGAAACATATATGAAACAGATTGCAGTTGTCTATTATAGTGGAACAGGGAATACACAGGCGTTGGCCGATGCCGTTATCGAGGGTGTACGGGAAGCTGGAGCCTTTGCAAAAGTCATCAGCGCCGGTATGTTTTCAGCAGATATGCTGGACAGTTACGACGCCTTTGCCTTTGGGTGTCCTGCCATGGGCAGTGAAAGCTTGGAGGACGAGGTGTTTGAGCCGATGTTTGAATCGTTGTTGCCTCATCTCAGCGGAAAAACCGTCGCCCTGTTTGGTTCGTATGGCTGGGGTGATGGTCAGTGGATGCGAGAGTGGCAGGAAACCACCCGTAAAAGCGGTGCGCTGCTGGCAGCAGAACCTGTAATTGCCGAGGACACTCCCGACCAAACAGCCTTGGCCGAGGCAAAAGCCTTAGGAGTTGCGCTTGGCCGCTAAGCCCATCAGGAAGTAGACGAGTTTACCAGCTGTATAGCTTGGGTGGTGGAGTTGATTGGGTGCAAGCTCCACCACATCCATGCCGATAATCGTCCTACCCTCGGTCAAGCTTTCCAACAGCGTGATGGCATCCCACCAGGATAGTCCACCTGGATCGGGGGTGCCGGTTGCGCTCATCAGCGAGGCGTCAAAACCATCCACATCGAAGGTTATATAGAGCTTTTTCGGGAACGTCGCAGGAAGCTGTAGCGTAGAGAGATCCTTACAGCGATAGAGGTAGGATGCATCGTAATGCCCTACCTGATAGCGTTCTCTTGCGGCAAGGTCCTCTTCACTGAAATTCCTGATGCCTACCTGAAAAAGGGGTATACCCTTCTCCACCACCCTACGCATAACACAGGCGTGGCTGAGTTTACTCTCTTCATATGTATCGCGTAAATCCATATGGGCATCGAACTGCAATACCCCAACATCTTCATAGGAAAGCAGTAAATCGATGGCGGCATTGGTCACCGAATGCTCCCCACCCAAGAGAACAGGAATAGCATTACAGGTACGTGCATTGAGCATTGCCTTGCTTGCCCGCTCGATGGAGTCCTCACCGTTTTCACTCATTTCTACATTGAGGGTTGTATGAATGCCAAGCAGTCCCGGATTGCCGTAGCCTTCCACCAGTTGCTCCAATTGTCCGGAAGCCTCAATAATGGCAGATGGACCATGTTTGGTTCCACCCATGTAGGAGACAGTCTCCTCCAAGGGAAAAGGAATGACATGAAAGTGTGCCTTTTGGGGATCAGCATTGGGAAATTCCGAGTCAAGAAACCAATGTTCCATACATTCTCCTACGATAATCGTCTTTGATAGTCATCAAAGCTGAACGTTTTGACAATCTGGTACAGCCCGTCTCGAACCATGCCGATGTCAGCAAGTGCAATACCGTTGAACATGGTAGTTTTTACCATGGTGTAGTGCATCATGTCACACAAAAGAAGCGTATCACCTACTTTGGGTTGTTTCTTGAAGCGATACGAACCTACCCAATCGCCTGCCAGGCAGCTACAGCCTCCCAGGCGGTACCCTCCCTCTTGGACGATTTCAGCTCCTACCACCTGAGGAGCATACGGCATTTCCAAACAATCGGGCATATGGGTGGCAAACGAGGTATCAAGCATCAGTGTGGTGATGCCTTGATTTTGTACGATATCAAGAATTCTGGTAGCCAAGTACCCTGTTTCCCAGACAAACGCCGCCCCGGGTTCCAGATACAGCTGAATATGGGGATGACGCATACAGAAGGATGAGAGGACGGCCTTGAACAGCTCAAGGTCATAGCCCTTTTTGGTTACCAGATGCCCGCCACCAAGGTTGAGCCAAGAAATGGAAGGAAGCAAATGCCCATAGTGTTTTTCGATGGAAACCAGGGTTTGCTCAAGATCATGCGCCGTGCTCTCACAAAGGTTGTGTGAATGCAGGCCGCTCAAGCCTTCAGGGAGTGTCGGCAACGCTTGGGGAAGGACACCCAGGCGTGAACCGATCGCACAGGGGTCGTAAAGTTCTGTTTCAACTGCAGAATACAGTGGATTGATTCTCAGACCTTTGCTGGCTCTTGGGCAGTCTTTCGTATGTTTCTCATACTCATTGAGGGAATTGAAGGTAATATGCTTGGCAATCCTGGCAATGGTCTCGAACTCACGGTCTTGATACACCGGAGCATACGCATGCACTTCTGAAAAGTAAGGAGAAGCGAGGAGAGCCTCATTGAGTGAGGATATGGTTGCCCCGCATGCAGAAGCCGCCAGCTCTGGAAAAACAGAGTGCATGGCAAAACCCTTGAGTGCGAAGAGAAATTTGACCGGCACCTGATCTTGCAGTTGCTTGATAAGGGCAAGGTTTTTTTGTAAGGCTTCATACTCCAGCACAAAGGCTGGAGTATGGGATATCTGCTTGGTATCGATCATGCTCTATTTTCCAAAGGCAAGCTTGCCATCTACAACGACTTCCCAGGGAAGACCCATTTTCCCGAGTTCTGCAAGGAACGGGTCGGGGTCAAACTGCTCCATGTTCCATACCCCTGGTGCATTCCAAATTCCTCTTGCAACCAAACTGGCACCAAGGGCTGCAGGAACTCCTGTGGTATAGGAGACTGCCTGTGCTTTGGTATCCTGATAAGCCATCTGATGACTGCAGTTGTTGAAAATAAAAAAGGTGCGTTCCTTTCCATCCTTCACTCCCCTGATCTGACAACCGATGGAAGTCTGGCCTTGATAGTTGGGGCCAAGCGAGGAAGGCTCGGGAAGCACTGCCTTCAGGAACTGAAGAGGTTGTATTTCCATACCCTGATACTCGATCGGTTTGATACTAGTCATGCCGACCTCCTCAAGGACCCTCAAAAAGGTGATGTATTGCTGACTGAACGTCATCCAGAAGCGGGCACGCTTGAGGGTGGGGTAATGCATCACCAGTGATTCCAGTTCTTCGTGGAAGAGGAGATAGCTCTCCTTCGAACCTACCCGCGGATAGTCTACATTCTGGTGAATTTCTAGCGGTTCTGTTTCCAGCCACTCACCCTTCTCATAATACTTTCCGTTCTGGGTAATTTCCCGTATATTTATTTCTGGATTGAAGTTGGTTGCAAAACTCTTGCCATGGTCGCCGGCATTGCAATCTACAATATCAAGATAGTGCATCTCGTCAAAGTAATGCTTGGCGGCATACGAGGTAAACACATTGGTTACCCCGGGGTCGAAACCCGAGCCAAGCAGAGCGGTCAAGCCGGCCTTTTCAAATTTTTCCCTGAATGCCCATTGCCACGAGTATTCAAAATGCGCCACATCTTTGGGTTCGTAGTTTGCAGTATCCACATAGTGCACTCCACACTCCAGGCAGGCCTGCATAATAGTAAGGTCCTGATACGGAAGGGCTACATTGAGCAATACATCCGCCTTGAAATTCCTGATAAGGGAAACAAGGGCTTGCACATCGTCTGCATCCACCTCTGCTGTGCGGATGGGAACAGGTCCTGCTTCCTTGGCGATGGCGTCACACTTTGCCTTGGTTCTGCTGGCGAGCAATATCTCTTCATAGAGGTCTTCCATGCGTGCGGACTTGCGCACTGCAACATTGCCAACTCCCCCAGCACCAATAATTATCAATCGTTTCTTGTTCATCCCTTACTCCTCTTGGTCGGTCTCGTAATAGGTATACCCCCTCAAGCCAGCAGTATAGGCTGAGATGATCCGTCTTCTTTCCTGTACCGTAATCCTACCCTCTTGTACTGCCTTTTCCGCCTTGGTACGAATCATGGCCTCAAGGCGTTTCGGCTCATACTCCACGTAGCTGAGCACATCGGCAACCGTATCCCCTTCCAGCTCATTGTGCAAACTGAATGTTCCATCGTCATCATACGTGATGGAAACTACATTGGTATCCCCAAGCAGGTTGTGCAAATCCCCTAAAGTCTCCTGATAAGCCCCCACCAAGAAAACACCTAGAATGTAATCCTCATCTTCTGTCAGGCTGTGAAGCGGCAAGGTGTTGGAGACGCCTGAGCTGGTAATGAACTTGTCGATTTTTCCTTCGCTATCACAGGTGATATCGGACAATACCGCCTTGCGTTCCGGTTTGGTATCCAAACGATGGATCGGCATAATGGGAAACATCTGGTCGATGGCCCATACATCGGGAAGCGATTGGAACAAGCTGAAATTCCCGTAATAGATATCGGAAAGTTGGTGCTCCAGCTTCTGTATTTCGGAAGAGTGAATATCGCCATACTTTTGCTGGATCTCAGCGATGATCGACCAATATACATGTTCTGCAGCGGCCCGCTCGCGCATGTTCACCTTGCCGTACAAAAATTTATTGCGATTTTCCTCGCGATAATAATTCAAGTCATTCAGACATTCCTGGGCATTCTTTTCGTTGAGCATGGTCCGTACATACAAGAGGTTCTCCAAGGCGGGCATCATAGCATCGTCGTAGACATCCTCTTCGCTGTTCTTCCCATCCCAGAATACATTGGTATCGAGAATGTTCATCAACAGAACCGAATAGTAGGAGACAAGAGCCCTTCCCGACTCACTGATGAGCGTTGGATGGGGAATGTTTTCTTCCTTGCAGATGGTCATGATTTCCTCAACCACGTCATCACAATACTCTTTGGTTGAATAGTTTCGACTGTTTGAACTGTTTGAGTGACTGCCATCATAATCGATGGCCAAGCCGCCTCCCATATCCAACAATCCCATGGCAGCACCTTCGTGTACCAACCCTGCATAGAACCGAGCGGCTTCGGTTGCGCCGACACGAATATCGTGAATGTTGGGAATTTGGCTTCCCAGATGGTAGTGCAACAGTTTCAGGCAATCCAACATATTCTCTTTGCGAAGCCGGTCTACAACTTGGACGACCTGCGTGGTATTCAGTCCGAAAACGCTGCGGTCCCCACCGCTGTCCGTCCAATGGCCGCTTGCCATGGTTGAGGGTTTCATACGTAGGCCGATGTTCGGCTTAATACCCAACGCCCGTGATCGCTGGAGGATGATCCCGACTTCTCCGGGCATTTCCACAACCAGCACAGTCTGAATACCCAGTTGCAATCCTTTGAGCGCAAGATCTATATACTCTTCATCCTTATACCCATTGCAAATGACATACGCCTCAGGATCATCAATATGGGCCAAGGCTATAATGAGTTCGGCTTTGCTGCCGGTTTCCAACCCATGATGGTACTGCTGCCCATATTTGCAAATTTCCTCGACTACCTGTTGTTGTTGGTTCACCTTTATCGGATACACACCGCGATAGGTTCCCTGGTATCCGGCATCCTTGATTGCATTCAGGAAACTCTCATTGATATGCTGGATGCGGTCATCCAAAATATTGGAAAAACGAAGGAGAACGGGAAGTTTCATCCCTCGTTCCTGCAGCCCCTTGGCGATGGAGAGCAAGCTTATGGAGGACTGTGGTGACTTGTCCTTCAACCTTACTTCTACTTCCCCGGTATCTGCTATATGGAAATAGCCGTTTCCCCAATCATTGATTCGGTATAGCTTTTCTGCATCTTTGATTTTCCAGTTCTGCATAGGCGCTCCCTTATTGCTAGTATGTCATAGTATAGCAGAAAAAGGGAGGATTGCACACAGAACCTAGCACTTTACTAGGAATGATGTAGCAAGTATGTTCCCTGTAAAAAAATATCCCTTTGTTTGTATGGTAATTCTAGCAAAATGAATATCTTTTAATAAAGTTCATACATACCTAGTACACGCATGAAAAAGTGAATGCTCGGCTTGACAAAACAACACAAACGTAGGAATATCTAGATGATATCGTTTTGATATCTTTATGAATCATTTTGGAGGCATTCGTATGAATGAACCTGTCTACTCCCAAGAAAAGATCTTGACCAGTGTGGCGAATGGTTTTGCATTCCTTCTGCTCAACACTGCCCTGATTCTTGCATGCTGTGTGTTCTTTGTCATAGGCTTTGTTGCCGACATGCCTGCTCTCCTACGCTTTCTTGTGGTGGTAGTGAGTGCTCTCTATGGTTTCGTCGTTGGACCCATTCTTTATGCCGGACTGAAAATTGTAAAGCCCAATGAAGCATTGGTACTCACCCTGTTCGGCAAGTACTACGGGACGCTCAAGAAAGAAGGGTTCTTCTGGGTCAATCCGTTTGTAAGTGCGGTTAATCCAATTACCAATACCGATACAGCATCTTCCACTTCAAAGCCTGAATCAAAAACCGAACCGGGTAAAATGTCTACTACCTATACCATCCAATTCCCCAAGAAAAAGATTTCCCTCAAGGCGCTGACACTGAACAATGACAAGCAAAAAGTGAACGATGCCCTGGGAAATCCGATTATTATCGGTGTTGTAGTCATTTGGAAGGTTGTTGATACGGCAAAGGCTGTCTTCAGCGTAGACAACTATGTAGAATACTTATCCATCCAATGTGACTCTGCCCTTCGCAACGTAGTAAGACTTTTCCCCTACGACTCCGAAGAGGATGAGAAATCACTACGTGGAAGCAGCACAGAGGTCGCCCAGGATTTGCAGCGTGAGTTGCAGTCGAAGGTTGAGGTAGCAGGATTGCAAATACTCGAAGCCAGGATCACCCACCTCTCGTATGCCCCCGAGATTGCTGCAGCCATGTTGCAACGACAGCAAGCATCCGCCATTATTGCTGCACGCCAGAAAATTGTTGAAGGTGCAGTAGGCATGGTGGAAATGGCTCTCGATCAGCTGAATAAAAATGGTATTGTAACCCTTGATGAAGAGCGTAAGGCTTCGATGGTGAGCAACCTGATGGTAGTCCTATGCGGCAACCGTGATGTCCAGCCGATCGTAAACAGCGGATCACTCTATTAACACGAAAGGAAGATGACGTATGGAGGCAAAGGATAAAGCTAAAAAACAAGTATTACTGCGTCTATCGTCGTCGCTGTGGGAAGAGTTGGCCCGTTGGGCTGATGACGATTTTCGCTCAATCAATGGGCAGATTGAATACTTGCTTACCGATTGTGTAAGAAAACGTAGGAACAAGTCATTTGAGGATGAAAGTTCTGAGTTAGAATAAGCTCACGTGAGTAATGCTGCCAACCCTCGTCCTTTTGGATGGGGGTTTTTCTTGCTCCATAGGCAATCCATAGTGTACTATACATGCGTGGAGTATTTACATGCATGACATTTGGAACCCTTGGCATGGATGCATCAAATGCAGTGAAGGCTGTCAGAATTGCTATATGTATGCCCTTGACCGTAAGCGTGGTATGGACGGTAGGGACATTTTCCGTACAAAAGCCGGCTTTACCTACCCTTTACATCAGGATAGAAAAGGCAGATATACCGTACAGTCCGGGGAGATGCTTCGCGTCTGTATGACCAGCGACTTCTTTCTCGAGCAAGCTGACGCATGGAGGGATGAGGCATGGCGTCTCATCCGACAACGCAGGGATGTAAAATTTTTCTTGTTAACCAAAAGGCCTGAACGGGTTTCAACATGTCTTCCCTCAGATTGGAACGACGGGTGGGACCATGTTATGTTCAACGTCACCTGTGAGAACCAAAAAAGGGCTGATCAGCGTATTCCTCTCTTGCTCGACCTTCCTTTCAAGCACAAGGGAATCATGTGCGCTCCCCTTTTGGGTCCCATCGACATCTCTGCTTATCTGGCTACGAACCAGATTGAGCAAGTACTCGTCGGAGGGGAGAACTACGACAATCCCCGCCCCTGTGACATCGATTGGGTCAAAGGCCTTCACCAAGCCTGTGTACAGTCAGACATTACGTTTTGTTTCATTGAAACAGGAACCTACCTGATCAAGGATGGGAAAACCTATCACCTCAAGTCAAAACGATTACAAAGCAGTATGGCATGCAAATCAGGCTTACAGCATGTAGGCAAGCCGATGCATTTCGACCTTGTCGATGAATACGGCCCGATAGAGAAAGAACTCTTATACAAACCGCACTTCAGAACGTGTTGTGAGCAATGCGGCAGCCGTCTCATCTGCAATGGTTGTAGTGCATGCAGCACATGCATGCAAGAAAGAGGTGGCATTGCTGCCACCTCCGAATAACCAATCAATTTTCTTACTTACTTGATAATGCCTTGTTTCTTAAGCTCATCAACATTCAAGGCCTTCGCATAGGGAACTTCCAATTTTCCCTCGTTCACCAGCTTGACCACTGCATCTCGATAGGGTGAAGCAAGGTTGACTCCCACGATCTTCCAGTTGTTGTCAACCTTTGGAACAATGGTTTTCTGGGCTTTTATGTACTCTACCAGCATGTCGCGGATCGAGTTGGGACTCTCCCATTCCTTGGTTCCTGCAACCAACTTTTGGGCCTTGAGGGCAGAAGAATACCGGTAGTTGTTCACAGCAAGGGTGAGCCGTTGATCGTTTGCAAGCGGTTTGCCCTTGAACATTACATTGCGGATGCGCTGTCCGACCGGCTTTGAAAGGTCGATCTCATAATCCACACCGGCAAACATATCGTACAGGTATCCAGGTTTCTCCGGATTGAAGCTGATGGACATGTCTCCGCTCTTGTATTGATTGTAACAAGCTGCCGACCATTCCATATACGCCTTTAATTCCGATCCGGTAACCTCAACACGATACAGCGTATTGTCATACTTGTAGATGCCAAAGATTGTACCGTAGTTGATATCACCTTTGGGAATGTTGCTGGTATCGGCAAATAGAGCTGCTGCCGACACATCGGCACCACTATTGAGCAATTGCACCTCATTGATCAAATCCATGACGGCGGTATCACGTAGCTTGCCCTCAGGTATGCCAAGAATCTCATTCTTGGGCTGGAAATCCACTGATGCTTGGCCAAAAATGCCTCCGCTGCTCTTCCCATCGGCTGAAGGTGCACCACCGCTGATGAAGTCGCGGGTTGCTTTGTGCGCTTCGGCAATGAATGCATTCTTGCGGATAAGATCGCTTGGCTCATAGTTTGCCATATCCACGAGTTCAACCTTGCGATCGATTATCTCTTTATTCTCATTCAATGCAAGATCGATACGGATGACTTCCCGACCGAGGTTCCTTGCCCCGCCGATGACGGTTGTTCCCCGAATTTCCTTGATTGCATTGTGGTCGTGACCAACGATCAATACATCGACTTCAGGACAGAGCTCAAGGATTGATTTTGCACCGTCACTGCCGCCTTCCTCATCGTACTCGGGATAGATGCCGACATGGGAAGTTACGATGATCACATCGACCTTATCCTTGATGATGTCAACCACCTTGCGTACTGCAGGACCCACCGGTGCGTATACAAAAGGATCGGTCTTCTCGCCATCCCAGCGTGGTGCATTGGGGTTGGTTACCCCGATGATGCCGATTTTTATGCCGGAACGCTCGATAATTGTATACGGCTCGGCCCCCATGGTTCCATCGATGCGTGCCATATTTGCAGCAAGGATGGGGAAATTGGCAAGCATCTGAAGGCGACTGATGAGATTCTGACCAAAGTTGAACTCATGGTTTCCCAGTGTCATGCTGTCATACGCAAGAATGTTCATCGCCCGCATCACCGGATGTTCACCTTCTCGTTTGTTGTACAAATCATCGGTCATGATGTTGCCTTGGATGGTATCACCATTATCCACCAGCACAACGTTGTTCTCTTCACGTCGCACTTTCTCTACATAGGTGGCGATCCTGGCCATACCGGTATTGGTGGTATCCTTGTCGTTCTCATAGCTGAAACCCCACACATTACCATGTAAATCCGTAGTACCCAGAATAACGAGGTTCTGTGCGCTGGGGATCTCAAGGGTGGGTTGAGAAGCCAAGAAATTCACCGAAAGGCAGAACAGCAGCAACAATACAATCGTTGTTTTCAATCCTTTCTTGTACATAATGCACTCCTTTTTCCGGTTGTCCTCCAACCGGTTTGTGTGATTCTGCAGTCCTTACTGCGTGAAAACCAAATTAGTGATACAGGCGTTTCGAAACTTCCTTCCCCTCTTCGAAATGAGCCTCGTACTCCAAGGCGCCAACCTTGCTGTACCGTACCCAGGAACCATGTTTTACCCCTTTTTTGAAGTTTCCCACCTGCCAGATCATTCCATTCTCCCGATAAAAGTTCCATTGTCCGTCCATCAAATTATCCTTCAGGGGACCTTGGGCTTTGATGATGCCAGTCTTGAAATAGTGGGTCAGCGTATTTCCAGTCTGACTTTGTTGGACTTGGCCATTTGCATACCGGTTATCTGTCTCCATATTCGTCCCTCCTATACATTCAGCATCGCTTCGAACACGGTGCAGGCCTGTCCAAGCACCGTGGCACGGTTTTGGTTTACTTGCACGATAACCAATCCTGTTCTCTTTATTGCCTCACCTTGCATGAATATCGCCTTCCCTTGATGGATACGGTTAGTATACTGTTGCAGATACAACGCCAAAGCTCCGGCTGCATTGCCGGTTACCGGGTCCTCTTCAACTCCGCTTCCCGGACTGAACATGCGCGTATGGGCGACTACCTCGCCCTCAGCCTGGTCGAACGTATACAGATAGAAGCCCGGGACTCCGAGCTCAGATCCCAATGCGATCAAAAGGTCCCGTTGTACAAAAAGGGTATCCAGTGTCTGTTTGCTCTTCAGTCCAACCAAGACTTTTGCATTTCCGGTTGAGACAATCTGCAACGGCAAATCCTCGTACAGAGCTGAAGCCGACAACCGTAAGGCCGAAAGAAGTTGCTGTTTCTGCTGTTCTGAGAGTATCGGCCCAAACAAGCCTTCTTTTTGAGTAATATATATAGTTGGATGTTCAGTTTCATATTCTATGGTAATAGGAAGCAATCCTGCCTCGCAGAGCATCTGGTGAGAACCTGGGGGAAGTCCCAATTCGGTTGCAAGAATGTGGTAGCTTGCCACACTTGCATGGGTGCAAAGGGGTACTTCCTGTTTGGGAGTAAAGAAACGTATATGTTGGACGTCAGCGTCCTCCCATTGGTAGATGAACGCCGTTTCACTATTGTTCAATTCTCTGCTTATCCTCAGCATCATCTCCTGGCTAAGGCCATCAGAGGGATAGACAACCCCTGCAGGGTTGCCCGAAAAGGCTTGCGTGGTAAAGGCATCAACCTGCCATAGCCTTCGCATTTGCATACTTACCTCCAAAGGAACCCCACCGACCTACGCATAAGTATCTCATCATCGAAAACCAACTGTGCTGTTTTCTGAGCGAGGGAACAGCAGATGTGCAACGGCAGAAGATGCTCTTCCCGGGGATGGCAATGCCGGGCGAAAGGTGCCTGCTGCCAACCCACCAAGGCTTCCTTTCGCTTTTCAAGAGGAAGGTCAGTAGCACAAGTGTGTATCAGAAACTCCTGGAATGCTTGATTTTGCTTGTCATCCTGCTGATAAAACAGTCGCATATTATGAAAACTGAAGCCCGATCCTATAAACAAAATATTCTGATCCAGCAAGGGCCTGAGCGCTTCTCCCAAGTTCCAATGATCAAGGCTTGAAAGGGAAGAGAGCAATGAAAGCTGGATGGTTGGTATGCCTGCATCGGGATACATCAGGCTCAGGGGAATGAACATGCCATGGTCGAAACCCCTCTTCTCATCTACATCCCCTGCTAGTAAGGTGGCAATCGTACGGGCCAATTCAGGATCACCGGGTGCCGGATAGGTAATCTGATAGGCTTCTCTGGGAAAACCGTAATAGTCATACAACAAACCAGGATTCTCATTGCTGAGCAAAGTCGGCCTAGCCATTTCCCAATGGGCGCTGATGACTACAATTGCATCGGGCCGTACCAATTTGGTGTTCAGATCCTGCATGAATGCAACCATGTTCTGATGGTATTGGTCGCCAAGCAACGGAAGGGGGCCTCCTCCATGGGAAATGTACAGTATTTGCGCTTTCATCGAGACCTCCATGCGGTAAGTAGTTCGCCCAATTGTTGAGCTTGGTTTGTGAGTATTTGCATATCCACAGCTTGCAAGGTATCGAGCTGCGTATCAGCCACCCGTGCAAGCATGCTCTGATTCGATGAAGAAACCAGGAGCTCTGGTAGGACGCAAGAGAATCGGTCCTTACCAAGCTGCATCTCTTGCACCCCTCTCTTTCGCAAGAGCGGAGCAAGCGTTGAACTAAAATCTTGGAACGCAAGCGTTGATTGTTTGCATCCCAAGCCCGTCAATCTGACGACTTCTGTAATGGGAAAGGTGTTGAAGTGCTGGAACGTCGTATACCCGATTCCTTGGTCGTATGCTTGGCCGTTGGTAAGCAGAAAAGCAATCGAGGAGTCAATTTTTTGCTGCATAAGAGAGAGGAGCGTTGCCACAGAACTTGCATGATGCAAGGCTCCCTGCGTGCCATACTTGCAGTCCATCTGTGCTGTCACCATTAAGGTGGGGTTACAAGAGGGAACAGTGATGAGCAACTGCCTGCTTTCTTTTTGCTTTACATCGCAAAATAGCTGAAGCGGAACAGAAAGCCTGTCCTCCTTTGCTTGCAGAAGCGATTCAATGAGCGAGGATGGCGCATAACAGCTGGGGATGGAAAAAGAGGCACTTGTAATGAGGGGGAAAGGAGAGAGGCCGGTCGAATCATGCATACCGGTCAGGCATATGATGGCTTTGGCCTTGGTGTGAGAAAGCAAGCCAAGCAGCTCAGAATCCCGCATCGGTTCCTTAGCCAACGAGCCGTGTACAACCAGAATGGAAGCAGATGCATCAAGCCCTGTCAGCGTTGCCTTTTGAGAGGCAAAAACCAATGGAGCAGAAACCTGGCAGGGTGGAGAAAAAGGTGAAGGCAGAACAGTACAACTCTCTTCCGATAGCCTAAGAAATGAGAGAGATCCACTCCAGATAGGGGAGGGAAAATTCTGGCTTTGCACCTCATAGCCTAAAGAGGACGCAAAATTTTCACAAAGAGAGAGGAGCTGGTCGTTCTCTTTCGATCCGACACTTCGCTTGATGGCTACGGTTGCAAGCAGGTTCTCGATGGACTGCATCCCTGCCTCCTCTTTTCGTCTTTTACCCTATCACACAAATACTCATTCGTACACACCTCCAAGGTAGGCTATGAGCTTTTCGATGGTCATCGGAGCACTTCCCTCGTAGTGATTATTCACATTGATGTACACCACCCTGCCCTCTTTGGCAAGCGCAACAATTTTGGGTGCGATACTTGCCAATTCATCATCCTTGTTCTTGACAATACGGTTCCAGATTCCCCCGGTTTCCTGTTCAATTCCAGAACGGTCATCACCATGAAGTCGGATGCACAGCGTATCCCCTTTTGATTGTTCAAACAGCTGCAAGGTTGTAAGCGGGTTCTCCATCCAATATCCGGATAAAAGCACAGGAGCAATCTTCTGCGTGTGAAGAAATTCAAACCACGATGAATCGATCCAGTTGGGATTGCGTATCTCTACGGCATACGCAAGGGAATCAGGGAGCATGCCTAGGAATGTCTGTAGCTTCTGCTCGAACACCTTTCGCTCATGGATGGCTTTTTGATTGAGGTAAGCAAACTGGAACATGAAGAGCCCCACTTTCGAAACCAAGGGGCCCAAGCGTTCAAGAAAGCGATAAAATACCTCTGCATCCAAAAACCATGGGTTCATCGCTTCTGTTGATCCATAGGCGAACGGCAATGTCAGTGCGTTGGGGCATTTGATGGTGAAACGAAATTGTTCTGGGGTAGCTTGGTCATAGCTAAGAACAGTTGCCGGGTCAGGCAAGCCGTAACTTTGCTTTCCCAGAGACCAGAACCATTGGTCGACTTCAACAGAACGGTAGTGTTTTGCATACTGGGCAAGCAGGTCTTCGTTGCTGAACGAATCATAGACCATGCCTTCCCAACTGGTATATTTCCATGAACAGGTACCAATATAGATCATACGCTACTGTAGCAAGAGTTGCCTGTATAAAACAAGGTCGGCCCCAAAAGGTCCGACCTTGAAAAGGAAGGAACATGATCATCACCCTGGGGCGATGGTATCAAGCATCTTCTGCCAGCTTGCCGGTCCTGGCCGAGAGCATGACCAAATGTGCAAGCTTTTGTGCTACCTCTTGGGTACACTCCTCCTGGAGGACTCTCCAACTCCAGTTCCGATCGTTGCAAGACGAGGGATAATTGAATCGTGCCTGAGCATCTTTTTCGAGCAGGTCCTGCATCGGGATGATTGCAGTACGAGCATGACTAAGCATAAGTTGACGTATCATCGACCAGACCACCTCATCCTTTGAGCAATTCAAGTAGGAAAGCACCATGTGCTTTGTCTGTTCATCGAGGGAGGAAAACCACCCCAAAGTCGTGTTGTTGTCATGGGTTCCCGTATACGCTACGAAGTTCTCAGCCCAGTTATGCACTAAGAAATCATCATAGTAATTGGGTTTTCCCGCTCTATCCATCCCGAATCCAAACTGAAAAATCTTCATGCCCGCAAAGCCGTTTGTATCACGCAAGGCTTCTACGGATGGCGTCATCAAGCCCAAATCTTCTGCAATAATGGGTACTTCCCCAAAATGATCGTGCACTGCTCTAAAGAAATCCTTGCCTCCCGCCTCAACCCATTTTCCCCGTTCGGCAGTTGTATCTCCTGCAGGAATTTCATAATAGGCATCAAAACCCCTGAAATGGTCGATCCTCAAAATGTCGGTCATGGCAAAAAGACGCTGTAGGCGCTTGATCCACCATGCATAGCCATCCTGTTTCAGTACGTTCCAATCATACACGGGATTTCCCCACAGCTGTCCCGTTGCAGAGAAAATATCCGGGGGAACACCGCTGACTGCACTGAATCGTCCTTTTGCATCAGTTTTGAACAAGTGTAGATTACTCCAGGTATCAGAACTGTCCGCAGCAACAAAAATGGGAGCATCCCCAACCAACTTGAGGTTTTTTGCATTGACGTAGTGCTTGAAAGCATTGAATTGCATCTCAAAGAAGAATTGGAGCACTTTCCAGACTGCTATTTCCTCACCATGCTCCGCTTTGAAGGCACCAAGGGCTTTTTCATTCCGTTTAGCCAAATCCTCAGGCCAGTGGCTGAACCACCTGGCATCACCAAATTTCTCATATATGACCATGAATGCGGCATACTCTTCCAGCCAAAATTCCTGCTGTTTGCAGAACGTTTCAAACGCTTCCTTCTGGTGTTGTTTGACGAAAAGAAAGGTTTTCGCTGCTTTTTTAAGAAGAGGAAGTTTCCAAGTTTGGACTGTATCAAAATCGACATGATCACGTGAAAAGACAGGATGCTGCTCCAAATCCTTGCTGCTGAGCAACCCTTCATAGACGAGTTGCTCTACGCTGATAAGCAGTTCATTACCCGCAAAGGTCGATCTGGGGGCATAGGGAGAATTGCCAAACCCTGTTGGGCCGAGGGGCAATACCTGCCAGAGGCCCACACCGGTAGAAGCTATCCAGTCAGCCATGCGATAGGCTTGTTTTCCCAGATCCCCGATACCATAGTCCGAGCTCAGGCTGGTGAGGTGCAAAAGTATTCCTGCAGTGCGAATATGCTTGCTGTTCATACGTGCATCAACCCTTTACTGCGCCGGCAACTACACCACGGATAATGTATTTCTGAGCCGACAGATAAAAGACAATAATGGGAATCATTGCCAAAACAAGCATGGCCATCATGGCTCCCATATCAACGGCTCCATATCCACCTCTGAGGTACTGGATGGCAACAGGAATGGTCTTGTATTCGGTTCCAATCGTCAGATAGGGTAAAAGGTAGTCATTCCATACCCACATGGTATTCAGAATGGCCACGGTAATTGCGGTGGGCTTGAGGATGGGAAACACAATAAGAAAGAACGTTTTCACCGGTCCGGCACCATCGATCATGGCAGCTTCTTCCAAACTGAGAGGAATGCTCTTGATAAACCCGCTGAACATAAAGGTTCCAAGTCCTGCACCAAAGCCTATGTACAAAACCAGTATACCGATGGGATTGTCCAGATGCAGCATATTGGCCGTTTTACTCATCGTAAACATAACCATCTGGAACGGTACTATCATGGAGAATACCAGCAGGTAGTATACAAAGCTTGTGAACTTTGTTTTTACCCGCGTAAGGTACCAAGCAAGCATGCTGGTCACCAATGAAATACCGATTACCGAGAATACTGTGATGAATAAGGAATACCCGAAAGCGTTGAAGAATTTGATTTTCTGCGACCCGCTGAGGTAGTTTTCACTTCCACTGAACGTGTCTGATCTCGGAAAGGAAAACGGTTCATTCGAGATGAACAGTTTTGACTTGAAGGAATTCATGAAAACGATAAGTATGGGGGAGAGAAAGAACATAGCAAGCAAGGCAAGAATGATGGTCAAAATCAGGGTATTGCGTTTCTCATTATTCTTTGGGCTCATGCTTGTACCTCCTTGCTACGGGTAAGGCGTAGCTGAGTAAGCGCAATAAAGGCTACCAGCAGGGTAAAGAGAACAGCTTTAGCCTGGCCTACCCCTTCAAAGCCGCTACGACCATAGAAGGTGTTGAAAATGTTCAGAGCCAACATCTCAGTCTGTTTTCCCGGGTCCCCAGCGGTCAAGGCCAGGTTCTGGTCGAACAGCTTGAAACCGTTGGTAAGGGTGAGGAAGGAGCAAATGGTGATGGAAGGCATAATGGAAGGAAGAATGACTGATCGAAGCATAGCCACCTTCCCCGCCCCGTCAATCTGGGCTGCCTCAATCAGGTCATGCGGTATATTTTGGATTCCGGCGATATAAATAACCATCATATAGCCGATATTCTGCCAATTCATGAGAACAATCAAACCCCAGAAGCCATACTTGGGGTCGCTTACGATTGTCACTCCCCGAGGGAGTAATACGCCATTGATGATCACTTGCCAGATCCAACCAAGCACGATGCCGCCGATCAGGTTGGGCATGAAGAAAATGGTTCTGAATGCATTGGTTCCCCGTATGCCCCGTGTTAAAAGCATAGCAAGGGTGAAAGCCCCAAGGTTGATGGTAATCACCGAAACAATAGTAAACCGGGCGGTGAACCAAAGGGCGCTGGTGAAATCATTGTTGATAAAGATGCGCTTATAATTTTCAAATCCGATGAAGGTTCCATCGGTAACGGTGGTGAACTTAAAAAATGAGAGGACTACGCCCATCACCATGGGAATCAGGAATGCGATGGCAAAACAGATAAGTCCAGGTAGGGCAAAGAGCGCAAAATATTTCTGAATGGATTTTTGCATAGCAGACTCCCCAAGAAAATGGATAATCCGCCTAGCCTGAGGCAAGGCGGATAACCCGAGCGAATAGGTGCCTAGTTGGTGAGCTTGAATTCAGTCTTCCAAGCATCAACAGCTACTTTCTCAACTTCGTTCCACGTCTTTCTGCCTACGCTGTAATCAGCAAGTGCAGCACCGAACTGGTTCTTCCATTCTTCGGAGGGGATCATGGAGAAAGCCCAAGGAAGGGAGGACACACCAGGCTTGTTCATCCAACGGATGACATCCTTGGCCAGCGGATCGGTAGGAAGTTCGTTGTCCTTGAATGTATTAAACGGAGTGATGAACATCAGGTCGTTCTTAACAAATTGCTTGCCGGTTTCACTTGCAAAGAGCCAGGTGAGGAACTGGTCTGCCATTTTCTGCTGCTCGGCACTTACGTTGCTGTTGATACAGAGGTAGTTCTCGGTTCCTACATTGAGGCCGTACTTCTCTTCACCTGCTACGCCGGTATAGATGGGCATGAACTTAATGTCGGCATCGCTGACTTTGTTGCCCTTGACACCAAGAATCTGGCCAGCACCCCAGTTGCCGTTCTGAACCATGGCAACTTGTCCCAGAGCGAACTCTGCCATGGAGTCATCCACACTCTTTCCTCCGAGCAATCCGGCTGCGGTTGCACTGTTGTTCAGGTACAGGTCCCAAATGTTCTTCATGTTTGCACTGTAGGTGAACTTGATTTCAGGGACTTTACTTCCCATTGCAATGTTGGCGTCCCGTACTTCAAAGTACAGAGGAACGTTTGCAAGGTGGGTCTGCCATCTCCACTGGTTGCCTGCAGCAAGACTGGTTGAAGCAAACACTCCCTGGATGCCCAGAGCGGCTTTATTCTTGGTCATATCCTCGACTACTGCTTTGAGGGTTGCGAAGTTGGTGATCTCATCGGCACTCTTGATGGAAACAGCTTTGTTGGGAAGAGCGAAATACTTTCTCATAATGGCATCGTTGTAAATAATACCGTAGCCTTCCACTGCATAGGGGATAGCCAGTACTTTGGTGCCATCGCCGAGAGCCATGGACTTGTCGCTGAGGATTTTGTAGAACTCGGTGTTCTTCAGGTCCGCAGTATAATTTTTGCTATCTGCCAGTCCGATCGGGCCGTTGGTCTGGAAAATTACCGGAGGATTGCTCTTGGCAATTTCACTTTTAAGCGTCTGGGCATAGGTTCCGCTAGCTGCGGTTACCACTTTCAGCTTAATACCGGTTTCTTTTTCGAAAGCGGGAGCAATCTTGGTTTCATAGACATCGGCAATCTCTGGTTTGAAGTTCAAAAAATACACTTCCTTCGCTGCTGCAGTTTCCTGAGCACCGGAAGCGAAGACAACCGAGCTCATTGCCAACAGGACAATCAACAGGGCGATAAACAGGTTCTTTTTCATGGATTCGTTCTCCTTGTTTGTTACCGTTCATTGGGCACATACACCCAATTTTCAATCAGTACATAGTTATACTAAACCGGTTTTATAAACCGGTCAACTAATTTTATTAATAACCTTTAGAATATATATATCACTCATTGTATATTTTTATACCAACCTATGTTTTTTTGAAAACAAATGTGTTTTTTACCTTACAAGTCGTTTAAAACTTCCATACAGGTTGCTCCCCTGTTCAGTATCTTTTTATCAGGTTTATTGCCTATCTATGAGAGAGGGTTTATACTTGTAACAACGACGTGATTTAGTACCAACTTGCAGCGTCGCAAAACAACTTGCTAAAAGGAGTCCAGGTATGCAGTACACACTCATGTATATCCAGAAAGGGCATCGTATCACCGAAACCTATGAGGTTGAAGGTGTCACCTATTACGCTGAATTGAATGTTTTGAACCAAGGCTTTGCCCTTGGGATGGCCGGGTATGATCCTATTGCTGTGGACATATCGCTGACCAATGAAAGAAATCCCACTACAATCGAACACTTTTCTGCTGTATTTCCCAAAATCAAGGCTTCAGAATGTACTTGTGAAGACAGGTATCTAGTGAAAGACAAGAAAGACGCCGATTTGTATCGCTTCACTTCCAAAGGTGAGCAAGCAATTGAGCAAGCGATATTGCAGTACCTCAATGAAGTATTACTGTATCAGACAATTAATCGAAAGCCTAATCGGTATGTCGCTCACATTAATCAGGTGTAGACAACCCTGTTCCGTCCCTGCAACTTAGCCGTATAGAGATTTTGGTCAATAGTACTGATCAAGGCTTGTACACTCTGGTGTTGATTACACTTGGCAACACCAAAACTTGCAGTTATGGTGATACCCTTGGCAAATTGATATGCGGCGATCACTTCTCGAAGATTTTGGGCAACCGCATACCCTTCACGATGGGTGAGGATGAGAAACTCCTCGCCTCCCCATCGACCTACCACTTCATCTGGTAAAACCAACGACTGCGCTAAGTCAGCCAGCTCTTTGAGTACCTGGTCACCTTTTTGATGTCCATAGGTGTCATTGATTGTCTTGAAGTGGTCGAGGTCGAAGAGTATCGCAGAGGTAAACGAGTCTTTATTGAGCAGATACCTATCGAGTTTCCTGCGGTTGTAAAGGCCGGTAAGCCAATCGTGTTCACTGATGAAGGTCAATTGCTTGTTTTGTACTTCAATCAGCAAGCGTTGGTTCTCAGTTCGAAGAAACCGGTTATACGTAACTGCTGACACTGCCCATGCAATAGCACCGTTAATCAAAAAATCAGCAGCAAAGGGTATGGAAGGATCGGTTGGAATTATTCTTCCTACACTAAAGATGGATATGCAAAGTATGATTCCATAGAGTAATGCACTCTGAAGATACGACAAGAGAAATATGACCGACCCGCAATACAGGATAGCAAGGTACACAGTTGGAATATTGAAGAAACTCGTGGAAACTGAGATCATTCTCACATACGCAATTCCCATTCCGATGCCAAGTGGGAGGATGTCCAGTAGTGAATAGACCAGACTCGTTTTGTTCTTAAGTAATACTGGGATCACCGAACTGAAGACAAAAAGAAAACCAATTACAGCAGCACTGACAAAATAGAGTGTCTGTAATTCAGAATTATTCTCTGCAATGAGCAGACCGTAGACTGCCTGCTCAATACAAAGCACAAAACTTATGATTCTGGTAGCCTTGATATTTCGTAGGTGTTTCCTGATTGCTATCTCTTCGTTGATTATTGTGTAGTGTTGTACCCCATCACAGGGAAAGTGTCAGTACCAAAGAGAGGCTATATACGTAAGTTTTGTGGGTGTACCAAGGTAGAACTTCAGAGAATATGGCAAACCTACAGGTATTTACAGCAATCGCTTATACTGAAAAACGGGGGCATTGCTGCCCCCTATCACACAAGAAATGATGCTTACTTGGCGATCAAGCGAAGCAGAAGCTCATATACCTGCTGGCCACCCTGTGCCGGGGTGATCTGGCCAAAGGCAACTCTCTGATAAATCAAGAAGAGTGTGCTGTTGAACTCAGTGTCGTTGGGCACGTGGTCGGTCTCGGCAGATGAGTGAGGACCTGCAACCTGCATGTAGTCAAGAATCTTCTGGTCAACCGGGGAGGAAGAACCAGCAGCACGGGCGGAAGCCGAAGCCGAAGTTCCACGGTTGCTGCCAAGAATACGGGCAGCTTCCGGATCGTTGACCAGGAAGTTGATGAACTTAACCGTCTCTTCAGCATTCTTGGAATCCTTGTTGACGGTATAGAACTGACTGGGAGCCTGCCACAAAGCCTTGGTAGCTGCAGCACCGGGGAACTCAATAAGGGCAAGTTCGTCGGTGGTTGCTGCCTGATAACCGCTCAGCTGGTTGGTGTACAAATACCCAATCGCAACTTTGCCTGCAATAAGGGCTGAAGAGTCAGCATTGCTCTCTGCATAGCCTGCGGCAACATCCGGTGGGGGAATAAGGCCGTTCTTGCGGAAATCGGCAAAGAGTTCCAAATACTTCTGGGCATCTTTTGCGGTAACTGCAGTAGAAGCTGTGGCAGCTGTATACAGCGGGGTCCCGTTGAAACGACTCCAGTAACCGAATGGTGTGGAGTTGGTAGACATAACACCAATATCCTGCATCGGATAGACACCGGAAGGCAGCTTGCCTTTCAGTACCATCAAATATGCACGGAATTCATCATAGGTCATGGAAGTCTTCGGCAACGGAGCACCGACTCGTTCAATCAAGGACTTGTTGTAAACCAATGCGGGCATGGTTACACCGGTGGATACGCCAAGCAGCTTGCCGCCGATGGTTCCACTAGCTACTGCACTGGGGTCGATGACTGCAGTGTTCAGCAGGTTGCCTGCATACGAGTCCAAAGGAAGCAGTACGCTGGCATAGTCAGGAATGTTTCCACCCATCTGGATGATGTCCGGACCATCGCCACCCGCGAGCTGGGTGTCAACCTTTACAAAATGATCGCCTGCTCCACCGGATACTTCAGGGTTCACCTTCACACCGGGATTGCGGGATTCATACAGTTCAATCGCCTTTTGGCTGATCGTTACTCGCTCTCCACTTCCCCAGTAAGCCCAACGAATCGTCTTCGGGCCAGCAGCAGTTGCAGCCTCTTCCTTGGTTCCTGCACCAAAGACCAGGGATACACCGAGTGCCACGAAAAGCAAAACCAACATGGTTCTTTTCATAGAAATCCTCCTAATTCTTAAGGGATAGTACTTATCCCTTGATTCCCGTAGTAGCGATACCTCGGACAAAATACTTTTGCAGGGAGAAGAACAGGGTGAATGCCGGGATCAGCGACAGCACTGACATGGCAAACATCGGTCCCCACGAAGACATACCCGAGGAGTCCAAAAACAACCTAAGTCCCATAGGGACGGTATACCTATTCGGACTGGTGAGATAGAGCAGCTGGTTGAAGAAGTCATCCCACGTCCAAAGAAACGAGAAAAGCAAGGTCGTGATCAAAGCCGGTACAGTCAAGGGCATGATAATCCGTGTATAAATACCGAACTTGCTGCAGCCGTCGATGAGTGCTGACTCATCGATATCACGGGGCAGGCCTCTGATGAACTGCACCAACAGAAAGATGAAAAAGGCATCAGTGGCAAAGAACTTGGGCACAATGATCGGCAGGAACGTGTTGATCCAACCGAAATTGCGGAACATGATGTAACGGGGAATGGTAGTGACGTGGGAAGGAAGCATGAGGGTGATCATCATGATTGCAAACCAAAACTTCTTCCCGACAAACCGCAACCTTGCAAATGCATAGGCTGTCAGCGAGCAGAACATTGCGTTGGCAAAGGCGCTGAGCAGGCAAATGATGAAAGAATTCTTGAAGAACGTGTTGAACCCTACGATACCGATACCCTTCCAACCCTCTCGGTAATTCTGAGAGGTAAAAACCTTCGGCCAAATGCCGGGGTCGGTGAAAATCATATTACTGGGTTTGAAGGATGCTCCGATAAGCCAGAGAATGGGATACAGCATGCCAAGACCCAGGGCAATGATGAAAGCATTGAGCAAGAGATGATTGAATAGCGTTTTCTTGGTTTGCATAGCTTACTCCCCGCTTCCATAGGAAACCAAGTTTCCAGAGGCTTTAAAGGAAACGGCTGTCAAGCCTGCAATAATAAGCAGCAAGACCCATGCCATGGCTGCTGCATATCCCATCTCTGAGAAGCCAAAGCCTTTGATATACAAGTACAGACTATAGAACATAGTGGAGTCCAAAGGACCTCCGGAACCGCCGCTGACGATGAAAGCCTGGGTGAAGGATTGGAAAGCACTAATCATCTGCATGACAAAGTTGAAGAAAATGATTGGTGAAAGCGAAGGCAGGGTGATTGCAAGGAATTGGCGTACCTTGCCGGCCCCATCAACACTTGATGCTTCATAGTACTCACGGGGAATCTGTTGCAGACCCGCAAGGAAAATAATCATAGGAGAGCCGAATTGCCACACGGCAAGCAGAATAAGCGTATACAGCGAGTAGGTCGGGTTGGAAATCCAAGCCGGCAAGTTTTCCAGTCCAAAGACTCCCCGTAAGATCATGTTGATCAAACCATCGCCTGCAAACAATCGTCTCCAGAGCACAGCGATAGCAACCGATCCTCCAAGCAACGTTGGAATATAGTACAGGGCACGATATAATCCAATCATTTTGAGTTTCTTGTTCATCAGCATAGCTACAGCCAAAGCAAAAATCAGCTTAAGCGGCACGGAGATGAACACAAACTTGAAGGTTACAAACACTGAGTTTAAGAACCGCTCATCCATGGGAATTGCATCGGTTCCTGCAAACATCACCAGATAATTGCGCAATCCGATCCACACAGGTGGGGTACGGATATTGAATTTCGTAAACGAAAGGTAGAGCGAATACATCATGGGATAGAGAGTTAAAACCAAAAATCCCAGCAGCCAAGGTACTAAAAAGGCATAGGAACTGAGGTTTTCCTTCCAAACCTTCTTTCGGTGCAAATCAACCATGCAAGAATCTCCCCCGTAGGAAACAAGCGATATTTCATTTTCATACTATCACAACTTTACCAAAATACAAGTGATTGTGCTCGGACACATACAAATTTTAAACAAAGTATAAACTCTATATAATTGCTTGGTTTTGCTAACGATTAGTTTGAAATAGCGCCAAATCGATGGATTGTTGCCAAAAATACTTCTGTAATGGCGGGATCATAATGGGTTCCTGAGCAATTTCTAATCTCTTCAATAGCCTCCTCGCTGGACAGCGGTTTCTTGTAGGACCTTTCACTGGTCATGGCATCGTAGGAGTCGGCAATCATAATAATTCTCGCTTGCTTGGAAATATGTTCCCCTTTCAAGCCTCTGGGGTAGCCTCTTCCATCCCAACGCTCATGATGTTCCAGAATTGCTACTGAAAGGTCATTGAATTCACTGGAAGCCGAAAGGATTCGGTATCCGATCTCCGGATGCCGCTTCATGACTTCCCATTCTTCTTTCGTAAGACTGTCCGGCTTGTTCAGAATAGCCTCTTCCACCCCGATTTTCCCGATATCGTGCATAAGACCCGCAACGCGCATGCGGTTGACCTCCCGTTCGGGAAGCCCAAGCTGCTCGGCTAAGAAGGCACACAGCGAGCTGACACGCCGTGAATGTGCCGATTCTCGATTGCTTTTGGCAAACAGGGAGTTGATGACAAGGCCGATGGACTTGTTTTTTGCACTGCTGCTCTCATAGAGCTTGTTGCGGTTCATCATGTCCTCGGCTCGCTTCATCACCAGTTGCACATCCTCAGAGAGGGAAGACCGGGTGGCATAGCCATAGGAAAGTGAGAGGTGGAAGGATTCGATGGCTACTTGCTTTGCAGCATTCTCAAGGTTGCGGATAAACCTCTCCGCTTCATCGGCAGTTTTGTCTTCAAGCAAAAAAACAAACTCATCACCGCCATACCGGGCGACAACACTATCGTTGCTGCATAACTGGCTCAAGAGCTGCGCAGTCTTTCTCAGCACTGCATCACCCATTTCATGACCAAGCGAGTCATTTACCAGCTTCAAGCCATTGATGTCAACAATAAGCAGGGTAAAAGGAACTTTGTTTCGCAGATTCTTCAATGCTGCCTCAAAATATACTCTGCTATATAAACCAGTCAGGAAGTCGTGGTTTCGCTGGAACAAAAGTTTCTGCTCATAAGCTTTTTCTTCAGTAATATCCCTGCAAACAACAACAGCACCCAGGAGTGTTTGCTTCGTGTCATAAATGGGGGCAAAACTATAGCTGCCAACCCAACGTTCAGCAGTGGCTATTTTATAGACTGAGTACTCAGTAGTTCCCGACTGACCCTGCAAAGCCCTAAAGCCCGACCACTGCTGGGTATCCAGCTTTTTGCCATTCTCGGTATAAGCCTCAAACAAAAGCTTGAAGGAAGAAAGGTCTGGCGGACATTCATCGCGAGAAGAGAATCGATAGTAGGCAAGGAAAGCCTTATTGACCAGTATGAAATGGCTCTGGACATCGATAATGAACACAGCATCAATCATGGAATTAATGGCGGCATCGAGCGTCGCACTGCTACGCATCAGTGATTGATGCAACAGCGTTTGGTCCTCCAGGGCGCTGAGCACAATTTGGCGGCTGTGTTCTGCTTCCTGATGCAAATGCCTTACCTCTTCAAGGGCGAGCTTTCTTTCAGAAATATCGAAAAACGTAACAAGAATACTATCGGAAAATATCGTTCCAGAAACTTCCATGGTATGGGAAACGCCTTTCTGTGTAGTGATGATGCATTCTAGCGGTGGAATTAAAGAGCTTACGGCACTTTTGGCTTTCTCAATCGATTCGTCCCATTGTTTTTTGATGGAATTACGATAGGTACTGTCTGGATACACTGTATCATACCAAGTCGATACATGATTGATACTGGAACCTTGAAAACCAAACACCGAATACCATTGTTTGTTGACCGCTATGACTGAGCCTTCAAAACCAATAAGGGCCAATGGCATAGGCGCGTTGGAGAAAAGCTGCTCAAACTTTTGTTGGCTTGTTTCTTTCTCTGTTTCAGCCTTCTCCCTCCCCCTGATTTCGCGAACCAACGTCCATATCCAAAAAACCAGGATGAGAATCAGAAATACGGATATCGCAATGAGCCATTGCACGGTAGCAGGAGCAATGGCCTTCTTATACTGCAGAGGCAGATTGTTTTCATACATCTCTTGACGTACTTCAGGTGCAATAGACTGAATAGCCTTGTCCAGGATCGACGACAGTGGTGCTACATTGTTATGAACGCCCATAGAAAGTGCATGAATATAGGGAGTATTGCCAACAACCTTAATTTCGTAGTTCAAGCCAAGGTTCGTACTATAGTGGTTGATCACCAGAAGGTTTTCCACCATGCAATATGCCTCGCCCTTCTGTACCATTCGTAAGCCCTGCTCTACGGTGCCTACAGAAATAAAGTCGAGCGTTGGATAGTCGGTCCTTAACCATTCTTCGCTGGAGTACCCCTGTACAACGACTACTTTACGTCCTTGCAGCTCATGTAGGTTACCGATATATCCTGCATCCTGGCGGGCAACAATGACCAAAGGAGCACTCAGATACGGGTCTGTGAATACCAAATGCTTTCGGCGTTCAGCGGTTGAACTGAGTGAGGCGGTCATATCGATATCGCCGCCCAACAATTTTTGATACCCTTGTTGCCAGTCCAAAGAACTATCAATTTCAAAGGTAAGTCCAGTAATGTCTGAAATTCTGTCCAAATATTCCTTGGACATGCCAGCAGGCTTGCCATCGATGTCCAGGTATTCCAGGGGTGCCCAAGCAGGATCGTAGAGGACAGAGACAACTGGATGGGAAACCAGAAAGTTTTTTTCACTCTCATCCAAGAGTGCAAGGAATGCCGTACTGCCGACTCCAGCGGTCAAGGTAGTACTCAGAATGAGCAGGATTACTGAAGCGATGAGGGTTTGTATCAGCCTACGCATTCGGGCTTTCCTCCACTGCAGCATACCGAATCGGTGTTCCTTCTTTTTTCAGGAGCGCATTCACTTCTCGTTTCAACTCCATAATTCTGTCTTCACGATGCGTCATCACTGCATACCAACGCTTAAGCTGGGCCAACTGCTGGGCATTCTCCTGCTCAATCTGTTTTCGTTGTGTAATGTCCTGCCCCTGTGCAATCGTAGCTACCAACTCGCCGCTAGTGGGATTGAATATGGGGCTTGCGTTCCAGAGATACGTTTTAATGCTCCCATCCTTTTGCAGCATAGCAAGTTCTGAAGATGTAATTTCGAGGTTTTCATCCAACTGCCGAAAGAGATCAATCCGAAACTCTTCTGGGATATGCTTTGCATATTCAGTAAGTTTTTTACCGAGTACCTCGTTGACATGTTGCTCGAACATGGATGCAAACGACTGATTGGCCAAGGTAATGGTAAATGCTGCATCCCACACAACAATGGGAGCATTCGCATGCGTCAGCAGGGCTTCGAGATAATTCTTTGCTTCTCTGAGCTCGTTCTCAATGTTCTTTTGCTTGGTTATCATTTCCGTGTAAATGATAATGCCCCCGATCGCACCTTCCTGCGAATACCAAGGACGACACTCCCATCGCGTATATTCTACATTTCCATCGGCTCGAACATAGGGATCGTCCTCTGCACTGACAACTTCTCCAGCCAAAGCCCTTTTATGAACATCCCTCCACTTTTGTGGCAGATCGGGCAGCACCTCATAGTGATGTCGGCCGATAATCGACGCAGCATCCTTCAGTCCATATTCGTCCAAGTATTTCTGACTTACATACAGATAGTTCAAATCCTTGTCATGAATGGCAATTGCGCTTTTGGTGTGCTCGATGACGTAGCGTAACAAATCGGTATAATATTTTTGTGAAAGCTCGGACTGTTTGCGTAAGGAAATATCGCGATAGAAACACATAAAAGCAGGGGATTTCTCTCCTAGGGAGGTAACCGATACTTCAAACGGTAAGAAAGCACCACCCTTACAGCGATGCTCCGTTTCCATGAGTACTGATTTCTGCATCTCAACAGTCTTCAATTGTGAGACAAGAGTCTCCTTTCGCGTAGGGGAAAATAAAATATCCAGGCTCTTTCCGATCAAATCACTTTTCTTGTACCCGGTCATCGTTAGGTAGGTTTCGTTGACTTCCCGAATTACCCCATGCGCATCCAAACCGATATATCCTTCAGGCATGTATCGCAACAAAGTAGCAACTTGATTCTCATCAGAAGGGTGATCAGTCTTTTTCCTGAGAAACAGTACAAAGCCTACACAGCTTATCAGAAAAAGAATGGCGATAAGCAATACGTACATTGTACCCTCGGTAAAACAGGGGATGAGCACCTGTGCCACTCCTTTATCAAAAGGTATACCTTACGATAGCATAGCCACAACAAACTCGCTAGATTTTTAGCTTTCAGACAATTGATTTTTCATTATTGCAACAAAATTGCGTTCACAGTACCCACTACATCATGACAATGTTCGAATTCCTGTGCTTTCAGTGTCTCGTGGGCGGTGCCCATCAGATACCCCTTTCCGGCTGCACCGAGCATGGGAATATCGTTCTCATCATCACCGAAGGCATAAGTATTCTGTCGAGAAAGGCCGAAATACGAGCTGATGGCAAGAAGCGATTCCCCCTTGCTGGTAGGACAAATATCGAAGAGTTCCTTGCCGGTGGTTACCACATGGTAACGAGCTGCCCAAGTCTTACGACTTTGATTCAGGATTGCAGCCTTATTCTGCCTGCAGACTCCCGTTATTTGGAGAATCTCATCATCAATATCAGAGAAGGCATCGAAAGTCTGGGTAAACCCCTTGGATAGATATCCCTTGCTTTTCTCCTGCTCCAATGCAGAAAAAGGCAGATGGATGGCTTTTTTGCCCGAGAGCAGAGGGATTGCACCAAGAGAGAGCAAGTCGTTGGTTATTTGGCGGGCATCTGAAGTTTGGATGGTATGGTTGGGTAGCAACTCCTGACCTTGGTACAAGATCCTGCAGCCATTGGAAGCGGAAAAGACCACTTCGTCCTTGACTTGCTCAAAGAGGGGAAGCAAGGAAAGGTGAAACCGTCCGCTGGAAATGCAGAACAGGTACCCTTTCTTCTTCGCTTCATGAACCAAGGAGAAAAAATCCGACGAAACCTCACGCTGGCCATGAGGAAGGATGGTACCATCCACATCACAGAAAAACATGCCTGCATACAAACTCACACCTACCTCCGCCCAATTTGCAAATAGTATGACAAAGAATAGTAGTTGGTACAAGCAATTATCCTGCAGTACAGAATAGACTGCAGGATAGGAAAACGAGAACAAGGGAGAAAAATCAACCTCGGGCTCCGTAAGTATCCTTCATGTCGACCTCGGAAATTGAAAGGCCCAATGCCAACGCCACACCTTCCCCGTAAGAAGGATCGGCGAGGTAGCAGTGCCTGATATGCCGCTTTTGCACCAAGAGTGTAGTTCCTTGCATGTTTCGTGCAGTATTTTCAAAGAGGCGTTGCTTTTCATCCGCTTTCATAAGAGCAAACAATTTACCACTCTGTTCGTAATAATTGTCATCGTCCTCACGATAGTCATAGTGATCGACAGGCCCTCCCCCGTCATAGGCAGGTTCGGTGAGGGCATTCTGATCCTTATACATCCCATACGAATTTGGGCTGTAGTGAACACTGCCACCGAAGTTCCCATCCATACGCATCGCGCCATCGCGATGGAAGTGATTGGTATCCACCTTGCTGCGGTTGACAGGAATCTGGTAATGGTTCACCCCCAACCTGTAGCGCTGGGCATCGCCGTAGGAGAAAAGACGGCCTTGCAACATACGGTCCGGAGAATAGCCGATGCCCGGAACGCTGTTGGCAGGATTGAAAGCAGCCTGCTCGACATCCTGAAAATAGTTTTCCGGGTTTCTGTTGAGTTCAAGCACCCCTACTTCATGCAGGGGATACTGGTCATGGTACCAGACCTTGGTGAGGTCGAAAGGGTTGTCCGGATGCTTTGCAGCCTGTTCTTCGGTCATAATCTGCACAGACATCGTCCAACGGGGGAATTTGCCTTGCTCGATGGATTCAAACAAATCCCTCTGATTACTCTCCCGGTCATTGGCAACAACTGCTGCAGCTTCTGCATCAGTAAGGAACTCAATGCCTTGTTGGGTTTTTAGGGTGAACTTGACCCAAACTCGTTCATTCTTTGCATTGATGAAAGAGTATGTGTGAGAGCCAAACCCATCCATATGCCGAAAACTCTTGGGGATGCCTCGGTCTCCCATGGTTATGGTCACCTGATGCAGCGCCTCAGGAAGAGCTGACCAGAAATCCCAGTTGTTCTGCGCCGATCGCATATTGGTTCTGGGGTCGCGCTTCACTGCATGGTTGAGGTCGGGGAAAAGCATCGGGTCGCGAAAGAAAAATACAGGGGTATTGTTTCCAACCAGATCCCAGTTCCCTTCCTCGGTGTAATACTTCATGGCAAAGCCGCGGATGTCGCGCTCTGCATCGGCAGCACCACGTTCGCCTGCAACTGTAGAGAAACGAACGAATACTTCAGTTTTTTTACCCACCTCACTAAAAATATTTGCCTTGGTCCAATGCGTAATATCCTTGGTTACGGTAAATGTACCGAAGGCACCGCTACCCTTGGCATGCATACGTCTCTCGGGAATGACCTCACGGTCAAAGTGTGCCAACTTTTCCAAATACCAGGTATCCTGCAAAGTCGCCGGACCTCGCTTGCCTGCTGTCTGGATATTCTCATTCTGTGCAATAGGACGGCCACTGATTGAAGTCAACGGTTTCTTTTTCGAATCATCACGCCCATCTCGATCTGCCATACTTTGTCCTCCTTATTTCTTTTTAAAACAATAGTTTCTCATGTACTCAGTATAGTGTAGACAACGGGGAATACAAGTAAAATGAATACTTATTGATATTTTGTATTATAATAACCTTCTCTTTGAATCTAGGTGAAATGCGTATGTCGTGATAGTATTGCAACAAGAGAGGATGAGCTCATGCAGGACAATACGCTTGATCTCCGACCTAAACTGCTGAAGAAACTGCACCCCTTCATGCTGGGTATCGTGCTCATCGCTTTGCTTGCAGTACTGGCTCCTGTCTCGTATCATAACCCTGACAAGAAAGCCTACACCCTTCTTCTGGCGTTTCTCTTCATCCTGTTGCTTGTCTCCCTGTTTGTATTACGCAAGGGGTACTACCTGTTCAGTGCCTTTTTAATTGTAGCAGTTGCCTTTATCGGTACCTGGGCTTCCTTCCTGATTAACAGCAGGGCAGTCCTTTGCGATTTTTTCCCGCTGGTTTACATAACCGGCTCAATCATTCTATCCAGCCTCTTTCTTCCCATTGCGGCCACGTTTGCCGTTATTGCCTCTCACGCAGTACTTTTGGTACTTGTCGTGCTGAAAACCCCAATCCTTCAGACACAGAACTGGCCGAGTTTTTTCATATTCATTCTCTTTGTTTCCTTACTGAGCACGATCGCTAACCACCTTATCAAGACACAGATCAACCAGTTGCAGGAAAGTTCCATCCGCGACCACCTTACCGGCCTGTTCAACCGACGGTACTTCGAGGAAACCCTGAAAAACAAGCTGAAGCGGGTACAATCGGTAAATTACTCATTGGGCATTCTCCTGCTCGACGTGGATTACTTCAAGCGTTTCAACGACACCTACGGCCATGACGCCGGCGATGCCGTACTCATAGAACTTTCCAATATAATGCTTCATCACTTCGACATCTCCATCAGTATTTGCCGCTATGGCGGTGATGAGTTTGCAATCCTCCTACCCAAAACGCAGAAAGAGGAACTCATGCTTCTTGCAGAGACCTTGGTTAAGAAGGTACGCAACCATGTGGTGATGTACAAGGGCAAATCGCTTGGAAGCATGACCATCTCCTGCGGTTGTGCAATCTATAACCATACCACAGAGGATATTACTGAGTTCATCAAGCGAGCAGACCAAGCCCTCTATCAGGCAAAAGAGAAGGGAAAAGACCAAGTATCTGGTTACTAGTTCCTCTTGATTACTTAACATATATATAGTATATCTGAAGTATGAGTACGATTCTGATAGGAACTTCAGGCTACAGCTATACCGAGTGGGTAGGCCCCGTGTATCCCAAGGGCACCAAGAGTGAGGAGTTTCTCAGCTGCTATGCACAGCTATTTCCTACTGTGGAGCTGAACTTCAGCTACTACCGCATGCCCGAAGCCGCCCAACTTGCCTTGATGCACCAAGGGGCTCCCTCTCTCAGGTTTTCCATCAAGGCCCATCAAAGTCTCACCCATGTCATCGATTCCCAACAGTGGAAAGAGATGGCAAGTTTGTTCCGCCGTTCTTTGGAGCCGTTGCTTACAAGCAATGTCCTGGACGCTGTACTCTTGCAGTTCCCTTCCTCCTTCCATTATGAAATCGATCAGAGAAAATATTTGGACTCGTTACTCAGAGTCCTTTCTCCCCTACCCTTGGCGGTGGAATTTCGTAACAGCCAGTGGTACAACAACCGCACCCTGGATTCCCTACGCGAGAGGCAGGTCTCGTTTGTCTCTCTCGACCTTCCCCAAATCCAGGGTAATCCCCCGGTTATGGATGTCCCCACCTCATCGCTTGCCTACCTACGCCTGCATGGGAGAAACAAGGAGACCTGGTGGGGTTCCGATGCAGCAAGCAGATATGACTACCTGTACAGTGACAGTGAGTTGAAAGCCGTGCTGGAGCGGGTGCTCTCACTGACGGTAGGAGCCAACAAAATCCTGGTGTACTTCAACAACCATCGCAGGGGACAGGCGGTTGCCAATGCCAAACGGCTCAGGGAACTGCTTGGTGCAAGCGGAGGTGAGGCATGCATGAGCGCGAAGCAAGCATTGTCCACATCAACATAACCGACTTTGCAGCAGCGGTTGCGATTGCAAAGCAGCCGCGTCTTGCAAGCCGCCCGTTTGCGATCGCCCTTGAGGGTTCTGCAAGGCGGGTGATCATCACAGCTTCCCGCAAGGCTTGGGAAGAGGGAATCCGTGTCGGCATGCCGGTCAGTACAGCCCAACGCATGCTCCCCTCTTTGGAAGTGTTGCCTCCCGACCTCCAATCTGCGGCCAAGGCAGACAGTGCCATAGCCTCGCTGGTAGCATCCTATTCACCTGATATCCAATGTGACAGGGGCGGGCATGTCTACCTCGATATGAAGGGAACGGGCCGCCTTTTCGGTCCGGTGGTGGACAGTGCCCTGCGTATCCGCAAAGAAATCCGCGAACAGCTTGGTCTTGAAGGAGCCGTTGCTGTTGCCTCCAACAAGCTGGTGGCAAAAATCGGAACCAGGGCGATAAGACCCTGCGGCCTTGCCCAAATCAGAGAGGGCGAGGAAGCTTCCTTTTTGGCCAGTCAGGATGTCAGTCTTCTGTCGGGGGTGGGAAATGCCATCGGGAGAATCCTGTCGGTTGCAGGTATCACCCAAATTGGGCAGATAGCCGCTTTGGACGACAATCAGGTCATCGCTTTCTTGGGCAGACGGGGCCTTGCACTGCGGGATGCCGCCCGGGGACTAGACACCTCTTCGCTGCAAAAAGGGGCGATGAACAAGCGCTGTTTCACCAGAAAGGTCAATTTTGCAGAGCCAATTCTCAATCTTGAGGAACTCAAGGCTGCCCTTGTCGCCTCAGCCGAGGATGCAGCCTTGCAGATGCGGCAAGAAGCCATGGGTTGCCAAGCAGTCCAGGTTATTCTTTTCTGGAGCGACGGACGAACAAGTGAGGCCACCAAACGTACCAAGGGCCAGTGGCTGTACGACCATGAGATCGAGAGCGAGCTCTTCGGCGCTGCACTACAGGCGCTGGGACGCAGAGTCAGGCTTTTGGCCTTCACCATCAAGCTCTTCGACATAAGCCCTGCACTAAAGCAGACCGATTTGTTCATACCCGAGATTTTGCACAAGAGAGAATCACTGCAACACACAATCGACGAGGTACGCCAGAAGTTCGGACCGGGCATCCTCACCCATGCAACGGCGCTGTATCATGGAAACTAGACTCGCCTTGACTACCAGCTATTCCCTGCTCTGGGGCACCATGCAGCCGAATAGGCTTTTCGACCAACTCAAGCAGTGGAATGTAGGCAAAGTAGCCATCACCGACCGGGACAGCCTGTGCGGCTATCCGGCATGTAGGGAAGAAGCACAACGATGCAACATAGAGTTAATCTGTGCTGCCTGCCTGACACAGGGAAGCGACACCCTCTACGCCTTTGTGCAAAGCCAGAAGGGGTATGAGAAACTCTGCCTGCTGCTTACCCAGCGGGCACAAGACCCTTCTTTTTCGTACCTTCCTTCCCTGCTCAGAGAAAGCGACGGCCTAGTTCTTGCCACCACCAGTGCTGTTCTGCTCCATGCCTTTGCCCAAAAGAACCTGTTGGTGTATGCAGCCATAACCCCTTCCTGTCTCAAAGCCGTGCAGACTGCACGCCACCTTGCGCTTCCCCTTCTTGCCTGCGACGATGCACTCTTGTTGGAAAAAGAGGACAAGGAAGTCCATCGCATCCTGCGTTGCATGGATTTGCACAAGACCGTGGGATCACTGCAGGAAGAGGATTGTGCAGCACAATGCAATGTCCTGCTCGATCCTGATCAATGGAATCAGGCTTTTTCCTGCTGGCCTGAGGCGGTGGATAACACAAACCTCCTTCAAGCGTACGACCCCTTCCCCTCTTCTCTCATTTTCCCCGAGTATCCGGTTGAGGATGCGGCAAAGGAGCTGGAAGCACGAGTCCTGAAAGGGGCGGAAGTACGGTATGGGGAAGTAAACGACGCCATTATGGAGCGTATCACCTATGAGCTTGCCATCATCAGGGACAAGGGGTTTGCTCCCTACTTTTTGGTCATGCACGATATTGTACAAATGAGCAGCCGCACCTGTGGTCGCGGTTCGGGTGCCGCCTCCATCGTTTCCTACTGCCTGTTCATTACCAATGTAGACCCTCTGGCCTACCACCTCTACTTTGAACGTTTTCTCTCCCCTTCCCGCCTCGACCCCCCGGATATCGATGTCGATTTTGCCTGGGATGAGCGCGATGGTGTCTTTGCAGCGGTATTCGAACGCTTTGGGATTGACCACTGTGCACGGGTGGCCAATCACAACTGCTTCAGGCTGCGCGGGGCTGTCAGGGAAACCGGCCGTTGCTACGGTCTCAGTGACACACAAATCACCGAGGCCGAGAAGAAGCTGTTCATCAGCGGACAAAAAGACCTCGACGACCCCTTGTGGCAGACTATCTGCCGTATAGCAACAAAGCTTGAAGGCTTACCCAAGGAAATATCCATGCATTGCGGAGGATTGGTCATCACACCTAAACCCGTACACTGTTATGCACCGCTGAGGCTCAGCAGTGATGGGTATCCCTTGCTTGCCTGGGAGAAGGAAGGAACCGAAATGGCAGGGTTTGTCAAAATCGACCTGCTGGGAAACCGCTCCCTTGCCGTCATCCGCGACACCCTGGAAAATCTTAAGGAAGAGGAACTCTCTATTGACCAGCGGCTGTGGCATCCCACTGAGGATGGGCCTACTATCGCAGCCCTAGAAAAAGGGGACTCGATGGGAGTTTTTTACATTGAATCGCCTGCGATGCGGCAGCTGCAGAAAAAGACCGGCCGTGGTGATTTCGAACATATTGTCATCCACTCCTCAATCATCCGTCCTGCGGCGAACAAGTTCATTGCCGAGTATGTTGAGCGCCTCAGGGGAAAAAAGTGGGAACCACTGCATCCAAGGCTCAGCTATATTCTGGATGAGACATACGGCATTCTCTGCTACCAGGAGGACGTATCCAAGACAGCAGTGGCCCTTGCCGGCTTCAATGAAGCCGATGCGGACAAACTGCGCAAAGTCATCGCCAAGAAAGCCGGCGGGGAGAAACTGCGTGTCTACCGCAAGCAGTTCTTCGACGGCTGCAAGGCCAATGCCGTGAGTGAGCAAACAACCCAACAGATCTGGGAAATGATGCTCAGCTTCGACGGCTACTCTTTTTGCAAACCTCACTCAGCCTCCTATGCCATGGTCTCCTTTCAGAGTGCTTACCTCAGGGTTCACCACCCTTCCCATTTCATGGCCGCCGTTTTGTCCAACCAAGGCGGGTACTACCGTAGTCAAGCATATATAAGCGAGGCACGGAGAATGGGAATCAACGTTGAGGGACCCGATATCAATACGAGCAGGATCTGCTACCATGCCCAAGGTAACACCCTGTTCATCGGCCTGATGGCAATCGCAAACCTGAAGGAGCAGACTCGAATGCAGATACTGGCAGAAAGACGGAAAGGAGGATTGTTCTTTGACCTCAAGGACGCTTCCACCCGATTGGACTTGTGCCGTGAGGATTGGGTATCCTTGGTGGAAAGTGGATGCTGCGACAGCCTTGGCCGTCAGTACCGGCGCAGTGAACAATTGAGAATTTTGCTTACCAATGCAGAGCGAACGACACGTTCCGATCAGTTGGAGCTCTTTGCCCCTGAGAAACACATTCCTGGGCAAACACGCTCACTGGTACAGGTCAAACATACCGAGGACGAACTGCACCGAGAGTTTTCCGCTCTTGGTTTTTTGCGCTCCTACCACCCACTACTGCTTTGGTCGTCGTACCTGCAAGGTCTCAAACGTGTCAGGGCATCGGAACTGAGTCAGTATGTCGGACGCTATGTGAATCTAATCGGGTATCAGATCACCCAAAAACAGGTTATGACCAAAACAGGAGAGAGCATGAGCTTTGTTTCCTTCGAGGATGAGACAGCGTTGTATGAAACGGTTCTCTTTCCCGACCTCTATCAACGCTTCTACCCCTTGCTTTCATCGCTGTGGCCTTTGGTGGTTTTTGGGTTAGTTCAGGACGACCAAGGCGCCTTGATCGTGGAAGTCCAGCACCTCAAGAAAGTTGGGAGTTGAGTCCTATTTCCTTTTCGATGCGTGCAAGATAGCCACTCATGTTGAACTTTCGTTCCAAGCCCTTGTCGTTCATGTAGCGGATATTGCCGAAGATCGGGCGTTCAGCCCATGGCCGGTCATGCTTGCCGAAGCACCAGGCGACTCCTGCATAACCATTGGGATCGCGTCCGTCCATCTGATAGGTGTTGTTCAGAGCCAAGGCACGCATGAAGGCTTCCTTGGGGGAAGGGCTCCATTCAAGAATTTTCTTTCCCCAGTACATACGCAGATAATTGTGCATGGTACCCAGTTCAGTGAGTTCCTTCTGGGCTGCATTCCAATACGGGTCGTGTGTTTGAGCCTGTTCCAGTTCTGCGAAGGAATACAGAATTGGGCGTCTGTCCTGTTCGTGGAAGGCAAGGCTCTTCTGTGCCCAGGAGGGCAACCCCTCATAGGCATCATACAGGGGATTGAACCAAACAAAGTTATAGGCGAGTTCCCGCCTCACAATGAGTTCCTCCAAAAAGACGGGGACGTCCTCAACCTCGATTTCCCTCACAGCGTGGTAGATATCGATTGCGCTTATCTGTCCAAAGTGCAGATAGGGGCTGAGACCGGAACTGAATTGCTGTGAAGGATCATTACGGTGTATTGCGTAACCACTCAGTTTTGACTCAATGAACTGGGAAAGTTTTTGATGGGCTTGGATTTCTCCCCCGACCAAGTGAGGACATACACCGCCCATCTTGCCTAAAGCAAGTGCTTTCAACACCATGGCGGTGTCACCAAGGTTGACACAGGCGAACAGGGGTTCCTCAGACAGTCCATCCACCAGAGGCTTTTGGATTGCAACAATCTGGGCGAAGTATGCGATCATGCTCTCAATCTTGCGCCTGAGCGTTGCAGCCGAATATTCCTCTTTGTCCGAAACAGCTTCAAGAGGGACTATTACATTGGTCTCGACTTCATAGAAAGGACAGGAAACAAACGAAGCAACTTGTTTGCGCCACTGCCGCTCGACTCTGGTATAGGCCCGGTCGGTCACCAATACACTGATAAAGGGTACGAGTTTAGCAAGGCCTGGTATGATTCCATCACCATGCACCCAAAGGGGAATGCCCAGCAAACGCAGTTGCTGCTGTACTTCAGCAAGTCCTTCAAGCATGAACCGATAGTGCCGCTCTTGTGCACCGGCAAAGCTTCGTTCCAACCCGAAAAAGACTACCAGGGGTTTGCCCAATGCATTGGCTTGCTCGATTGCGAATGCAAGTGCTTCGTTCTGCCTTACGCGCTGGGCGGCTTGCATCCAGTACACGACAAAAGAGCCAGCTTTATTGACCGGCATAGAAGACAACAAGGTAATTCTTTGGGACTCGATCATACCAAGAGCATACCACGGATTATTGCAGAAAACAGCTACAAGGAGTGTTCAAGATAGGAAAGTATGGCTTCTTCGTCTCCAAGCGAGTCGTAATCACCGATAAGCTGACCTTCGTAGTGATAGAGCACTCCCAGCTCTTCATTACGAGCAAGCACTTGCAGTAAGGTAGACTCAGGATGACGCTGCAAAAAGGTTGCGAAGGCTCGAATCCGCTCTTTTGCAAACATGGGTGTATCACAAGGGAAATCGGGGCATTGCCAACAACCGGAAAAGCCCTGTTCCTTGCAACAGGTATAGTGCTTGCACCAATCATTGCCGGTACATCCATCATTTCTACAGCCAGGGCATGATGCATTCTCACTGCACAGGCAGCATGCAAGGCCGCAATAGGCAAATCCTTTTTCATGTTCCATAAGGCCAAAGATACACCCACAAGCGCAATCGTGCTAGAGTCGCCCTCTTTTTGCTGCTTTAATAGCCTGCTCTGCTGCAAGCTTTCCTGTCATAATGGAAATTGGCAAACCCGAGGGGCTGAACGTCCATTGGCCTGCTTGCAGAACATGCTCAATTTCAGTATGTACTGATTTGGTTATCCGCTTCAGTGAATGAACCACAGGCACCTCACCTTCGGTGAAGGCCCATCCGGTTATGGCTCCCTCGCTGTTCGCCGTCAATCGGGATAATGTGAGCGGAGTTGCGCTGAATTCCTCCAGCACATGGTCGGATAGGCAGGGATACATTCCGCTATGCAAGACTGTACGCATGCAATCTTGCATGAAGAGTTTGGCCTCTTCATACCAGCCATCCTTTTCAATTTTTGAAAACAGTTGATAGGAGGCAAGGGTACTTACTATCAAGGCTGTTTTACCTTCGGGGGCAAGCGAACTATCGCGCAGCACCGGAATCGAAATTTCGTAGGTGGTGGCAGCACAATAGGCCTGCAAATACTGCTTAATCATCGCCTTGTCATGACAGGTTTCCTCCAAGGCTGTTTGGTCTACGGTGCTTTGTCCAACCATCGAGGGAGTATAAAAGAGATGCGGTGTTGAAAGTGCACTGAAGTAAGTGGGAGGAAGGTCTACAGCTATGTAATAGGTAAAAATCGAATCCCCACCATGCTTTGTTTCCAACGTTTGTTTGTGTCTGTTTGCCTTAAGAGAAAGCTGTTTTTCATCCACACTGCGATACAGCGCCTTCAAGTTAGCAGCCCAAATGAGTGTACCATAGCTGATGTCCTCAAGAAGCCTGCGATTTTCTGCATCAAATGAGGTGACTTGGCAATTGAGCCTAATGTCAACATTATGATGCTGCAAGTAGGTATGCAAAGCTTCTGTCAGCTTTCCGGTACCGCCCATTGGATATTGGTATTCACAGTATAGGCCAAAATAGCTCAGGGCGAAGAAGGTGGGTGTATCGGCAAAGAAGTGCTGGCTGATGATGTCGATCAGAACCTGATTCTTGGTGAACTTGCCTAAATAGGAAACAACCGGTTCATTCAATTTCCCGATTTTCCCGATGGTTCTTAGATATTTGAACAGCCAGGGCAACAGAGTCTTCCTTACATAGCCAAGGTCCTGATAATTGTCCAAAAACAGCGGGTTGTCGATACCGTAGAGTACGTCCATATAGGTTGTGATTTTCCTGATTTCAGCCATGATCAGGGCAATATCACCCACATTCTCTGGAAATAGTTCTTCAAGCATCCGTTGGTACACATCCAGACTTGCCGTGTCTTGTACTGCTACTTTTTTCTCAGCTAGTGCGAGGGTGACCAGACTGCGGACCCAGGAGAGTTCAATGCCCAATTGTTTGAGCATGGGAAATACAATGCCTGAATTCTCAATGGCACGGATACCTTGGTCATAAACAAAGCCGTTTCTGCTAAAGGAATGGACAAGCCCGCCTATGCGGTCCTGCTTTTCGCACAGTAATACGGAAAGTCCTGCACGAGCACAATAAGCGGCTGCAGTAAGACCTGCAATGCCACCTCCTACCACCACTACATCATATGCCTTCTTCATACCTTTCTTCCCTATCGAACATTCAAGAAGACTCTTCTTCAGGAAACCTACGAGCCACACCCCAGGTTACCTGCTTTTCAATACTTTATCATGGGATTACAAAAACTTGATAATGAATTCGTGCAGCTACATGACCATTAAAAACCCTGGTTGTTCGGAGTATTTTTTCGGATATACTTCTTATTTTTTCCTCGCCCAATTCCATCCAACAGCCCCATATCCACCATCTGCTTGGCAACCAGATAGGCACGTGTTCGTTTTATGCCAAGCAAGTTCATCAAAAGCTCTTCATTGCATTCGCTGTTCTGAGTCAAGTAATCGAGTACTTTGTGCATTTGGTCGGTAATATAGATTGTTTTGTTCGATGCGTTATCGGATACTTCTTCAGCATGTTCTGCACGCTTTTTCGCAAGATTCATGTTTGGCAATGTTATCCGAAAGGAGTTCTCTGTCACCGCTATGGATGGTTTGGCAGAACAATCACGGTAGAGGTCAAAGATTCTGCGAAGGCCCGTCCCATATGCTTCAATATGCTTTAAACGAAAGAAAACCTGAGCAAGCTGAGGATTTCTAGGCAGAGAGATACCATTTACAATATCATCTTTAGTCAATCCATGAGGAAGGCCACCCAACGATATAAACTCCATTCGTTCTGCGTTGATATTGATGATGCTACTGCCGCTGAAACTATAATCCCTATGGATGAGTGCATTCAACAAAGCTTCGCGAATCGCCTCAGGAGGATATTCCATACTATCAACACGGAGTAGACCCGTAATTACAGATTCAGTTTTATTATTGAGCATGATATAGGTATACGCATCGTTCAGTTGTTTGAAAATCGAACCGCTGAATTCACGTCTGTCTATAAAAATAGTATTACTGATGTCACTAAATACTGCTATTTTGACAGAATGCATACATTGATCAGATACAATGAACGCAAGATTTGTGTACAAGCCTTTTGCCGGATCACGTAAAAACAATGCACGATACTTGTCTTGTGTGAAAGCAATATTTCTATTCTTGAACTCTACTTCAGCAGTATCAAATGTCAAATCCTGCAATACACTTCTTTTTAGTTCAAATGATTCGCTCTCATACAGCATTGGAAAGCCTCCTGTCACACATACTTTTCATGGTAAAAACAGGATACTATGAATATTCACGTGATACAAGTGAATATTCAGTATTACAGTGAATATTCACTATTACCTACGCACATATTTCAGTTCATGTTCTGTAAAATGCTGCTCGCTTAGGGATTAATTGTCATTGCAAATTTGCATGTGCATTTTTTCTGGTATAGAATGAGCCTATGAAACGATTACACCCCTATCATGGAGCAGGCATTATTTTCTGGACCCAAACTGAACGTGGAGAGCGCTCCATTCTCATGGGAAAGCGCAACATGAGACCACAGAATCATCGCTGGTCGTTTCCTGGTGGAGGTTGGGAACCTAGAGATGGGCGTATGCGTGACGGCAAGGTGAATTACCAGGCTGCCGCAATACGAGAGTCCAAAGAAGAAATGGGAATGCAGGTGGACAAGCCCGATCGCTTGGCTTTAGTTTGGACGCTACACCTACCCTATTTCCACTACAACGTTTTTGGATATTATGTGAAAACGAGAATTAAACCACCCTTTGTGGACGAATTCTCTGAGTATACGTGGTGTACTTTGGATTCACTTCCCAAACCCATGGTGGTGTTTGTGCCGTCGCAGGTACGGCAATTGAAGAAGGTGAGAAGCCCCCTCCCCTAATCGGGAAAGGGGCTAGGTAGTTTTTTACGCTTTGTTTACCGGTCGTACAGGGCGAGCCTCGATATACCCACGGTATCCCATGGGAGCGAGTTGGAAACGGGGACCATCCTCGTCAGCGAACTGATACCCATACAAGGTGGGGTCGTAGGTCTTCATCAACTCCCAAAGAGTATTGATCGCATTCTCGAATTGCTCTTCATCGAAGGGAGGGCCTTGGAATACCATCATCGAGCAGGAAGGCAAGGTGATGATGTCAAAGCCTTCAGGAATGGGACCGGTAAACGAAAGAGGCACTTCCACCCCCTGCAGATATTCCGAAGTTCCCAACTTCCTGAGATTCTCGGGCATCCACATCCCGATCGGTTCAAACAATGCACCGTCGATGGAACCAAGGGTATCCCAAACGTCACACCCAACTTCCTCGCAATATGCAAAGTAGTGCGTTGCCTTATGGGCAAACTTCACCACAGCCTTCCGTTCGGGTCGCTGTACAACCTGGACAAATACAGTTTCCATACGTGTTTCTCCTTCACTGAGTGTTGTAAGAGCCGATTTCTGATGGTAGGCAGCGAGAGCTTTGCGGAATGCAGAGGGAGTCATACCGAACTGCTTGGTGAAGGCACGCGTGAATCCTTCATGTGAGTCAAATACAAACTCCAAAGCTACATCGACAATACTCTTCTTACTCGTACCCAAAACATGGGCAGCACTTGCAAGCCTTCTGCTTCGCAGGTACGAGAAGGGAGTACATCCTGTGGCATCCTTGAAAAGTCGCTGTGCATGCCACGGGGAATACGTTGCAACCGAGGCCAGTTCCCTTTGGGTGATGGGATCGTCAAGATGTTCCTCAATGTAGGCCAGCATCCGCATTACCGCATGCTTCTGATACTCATCCATCGTCAATATCGTCCTTTAGCTTGATAGTACTAGAGAAAAGCCCACTGTTCTTGACCGTCCTTGCTATTATCGCATCGACTAAGACATTTTTACAGCTCTGGTTAATCATCTACGATTACATATTTGTTCACATTTTTATCACATTATTTCATTTTTTGATTTTTCTAGACATCTCAATAATTCAATGCTAGAGTGAAAGCATCACATACGTGGGGTGATACACAAGGAGTTAAAAATGAAAAAGTATTCACTGTTGGTAGGCATGCTGCTTATAGCAGCCTTGCTGTTCGGTGCTGGGATCAGCGAAGAAACACAGTTTGCCGATCCAGGTAATGCTGCATATCTGGAGCATTATTTCCAGATAACCCTAGGATCGGGGGGCTTGGATGCTGCACAATTTGGTTCAGCACTCAGCTCCATAACCGGTAAGCCAGTTACCCTCAAGGCTTCTAGTGATATCTTCCAAGCCCTTGTAGAGGCAGCCGACCTTAGGGAGTTGGCCTTGACATACAGCAATAAGAAGACAGCTGAACGCCTCTCCTATTATGGCATCACCGAAGCTGTTCCCTCTGATTTGCAGCGCTATGTCGCTTGCTCTCTCGATGCCCATCTATTGCCTGTATCGGTAGCCAAGGAATTGTTATCCTCAAGCTATATTGATTCTGAAACAGCTGCAAACTTACTGATGAGTGTAGCAAATGCCAAGGGAGCAAGCCGCAATTATATCGGTAATGTCAGTGACAGTAATATTCTGATGCGTATCTCTAATGCCTTTGATGGTTACACGCTGTTCAGCGACGGCAACCTGGACGAAATTGGGGCATTGACTGTTCAACAGCGAGCCTCAACCGGATACAACCTCAAAAAGGATGCTGATGAAGCACAGTTCCTCCCCTCCCGCACCATCCAATATGGGCACAGTGATGAAACCCACCTCAAACAATTGACCGTGCTGCTCAATAGCGAAGGTATTGATGCCAAACTGCAGATTGAACCCAAAGTATCCATCTACGAGTACCTCCTCGACTGGGGTCCGGTGCCCGCACCCAGTCCCTACTATATGGTTCTTGCGTTTGGAGAAAACTTCTATCTGGCCTATGCTGTAGAATACGATGCAAAGTTTGAGTTCAGCTCAAACGAGGACCTGCTCAAGTTTGATGCACTCATCAACACCTATGCCAAGAAAAATGATGCCAACCAAGCCAAGGACAGTAAGACTGCCCTGCTTAAGGGCGCATGGTGGCAACCACTGTATAGCACAACCTTCCAAGCCGACGAGAGCGCATATCAGGAAATCGTCGATTGCGTTCTCCAGGAGAACAGCTACTCCATCCATCCCTTCTCTTTGCTTGAGAACAAACAAAACTTGATCGATGTACTTCAGAATCTCAGTGGTCTTGAAGTTCAGGAACGCTCTTTGTTCGTAAACAATGCCTTTCATCGCTATCTTACCGGTTCCGATTATCAGTAAGTCGTTTTCCAAGTCAGGCAGCGTTGCTCGTTGCCTGACTTTATCGGTAAAACCTGCACACATGAGTCAGTTTATGTTGTACCATAAGAGACCTATTCATAAGGGGAAACCTATAGCATGATTCCATACGTCCGCCAAAGTCAGATATATTCGTACATTAAAATGAAACAGATTGCCTATATCGACGACCTGCTGGACTTGACCAAGGTATCACTTCCGACTGTGCGTCGTGACCTCAAGAAACTGGAAGAGGAAGGGAAAATCATTCTGCTCAACGGCGGAGGAGTCAGACTTACCGAGGAGGCGGAACACTCGGTTGTCGCTCGACTTGAAGTGAACTCCGATGAGAAGTATCTGATTTGCAGCAAAGCAGCCTCGTTTATTGAGAACAATGAATTCATCTATGTAGGTCCTGGTACTACCGAGGACTATTTGATCGGCTTTCTTGCTGGAAAGAATGTTACTGTTGTTACCAACGGCATCTACCATGTGTCGAAATTACTGGAGTATAAGATCAAGACCATTGTGATCGGAGGACAGTTGGATCACAACTATGGCATCACCCACGGTCCTGAGGTACTGGAAGAAATCGATCGAATGAATTTTTCCACCTGCCTGATCGGAGCAAGTTCCGTAGCGTTGACAGGGGTCTCCTCATTCGACCGTGATGTATCGGTTATCAACCGTAAGGTTATCAGCCGGTCACAGAAACGCATTCTCATTGCCGATTCCACCAAATTCGCTGCCTTCTCTCCTCATGTGTTTGCCAAGATTGAGGATTTTAATCATATCATCACTACTGCCAAGGCAGGTATTCAAGCCAAGGATATGCCAAACCTTATTATCGCCGATACCTCTGATCTTTCATAGTACAAAGGAAATTACATGAATAAAGCCATTATCGGAGGGACTGGAGTTGGTTCCTTACCCAACACAAGCGGCCCTTATACCATGAGAACAAAGTATGGGGAGGTTGAAACCTATCGTTGCCTGATAGGAACCGAAGAAGTTCTCTTTCTTCCCAGACACGGAAGCCACCATACCACGCCCCCCCATGCCATCAATTACCGGGCCCAAATGACTGCTCTGAAGATGGAAGGCATCAGCTATGCATATGCCCTTGCAACCAGTGGTTCGATGGAGAGCTCAATCACTGAAGGTTCTCTTGTGGTAATCGAGGACTTTCTCGACTTTACGACAAGCCGCATCAAAACATTCTTCGATGGTTCTGACCAAAGGGTAGCCCATACTGATATGAGCGACCCCTATTGCAGAACCCTGCGAGATCTTTTTGTACAGACTGCAAAGCAACAAGGAGTCGGCATACACACCGGCGGAGTCTACGTCTGTACCGAAGGGCCTCGCTTTGAAGGTAAGGCCGAAATTGCCATGTTGCAAAAAATGGGAGGAACGCTCGTCGGCATGACCGGCATTCCCGAGGTTTTTTTGGCCAAGGAGCTTGGCATTTGCTATGCTGCCATCGGTCTGATTTCCAATATGGCTTGTGGAATACGTGGCGAAAACCTTGCACAAATTGACCATGGCAAGCGTGTCGCAGAGGCAAAAGAAACAGCAATGCACATTATTTCACACATATTCCGCTCACAAGAACTCACCCAAGAACGGTGTGACTGCTCCAAGGCAGTTCTTTATTTATAAACCAGGAGACGTACATGCATACCACTATTCCCGTCAGCTTACAGCATGATCCAGTAAAGCTGATACTGCTCGACCAGACCAGACTACCCGAAGAGGAGCTTTTCTTGCATTTGGATAGTCGAGACTCAATCTATGAGGCAATTAAGAAACTTCGGGTACGGGGAGCCCCGGCGATCGGCATTGCCGCAGCATACGGCATGTATGTGTGCCTAGCTCAACAGAGCTACCCGAGCCTTACTGCTATGAAGCTCGATTTTGCTGAACTGAAGCAATATTTTGCCTCCAGCCGCCCCACTGCGGTAAATTTGTTCTGGGCTTTGCAGCGGATGCAAATCAGGTTTGACACTGTATTGAGTAATCCCCAGGCCAGGCAGCAAGACGTCCTATTGGCTCTTTTGGATGAAAGCACAGCCATTTTCGAAGAAGATCAGGCCATGAGCAAGGCAATTGGGGAGCACGGACTGACACTGTTTGACAAGACCAAGACGTGGGGCGTAATGACACACTGCAATGCAGGAGGCTTGGCCACCAGCGGCTATGGGACTGCTCTTGCCCCGCTGTATCTGGGTCATGAAAGGGGCTATCACTTTTCTGTCTACTCAAATGAGACCAGACCCTTGTTGCAGGGCAGCCGTCTTACCGCCTATGAGCTGAACAAAGGAGGCCTCGATGTCACCATTCTCTGTGACAACATGGCTTCCTTGGTCATGAAGGAAGGAAAAATCGATGCTGTCATCGTGGGGGCCGACCGTATCGCCGCCAATGGTGATGCTGCTAACAAAATTGGTACCAGCGGGGTGGCAATTCTTGCCAAGTATTACAACATTCCGTTCTATGTAGCTGCTCCTAGTTCCACCTTTGACCTGAAAACCGCCCATGGCTCGGATATTGTCATAGAAAAACGGGACGGGGAAGAGGTAGTAAATGGCTTTGGCAAACGCACCGGCCCCAAGGATGTGAAGGTCTACAACCCTGCCTTTGATGTGACCGATGCTTCCTTGATCACAGCCATCATCACTGAAAAAGGACGTATTGAGCATCCCACCACCGAGAAGGTACGTAAGCATCTGGAAATGGGGAGTGTTTGAAATATTGCGCTTTGTAAAACCTACTACCATCTTTTATAATGGTTTAGGGTATTTCATAGGTAAGGAGAAGGTTATGAAGAGAGTATTTGGATTCATCGCACTGGTTCTGATCACCGGTTTGCTCTTCGCAGCGGGTGCTGCAGAAAAGCAGCCTCTAGCCGAAGCTGGCTTGAATATCGCCATTATCACCACACCATCGGGTGTCGATGACGGTTCATTCAATCAGGACAATTACAACGGGATTCTTGCATTTGTAAAGAATCATCCTACTGCAAAAGTAACGGCCATTCGTGAACCCAGCGGTGACGTTGCAGCAGCTCTGAAGGCAGCAGCCGATGTCGTAGCTGAGTACGATGTCCTGGTCTGTACCGGTTTCCAGTTTGCTGGAATCGGCGAACTTGCCATGGAAAACCCCAACACCAAGTTCATTCTTGTTGACACCTACCCCACCGATGCAAAGGGCAACAGCGTTGAGCTTCCGAACGTGTACGCAATGACCTTTGCCGAGCAGGAATCAGGCTTCTTCGCCGGTGTTGCCGCCGCTCTCGAAACCAAAACCAACAAGGTTGCAGTTGTCAACGGCGTAGCCTACCCCTCCAATGTCAACTATCAGTATGGCTTTGAGACCGGTGTCATCTATGCAAACCAGAAACTCGGCACAAACGTACAGGTACTTGAGCTTGCTTCACGTGCCGGTACCGATGTAACGGGGGCCAATGTCGGCGGAAACTATGCCGGCTCATTTGCTGACGAAGCAACCGGCAAGGTCATCGGTCAGCAATTGTTTGCCCAAGGTGCCGATATCATTTTTGTGGCAGCCGGTGCAACCGGAAACGGTGTATTCACTGCAGCAAAAGAGAGCAACGGAAAGCTGAAGGTAATCGGTTGTGACGTTGACCAATGGGACGATGGAACAGTCGGTAGTGGCAACATTATCCTTACCAGCGTTCTCAAGGTCATGAGCCTCAACGTTGAGCGCGTGCTGAATCAGATTCAGGATGGAACGTTCAAGGGAGCAAACATGCTCTTGAAGGCTGATACCGATTCCACCGGCTTCGTAAAGAAGGGCGGACGCAATCAGCTGTCTACTTCTACAATCCAGAAGCTTGACGAATCGTATGCCTTAGTCCAGAAGGGAACGATTGTTCCTGCTTCCAACTTTGGCGGTTTCACCCCTGAACAGTTCAAGGTGAACTGAGAACCTGTGTGCTATCACCCGTGCCTGAAAAGGGCACGGGTGTTTATCTGAGAGAGGTAGACCGACGTGGAGAACCTTGTAGAATTTCGGCATATAACCAAACGATTTCCCGGCATTGTTGCGAATGATGACATCTCCCTTTCAGTACACAAGGGTGAGATTCTTGCCATCCTTGGCGAGAATGGAGCGGGAAAAAGCACACTGATGAGCATGCTTTTTGGCATGTATACCCCTGATGAAGGGGAGATTTTCGTCCGTGGAAAAAAAGAGGTTATCACCAGTCCCTTGGTGGCCAACTCATTGAACATTGGAATGGTTCACCAGCACTTCATGCTTGTCGAGAACCAGAGTATCACTGAAAACATTATTATGGGCATCGAACCGAAGAAACGTAAATTCGGCTTGTTTCCCGTCGTAGATCTCGAGGCTTCCCACGAAAAGGTTCGTCAGTTATCCCTTCACTACCAGCTTGAGGTCAATCCTAAGGAAATCATTGAGAACGTTCCTGTTTCTACTCGGCAACGGGTGGAAATCTTGAAAATGCTGTATCGTAACGCTGAAATTCTCATTTTCGATGAACCAACAGCTGTTCTCACTCCTCAAGAAATAGAATCATTGCTGCAAATTATCAATACACTTCGGCAGAGCGGGAAAACCGTAATTCTTATCACACACAAACTCGATGAAATCAAGAAAATCGCAGACCGATGTGCTATCTTATGTAAGGGAAAGCTCATCGATGTCCTGGATGTTGCTTCGACTTCGGTCCAGCATATGTCTGCCTTGATGGTTGGTCGCGAGGTCTCTCTCACGTTGGAAAAAGAAGAGCATGAGAGAGGATCAGAAGTTCTGAAGGTGGAGAACCTGAGTGTAGTTTCTCAGGACCACATCACCTTGGTGGATTCAGTAAGCTTTTGCGTACATGAGGGTGAAATACTGGCGATTGCCGGGGTGTCCGGCAATGGCCAAGTAGAGATCGCCGACGCAATTGCAGGGCTTATCCCCATCAAGGGGGGGACCATTCAACTGCAGGAAAAGGACATCACCAATGCACAGGTTCGCGAGCGCATTGAGGCAGGCCTCAGCTACATTCCTGAAGACCGTCATGCCGTCGGCTTGATCCTTGACTTTCCGCTCAAGGAGAACCTCTGTCTGAAACAGTATTACCGCCCGCCCTATAGCAGCAAGGGAGGGATACTGCAGTATGAGGCTATGGAGGATTTGGGAAAATCCCTGATCGAAGCGTTTGACATACGAACCAGCAAGGGCAACGACACGCTGGTGCGCAGCATGAGCGGAGGCAACCAGCAAAAGGCGATTATTGCCCGGGAGATCAATCTCGACTCCAAGCTGATTATGTTCGTCCAGCCAACCCGTGGCTTGGATGTAGGTGCCATTGAAGCCATTCATACCCGTATCAACACCCTTCGAAAAGAAGGCAAAGCCATTTTGCTGATTTCCTTGGAGCTGGACGAGGTCCTACAGTTAGCCGATACCATTCTGGTCATGTACAACGGCAAGGTACAGACCATACGCAAAGCGAATGAACTGACAAAACTTCAGGTCGGTGAATATATGATGGGGGTACACGTTGAAAAAAACTAACCTGATCAAGCGTCTGTTCATCCTTTGTTGCGGCAAGGGCAGGCATCAACTTTTGAGAACCTCCTTGTTCTGCATTTTTCTGAGCCTGCTTGCAGGAATACTGCTCTTGCTTTTGCTGGGAAAAAATCCATTGGAAGCATACAGAAGCATTCTCCAGGGAGCAGGCATCCTGCCCAAGCCCCGCTATGCAGGAAGAAAGAACCAGCTCACCGACTTCATGAGTCTGCTCAACTACACGACCCCCATGGTGTTTGCAGCCTTGTCGGTTGCCGTCGCCCTGAAGTGTGGGATATTCAACATCTGTGTTTCAGGTATTATGGTATTCTCAGCTTTCATGGCTACCGTACTGGTCGGGTATTCCGATCTGAATCCTTTGGTGGCAAAAATCCTGGTAGTCCTTGTTGGTGCTCTTTCGGGTGCCTTGGTCGGCATTCTCATTGGATATCTCAAACATCGCTTCAATATGAATGAGGTTGTGGTAGCCATTATGCTGAATTACATTATCAGCTATGTGGTGAGTTTCTTCATACAAACCCGGTTCATCGACCCGATCACCCGCCAGTCGGTGGCAGTCGGCCAGAATGCCCGCCTTACCCTCTTCGACTATCCGGTGGGAAATCTGAAAATGGAGATCGCTTTGGTCTTTCCGCTAGCTTTGTTGGCAGTGTTTGCTCTTAAGTTCATGCTCGACCGAACCCGATTCGGTTTCGAGCTGAAAGCGGTGGGAAGCAACAGCAAAGCCAGCAACTATGCAGGAATTCAGGTAGGAAGGGCTGTTGTATGTACCATGCTCATCAGTGGGGCGTTGGCCGGTTTGGCAGGAGTTTCCTACTACCTGGGAAGCAATGCATCCATACAGCCCAGAGTACTTCCTGCATTGGGCTTTGACGCCATCGCCGTTGCATTACTGGGTAATACAAGCGCCATCGGCAGCCTATTTGCTTCCCTTTTGGTTATGATTTTTGATTGTGGTACTACCTATATGTCATCCCGCATGCAAGTTCTCAGAGAAATTGCCGCCCTGATCACCAGTATTTTGCTGCTGTTCAGTGCAATCGGCATATTCTTCAGAAACCTTGCAGATCGATTCCAACAAGAAGCAGAGGAGGTGTAGGCGTATGAATACCATCATTATTGAAGGACTTTCCTTCTCACTTCCCCTCTTCATCATCGCCATAGGCGGCATCTATAGCGAAGGCAGCGGTATTACCAACCTGGCCTTGGAAGGTTTGCTGGGGTTTGGGGCATTCTTCGGCGGTCTCAGCTATGCAATTCTGAGTAGAACCTTCGGCGGCGATCCCACCATTCTCATCTATGCCTCCCTTGGTTTTGCCATGGTCGGAGGAGCATTGCTAGCCCTGCTGCATGCCCTGATGTGCATCAAGTTCAAAGCGAACCAGGTTATCAGCGGTGTGGTGATCAACATGCTCAGCGTTGCCCTGACTGCATTTCTGGCCAACCAGATCAACGCCTCATTCTTCGGGCAACCCTCCAACAAGTTCTTGTTGGAAGTCTTTCCCAAAGCTACCATCCCACTACTCTCTCGTATTCCCCTAATTGGGGCGGTGTTCACTGACTTTTATATCTTCGAGTTGATCATCATTGCGGTAGCCTTGTTCATGGCATATCTGCTCTACAAGACACCGGCAGGAATGCATATCCGAGCATGTGGCGACAATCCTCATGCGTTGGCTGCCGCTGGAGGAAATGTACAGAAGGTACGCTTTTGGTCGGTTATTACCAGCGGGGCGTTGTCGGGTTTGGGAGGCATGTGCTTTGCCTATTCCATTTCCACCACATTCTCACCAAACATCTATATGGGTTTCGGTTACCTTGCTATAGCAGCATACATTTTTGGGTCCTGGAAAATCGGACCAACCTTCCTTGCCTGTATCCTTTTCGGTTTTGCCCGCAGCGGTGGCTATGTCCTCGTACAGAAACTCAAATTGCCTTCTTCCTATGGTGATTTGGTGCTAACCCTGCCGTACATTGTTACGTTGGTCTTACTGCTCTTCTTCTCTTCTACCAATAAACCGCCACGTGCCCTCGGTGAGGTATACGACCAAGCGAAGCGATAGAACGTTGTATGCCTCCCCTCTTGCAAGAACTGACAAGTCAGAGCATGCTTGAGACGGGAGGACAGAATATGACCGATGAAAAGCGTTTGGATGCTGTCAATGAAACAATTGGGGAAGTAGCAACCGAGATAGCGCAAGCCTATGCTGAGTATGGCGATTTGACCAGCATGTATTTGGGACAGACCTCCTCTACCCTGCAATTGCGCCTATTCAGGCCACTTGCCTTGGAAACTTCACTCTATATGAGTTTTTTGTTGGTTGATTCCAACAAGAGTTTGGCTGAGCAGGTGCTGGAGGATACCGAAGCATATGCTGTAGAGTTAGGCAAGCAAGAGCACACATTCGTCAATGAAGGTCTGCTTGCCTATACGAAAAGCTCTGACAAGCTTACCCACTTTATCGAGCGCTGCCAGGGGGTGGTTGCTGGCGATGCAGTATGGTTGAGCACGCAAAGACAGGATACCCAGCCCCAGATTTCCATTAGTGACAAAGGCTATGTCGCCATCCACAAAGGTGCAGAGAGGTTGGAAAAACTGGCAACACTGCTCTAGTAGGAATGAAGAAGCGTTTCCACCACGGTATCTTTTCCTAGCAGAATATCCTCAACGGTTTGTTCGATGACTACATCCGGGACAAGAGAGGTTCCCTTGTAGTTTCGATCCATCACAAAATGCTTGGTTGAGTAGGATACTGCGATGTCGCTGTTGGGCAGTGTAAAATGTGCTGTCTCTCCATAATGATTCAGACTACCACCTGTAGGAGTGCCTACCAGGCGAGCTTGGGTCCTCTGTCGAAAGTGCATCGCATTCATCAGAGCCGAAGAGAACGTGCCCTCCCCGATCAGAACATCGAGTGCAAACCCTTGTTCGGTCTGTAATGCTGCAAGCCCGTCGACCATGGGCTCAAACAGCCGAGAGTCACCGCCACTGTTGTACCGCAAGTCAACGATCACACGACCAAATGATTTCGATGTGACCAAGGATACTATTTCATCGATGAATGATTGCAGAGGGTATTCTTCATAGGACATACACACATTGTATTGCACAAAGAGGGTGTTGTTTTCTTCAAGCAGCAATGCCCGATAGGGGGCGTTGCTTGCACCCGTTTCAGGATGGGCCTGATACCACGTTGCAAAGCTCAACATACCATACTCCTTGGCCGAAACGGGAGTAAGGGTAATCGTATGGATTTGGTCTGTACTGCGTTGTTTCAGCGTAAGGTTTACAGAAAGTGAGGGAGAGTCAGCAATACCTATATACGTATAGAGGTTGGTCAGATTGAATTGCTGGGAGAGGTAGTACCGCAGCCATACTTCATTGTCATGGCTGAACAACGGCGAGGCACGTCTCTGTACTTCCTCGATCGGCACGTCGTTGATGGCAATGATTTCACTGCCCAACAAGTGTGCATGGCTTCGCTCTACCACCCCAAGGCGCCAAGCGCCCTGTACATAGGAGAACTGGGCGGGTATCGCTGAAAGCTGTGCAACAAAACCTTCGGTAAGGCCGACAGCGGTATGAGAGTCTTGTGCATACCCGACCAACTCCCTGAGGGAGAAATAGAAGTCGAGATCCGATGCCGACTCAGCATTTTCCATCGCTTTGTGGTAGGCTTTGCTAAAGTCTGCCTTCGATGTCGCATGATAAAAATCCACATGCAACCGAGGTAGCTTTTCATACAGGTACGTAATATCGGCCTGCATTGGATTGTTCACCTCAAGCTTGGTTGTACAACCTGCAAGCAATAAGAGAACAGCCAGACAAAAAGAGAGCAATATAAGAGAAAAACGCGTTTTCATACACGCTACTATAGCATAAACCCACATTACTTTCATTGGCATTGCCTGTAATTCACCGATGTTTTTCAGACAATTGAGTTACAATTCAGATTACCTTAAATTAGAAATAGACTGAAGCACCTATCTTCATTCCAAGCTGTGAGGCCTGCATACCGGGAACGAATGCTACACTGATAGACAAGGCATCGCTTCCATCTTTAGAGACACCCAGGCCATTACGTAACGTCTTATTGTATCTCGCTCCATAGGGAATGGGTAATACTGCTTGAATCACCCGTTCAGTGAGGAGAAAGATTGCTCCCACCGCCATGGTGCCCACAGCAAAATCCTGCAGGGGATCATCAAAATTTGATGATGCTGCAAAGAGCTGAATGAAAAAGAGATCGATCAGATAGGTACCCAACCCTACCCCGATGGTGGTTGCAGCAGTCCAATCGGCAATCTGACCAAACAGTTGACCACCAAGGTCGCCTTGGAGTTTGGACCCACTCCCAAAACCTGCCAAAAGGTTTTTGAAGGCCGGCCAAGCAATGGAGATCTGTGCCTGTTCATAAAGTGCCAGTCGTTGGTCAAATGGTAGCTGCCCGAAGTCATGGTTCTTCAACGTTCTTTTCAAGGAGCCAAGGGTCGATCCGCCCAGATATACCCGTTCTCCTTCGATCTCAACAGGTATCCCATCCTGTGTGTCCATGGCATCCAAACCCGTACCCACCAACGACAACAAAAGAGACTGTGCACAAAGGGGAACAACAAGAAAGAAAAGAACCAATGAACACATGAGAAAGCGTTTCATACCCTTACTCCTTGAAAACAGTTCTTCTAGTGTACCATAGAAAGCCCTGTACCCATGGAAATATTTTTAATATATGGAAATAGCGGGACGTTGAAAAATTACAATTTCCTCTGTTCAATCCCCAGTATTTCAGTTCTTTGTAAAATCCCTTCTTATAAAGATTCTGTCCTTATTTACGGATAGAAACTACTAAATCCTTGTACTTTACCTACCAATCGAAACGTTTAATTCTTTCTTTTAAAAAGCTTTATCTACTTGACGAATCAATATTTATGTTCAATTACTATTGATGAAGGAGCAAATTATGGACAGGTATGCACACACAAAGGCAAAGGCCTTTCTCGTGTTCACACTCCTGTTGTTGCTGTTCTTAACATCCTGCTCACATACACAACAAGAGACTGATGTAGCGCTGTCGTACTCACCAACGTTCAACGAATTGGCGACATCACCACTTTCCTTGCAACCTGATGCTACAGGATATGGCAGGGAATACGAAGTCCTGGGCGTGGAAACATTCAATACGGTATTTCGCGGCCCCTCACAAGGTTTCATGGCAGGAAAAGCGGGAAGCTACCCTACACAGGATGGGGATATTTGGATTACCGGGACACACCCCGGGGGCCAAATGTATATCGACTTCCTTAAAACCAATCCACAAGTACTTCACTTGCGACCCTATGGTCGGTACGAAGTACGGTATGATTACAAAGTCCTGGAAGCATCCCGTGAAGGATTCGAGACCATTTTCTTCTCCCAGACAGGAGCCAACCAAAACAACTGGGTTGAACAGAGCCTGTATTTCAAGGAGCCGACAGGCAGTACCGGTACCGCTGCTTTCACTGCCACATTGAAGCAATATGACGACTACCAGCTCTTGATGAATCTGGTCAGCAATGGTTCGTTGGCTGTGACCAATATTCAGATCAAGGACTTGGATAGCGGCCTTATTGTTGCCAATGAGGATGGAAAGGGCAACGTGCACACCCATGCTCCTTTCTTGCATAGCGAAGGTAATTTCACCATTGCCCCTTCAAGCAGTGTGAATGGTGGCTTCAGCATGATTACCAATGGGTTTGCCAAGTTGTGGACAGATTCACAACGTGTACAATTCCCCTCCGATACCAACATTATCATTGATTTTGATTACAAGGTTTTGAACAACCCAAAACAGGAAGAAATTATTGGTTGGATACGCCTGTATTCGGGTAGTAAACCACATTTGGAACGTAGGGCTGTCAGCATGTCCGGCTATGAGGTGAAAGAAGGCCACTATACCGGAGGTGTTAAAACAGGCTCACAGGACGACATCTATATTCTTGAGGTTGCCTTCAACCAAGAGGTCAAGCTGGAAATCAGTAATATCCAGCTCTCAAAGCAAGTAACCGTTGAGCAGAAACTTACGGATGTTCATCCTCTTACTGAGGCGCCTTTTCCAAGACTGGGAAACAATTTTACGGTGTATGGGGAATGGACTGCCCACAATGGAAGTGGCAGCGCACAAGGCTCAACTCCCCTGATAAGCCTGGTTGAACTTGAAAATCAACTGGCCCTCAGCGATATAATCACCAGCCTTCATCCTCTGTATCTCTTTAATGACCCTGCCCTCTCAAAAAGGCTGAAGGCCATCAATCCCAACATAGTGCTCTTACCCACAACACAGACGCACAATGTCAACCTTCCTAAAGAAATGCGAAACCTTGCATACAATCCGTGGTTGAATGCTGAAGAGCAGTATGTACAAGGTATTTCCAAGGATTGGTTCTTGAAGAATTCCAAAGCTGAGGTGATCAACGACAATGAAGAATGGGCACAAATCCCACTCAATGTATCCGCTTTCTGTCCCTATAACGATACAGGCAAGACCTACCTCCAATATTGGACAGAGACAACCATCGACCAAAAGCTTAAGGACGGTACATGGGATGGAGTGTTCCTGGAAGAACCGCTTACTGTGGGTAACTGGAGAATACCTGGCATGTTCACCAAGAAACGTGTCGATGCAGACTACAATCGAAACCTGAAAAAGGATGAGACTCCGCTGTGGATTGTTGAAATGACAGCTTCAGCTAGTCTTACGATGTTGAGAAGCATCAGAGAGCAAGTCGGTTGGAATGAAATTCTTCTTACCGGAAATGGACTCGACCCTGTTATTGCACCGTTTACCAATGGTGCACTTATACCAAACTATAACTATGCGTGGTATCTGGAGTATGATCAGAACAAATTCAATGAAAGCCAGTGGGGATCCTTCATCAATACGTATGAAAACGTAAAGAACCTCTACCACCAACCCTCGGCTGTAGTGCTGGAAGGCACCCCAGTGTATAAGGATTGGGTGCTTCCAAATGATAAACGTGAAGCTACAGAGTCAGATATGGCATTCCATCGCTTCGCTTTGGGAACAGCCTTGTTGACCGATGCATTCTATGAATTTGCACTGGTAGATGGCAGAAGTGCCCCTTTCATCTTCGATGAGATGTTAGTAGACAAGCAGGGCTGGAGCACCACCGATGCCGCCAATAAGGGATGGTTGGGAAAACCCCTTACCATGAGCGAGCATCTGGTAAGCAATAAGGAAGAGGTGTATCAGCAAGCCAAACCAATCGTACTGGGCAATCGCTCAACCAAGTGGTTCAAACTCTATGAAGGCAGCAACAAAACCAGTGAAAGCCGTCAGATTATTCTCGAGTTTGACTGGAAGAACCTTTCTACTGCTACAGATTTTGCCACTGTAAGTTTTGCGGTCAATGATGAATGGATGGGTAACTACAATCTGAGTTCAAATATGGAAGGAAGTAGTGGAAGTGCTACCTACCATACCACGGTGAAAAGTAAGGGCTCGGTCATGTACCATCTGAATGTTGCAAAATTCGGTACGGTGGAATTGAGCAATCTGAGAATTTCCACTGCTGATTGCGGGGTATATCGACGTGATTTTGAACATGGAATTGTTCTGGTTAATGCTTCAAACGAGGAGAAAACGCTCAGCTTGAGTGAAATCAAGGGAAGTATGAACAGGACCAATATCAGACGCATCAGGGGCCGTTATGATACACAGACCAATTCGGGAACCCTGGTTACCGATTCGTTGGTTCTTAAGGCTCATGACGCCATTGTGTTGCTTGCAGACTAATCAAAGACCCTTCAGGCAGTTACTGCCTGGAGGGATTGTTTTGTGGTGGTAGCAGAGTACCACTTCTTCTATAACCTTCAAGAAAAGTATTTTCTCTACGTGATTAATTAATTTCTTTTCCACACCTATGCTTATTTTTGAAGTATATACCGGGCAGTAAGCACGCTCCTCTCGTCTTTTTGGTCCTCCATATACAAGGTTCTGCAGTATTTGGTGGTTGCGTGTTCTAAGGCCAGCTCCAGGAACAGCAGAAAGATTCCGATATCCATGCTTTGATAATAGGAAACCAATGAGGGAGGTATAATCCCTCGTTTACGAAACACCCGATGCACGAGTAAAACATCCCCCTGTTGCACCATCAGCCATGGCTGGGTATTGCAGGCACTGGGGGCCAACCGCACTACGCAAGCGAGGTCACCCCGACCCTCGCCTTCCCACATTTCCGGTATTTCCAACCTGTTCAGGCTATTCTCTTTTGTACGAAAGCTATCCCCATCCTGATTGGCTATACAGAGCATGCAGACAAAATGCAACCCTTCATACTCGCGTTCTTTCGGCCTACCCATACCATACCAGCAAGCGCCGATATTTTCTTTGGCTAGAAAAAGGTCCAACTGCTCGCCGATGTAGCCGATATTCTGTGCATACCCTTGCTTGCGCTCACTATACAACAACAGGGCATATTCACCTTGCCTGCAGGAAGTCTGACTGATGGGAACAATGCGCAGCAGTGTTCTGATATCTTCGACTAATGGTTTAACGGTTGAAAAGCATAGCTCGATTTGTGCCAATTGTTCGGCTGTCAAACTCTTGAATGGTTTTGTGAACCGGTGAAAGGATTTCCGTCTGAAGATCTGATCGTAGTATTCCTGCATGGGTACCTCACGTATTCTCTCTATCATATACAAAAGCGGTTGGCCACAAAAATGTTAAAATCTCTGAATTGTAGGCCCTGCTATCACAGCCAAAACAAGATTTCAGCTGTTTTTCTTGACTGTAGGTTATACTCATATATACTGACAATCACAGAAAACACACTATGCAAACAAGAGTAATTGGACACCAATCAAATTTGCAATCCCTGCGCTACACGTATGTGTTGTTCCTCTTGTTGCTGGTCTTTCCCTGTGTTTCAGCTTTTTCATCACCGCTAGCCATACAAACCATCACAGTGGGTGTTGGAAGGCATGACTTTGTTGTTAAGGAGCGTACACTAGCGCTCTCTGCTGTTCTCACCCTCGAAAATGAAGCCTATACACTGGATATCGGATACAGAAATCGAGAACCGGTACAAGATATAAGTCTGTATGTACACCACAAGCTTGCCGAAGGCATAGGAGTCGTATCGTACTTCCATTCTTCCCTTGGCACAGCCGACTCCATCCTAACGGATCTGGTACTAGGGTATGAGCAGGTATTCACGCTTAGAAAGGCATCATTCACCTTTGGCTTCGGCATTCAGGGGAGTGCTTCATGTTTCCCTTTTCTTGAGAAACCTCTTTTCAATGCCAGTCCGTACCTTAAGGCAAAGCTTGGCTACAACTTCTTCGATCGGTGCTACCTGACGCTCTTTAGTACCACAAACACCTTGTTCAATTATGCTTGCCAGTCGATCAGCCCCATAGTGGGAGCTGAACTTGCCTTGCAACTCAGTAAGGAGATTACCGTAGGAGGAAATTTCCACGTACAACTTTCCGATGTAAGCCCTGAGGCGGTTCTTATCACTTCCAAGGAGGTAGGTGTCTATGGCATGTACAAACCGAAGAAGTAATACGAACCGTATTCTATTTCTTCTCATCACCAGCCTCCTGTTCTGCACCAGTTGCTCACAGAACCTGTTTTCCAGAATCGAGTTCAATCATCCGGGAGGTTCTTTCGACCAACCCATCAATACGACAGAAGAAAGACAATCATTCTCATTCCTGTTGTTCAGTGACCTGCATGTAGGAAGGGCCGAGGACGGTGTCTATTGGGATTTCGATGCGTTCTATGCATGGCTGGATGCCTATCCCGGAACGCTTGATTTTGCCCTGCACCTAGGCGATGGTACCGCCGATTCAACTGAGTCGGAGTATCGCCAGTATGCCGCTTTCCTGCAATCACTGACTGATCGTTCACTGCCAAACCATGCAGTACTGGGCAATCATGATGTACGAAGCGATGGCCGCTCTCTGTTCAGTCAGTATATCAATGACCTCACTGCCCGCCGTTTCAGCCATAAGGGATTCTCCTTCTACCTCTTGGACACCGGTAACGCAAGTTTGGGCAAAACTCAGCTGGATAACCTGATGGAAGCAGTAGCTGCTGATCCGAATCCAAAACTATTCTGCGCCCATGTCCCACTCTACGCCGGTCCTGACATGTTCTATTTCTCCCTCAAGGATCCCCTTGAACGGGCCCTCATCGTACAGACGATGGTAAAGAACAAGGTCGGACTCTATGTAGGAGGACATTTACATATTGACAGTAAGCTCTATGCATATACCGATACCACCCACGAATTTGTCAGTGAGTCGTTTCATGGGCGTGACAGCCTTATTGAAAACACCCTCCCCGTCTGGTATGTGCTCACCTATGATGTTGTGAGTAACAGCATTACCATCGTAAAATATGCAAGCAAGCGGGACAACACGATAGCTGAAGAAGTCGTTGCAACGATCGGCATGCCATAAGCTTACGGTATAGTCAATTCTGGTATATGCTTACGACTATGAATCAAGTCCTTTCATGGCTGCTTCAAGGCGATGTCTCAATCCAATACCAGACCCAGCGATACCTGCTGCAAGCTGAGAGCATGCTTCTTGAGCAACTGCAGAAGAGAATCGAAACAGAGGGGTTTGGTGCTCAGCTGCTTTCTGCAAGAAATGAGAATGGGTATTGGGGAATCTGGTATTATCAACCCAAGTGGACGTGCACCCATTATACTCTTTGCGACCTAAAAGGACTTGGCCTTGCACCATCCAATCCAATTGCAAAAGAAATGGTTGAAAGAGCCCTCACCGAGTGCCAGCTTAAAGACGGCGGATTGAACTTTGCAAAAAGTGACATTCCCTCTGACATTGCCATCAACGGGATGTTTTTAGCGTATGCCAGCTACTTTTGTCCGAAGGATGCACGTCTGGCTGCTCTTGACTTGTGTATTCGCTCCTTCCAAAAACCTGATGGGGGATTCAGTTGGGACTATGCGTCACCGATCGGTGATCCCCATACAACGATTTGTGTGTTGGAAGGGCTGTATGCATACCGATATGCTACGCAGGGTACATCATCCATCGACTCATGCCTCAAGCAAGCCCTTCAGTGCTTATACCAGAGGAATCTCTGCATCGGTGAAGACCCTAGGTACATTCGCATGGCATACCCGTATCGGTATCGGTACGACTTGCTTCGCTTTTTGGAGTTTGCAGCAAACGCTCAAATTCCTTGGAACGAAAGCATAGAACAGGCATTGGTTTGGCTTGTAGGCAAGCAACACGATGGAGTGTGGAATCTACAGCTTGTGCATCCTGGAAAGGTTCATGTACAGTTTGAGCAGGTGCATCAATTCAGCCGGTTCATTACGGTAAAGGCTATTCAGATACTCATGCAATATGCCCAAGCTTCCAAGACTGCGGAGGTAGGTTTACGAAGGTGTGAAAGCATGGAAAAAGACAAACCGGTGCCTTCAGTTGAAAGCACCGGTGTAGATTACTTTGCTTAGCGGCGAGCCATCATGTCATGCAGGCCGCCGCCGTTCTCCACGTTGGTGAAACCCATCTGCTTGAGCATGCGCATGCCATAGCTAGAGCGGGCACCGGAAGCACAATAGATGAGAATCTCACGATTCTTGTCCTCAATTGTTTCCGCCCACTGGGCAAGACTATCCAATCCGACATTGATCGCCCCCGGGTATGCACCCATGGAAAACTCCATCGGGGTACGGACATCGAGAATGATCGGACCAGACTCCTCGGTCTCACAAGCAGCTTCTGCTTGCAAACCTTCTGAAACATCCTCTTTCTTGTCGTGGACAGTCTTTCTCTCAATCGGGAACAGTCCCACACTCAGGTGTTCAAACCCTACTGCACGAGCATGCCGCTCCAAGCTGATGTACCCTCCACTGAGGTTGTAAACTTTTTCAAATCCTGCACCTTTGAGCATTCTGAGGGCTACGTGGCCTTTCTGCCCATCGTCGCTGAGCAGAAGTATGGTTTGTTCCTTGGGAATGCGATCGAGGTTCTCACGCAGGACATTCTGACTGAGGTTGTTCGTACCGCGCAGGTTTGCCTTTGCATAGCTGATCGGGTCGCGAAGGTCGATGGCGATCGGCGATTGTTCCAATACAAACTGCTCAAATTCATGGGCAAGGATGGAGGGGCTGAAATCAGTCTGCTTGTTGATCGCAGTAAACGCTGCCATGTTCACCGGACCGTTGGGGGAGTTGAACGGTGGAGCATAGGCAAGGTCGAGTTCAGCAAGGTCATCGATGGTAAGGCCGCCGGCAATGGCTGTTGCCACCACATCGATGCGCTTGTCCACCCCCACCCGACCGGCAACCTGGGCGCCGAGTACGGTATTCGAGGCTTTGTCCCATACGAGCATCAGGCTCACTTTTTCCGACCCCGGATAGTAGGCAGTATGACTGGCCTTGTGGACCACAACTGCATCGGCATCAAAGCCGGCGTCCTTTGCCGCCTTAAGACTCAATCCGGTAGAACCAGCTGCCACTTCAAACACTTTCACAATGGAGGAGCCCAAAGCTCCTGTATACGGATGATTTCCTCCGAGAGCGTTCTCTGCTGCAATTCTTCCCTGTCTGTTTGCAGGACCTGCAAGCGGAAGCCTCACTAATTTTTTCGATACCTTTTGGGTAATCTCTATCATGTCTCCGGCTGCATAAATGAAAGGGTCACTAGTACGCAGATGCTCGTCCACCTTCAGGCCGCCGCAGGTGCCAAGTTCCAGATTAGCATCTTTTACCAATTGCAGCGTGGGTCGCACTCCTACGGAAAGCAACACGAAATCAGTATCTATGGCCGTTCCATCGTTTAAACGCACACATTTGTCCTCGACTGACTGCAGTGATTTGCCCAGTTTGAGTTTTACCCCGTAATCCTGGAGCTCTTTGGTAAGCATGCCCGCAAATTCACCATCCAGGTTGGGCATGACTTGACTGGCCATTTCAACCAGCGTCACGGCGATACCCCGCTTGGTCAGAGCTTCGACCATCTCAAGTCCGATGAAACCACCGCCGACTACCACGGCCCTCTTGGGTTCTTTTTCGGTTATATAGCGATCCATGCGGTCCATGTCTTCGAGTGTCCACAACTGAAACACATGGCTTTTATCAACACCGGGGAGAGGTGGAACAATGGGTTTTCCACCTTGTGCCAGGATGAGGGAATCGTACGGGAATACGGTGGTTTCGCCGGTTTGGGAATTATGAGCTGTTACTTCTTTCTTTTCACGGTCGATCGCAACTGCTTGGGTATGGGTATGTACATTGACCCGGTACTGGTCATGAAATGTCTCTTCACTGGCTAATATCAGTGATGAACGGTAGGCAATGTCCCTGCCCAGGTAATAGGGAAGCCCGCAATTGGCGAAAGAGACATCTGCTCCTGCTTCCAACAAAGTTATGTTGACGTTGTTGTCAAGTCTTCGTGCTCTCGCCGCAGCAGTAGCTCCTGCTGCAACTCCACCGATTATTAAAAGGTTTTTCATCCTGTTCTCCTCTAGTAACGGTCAGAATATAGTACTTTTAGTTGCTAGTGGCAAGTATTTCATACAGATTTTTTTTCCTCCCTAAAAAGGACCCTGATTGGAGAAATCCACAGAGTGCTTGGTGAATCCATAGAGATTCATGAAGTTGCAAGCAACGTGCTTGCCAACACATTCTTTCCTCTCGTATATACGGTGCATAGTAAGAATAACGGAGCAAATTCAATGAAACACCCAACACGTATGATCAGTATTTTGGTTCTGGCGGCAGCACTCGTAGGTGCCACCGGTTGCACAGCTACCAAAGAGCAAACGCAGGCAGAGCCTGCCGCCTTTGATTTCACCGCTTCTGCGGGGCAACCAGCGCTCTTTTCATCCACAATCGATACTACACCCTATCTTGTTTCGGTATCCTCTCTGAGCAATCCCCAAACCTATTACGATGCCCAAGACCTGGTAGATGAGACAGGTTTTACTGAGGTTGCAATCAACCTGGATGTTAGGGTCGGGCGGATTGAACCATTAGGAGACAGGAAGAAAGAACCAATTTGGGTCAGTCACAACCAAAGTCAGAGTAAATAAACCAAATCTGCCAAGATTCATTTCTTTATCTGAACTTGAGGAAGTTCAACTCAATCTGCTCCCTATCCGAACCTCTGTGACTCTGCCCAGAAAAGGTCATGCAGATGGCCTTGTCCCAAAGTCTGTCGATGGCACATTCAAGAGCATCATCCTCATCAAACACTTCCGGCCACTGAGAAAGATCTTTGTTGCTGGTAAGAACAATGCTTCCCGTCTCCTTCAGTCCTATTCGGTCAACCAATTGGAAGAACAGAAGCGTCTCCTGCCTGTTGAGCTTGCAGTATCCCACCTCATCGACAATAAGGCAGGAATACTTGGAAAGTCCGTTCAGGAGTTTTCCGGTCTTTTCTCCGACAATCGCATCATGAAACTTATCTTTCAGCTCATCCATCTTGATGAAGTACGCCTTCATCTTGTTGCTGCAGCATTCATTCCCGATGGCCATAGCAAGGTGGGTTTTACCAGTTCCCGTCGGTCCAATCATTATTACATTTCTCTTTGAACTGATGAAGGAAAGGCTTTTCAATGATAGAACCTGCCTTTTTGCCTTCTCGTTGAGAAGATCCATGTTGAAGTTGCCGAACAGGAGAGGATTTTTCTGTGGAATTCTCGAAAGCTTCTTCAAAGTGCTTATCGAAGACGCGTTCTTCTTCGCAACCATTGCGCCAAGGAGCCTGTCCAAGATGTCGAGTTCGGTTGGTGTAACATCAGAAGTCAGGCTCCATCCCAGGAAATCATCCGGTGAAAAAGGCAATTTCAGCTCCATTACGGCCTTCTCGTACCCGATGAGAAATTCGTCACTTGTCATTGAACGAATCCTCCTTCAGGATAGAGAACCTATCAAACCTCCTACTTGTATCCCTTGGAGGGACAAATGCCAATGTCGAGGTGACTTTTTGTGTCGGCTGTTCCTCCGGTTCAAGAGACCATTGTCCGATGCAGTTGTTCGGTTTTTTGACCAGTTCACGTGATGCGCATAGAGTTCATCGTGTGTGTCAGGAGTAAGAATCTTGAGCACATCACCCGTTCTCTGGACCCTCACGAATTTGCCAGAATAGCAGAGGGGCACACCGTAGATCCTGTTCTCGTAATTCACGTATCCGTCATAAGAAATTGTCCTCATGGGAGCAAGATACGGGATTAGACGAGCAATTTCAGGAAGGATGGAAAAAGCTTCGTGCTTATAGTGCTCTTCCATCGGTACGACATCCCTGCTTCTGGTAATGACGTTGTTCTTCTCGTAACACCAAGTTCTGGCTTCGTTGTTGAGATCGGTTATGTTGGTGAAGGTCTTTCCGACTATGAAGTTCTGCTTCACATAGAGTATCAGCCGCTCGACAGCCCCCTTGGTGAAGGGATGAGCAACCTTGCACAGCTTGGTCTTGAATCCGATCAAAGTCTGGAAGGCCTCGTATTCCTTGTTCCAGACAGGAGTCCCATCGCCAAGTCTCTTTATCACAACACTTTTCATATTGTCAGTAAGGACTGTCTTTGGGACTCCCATCACCATGAAGGCATGTACCATGCCGATGAAGAGGTTCTCCTGCTTGGCTGACGGAAAGAACTCCACGTATCGGAGACCGCAGTGATGGCATACCATTGCAAAGCATGCACACTGCCAGATGTTGCCGTAATTATCGCAAACATTTACAAAACCCCAGTCCATCTGGAACATCTCTCCAGGCTCAGTGACATATCGTCGACCACGGTTTGGCGTGTTTGCTGCAAGGATCCTGCGGGCAGGCACCAGGTCAAGATGCTTACTGATGTAAGCCTTCACCGAAGTATGGCTGCCTTTGTAGCCTTGCCTTCGTAGTGCATCAAAGATAACAGACGAATTCTTGATTCCTTTGGCAAGGTATTCAGTATTGATGAATTCCGAAAAGGGCGAAATCTTCGTCGTCTTCGACTTCCCGGTATTCCCGTTTGGCATGAGCTTGAAGTCATTCTTCTGCAGGTGCCTCAACTGTTGACGTGAAAGATGTAGCATTCGTTCCAGCTCGGCAAGGTTCATCTTGCCGAACTTGGCTATAACATCTTTCACTGCTTGTGATAGTATGTCCTGTGTAATCTCTTGGGACATGTGTTCTCCTTTACTTGGCAGATTTGGCTATCCACCAGTATAGGGCCTCATGTCCCATTTCTGTTTTGGTTATTTTCTATTGTCTTGTATTGGTTGTTTTCATCCGGCTATTTGTGGTTGTTTTCGCCCGACGCCAACATGGAAGAGCCAGTTTCAGAAAATTCAGAGGTTTTTATCACTCGGTCTGAAGAAGGAAACCTGACCATCACCAATGAAGGTACAAAGCTGTATGACTATGTCCTCTCAGGGACAATAGTCGGTACAGTAACCATTACCAGTGATGCTGCAACCTATGCAATCACCTTCAAGAATGCAAGTATTACGGGAACTACCCTTCCGGCTCTCCAGCTGAAGAGTTCTACCAAGGCTTTCATCAACCTTGCCCAAGGCACACAGAATATAATTTCCGACAGTTCGGATAATGAGAAGAAAGGAGTGCTGACCGCAGAAGGCGATGTAATCATCCATGGTGAAGGTTCTTTGGAGGTTGTCGCCAACAAGAAGCATGCTCTCAAGATTGACGGCACCTTGAGAATACAGAGTGGAACCATTTCCATTACTACGAATGAAGCAAGCGAAGGCAACGGTATCAGTGTGGACGAAGCCTTCATAATGGACGATGGATCTCTGACTATTGAGGCCAACGGGTCGGTATACCAGGAAGAAGGGAAAGGCATTAAAGTCAACGGGATTGAAAGCGAGTCAGGGGCAAAAGGCTACCTCGTAGTAAACGGAGGAACTATTGGTATCACCTCTGTAGGGAAAGCTATGACTGCCGGCTGGGATAAGGATGAGGATGCTGAAACTGAGGATACACGTGATGATCCAACGCCCAATCTCATTATCAACAACGGGGTAATTACGCTGAGAACTACGGGTAAGCCGTACGAAATCAGTGACGAGGCTTCTTTAAGTCCGGAAGGCCTGGAGGCCAAACAGAGTTTGATCATCAATGGAGGGTTGATTCAGGTATCCACTACCGACGATGCCCTGAATGCCGGCTCCAGCATTCAAATACATGGTGGTTTGATTATGGCTCACAGCAGCCAGGCCGACGCAGTCGATTCCAATGGAACAATAGCTATCACAGCAGGGACTCTAGTTGCCCTTGGTTCTCGAGCACCGGAGACAGCTCTTGATTGCGATGCCAATCAAAACTTCACCTATACCGGGGGAACAGTGGTTGCCATCGGGGGTGCTGCCAACAATACGCCCCTTGCACAAGACACAACAGGCAATGTGCTGACCTATGGAGGAAAGCTTGCTGCAGATACTTCTTTCGTCCTAGCCGATGCACAGGAGAACACGATCATTGCCTATGCCGTCCCAGCCTATTATGAACAGGGGGCTGCACTCCTTCTTAGTTCAGACAAACTCACGCAAGGAAAAGAAGTTACCCTTTCAATAGGAGGGAAACTAAAAGCCACTACTACGTTCAATGGGCTTGCCCTTGGAAAAGCAACCTATACGGGAGGAACAAGCGAGGCGATTACCCTTAGTGCATCGGTAACACATCTGGGAGAGGAATTGAGATCCATGGGTTTTGGTCCGAACCCACCCCATGGTTTTGAGCCTCCTGTATTCCAACAGTAAGCTAAAACAGATGCAAGAACCCGCTTTCTACCCTCTGAAGGCGGGTTCTGTCTTGGTTTTCTCCTAGTTAGGGCTATACTGAACAGCTAGGAGATAACCAGTCATGCTCGGTATGGTCAATCTAGTTTCCTTGCTTGTAAGTTCAATAGGGTTCACCGTTTTCTATAGTCTTTCGGTCAGGCCTGCACATATGGAAATAACTAATAGAAAGGATGCCTACAAACTTGCCGCTCGATACCGAATGGTTTGCTCCCTCTGTATGGGAGTTGCCTTCATCAATTTTGTTCTGTATCGCTGGTTTCCTGTTTCCTTCATTTCTGTTCCCGTCAATTTTCCCTGGCCATATTGGATAAGCTTGGTCTTGGCAATTGTTCTGGGTATCCCTGCCGGTTTGCTTATGGTTGTTGCGATACGTGATGCAGGGAAAGAAACAATGAAGCCTGATAAGGAGCATACGCTCTACACAGGTATCTACGATACGATCAGGCATCCGCAGGCAATAGCCGAGCTTACCGTTTGGAATGTATGTGCACTCGTGCTTCATTCACCCTTGCTGACCTTGGTCGCAGCCCTCTACACTCCCATCTGGAACATGTGGTGCTTTGTTGAGGAGAAAGATCTTATACTACGATATGGGCAAAGCTATCGGGAGTATCAGAAGAGAACAGGAATGTTCATTCCCAGACGGAGAACGCGCTAATCCCTGATGCAATGACACGGGAAACTTTTCATTCCAACCTATATTTAGACACTAAATGTATTCTGTATGGCTGTAGATGAGATAAATATCATTACTCATAGATAATTTTCATAACTGAAAGAATATTTTATTGATTTTCATACAAGACAAAGGTAAGATTTCCGAGTGAAGAAAATTGTATTCCTTACAATTCTACTCCTTCTTTCGTCGTTACTTGTTGCCGGTGTCATAGCTACCTACTCTACCTACCCTTTGAAGCTTGAAAGCTACAACTCCATCTACCAAAACAAGTATGGTGGTATAGGCACGAACCACTACCCAAATTTGATGGCAATGCACATTGGAAGGTTCAGCATCGACACGCAAGGACAGACAGTCAGGTCGTTCGCTTTGCTTTCAAACATCTCCAATGAGTTCGTATTCACTGGGCCGACACTATGGAATCCTACGTTAACAACCGATCAACTTGGGTTTCATGGTGTGGCGATTCTCAAGTATGGGTCACAACTAACCAATTCAAATCTCAACCAGGGATACACAAACCCGATTTATCCTACTGATACACCGATGTATGGGGTAATTACCATTGATTTCTACTTGATCTCCTACAATCAAGACAACGTGTTTCTTCCTGACAAGAGTTATGCTCATATGTCAGGAACTGTAGGAAATTTTACTGTTTCCTATTCCACTGAGGATGTTGGCTTTTGGAATGCTGATTTCACCCCTGTTACCGGTACGAACGGTGAGCCTATTCCTGAACAACCCTATCTAGGGCCTGGAACTATTACGCCCGATGACCCGGTTCCCTATGTAGATCCCACCGATCCCATCTTTGATTTTACGATTACCGATATACAGGAAAGCTTCCAACTTAGTGATGCGTATGGTACTGGTACAGCGTATGTGGCACAAGCCGAGGTGATCGTCACGAATGCCGATGTTTCCAATCCCTGCGGTGTTACGCTTACCTTCACAAATCAGACGAATACTGAATTTTTTGAAATGAGGAATACAGAGGATCCAAATCTCAGCACCCTCAAGTACAAGCTTTCCTTCAATGGCACTATCATAGACCCAGGTGATTTGGTAGATTGGGTTGGCTTTGTGAATAGTACGTATACCAAGGGTGTGTACGTGACTCAAATTCAGGAGCATGATGTTGATACCCTGGTAGAAGGCACCTACAGCGATACTATTATTGTTACACTCACTCCCAAGGATACTGTATAGGGTGATACAAGTATCAAAAACGTAAATAAGAGGTATGAACCATGCATGTCAAGCAAGTTTTGCAGCAGGTATTGGGAACTACACAACATATGCAGTTCAATGATGTTGATGTCGATCCCCTGAAAATCAGAGCAATCATGATTAATGAGGTGGTTCCTTCAGACCCTTTCCAGGATTTCTACGGACAAGCCGATGCAGAGTATCTGCACACAACAATTTCGCTTTTTAGGAAAGCGGGATTGCCCGTTGAAACCATGCAGGACATTTTACAGATGGGCATCTATATTACAAACGCAGTTAAAGTCCCCAAGTCTGCGTATTCGATTGAAAAAAGCAGCATCGAAGAGAGCCTACCCTATCTGGAACAGGAAATTGCAATGTTCCCACACGTTACTGTTATTATGCTTATGGGGGATGTGGCCAAGAAGGCATTTAACATGATTGCAAAGAAGCCTGTCGTTCCTTCCACGCCAACCTACAAATTGAGAAACAGTGAGTTTTATTATGGAAGTATCCGTGTCATACCGTCATATATTATGACCGGCAAAAACATTCTCATTGAGAAATCGAAGTTTGCAATGGCCGCTGAAGATATTGCTACCATGGCTCGCTGTATAGGATAACGCTATGAACAGCTTGAAAAACTATTCAGCTATGGTATCTTCATCCTTGTATGGATAATCTAAAGAACCCCAACAATGCCAAAGCCTTGTTCACCGGAAAGAAGAGCAATTTCTTTGAAGCCTGCCTTTCTAGCGGTATGGGATCTGTGTATGCAGACAGCTTTGAGCATCCAAGAAGTGCAATTGCCAGTATTGGCGACTTCGCTTTGTTGGGTGGAGAACCCTCTGAGGCTTTACTAAGGGATTTTTCAGCCATGCAGGGTGAGAAATTCCTTATTCTGGTAGGTCCCGACCAACCGTGGAATGATCTCATCGAGACAGTCTATGGCAGCCGGGCACACGCCATCACTCGGTACGCTCTGAAAAAGGATGAGCAGAGTTTCACTATATCGTCATTGCAAAAAATTGTTGATTCGCTGAAAGAAGACTATGTACTGAGAGCCATCGACGAGTCTTTGTACCATCAGTGCCTCAGTGAGAGCTGGTCAAAGGATTTGGTTGCATTGTTTACGACCTATGATCAGTATGCTGCACATGGTCTGGGATTTTGTGCACTGAAGGATGGGAAAATCGTCAGTGGTGCCTCTTCGTATTACTCCTATGAGAGTGGAATCGAAATTGAGGTCGATACCCATCCTGAGTATAGAAAGCAGGGATTGGCAGCAGCTTGCTGCGCCCAGCTCATTCTGTGCTGTGTACAGCGAGGTATATTTCCCTCCTGGGATGCCCATACAACAACCTCCCTGCATCTTGCCCAAAAATTGGGGTATCACTTCGATTATGCGTATACTGCGTATGAGATACACAGCTGACGCTGCTATGCTTCCCTATTCAATTGAAGAAGCTTGCTTTCTTCGAATCATCCAGCTTACTATTGCGAACAGAGAGTGTGTATGAAAAACAAGTATCCGGTGCATGAGGACTATAGCAAACTGCAAATTGGCTTTCCCATGAAGGCCCCTCTGCTGCCCTTCTTTCAACGGCTCACTCGATTGCTCTACGACAGAGAAGCTGTTCCCAGTTCGATCAGCCAGCAGAAATTCACCATTCCGAGTTACGAAGGATATGCACTCCCCCTGGAACTCTTCAGTCCTCAGAACCATGTGCAAAATTCACCTTGCATTCTATTTCTCCATGGTGGCGCTTTCGCCCTTCCGGCCAACGACTTTCATAAGAGGTTGATAGCTTTATATGCACTTGGTTGTTCTGCCAAGGTGGTATTGGTCGATTATCGTCTTGTTCCTCAGTATCGCTTCCCCTATGGACTTGAAGACTGTTACGCAGCCTATGCGTGGATGGTAGCACATGCAAGCGAGCTGGGTATCGATGCATCAAAGCTAGCAATGTGCGGTGACAGTGCCGGAGGGGCCTTGGCTGCTTCACTGACCCACCTGATCCGTGATCGAAAGCTGGCTAATCCCTTGTTTCAAATGCTCATCTATCCAGTTCTGGATGCACAACAGAATTCCGATTCCATGAAACGGTTTATTGATACTCCAATTTGGAATGCAAAACAAAACAAGAAAATGTGGAACCTTTACTGCAAAGAGACTGATAACTCTGCCTATTGCTCTCCCTCTCAGGCCCTTTCTTTTGAGGGATTACCCAAAGCCTATATTGAGGCCAATGAGTTTGATTGCCTGCGTGATGAAGCCCTTGCATATGCCAAAAAATTGCAGGATGTTGGTATTGAAGTGATACTTAATCAGACGCAAGGGACTGTACATGGGTTTGAGCTCAATTGGAAGAGTGAGTATACCCAAGCAATTATCAGACAGAGAATTGAGTACATGCAGAAGCAGTTCTCTGACTAGGATCAACGTTTTGCCTCGTTATCAATAGGAATATGAAAAATGCACCAAAATTCTATCCTATTGGAAATATTTCTTAAGTAGGATATACTTCTGTTAATTAATGGAGTAACCATGAAACGATATAGTTTGGTCTTTCTCTTGAGTCTTGCCACTGTGTCCCTAGCCTTTGCTTCCTCATATGTCGGTGGCAGTCTGTCTTTTATGCAAGATACGTATAGTGAGGACAATTACAAAGTAATTTTCAACCAGGGGGCAATCTCTATAGAGGGAGCAACTTACTTTGCCGCCTCAGAGCATTTTGGGCTTACCTATCAATTCGGGTTTGGCACATCCACACCCAAATTTGTGACCTCCATTCTTACGCTGGAAGGCGATCCGAAATCAGTGCTCACCGGAAGCCTCATGGGTACATTCAGGCATACATTGAACCGTGATTGGACGCTGGAAACTGCTTTGGGCTATGGGTATACCCAGAGTTCATACGAGGACTCAACCAGTGAAACAACGTCTCGTATTTCCAAGGTAGAGGCAAAAGTTGGTGCAGTATACGAGGTAGGCAATGACTTATTGCTTCTTGGTGGAGTCCGATTCAGCATTCCGTTCCGTGTTTCAACAACAACCAAAAGCGGTTCCTCCTCTACCACTGATACGGTCTCCCTTGAGAGTGGATCGGGGTTCGGCACCTACGTTGGGCTGGCGTTCCAGTATTAGGGAATCAGAATTACACTTTTTCTTCCGAGAAACCAACCTACACATACAGCACAGCAACTAGCATCACCATGAGTATGGAAATGAGGGTGTCCAAGGAGAGTGTGTTGTCTACATAATCGGCATTCACTGTGTCGTTGGGACGCATGTAGATGGTAACAACGAACGGAGGCGGAGTGAGAAACATGACAAGCAGGGCATATCGATAGATGGCCTCCATGCCTAGGAATTGGTCGATAAGGAAATGGTTGATCAACAATGCCAAGCCTAGCAATACGAGTTTTCTGACTAGGATTGTCTTGATCGACCAAGCCAATCCTTCCTTTTTGATATGAATGCCGTATCCGATGGAGAGAGCAATAAGAGGCGTGGTCAAACTGGCAAGCAGGGAGATACCTTCGCCGATGGCAGTCCAGAGTGGATGGGGTGAAAACCACTTGCCTACAAAACTTACAACAATACCTCCAAATATTGCAAGAATTACCGGGGATGTTATGAACTGTCGCAGCAACGCTTTGGTGGTATGAGCGCCATCACGTTCTTTGATTAGGAGCGCCATGAGCACAAAGAACACAAACAGGACTTGTCCCAGGTCGATCAATGCCATTTTACCCAGGTGTTCACTTCCATATGCGCTTTGAAACAATGCATAGCCTAACATTCCCATTTCAAAACCTCCAAGCAGGAGGGGGAAATAGGGAGTTTCCAGATGGAGGGGTTTTGCAAGGGCTTTTCCCAGTAAGACCATGAAGAAGCAGACCAAGAATATGGTGACAACCAAGATTAGATACTTTCCCTCAATTTCCAGCGTAGAGAACGCCTGAAACAGGAGTGCGGGAAGCGCAAGATCAGAGACTATCCGTTTAGCCCCGGCAACCGAGTGCGGTGTCAGTGTGCTTCCTTTCTGCAAGAGAAACCCTAGTATGAAGAGAAAGAGGACGGGAAGTATTGAATACATGCTTATCCTGCCATTTATAGTACGTAGGTAAACAGTACCATGCATAATCAGAGGGTGCAAGAAAAGACAGAATGGGGATGGCTAGTAGCCGAGTTCAGCCATTTGATAATTACCTCGTAAAATTGCATGATACATTTTGGTACTATTGAAGACGCAAAGAATCACATCGATGTAAGAAACTGGCAACTTGGTAAAATAGTTTCTAGCTGATACTTGGCGTTGAAATACGAATCTTTAAAATAGACTAGTCATGGCATATTCCCAAGTCCCAAAATATTTGTATGTATTATGGAATACTCTGTAGTATGATTACATCAGGACGCAACTACTTTCGTAATTCTTTTTCTGTGACAACAAGGAGGGAGTAAAGAAAGGTTCTTCCCAATCAGAATATGACTATTCGAACTCTCGGTGTTCAGGATTTTACTGCAGCTTATACATGCTGCAACGAATTTTCTCAAGTCACAAAGTTCGATGACTTGCCGAACTCTTGAAGTCCTGATCTAAAAAATATACTCACCTAGTTAGGTAAAGAAATATGGTTGAAGATACATCGTTCTATAGACTTCTAATCGAAGAGATAGATGACCCTGTAGGTATCGTAGACAAGAATATGGTCATTCAATACAGAAGCCCGAGCTATGAGAAGGCATTCGCTTTCCATCCAGAAGAACTCATAGGCACCCATGTCCTTGATCACCTGCAAGAAGAAGATAGAAATCAGTATTCCCGAATATTTGGGGAGCTCCTTGCAAAGGGGCCGGGATCGGTTGGGCATGTGCTGGTGAGAATGACTTGCAAAGATGGACATGATGCCAGCATTCGAATTTCCATGAAAAACCTATTAGATACAGAGCGCCTCAACGGAATACTGGAAACCTATATACGAATACCCGACCTTGAGAGTACCAATCGGCAAGTACAAGAAGAGATAGAAAAAAGCCGTGCCCTGATCGAAAGCACGGATGACATGATTTGGGTGGTCGATCCTGTAAACTTCGGGCTTATCATGTTCAATTCGAGCTTGATACACTACTTTAAGACCGGCCGAAGCCTCGATATCACGCGTGGGATGACACCTTCGGACTTGCTTCCCCCTGAGTATGCTATTGTATGGGAGCATATGTATGAAAAAGTTCTTTCCCAAGGTGCTTATAGGATCGACTATGAGACATCGGTGAACAAACGCATTCTAAACCTCTCGTTCAACGAAGTAAAAATCAGCGGTGAAACGATAGGAATATCGGTATTTGGCCAAGACATTACCGAACGGAAACTGACCGAGAAGGCATTGGAAACGGCCAACCGAAACTTTGACACTGCTTTAAAGAACTCGCTCATCGGTATAGTCATAGTTGACAAGAACAAAAAGATACGTTGGTCGAATCCTTCGGCTATGACGATGATGCAGCTTAAAGAGAATGAAATTATTGGGAAATTCTGTACGGATATTTTCTGTACCGCCGCACCCGAGAAATGTCCGATACTCGATGATGGGTTAAAAGTTGACAATAGTGAACGCATGTTGAAATGTGGTGGTGGGAAAGAAATTTTCATCATCAAATCAGTCTCCCCGATTGAGATGAATGGCGAGGAGCTGCTGATGGAAACCTTCGTTGACATCTCTGAACGGAAAAAGATTGAATATGAATTACGAACGAGCCTGACACAGAACAAGAGGATTCTTGAAAACCTTCAGGATGCATACTTCCAAACCGACCTGCATGGTACTTTCACAGTCATCAATCCGAAGGCATTGTCTCTGTATGGGTTCGTCTCCCTGGATACTCTGGTTGGACAACCTGCGGACATACTGTTTGCCGATTCTGAAGATATGAAAAAATTGATACGTAGATTGCGGCATGATGGCTCGGTAAACGACTATAATTGCAAGACATTACGTGCCGACGGCACAACATTCTGGGTCTCAATGAATGTGCAATTCGTCAAGAATGAGGAAGGAAAGATTATTGGGACGGAAGGTTTGGTACGAGATATCTCCGATCGCATGGAATATGAGAATGAAATACGAAATAATCGAGACAACTTGCGTGTATTGAACGAACGATTGGAGAAAATGCTCGAGCAATCGGTACATGCAATCTCGAAGATTGGAGAGCTCAAGGATCTGTATACTGCAGGTCACCAAAGACGAGTGGAAAAACTCGCTTGTGCCATTGCAAAAAGTTTGGGGTTTTCTCCACTGGACCTAGTCAACCTATCATTCGGGGCTCTCATTCATGACATCGGGAAAGTATACATCCCTTCAGACATCCTGAACAAACCAGGAAAGATTACTGATCTTGAAGTCCAAATCCTGCAAACACACGTGGAGCAAAGTTATAACGTTGCAAAAGAGATTGATTTCCCCTGGCAGGTTGCAGAGATGATTCATCAGCATCATGAACGGCTCGATGGAACTGGTTATCCCTTGGGGCTGCCCGGCGATGATATTATTCTCGAAGCAAGGATTTTAGCGGTTGCTGATGTTGTTGAGTCGATGACTTCACACCGGCCTTATCGCGCATCACTAGGAATTGAAGCCGCGATGCAAGAGATAGAAAATTTCAAAGGAAGCAAGTTTGACCCGCTAGTTGTTGATGCTTGTATGAAAGTGGTTACAGAAAAAGACTTTTCTTGGGATTGAGCCCACTCATCATACGGTGTTTGCTTCCCTCAGGCAGGTACTGCCCTACTCTTACGCTGTTTTCGGGCTAGAACGAAGGTGAATACCCCGGTGGAAACGTTTAGGCTGACTCTAACAATCGGGGGCAATCATATTTTTGTACGCTTGTATTGTTAATCTAACCAGTAATGAAAATACCTCAGGACGATTCCCGTAGAAACAGCAGGGGGAAAGTTCATCTCCCCCCTGCACCGAACTTCAATTACTACATAGGGTATTGGGCAAATAGTTCATAAGAAAGCCCGTATAGGCCTGACCCTGGCATCGACGTCTTTATAGGCCTGCATAAAATTCGAAGGGAAGTCAAAACTCCTGCTCCACGCTGCGTAAACAGCACACTCGTAGGAACACCAGTATCCGCTATCAGTAAAACCAGGCGCGCTTAGCAAAGCTAATTCATTGTACATCAAGTTCAGCTCGTCTTTCGAGGGTAAAAACCAGTTGTCATATACAACCCCGTCTTTTTCAACTACCAGCTCGTCACACAACTTCGCAGCATAGTCCCCCGTCTTGTCGTTTCCCGATTCTGAGCTATAGGCTTCGTCTCCCATTGCATCCACCAAGTCCTGCGTATTCCATCTCCCGACTCCTACGTCAGTCCCTCCTGTCACAATAGTATTGCTACCTGAAGGCCGGTGATACCCAAATATATGGCTGTAATCAGCTCTTTCCGGGACATCATCCGTATCAATCGAAACCCTGCGATCCGATCCACTACCAGCCACCCAAAGGTCGGCAGGAGCCACCTCAAGATACCGCCAACCATTCTCGATGTAAAACTCATCCGAAACATAGATTATCCACCCGCCTGCAGGGCCTCTATCACCTACCGCATACTCTGTCCATCTCGCATACAAAGCCTTGTCCCCCATAGAACCTTGCGCAATAGTAGTCACAGCAGTACCTTCAAAAGCAGCGTTGGAGAACCACCCATCAAACACAAAGCCGGGTTTCGTCGGAGCTTGCAGTGTTATCGTCGGTGTCTTGATGGTGTAGGTTTCAGGATTGCCGTCATCGTTGATTCCGCCATCCAGGTTGTAGGTGATGGTGTAGGAATCATAAGTCTTGGGATCAATCGTATCGTTGCAGCCAAGCAGTAGGACTGAAAGAAGGATTGATGTAAAGAATATTGTTAGTGTAAGTATCTTTGTTTTTTTCATTGTTTTTCCCTTAGTAAGCAACCATAGTGATAAGATTTAACAGAACTGTCATTCTGTACGAGATAGAACAACTATTCTTTTATCGTGAGAGCCTGCAGACTGAACGTAAGCAGGACCACGATGGCACCAAAGCATTACTGTGAACGAAGCTAATTCATGCATTCCTCCTACAAGAAAGAAGTAGATGGTAGAAGTATCGAGACAATCTAGAAGAGACTAATATAGTATGTCTGAGCCTTTGGATTTTCTCTTTCCACGTAACTGTTACTTTGCCTAGTATGTAATGCATAGGTAAAGTTCCAAGATGCACCATCCTACGATTGCTGGATGAACAACTTGTCTTGGGCCGGATCAAAATCTTGCAGTAATAGAATGGGAATAGAACCATCCAACGTTTTCCAAGAACCGTTTGCATCCGGTTCTTGTTGATAACGGAATGACTGGAGCCGGTTGTCGGAGTTTCGTACCTTGAAGTAGAGCTGATTGCTAGAAGCAAACAAAGCTACAGAATTCAGGAAGAACAGGATGACTGTGCAAGCGGCCGTCCGAATGAAAAACTTCATAATCGAAATCCTCGCTATCTTTTTAAATTATGTTTATAAGTATGTTCAAGAGGTCTTTTGACGCTTGAAATGGGTTGATTATGAAAGAGTTCCTATCCAGAAAATTGGAATTGACTTACTTGGCTGAAATTTCTACTTAAAAACAAAGTTATATACAGAATATTCACTCTGTGAAATATTTATGCTTTCTTACCTGTGACTTGCAACAAGACTTGCTCAGTCTTTTATAATGACTCCAGATTTGTGAAAAAACCCATGGTTATATTAGTTGTATTTATATTCTGTGTAGGTAATTCCGTACCTTGTGGTATCCTCATCCCCAACACAGACGATATCAGGGTTACTTAACGGCTCATCCAGGCAGGCGAGCTAAGGGGTCTCGCTCATCGTAGGTGCAGACAGAATTTTGGACCAAATTGATATTGGATTTAGTTTGTTCAGTGATGAACGGAAAAGATTCATAGTAAGAAATGCAAAAGATAACGACTTTCACCTTCACACGATACGAGTGGCCTAGTTTCCTAAATTATGCCCATAACCTAAAAATTCCTCTGGACAGGCATCTAGTATTTCCGTATTATTGTCAAAGTAACTCGGGCGCGTAACTCAGCGGGAGAGTGCTACCTTCACACGGTAGAAGTCGTTGGTTCAAACCCAATCGCGCCCAACAGGCAACTGGCTCTATTACAAGAGTTGGTTGCTTTTTTGTAGGTGGAGAATTTTTATAAAACGCTCCGGGCTGTGCATATTTCGTATTCCACTCTGAATACGCTTGTTTCAAATCCAAAGCTTGATAGAATAGCACAGACCGACCTTGACTCAATCAAGGTGCAATAGTATTTCATGAGCAGGCAAGTCTACCGAAATGAAGATGAACCTCATACAGAAAAGAAACAGAAAAAGGATAGAACGTGAAAAAGTTCCTTCAACAACTAAAGCGTGCTCTTGGGCAGTGGTCATACGGACGATATGGGTATGATCAGTTGTCAAAAGTCTTATACTTCATAAGCATTGTCTGTATCGGATTGTCACTCATCCCGGGTTTCCAATTCTTGGTAGTAATCTCCTTGGTACTTGTGGTATTGGTAAGTTTCAGAACCTCTTCCAAACATACCGCGAAGCGAAGGCTTGAAAACGAAAAATTCCTCAGCCTCACAAAGAAACCAAGAGATTGGTTTGCGTTCAGGAAAGAAGTGTATGCAAACAGAAAGACTTACAGCTATTTCATCTGTACCGAATGTGGACGCCATTACAGAGTCCCCAAAGGAAAAGGAAAAATCAAAATATCCTGTCCTGGTTGTGGTACTACCGTGATCGCCAAAACGTGATAAGCCACACCACTTCATGTGCAAGTAAAATTTTAGTCTAAAAGGCAGAGGGCTCTATACCCTCTGCCTCCATGTTGCTGAATTGCTCATCAGAAAGCTCGTGCAGGCCTGACTCTATACATACCATCTCGAGGGTTCATGCTTTGCATTCCATTCGTGAAAAACTGAAGCATCGCATAGAATGAAGAGTTTTCTAATTCTGATGAACTCCAATAATAGCTATCAGTTAATCCCCCAATAGGCACCTCAATATGGTAGAGATTCTCGTACATTACGTTCAACTCATCTTTGCTCGGCAGAAACCAATCTGTATACCCTCCGTTTGCATAGAGGCTGCAGGCCCTTGCAGCATAGTGCTCCGTCGGACTGTATACCATAGGATCATAATCAGAAATGTAATAGGCAGAGGTCCCCATCGCATTCACCAAGGCTTCTGTGTTTGCCTTGCCGGTTCCTATCGCTGTACCTGTGCCCACTGCAAGGTTAGCACCACCAGGTGTTGATCGGTAGAGTCCATAGAAGTGAATGTAGGGCCTTGTAGTGTCGAATTCCGACGTAATATCCGAAGGGGCAGCCTCCAGGAACCGCCATTCATCTTGATACGTCCCCTTGTCATAGAAAACTATCCCACCGGCAGGACCAGTGTCTCCAGGAACATAATCAGGTATCCAATTTGCATAGACGGTAATGTCCTCAGTCAATGGCGTGGAGGCGTCGAACGCTGTCCTCCCGCCATTGACTTGCGTGTACCATCCGCCGAACGTATCGCCTCTCTTGCCAGGAGGTGTCGGTAATGACCCGACCGTATCAGTTCCTGCAGTCCGCAACACATTCTTGGATGCAGGATACACATTGGAATCTGCGCCCTGATCATCGAACGTAACCGTCACTTGCCTGTTTGCCAACTCATTGATCATATCGCTGCATCCAGTGAACACCACAAGCAACAACCCAATGCATACTACTAATTTTCCTGCTTTCATCCGCTTACCCTACCGTCCGAACTGCAATCCGGCACTCATTTCATACTGCATTCAATCCAAATTTGGTTTTGAATATAGCAATTGTGCGAGTACGAAGCGGCACCTTCACATAAAAAGGGTTGATTTCTACTCAAAAACTCAACAACTAAGAGATTGCTCTGAAAAAGTTGGTAGCTTCTATGGAAAATCGGATAGTTAAAACTCATCCCTCAAGCTACTCAGTGAACTGATACCCCTGCTTGTATAACCATGCAGGGTTGTGAGTATCAGGTTCTGGGGAATTGACTCCAGAAAGTATGCTTGGCTTTTAGCAGGAGAAGAATCTACCCACATAGAATTCCGTGCTCTGGAATACCTGGTGATGATCAACTCGTTCTTTGCCCTGGTTAAGGCTACATAGAGAACCCTACGTTCTTCCTCCTCGGCTTCAAGATCACCTAGGGAGCGGGAGTGAGGATACTGGGAAGGAATGGCTGAAGCAACAAAACAGATGGGAGCCTCAGTCCCCTTGGCACTATGGACGGTGATAAGGGTAAGGGCATCGTCGCTGCTCTCGTTGCTCAACTGGGTACCATGCATCGGCTCAAGCGTGAAATCATCAATGAATTGTCCCAGTGTATGATAGGTGCGGGCAACTTTTTCCAACAACTGTAAATCCTGCTTGCGTTGCTTCCAGTGGTCATATCGCTCAGCTAACAATGGACTCAACTGTTGAATTGCAGCCTGAATGCATGCTAGAGGCGTGGTACCAGCTTTCATCGCAGACGCTAGAGCGGTGACACTTGCATGGTCCTTCCCAAGCAAGCTCTCCAACGTTTGGATGACTGAATCGCTTGCGGTGCCCGCACTATACACATTGTTCACAATCCGCTCAGCAGAAATCTCCCCTATTCTGGGGAACAACTGCAAATAGCGCATCCAAGCAAGATCATCAGAGCTGTTGCGTACCAAACGCAACAGAGCAAACACATCCCGTACATGGGCAGATTTAGTCAGCACCAACCCACCGATGAAGCGATAGGGAATCTTTCGTCTGATCAATTCGGCTTCCAACGTCTTGGCCTCAAAACTTGAACGATATAACACCATAATATCGGAGAGAGGAATCTTCTGTTCCTGATAGCCAACCACTTGGTCGGCTATCCACGAACATTCATCGGCTTGGTTCTCAAAATCCTCGAGACGGACCAAGTTCTCACTTCTGCCTCTTATCGCCTCAAGAGTATGCTGATAAGGATAGGAGGAACACGACAACAGCCAGTTGGAAACATCGAGAATTTCTTGGTAACTGCGATAATTCAATGACAAGGAAAAGGAAATGCTGTCACTGAATATTGTCCCGAACTCCATCATGTGGGTGAACTCGGCTCCCCGGAACCGGTAGATTGATTGGGCCGGGTCTCCTACACAGAACAAGTTCACCTGCTCCCTACTGAAGTGCTTGAGAATATTGAACTGAATGGGATTTGTGTCCTGCATCTCATCCACCAACACTTCATCGAACAGGGTGCAAACTGCATGCCGCAATGCTGCCTTCTTAGTCAACGCCTCATCGAATTTTATCAGAAGGTCATCGTAATCGAGATAGCCCCGTTCCTCTTTTCTCTGCTGGTACAAACTGAATATCTGCATGCAGAGGTCTATCTGCTCTTCATCCAGATCCGTTTGCTCGTGAAGATAAACATCTGTATTTTGAAGTGTATTGCGACTGTACGAGTAGAGAGAAAGCAGGTGATCGGAACTGGGAAATCCTCTTTTTGGTCCCTTGAGGTTCTTGATGAGGGATTTTCTCACCATGCCCATCAGATTGTCCTGGTCATCAGAGTCGATAATCGATAGGCCACTGATAGCAAAACTTTTGGGAAGTGAACTCATGACCTTCAGACAGAAAGCATGGAACGTCCCCATCTGCACCGACTCCCCTGCTGATCCGACTTCATGAGCCAACCTATGACGAAGCTCCTGTGCCACACGATTGGTGAATGTGAGGACCAGAAGCCTATCCGCTTGCGTCCCCTGGGTAATGCGATGGGCGGCGCGAGCGATAATGGTCCGCGTCTTTCCGCTCCCGGCCCCGGCATTCACCAGAATATTTCTTTTTGGCCCGTCATACACAACTGCAGCCATTTGTTGCTGATTGAGTTCCACCTCATCACCTCAACATATGTATAGTTATTACAGCCTACCACCTCTTTGCATGATTGCATAGAGCAGAGAAGTTCATCCCTACAGGTATTTGCTTTTGTTGTGCATGGGGACTACCATAGGCTATGCATACACTGGTAATCGGAAGCAGAGTTCACGCTGATAAGCAAGGTATCAACTTCTTTTCATTCGATGAACACACAGGTGCCTTACAGCACCTCTCGGGCTTTGGAGGAGTGGAGTATCCAAACTTCCAATGTTTTGATCGTGAGAAACGAATACTCTACACCGTCAGCGAAACTGAGACGGATGGGCATGTATATGCCTATCGAGTTTCTCCTGCCCTGACGTGTGAAAAGCTGTTCTGTGTTCCCAGTCAGGGTGACTCTCCCTGCCATCTAGCCCTCGAGCCTACTGGCAAAGGCCTTGCAGTCGCAAATTATGCTGATGGGGTGTTCACCTTCCTGGGTTTTGGAAGGCCTGACTTTATTGAAACCTTCCCAGGCAAAGGAAAACATCCAAATCGGCAGCAAAGTAGCCATATCCACAGCAGCCTTTGGCTGGAAGCAGGAAAATCCTTGTTGGTTGCTGATTTGGGCCTCGATCGAATAATCTGGTATACGGATTCCTTCACTCGCAAACATTACATCACCGTGCCCGCTGGAACCGGACCACGACACCTAGCACTCTCATTGGACCAAGGCACCCTCTTTGTTGCCTCAGAACTTTCCAATGAAGTATTGGTAATCCAACTAGGACCTGAACCTAGCGTGGTCCAGACCATCAGCACCCTACCCGCTGATTTCCTTGGTGAGAATACGGTAGCGGACATCCACCTCTCATCCGACCAACGCTTTTTGTACTGCTCCAACCGTGGGCATAACAGCATTGCAATGTATGCTCTTGATCTAAGCACTAGCTCTCTTACCTTGCTTGGTCACTGTATGGTGGAACAAGAACCAAGGAACTTCTGCATCTCCCCTTCTGATTCCTTTGTTCTGGTTGGCAATGCCGGCAGCAACTCGGTAACGGTGCATGTCATCGACCAGATAACAGGATTACTTTCGTCTGCGATGCATCGAATCGAGCTTATTGAGCCTGTGTGCCTGACTTTTTTCGACTAAGGCAGAGAGAGGGCCGGTTTCCCAGCCCTCTCTCATTTTTCTTTCAACATTGTATCTTCTTGTGTACCTTGCCTACCAGTTCTTCACTATCGTCACCTTGGTGACTGAATTGGAAGTACCACTTGCGATAGCCTTGCTCAGCAAGGACGTTCCGAACAGGATGGCTATCAGAAGGTAGACACTAAGAAAGATGCCCGCCCCTATCAACATTGTATTACTCTTCTTAAGCTTGGACTTCATGTTCAGCCTCCTTGGTTTGTTTTGCATAGGTTTGCAGATCTTCCATCGTGAGGCCCAACGTCTCCATGGTGGAGAATAATGCTGGCAACTCACGCTTGATGAACTTCTCGCGGCGCTGCTTGAGCACCAGTGTTCGTGCATCCTTTGCGGTGAAATAGCCAATTCCCCGCTGGTTCTCCAGGGTGCCTTCATCTTGCAGCAAGGCATACGTCCTGATAACCGTATTAGGATTCACTTCCAACTCCATGGCCATATCGCGTACCGAGGGAATTCGCTGTCCGTCGTCCCAGACTCGATTGAGTATGAGGTCATGGATGTACTCGGCTATTTGCAGATAGATTGGAGAGAGTGTATTAAACTGCATCTGTTGCTTGGACCTCCTCAACCCTGAAGAACGCAGTTACCATACAGAACAGTGGCAGCACTGCGTAGTACAACACATTCGAAATACCCGTAAAGACCTTGATCGAAAGCATAGAATTTTCAGGGAAATCAGGATAATTGAAGTTTAGGGTATCGAAGAAATTTACGGTTGAACCGAACTTGATCGCAAACACAAGTCTGGTGAACAATAAAGCCAAGCCACCAAATCCAAGCGCAATGACGCCAACAGCCAACACAGTCTTTACAAAGTGGGCTTTGTGGAAGTAGGCAGCCCCCAGGATGAATACCGAGTTCCATACCCAGTATTGGGCAAGCAACATCCCCAGCTCGTTACCCTTGAACGGATTGAACAAACCTACGGGACTGCCGAAGATCAAGAGCTGAATCGGTTCGGTGACAACGCTGGTCAAGAAGAATACCAATGTCACAGCAATCGGATAGGCAATGGTCGACACGAGGGCCTTGGAGAGGAACTTCTCCAGGTTCGTCGCAGGAAGCATCAGCCAATTATGCTGGGAATTCTTGGAGTACATATCCTCGCTGAACATCATGCTGGTAGTAATGAAACCACCGAGAAGCAAGAAGCCGGGAAACATCTCTGAGTACACTTCCATCGGAAAGGAAGCCATACCGGTATACCGTACAATCAGGCTCTGCATGGTCTCAAAACCAAAAAGCAGCAAAACAACAACCAATCCATAGATTGTATAATCTCTTTGACCCGTCTTCCATTCCCGCTTAATCAATGCAAGCAATCTATTCATCATACACCTCCCATGGTGCCTTTCGAGGTCTGGACCACCACATTGAACAGGGTTTCCAAATCAAGGGGCTGCCCCTCGGTTTCTTCAGTACGTTCGCTCAGTACCATCCAGCCACCGAGCACCTTCTCGGTATACATTGCTGTATCTGTTTTTGGCTCACTGGTGGTCAGGTTCAACACATACTTATCGGCTACACTGGCAACCGTGTCGTTGAAAATGACCGAACCGTCATGCAGGATAATAATCGGATCAATGAGGTTTTCCATATCACGTACCTGATGGGTTGAAATAATGAAGGTCCTATTTTCTGTCATCGCCGAAGCAACCGTTTGTCGGAACTGCCTTTTTGAGGGAATGTCCAATCCATTGGTCGGTTCATCCAGGATGAGCAGCGATGTGTTGGAAGCAAGACCGAAGGAGAGCAGAACCTTCTTCTTCTGACCAAGTGACATCTGGTCGAGTCTCTGATTCAAATCAACTTCGAAATCCTTGCAATACACACCGAACATGGTGTGGTCGAACCGCGGATAAAACGGGCTGAGCATTGCAAGGTACTCATTTGCCTTCATCTTGGGGAGTGGAAACTCTTCGGGCAGGTAGAAAATCTCCTGCAACAACGAAGGGATTCGCTTCTGAGGATTTTGGTTGAACACCTCAATCGCTCCGCTTTGTGCAAACAACTGTCCGCACAGCAACTTCAGCAAGGTGGTTTTCCCTGCTCCGTTCTTTCCTAAAAGCCCATAGATATTTCCCCGGCGAATCTCAAGATCCAGATGGGAGAACAACTTTTTACTTTGGTATGAGAACCCAATGTCATTCATACGAACTGCCACATCCATCTCCATTGCAAGAGCTGGTGCTTCTTGTACTACTTGGCTTGCCATGCATGCCTCCTAATTTGCTACTGTACTAGCTTACTAATACACCAATATTGCAATCTTGTCCAGTATCTCACTACAAAACTTTCATATTTTTATGTTGATTTCTATCCGGCTGGAACTTTTACGATATTTCTAGACAATTGCCAAACAATCTCTAGCAAAATTAGAAATAAGCTGGTAGTATCGGTTCTTGCGCATTGGGTTCCAATGAGCAGATAAGAACATCCTTCACCTCTCTTGAGAGAGGGTTGGAAACACTTTATATGAAAGGGCTAAATAGTACATTTAGACAAAAAAAACACCATGGTATAGAAGGAATAAGGGTAATGAACGAATCTACCAACCAATTCTATCTTGATCGGCAAAATCAAACCGAATCCAACGCACGCACCTATCCCCGCAAGTTCCCCATCGCAATCAAACAAGCAAAAGGCTCCTACCTTATCGATGTAGAGGGCAATAAATACCTCGATTTCCTCTGTGGTGCAGGCACTCTTGCCCTTGGACACAATGACGAAGAAGTCAATCAAGCAATGGTCGATCTTCTGACCAATGATTTCCCCCTCCATACCCTAGACCTCACGACTCCCGTGAAAGATGCATTTGTTCAGACCCTTTTTTCCCTTCTGCCCGAAGAACTCAGAACCAATGGAAAAATTCAGTTCTGCAGTCCCAGCGGCACCGATGCCGTCGATGCAGCAATTAAGCTGTGCAAGACAGCAACCGGACGAAGTAGTGTTATCGCCTTCAGCGGCGGCTACCACGGCATGGGTCATGGAGCTCTCGCCCTCACCGGCAACCTCAATGCAAAAAGCCAGGTTAATGGCCTGATGCCTGATGTTCATTTCTTCCCCTATCCCCATTCCTATCGCTGTCCCTTCGGCCTGGGTGGCGAGGCTGGTATCGATGCAGCTTGTGCAATCTTTGAGCGTACGCTCAAGGACCCTGAGAGCGGCATTACAAAACCCGCAGCAGTCATTCTGGAAACCATCCAGGGTGAAGGTGGTGTTATCCCTGCCCCGATTAAATTCCTGCAGACTGTACGCCGTGTAACCAAGGAACTGGAAATCCCGATGATCGTTGATGAAATTCAGTGTGGAATCGGTCGATCCGGAAAGTTCTTTGCTTTTGAATATGCCGATATCGTACCCGATGTCATTCTTGCCTCCAAAGCTATCGGTGGTTCACAGCCGATGAGTGTGGTTGTGTATCACAAGGACCTTGATGCTTGGCAGCCTGGTTCTCATGCAGGAACGTTCAGGGGCAACCAACTCGCCATGGCAGCAGGAACTGTTGTCATGCAACGGGTCAGCAAACCTGAGTTTTTGGCTGAAGTGATTGAAAAAGGCAAAATGATCGAAGACCACATGAAAAAACTGATGCAGGAAGTCTCCATTATTGGTGACATCCGCAGCAAAGGTCTGATGCTCGGTATCGAATTCATCGATCCCTATGGCCAGCCCGACCACCTCGGATCCTACCCCCAAAGCGGTGTTATTGCCGCCAAGGTACAGAAAGAGTGTTTCCTCAACCACCTTATTATGGAAAAAGGCGGAAGGTATGGCTCGGTCATGCGCTGCCTGTGCGCCCTCAACGTTACCAAGGATGATGTAAAGCTCATGCTCGATATTAGCGAGAAGGCGATCCGCAAGGTAGATGCAGATGTCAAAGCCCATCACTAAGCTGCCGTACTTTCTTGGTGCTGAGTCTGAAGCAAAAGAAGCCTATCGCACCATCATCGACCAGACAGTTGAGGCTATCACGAGTTCAGTAACCGACACCGGCGCCTATAAAGGTGCTGGTGTCGATGAGCTGCAAAGCCTCATGGGTCAGACAACCATCCTGCCACAAGCTGGGACTGGTTGGGATGCAGTGCTTGAGGAAGTGAAGAAAACCATTCTTCCCAACTTTCTTAGGACCTGGTCGACCAACTACATGGCCCACCTGCACAGCCCCGCCCTGCTTGAGTCAATTGCCAGCGAGCTCATTCTCAGTACCTTCAACCAATCGATGGATAGTTGGGACCAGTCTCCCATTGCCACCGAGGTGGAAGTTGCAGTGGTCAATGAGCTTTGCAAGCTCTACAATTTTGGAACCGATTCAGATGGAGTCTTTACTTCCGGGGGAAGCCAATCGAATCTCAGTGCCCTTACCTTGGCCCGTGATTGGTATTGCAATACTGTCCTCGGCCACGATGTAAAAAAGAAAGGCCTTCCCTCCTGCTACCAGAGGCTGAGGATCTACACCTCAGAAGTTTCACACTTCTCCATGGAGAAGAGTGCACACCTGCTGGGCCTCGGCTACGATGCAGTTCGCAAGGTTCCTGTGGATGCTCTTTGCAGAATGGATATGCATGCCCTAAAGACCATGCTTAGCGATGATTTAAAAGAGGGTCTTTTACCCTTCTGTATCGTTGCAACCATCGGGACGACCGACTATGGCTCTATCGACCCGGTAGCACAGCTGAGGGCCTTGTGTGATGCATACAACCTCTATTTGCATGCCGATGCAGCATACGGAAGCGGTGTCCAACTCTCCCAGACCTATCAGAGCCGTTTGGGCAACCTGGGTCTGTGTGACTCCATAACCGTGGACTTTCATAAAATGTTTCTGCTTCCCATCAGTTGTGGTGCATTGCTTATCAAAGACAAGTCTCAATTCGATGTATTTACGCTGCATGCCGATTACTTGAACCGCGAAGAGGATGAAGAGGACGGCTACACAAACCTGGTAGGCAAAAGCCTGCAGACAACCCGCCGCTTCGATGCCCTGAAGGTCTGGATGGCCTTCCAATGCAGGGGAAAGGACGGCTTTGCCTCCATCATCGACACCTGCATCGGGAATGCCGCCTATCTTGCACAAGCTATCCTTTCAGACAACCAGTTCGAGCTGGCCATTGCACCGGAGCTTTCCAGTGTGGTGTTCCGACTTAGTGGAAGCTGTGAGAAGAACAAGCAGGTCCGCAGGGAGCTGTTGCATCACCATCAGGTGGTGATCGGTCAGACGGTATATCAGGGACGGACGTATCTGAAGTTCACCCTGCTCAATCCGTTGGTTACCCACCAACATCTGGATGAACTGCTCTCTTTGATCAAGAAGCTGGGAAGCCAAGTACAGTAACAGGAAATTTCATCATGAGGGTCGAGGGCAGATGTCTTCGGCCCTTTTCTTTTACCAACGATACAAAGCAAGGTACAGCGTAAAGGTTGAAAGAATGCTTACCAGTGTTCCTACCAAGAAATACTCACAAAATGCTTGAGAGTCCGAGAGCTGTTTACTACGGGCCAACGTTTTCGCTGCAATGATCCATCCGATTACCCCATACTCGCCGACTACCAGAAGTGCAGTAAGGAGAAGCCTTTCAAGATATCCAATTACCTTACCCGCTCCTTGTATTCCGGAATTCTGCTGCAAGGGTCGATATTGATCAAATAGTTCCATGAACACAACCGAGACTGGCTTGGTCACACAAAGTATAAGAACGATGATTTTAAGCAAGTGCTCCCAATCGATAGGGAGGGAGATAGAACCTTGATACAGAAGAGAAACTCCATACAAAATCGCTATATGGCAGGTTTGGTCAAGTATAAAAAGCACCGCAGTTCGGTTGGTAACTTTTCGAAGCAAATATTTCAATGAATCAATACAGGCATGCGAGACAACCAATAAAACGAACATCAACCAGGGAGCAATAAATAGTAAGGGAACAAAAGCAATGGCATAGAGAATCGAATGTATCAGTACTTGTCCAAATTCGTGTTGTTTTTTCTGAGCAAGCTTGTCGGTTTGGAGATAGTAATCACCCAAAATGTGCATACCCAATATCATTATCATGGTTGTACTCATGAGTCTACTCCTCCTAGTACCGTCTGCAGTACTCGTTCAGTCTCTTTGCGTGTATCGAGAAAAGCAAACCAACCCATTGCCTGTACAGTAGTATTTACTTGTTGGGTACTAAGCTTCATCTCTTTGGCCACTTGGGTCTGAGAGACTCTCTCATACCCATGGCTTGACAGGTAATGCCTTGCAAGTTCCAGTTGTGTATTCTTCCACTTCGAGGCAACCTGATCCTGCAGGACCAGTACTTGATTGACCAACGTCTCCAGTTGCTCGTGACAATTCTCACCCATGCGTAAAGCCAAGGTGCGTGTATTGTAATAGTCATGGTCCTGAACTTGAGCCAACGCATACCGAGCATTCCAAAACGCAGGACCATCTGCAAGAATGCTCTGCTTTCGTTCAATAGCCGTTTCAATGCTCCCGAAACCGATACCCATACGTATACCATTTTGGCTGGACAACGCATATCTGATACGATCGCAAATTTCCAGAATGGGTGCATCCAAAAAAAATAGTCCTTGAAAGGCATCACCTGAATTAACCATGAGAAGGGCGGCCATATGTTCGGTATACCTGATGTTGAGGGAATTCATGGTTCCAAGCAACAACTCTTGGAGAGCTTTTCGGTCAGATGACTGCCTGGATTGTTTCAAATCTCCTACCAAAGCGTAGTATTGCATACCAGCAGTATAGCATAGTTTGCATAATAATCAACTATTTTATGTTTATATTTATATTTTCTATTATTTTTTGTTGATTTATATTATATCTACACTATTCTATTGATATTTGGATTACGCTCGCTTATGCACAAACATACCCAGTTTGCGATAGCTTGAAACAAAGTCCTCATGCACCACTTTCTTGGGATCGAAACGCAACAGCTTAAACGTAATCTGGATGCAAAAGCCGATAAGAACTGCACTGAGCAGCGTGCCCCACCCCAGTAAGCCACCCAAGAGAAAGCCCACGAAGGTAACCGTAACTTCCATAGCTGAACGGATGGTCCCTACCTTGTATTTGGTCTTGCGTGAGAGCAGAACCATCAAGCTGTCACGGGGACCGGCCCCGAATCCTGAGGAAATGTAGAAATAGGAAGCCAGGGAGATGACAAACAAGCCCACGATCAACTGTACGACGCCCAACACAGGATTGGATAGTTCTACAAATACGCCGCTGCCAAGCAGAAGATTCATGAACAGACCGACCACAACCATGTTGCAAACCGTTCCCAATCCCAAGGGTTCCCCAAAAAGCATCACTACGATACCGATTATGAGCCCAACTAAAATGGAGACGGTTCCGATCTGCACGCCCATCACCTTTGCAAGACCTGCATGGAATACTTCCCAAGGAGCATATCCGATATGGGCTTGCATGGTAAGCACAATACCCATCGCATACAGAAACAACCCAAAGAACAAGCGAAACAGTCGAATCACTACCGCCTTCATATGTCCGTCCTACCTTTGCGCTACCTTACCCAAAACAACGAATAAAAGATAGCTCAATCTACCAAAATCGTTGCAACCCCTCGGTTTGCACCACCCAACCCTCGCTAGGGAAACCGGGAGCTGGATGTTTGGAACCTTTCCAACCACCTGCCATCAGGGCAAGGGCCATCAGAAGAGAACCATTTCCCGGCAAATAGAGCGGAAGGTCTGCCTTCGGTAGTTGGGCGTTATGTCCGTTTGCGGTATAGGTATTCTTGGGAGAGTCCATCAGCAATAGGTCAACTGCATCCTCGCACCTACCCAGACGGGCCGCTGTCATTGCCATCAGCGGGAAGTCCCATCCCCAAAGTTCATTGAGCTTCCAATGCTTGAGGACCCTATCCAGTGAATTATTCATAATCTGAGCATCCACATCCCTACCATCCAACAAACCAAGGCTGAACAACAAGGAAGGATGGTCGTAAGCATACGCCCCATAGGTGTCGGGGCAGTTCTCCTGGGCAAGATACACGTCCCCGTCATGAGCAAGCGGTGAAATCTTTCCAATCACCTCCAGCCAATGTTCATCCACGCTGCTTCCCGCTTCCTCAAGCAGGCTGACCGCTTCCTGGAGCGCCCATCTCCAATAGGAAAGCTCGAAGGTTGGATTCAGCGTTTCCTCTGGCGTATGGTTCTCCTGTACCGGAATAACAGGAGGTCCGAGGACATACCGCTTATGCGTATCGTCCCACTGCAGGTAATCGATCATGAAGGTGGCAGTTGCTTCAATTACTTGCGTCCATTCTTTGAGAATGGCTGAGTTTGGATTGGTTTTCTTCAGTAAGGAGGCGTAGAAAATTGGATGAGGTTGTTGCCAGCAGAGCAGTGTCCCAATGGATGAGGGACTATCATTGCCGCTTTGATCGGTCATTTTCGGCCAACGCGCACCCTTGTACCCCTGAGAAGCTGCGCGATCGATGGCAAGGGGAAGAATATGTTTGTAGTACTGCAACGAACGCGCAAGCAAGACAGCCTGGCCGAACAAGGCAAAATGGGATGCATGCAACAGGTGCATCTCCAAATGGAACTTTCCATACCAGCTGTTGCACGTAAGACCTGTTTCAGGAGGAGGAGTCTCACCGCTGCATTGGATAGCCAGCAAGTATCGGGAAAGCAACATCCTGCGTTGCAGTTCATGGCTTCGGGGATCGGTGGAAAGCGAAAAATCGATGAAAGCGCCCTCAGACCAGAAGCGAGCCCAGTGGTTCGCACAGAGAGCCTTCGTCTCTGCAAACGAGCTGACTTTAGCCTTGTTTGCGTCCTGAACAAACAACAAACTTGCTTCCAGGACCAATGAAGAGGAACAAATACGAAACGTATGTTTTTGCTGCTCGGTCAGTACACACTCCTCATTGGTATACATACGCACCTCGTACCGAGAGCTGTCCATCGTGCGCTTGATGGTATGATAGCGACCTTGTTCCAAGGAAAGTACACTTTCGTGAGCATCAGGCTTTCCATAATCCGATGCGCTTATTGTATGCGATGCATAGGGAAAGCTGATCACCACCGAAAGTGTTCCATCGGCGATCAATGCTGATTCCACGCTGACCGATAGTTGGTCCTGCAAAGGATGACACAGCGTTTGCACCCTTACCACCTCACCCTTGTAGGTGAATATGCTGGTGATAAGGCCGCTATAGAGGTCAAGCTCCTGATCTATATGCGAAAGGGAGGAAATAAAGGTATTGTCATCCACACCCTTGGCTCTAAACGATATGCGCGCCAAGTTAAACCGATGTGGGTTGACCCTGAGGTCGTTGAACAGTTCTTCCTGTCCGGTTGAGTCGGTCATGTACCCCACAGAACGTCCATTACAATCGTACTGTCTGAGTCTGAGCAGGTCGTACCGCGCCTTCTCCTTGCCCGGGTAACAATGCATAGCCCACCCGCTCATCGTACACAGGGGAGTTTTCCCTTCCCGGTTGTCCAGGTATGACTGTAAGCCTGTACAGTCGACGGTGAAGGCGAAATTACCGTTTCCAACACTGACAAACGATCCGCTTTCATATGCCTGTATATGAGGATTATGTTCCTGAACCAATGCCCTTCGATCTAGCGGCATACCAAGCCTCCATCCTTTTCTTCCAACGTAACAAAGAAGGGTCGCTCATTGGGTGTCTTGTTAGGGCTATGGTAGGTCAAGTACAGGACTCCCTCAAAGGAACGGAAAATCATGCCATGCCCACCGTCACACTGGACAAGTGGCTGCTTCTGCTGTATCCAGGGCCCTTCCAGCCTACCCGATTCACTGCTGGCATACCCCATGGCATACCCGTTTTCTGAAACGGTGGACCAAAGCATCAGCAGGTTGCCACTCTTTGTGCGATAGAGAAAGGGACCGTCGGTAACCCGTGCATCGACGAGACCCGATCCATCCCGACGAGGCAACAGCTTCGGCCATACAGCAGAGGAAGCCTTGAAGAGAAGCTGAGGTTCCCCAATAGGTTGAGAAAGATCGGAGGAAAGTTGTATGGCGCAAATCTCTCCATCGTTGACCTGAACCCATTCATGGCAGAACACCATCCAACGCTGGCCTTGCTCATCCACGAAGAAGGTACCATCGAGACACTCCCAATCTAGCGGAGTCGCAGGCCTTTCAGAAACAGGCAGAAAGGGGCCCAAAGGAGAAGTAGAAACAAGTATCTGGGTTCCCCGACAATGCTTTTCTGCTTTAAAGGATGCAAACAGATAGTACTTTTCCTGATACTGATGTACTTCCGGTGCCCAGAAATTTTGCGTTCCCCAAAACCCTTCGACAGGAGAGAAAATGACAGTTGGACCTTCCCAATGCACCAAATCGGTGCTGGTATACGCCTCAAAACTCACCCCTTCTGATTTCCAAGGTTCTTTGTCCGTAGTTCCGTATAAATAATAACAATTTGACCGATCGTCAGCGAGAATGAACGGGTCGCGCATTTGAATGTCTTGCAGGTGCATTGCAGGTACTCCTTACTCAGAGCAAGTATACTCTACCTTCTACAAACTGCAAAGCTCGATTGCGTGCCCGTTCACGGAGCAACTACCACTTACTTAGTGTAGGTGATGGTATAACTCGCATACTTGGAGTGCTTGCTCCTCAAATCGTCCTTGGTTCCATAGGCAAGAATGAGGGGCAACTCACTCCCGTTTGCATACAGTGCTGAGGGAATGGAGAACTCCAGGGTGGTCTCATTGCCACTCTCTTTGACTATGCTCAGTTTCACAATTTTGTCTTTCGATGGGCTGTGGCTGTGGCCTCTGCCTGTTTCCTCACTGATGGTCTGGCTTGTCAAGGCATCGAAGCCCATCACCATATGAGAGAGGTGCATCCTCTTCGTTCCCAAGCCGACCGACACCCAGCCTTTGGCGGGGGCCCGCAGTGCGAAATAGAGCGTATTGCCATCATTGGATAGCGTATATCCGAGCTTCATGCCTTGCAATTCTTGGGTGTTGGAATATTCTTGGCTACCAAAAACACCATCAACTTTCGGATCAATGGGGGAGCTGCTGATAATCTGGGCTGTCAGCGGCAACGCTAAGGCTACTATAACCAGGGTGAGAATATATTTTTTCATAGTCAGCTACCTCGCTTCTTTCGGCCCGAGAGCCGATAGTTCAGATACGACAGGAGGGAATAGACCATCCAGGTGACCAGTATGGCCATCCCCCAAGGGTTGTAGGTAAAGTCAGAGGTTGAGGCAAGCAGCATATGCACCAAAACCAAAAGTCCCGTTGGAACCATCAGATTGTGCATAGCCCGAGCTTTCTGATGCGTAAGTCCGCTTTTTGCCATCACATTCGTCCGATAGGAAGCAAAGGCTGCTCGTTTGGTCAACACTGTGTTGGCAAACAACAGCAAGGCTGAGAGTATTCCTACAAAAAAGAGCACAAACGCAAGAAGTCCCACGACTGCTTGGCCAGAAGTGAGCGTAAAACCCACTGAAAGTTTGAGTAGTGCGTGTCCTACCCCCAAAGCCAACAGTAAAAGAGGTGCTGTACTATGGAGGGCCCTCACCTGCTTTGCTGAAAGTAAAGTAAGGAGGAATGCCGGTTGTGATGCCAAGTAGAACTGATTGCAAACCAAGACAAAGGCATAGACTCCAAAAACTATTGAAAGCGCATAGGCATCGTATCCTGACTGTGCTGAAACCAAGTAGAAGATCACAGGGATAAAGGGGGTAAGGAAAAATCCAAGATAGGTTAATCGTTGTCTCATGTGGTCCTCCCATAAAACTCTAGTATTTTTATAGGGTATAGGAGGCGTACTCTATCGTCAAGATTTCCAGGCCGGCATATTTGTATTTTTCTTGATTTTATTGCTTGCAATACGCTTAAGGCACTCTATCATAACGCTTTGACCGAACCAAACCACGTAGTTCATACGCACAAAGCGTATTGGCATCATCAGCAATGAGATGAAGGGAATACAACGGATGCTCAGGATCACGATACAAACCATCCCCCGCATTCTGGAGGTAGACTGTTCCGCCGTCCTGTGTCTTTACAATAAGGATGCGGTTGCGCATCTGAAGCATCAATGGTTGTCCTTCAGTACTGTAAAAGGTTATCGGAGAAAGCATAGGCACGGTGGGTAGCCACGGTCTGACATCCTGAAATCTGACTGTTAATTCCAAGGCAGCTGCACTGAGGACATCAACAATTTCCAATATATCGGGAAACTGCATATTCAGCAGCACGATGACCACCAAATCCTCGTCCTCAAAGAATCGCAAACAGGTCGCATATCCCGATCCCAAGTGTCCGGTATGCTCACTATATGCCCGGTCTTGCAGTGAACCGTGCATCCAACCAACGATGTTGGAAGGAGAACCGAATACTCCGGTTCTCAGTGCTTTTGCAAATGCGTGCAGGTCAGCAGCAGTTGAGGCAAGGTTGCCCGATCCATAAGCGTAGCTGAAGTGATACCCATCAAGCAACCTACCCTGGGAATACCCTTTTGCAAGCATAGGCGGTGCAAAACCATACAGGACGGTAGTTGAAGCCATACCGGACGGTTTCAGGATGTACTCTCTCAGATAGCTTTCATAGCTTTGGTGCGCGACCACCTCTACCAGTCGAGCCAGAACCTGATAGTTTGCATTACTGTACTGATATGCAAATCCAGGCGCGTTTTTTGTTGGTGCACGGCTAATGCCGGCGATCAAGGCTTCCAGGGGAATCTGTTCATAGGGAAAAATTTTGTGTTCGTCGGTGATGTCCCGAATGAGACCGGAACGATGCTCTATCAAATTTCGTATTGTCAGCTTTGGATTCGATGCAAATTCAGGCAGATACATAGCTACCGGGTCATCGATGTCGAGTCTGCCTTGTTCTTGAAGCAGGCCTATCGCCATCGCGGTAAACGGCTTTGTCAATGAGGCAAGCGGAAAGAGCGTATGCTCATCAATTACCTGCTTGCTCTGATGGTCTGCAAATCCAAAGCTCTGTTGGTATACGACCTCCCCTCTATCGGCTACCATGACGATTCCCGAGAGATTGACCAGCCGGTCAATTTGCTCAAGAACCTCATACTCTTGAGCCCAAGCTCCACTGCCGGCCGCCAAGCTGACAAGTATCAGAAGCAGAACCTTCACCTTCCCTCCTAGATTACGAAGTACCCTATTCCCTCATGGTCGTATTTCTTTTTCACCAATTCAAGGGCTTGCTCGATACGGGACAAGGTTTCATCCTCGCAGTACATGATCAGGATAAAGTTCTCTTCCGGCCAAACACCATCCCCAAGCTTGGGGATGGTGTTGCCCTTCCCATGGGCGGTGGGAATGATCGTGTAGTGCATGGGCACTTCATAATGGGAAAGAGCCTCCAGCACATCGTCAAGAATTGCCTGGGCTCCAATAATTTCCACCCTTCTCATCTCACACCTCCTGAAGGTAATTCTCTATTCGTTCCACATCCTTCTTCTGCTTGTCCTTGTTGAAGAGAGCATACAGAACCGGGGTGAAAAAGATTGTCATCAGCGTGCTGATAGCCATGCCTCCGATAATGGTCTGACCGATAGGCTGAATCTGTTCAGCTCCCTGACCTCCAAAGAAGGCAAGCGGAATCATACCAAAAATGGTCGTCAAACTGGTCATGAGAATCGGCTTGAGTCGGTTTCCACCCGCTTCAATACAGGCACTACGGATAGGAAGGCCTCGCTTTCTGAGCAGGTTGATGTATTCGATCAAAACAATACCGTTGTTGACCACAATACCGCTGAGAATGACAATACCGATTGCACTGATGAGGCTGAACGTCTCACCGGTTATCAGGTAAATTCCCACTACCCCCACCATCATCAACGGCATGGAGAGCAGGACGATGAACGGGTTCTTGAATGACTCGAAGAGGCTGGCCATTACCCCGAACACCAACACGATGGCAAGCACAAGAATCAGGCCGACTTGGCTGAACATGGCTGTCATATCGGCAAAGTCACCACCGTATTCAATGAATACCTCATCGGTGAGAGGCAGTTCCTTTGCAAGAAGGGCTTTGATATCGGCTTCAGCCTGACTTGCTGCATAGGATGGAGCAAGGCCGCCGATGACATGCACGGTTCTCATTTCATTCTCGCGATTGATCGCTACCGGGCCGGTCGACCGCTGGATTGTTGCAAGGTTGTCAAGACTGATTTTTTCACCGAAACTGTTGCGGATGAAAATCCGCTTGAGGTCCGGTTCGCTGGAGCGGTCAGCCTTATCCAACAGAACTACGACATCGGTGTCAGTTCCATTGTCCTTGAGTTGCGTTGCAGTGATACCGTTTACACTATTGCTGATCTCGCTGGCGATACTCTGCATCGTCAAGTTGTAGGCATAGGCACGTTCACGGTCGATTGTGATTCTCAGTTCAGGAAGGCCCTTGCTGAAGTCGGTACGAGCCTCGGTTACTCCGCTGAGGTTCGCAGCGATAAGGTCACGAATCTGGTCTGCAGTCTGTACCGCAAGTTCAAGATTGTCACTCTTTACTGCGACGTCGACCGGGTTGAGGTTTCCCAGTCCCATCGATACTTGACTGAATGAGAAACTGGCTGCCGGGTAGAGGTCAAAGTAGCGCCTCAGCTTCTCCTGCACGATCAGCATGGTGTCAGCGCCCTCTTCGTCGAGCAGGGAAATCTGCAGCGACCCGGCGTTTGTTCCACCGTTGCCGAACATGCCACCACCGCCTGCGGTGACCGTAATGTCCTTGTATCCCTTGATATCTTGTTCAGCCTTGTCCTGAAGATCCAGCAACAAACTCTCGGTAGTTGCGAGGGTGGTACCCTGAGGCAGGGTCACACTCAGGGAGACCGACGTCTCACTCATGGTTGGATACAGCGACTGATGCATTGCCTGATAGGCTTGGAAGGTTAACACCATAATCAGGACAACCAACACAAGCGTAAGCCACTTGTAGTCGAGCAAGAGTGCTAGCGTACGTTTGTAGCCACGGTCGAGAGCTTCAAAGGCTGCTTCGGCCTTGTCGTCGATGTATCTGAGAAGACGCAGTTTCAACGGCTTCTGCTTGCGTGTATACAGCTTAACGTAGGAGCTGGTCAGCACCGGAATAAGGGTGACGGCCACTACCAAGGAGGCTAACAAACTGATAATGATCGTCGCCGCCATCGGAGTAAGGATTTCTCCAAGCATCTCCAAATTACTGCGCAGCAGTACCATCGGCACGAATACGCAAACAGTAGTCAGAATGGAGGCGGTAATGGAGACGATCATCTCCTTGGTGCCAAGGATTGCTGCCGCATGGAGTTTTGCACCACGCTCTCGGTAGCGGAAAATGTTCTCCAGAATTACGATCGATCCGTCAACGGTCATACCCAGCCCCAATATCAGGCCGGTAAGGGTCATGAGGTTCAACGTATAGCCCATAAAGAACATGACCAGTACGGTGAGCAGCATGGATACCGGTATTGAAATGCCGATGATCAAGGTAGACTTTATACTCCTCAAAAAAATGAAGAGCACCACCATAACCAACACAACACCATACAGCAGGGATTCATAGACGGTGTTGATTGTCGATTCTACCATCTCGGTGGTATCGACAATAACCTCAAGGCTCATCCCTTTGGGCAACTCCTTGTTAAGATCTTCAATGACTTCCTTGACTCGTTTGGCTACTTGTACACTGTTGGCATCCGATTCCTTGTTTATTGAGAGGTATACCCCGCTCTCCCCGTTGATGTAGACCTGGCTGGTAGCATCACGATAAGCGTACGAAACCGTAGCGACATCCTTAAGCCGTACAACATTGGAACCGATGATTGTGCCCTTTGCATCGTATTTGGGATACGAAACTACCATAGCATCCTCAATTTCTTCTATGGAAGAGAACTGTGCATCAGTACGAAGCAAATAAGAGAGGTCGCCTTCAATCAGGGTTCCTGCTCCAATTTGGTAGTTCTGGGGATTGAGGGTATAAGCAACTTGGGAAAGAGTCAGGCCATAGGCTTCCAATCGGTTCTGATCGATGGCAACCTGCACGAAGGCATCCTGTCCTCCATTGATCGAGGTGGAAGAGACTCCCGCCACCCGTTCAAGACGGCTTTGCACCATGTCTTCAAGGACTGCACGCAGTTCATTGGCATCCTGACCGTTGCTTCCCCTGAGGGCGATATTCATGATCGGCATCATGTTTGTATTCAGCTTGAAGATGGTAGGTTTAGTTGCATCTTCAGGGAATACATCCGTATACAGGCTGATATTGTCGTTTATCGACTGACTTGCCTTATCCAAATCAGTGCCATAGGCAAATTCCAGCATCACCATCGAAAGTCCTTCGGAGGAGGTGGAGCTGACTTGCTTTATCCCCCCAACATTGGAGACGGCACTCTCGATGAGTTTGGTGACCCTGCTTTCCATGGTTTCAGGACTTGCTCCCCGATACGAGGAGTACACAATGACCATGGGAAGGTCCATTTCAGGAAAAAGCTCGACCGACAAGTTGGGATACACCACCAAAGCAAGCACCGTCAACAAAATGTATATGATGATAATGGTAGTGGGACGGCGAACAACGGTATTGGTTAGACTCATGCTTGCATTCCTTACTGCAGGATACGCACTAGCGTACCCTCGGTCATCAGGCTCTGCCCTTGTACGATCAATGTATCCCCTACGACAAGACCAGTTGTAATCTGCACCTTGTCATCGACTTGCATGCCAACCTCTACATTCTTTTTCTGAGCGAGGCCGTTTGAGTCGACGGTATATACATAGGCTTGGTTGCCAAGGTACAGCAAGGAGGAACGAGGGATGGCAAGAACCTGTTCAAGGCGCTCGGTAAAGAGGACTACCGAGGGGAACATGCCACTTTTCACCTTGCCTTCGGGATCCTGCAACTTCAAGGCAATTTCCAAGGTTCTGGTAGCAGGATTGAGGACAGGGCTGAGCCGTATCACCTCTGCTTGGAATACCTGATCGTCAAATGCCTTAAAGGAAAGCTCGGCTTTCGTCCCGATGCCCACCGTTCCAATGTGCCGCTCGGCAATATCCAACACAACTTCCAAATCCTCAAGCAGTCCAATACGGGCAATAGGAGCTTGCATGGAGACGTTCGAGCCTTGGACGAACGGCAACAACAGGATGGTTCCTGCAACCGGAGCCTTTATTACACTTTGCTTGTACGTAACACCGGCCCGGGAGGGGTCGACGGTTCCAAGAACCTGATCCTTCTCCACCCGCTGTCCGAGTGAAACAGAAAGCGTGGTAAGCGTTCCGTTGACTTCGCTGTATACATCAATGGAGGAAGGGTCGACGACGTTGCCGTTACCTACAATGGTATTCTGAAGGTCAACGAGCTGTACATCCATAACCCGGACACTCACTTCAACAGGGCCCTCATCAGTTGTGGCCACTACCGTTGCCTTATTATTCTTCAGGTACTGAAAGGGATTTATCACCACCAAAGCGGTGGCAAGGATGATAAGAACAATAAGGACGATCAGTCCTGCAATATGCTTTTTGGAATGGTGCTGCTTCATACTTAGATCAACTCCTTCGTGCGATACTCATGTTGGATATTCAAATCATAAATAAGGTCTATCAGGGAGGAAACGTATTGGAACTGGAGGGAGAGTACCTGCTGGCGGGCTCCCAAGAGGTTGTTCTGAGCTTCCTCAAGTGCAACAGAGCCGATATACCCACTTTCATACTGTATATGGTTCATGATGTAGACTTTCTCGGTAAGCTCTAAACTTTGTTGGGCCAGTTGTGCCTGACTTGAGAGCATGTTCAAATTCTGTACCTTCCCCACTACACTCACCTCAAGCTGCTTTACTGCCTGTTGACGCTGAAGCGCCAGCTTTTGCAAAGAATCGTCGAGCTTGGCAAGCCCAACCTTGGTACGGGAATTCGGTATGAACCCATCCAGGGGGATGCTAAGAGCAATCGTATACATACTGGAATCACTGAAATCACTTACCGGATTCATCTCATTCCACAAAGACATTTCATAAGTGCCTTTTATCATTATTGTAGGAAGCAGTGCCTGCTGACTGTTCAAGTCTATTGTAGTCCTCAGCTGAGCCATATTCAAATCAAGCAAGGCTATCGAATAACTCTTTTGGAGGTACTCTTTCAAATCCTGCACCTCAAGCTCTTTTATCAAGGCCGGGATTTCACCCTCTACCGAAAGTTCTTCATCGAGCTCCATACCCAGCATTGCTTTCAAGGAGAGAAGGTTCGAAGCATATTGATTTGTTGCCTGTTGCAGGGAGGGCTTCAGCCTTTCACTTGCGAGCTGGCTGGTAAGAACCTCAAGCTCCGAAGCAAAGCCTTGTTCATACTTGAGTGTCACTTCTTCATATTGCTTCTGGGCAAGTTCAAGATTTGCCTGCTGTACAGCTATATTCTGCTCTTCCATCACTAGATAGTAGAACAGCTTTGTGATGGTACGCTCCACCTCGGCCTTTGCCTGCTCATAGCTGACCTGTTGAATCTGATACCCAATCTGATAGGAATCCATCTGGCTTTTCACTGCTGGATTAAGGGTAAGAGTTGCAGAAAGGCTGAATCCAAGCCCTGTATTTATGGCAGAAGACCCTGGTGAAGCTTTGAATACAGGAGTAGTCCCCGCATTGGAAAGAGAAAGGGAAAGGGAGGGAATAAACAGATTCCATGATGTATCGACATCACGCTTGGCTGCATTCACATCGATGGACGTGCTGGCAAGCGAGAGATTGTTGGCGCGCCCCATTTGCATGGCTTCTTCCAATGTAATGGCAGATAATGCAGAGAGGGGGAATAAGAGAAGCAGCAACAAAGTTGCCCGTATCAGTAGTTTCTTGGACATAGATAATTCCTTTCAGTGGGAAACAAGCAAACAATACTCATGTCAAGAAAAAACGGCAACTGATAGGGCAGGAAATTGTAATAAAAATCAGAACTCTTGTAAGACCTTTCCTCATTCGCAGAGGTGAAATACTACTGAACGACCTTTAGTGTTGGTTTTCTTACTATCCATCTTTGCCTTGTACATGCTCATATCCAGATGGTGCAAAAATGCATCGAGGTCGGCATATTCTTTCAATTTCAAGGGTGCACACCCTGCGCTTATCGTAATGGAATCAGGAAAAATACCATTGGAATTTGAAGCAGAAAGCTTTTGCTCAAGCCGCTCATACATGGTAAGAATCTCCAGTTTGGGCAACTCGACAGTAAGCAATGCAAACTCATCACCTCCATACCGGCTGACAACAGTCTGGGGAGGTGCAATTTGTTCTAATATACGAGCAACAAGAATCAGGGCCTCATCGCCTTTGGCATGACCGTAGGTATCATTGATAAACTTGAACCCATCGATATCCAAAAGAACAGCCCATTGTGGGTTCACCGCCCTCTTTTTGGCAAAAGCAAGGGTAGCCATTTTCTGGAAGTACCGCCTGTTGAACAACCCTGTGAGGTAATCGCGATTAACCTGACTGGCTTCAACATTGAAGAAAAGAATCAACAGCGAAATGGTAAGGCTTACCCAAAGTATCTCTACACCAAAAAATGCAATTTGCAATACACCGGCAATGGCTACCGGAAAGGGGAATACCAACAAGGTATTAAAAATTTTGCGTTGCAATTGGCTGTGGTGAGTAATCAAATACAGCGGACCGGCGAGTAAATAGGAGTAGTTGAATACAACCAATAAGGCGAAATACGGCCCTCTGCTATACACCGACTGTTCATTGACCTGGAATAACCAGCCCGTGAGGGGACTTGCAATTGAGAGCACTGCATTGGCAAGCCAAGGCAGCAGGAGCAGAAGTATAAACTTTCTACTACAACGCTTTCCTATTACTTGTTGTATATAGAGAAAATAAAATATTCCCGGTACTGGATTGAGCACATAGAACAGAAGGGAAATACCTGTTACTACCGGAGCAAGAAAAGCTCTGGGATAGACAATCCCCAGCACATCGATGGCTAGCTCGAGTGCCAATAAGGCGAAGTTGGTGGCACACAGAGCAAGGAACATACGTCCTTCAGTATCCAACTTGCCTTGCTGTTTGAAAAAGAAATAGACCAACACAAGGAGTACTATCATGCCAAGGATATTATTCTGAAGGTAATAGACTATCAGAGGGGGCCTCCTTTGCTGCACTTGTACGTGTTGATATGCTCTCTTTTCTTCATAGAGTACTGCACCATGGCCTGCAAGTCTACAATTGATGGAATACTCTGCCGGTAATTGCTTATGTATAGAAAAGGTTTGTACTCTTTTACTAGAAATAAACGGGCAAGAAACTTGCGCCGGCATTCCATCGCCTGTACGATTAAGCATGAGCGAATGCACAGTAGCAAATGAATTTCTTTGCAAGCACAGTATGTTTGGGGGATTGCAGGATGATGAACTCTTGCTGATCAAGAGTTATCTACAGGAGCATACCTATCCCCAGAATACTGTTATCCTGCAACAAGGGCAGAGCAACAACAGTGTGCACTTTATCGTCGAAGGTGAGGTAGCCATAGTTCGCCAAGCCGAGACGAGCAAAAAGCAGAGTAGAATCATTACCACCCTGCACAAAGGAGACTCATTTGGTGAGATGGAACTCATCGACATCCAAAGTTGTGCGGCATCGGTAATCAGTTTGACTGAAACTCATATCATCACGCTATCGAATAAGGATCTGTATCAGATTTCTTTACAAAACCTGAAGACCTATACCATGCTCATTCTCAATCTTGCTCGAGATATCAGCCGAAGGCTTCGTTCAGCCGATGAAATGCTCGCATTGTCGAAGAACCGCTCTACGCTTGGGCCTGCTTCTTCATCCTTGTAAGAAACAGCACCATCAGAATGGGGAAAATTGCTCCAATAAGCATACCGCTGCGCAGTGCTGATTCCTCAAGCGTAAGATGCTTGAGCCAGGGTGCCACTTTCACCAAGGAAGGAGTCACATCGGCGGTTAGTCCGATAAGCCAGGGTCCAAAGGCCGCTCCTGCATCACCGCCTGCGGCAAGGAAGGCGAACAAGGAAGAACCTGCATACGGGAACCGGTTCGCTCCGTTGACTACGGAACCCGGCCACAGCAAACCGCTGCCAAGCCCGGCAAAAATACAAGCGATAAGGCTGATGATGGGAAGCGGACTGAAAGCCGCAACCAAATAGCAGGCAACACAAAGTACGCTACCAAAGAGCATTGCCTTATAGAGTGGGAATTTGTCGCCCCACGAGCCGTACACAGCCCGTACCGTACCAAGCAAGAGAGCAAACAGGCACAATCCAACCAAGTCCCCTACTTCCTTGGAAAGGCCCAGTGACGATTCCACAAATGCACTGGTCCACTGGGACATGGAGACTTCGGTAGCTCCTCCCACAGCAATTCCCAACACGACAAAGAGAAAATACCGACTGCTGAGCAATTCACGGATTTTTGTACGTTTCTCCTCGCTGACCGCTGGTGCAAGGGGAACACGTAGGAAGTTAAAAAAGTTTATCAGGGGAAATAGTGCCCATATGAGGACCAAAATCGGCCAATTGCCGCGTCCAAAAAGCTTGATCATCACAGTTGTGCCAACAACTACTACGATGAACCCCCAAGCATAGAAGGAATGGAGCAGGCTCATCGCCTTCTCCTTGGAGTCATTGGGGATTGATTGGACAATGGCACTGAGCAATAGCTCGAACAACCCACCACCGATGGAATAGATAACGGTGGCAACCATTAATCCAAAATACGGATTTCCAGGAAAAAGCCTGGGGGCAAAGGCCAGCAGCAAGAAGCCCAGAAAAGCCAAAAAATGCCCCAATGTGATAAAAGGCCTTACCCCCCACTTGTCCACCGGGCGGCTGAAGGCCAAATCAGTTACAATTTGAGTAAAGAAGTTGAGCAACGTCAACCTTCCGGCTTGCTCGAAGGTTATGCCAAATTCATGCATGAAGGTCACATACAACAAGGGGGCAAGATTGCAGGTCAATGCCCCAACGAAGTTGCCCAGATAACAGGCGCGGATGGTTGCTCGATACATGAAGCAGAGTATACGACAAGCCAAAAGAAAAAGGAACCTTAATTCTCGATATCCAGACTCTTCAGGTACCGATGTACAAGACCATACTCATCACTATCCACTCGCATTTGTGGGTTGTCCAAACAGAGCCGATTCAAAATCTCAGATAGAGGATACATCTGGTCAGCGGTAGAGAATGCATGTTCTTCCATGTAGGTTAGCAGGGTATCCTTTGCACTGTCCCTGAAACCCTTCAACGACTTATTCTCGATAGCCGCCAGTACGTCATTACCGGTTCTGCGCTCTTCTTGGAGAAATACCTGCAGATTCTCATAGTAGGTGGTGCTGCGGTTCAGTTTCAGATTCTCATCAGAGGCATCATGCACGGTAAACACCCTGGGTCTTCCGATGATTGCCAAAGCCTGGGCTTTAGCCAAGAGTTCAAACCGACTTTGGTAAGGCTGTCCTACACGCTCCGCTTGACCGGCAGTTGCAAACCCTCGACTAAGAAGCTGTTCCAATTCACGGCTCTCGTTGCAGAGAAACCAACTGGATATACCCCCGACCGGTTCATGAAGCTGTGGAGCACAAACCCCAAGAGCTTTTGCATACTCCTGATAATCCTCAACCAGCTCGATAATCGGTGTACGCTCAACCTTTACCGCGGTAAAGGGACTTTCCTGCAAGCGATACTTACGCTTCTCGTCCTCCAACCTGATCACTTCCAGTTTGCCTTGTGCAACTTCCTTGAGCTTTATTACCTCATCCATTTGGGCGGTGCAATAAAACACCTGTCTGTCCTTGGCAATCTCAACAATTGCCTGGGCTATCGACATCGACCTCTGATCATCACTATTGGCCATCAGCTCATCGAAGAATATAGGGAAATGGTACTCGCTGCCGCTTTCAAGCATTTCCAAAAAAGCCATCCTCACTGCAAATAATACTTGCACACGGGTACCACTTGAAAGCTCGGAAAGAGAAAAACTGCGATTCAGCGTTGTATCCAGGGCAGTGAACGTTCCATTGCCCATACCAAGGGAGAATCGGTTTGCGGTAATACGCAGTAGCCACATACCGGCACGCTTGAGAACCTGAGGTACATACGTAGATTCAGTCTGTTGTTTAATTTCCTCAAAGAACAGTGAAACCATGCGTTGCTGGACTTCCTTGGCCCTCTGCTGTTGTAACGCATCCTTGGCCGTCTCATAGGCAAAGAGAGCTTCCTCCAATTTGGTATCGGAGCAGAGCATGGAAAAGCGTTCCTGCTTCTTGGCCTTTTCCACCTCAACATTCTGCAAGTAGGCAATGTCCTGCTCTGTTTGCTGCAAGGCTTGCGTTATGTACTCGTAGGTTGTCTCATCCGCACGCTGCCCTACCTCTGCTGAAAATCCATCGAGCAGAAGTTTCACAGCCCGCATCTGGTCTAAAAGCCCGCGGTACTCGCCATAATTCTGTTGGAGCATTTGCAGACCCTGCAAATCGTGCAAATCCAGTTCGAACTTTGCATACAAAGCTTGGAGATTCGCCTCTGCGTCCTCTACCTTTTTCTGCTCACGCTTGCGTTGGTTTTCCAAAGCGTCCAAGCGTTCTTGCAAATTCTTTGCACTGCGTAAGTTTTCAGCAAGCTGTGAAGCGCGTGCACGAATATCGATACGCTGTTCATCAGGTAGCTCGCAGAGAACTGCTAGATCTGAAGTTTCAGCTTGCAGTTCTTTCTGAAGGTCTAGGAAAGTTTCGCTAGTTTGTTGGACTTTGCTTAACAATACCAGCCAATCTTTCAACTGGGAGGAAAAATTGAAGAATTGGGAACCTTGCAACATAGGTTCGCCGGTGAGATGCAGTTCACTACTTGCCTCATTCCAGGCTTTTAGCCATGCCTCATGGGCATGCTTTGCATCCTCATACGCCTGTTTTACGTTCCGTCTCTTTTCATTCTCCAATGCAATCTGTCCAACGGCCGAAATTCGGGCAACTACGGTTCCAAGCAGAGCCGATAGGCCTTCGAGATCGAACGAGTCCAGACCAAACGAAAGCTTTTGCTTTTCGAGTTGCCCTTGATAGGTATCTAGCAAGCCTTTCAGGGAACGATACTCTTCATTCGTTGTTTTCTTGGTAATGAAAAGCAAGAAACCAGCTAGCAAGGCTGTACCAAGAAATCCCAACCCGGGTGAAAATACAAGCCCAAGAATCGATCCAAGAACAGAAAGCACACTCGCCCCAACTATCAGGGGCCATCGTTGATACGGCTTTGTCTTTTGTAGTGATTGCAGCTTGGCCAGGGTTTTGATGCACAGCAGCAAGGTTGTTTTCAGTTCCAGCAACTTCTCCGGCTCAGATGCATCAAGGGCGACTATCTCGCCTGCCTCACGATAGGTTGCCTCTGTAAGGGCAAGATTGCAACGTAGGGGTTCACAGGCATGCATAAGCTCGGTCAGCTTTGTCACCATGGTTTGGAGACTTGTTTGCTCGGGAGCCTTTGCAACCAGCCATGCAAGTTGTTCTTCCCACGTCATTAAAGCTTCTTGTGCAGCTTGTGCATCCTTTTTGGCCGAACGTACCTGAGCCTCTAAATCCTTTATAGCATCGAGTCGATGTGCGATCATGCTGAGCAGGTCATTGTTTTGCTGGAAAGCCGGAGAGAGATGCAAATCGCTCAGTTTTTGAGAATCGGATTCGATCGAGTGCACCACCTCGCTCAGTGTGTCCTTAGCCTGCTTTAGCGTCTTTTCCAAAGCAAGTACATCATCCAAGGTATGTTCGCCTAGGTTGGCGAGTCTTTGGTCATAGGAGTCCAGGCGGGTATGTAATGTCTGCTGTTCTGCTTTCTGAAGCAGGTATGCTTGTACAGCCTTCTGATGGTTCAGTAGTTGGGTCAGCTTCGGCAACCGCAGCAATTCCTTTTCCAACTCCCTGATTTCATCCTTTATAGTGGCATTCACCAACAGCTCGGTACGTGCCTGAGCAACCGCATCGTAGGTCTCTTTTACCCGTTTGGCCAGTTGGATACGGCCATTGGAAAAAGAAGATAGGCCTTCTGCATTGTGTAACGCTTGTTGTAAGTCGATACCTCCTTGCATCTCTTTTTGGATAGCTTGGAGAAATACGGAGTTGGAGCTTTCTTTTTCCAACAGCTCGTGCAGGGGAAACCAATAGGCTTCTGCATACTCATCGTTTCTTCCGGGAAGGAGGGTCTGTTCCCCAGTGTCCAGCCGTTTTTGTACGAGTTTGCCTTGAGAAAGAGACAGATGCCAACGTTGTTCACCTGATACGAGTGTGGCCTCCGCTTCTACGTTTTTCTGCTGTTCCGTTGCGTACAAGAGTGAACGCAGAGAGCGGACCAAGGTAGTTTTTCCAACTCCGTTGGGTCCATAGACAACGTTCAGGCCGCTATGAAATGGAGGAGGATCGGGAAATGTATGACTGGGAAAGCCGGGTGCACGAAAAAGCGAGAAAGAGGTGAACTGATGTTGCTTTTCCATTATTGTTCTCCCTCCTTCTGGGCAACCATTGCTTTAAGCAACTGCATCCCCGCCTGCTTGGCCAGCAACAGAGCAGCCTCCAAATCAAGGGGGGTACTCTCAAGACTGCTGAAGGCTGAACTGTTGAAGCTTTGGGTATGCAGATTCTGGTATTGTTTCGCATACCGCATGAGTTCTTCCGGGTCGAGAAGCTTTTTGGCGAGCAAGGCATCGGCACCACTTCCCTCGGAAAGCTGCTGCATATCGATCTTTAGGTCTGTCTGGTCTTCATACCGACCCAACAGGTAGGTAGCCGCCCCCTGTTCCTCAAAAAGAAATACTGCCTCGTCATACGCGATGGTCATAACCTCATTGAGATGCAGATGGGGGGCAAGTGATCCTGTAAACAGAGCCTTGATATAGAGCGACCCTTCAAAATGGAGATTCTGTGCAAAAAAGCGGATACTACCGGTAAGCTGGGATTTCAGGCCATCGAGGTCGACAATGCCTGTAACATCAATGGGACAGGTTTCATAGCGATAGGGACAGAGCGGAACAAAAACCGGAGTCTTGAAGTGCAAGTCTGCTTCGGTCTCAATGAGATAGACGCCGTGCTGGCCCATCTCATTTACATCCAATGCGTAGGGAGAACCGCAGTAATATGCTTCAGAATTGCCTACTTTGCCTTTCTTGTGAATGTGGCCAAGCATCCACAGCTCAACGTTGCTGCGAAAAAAGTCCTGTTCTTGGGTCGGAGCATAGGCTGAAACTGCCATACCATAGTCGGTATGCAATAATCCCAAGGTAAGACGGGAAGGTTCAAGGAGGTTTGCATTCAATGATACAAGGGGATTGGTTTTCATATGATTGTCGGGAAAGGACCATCCAAGGAAACGGACACATCCGATGTCAAACGCTTCCCATGTTCCGCCGAGACCGAGAAGCTTAATTGCATCACTATCTCGACTAAGCCGAGGGAAAACGTTGTGGTCGTGATTCCCCCCTACCCCGATGACCTGGATGTTGGCATCCTTTAGCTTTTTCAAACCAGCAAGCAGCGGCCCGTAGACCGAAAGCCATGCCTGTTCCTGCTCCACCACGTCCCCGACCAGAACTACGGCATCGACACTGAGGCTGATCGCTTTCTCGATAATGGCATCCCAACTGCTATGACCCGAGGGAGCGAATGCAGGTTTTCTGCCCATATGGATATCTGCACATGCAAGGATTCTCATACTGCCTCCAGAACTTTGAGTATACCATATTGACAGACAGAGAAACCATCGAATACAGACTATTGGACAATTATGGACGATTATCCATCACCACTACGACGCTACCTACTTTGTGTTTGGTGTCGGCTCTCGTGTGAGCTGCTACAATTTCTGACAACCCATAGGTGCTGTCGATCATCGGGTGCAACTTACTTTCATCAAACCATCGGCTCAGTTGCTGCAATTGCTCTTTGGTCTCCTTGGCGACGCGGCTTCCCCCTACCGTCAAGAATCTCCCCTTGCTGATCAAGTACCGTCTTTTCTGGGCAGCAGTAAGTTTTCCTACTGCATCAAAGATAACAGCAAAGCGAGTGGTACACCTATCGAGCTCCTCATTGGTATAGGCCAAGAACGCATCCGGTCCCAAAGAAAGCACTGCCGCGCGGTTCTTTTCACTGGCACAAGCAGTGACATGGAATCCTAAAAGCTTTGCTACTTGCACTGCCATGCAACCTACAGCACCTGAAGCCCCATATACCAGCAGTGTTGTTCCAGCCTTCGACGGCACTCTATCCAAAAAAGAAAGGGCCGTCGTACCGCCGAAAACCAGGGACACTGCCTCTAAATCAGTAGCATGCTCAGGACTCTTGGCAATTGCTGCTTTGATGGGGACACACACATAGTGTGCATGACATCCTAAGCTAAGGCCGGGGGTACAACCGAAGAGTCGGTCTCCAATCTGAAACGCTTTGACCGAAGGGCCTTTTGCTACGACAGTACCTGCAAATACAGTACCCAGAATCGGTTGTCTGGGTTTTCTCCAACCCAAAACCAGACGCATGATCATTTTCAAAGGGCCGGCTACATCCAAGGACCGTATCCGCACATCAGCCGAGTTCACTGCCGATGCACCGATTTGTACCAACACCTGGTCGTCTTTGCAAACGGGAATGGGTACTTCTGAAAGATGTACCACACTAGGAGGGCCGTACGATTCATACACTGCTGCTTTCATTTGGTTTGGTTCTCTTTATTCTACTGTAGGATAAGGTTTTCAAAGCTGCAATTGTTGACCATCCAACTTTTTTTACAATTCGTCAAAAAATCGTATTGACCTTCGATATCGTCATCAATATGATACATATCATTTGTTACATAACGTTTGATATTTTTAGAATGAAGCAATGATCGACCACTTGCTGAAGCAACCCTTCAGCACACTGATACAGTATAAGGAGCATCTATGAACCGTAGCTTGGAAGGAAAGCCCATCGCACATGCAATTTTTTGGATTGTTCTGTACATCGTCATAGTAAATATCGGAGACGCACTGGTGGGTGTGAGCGGCATTACGAACCTTGCAACCAGCCTGTTGCTCACCGCATTTTCGACAGTGTTGTATCGGTATTCAAAAAAGCATTTCCAGCCCGGGTTCGGTTCCTTTTGCAGAGCCGATGCCAAAAAAGCATTGTATTATCTTCCCCTCATCGCCCTAGCGGTGCTGGCTTACCTCGGAGGAATCGATACCTCTCTTTCACCTGTTGATATTCTGGTGGCGATCCTGTTGATGGTCAACGTAGGCTTTCTGGAAGAAGTCTTGTTTCGTGGATATCTTTTGACAGCCATTGCAAGCAAAAAGGGAAACCGAAGGGCAATACTGATCAGTGGTATCACCTTCGGGTTTGGACATATTGTCAATCTGCTGCGAGGCTACGACGCATCTGAGCTTGCTACCCAGATTGCGGGAGCCATCGCCATTGGCCTTGTCCTCGCGCTTTTAGTAGTCATCACCAAGAACCTCATCCCAGGCATTCTTTTTCATATTCTGTTCAATATCGGCGGAAGCATTACCGTACAAGAAAGCAGCAGTGAAACGCTACTGCTGCTGAGTATCATCGTAATTTCAGTTCTGTACCTGCTCGTTCTCTTTAGGCAGTTTCCAAAAGAGTCGGTTGTTACACAGTCTTAACCCAGCGGATATTCCTGTCGCTTGGTATAGGTGGTATGCAGCAGGTGATGGCTCATCTCTGATAATGGCTGATCCAAGAACCGTGCATACAAGTCTTGGATTGCAGGGTTCTCATGAGACTTGCGGATTGGTTTATGCCGGTCCTCCTCGTAGATGGACTGTGCACGCTTGAGCCGGATGTCGGCATTGGTGGGAATAGGTTGGCCTCCCCCACCAAGACAGCCGTCGGGGCAGGTCATTACTTCGATGAACGCATACGGGCTTGTCCCCCCCTGTATCTGATCAAGCAGCACCCGTGCATTGGATAGCGTATTGGCTACAGCAACCTTGATGGTGCTATCACCCACCTGCAAGGCGGCTTCACGTATTCCTGTACGCTCCCGCAGTTGTGCAAACTCTACCTCCGCTAAGACCGATCCTGTCAATTTCTCCACCGCAGTTCGTAGGGCTGCTTCCATTACCCCGCCCGAAGAAGCGAATATGACCGCTCCTCCGGTTGAGGCTCCCAGTGGATCATCGAATGCTTCTTCCTTGAGTGCGGAAAAGTCGATACCGACCTGCTTGAGCATTTTTGCAAGCTCGCGTGTGGTCAACGCCCAATCAACATCACAGAATCGTTCATCCTCCCCAAGATTCATCTTTTCCTTCCAATAGTCGAAGGAGCTGTCCATTTCACTGCGGCCGGCTTCAAACTTTTTTGCTGTACAGGGCATGATCGAGACCACCCGAATCTTGCGGGGGTCCAGGTTGGCCTGTTCAGCATAGAAAGTCTTGGCAATGGCTCCAAACATCTGTTGCGGTGATTTGCAGGATGAGAGGTGTCCCACCTGTTCGGGATAGAACGTCTCGATGAACTTAATCCACCCCGGCGAACAGCTGGTGATCATGGGAAGCTCTCCTTGGTGGGTAAGCCGATGGATCAACTCATAGGCCTCTTCCATAATGGTAAGGTCGGCTGTGAATTGGGTATCGAACACCTTGTCAAAACCGAGGGAGCGGAGGGCGCTTACCATCCGACCCGTCACCAGGCTTCCTTCTTTCAGGCCCATCGCCTCCCCGAGTCCCACCCTGATAGCAGGGGCTGTTTGGACCAATACCACCAAGTCAGGGTCGCTGAGGGCGTCGAAAACCTGTTGCTGTTGGCTTTTTTCAGTAATGGCGGCGGTAGGACAAACCAGGGAGCACTGACCGCAATTCGTACATACCGAATTGCCCAAGCCCTGGTCATAAAACGTAGCAACCTTTGTCTTCAGACCTCGTCCCACCAATTGGATGGCTGAGACCGACTGCATGGAGGAGCACACTTCGACACACCGATTGCAGAGTATGCAGGCATTGGGATCGCGTACGAGGGAGGCTGAGGTGACATCGAGTTCCTCAAACTTTTTCTTGGTTCGGGGAAATCGACTGGTTCTGACTCCCAATTGCTGGCTCAACGATTGCAATTCGCAGTTGAGATTGCGCTCACATGTGGTGCATACAAGCGGATGATTGGCCAGAATCAACTCAAGGTTGAGTTTTCTGGCATGCAGCACCCGCTGGGTATGCGTATGAATCACCATACCGGCTGTCACCGTATGCATGCAGGAGCGTACCAAGCGCTTGGCCCCTTCCACCTCCACCATGCACATGCCGCACGATCCATGAGCGGATACATCCTTGAGGTAGCAGAGTGTCGGAATCTTGATGCCGGCAGTCATGCAGGCATCGAGAATGCGTGTACCCTTTTGGGTAGTGATGGCATTTCCATCAATGATACAGGTAATCAACTGCTCATCCATTGCTCACCTCCTGGATTTTGATATCACAGCGCAGACACCTTGAAGCTTCCATGCGTGCCTGTCGGCCGCTGTATCCCCGGTTTACCTCGGCAAATGAAAGATTACGGTCCTTAGGCGACAGCTTGGTCGAGGTGATGGCCTTTCCTTCATACAGCGTTTTACCTACAGTCCTGTCGTAGGTAAAGGTAGTGAACAGGGAGTCAAAGCGGTCCTCTCCCACCAAAAGCCGATCGATGATGCGTGCAACCTCCTTGCCCTGTCCCATCGCCTGGGCTGCCGTTGAGGGGCCGGTGATTACATCCCCGATCGCCCATACGTTTGGCAGATTGGTTTCATAACTATAGTGCTTTACGTCCAAATACCCTTGTTTGGTTACTCCAAGTCCCAAGTTCGCAAACAACGCAGTATCCACCCGTTCACCGATGGCCACGATTACCGTGTCACAGCTAAGGATGCTCTTCTTTCCACTTTCCATGCGTTGCCTTCGGGCACTCAGGTCATAGGTGCCAAGTTCAAGCTGTTGGACTTCCAGAGCGATAACCTGACCTTGCTTTCCACGCAGCACCTGTGAGGGTGCTACATCGAACACAAAGGATATTCCCTCTGCAAACGCTTCTTCGATCTCACTGCGGTTCGCGGGCATTTCGTCCCTGCCTCGACGGTACGCAACGGTTACCTCACAGCCCAGTCTCCAGAGCGAACGGGCAACATCGATGGCAACATTGCCTCCACCCAGGATGACTACTTGCTTTCCTACATCCGCTTCCCGCCCTTCACTGAGGCGCCTGAGCACCTCGGTTCCCTGCAAAAAGCCAGGTCCTTCACTTCCACTAAGCTGGAGGGTGGCATGGTGATAGGACCCCAGGGCGAGTATGACAGCATCACTGGAACGCCTTAGATTCTCCATCTCAAGTTCCCTGCCGAGGGCTTTCCCCAGTTCGAAGTGAATGCCAAGGGTCGTATAGAGTTCCAGCTCCTTTTCCAATACTTCCTTGGGGAGTCGGTAGCTGGGAATGCCGTAGCGCAACACTCCCCCTGCTTTTTGATGTTCATCGTATAGGGTAACTTCATGGCCCAATCGACGCAGATAGAAGGCAACGGAAAGGCCACCCGGCCCCGCTCCGACTATTGCTATGTGCTTGTGCGTCGGCTCGGGCATTCGATCGAGCAGTGTCTGGTACACCTCGGTCTCCTGGCCCATCTTATACAGGGTATCGGCAAGGTAGCGGTGCAGTTCCCCCTGATGGACAGGACCATCCAAATCGTCACGTCGACAACGCATCTGGCAATGGAAGTGGCAGATACGCCCCAAGGTACCCGGAAGGGGGTTGTCCTCCAAGGTTGAGGTGAAGGCCTCTACCAAGCGGTCCTCCTTCAGCAATGCTATATACGAGGGAATTCGCATGGCAAGAGGACAGGAGTTGGAACACAGTTCCCCTACCAATGCCTCACACGTACCGGCTTCACACTTGCTGCGCTTGATATGGCTCTCATACTCTTCGGGGAAATACTTTAGCGTAGTCAATACCGGATTCATCGCCGATTGTCCCAGCCCGCACAGCGCTGTATCGCTGATATGGTTGCCTAGTTCCGTGAGTGTTTTTACATCCTCAAGCTTCCCCGCCCCTTCACAGATGCGGCTTACCAGGTCGAGGGCTTGGCTCAAGCCTTCCCTGCAGGGTGTACAGGTGCCACAGGACTCCTTGGTGGTAAACTCCAAGAAATAGCGGGCTGAGTCGACCATGCAGTTGTCGCTGTCCATGACGACCATTCCCCCTGAACCCATAATGGCTCCCAGGGCACCCAGGCTCTCATAATCGATGGTGCTATTGAACAGGCTTGCGGGTATGCACCCTCCAGAGGGACCTCCACTTTGTACCGCCTTGATTTTCTTGCTGGGATTGACAGACCCTCCCCCGGCTTCATAGATCAGGGTGGTAAGTTTCTCTCCGAGCGGTAGCTCCACCAAGCCGGTGTTTTTGACTTTGCCGACCAGAGAGAATACCTTGGTGCCCGGACTTGCCGGGTTGCCGATTCTGGCAAACCATGCACTGCCTTTGCCTATGATCAGCGGGATATTGCACCAAGTCTCCAGGTTGTTGATGGTCGTAGGACGGCCCAAATACCCCTTCTGGGAAGGGAATGGGGGTTTAACCCTCGCTCTTCCGGCTCTTCCTTCCAACGAGGCGATTAGGGCTGTCTCCTCTCCACAGACAAAGGCTCCCGCCCCTTCCACCACCGATAGGTCAAAACGGACTTTTCGCTCGAGAATATTATCACCAAGCAGTCCTACCGCATACGCTTGTTCGATGGCAGTGCGCAGTCGCTGTACGGCCAAAGGATATTCTGCGCGTACGTAGATGATTCCTTCCTGCGCGGTGGTGGCATAACTTGCAATAAGCAGGCCCTCAATGAGCATATGGGGATCGCTTTCCATTTCATTGCGATTCATGTATGCACCGGGATCGCCTTCATCGGCGTTGCAGATGAGAAACTTAGGCTGGCTTGGTTCCTTGGCCATCAACTCCCACTTGAGTCCGGTGGGAAAGCCTGCTCCTCCGCGGCCGCGAAGCTTGGAGTTCTTTACTTCCAGCAGCACTTCATCACGGCTCATGCCTCCCAGCACTTTCTCAAAGGAGCGATAGCCTCCGACTGCTACGTACTCTGCCATGTTTGCTGGATCGATAAGGCCTGCATCACGCAAAATCAATTTTTTCTGGGCGTGGAAGAAGGGTACTTCGTTCCAGGGAGGAAGCTCCTCAAACCCCTCTCCATAGGTATGCTGAGAGAGATGGTGATCCCATTCGTTGATTCTGCAGAGGGCTTTGGGCTTGTAGTAGCGGCCTTGCATCAGGTTGTCGATAATTAATGGCACGTCGGAGAGTTCTACTTTGGAGAGCCATACCAATGGTTTGGATGGCAGATAGAGTGATACCAAAGGCTCTTCACTGCAACAGCCAAAACATCCGACACTGCGTAGGCTTATTGATAGATGTTGGCTATCAATTTCCTTAGCAAACGCAGCATACAACTCTGTAGCCCCACTTCCCATCCCACAGGTACCCATCCCGACAGCTATGCTTGCATGGTTTGGATACAGGGTGTGTTCACCTTCCTGTTGAAGTCGATCCAAGAGGCTGCTCATGAAACCTCCTTGCTCTGTATGAGCGTCTGAAGCAATTGGGTAAGTTTCTGCTCGGTAACCCGAGAATGAATGACCGAATCAATGGCAATGACCGGGGCTAAGGCACATTGGCCGAAGCAAGCCACCGTATGCACGGTAAAACGTACGTCGTCGGTGGTAGCCGTTCCTTCCTCATCAAGCTCGAGGTTCAATTGCTTGAGGACTTGCTGCAACAGCGGTTTGGAACCGCGGGTATGGCAGGCGGTTCCCCTGCAAACGGTGATGACATGCTCGCCTTGGGGTTTGAGATTGAAGAAGGCATAGAAGGTAGCAACGGAATACACGGTAGACAGGGGCACTTCCATTGCTTTGGCAACCAAGATTAACTCTTCCTTGCTCAAATAGTTGTGTTCGTTGGTTCGCTGCACCGCTTCAAGAATCGAGAGCAATGCTCCTCGTTCTGTGCGGTGTGAGGCAACAATCGCTTCAATTGCAACGTGTCGATCACTCATGAGGACCTCCTTGGGAAACATTGAGGACAGTGCATGGAAAACCTGCATCTATACCAATAAACATCCATAGGATGCTTGAATATATTCCAGAAGATCGTTACGCCTATACTAAACTCAGAAAATGTATAAAGCAAGGTATTTATAGTATTGACAATGAGTAATTTACAATAATCCCAGTTTTTGGTACTTGATTAATGTGAATACAAGTATATTTTCAGTATCGAATCATTTCTCGAATGACCAATTTGACTCAATACTGCCCCTTCTCCGTCCTATAGCGAGAAGAGAGGATGTTTGAACATGAAAGGTTTTCGTAAGGAATTGTGTTTCAATGTTCCTTCAACCAGGGGTTTGGTGAATGCCATGAACAGCGCTGCAAGCATCTTCATCAACGACGATGAGAGCGTAGTGGCAAGTACCAAAGGAAACCTGGATTTTGGTACATGGGAGCAACTATTCTACTACGAGTTCGATGGGAAGAGGAGCAAGCACATGCTGGTAAAGATCATCGGGGAATGAAAGGTATCATTCATTCTCCTTTTTAGGTCAGGATTCTGAGCATACCCTGACGCAAAAGGCAATTAATCTTTCCTTGCCTTTTGACGTATAGTGCTCTATCACTTCAGCATTAAAAAAATGCTACTTTTCTTCTTGATTGGGAGGTATATTCGTCGGATTGATCAAATGGGAAGGCTTTAGCTGTACTAACTGCTCGTCGGTCATCTCAGGAATATCGGAGAAATCGATTCCCTCCATTCCTCTGGTATCATCATCTTGTTTCTTCATACTCATACTACGCCTTCTTTTCCTTGGGAGAGGCCTCCCTTTTGATATAATCCAGATAGTCTCACAATGCTACGAAAGATACATAGTGAATATCTATGGTTCCCATTATTGTGGTAGTGATATCCAAAGGGAAACTACGCTTATGTGTACACCCATAAATCTTATACTAGAAAATACATAGCAAACATAGGAAACTTGTTTTTGTTTGAACTACTTGTCAGCAACATAATACACCATACTCACTATATCCTCATAGCTACCATCATCCTTGGCAAACCCTCCCCTAATCGTTCCCAGCCTTTCAAAGCCGAGCTTTTCATAGAGAGCAAGTGCCCGGGTATTGCTGGCAACCACCGCGTTGAACTGGAGCATGCGAAAATTATACTTGGATAGCTGTTTCAGGGAGTCCTCAACCAAGGCCCTTCCAATGCCTTTGCCTTGGTATTTGGCTTTCACTGCATAGGAGGCGTTGGCAATATGACCGACTCTTCCAACATTGTTTGGGTGCAAAATGTATAAGCCTACAAGCTCATCCTTCTCTTGGGCTACCGCTGTATAGCTTTGCCCGCCAAAGAAACCAGAAGCCGAAGTGCTGTCAAGCTTCTCTTTTTGGGGGAATGCGTTGCCTTCTTGGACCACCTCATTCCAAATCTCAACCATGCTTTGGATGTCTGCTTGTGTGTATGCTCTGATCGTCATGGCATAAGTGTAGCACAAACCGGCTTGCCTTGCTTTCCGTCTTTGCGGTACTCTTGCAAAGCGAGGAAAAAGCGATAATGAACCAGATAACCATCTTTGTAACACCAACTCTGCTAAAGGGGCAAAGCGATGCAGCAGCATCGTTGCTTCAGCTTGCCAAAAGCGGAGTTGTAAAGCTTGCATACCCGATGGGTTCTGAGGCCGATGCCAAAACTTTGTGCAAAACGCATCCGTATCTCTCATCCTGCCTCCAAGCAACCGAACAAACCCTCTTTGACCGTATTACCGATAAAGAAAGCACTTTCTTGCTCGATGTAGGAATTAAACTCTCCTTCTATTGCCCGCTTGAGATAGCAACTTCCTCAGTCCTTACCTTGTTTTTCCATACCCTTTCTGATGCTGTTCAATACATCGAATCCTATCCGATACCCAGTATTCAGTTGCCCAAACTCATCAAGGAACAGGCAGCACTACTCGCACAAGGCAAGTTGGTCGCCTTCCCCACCGAAACCGTCTATGGCCTTGGTGCCGATGCACTGAATGAAGAAGCAGTGAAAAGCATATTTGCAGCCAAGCAACGACCATTCTTCGACCCGCTTATCGTGCATATTGCCAAATTGGAACAACTAGAGGGTTTGGTTGTCGATCTCGACCCCAGAGCCAGGCTCCTGATGGATCACTTCTGGCCCGGTCCCTTGACCTTGGTCCTGAAAAAGCATCCCTCGGTACCTGCCATCGTCACGGCCAACAGCCAGACGGTTGCCATCCGCATGCCTTCCAATCCATTGGCTTTGAACCTGATACAAGCAAGTGGTAAAGCCATCGCAGCCCCCAGTGCAAACCGTTTCGGCTACACCAGCCCCACTACGGCTACCCATGTGAAAGAGCAGCTGGGGGAGCGTATCGATGCAATCCTGGATGGCGGTGCCTGTACGGTAGGAATCGAGTCAACAGTCCTTTCTCTTTGTACCGAGATTCCCACCATACTCAGACCGGGTAAAATTGGCATTGAAGAACTCAAACCTTTGCTCGGTGAGGTGATTGTTACCAAACAAGTAGGACCGACGGATACACATTTGGAAAGCCCGGGCTTATTGGAAAGCCATTACGCTCCTACCACCCCGCTGTATTTGGTCGACGATGTTACCCTGTATAAAGACCAAAGCGATGTCGGAGTCCTTCTGTTTGAAAAACAGAAAGTCCCATTTAAGGGACCGGTTGTCTATGTCAGTGAGACAGAGAATGCAGAAGAAGCGGCAAGCCGCCTCTATTGGGCGATTCGCCACCTCGATACCATGCACCTACGCTGTATGGTAGGTAGTCTGCTGCCCGAAGTCGGCATCGGAGTTGCCATCAACAACCGACTCAGGAAAGCTTCAGCAAAACACTGAACATCAGCGGTTGAGAACCTCGGCAAAGGCTTTGATGGCATCCTCTCTGATGTGATGCACATCCTCGTCTCCCTTGCTCATCATTTTGATCATTTTTCTGGCAACCCAGCCCATTTTGGAAAACAGGAACTCTCCACCGAAGTAATCCATCACCACGGCTTTCTCACGCAGTGCCTGGCTGTAACATTGCTTTAGCTGCTTGATCGCCCCTTCTCCCTCTTCCATCATACACAGAAACAGCCCAAGTTTTTTTGTCAGCAGAACCTGCTCATTTGCTGAGCAGAACTTCCTGAGTTTTGTGCTGGCTCTTCCTGCGTACACCGCACCACCAAGCACTACCGTATCGTAGTCATCAAGATTGACTGTCCTCTTTTGTTTGAGATTCTGCAGGTCTGCACCTTCATTAAGCAGTTTCTGAAGCATTGTGGCGCAGGTTTGGGTTGTACCATATTTGGTTGCATAGATAATCAGTGTTTTTGGCATCTGTTCCTCCAACACTCCTATCATAGCATGCAGGTGCAGAGTGAAAAAGATTGACACAGATAAAAAGAGGAGAACGCTTTTGCGTTCTCCCCTCCTGTTGCTATGCGGTAGTGATTACCACCTGCCGCCCTGGCCTCTTGCACCCTGGCGCATCTGGTTGCCAGTCTGGTTGGCACGGTTGGCAGTCTGTCTGGCGGCAGCTTCTGCCCTGCGTGCATCGATGAGAGCCTGCATCTCTTCAGGAATCTCTCCGTCCTCCAGGATGCAATCCTGAAGCATCTGTCTCTGTTGCACTGCCATCTGATTAGCTGCTCCCATCTGAGCGGGACGAGCCTGTGCTGCCATACCCTGCATAGGACGACTCTGTACTGCTGCACCTCTTGCACCCATCTGCATCGGGACTGCAAATGCGATCGCTGCTACTACCACCAGAATGATTGCTACCATTACGAAACGTTTCTTGTTCATTGTTGACCTCCAGTCAATCTGTTTGTTGTTCTTGACTCTATAGTCGCATCCCAATATCCAGTCTGTTTCAACGGTAGGTAAAGATTAGGTAAAGCGAACCGTAAAAATAGTAGTTTTATTGCTTTTTACATCGATCGACCAGCCATGTGCCTGGACAATCGCTCGCACGATGGAAAGCCCAAGCCCCGATCCATCGCTTCTTCGTCCGGCTTCTCCCCGACTCAAACGATCGAACACATAGGGAATATAGGACTTTTCGATGGTTCCTTCATTCTCGATGCTCAGACTTTCAGCCTTTGTTGTTGCATCGGGGGTAACATTCACGCGTATTATGCTTTTTTCTTTTCCATAGCGGATGGCATTGCTTACTAGGTTCTCCAAAGCCCGCGTGAAAAGTTGTGTATCGGCACTCAGTACTGCATCCCCTGATGAGAGAACTATCTGCATGTCATGCTTGGCAGCCTGTGCTTCGAATCGTTGTATGAACGTAGTAAGAAATGCGTGCAGATTGATTTCACTCGTATGCACCTTTACATCCGGGGACTCAAGCTTGGTGAGCAAGGAAAGACTGTTGATCAAGGACTCCAGTCGCACTGTTTCGTGTTGCAGCAGATGAAGGCGCTCATCGTTAAAAGGCAATACCTTGTCCTCAACCGCTTCCAATTGGCCTTTGAGAACCGATACAGGAGTTCTAAGGTCATGAGCGATATCCTCCGCCCATTGGCGGCGCAGCTGCTCTTCGTTCTTCAAGGTATCCTGCAAGGTTTGTGCAGCATTTGCAATAATCGAAAACTCCACAATATGTTCGCTTCGCAACTCTACCGAGCGCTGTCCCCCGGCCATACTATCCAATGCCTGGGCGAGCATTTTGCTCTGACGTTTCAACGGCTTGAGGAACAAAAACGCCAAGAGCGTTGAAACAGCGAGTGCGATCAACAAAGCCCAGATGAGAATGCGTTCCGCTGCTGCAAGCAGGGAAGCATTTCCTTCCATTTCAGAGAACGTCGGCAGGTGTACAGCATACCGATAGACCAGTTCAGCCGAGCTTGACTTCACTTCCTGCCAGTTCAAGTTTTCAGTCAAACCAAGTTGCATTCCTCTGCCCCTGCCCGCTCCCCGTTCAGCCTTACGATAGGAGTACAACAGTTGACCCTGGCTGTCGCTGACATACAAATAGGTGGGAGTATAGGGCAGGGAATTGAAAAGGATCGAGGCAATTTCCGCTGTTACAGGTTGCTCTGACTGCAGCAGTTGACTGACGATGTAGGCGTTCAGGGAGGCTTCTTCCTTCGCATGCCAGGAAGCTTGTGCCGCATCGAGGCCGAACGAAAGAAACAACGAGAGAACAAGCGCAAAAATCAGGAGGCTCAAAACCACCAACGCTAGATTCAGTGCGGCAAGGGAGAAAGGTTTACGCATCCTATTGCTCCCTCTTTGTCCCACTGAAGGAGTAGCCGAATCCTCGCACGGTCTGGATCCACTCAGTCTCCCCCAACTTCGAGCGCAAGTTCTTCATATGGGTATTGATGGTCCGGTCGCTTCCGTCGTGGGTATAGCCCAGACATTGCCCAAGAAGGCGCTCGCGTTTGATCAACAGCGGCGCATTGCTTGCAAGGTAGGAAAGGAGCTTCCACTCCAGAGCCGTCAGGGACACCGGTTGGGTATCGACCAGCACTTCATGCTTCTTCTCATCGAGGGTCAGCGTATGCCCTTCTTTTTCCCAAGTGAGGGATGACTGTTTTGGCTCTCCTGACTGTTCCACCCTTCTGAGGATGGCTTGGACTCGAAGAACCAATTCCTTTGGGGAAAAAGGCTTTACAATATAGTCTTCCCCTCCGAGCTCAAGGCCGGTTATCCTATCGCTTTCCGATTCACGCGCGGTAAGAAACAAGAACGGTAGGCTCGGATCGAGGTGGTGGATCTGCTTGGCAAGTTCGAAACCGTTTCCATCACCGAGCATGACATCCAAAATGCACAGACGCGGGTGCTTGAAGGCAAGGCTTTCCACTACGCCGTGCACGCCTTCAAATTCAATAGCGGCAAAATCGGCCAATTCGAGATAGGCCTTGATGATTTGCCTAATGGATGGGTTGTCCTCTACTACATATATCATAGGTCGATGGTAGCTCGCCCGGCTTGGCAACTCAAGTGATGGACCAAAATCTTTATCTATTCTCCACCGATCAGAGGGCGGTCCACCCGCCGTCGACCAATAACAGGGTACCCGTCACCATGTCTGCACCATCGCTTGCAAGATAGAGAACAGCCGACGCGACGTCCTCGATGGTGGCTACCCTGCCGCGGGGGATTTTCGCGAGTACCGAACCAAGAAATACTGGATCGTCCAAGCGCTTGGCGGTTCCCGGGGTATACACGAAAGTAGGCCCTACGGCATTGACGGTGACCCCCCTGCCCGACCACTCGACGGCCAGGGTCTTGGTCAACATATTCAGGCCGCCCTTGGATGCACAATACACAGCCTCATGGGGGATTGCCACCACCGAGGCTTGGCTGGAAATGTTTACGATCCGGCCTTTGCCTTGTTTGAGCATCCGCCTTCCTGCTTCCTGGCAACAGAAGAAAGTTCCCTTGAGATTGAGATCCATCATCCAATCCCAGTCCTCTTCGGTAATATCCTCGGCAGGAATGGGATTGCCCATACCTGCATTGTTCACCAATACATCGATACAGCCGAGTTCTGCCTCAATACGAGCAAAGCAGGAACGAATCGAGTCCACCCGCCTGAGGTCCAAGGCAAAGGTGTACGCCTTTCCCCCTTCCCCGACAATGGTCTCTTTCACTTCCTGCAATGCTTCAACATCTCGCGCAGCAAGAGCCACCGTGGCCCCTTCGGATGCAATTATGCGGGCCAGGCCTCTTCCGATACCCTTACTTGCACCCGTAACAACAACCAGTTTCCCCTGTAGGTGTGCACCAAATTTTTGCGTATCCATACTAGCCTCCACATAGCTACGCTACGATGGATACCGGCATTTTGCAAGCTACAGATAGGGTTCAATACGCCTGAGAGCTCCCTCTATTCTCAGTTTTGCCCCGTCATCCAGCTCTTTGAACGGCTTTCTACACGGGCCTGAAGGAACACCCAGATAGGTCATGCAATACTTGACCGCTGAGAAAATCCCCTCCTTGACCACCGCTTCAATGAAGTTGTTGAGCATATGCTGTTTCTGCTGAGCACCGCTTATGTTGGAGCCAAGAAAATCTTCACGGATGGAAGCAAAAAGTTTAGGACAGACATTGACTGTCGTCCCGATGGTGCTCTGTGCCCCGGCGGCAAGACTGTAGAGGAAAATCTCATCAAACCCATTGAACAGAATTTTCTTGGGGAAAGCCTGCCCAAGGCGTTCAAGGTCATAGAGGTTCATGGAGGTATGCTTGACGCCGATGATTTTGACGCTCTGCATGACCGAACTCTCCTTGGAAAAGGAAATCCCGGTAAATTGGGGAATGTTGTACACAATAACCCCAAGGTCCACCGCATTCACTACATCCAAATAGTAGTTCTCCACCTCTTTCTGTGAATAGTGGTAGTAGATGGGAGGAATGAGGGAGACAGCTTTTGCTCCTACTTTCTGTGCATGCACCGAGAGCTGAATCGCCTCCCGAGTCCCTAATGAACCGGTATGCACATAGAAAGGAACCTTGTTTTTGCACACCTCGCTGACCAGCGATGCTATCAGCATTCGTTCTTCTACACTGAGGAGCAAGCCTTCACCTGATGAACCACAGCAGTAAAAACCTTCACTGCCGTGTTCAATCTCATACATAACCAGGTTCTGGAGTGCATTCTCATCGATGCTCCGATCCTCTCTCATCGGTGTAATGAGCGCCGATACTACTGCAGGCGTCCTGTCTACCATGCTGTCCATCCCCCGTCGACCACCAGATTCGAACCGGTCATATACGTCGAAGCATCACTTGCCAAAAAGACCACGGCACCGTTGAACTCATCAGCTTTCGCCATTCTACCCATCGGCATGCGCGCATGGTAATTCTTATGGAAGTGTTCGTCCTGGGTTTCACGCCAGACTCCTGAGGGAGTAAGGGTATTAACCCGGATTCCCTGCTTGGCCCAATAGGTTGCACAGTAGCGGGTCAGATTGTAGATGCCACTTTTTGCAGCACTATAGGCAACAGGCTTGATGAAGGGAACACCAGTCATTTCCTTCTTGTAGGCATAAATGTCCTGTACCGGGCTAAGCATGCCGTAAATGGAACCAACTTGTATGATCGACCCGCCCTTCGAAGCCTTAATCAACCTTGCACCGAAAGCTTGGGTCATCAAAAAGGTACCTACAAGGTTGGTCTCGACCACTTCACGGAAGACTTCCTCGGGAAAGGTCTCAAATGGCCCTGAAACCTCAGGAGGAGCACTGGGCTGGGTGTCGATACCTGCATTGTTGATCAGAACATCGGCAACACCCCAGGTAGACTCTACGGTATCGAGGGCTTGGTTGATGGATTCCTTATTGGTGATATCGGCTTGCGTCAACAGCAGGTTTGCATGCGATGCATACTCTTTCGTTAAAGCCTTCTCAGCCTTCTGCGCATTGGCAGAGCGGGAAAATACGGCGACTTTCGCATCGCGGCGAAGAAATTCCTTCACGAACTCGGCACCGATCTGGCCAAGGCCGCCGGTTATTACCACAATTTTTCCTGAAACATCGAACAATCTATCTTTCATAGTGTTTCCTTCAATATATTGACATTAGGCTTGCAAGAGTTTGGTAGGAAGCCACGTTACTACTTCCGGAATATACGTACACATAAACAAAACAATTACCAAGGGAATGATGAACGGCAGAATTGCCTTGTACATCTTATTCAATGAAACTTTTGAAACATCCCCGATAATGAACAGGCAGACGCCAAACGGAGGGGTGACCTGGCCGATCATCAGGTTCAGAATCATCACTACCCCGAAATGCACCAGATCGATCTGCAATGCTTTGACGATGGGAAGCAGAACCGGCAGCATCAAGGTTAGGATTGCACCCGGCTCCATGAACATTCCCAGAACCAACAACAGAATGTTGATCACCAGCAATATCAAATTGGGATTGTCGCTGATGCCCAGAATAAAGTCCGCCATCTGGGCGGAAACGCCTTCTTTTATCAGTACATAGCTGAACAGCATTGATGTACCGATGATGAACAGCGTATTGGCACTGGTAATGGCACTTTCAAGCAGGCACTGCTTGAAGGTTTTCCAATCCAAGGTGCGGTACACAAACAATGCAATAACCAGAGCATATCCGACAGCAACGCTGGATGCTTCGGTTGGCGTGAACAAACCGAACACAAAGCCGCTGAGAATAATCAGAGGGGTGATGATAGACAATACAGAAGCAAAGAATTGTTTGATGAGCAACCGCATATTGAACGCAGTCCGTTCATACTTACGCCTAACGGCAAAGATAAACACTAAGACCATTAAAGCAACAGCCATCAAAAGACCGGGAACCACGCCTCCCATGAAGAGCTGGGAAACACTGACCGAAGCAACTGATCCATAAATGATGAGGGGAATGGATGGGGGGAAAATGGGACCAATGACCGAAGAGGCTGCCGTAATGCCTGCAGAAAATTCCTCGTCGTATCCGTTGGTCGTCATGGCTTGCATTTCGATGGTCCCCAAGCCACCGGCGTCAGCGGCAGCACTGCCCGACATACCGGCAAAAATGAGGCTGGCAACAACATTTGCATGACCAAGACCGCCGGGAATCCATCCTACCAGACGCTTGGCGAAGTCAAAAATATTTTCGGTAATCTTTCCGGCATTCATCAGATTGCCCGCAAGAATGAACAAGGGAATGGCTATCAACAAGAAGGAGTCGATGCCGCTGACCATTTTCTGACCGATGACCATCAAGGGATACCCCAAATTCAGACACCCAAGGATGGCACTGGCACCGATGGAGATGCTGATAGGCACACCGATCAACAACAAAACAACAAAACTTCCAAAAAAGAGAATCATCGGCTCCTCTCCCCTCTTGCCTTTTCAACAAGCTCGTAGATTGATTTAATGCAGAGAAAACTCCCTGTAATCGCCATCGGGACATACTGCCAAAGTTTGGCAAACTTGGGCATGGAGGAGTAGTATTCGGTGCTCACATAAGGATACAAGCCAAAAAATGCGATGACCATAATCGTCCCAAGGGCTGCTGCCACCATTTTATGAATAACCCAGAGCACTGTTTTCAAGGTGCCTTTTGTCCTGACATAGAACATGTCCAAGCTTATCATCCTCTGTTTGTCATAGAGCACGATAACACCCAAAAAGGCCATCCACAGGAACATGAAACCTGCCATCTCGGTCATTCCTCGAAAGGATTTTCCCAATATGTTACGCAGTACCAGTTCATTGAGCATGAGAAGCACAATGCCTGCCACCAAGCACATAAGGAGTACCGAGACCAGGCGGACGAAGAGATCCAGGAGTTTTTTTACTAATTGCATGTACCACCTTCCCAAACTGTACAAACAGAAGGGCGGAGGAAACCGCCCTTCTTCAGACTCTATACCTTACTTTGCGAGAATTGCATCTACGATTTTTTGGTCATACCAAGCTTCAGAGGCATACTGCTTGTAATAGGCAGATCCCCCGAGCTTGTTCTTGAAGCTCTGGATATCGGGATTTTCGATGAACTGCACGCCTGCTTTCTTCAGCGTCTCGGTTGCAGTTACGTTGTCTTCCTCGATTGTGTCGAAGGAGTACTTTGCTGCTGCAATTGCCTGTTCCTTGAGTATCTTCTGCTGGTCGGCAGTAAGCTTATCCCAAGACTTCTGGTTCATGGCCATCGTGCAACCCATCCACATGTAGTTGATGAAGCTGTAGTGTTTGATATCGTCGTAGGTTGCATTGGCTACCAGGTGGTAGGTTGCGTTGTCCTGGGCTTCAGCGGTTCCATTGGCAAGGGCGATGGCAAGCTCATTGAGTGCGAGTGCTACGGGTGTTGATCCCAAGGCACCCCAGACATCGAGGTACATCTTGCTGGTCGGAACGCGAATCTTCAGTCCCTTTACATCATCAACGTTCTTTACAGGGCGGTTGGTGGTTGCAACATGACGCATGCCATTGTCGCCTTCGGAGAGGTATACAAGCCCGGCTTTGGGAAGGTCGGCGAAAATCTGCTCGCCGATTGCACTGTTGACAATCTCATACGCTTCCTGAGCTGAATCAAAAAGGAACGGCAGGTCAAGGATTTTTGCTTTGTCGTAGAAACTGGTAAATCCGCTTGTTCCTGCAAAAATTACGTCAATGGTTCCCATTCTGGTCGACTGCAGGGCCTCGGCATCGTTGCCAAGCTCACCGCTGTGATGGGCGACCATCTTTATGGTGCCATTCGAAGCTGCTTCCACCAATTCCTTGTACTTGAGAATGGTTTTCGTAGGTACAGAGTTTACGTTGCCAGGGGAGTATACGGTTAACGTTACGCTCTCTGCCTGTGCGCTTGCTTCTTTGCCGCCTTGGGCAAAGGCCAATGAGAGACCGAGCATCAGTACGGCCATGACGAGCAACATTCGTTTCATAATAAGAACCTCCAAAGGATTTGTAGGATGCCGGATTGTCAGACAATCCATGCGTTACATACTGAGTTTACCACGAATACCCTGGTTGTCAACCGTAAATTTCCTAACAATTCTTTGACTATGCCCCATTTTCGTGCTAGTCTGTTGTCAGACAAACATTATGAAAGAAATAAAACGCATATCCGTGACCACCCAAGTGATAGACTCGATCCGCGAGTCAATTCTTCAGGGAACCTACCCCGTAGGTTCAAAACTCCCTCCAGAGGTAAAGCTCTGTGAAATGCTCTCGGTGAGTCGTTCCACCGTCCGTGAAGCGATGCGCTCACTACAAGCAGAAGGGTATGTCGAATTGATCTCCGGCAAAGGCGCTTTTGTCAAGGACAACCAAGGACACGACTATGATGCCATTCGTTCGTGGTTCATCGAAGTCGCTCCCACCCTCAAGGATACCACCGAGGTCCGCGAAGCGTTGGAAACGCTGCAGGTACGCATGGCCATCAAGCGTGGAAGCGATGAGGAGTTGGTTATTCTGCAGCAAATTCACCAGCAATTCATCGAAGAGAACAAGGTCAGCAATGTAACCGCCCTAGCCGAGCTCGATGAACAGTTTCATACCCAAATCTGTCACATGGCGCATAACCCATTGCTTTTGAAAATTAACCAATTGATGGCCATGGAACTCAAGCGTTATCGACTCATGTCCATTTCGGTGAAAACCAGCTCAGACAATACCATTCGCGAACATGAGTTGATAATCAACGCCATTGAGGAGCGGGACAATCAGAAGGCTGCAGCGTACATGCTCGCACACTTAGGCAGCTCGCTTGCTGATATAAACAAGGTTCTTGAAGGCCAGAAGTAAGAACATTGTTGACATCCCTTCGCTTTCCCAGCATAGTCGGCTGTAAGGGAACGGGAGATACTGTCATGCAACCAAAAAAACCATCCATCTATACAGGGGACAAGACGGTGAAAACTTTCTTGGCCACTATTTTGTTTTCCGGTCTTGCCTACGGCTTTTATCGGGGGATTCAGGACAACTACTTGGCGGAAATTGTCAAGATTTCTGAATTCGAACGCGGTATTGTGGAATTCTTTCGGGAAATTCCCGGCCTCATGCTCGTCTTCATCCTTGCTTGGATGTATCGCCTCAGTGAAACCAAGGTTTTCAAGATCGGTACAGCCATCATGCTTGGAGGCGTCCTCGGTCTTTTGCTGCTGGGATCGAGCAAAGTGGTCGTCATTCTTTTTATGGTGGTTTTCAGTACCGGTGAACATATTGTCATGCCTATCAAGAGTTCAATGTCCCTCGCCTTTGCCAAGAGCGACAAGGGAGGAGCGAGCTTGGGCGTGACTTCCAGCATCAGCCACGGGGGCAACATCATCGGCTATATGCTGGTTTCCCTGCTCTTTGTCGTGCTCGCAAGCCTGGGGTATGCACGCGACTCACTCTTGGGCTTCCGCATTGTCTTCCTCATTGCGGCCATCCTGCTGCTTCTCTCCACCATGATAGCGCTGTCCATGAAGGACAAAGGAAAGCAGGTAAAACGCTCACGCCTGTACTTCAACAAAAAGTATACCAAGTTTTACATGCTGGAAATATTCTATGGAGCCCGCAAGCAAATCTTCCTCACCTTCGCCCCCTATGCGCTCATTCTCTTTTATGGTGCCGACACTTCGGTCATCGCCCTACTACTGGCCATTTGCGCAGTCTTTGGCATGCTTCTCAGCCCGGTAATAGGGATGCTGGTGGACAAGCTGGGGTATAAGAAAATCATGGTTGCCGATACCCTGATTCTTGTTGTCGTCTGCTTCTTCTACGGATATGCACATCGTCTCTTTCCGATGCATATCGCCTTTATCGTGGTCTGTATCAATTTTGTTCTGGACTCAATCATCAGTTTGGCAAGCATGGCAACCAACGTCTATGTCCGTGACCTTAGCTCCAGTCGCGAAGAGCTGACAGCCACTCTGACAACGGGAATATCGGTCAATCACCTGATCAGCGTCCTGATTGCATTGCTGGGCGGCTACATCTGGAAAACCTTGGGCATTGAAGTATTGTTTACCATGTCTGCAATCCTGGGAGTGATCAACTCCCTCTTTGCTGCAACAATCAAAAAACCGGAGCAGAGAACGCTATATTAAGCACATATGCGAGAAGAAAGGCCATGCAAAAGTGCACATAGCTTATGGAGGCAAACCTCATGTGAACAGACTTGTGCTCTGCATCCAACCCTTCCCGTTTGACTTTCGCTAGTGCAATGCAAAAGAGAGCGAGCGAAGGAACGAGGCAGAGGGCAAGTGTCACAGGATAGAATCCAAGAACGACCAAGGCATAACTCAGTACATAGGCAGCCAGGCCCTCCCCTGCAATAAGGGTGAAGGCCTTTCTTTTCCCTACTACAATGGAAAGCGTCTTACGTCCACTTGCCGTATCACCAACCAAATCGCATCCATTGTTTACCGAAAGGATCATGGCGATGAGCAAGTAAAACGGCAAGGTGACCACGACGTGCAAACGAGTGAGGGTGACGTCCTGTACAAACACCGTGATGAGAAAAAGCACGGTTCCCAAAAAGAGGCCGGCAAACAATTCTCCAAACGGTGTTCGTGAAATGGGATACGGTCCTGCTGTGTAGAAAAAACCGACAAGCATGCACGCCCCCCCTACAAAAATTAGGTACCAACTGGTAAGCCATGCAAGATAGAGGCCAAGCAGGGCGGCAAAGCCGAAAAGAAGCAGGGAGACCAGCAAAGCAGAGAATGCGCTGACGTCTTGATGGACGAGTACTTTATCCTCTTCCTTGGTATAGATGGCGTTGTCGGTTCCCCTCCAATAATCAAAAAAGGTATTGAAACCGGTTGTTCCCATATCGACAAGGAGCGTGGCAAGGCCCATGACCAACCATGTCAGGATATTCAATGAACCTCTCACTGAAAGTGCATAGATGCTTGCACACAAGAACGTTCCCATGCTGATAATTTTTGTGCGCATCTCCACAATGTGCATGAATTGCTTTCGCGTCATAGCGCTATAGTACCGAAAAACGGGTGGTTTTACCACTGTCTAGTCTTTTTGGCTTGATTTTCCTTATTACTTGCCAATATTCTTAGTATTGCATATTGATGCAACCTCTATGCATCTTTATAATCATTACTTTAAGAGTAAGGATTCCATTTTATAAGTCGCAGGACTTTCTTCCCTGCAATCATACAAACAGGAGAGAATGATATGAATACAAAAAGAATTGTCCTTGTAGCACTTTTGGCTCTGCTTCTGGCTGTCAATATATTTGCAGCTGGTCAGGCTGAGACCACAAAGACTGAAGGATTGGACCGCAGCAAGCACTTCATTACCGTGGCAACCGGTCCTACCAGTGGGCTGTACTATCCGATCGGTGGAGCTTTTTCATCGGTATTTCAAAATAAGCTTGGCTATAAATCCTCAGCTCAGGCAACCGGTGCCTCGGCTGAAAATATCACCCTGATCTTGGAAAAGCGTGCTGAAATGGCTATCGCCATGAGTGATGCTGTCGCCCAGGCATACCAAGGCTTCGGTGCCTATGAAGGCAAGCAGCCCGCCAGTGAGCTCAGAGCTCTGTTGGGACTCTACCCCAACTATGTACAGCTGGTCACCACCAGCCGCACCGGCATCACAAAGTTCACTGACCTGAAAGGCAAGCGCGTCGGCGTCGGAGCTCCCAACAGTGGTGTAGAACTCAACGCAAGAATGATGTATGAAGCCCACGGCATGACCTATGCCGATAGCAAGGTAGACTACCTCAACTACGGTGAGGCCATTGCCCAGTTGAAAAACAACCTGGTCGATGCAGTATTCGTAACCAGCGGCATTCCCAATGCAACCATTATGGAACTGGGTACCAGCAGCCAAATCGTTCTCATTCCCATCGAAGGGGAAGGTCTTGCGAACCTGAAGGCAAAGTATCCGTTCTTTGTTGAGGCTACGATTCCTGCCGATGTATATGACACCAAAGGTGATGTCGTCACCGCCACGGTTCGCAACATCATGATCGTCAATGCAAGTCTCGATGAAGAAGTTGCCTACGATTTGACCAAGGGAGTTTTCGAGAATATCGGCGACATCCAGGCTTCGCATGCAACCGCAAAGCAACACATTACGCTGGAAAACAGCCACCTTGGTGTTGATATTCCCTTCCATGAAGGGGCCAAGCGCTACTACAGCGAAGTAGGTATGTAAATTAGTCGATGAAGAGCAGAACACGGTTTATAGTACTTGTTGTCCTCATCCTCGTGATGGGGACACTGCTCTTCTTTCTTCTCGCATCGGGACCTGGACTGCAGCTTGTCCTCAGTGACCAAGAAACAGGAAAGGTCCTCTTTTCCCTTCCTGTACAAGAGGGTGACACCCTAACCTTTCATTGGATACACTCGTTCGAACATATCCCTTGGATCGAAGAGTACACCATTGAAAAAGATGGTACATTTGCGCTAGACACCATTTCTGTTGCCGGCTTCGGCGCAGGAATACCTGAAAACAAGGGAGTGGTATCCATCGAGAATGGTATGATCGTCATGCGTCAGATCGACCAGAGCTTCGATGCGATTCGATGGATACATTCACAAACAGCCCTTGTTTCCATTACACTTGGACTCACTACATTCATTGCCGGCAAGGACGTACAACATCACCTTCCGGTAGTACTCTCTATCAAAGGAACGAGAACATTATGGCCAAGATACATCTTGATGAACTGAATCCCCATATGAAAGCAAAGCAGGAAGAACTGCTGGGCAAATTTGAGAAAGAGTCAAAGACCAGGACCTTCGACCACGTACTTTTGGTGAAGATGGTCTATTATTTGACTATCGGCATCGCCTTGTACCACTTCATCACCTCCTTCATTGGATACCCCGCCACCCACCTGCACCGTTCACTCCATGTGGCTATGATGTTGTTCATGACCTTTTTCCTCTACCCATTCAGCAAAAAGTCACCACGCAAGACCATCCCATGGTACGACATCCTCTTTGCACTGCTTGCAGTATCTGTAGCAGTTTATGTATGGGTCGATTACATCAACTTTATCAATCGCATGGGCAGTCCCAATACCATGGATGTGGTGATGGGCACCATTCTTATCGTACTCGTATTGGAAGCAAGCAGGAGAATCTCGGGCTGGCCGTTGGTAATTCTCAGCCTCATCTTCCTGCTCTATGGATTGGTCGGCCGCAATCTTCCCGGCATTCTTATGCATCGCGGTTATACTTGGAGAGCATTGGTCAATCATATCTTCATCAATACTGAAGGCATTTACGGTACCTCCGTCGATGTTGCGGCCTCCTACATTTTCTTGTTCATCATGTTCGGGACTGTCATGAACAAGTGCGGCATGGGCAGATTTTTCAATGACCTTGCTCTTGCCTTTGCCGGTAGTTCCAAGGGAGGACCGGCAAAAGTCGCAGTCATTGCAAGCGGTTTCCTCGGATCGATCAACGGCAGTGCGGTAGCAAATGTGGTAACCACGGGAACCTTTACCATTCCCCTGATGAAGAAAACCGGATACAGCAAGGAATTTGCCGGAGCCGTTGAATCGTCGGCCTCGGTAGGTGGACAGCTGTTGCCGCCCATCATGGGGGCTGCTGCCTTCATCATGGCAGAAATGCTCGGTGTCAAATATGGTGTCATTGTGATCAGTGCCACCATCCCGGCCCTCCTCTATTATTTGGGAATCCTGGTGCAAGTACAACTGAGGGCTTCCAAGAAGAACCTTCAAGGCATTCCCAAAGAGGACCTTCCCAAAGTAGGCGAAGTCATGCGCGAACGCGGGCATTTGCTTATTCCCATAGCATTTTTGCTGTATATGTTGCTGTTCAGCGGAGCAACGGTCATATTCAGTGCCTTTTGGGCAATCGTTGCCACCATTGTTGTCAGTATGACACGTAAATCCACTCGAATGACCTTCACCCAAATCCTTGATGCTTTCAGCGAAGGAACAAGGGCGGTTGTATCGGTGGCTGTAGCTTGTGCAGTTGTCGGCATCATCATCGGCGTGGTAAGCCTTACCGGATTCGGCCTGAATATGGCAAACGCCATTATCCAGTTGGGACAGTCCAACCTGATGCTCACCCTGATTCTTACCATGGTAACCTGCATGATTCTGGGCATGGGACTTCCTTCCATCCCCGCATACCTGATCACCGCCACCATGGCAGCCCCTGCCTTGGTGAAATTGGGAATCCCTCCGATCGCCGCCCATATGTTCGTCTTCTATTTTGCTATGTTTGCAAATATTACCCCACCGGTGGCACTTGCTTCTTTTGCAGCTGCGGGTCTGAGCGGTGGCGACCCTATGAAAACGGGCTTGCAATCAGTCAAGCTGTCACTTGCCGGTTTCATCGTCCCCTACATGTTCATCTACAACACAGCCTTGCTGCTCATCGATACTACGCCCTTGGTAGCAATTCGGGTGTCCATCACGGCAATCATCGGGGTTTGCATGATCGGAATGGCGACCGAGGGATATCTGTTTACCACCATGAACACGCTTCTGAGGATTCTGGCCTTCGTCGGATCGCTACTTTTGATCACTGCCAATGTTGTACAGGATGCAATCGGTTTGGCATTCCTGGTACTTATAGTGCTCTATCAGCGGCATCTAGCCAACAAGACCAAACAGAGCTCCGAGCCTTTAGTGTAACTACCTCAGCGCTCCTTTTCAGGAGCGCAAATGAGAGATGTTTCTGTTTGAATTCTTGTTACGCTTCCAACATCCAAATGGCGGAGTGTCCTTTGTTATCACCTCTGCAAGGTGGGAAGCGTTTGCCCTCTTCCATGGAAACCTTGCGTTCGGGATGTTCACTGCAGTGGTATTGTCCGCTGACTTCGCACGGGGCACCGGTCTGGGTGGAGACTCGTTCAGTGTCCTGCTGCTCTGCTTCTTGTGCCTTACGAATAGGCTCTGGGTCCTCTTGTGGTTTCTTCCCGAGCAGCATCCATTGGCTGATAATGGCAATGGCGCAGACCAAAACAACCAGAATACTGGCTATCGCCTTGAAGGTCGGGTTTGGAATTGCGATAAGAATCAAGACAATAATGAGAGCCATAACTACCAAATACACCAAAGTAGTCTTCTGTACGCGTTCTTTCTCGGGATGTGTATTCATACCTTCTCCTACCAAAGTTTGTGCCCCAGGAGGGAAGAAATTATCACTTCAACTATGTGTAGCATACAGCATAGTATTCCGATTCTCAATCTTTTTTCATGCACTATCTGTATATAGCCGACAGGAAATTGGCGATGTTAGAAAATTCACTGGCATATTACCAATACAGAGTATTAATAGCCCTCTATTATATTGACATCAATATTATTTACCTCTATACTTAAATCATCAATCAGGAGGACCTATGAAACGCATACTCATCACCACTGCCTTGCTTCTTTGCTTTATCTCATTCTCACTTCCCGCCTTCTCATTCACCCCCTTTTTAGAAACAGAACAGGGAACCATCGGCCTGGTTTACCATACCTATCAAAATGGAACAGCAGGAACTAACTTTGACTTCATCAAACAAGGTGGACAGACCAACCTCTACCCCTTCAGCAGGTACACCGTTGGCGCAACCATCCAGGAGAACCACCGTCTGTGGTTTACCTACCAGCCGCTGGAACTCAACACCGCTGTGCGATTTGCTGATAACGTCACTATTGGAGGAGTTACATTTAATGGTGGTACTCCCATGGAACTTACCTACAGCTTCCCCTTCTACCGAATGACCTATACTTATGACCTGTTAAGCAAAAATGATAATGCATACCTAGGTGTAGGACTTGCCTTGCAGATCAGAAATGCTTCCATACAGTTCAAGCAAATCGATGGCGCTTCTGGTCAACTTTATGTCAGTCAGAACGTCGGCTTGGTACCTGCACTTGCGATCTATAGTGAGTACGTGTTCCCCTTCGGTCTGACCCTGAGTGCAGACATTGCAGGCTCCTATGCAGATTCTGCCATTATCAACGGCGCTGATTTCGAGTTTGCGGGATCGATCCTTGATGCTTCTCTGAGAATGAGCTATTTGGTCAGTGAAAACTACTCCTTATTTGCCAACGCCCGATTCTTTGGTGGAACAGCCGAGGGTATCAGCGAAAACATCGGCGATAATTGGACAGAAAACGTATTGCCGTACACCAAGAACAATATTGCATCGCTTACCTTCTCAACGGGTCTACACTGGCAGATGTAATCGTTTCAGGATGATGAAAGGCGCGAGAGATGCTTCTCTTGCGCTTTTTTTGTGTCCAACTGACGTTTTTTATAGGCAAATACTCGACTATTGTGTAGGATAAGAACAGGCGGACACTTGCATGCAACCTGTAGTGATAGTAAACATTTTTAGTATGTTTCCTCTGCTCTTTACCATCTATCTGGCGAAACGGCATCTCTCAGGTTCCCGACAGAATTGGTACTATATTTTTGCATCGGTCATTACCATCATCTTACTTTTCTTGGAAATCGTAGGAAGCCTCATCAGCAGAACGCAAACAAACTTTGCCTTGATCATCCACTATCTCAGCTACTCCTTGGGATACGCACTCACTCCGGCAGTACCTATGGTGATTCTCTTCTATCTCGGATGCTCTACCTGGCCTTTGGCAAAAAAGAACGTATTGTTTATTCCGATGGGACTCAACGTATTACTGTCCATCCTCTCGATGCAAAGTGGTTGGTACTTTACCATTCTCGCAGACAATACGTATCAGCGAGGCCCCTATTTTTGGCTTGTTACTGCCTTTTCGGCATATTATTATGTCTGGATACTGCTCAGACTCCTGCAAATCAGGAAAGAACGAATTGTCCCTTCGAAGTTCCTCATGGGTTTTGTCTATCTCTTGCCCATCATCTCAACGGCCTTTCAGATGGCAACCCGCGATGAAATCTTCGTCTTCAGTACGGTGGGAATCTCACTGTTGCTCTACTATCTCATTGTTCAGGAAGCGCAGTTTGACTACGATGTCCAGACAAAAGTACGCAACAGGGAAGCCTTTGAGCAGGAATTGCTTTCGAAGCAGCATCTTGAACAAGATTATGCTCTGTTTATGTTCGATGTGAATAATCTAAAACAAACAAATGATATCTGGGGTCATCAGGAAGGGGACAGCCTCTTATACTCGGTTGCCCAAATCATAGCCAAGAGCTTTGAGCCTGAAGCAAAGGTATTTCGCATCGGAGGCGACGAGTTTTGCGCCATCCTCCCTCTAGCAAAGAAACCAGACCCTGCTTCGTACCAACAAAGAGTTCTTGCGTCCATTGCAACTGCCAACGAGAGCAGAGTACACCCTATCCGTATTGCGTCCGGGTTTTCGCTGAGCAGCAAGGATGCGGGCATCTCACTGAGAAAAGCCTTCATCCATGCTGACGAGCAGATGTATCGAAATAAAAACGAGCTGAAACGAATACTACGTGAGCAATCCTGACAGATGCATTCTCATATACAGAAATTCCAACTCCCGAAGCGTTCCTAACACGGTGAACGCTGCCTGCATTCCATCGAGTTCCTTCTGACGAACGAGGGAGGAGTCGGAAAGGCCTGCAGCAAAACGAATCTGTTCGGTCTGTAAAAGGATCTGCTTGTTCTCATACTCCTTGAGCTGCAATATCAGGTTCATCCGATACGTGGACAGGTCCTGCTGGAGGGCCCTGACCTCTGAGGATGCCTTATCGTAAGCTTGTTCCACCTTTGCCTTGGCAGCATACAGTGCCTGTTGTGCACTACTCTGCTGCAAATCCGACGATCGACGGAAGAGATCGGTTGCACTGAAACTGATCGAGAAGGAAAGTATAGGTTTCGAATCGGAGAACATGCTGGCAAACGATTCGAAAAAGGACGTGTTATTTGAGGGAATATAGAACGGTGAGATCTGAAACGAGAGTTGGACCTGGGGAGCATCGGACAGAGCATAAAAGCCGCTATCCAAGGTTGCTGAGCGCAGTTCACCTACTGCCTGGGTATATTCAGCATTCTCCATCAGATATCTGGTGAGCAGTACATCGCGATTATTTGCCTGTTGTACAAGGGAAGCGAGACTGAAGGAAGAAAGTGTGAGCTCGGAAGGTAGGGCTTCACCCCAAGTCAATGCAAGAGTCTCTTCGAGTTCCGCTATTTCATATCCCAAGTTTTGGTAGGCGGATACATTCTGATAATACGATAGCAACCTGTTCTCAAATGCTTGGGCACTGATAAGGCCTTGCTTCAGGTCTTCTTCAGCCTTCTGAACCAAATCATAGGCGAGACTGGTCCTTTCAGCGATGAGGTAGCGGTTCTCCAATAGGTTCTGTCGAAGTATAAGCAGCTGCAGATTCTGCAGAACCATCGCCGAAGAGAGCGCCTTCAGGGAAATTTGGGAGGATTCAAGGGCAAGCAGCTGCTTCTCAAGCTGTTTGGATTGGTAGGCTGTGTCCAGTATCTTCTCTCCTGTCCACAACGGCTGGGAAACGGAGAGCGAAACTGAAGGAGTTTGCGTCCATGCAGAGGTGGAAAGACTTTCAAACGTTGAGCTTTGCTTTACACTCAGATTCACAACCCCTCCGGTTGGCAGATTCTGCGTAAGGGTCGATCCAACTGAGAAATTGTGCTTCTGCGTTCTTGTTGTCCCCGGTCCTGATGGTATAGTCGTGTCGCTATACGAATACGGAGTTGCCGTGATGCCAATCTTGGGTTTCCTGTTCTCCTGGGCAAAATCCAATTGTGCTTGTTGGATGGCTACAACCGAAGCAAGTCGCTTTGCATCGAGGCTGGTTTGCTGTACCAATTGCTGCAAGGTTGGAGAAAGGGAGAACAGTGAAGGACCTTGGGTTGGAGACCACTCCGAAAGAAAGTCCTGAAGTTTCTTCTCTTCAAACTCAGGAAGAGCCAAAGAAGGCACCCCTTGAGTGGACAAATCAGGATACGCTGCCAAAAGAGGCAGACAGACAAGACTTAGTATAAGAATGCTAAGGAATTTAGTTTTCATGCAGCGCTCCTTCTTGTACGGTCGTAGAGAACACCGTAGAGCAACGGGATGACCAGCAAGGCACTGAGGGTTGAGAAAATAAGGCCCACCATGATGGTGCTTGCCATAGGTGACCATACCACCGAATAGCCTCCGATGCCGATGGCAGTAGGGAGCAAACCGGCAATGGTAGTCAGACTGGTAAGCAGAATCGGCCGGATTCTGGTGACTGCAGACTCGAAGATTGCTTCCTTCACCGTTTTCCCCTCTGCCCGTAATTCGTTGATGAAACTGATCAAGACGATTGCATCGTTGACCGCTACCCCTGCAAGGGCAACAGCACTATAAATGACCGTGGTTGAAAGCGGCGTGCCTGACACAAACAAATACAGCACAACCCCGATGAAAGCGAAGGGAACGGAAAGGAGAATCAAGAACGGTTGGCTGTAGCTGTTGAACTGCGCTCCGAGGATAAGGTACATCAAGAAAATTCCCAGGACGAAGACCCTAAGAATATCAATCAGAAGGTTGGAGAAGTCTGCGAACTCACCGCCGACTACCAAGTCGACACCACTAAAGCGCTCATCGAGTTGGGTATCCCAAAGTTGGCGGATCTGCTCATTGACGGCCTTTTGATCGATATCACCCAGCGCATCGGCTGTGATGGTAATCTCTCGCTTGCCTTCAACCCGGCGAATGGAACCGATTGAATTATCCAGTTTGAGGGTTGCCACGCTGGAGATGGGAACCAATCGGCCATCGTCGGTGGGGATAAGAATCTGTTCAAGGTCCTCGAATCGATCAGTCGACTTGGAAGCAAACTGAACGATGATGTCGATTTCCTCATTCTCCAAGAAAAAAGTACCTACCGTAATGCCATCGAATCGGGAGCGTAAGTAACTGGCTATGGTAGAAACGCCAATACCCAGTCGGCTTGCTTGATCCTGATTCACTTCAATACGAAGCACAGGATTACCCGGAACAAAGTCACTCTGAACATTGGAGACATTCTCAATTCCTGCAAGCGTATTGGAAAGTGTTGCTGCTGCATTGATGATGGGCTGATAGGAGTCTCCGGAGAGCCTGAAACTGAAATCGGATGAGGTGGGAGGTCCTGTCTGAGCCTTGGTGAAGAGCACTTGTTCTGAGCCACTGAGATAGTAGGTTTCTTTCTTCAGCTCTTCAATGATTTCTTCAATGCCACGCTCTCTTCCTTGATCTTTTTCTGCTAGGTCAACCGTAATTTGGGCCTGTGTTGTTGTTTGGGAATTTCCCGACCCCCCAATATTGCTGCTGATTGAAAGAATTTCGCCTTTCCCTACTTTGCTCAGCAACACATCCTCATACGTCTGTACGATGCGGTTGGTTTGGTCCAGGGTGGAACCAAGAGGCGTGGTGATCTCAATATTGAAGTAACTGTAATCCTCGGCACTGAATAAATCCTGCTTAAGGGTTCCCACCAAGGAGAATACTCCAAGGGTGATCAGAAGAGTTAGGATCAGGTATAAACCTTTGCGTTTGTACACCACTTCCAATACCCTACGGTACCGCCCTATGAAGGCATCAAAACGACTTGTCTTTTGCTTTTGCCCGCTCTTTTTCTCCCTAGGACCCCATTCTGCATAGTGTGAAGGAAGAAAGAACAAAGCTTCAAACGTACTGACAACCAAGGCGATGGTTACCGTCAGGGGGATGACTCTCAAAAACTTACCAATGGTACCGGGAATAATCATAAGCGGTAAAAATGCTGCAACGGTTGTACCGGTTGCTGCAATAATGGGCCAAATAACTTGGTTTACCCCTAAAATAGCGGCATCGTGGCGCTTCATTCCCAAGCTCTGCAGCCTGTAGGAGTTTTCAATAATGACAATACCGTGGTCGACGATCAAACCAAGAACAAGCACCAGACCAAAGAGTGTATTGGTGTTGATGGTCTCCCCCAACAAATCCAGAACCAGGAACGTCAGGGCAAACGTAACGGGAATACCCAAAGCGGTGACGAGGGAGTTTCTCACCCCGATGAACAAACTGAGAATAAGAACGAGCAGGACCAATCCCATAAGAGCATTGGAAGAAAGCACCGAGAGGCTTGAGGCGATCTGGACGGTTGAATCGTTGAACAGCGTAAGAGTCGCCCCGCTTTGCTGTTGCTGTTCTTCAACGATTGTACGAACCATATCAACAATGGCGACTGAGTTGCCCTTCACCACCTTGGTTACCCGAAGGCTTACAGAAGGACTGCCGTTGAATCGATTGAAGGGAGTATCCTTCTCAAAGCCATCAATGACCTGGGCGACATCGCTGACTCTGATGATACCCTCACCTTGGTTCGAGCGCCGCACGATGACGCTGTTGATATCAGCAACCTCACGAATGGAGCCCAGGGTCCTCAACAGGTATTCCCGACTTTGTGTCGTTAAATTTCCACTGGGTACCGATCGATTTTGCTCGGAGATGGAGCGGACAACCTCGTTTACACTCAAGCCAAGGGAAGCCAACATGACTGGATCCATCTGAACTTGGATTTGGCGCTCGGGCAGTCCAATAATCTCTACATCAGCGACATCACCGACCTTCAATATTTCATTCTGTAACGAGAGAGCCTGTTCCCGTAAATCCTGATACGGAAGGTTTCCACTGATAATTACTTCAATTACGGGCAAAAAGTCAGACGAAGAGAAGTCATCCAGGATTGCCGGCAGGGTTCCATCAGGCAAGGTTACTTGACTGAACCGTGTTTGAGCATCCTGAAACAAGGATTTGAAGAGTTGGTCATCGATGCCGTCGTCGAATTCAACGCGCACGACAGAAAGGCCTTCACTGGTAGTGGAGCTTATCTGCTTAAGCCTGTCCATCCCTTGGAATGCATTCTCTACCGGAATGGTGACTGATGCTTCCATGTCCTCAGATGCAACCCCTGGATACGGTACAATGACATTGACCCAGTAAAAAGGAACCTCGGCAAACTGTTCCTGGGGTAGACTAATCAAGGAGAAAAGCCCAAGAGCCAATACCGTGACCATGAGAATATTGATAAGTACCGGCTTGGTTACGGAGAACCTGCCTATGGTAAAGCGATTTGTGTTTTCGTCCATACCCTGCTCCTACAAGCCTTGGCTGCTAATCGAGCTGCCGTCGACTATACGAGAGAGAGCACTGACCAATACCTTCTTATCTGAAAGATTTAAGGCAGGATCTACACTCTGTATTGCAGTCTGGTCACCAAACTGATCGATAATCTGAATTTCAACAAGCTGTGCCGTATTATTTTGCGCTACGAATACATACGTTGTATCATTGCGGTCAACGATTGCGGCATTGGGGACTAAGGTATAGACAGGAGCATCAGCATTATAGATGGTAACCTGGGCGGTAATACCTGCCCTGATCAAATCCACTCGAGGATTCTCAAAGTCGACGTACACTGTCCAGCTGCCGGTTCTGCTGTCACTGGAAGCACTGATGGCACTGACAGATCCTTGTGCTGTTATGGTTTCAGTTGGAGTTGCAATGACTATGTCGGCTTTCGCTCCTTCCTTGATCAGAAAAAGCTGGGATTGCCCTACTGCAAGGGTTACTCTGAGATGAGCCAGGTCGACAATACGTGCCACCTGGGTACCTGATGTCAGTAGATCGCCGACAACCAGTTTCGCAACCTCAGCCACACTCCCCGCTATGGGAGTGGTAATACTCATGTTCGACAGAGTATTGCGGGCATTCTGCAACTGGGCTGATAGACCGTCTGCCGTCGAGCGGGAGCTATTGAGGGCGGACAGTGAAATAGCCCCTTTTGCATAGAGCTGTTCATTGACGCCAAGTTCCTTCTGGGCATTCTCACTCTGTTTCTCGAGCTGGCTCAACGTAAGATTGGCTACCTTGTCATCGAGCTCGATCAACACATCACCTTTTTGCAAGGTACTTCCCAGCGTTACCTGAATTGTATTGATCTCACCGCTCGTGCGTGCTTTCACACTTACTTCCTGCTGGCCTTGAATTGTCCCGCTGCCAACAACCTTGTCACGCAAAGCCTTGGTCTGCACCGCAACCGCTGACGAGACAATTTGGGTATAGTCCGTCGCTGAAGCAACCACTTCGACTGCAACAGGATCTTCCTGTTGTGCCTTTGCACACGAAGTTGCCAACATCATAATGGCCACCAAGGGGAGAATCCAGCGAACCGATTGCCTCAACTGCATACATACCTCAAATGGGAAAATAGTTTTTAGGAATTAGTTTCAATAAGTATACAGATAATAATTTCCCTAGACAAGAGAAGCCTTGTCCATTGGTCCTCTGCTTGCAGTTTACTAAAACTTCTTGTATAATAACCATATAGCTTTCAGCACACCATCTCACTATTCCCATTTTATTGTGTGAATACTCCGTGCCTATGACGGAGAATCAGAGGAGTAACCATACGAGTGCTGGGCTTACAAACACCCTATGCGTACCAAAACACGAGAAATTGCAATCCTTCGTTTCACAACCTTTGTGTGTCTATTCTTCGGCATATTGGGAGTGGCGGCTTCCCAGCTCGCCCACTCACGCTCGCTGCTTCTGGACGGACTCTACTCACTCATTCAAAGCCTGTTCATTCTTGGATCCGGGCGTATCGTTTCGTTGCTGTTTACCAGTGACGACCAACGATTTCCTTTTGGCTTTGCCGCTTTTGAGCCCTTCTTTCTGGTTATCCGGTCACTGACACTGCTGATTATGGTCCTTAGCATCGGATTCTCAGCGTTCCTCTCACTTTTCAATGGTGGGTATGCAATATCCGTAGACATCGCCCTGCCGATCTCAGTCCTTTCACTGCTGGTCTGTGCCGTGGTGTACAGCATCCTCAAGCGAGAAGCAACCAAACTGAACAGCCCGGTGCTCAGAGCTGAGAGCAAAGCTTGGTTGCTGGATACACTGCTCAGTTTTGCTTCAATGTCGGCGATGGTGATCGCTCAAATAGCACTAAGATTTTCCTTTTCCGGATTGATGCGATACATCGACCCATGCTTAACTCTAGGATTCCTAATCTGCGTGATTCCACTCTTGACCAAGGATTTGGTCCAGTACAGCAAGGAACTCTTGGGAGCTGCCCCAACAAGCTCGACCCAGACAGCCTTGGAAAAGATTGCGTACAGATTCGTTCGCAAGTATGACTTTTTGAAAGCCGAAGTATTTGCATCCAAACAGGGTAGATCCTTGAATGTACTCATGTATGTCTTCTTGAAAGAAGAACGACCACTGTTGCAGCTCGATGCCATCCGCTTGGAAATGCTCAAGGCTCTCTATACCTATAGCAACTGGTGTGAAGCCGACATCATTTTCACCCTTGACGACCGATGGGTGGACTACAACACCTTACCCTCATTGCAGGAAGCTTGAGAGCACTCTTGGCAAAGCGGCATCCCAGAAAGCCCACGTATGGGCGCCGCTTCTCTCTTCATACGTGATTTGTAGCTTGTCAGCGAACGTCTTAACAAATCGTTTGGTATCCTCATACAGAAAGTCTTCCGTCCCACAGGTGACGTAGAGCTTTGGCTGTACCGATGCAAGGGAATCGGCAAGGGCAAACAAGTCGTCCTCACTGCCTGAAAGGCACGCTATCGGCCCAAAGGTATTCTCAAATTCCGAAGGGAATGGGAGCTTTTCATCCGTAAGTCGGTTGGCGAGCGAGACCAAATCGAGGGCACCGCTCATACTTGCGGCAAAGCCATACTGCATAGGTTTGGTCAGTGCTGCCTTAAGCGCTCCATACCCGCCCATTGAAAGCCCCGCAATGGCGGTATCCTCAGCCTTGGTGCTGATCGGCAGGAGCTTGGCAAGCAAACGGGGAAGCTCCTCGGTCAGAAAAGTGAAGTAGGGATATCCCTTCTTCTGGTCAGTGTAAAAACTTCTGCCTACCGAGGGCATAACAACTACTAGTTCCAAGTTCTGTACGTATCGCTCGATATGCGAGTTTCTGAGGTAGCTGGTCTCATTTTGCTTCAGTCCATGCAGTAAATAGAGCACCTTGTACGGTCCTGGACCTACACTAGGACTGCGTTCGCATTTCTGCGGTACAATAATTTGAACAGCAGTATCTACTTTCAGGACATCAGAGAAAAAATCGAGCCGAATGAGCGCCATGGCTGCCTCCAGGTTGGGAGCAACTGTATCGCATTTTCTCTCAAAAAGCCACCCGATACGGTTCTGTAATCTTTACGAAGTCTGATTGTTCTAGCTTTGTAGGGGGAGAAAGCAGATGCGAAGTATTTCACATATAAGACAACATAGCGTTGCTGTATTCATTGTCTGCTCCCTTCTGCTCAGTGGCTGCGGCGTGTACAGCAAGGTGCCATCGGTTACTCCCCAAGCACAAGAATGGGAAGGTCCCCTGCTTGACCGGGCGGATATGGAGCATGTGCACATCGTGGTAAAACCCCGCGAGAAAACCATTGTCCTCAACCTCGATGAGTTGGATGCCGACCTTTCTCTGTTGTCAACGTACATCGATACCAAAGAAAACCAGCACACCCTCCCTGTCAGTGACAGGGGAGAGTACGTGCTGGTAATCCAAAAGCAACAGGAAATTGATTAGCTGATCACATGGGCGCTGATAGCTTCGAAGCTGACCCCTACCAGGTCGCCTACCTGATAGAGGCCTTCTTTCACTGGATTGTACGATATCGCCACAATGGGTTCAGTCCTTCCCTTCACGGATATCTCATACTCAACCGTCGCCCCTAAATAGACTGCTTGTTGTACTACCCCATTGAAAAAAGCCTGTTCGCTGGGTTTCTCAATTTTCAAACCTTCAGGACGAACGACTACAGTTGCACGCTTGCCAACCCTGACATCTTTATTGAATGAGGGGAAAACATACTCTTTTTGGTTGATCTCAATCGTCAATGCAGTATCAATCTTTTTGACCATCCCCTTGAAGAAATTCGCCCTGCCGATAAAGTCAGCCACAAAATGATTGGTAGGTCGGCTGTAAATCTCGAAGGGAGTGCCCAACTGTTGGATTTTTCCTTTGTCCATGACCATAATTCGATCACTTACCGTCATGGCTTCATCCTGGTCGTGCGTGACATAGATACTGGTAATACCGAACTGCTGCTGAATCCTGCGGATTTCCGTTCGCATCTGATCCCTGAGCTTTGCATCAAGGTTGGAGAGCGGCTCGTCGAAGAGAAGCACCCGGGGCTTGGTGACAATGGCACGTGCCAAGGCCACCCGCTGCTGCTGACCACCGGAGAGTTGGCTTGGCTGACGAGAGCCCAAAGCAGAGAGCCCCATGGTGGCCATTATGGTATCGACTTCTGTTTTGATTTGGCTTTTCTTCATGCCCTTCAACTCCAAACCAAAGCCGATATTCTGCTCCACGGTCAAGTGTGGAAATATTGCATACGATTGGAACACCATTGCGGAGTTTCGTTTATTTGCCGGCAGGTCGTTGACCAATTGACCATCGATGAAAACATTGCCTTTGGTTTGTTTCTCAAAACCGCTGATAATGCGCAGCGTCGTTGTTTTTCCACATCCCGAAGGACCAAGGAAGGTAACCATTTCGCCTTCCTTAATCTCGATGTTGACCGTATCCACTGCAGTGAACTCTTTGCTCTTGTCATCCTGGTCGGTAAAAATCTTGGTTACATTTACTAAGGTTACACTCATACAAAACTCCTAGTGGCTGAGAATCGAGCTGGTGGTATGGTATTTCAAGCGAAGAATCAGTTTGATGACACCCATGGCTACCAATATTATTGCTACAAGAATCAGACTGAAGGCTGCTGCAGCTCCGATGCGCCCGCTCTCGACTTGGCTCATAATCTGTACGGTCATCAGCTTCCACCTGGCAGAGACTAAAAATATTGCCGCGCTGATGGCTGTCATACAACGTACAAAACTGAAAATGAGAGAGCTGAAGAAAGCCGGGATCATCAAGGGGAGCGTTACCTTGCGGAACGTCTTGCTGCTGTCAGCACCCAAGTCAACAGCCGCTTCCTCTATGGATGGGTCTATTTGGTTAAGGACAGCCACCCCACCCTGTACTCCTACGGGCAAGTAACGAAAAATGAAATTGAGCAGAAGAATGAGCAGGGTTCCGGTAAGGTAGAGCGGATGATTATTGAAAGCCAGAATGTATCCAATACCTACAACAGTTCCAGGCAGAGCGAAGCTGAGCATGGAGGAAAATTCCATGAACTTTCGTCCCCAGAAACGTTTGCGAACCACCAAAAAGGCTATGACCATACCCAACGTTCCTGCAATCGGAGTCGAAAGCCCTGCAATCGCCAAGGTATCGAGTACCGACTCAAAGCCTACCCGCCATACATAGACGAAATTTTGCAAGGTAAGCTTGTTGCTGTTTCCCCACGACTGGGCAAAGGCACCCCAGATAATGCTCGCATAAACCAAAATAATGAAGGCTGCGATAACACAGCAGACGGCAAACAAAATCCAGCGGGCCTTGGGACTTACCACATCGTTGCTCGACTGGGTTGGTTTTCCGGTCACTGTCACATATTGTTTCTTGCTGACCCAATATTTTTGCAACATGTAGGCCGACACAGAAGGAACCAGTAAAATAAAGGCAAGGGCTGCACCTTTTGCAAAGTTGCCCATACCGGTTATTTCAAGGTATGCTTGGACGCTGAGAATTGGAAACTGGGCACCGGCGAGCACAAGCGGGTTGCCGAAATCAGCAAGAGACTCCACGAACAGCACGAGCATGGAACTGGCAATACCGGGAATTGAGAGAGGAAGGGTGACCTTCCTGAAAATGGTAAAGCGGTTGCCGCCCAAATCCATGGCAGCATCCTCCAAGGTTGGACTGATCGACTCAAGCACTCCGCGTAGTGTTATGTATGCAACAGGAAAGAAGGTCAGTACCTGGGCAAACAGCAATCCTTTTGGACCATACACGTTGGCATCCTGCATGCCCAACAGATATGAGCTCACAAACCCGTTGCGTCCAAAGAGCATTATCACCGCCAATGCTCCGATGAACGGAGGACTGATAATGGGAATTGTGGCGATAAGGTTGAAGAATTTTCTTCCTCGAATGTTTGCACGAGTCAGAGAATACGCAAATACATATGCAATCAAGGTCCCAAGCAGTGCCGTGGCAATTCCCATCCACAGTGAATTGAACAGAGCTTTGAGGTAATACCCATTTGAGTATGTCATCACATCGGTGAAGTTCTTGATGGAGAAGGCTCCATTGACTTGGAAGCTTACTACGATGACCTTGTACAGCGGATAGATGATAAAAAGAATCAACGAGAGCAAGAGCAGCAAAATAACCCCTAACAGAAGTGGATCCTTGCTCAGCCGAATAAAACCATGCCATGAGGAGATGATTCGTTGTTTCATGAAAACCTCAGACCAATGTTCTCCGGTGGATTCCACCGGAGAACAGAAAAAGACTTACTTCTTGGCGGAAAGCACTTCACTGACCCAGCGTTCGACCAATTCAGATTTGCGCGAGCTGTAGTATGCCAAATCAACTCCCACCACGTTGAGGGTGGAGAATGCGGGCATGACAGGATCAATCTCAGCATCGTCGATGACCGGATAGAAGTAGGTACCGGTGGACTTCAGCACATCCTGGCCTTTCTTGCTTACCAACCAATCCATAAAGATTTTGGCTGCTTCGTAGTTCTTGGCACCCTTGAGAATCGAGGCTGCGGGGAACTCGAACCCAAAACCTTCCTTGGGGAATACGATTTCAATCGGCTGTCCATTGGCTTTCATTTGGAAGAATGCCGGAGAGAACTGGATTCCGATTGCGGCATCCCCAACGTTGACGCCCTTCGAGGGTCCGGTGCCGCTGGAGGTATAGGTCTGAATGTTGGCATTCAGTTTTGCCATGTACGCATAGGCTTCATTTTCACCCATGATTTCGATCAGGCTGTAGACCATGGTGGTTGCAGTGCCGCTTGCTTGCGGAGTAGGAACCTGAATGAGGTTCTTGTACTCAGCTCTGAGCAAATCAGCCCAACTGGTAGGCATTTTTGCTCCAGCTTTGGCCAAAGCAACGGTATTCACCCCAAAACAGAGCGGGTTCATGTAGAAACCTCTCCAATACCCTTCAGCATCCTTGAACTCTGCACCAAGGGCTTCGAATGCTTGTCCCTTGTAGGGAATCGTCAAGCCCTGTGTTTTTGCGATAACGTGGTTGTCGCTTGGGGCACCAAGCCAGACATCGGCTTGTGGACGACCACTCTCTGCTTGGATCCTGGTCAAAGCCGGACCGCTGGAGAGCTGGACAAAGCTCGTCTTGATTCCAGAATCCTTGGTAAAGGCATCGAGAATCTTCACGGCATTCGCTTCATCTACACTTGCATAGACGACCAACTCCTTTGCTGCCTGCCCATCCTCCTTGGACCCCTGGGCTGCGAGAGGACTGAACAGACACAGTAGCATGAGCACACCTATCAGTAACTGTTTCATAAGAACCTCCTAAAAAACGTATAGATAATTCTATCATTGATTGGGCGGCAAGCAAGAAAAGGATTTGGCTATTGTAAATCAAAAGTGTTTAAGAACTTATTCATCCAGCGTGAAGGAAAGAAGGACAAACGCTCCATCTTCATTCTTCATCCAGGTCGTACTGCCGTAGCCGTAGGTTGGTTCATGGTAACAAAACGGGACTTCATAGAGGTGGCCTCTTTGGATGGCTTGGGCAATTTGTAGTTGTTGCAAGGGTAGATGGGAGGCAAGAATACGATCATATGTATAGACAAATCCCGTTCGCATCGAAGAAGGAACATAGCTTTCTATCCACGATAGGGAGTAGCTTTCGCTGAGAGCTTGCAGGGCTCTCTCTTCTACACTACCATCTTGTATTTCAACAATTTGACCGATATTTCGGTCCAGAGGAAGCATTGGCTTGGGAGTAGCAAAGAGCGGTGTTGCAAGCATTCCTACAACCATGAACAGTATACAATTTCGTGCAACTCGATACTTTTTCAACACGCCCTTCCTTGCCATTAGGTTTACCATTGCAAATTGTATACCTGTTCCATGCTTTTTTCTAGACATTATACAGCCTTGTGATATTGTATACACATGTGTGTCGTTGGACAACAGAAAAAAAAAGAGGAGAGCAATAACATGAAGATGGGAAAAGTACCGATTTTTGACACGATCAACAAGATTCCTGGTGGCATGATGGTGGTTCCTTTGGTTCTCGGTGTGATTTTCAACACATTCTTCCCTGGAGCTTTGAATATTGGCAGTTTTACCACTGCTTTCTTTAAAACAGGTGCATTGACCTTGATCGCACTCCTGTTTTTCTGTAGCGGCGCCCAAATCAATCTCAAAACTGCCGGTATTTCGTTGTACAAAGGTATAGTTCTCAACTCCAGCAAAGTATTCTTCGGCCTGATCATTGGTGTTATTTTTGCAAAGGTTGCCGGTCCTGGTGGTGCTCTGCTTGGAGTCACTCCCCTGGCCATGATTTCCGCCATGTCAAACTCGAACGGTGGATTGTATACTGCTCTTGCATCCAAATATGGTGATGAATCAGACGTTGGTGCCATCGCAGTCATTTCTTCCAATGATGGACCATTCTTTGAGATGATGTTCATGGGTATTGCCGGCGTTGCAACCATTCCGTTTATGAGTTTGGTCGCTGTCATTGTCCCCATTCTTGCTGGCATGATTCTGGGCAATTTAGACGATAAGTTCCGCGACTTCCTCAAGCCCGGTATGTTCATTGCCATTTTCACCTTCTCCTTCCCCCTTGGAGCAGGCCTGAGTTTCCAGACCATTATCAAAGCAGGTATCCCGGGAATCATCCTTGGTGTCTTGACCTTGATCGTAACCGGTGTTCCTTCCTACTTCATCTACAAGTGGTTGGTACCCAAGAAGATGAGAAGAACCGCTGCAGTTGGTGCCGGTGTCGGAACAACGGCTGGCAATGCTATTGCAACCCCTGCTGCGATTGCAGCTGTCGATCCTTCCTGGTTGCCGTTTGCTGAAAAAGCCACCGTACAGGTTGCTGCAGCCATTATTGTTACGGCAATTTTGGTGCCGTTCCTGGTAGATTTCTTCTATCGCTGGGAACAGAAGCGAGGGTTGATAAATGAACACGCAATCACGGCAACCGTTGAGGTTGACGCAGCAGGCCAACAGCTTTAAGCTATAGGCACTCGTTTGTATACAATTCATCATAAAGACGAGCAAATGCTCGTCTTTATGAGTCTCAGGAGGACCTTATGCATGTGCACAATCCGATAGATCCTACTAACAAAGATCTACTGCTTCCCGAATCTACGGTGATATATGGGATGTCGGCCCCCCCTGCCCTCTCTGATCCCGAGGCTGCCATTCAAAAGGCACTTTCAGCTCCCATCCAAAGCAAACCTCTTTCGGTCATTGCAAAAGAGAAGCTTGGTGCCAACAAGGATGCTTCGGCGGTTATTGTCATCTCTGACAATACCAGACCGGTACCCTATAAAGGAAAAGGAAACATACTTGTTCCCATTCTTACCACCTTGTTGGAAACCGGCTACAAAAGTCAGCATATAACCGTTCTGATTGCTACCGGCACCCATCGACCCATGACCGGCGAAGAGATAGAGCGCATCATCGATCCCTGGGTATTTGCACAAGGAATCGCCGTCGTCAATCATGACTGCAAGGATGAAACAATTCTGACATACCTTGGCAAGACAGAACGCGGCAGCGAAGTAAAGATCAACAGCAGCTATGTAAACGCCGACTTGAAGATTCTCACCGGTTTGGTGGAAAGCCACTTCATGGCAGGGGTGAGCGGCGGCCGTAAGTCGGTATGTCCAGGTTTGATCAGTGAACACGGTACATTCCTCTTCCATGGGGCAAACCTGATGGGCCATCCGGACTCTCGCGACCTCAACTTGAAGGGAAACCCTGTACACGAGGAATCCTTGGCTTTTGCCAAAATGGCAGGAGTTGACTTCATCGTCAATGTAACGCTGGACCACAAGTTTGCCATCACCGGTGTATATGCCGGCGACCTTGAGGCTGCCCACCTTGCCGCTTTCGAAATGGTAAAAGGCTATGCCAAAGTCCCCATCACCGAAGAGGCGGACATTGTCATCACCCACGGTGGCTTTGTCGGGATCAACCACTATCAGAGTGCCAAAGCTGCCTTCGCTTCCATCGGGGCGTTGAAAAAGGACGGGTATCTGATCAGCATCGCCAACTTCACCGACAAGAAAGACATAATCGGTTCGATCACCTATAAAACGGTGCTGGCCATTTTGTCACTGTGTGGGGCTGAAGCCTTGATTAAGGTGCTGCACAGCAAGGACTGGCCGTTCATCCCCGACCAATGGCAAGTGCAAAAGTGGGCGCCTGTATTTGAGAAAATTCCTCTAGACCATTATTACTACTTTGCACCCCAGCTGTCTAAAGCTGACGGACCCGGGCTGCCGGGCATCAATGCCGCAACCCTTACCGACAGCAAGGACTATAGTGAAGTGGTACAAACACTGCTACAAGTCATTTCCAAGCGAGAAAGTGGAAGAAAGCTGAAAATCATCTGGCTCAGTGATGGACCTTATTCCATTCCTTACGTGAAATAACCAGATACTCGTTGCAAAACAGAGAGAGGACTATCCCCTCTCTGTTTTGTATATCCCTAGAGTTTCATACCTATGGATATAGCCTCAAGCAGACTCTTTTCACTGGCGACAAGCTTACCTGCTATATCGAAGGCTGTACCATGGTCAACCGATGTCCTGACAACATCCAAACCTACGGTAATATTCACTCCGCTGTCGAATGCGAGCATTTTCAAGGGAATATGGCCTTGATCGTGATACATCGCCACAACAATGTCGTAGCCTCCCTTCATTGCCTTCAGAAACACGGTATCAGGAGGAATGGGACCTTCAACGGCAATACCTTCCCCGCGGGCTGCTTCAACAGCCGGAATGATGTGCTCTAGCTCTTCGGTACCGAACAGCCCGTTCTCCCCGGCATGAGGATTCAAGCCGGCAACTGCAATCCTCGGACAGGCATACCCTGCTTTCTTGAGGGTTGCATCGGCAAGGTGGATAACATCCAAAACTCGTTCCTTTGTGCAGGCATCACATGCTTGTCGAAGGGAGATATGAGTGGAAACATGAATGGCTTTCAGCTTTTCACTCCACAGCAGCATGGCATACGAAGGACCATGGGAATAGAAGCCGAAAATTTCGGTATGACCGGCGAACTTGTGTCCGGCCAAATGCAAGGCTTCCTTGTTCAAGGGAGCGGTCACCACTGAGGAAATATCCCCTCGTAGGGCAAATTCGATTGATGTACGTACGCTTTGGAATGCCAGCTCCCCACCCAAAGCAGTCACTTTTCCTATCTGGATGTCCGCCAATGTTACCGACGGAATCGGATCATAGAGGTTGATGGCATCCTCTTTCCAACTATCGATGGTTGTAAGGGCATTGAATACAAACCCATAGCCAAGCTCTTGATTGTAATACTCCAAAATTGCATGGCTGCCAAACAAGAGAGCATGCCTTTGATAGAGCTCGTTGGCATACAGTGCCTTCAAGGTGATTTCCGGACCGATCCCGCAGGGATCTCCCAGTGTGATACCAAAACGTTTCATGGTTGTACTCCTATACTTCTCGCAAAACCCGTAGTGAGTAGGCAATGGCATCGTCATTCCCGAAAGCTCCCGCCTTGGTGACGAGCCTGAGTTTTTCATACTTCGTGCCTACCACTTCCAGCAGGGGAAGACCTAAGAGCACCTCCCCAATAATTTCCACCTCGCTGATCTGTAAAAGTTCAAGTATGCCGAAAGCAGTATCCCCGCCGGTTAAAAACAAACCGCCCAAGGCATGAGATTCTATTACATCCTTGGCTATGGTGCTCAAGGCCAATCGTACAGCATTACCCACTTGGCTTTCAGTAAGTCCCATTTGGATGCCCAGCTTCAATGAATCCTCATAGTCTGCGTGTTCAAGCACCGATGAAGCCAATAACAGAACATCCTTGTTCTGGGAGAGGAGGAGACGAACCCGTTCTGCATGGCTATGCAGGCCTTTTTTCTCCAAAAGGTCGCAAACCCCTACACTGACAGTGGAAATACCACGACTTTGTGCATACAGCACCTGCTTACGTGTTACTTCACTCAGGCTTGCTATCAGTCCCAGAACGGGATTGGAAGGGTGATATTGAGTAACCAACGCTTCACCAAGTCCGGCACTCCCTACAAACAATACCTTTTGAGATAAGGAGAGAGCCCATGCAGCGATATGGTTCAAATCTTCGTTGGTGGTGGCATCACAAACGACAACACCCTCCTCTATACTAGGCCAAGACCGTGCCCTGACAGTCTCCAAATCCAAGGAAACCACTTTTTTGGATGAGCTGAACAGCGTATACAGGTTATCCTCAGTTACCGGCTTATGGGGATCCTTTCCATGCTCAGTCTCTTTCAGTGGTTTCCCATGAACCGAAACCACCGAATCCATGCAGATACGCCCCATATCGGGAAATGCTGTTGCAACAACGATGAGATCGGCATGCAGGCAGGTTGCAACCTCAACCACCTCGTCTACAATATTGCCGCGAAGGGTGGAATCGATTTTTTTCATAAAAACAGTGAAAGCCGAGCTATCCAAATCGGCAAGGGAAGAACGCACGACTTCTCTCGCTTTGCCTGGTGCAAGATTTCTCGATTCAGTATCGAGCACCAATGAATACTGGGGAGCAAGCAGTTTGGGTCGGCCGATCTGTACCCTGGTAGGAAATCCTCGGCGCACGAGCTGTAAGCCGGTGTCATTGGCTCCCGTAAAATCATCGGCGATGATCAAGTAAGTTTGCATAGGTTCCTCCCCGATACGGCTATAGTACCATTCTAGCCTGCTCCCCTGCTTGGTTGCCACACTTTTCTCTTTCGCTTTACACAGATTGCTCGGTGTTCTACTATCTAGGCATGCAGCGCACGTATTCATCTTTGCTCAGCAGCCTCTATGGCGAACAACAATTTGGTATTCGTGATCCACTGTGGAAGGATATTCATCTTCCACTCTCCTTCAAACCGATCATCGCAGACCCTGTTTTCCAAAAATTAGGCAGGATTAAACAACTGGGACCCACGTTCCACCTGTATCCGGGGGCGGTTCACACCAGGCTGGACCATAGCCTGGGGGTATACCATATAGGGTTCTCCATCCTTGTCAGCTTGCTCAAACAAGCCATGCATGGTGCCTGTACATTGCCATGCACGGAACAGGGTATGAAAACTTTCCTGTGTGCCTGCCTGCTCCACGATATCGGACATTTCCCCTTTGCGCACTCGCTGAAAGAATTGCCGCTTCAAAGCCATGAAAGCATTGCCAATCGACTTATCTGTGAACAAGGGAATTTCAGGACTGCCATCGAACGTGCCGGCCTTGTGCCCGAACAGGTGGGGAGTATCATCGATGAGCAGGCTGCCTTTGACAGTGAGGAAATCAGCTTGTATCGGAATATTCTCTCTGGTACGCTGGACCCGGACAAGCTCGATTACCTGAACCGTGATGCATTCTTCTGCGGGGTACCGTACGGCACCCAGGATGTGTCCTACATAACAGATAAGCTTTTTGTTGTTGATTCCCACCTTGCAATCACCGAGCAGGCACTAGGGTCGGTGGAACACCTCTTGTTCAGCAAGTACCTGATGTACCGCAATGTGTACTGGCACAAAACAACGCGCAGTGCAACGGCAATGATCAAGAAGGCCGTGCTTCTCTCGCTTTGTGATGGCAGCATCCAAGCAGAAGAACTGTATGCGCTGGATGATGAGCAGTTCTTTTTACTGCCTACTACCAAGCAGTTTCCTGCGGCCTCCCTGTTTACACTCGTGCGTGAGAATCAACTCTATAAGCTGGGCTTCGAAAAACAGTATGAGTCAGGTTCAGATTTGGAGAGCCGAACCGATACCTTGTCCAAGCGGATGGAGTATGAGGCTGCTCTCGCTGCAAAACTTGAGGTGCCTGCATCGCAGATTATTGTCGATATTCCCGAGCCGGTTTCCTTTGAAACAGATATTCCCATTCTCAACGATCAGGGAAAGATTGCGAGCTTCCAGTCCCTGGACCATATATTTTCCTATGATATCGGAAAGGTCTTTACAAAAAGCCTGAGAAAATTCAGAATCTTCACACCCTCCTCCATCCCGGTGCAAGCACTTGAGGAGGCATTGGAGCTCTGAGTACATGGAAAAAATTCCCTATCGCACGCTCATCAACGGCGAGATCCCGCCGTGGGTTATGCGTTTCATCAAACATACCGGCAAAGCCATCAATACCTACTCTATGATCCGCGAGCAGGATACGGTGTTGCTCTCCGCCTCGGGAGGAAAGGATAGCCTCGCCTTGGCCTTGGCCCTTTCGATCCGTCGCAATTGGCTGCCTATCACGTATAATTTGAAGGCTTTGATGATCAACTGGATCGAGCATCCGATTCCCGATGAATTTCGAGAGAAGCTTACTACCTACTTTACCGACCTTGGCTATGATTTTACCATTGTTGATGAACATCAGTACCCAGAATCCTTCAAAGGTGAGTTCAATTGTTATTTGTGCTCCAGAAATCGCCGAAGAGTGCTCTTCAATTATTGTGAAGAACATTCGATAGGTCTCGTGGCCATGGGGCATCACCTCGATGACCTGGTGGAGACCAGTCTGATGAATCTCTGTTTTCGGGCAAACTTTTCCACCATGCAGCCGGTTCAGCCCTTTTTTGATGGGAAAATTCATATTATCCGACCTATGATAGAAATACATGAATCGGTTACCCAACGGCTAGCCGATGTCTATGACTTGCCGGTGGTTAAGCCGGTCTGCCCCTATGACCAAACAAATATCCGAGCCCGTCTGAAACCCATTATCAAAGACCTTTCTCATTTGGACAAACTCAGCCGAGAGCACATATATCATGCCCATCAATTTACGGGCAGGCTGTAACTTGGCTCTTTCAGACCTGTTTACATCAATACCAAGTATATGTGATGATAGAGCTGGAAGGAGGGGTGACGATTTGCTCAGACGCCTAGGTCTGCTTCTACTGATAATCCTGCTTGCAACCCTCCCATTGAGTGCTGAGAGCGAGGGTGATGCTGTTGTGCCCAGTGAGGAAACAGAAATCACGCCAAGCAATACGGAGCAGGAACCTTCTTTTGACACAAATGAGAATACTTGGGGAATCACCGGTGATGATGTTGCAACCGGACTGCTCGAAGGCGTCGCTACTTCCGATGGGTTTTTCGCCCTTTCTTATATGCCGGACTTCAGCATCGGCAAACTTGCTTTTCAGCTGGATGTTAAAATCAAGGGATCGTATGCAACCGACCCCTTTGGATTGTCCTTGGATTTCTCAGACTGGAAAGCTCCAGATCGCCTTGAGAACCAGAGTCTTGATGCATATGCGGTCATCGCACTCAAGCATTACAGTCGTTTCATACGGACCATCCAGTATGGGGAACGCTATGACTCGCTGTATATCCGGTTCGGAAAACTTTTGGGCATTACCCTAGGTGATGGTGCTCTGCTCAACGGCTACTTCGACCGCGGGGTTTCCGTGCGCAGCAGTCGCCCCGGCTTGGAAGTCATGCTTGATGGAACATTGTTGGGAATCCCGGATGCAGGCTTTCAATTCATCACCAACGATGTCTTTAAACCCACACTCACGGCGTGGAGACTTTTTTCCAGGCCACTGAACGAATATCCCGAGTATAAAACTATTTCCAATGTACAAATCGGTCTTTCCTTCGCCCAGAGTCCTAAACTGCTCGACCTTGAGGACAGACAACTACTCGGTCGAAAACTCATCGCACTGGACCTCTCTATTCCGATTATTACCTGGAGCTGGTTCAATGTTGATTTCTTTACCGATCTTCTCGCACAATCTCCCGATAACGGCTCAAGTAAGCCGGCATTCGCCTACCGGTACGGCCTTTGGGGTCATACGAAAAGCTTTTTTGTATTCAACACGAGTGTGACAGTTCCAACTTTCGGTCACTATTATACTGATTACTTTGCCTCAGATTTTGAGAATCGAACTGCACAGGATCTACAAAATCTCATTCTTGAGTTGGGGACTTCACGACTCGATGGGATGTTCGGCCTGAACTTTGTGCGGGATGGGGTGTACCTCAGAGCAAAAATGACAAGTAATTACACCTCTGGATCTTACCATGACTACCGTTTCCTTGCAAATGCACGCATAGACAAGCGATTATTCAATATCGTCTCGCTAGACTTGAGCTATGAAAAGCTTTATCCTACCAGTACCGGAGAAAGGTTCTTTGAGGGCTTGCAGACACTACGCAATGTAATACTTTCTGCCTCTGCAGTAGTCAAAGTCAAACCGTACTCTTTTGATCTTGGACTAAGCATCCTTTTTGATGACCAAGCCCAAGCAACCTATACGTTAGATACTGCAGTAAGGGTTTCAATCCTGTAACTTCAGTGCAGGGAGTGTATATGAATCGGTTATGCAAGCATGTTGGTCTGCTTCTCTTGGCCGCCTGCCTCATAGGGAATCTGTATGCTGATGAATCTGTGTTCATCGGCGATGGCGATATCAGCGCCCTGAAACTCTACGACAGTCAAGGCAACCCACTCGATGCAACCAGTGAAAATGCTAGCCAGATCGGTGAGGGGTGGATTATCCAGAACCCCGACACACCCATACTCATCATTACACCCAGGGGGACCATCAATGTGTATGAAGGCTCCTTGTTGGTCACCGGCAATCTATCCAGCAAAAATTCCGACTTGTACCTAGTTTCAGGAAAAGCCACCTTCAACACGTATGCAATGGAAGGGGGAGTGCTTACGGTAACCACCCCTGTCTCCCGCCACCGACTCGAAGGGGATGGGGAGATGTTGGTCATTACCACCGAGGGGGAGGAAAGTGTCACTTCCTTTACCGGTACGGTAGAATCGTTCAACGCCTTGACGGGGTTCACCCGAACCATACGGCCATTCGACAAGTTGTTCATGCAGGAAGAGAGTGCCAGGCCCCAGCCGATTGAGATTGGATATTATCTGACCTATGCAACCTACCCTGACATGATGCTTGCACGACAGATTGTGCAGAATCTTTCAGCTCCGATTGTTGCTCCTAAGCCGATGGCCCCTAAGGCCCGAACAACTGAATTGGTGATCGAGCAACCGGAAGTAGAGAAGGTTACCATCGCAGCTTTGGCTGAACCCGTAAGCAGTTTGGTTGTAACGCAGCAGAAACCTTTTATTCCGGAACAAGTACAGGTCATTTCAGTAGCGGTGCAACCGATTGCCGTACCGCAACCGGTACGGACGCTTACTTCAACCATACTCAAAGCACCCTCCTCCAGGATTATCGTTACGGTGCGCCCCATGGTTGCCGACATTCCGTCTGCGCCTAAGGCAACAACATCGGTTCAAGTGCCTTCTGCACCCTCTCAAGTTACTACGATGTCTGAACTAGACGTACCTAGTGTAGTTCAGCAGGAAAGTCTTGACGTTTCCCTTCCCCTTGAAGAGCCCGCTACCATGGTAATGCAACCGGAGGATACACGTTCAGCAGCAATTCCCTTGCAGAACATAGAGGCCGAGGTAATCGAGCCGATTCCTGCAAGTGAACAAGCGGCCGTTGAGCAGCCAAGCGAAGCAGTACTTTCTACGACCCCGGTTTTGACCAGTACCCCCAGCCTGCTCACCTCTTCCGATGCCGAACGGATTGGGGGGTCCTTTGGGTTGGTTGCAGACTATCGATTCCAATTGGATGGGACGAATGCAAACTCCTTCAGCCATCGGCTCATCGTAAAGCCCTTTTTCACCAAGGGTCCCTTCAGCCTATCGTTGCAGTCGAATATAGAGACCCAGGATTTCTCTTCATTTACCAGTAATACCAATCCTATTCCTTCTTCGACACTTGCTCGGCTCTCCTATGCATTCTCCTACGTGGACCAACTGAGAATCGGCTACAGCACGTCTGCCTTCTATCTGGTATTGGACCACACCAGAAGCATGGTCAGTGATATGACCAGTTTCACAGCCCCCCAATTCGGAGAAAGCAGCAAGTTGGTCCTGCAAAACCAAATCAAGGCAGGTCCTTTCACCTTGATCACAGCCTTCGACGATTTGTATCTGACAAACCTCTTGGCAAACCGGGCTCAATTTGGTTCTTCCATCCTTCAGTTTACCCCGTCAGGCGGATATCCGCTCACCATCGCACTCGGTGCCTTGGCAAAAGTGGAGAAGACACCCTCTAATTCGGTGAATCTCTATCCCCTGCTCAGCTTCCGCTTCCCGGTAATCAATACCAGAACAACCCAGTTCAGTGCTATCCTGCAAGCTCACGGGTACCTGCCTGTCTATCCTTCATTTGATACCGACCAATTCATCGACACCTCGCTTGCAACCTTCTTCCCCAATTACTCCTTGGGAGCTGGATTTGCCATTAAGCGCAACCAATTCTCAGCCAAGATTCTTGCCTCCTTGAACGAGGGAAAGAATCATAACCTGTTGGTCAATGATTTTGCCTATGCGGGCATTGACACCTCCTACGCTTCCACTGTCGATCTTCTTACCGACATACGGTATGAGGGTACAGGATTTGAATCGAAAGTAGTTTGGAATGTGCCCTTTACAGCTTCGTTTGCCATAGCCACCCTGAGTGGAGGTCATGCAGCTGATTACAGCCAGCTTTCACTCGGAGTAAAAATCAAGAAGGCTTCATTTGGTCTAGGAATTTCCAACCTCGGCCTTTTTGACACGCTACAAGCAATTTTCGCTGGAACAGCGAGGTATACTACGCTGTTGGGTGGCACCTATGCGACCAGTTACCTCTATGCCAGCTATGAGTTTGGTATTGCAAGTCTTTTGGCTAAGGTTACCTACCCTGTTTCAAGTTCAGCATATACAGTGCCGGTTGTGAGCCTGACTGCACGCCTGAAGCTCAGTAAGGCCTTCTAGCTTTTGCGCTTCGGCCTCTTCTGTGATAGAGTCTTGCTATGAAGATTAAACTACTCGATCCCTTGGTAGCACAGCGTATAGCTGCCGGGGAGGTCATTGAACGACCAGCCTCAGTGATACGGGAGCTCTTGGACAACGCCCTCGATGCTGGAAGCAAATCCATTGTTGCCAGTGTCATCGAGGGGGGACTTGAAGAGATCAAGGTTATTGATGACGGTGAAGGCATAGAGAGAGAGGACCTACCTCTTTTGTGTGAGAGCCATGCCACCAGCAAGGTACGCGAGCTTGATGACTTGTATCATATCAAGAGCATGGGATTCCGCGGTGAGGCACTGTACAGTATCGCCTCTGTTTCCAGAATTACCATCGCCAGCAGTTTTCAAGGCCAAGAGCCCTACCAAATCACCGTAGACAACGGAAGAAAGGAAGCAGTTCTGCCCGGAGGCCCGCGTACCGGTACCATGGTGACGGTAGAGGGCCTGTTCAAAGAGCTTCCTGCAAGAAGGCAGTTTCTCAAGCGGCCTTCCACGGAAGCCACCATGGCCAGGGCGGTTCTGCTTGAGAAGGCGTTGGCGTTCCCCGATCGAGCCTTTCGTTTCATCAGCGACCAGACAGTACGGGTGGATTTGGTACCGACAACCAGAAAACAACGTGTCCTGGATGTATTGTTGCTCAATCAGAATATCGTAAGCTCTGAAATGCTTGAGCTGTACGATAGTGCCGGCCGTTTCGACCTCTATGCAGTCTGTTCTTCCCCCGCTTTCTCGCGCAGTGACCGCTCCCATATAAAAATCTATGTGAACAATCGTCCGGTTGACGAGTACTCACTGGTGCAGGCAGTAACCTATGGGTATGGAGAACTTCTCGCAGGAGGTTCGTTTCCGTATTGCTATCTCTTCATCGACGTTGATCCCACACTGGTCGACTTCAACATACACCCAACAAAACGAGAGGTGAAGCTACGCAACAAAGCTGAAATTCATCATCAGGTGGTCAGCATGATTGCAAGCCAAATCAAGCGAACCATTCCACGGTTGGTGAAACAGGAGTTGGAAGCTGAAGCTTCCCCTTTGCTTGCTCCGCTGTATGAGACAAAACCGAGTTCTTATCAGGCTTCGGAGCGCTCAAACCGGTATGAAGCCCCTTCGCAAAAGGCTCCGCTCGATAGTGAATGGTTCCAGAAAGCAAGAGAATTGCTGGAAGGAAACCGGATGCAAGCATCTCGCACAACCGAGTCACAGGACATCTGGGCCGAACAGGAAGACGAACAGGAGTTTATCTACCTTGGGCAGGCATTCAACCTTTTTCTGGTTGCCCAGAAAAAAGATGACTTGTTCCTGGTTGACCAGCATGCGGCCCACGAACGCTTGATATTTGACGAGGTGAGGGAGAAAAAGAACATTCAGCAGTTGATGATCCCTCTCTCTTTTGAAGTGGAACGGGATGTTGACACCTACTTATTGGAACATCAGGATGTATATCTGAATCTCGGTATCAAGCTTGAGCGAACGGAAGACCTGCTTTGGCAGATCTCTTCCTTACCTGGCTTGTACCGCAATATCGAGGCGCAGCTGGTTTCTTTCATCCAGAAGACTACCGGTGATACCCAAGAAGTAGAAAAGGGACTCTATGCCGTTGTTGCCTGCCATGCGGCGATTAAAGCCGGTGATACGGTTGACAGAATGATGGCACTATCGCTCTTGACCAAGGTTTTTCAACTCGACGAGCCTACTTGCCCGCATGGAAGAACCTTCGTGGTGCGATTGAACAAGGAAGAATTGATGAAAGCGGTACAGCGTACTTAGCGGTAGACGATGTAGCGTACCGTTTGGTCCTGCACTAAAACGCTTGCCTTAGAAACTCCCTCTTGCAGGGTAATGGGTTCGTTCTGCTGTATTTGGCGGGTCTCAAGCAATGCTTCATCTGCATCATACAGGCTGAGCTGACCAAGCCCTTCATGCAGATGCAGGGTGTAGGTTTCTGCATCATACCCAACGATATCTTTTGGCATCGTATAGCTGACAAGAAAGGTTTCTTCCAACGTTTGTCCGTCGTCGTTGAGGATGGACAGTTTCCACTCCCCTTCAGGCAGCATGACATTCCTGCCCATACTAAGTGGGCCTACCGTGTAGGTATCCTTCTCATCACCTTCGATGGTGAGGGTCCAAGAGCTTACCTGATTGCTGGCAACAAGGTAAATCTGCTTCTGGCTTGGTTCACCTTGGATGGAAAAGGAAAGGATGAGTTCCTGCATCATGCTGTTCTCAGCAGGATATACCTGCGTCTGCACATTGGCTTGCAGGTTAACCACCTCAAGCTCCTCCCTGCTGCAACTTGTGAGCAGGAGGAGGAGAAGCAGGAAAAAAGCTATGAATTTATACTTGCGTTGCAAGATATGACCGAACCGGGTTTGCATATGCGTTGAGGGCATAGAGTCGGACATCCTCTCTTGCACCCTTGAATCGGTAGAGGAACGCTTCAGAATCGAAATTCTGATACGAGGAAGCAAATCGACTGCCACCCTCAAGATAGTCATACGCAAAGAGATTGGTCGGCCAAAGCTTGTACAGTGTATGGATTTGCCTGTCCACTTCCTGGGCAACCTGTTCGGAGTTCTCATAGAAACCCTGAATGGGCTTGCCGAAGGCAATATGTACGTTGCCCTTGTAGCCCTTCATACCACGGGATATGGAGATGAGGTCCTCATATCGCTTCTTGGTATGTTCACCGCTCTTGATGCGTGCCACTTCCTCACCAGCCTTGATCAGGTCGCAGGGATCGTACTCATAACTCACGGCGATTGGAACTATCCGACAGCGGTTGACTACCTCGTTAAAGGTCACTCCCTTCTGTTTCTGGGAGAGGTGAAGCATTTTAATAATTGCAGGGGTGGTGACATCGAGTCCATCCTTCGCCCGCCCACTCTTCTGGGCGACCCAGATGGACTTGTTCTCTTCGGTGATCAACTCAACGAAATAAGAACTCAAGCGAATTGATTCCAGATATTTCTCACGCATCGGCAGTGTTCGCTTGACGGTAACCCCTCCATTGAGCTTGAAGAGGTCGGTGACGAATTGATTGGTCAAGAGGTTGTCCCCGATCGCCATCTCACAGGGCATTCTATCAGCCTTAATCAGGGCAAGGTCGATCAATGCACAGTCGAGCACGATGTCCCGATGATTGCTCATAAACAGATAGGAAAGTTCCTTCTCGGTTTGTTCGGCACCACTATACGAGAAAGTATTGACGCTCTTTTGGATGATGGCTGGCAAGAAAATTCCTGCGGTGATATACCGCTGAAAATCTTCATAGCTCTGTACCTTTGCAAGAATTTTTGCAATATAAGCGGCACTTTCAGATAGCTGCTTCTGTTGCTCAGCCGTTTCGGATGGACCCAACGAAGCAAGAATCTTGTAAAGGGCATCCTTGTTCTCAAGAATGCGTGTTATGGCGTCACAAACAGCCTGCCCCCGGTAGGGAGCTATATCATCATACTTTGTAATATCCATGGCTCAACCCTTTTGTGCATCCAGGATTGACTTCATGTACTGCACACGCTCCCATTTGGCTGGGTCGGGCATACGCTCCTGTGCGAGTTTTCCATTGAAGTCAGAAATCTTGGAGTAGGAGTGTGAATCCATCCACTGTGCAAGCTCCGACTCTATCTTTGCTACAGAAGAGAGTCCCTGTTTCAAAAGGACGGAGCACAGCTGAACGGCCTTGGCCCCGGCAAGCAACTGCTTAATGACAGTGCTACCGCTATAAATACCGGTGGAGGCGCAAATATCATAGCGGACCTCGTCGCTCATCAAAGCGGTCCACCTCAGTGAAAGTGCATATTCATCCTTGCTGCTGAGCATTTGGGCCGGCACCAAGGAAAGTTTTTCAATGTCGATGTCAGGGCTGTAGAACCTATTGAACAGGACCACACCATCGATGGACAGCTCGTCGAAACGTCGGAGCATGTTGGCCAGGGACGAAAAAGAAGGCCCCATCTTCAGACTCAGGGGAAGCTTGATCTGCTTGCGAGCTGCCTTGACCAAAGAAAGGTACTCTTTCTCAATGGCATTTCCCTCTACTTCAACATCAGCTGCGACCGTATAGTGGTTGAGTTCGATAGCATCGGCACCACAAGCAGCAAAGCGGTTTGCATATTCAATCCAGCTGCCACTCTGACGGCAGTTGATGGATGCGATTACAGGAATCTGCAAAGAGCGTTTGGCATCCTCAAGCAGGGTAAGGTATGCATCTATGTGTCGCTCCATGCTTGCACCCTTCACAAAGCCATACGCATCCGCATGGGCAAGATACTCTTCTGCCCCATCAACGGCACTGTCGCTATCCACGTCGATCTGTTCCTCAAAGATAGATTTCAAAACCACTGCGGAAAGACCAGCGTCCTCACAACGCTTAAGGTTGTCCAACGATGCGGTCAGGGGACTACTTCCTGCAATAAGGGGGTTTTTAAGCTTCAATCCAAGATATGATGTAGACAGGTCTGCCATGATGTTCTCCTCAACTCATACAACTGGGCAGTGCGCTCCGGCACAGTTATACTCACTATAGCATGAATATGACTCTTTCTCCAGTGAGCTTGGATATTCTTGGTAAAACAGCATAAAAAAAGGTGCCCGAAGACACCTTTCTGAAAAGTATTTGCATCTACAGGATGTAGGGAATCCTGAAATTATGCGACTGATAGACAACAAAGGTTTCAACCTCGGAAATCTCGCTGATTTTATCAAGTTCAAACTTGAAAAAATCGAGCAGACTCAAGCCTTCTTCCTCGCTGAGCACCAGTTGGACGATAAGATCATAGCGGCCGGTCACCACAGCTGCAGAGATAACACCCCTGAGTTCAGAAAATTCCTTGGCTTTTCGTTCCAGATCGAGGGTTTTAAGCTTCACCCCCATCATGACCACCTGAAGGCCTGGAATGGCCTCAGGATTGATCAAGCCTGAAATTTGCAGTACGCCCTCATCAATCAGCTTGTTGACCCGGGAGCGAACGGTATTCTCTGTAATACTCAGTTCTTCTGCGATGGCACTGAACGGCTTTCGTCCATCACAAAGTTGCCTGATAATCGCTTTGTTCGTCTCGTCCATCTTAACTTTCATGACTTATCACCCGTTTTTCCTTTCGAATTCCTTCATGAACTGAGCAAGGGCAACCACGTCTTCGACAGGAAGCGCATTGTACAGACTAGCACGCAAACCTCCAACAGAGCGGTGTCCCTTCAAGCCAAGCATTCCATGCTTCTTTGCTTCACCAAGGAACTGTTCCTCAAGCTCTTCGCTGGGAAGGCGGAATACCAGGTTCATTTTTGAACGGAAAGTAGGATCGACAGGACTGAGGAAGAAGGAAGAAGAATCGATGACATCATAAATCAACTTGCTCTTCTCGAGTGCTCTCTTCTGCATGCCCAAGGTCCCGCCGTTTGACTTAATCCATTCCAGCATGAGCTTCACCGTCCAGATGGTAAATACAGGAGGAGTGTTGTACAATCCCTTTTCCTTGCTGTGCAGGCTATAATCCATATAAGCGGTAAGATTGGAGTTCTGTTTCTCAAGCAATGACTTCTTCATAATAATGAAGGTAGCCCCTGCAGGACCCAGATTCTTCTGTACCCCGCCATAGATCATGTCGAACTTATCCACAGGCACCGGGCGGCTGAAAATGTCGCTGGACATGTCGGCGATAAGAGGAACTGAACCGGTATCAGGCCAATCCTGCCATTCAATGCCCCCGATTGTTTCATTCGAACAGAGGTACAAGTAGCTTGAATCCTTGCTCGGCTTCACACTCTTGGCATCCGGCAGTGAGGTATATTTGTTGGCCTTGCCATCATAATAGTAATGTACCTTGCCCAGCTTCTCGGCATCATCGGCGGCCTTGTTGGACCAAGTGCCACTGCGAATGTAGTCAGCAACGGTACCGGGACGCAAAAAGTTCATGGGAATCATGGTAAATTGCAAGGTGGCTCCACCACCGAGGAAATACACATCATACTCATCACTGATGCCCAGCAGTTCCTTGAACAAGGCAAGACAATCGTCGTACATATCCTCGAACATACCACCGCGATGGCTGGCTTCAATCATGGACAAGCCTTGGTTGTTGTATTCGACCATCTGGTCCCGAAGCTTCTCCAATACCTCAACCGGCATCACCGAGGGGCCGGCAAAATAATTTTTCTTGCGTTCCATTAGATCTTTCCTCCCTTCTGCAACTCATCCATGATTTCATACGTTTCCTCACCAATACGGTCGAGGTTCTCTTCACTATTGGCACCGACATGGGGGGTGAGCGTCACCCGTTCAGCTTTGAGAATCGGATAGTCTTCACTGGGGGGGTCGGAGGGATACACATCGGTACAATACCAGGCGACGCTGCCATCAGCGAGGGCTGCTACCATATCCTGGGCATCCACACAAAGTCCACGACCGGTATTGATGACCACCGGCTGCTTCTTGCAGTGGGAAATCAAAGTCTTGTTTACCATACCGCGAGTCTCATCGGTCAAAGGAAGATGCAAGGAGATGTAGTCAGCATCAGCTACTGCTTCCTCAGGGGTTCCTACCATCTTTGCCAAGGGGGAAGAAGAGACATATTTGTCATATGCTACGACCGTCATGCCAAAAGCCTTTGCACGTTCGGCAACCTTGGAAGCAATATTACCGATACCAAAGAGGCACAAAGTCTTGCCGTACAGCTCGGTACGCTTGAGATTCTTCAGCCATTCTCCCCTCTTCATGCCATTGTGGTAGGCAACCAAATTGTTGGGAGTACTCAGCATCAGGGCAAAAGCAAGCTCCGCCACGGCAATCGCCGAGGATTTGGGAGTATTGCGAACAATAATTCCTTTGCTCTCTGCATACGGTTTGTCAATGTTGTCGATACCAACACCACCGCGGATGATCAACTTTAGATTCGGGGCTTGGTCGATGTACTCTTTTGTACACTTGGTCTTGCTGCGCACCAGCACAACATGTGCCTCACTCAGCCGATTCTTGTCAGTAGTTACTTCTCCGAACGATTTGAGCTTTTGGGGAAGTGAAGCATCAAAAGCATCAGAAATCAGAATTAGCATGGCGTTTCTTTCCTCTCTTTGCTAGTTGGCAACGGGTTGTAACCCCTTGCACGTTTGTATGAGGGAATTGTACACCAAAAATATGCATTTTGTCTAATTTATTTTACAAAATATGACGTATTAATAAAAATTAGGGGTAAATGTTTCCGGATAGGAAGAATTGATAGCATTTCCTAGCGAAACTTTGCAATGCAAGTACCCCAACAAGCAACAAACCGCCGGAGACCGGCGGTTTGCATACTAATTAAAAGCCTTTTGTGCCATGGAGCTTGCGCACCTTCTTCATCTGCTTGCGTGCAAGAGCTTTCTTTTTCCTGTTAAGGATGGTGGAGGGCTTTTCAAAGTACTCCCGCTTCTTCCATTCGCGGATGATACCTTCTTTCTCAACCATGCGCTTAAAACGCTTGATTGACTTTTCAAGAGGTTCATTGTCGTCTACTTTTACGAATGCCATATATTAATCACCCCCCTTCCCTATTACTGGGTTCGTTTTCACCTGAACTAGATTGCCCGAAACAGGCCCTCCGTGTCAAGTACATTTCACGCTTCAATTTGACGGCTTTAGGTCCAGAATCGTAATCTGCAATGTTTCCTGATTACGAAAGTAATTCCTGCCGAGCCTGAAGGCTATATCCACGCTGGTCCCAACATCAAAATCCTTGCCGATACGGTCGGCAGCATTCCAATATAAAGCCGGCCACTTGTACTCTCCGAAAGCAAGCGTCATTTTTACATGCTGCACCGAACCGTTTTTATTGTTCATGATTTGTATGTTCTCAATAACCGCCCCTTCCATCAAAAAGACCAGAGGAGTATTCTTCTCCCCGTAGGGTTCAAAGAACTCGACTACCTTGATGATGTCGGGAGTCATATATGCCTCAGGCAGGGTGCAATCGATGTTGATCTCTGCAACTTCTTCAGGCAGGCAGTCCATGGAATCAATCTCGTCCATAACCCGCTTTTTGAAAATCTCCAGCTGAGAAATATCCATGGAAAAGCCGCCGGCACAGGCATGGCCGCCGAAGTCAAGAAACAAATCACTGAAACGACTGAGAAAATCACGGGCATTGAACGAGTCCGGGCTTCGCATCGAAGCACTGACCCTTCCCTCCGCTACCGTTGCAAGTACGATGGCAGGAGCATTGAACTGCTTAAGCAGCCGACTTGCCATAACACCGGTAATCCCTCGTGACAACGTGGAATCCTCAACAACCACCAGCTTGGAGCCGGTAGCCTCAAAGCTGTCCTTTGCCATTTTGAGCATTCGATCCCAGGCTTCCTCTCCAAGCTTCTGCCGCTCCTTGTTGAGCCTGAGGAGTTGACCGGCCAGCTCCTCTGTTTGGGAAATATCGTTACTGAGCATCATTTCCAACGCAACGGATGGCTTCCCCATTCTTCCGGAGGCATTGATGACTGGACTGATCTGCCAGGAGATATCGCTGGTTGAAAGTTGTTTTCCAAGAAGGTTCTGCATGGAGAACAGAGGCATCAGAGATTCTCTTCTACCTTGGGCCAAAACCTTCAACCCACGCTTGACCATTATGCGGTTCTCATCCTCCATCGGCATAAGATCTGCAACGGTACCAATGGCAACCAAGTCAAGAATCGACTCATATTCAGTATCCAGACCGGGATAGCGCTTCATGCAATAGGCTACAAACAAGGTAAAGAGAACCTGCAGCTCATCCTTGCCGAAAGGAGAGTACTTGATGGCCCTGCTGATATTGGAAAGGGCGAACAGACCCTTGTTCTTCATGACAGGCATCACAGCTTCCATTTGTGAACGCATATCCACCACATGAATATCAATTTTTTTGGAGAATGCTTGTTTCAGCTGCACCAATTCTGCTTGGGCATCGAGTACCAAAATAGGCAAGCCGCACGAAAGAAAGGCCAAAGCCTTGCTTTGGGAAGGAGGCAGCAAACCCGGGTTTATTTCTTCTATCACCCGATCGATGACCAACAGGTTTTGGATACGCATCGCTTGGATGATAATTGTATCGTGTCCAGGCTGGGCGTGAAGCAGGATGCATTCCTCCCGGTAGAAATCAGTCTGGCTGAAGCGTAGAGCCCAGATTACCTTGGCTACCACCCCACAACCGGCCAGATGCTCGAAGGGATACCCCGAACCCGGCATTTTGGGATCGATAATGGCCAAGGCCGGGGGCAGCGTATCGCCGCTGATGTGGTGGTCCAATACAATCGTGTCGATTCCAAGGCTATGGGCATGGGCGATCTCTGCGAAGTTGGAAATACCGCAGTCGACAGTGATCATCAACGTCACCTTGTCCTCGTATGCCTTATCCACACCACGCAGGGTCATGCCGTAGGGATCGTCTCCCTCGGGCAACTGATAGCCGACCTCAAGCCCCATGGTCCTGAGTTCCTGCACCAACAAGGCGGTGCTGGTAATCCCATCCACATCGCGGTCCCCGACCACACATACCTTCTCGCCCTCAACGATTGCTTCATTGATGCGATCCACCACTTCCTCCATGTCATCGAAGAGGAAGGGATTATGTAAATACGTTAACTCTTGCTCCAAAAAAAACTTTACTTGCTCGCTGGAGACCTGTCCTCTTCTGACGAGAATGGATGCACTGAGCATATCCAGACCATACTGTTCATGCAAACGCCGTATCTCCTGAGCGGAGACGGGAGACTTATTCCAAACCATGTATATACAACCTTTCTATTTATTTTGCCAATCATTGGTCTGCTCCTTCCTGAAGGATGCCTGCAGACAAGGTTTTGAGTGTTCCACCGGTTATGATCTGAGCATACCTGAGTAGGTAGTTCTTGATCCGTTGGGTGGCAGTCGGACTCAGGGGTACGAGTACACTCTCTTCATATCCCAACTTGGAGGTGAGCACTAAATATCGGCGTGCCCCAGGGGGGAGCAACATACCAGAATCAAGCGATGCGCATGCGCTGCAACAGGGACAGGAAAGGGAAGAGGAAAAACTGAGGATCTCTTTTTCCCCGTACAACCGTTCACAGATGGGGCAGCTGGTCAAATCGGTACGAAGGCCAAGCAAGTCGGTCAGCCGGTGGACGAATTGGATAAGTATCTGATCGGTTCGCTTTGGAAATGCAGTAAGCATATCCAAAGCAGTGCTCAACAATTGATACTCCCCTGCACTCTCTCCTCCATTGGTCTTGAGCAGCAACTCACAGAAAAATAGGGCACAATACGTACGAGACAAGTCATCCCTGATATCATCGTGCGTGGCTACAACCTGGGCATCCTTGAGCGTATAATCCTTCTTTACTGGATTATAGTAGAGGAAAAACTGTGCATCCGTAAAAACTTCGGCCTTTACCGACTTCAGTGACTTACGTGCCCCATAGCTGATAACATCAATGATCCCGAAGTCCACACTGAGAAGCTTCAGTCGTCGATTCAGCTGACCGTGCCGCTGACTGTGCAAGACGATAGCCAAAGACGATACATTACGCTCCATGGACCCTCCAAAAACTAGAGTAGAGGGAACAAGGTAAAAAATCAACTGGTTGGAAGCTGAGCAGCTCTGTGATATGCTATCGGCAATGAAACGGACCATCCTCAGCCTATACCTAGTACTTCTGTGCTTTTCGCTGTCGGCTTACAGCATAATCCCCCAAGAAGTAGAGCAGCCCTTTGACAGCACACAAGAGCTTTCCAAAATCGATTTCCTCAAGCCCTTGGCTGCCAATCAAGAGAGTTGGGTCGACCAGACCTCGATTTCTCTTATGACGGTAGGGCCGGGAGATCCCCTGTATGCCTGGTTCGGCCACTCCGCCCTCATCGTAAAGCAACCTTCAGGGACGCAGATCATGTATGACTGGGGAATCTTTGACTATGACCAAGAAAATTTCTATCTGAATTTCGCACGGGGAAGAATGTATTACTATGTGGTGGCAAGCGAGGCGTCCTGGCGCATCCAAGAAGCCATCGATGAGATGCGCGATGTCAAAATTGTTGAACTGAATTTCCCCAAGGAAGCAAAATTTGCGCTCATCGCCTTCCTGCAAAAAAACATCAAGACTGAATACAGCACCTATCTCTACCACTTTTATTATGACAACTGCGCGACAAGAATCCGCGATATCATTGACTTTGCGACCCATGGAGAGTTCAGCGCTTGGGCAAGCATAGTCCCCTCACAAGGCAGCTATCGTCAGCTGACCATGCAGAACCTGATACACAGTCCTGCACTCTTCTGGGTGCTCGACACCCTCCAAAGCAGAATCATCGATACCCGGCTGAATCGCTATGACGAGCTGTTCCTGCCTGAAAAACTTCACCAAGCAGTTGTGGATTTCACGTATGCAGACGGTACAAGACTGGTTGCTGAAGAACACATTTTACAGGATACATCCGAAGAGAACATCCGATTCACCGTGGGAAACAAATTGGTCAACTATGACTGGGCGTATTGGCTCTTCGGCCTTAGCCTTGCCTTGCTTCTTGGGCTTATCGGAAAAAAATTTCCTGCTCTTAGACGAGTAGCTTTCGGCCTGTTGATGGTTGGCCTGGCCGCATTGGGCTCGCTGCTACTCTTTATGATGGTATTTTCCGATATGGATATGACCTACTTCAATGAAAACATTCTCTTTTTGAATCCCTTGCTGTTGATTCCCGCTTTCAGCTTCCTGATACAAAAAAAGCAGAGCTCCAGGTTTTTGGCCTACTGCTCTGCAATCATGCTGGTGTTACTTGTGCTCAAATGGTTCGTTCCCGCATTTGCCCTGCAGGACAACCTGAGAACCATTGCAGTCCTGCTTCCTACCTATATATTAGGGTCGGCCTTTCAAAGCAGGAGCAAGGGTGAAAAGCGCTAGGTCCTCCATCTCAAGTCGATTGGCAACAATCAAGGCAGGAAACGCATGCTTTTGCCTGTTGAAATACTCAGCTTTTGTATGATAGGAAAGAAGTGCATCCGATAAGGCAAGTTCCTCTTCATACATTTTTTCAAAATAGGGTGCATAGGACAAGTATGCAGGATCGGCGTAAAGATTTCTTTGCAACAATCCCAATGCTTCATCCAAGAGCAGATACCTTGCAGTTAGGTCGGCAACCGATTGCTCCTTTTCAAACTCACCCACCACCGAATCGAGACTTGCTTCATGTCCATTCTGCTCAAGCAACGCTGAAAGAGCCTTGGCGTAATCAAAACGCAAGGCAATATGCGACCGTACCTTTTGCAGATCCCCGAGCGCTTGTTTCTGGTAGCTGCCCAGACGATTGACATTGTTACGGTCGATGGCAAACAGCGCGAACACACTAAGCAAACCAACCACCGCAATGCTGACGATGGCACTGCGGAGGTTGGGAAACATCGGCTTCTTAGAGGACAATCTTCGTACCTTTACCTTCGTACAGGGCGCCATACAGGTTGGCAGGATCGGTGATCAGGCCGACATTACCGGTAGAGCGAACGAAATCTACGATGGCCTGCACCTTTGGAAGCATACTGCCAGGAGCAAAATGCCCTTCGGTGATGTACTGTTCGGCTTCGTTGACGGTAATGGTATCCAACGTCTTCTGATTGGGTTTGCCGTAGTTCAGGCATACTTTCTCAACGGCTGTTGAAATGACAAAGAGATCGGCCTTCAACTGCTTGGCCATCAGGGCGGCTGCAAGGTCCTTGTCAATGACCGCTTCCCTGCCGCTGAGCATACCATTCTCATCACGTACTACAGGAATACCACCACCACCTCCGGCGATGACAATAACCTTATTGTTCAACAGGGTGCGAATCGTCTCAAGTTCCACAATGGCTTTTGGCTTCGGACTGGCTACAACCCTGCGGTATCCTCGGCCTGCATCCTCTACGCACACCCAATTATCGTGCTGGCTGTGGTAATCTGCATCATCCTTGGTCATGAAGGACCCGATCGGCTTGGTAGGCTTGCCAAAGGAAGGGTCTGCATCGCTGACTTCAACCTGGGTAACCACCGTTGCAACTTCAGGATTCATCCCGATTTTTGTAAACTCATTCTTCAATGCCATCTGCAGTTGATACCCGATGGCTCCCTGCGTGTCGGCAACACAGCTATCCAAGGGAACGCTGTGCAATATGGAGCGGGAAAATTCCGCCCTGAGAAGAATGAAACCAACCTGCGGTCCGTTTCCATGGGCAATGACCACCCGGTGACCGGCTTTCACCAGTTTGGCAATATGCGCTGCAGTCTTCCGAGCTGCCTCATATTGGGCTTCTACGGTGACGTGTTTTGGGTCCTCTATCAATGAGTTCCCGCCGATGGCTATTACAATAAGTTTGCTATCCATATAGGTTCCTTCCTTCTGTGCAGAGACATTGAGTCTACGTCTCAATCATAGCATGTCTGCAACAAATTGCAACAGATTTTCTTGGTCTCTGCGGTATTTCCACCTTTTTCAAAAATTTTTCTTGACAGCTTCCCCAAGCATGGTATTCTGGTGGTATACCACTGGGATACTACGAGGGAGTGCATGACAAAAACAGAAGTTCTCCTTGATTTGCAGCAACGCATCATCTCTGAAGAGTTCCTTCCCGGAGCCTGGTTGGTCGAACGCGACCTCAGTAGTGAATATGGGCTTTCCAGAACTCCTATTCGCGAGGTGCTGAATAAGTTGGTTCTGCTTGGTCTGATTACCGTGCAACAGAATCGCGGTTATCAGGTTCGCCAGTTTTCGTTTCAGGATGTGGTAGAAATTTTCAATGCCCGGAGAGCCATCGAGGGAGCCTGTGCCCGCTATGCTTGTTTTACCAAAGCCCCTGATATCGATGTGAGGATCCAAGAACTTAGGGCTAAGCTTCTCGGTCTGGATATCGATAAGGATGGAGGAAGCAAAGCGATCGCCGTCGGCAATGAGGTACATGATTATCTGATTGAACTTGCAGGGAATCGTTACCTCAAGGAATTCACCTACAAACTTTCATCGTTGATGAAACTCACCAGAAATCTAACCAAAAACAGGACTGCAATCGAGGAAAATTCACGCCAAGATCACCTCAAGATATTGGATGCCCTGGAAAAACGTGACGCGGATTTGTGTGAACAACTGATGGACCAGCACCTGAGTAATACGTGCAAGGCATTGGCTGACACCTATCTTACGTCTCTGACCTCCTTTTACGCCTAAGATTCTGCTTCAGGGGTCGTTATATGGCCCTAACAATACATCGTGGAGGATTATTATGAAGAAAAGTATCCTGATTATGGCACTCGCAGCACTGCTGCTGATGCCCGTCTTTGCTCAAGGAACAGTCGAAGCAAAACCCGACCAAGAGTATGTGCTGAGATTCGGCCATGTGCTCACTCCTGAGGACACATTCAACAAGCAGTATTTGGAATGGTCGAAGGCTGTAGCAGCCAGAACCAATGGCAAGTTGAAGATTGAGGTCTATCCCAGCGCCCAACTCGGTGTCGAGGAAGACGTTCTTGAACAAATTCGCCTTGGCTCCAACGTTGGTTGGCAGACCGACCCCGCCCGTCTTGGCAACTATGTCAAGGAATGGGGTATACTGTACATGCCGTTCTTCCTTGGTGGCATTGATGATGTAGAGAAACTGCTCGATTCCAAAGTCGTAAAGGGTTGGGTCGACCAGCTCGAGAAGCAGCACCAGATCAAGGTTGTATCGTACGCATGGGTACAGGGATTCCGCAACATTTTCACCAACAAGCCTGGAAAGAGCCCTGCAGAGCTGCGCAACAGCTTGATCAGAACTGCAAACGCTCCGGCATGGCTTGCAACTGTCAACTCCCTTGGCAGCAAGGCAGTCGCACTGGCATATGGTGAGCTGTACAACGGCATCCAGACCAAAGTTGTTGATGGTTGTGAGCTCCCCTATGCCGCAGCAAAACAGCTGAAGGTGTATGAGGTTGCAGATTACATTGTTGAAACCCAGCACATTTTCCAGCTGAACGTCATGGTTGTCAGTGCTGCTTGGTTCAACAAGCTGCCCGCCGACTATCAGCAGATCCTGATCGAAGAGTGTAACAAGGCCGGTTTGGTTGCTTCCAACATTCTGCTCAAGAATGCTGAAGCAGACCGCCAGTTCATGATCGACCAGGGCATGACCTACATCCCGCACAGCGATCTTGATGTTGCCGCTTTCAAGGCTTCCGGCGAAGCTGCCTATAAGGCACTCGGTTTGGATGCTGCAAAAGCTGCAGTCTACGCTGAACTCGGGAAATAAGAGAACACCAGCTTCTTTGGCCTGCAATCAGATAGATTGCAGGCCGATGTCTTCACGTTTCAACGAGGTTAATCATGAACCGTATAGCAAAAGCTTATAAAAAGTTCTGCGATATCGAACTTGCCGTCGGGGCTGTCCTGCTCATCTCCACGGTCTTCATCCTTACCTTTGCAGCAATCCTCAGAACCATTGGCTTTCCAATCAACTGGGGGCTCGATCTTGCCTTACTGATGTTCACCTGGTCAGTCTACGTAGGTGCTGATACTGCCCTTCGGGATGACAAAATGGTCAACGTCGAGATTTTTCAACAATTTCTCAAACCCAAAACAAAGAAAATTTTGCAATTAGTCATTTATATACTCATTCTTCTCTTCCTCTTTCTTATGGTCTACTACGGTTTCTACCTCGCATACTCATCCAGGTTCCGTACCTTCCAGGGTATTCCCTTTATGAGCTATACCTGGGCGACCTTGAGTATGCCCATTCCTTCGGTTTTCATGATCATCACCACCTGTTTAAAAATTCGTAATCTTCTGAAAAATGACAGTGCCGTCGGCTCAAAAGAAGTGAGGTAAGACATGATTCTTGTATTACTTATATTCCTGTTGCTGCTCTTCATCGGAGTCCCCGTAGGTTTTTCCCTGGGTATCTCCGGGATATTCTATTTTCTGCAACATATGGAACTGCCCTTGGCAACCGTTGTGCAGCTGCCGATCAGCCAAACACAAAGTGTGACATTGTTGGCAGTCCCGTTGTTCATTTTTGCAGGAAGCCTGATGAACAGCTCGGGAATCACCACCCGCCTGATCAAGCTTGCCATGCAACTTGCCGGCCATATGCGCGGAGGAATGGCGCAGGTCAGCGTTGTTCTGAGCACCCTTATGGGTGGCTGCTCCGGCTCCTCCAATGCCGATGCGGCCATGGAAGCGCGTATTCTTGGACCTGAAATGCTCAAGCAAAAGTATCCCCGCGGGTATACCGCCGTGGTAATCGGCTTCACAAGCTTGATTACCTCCACCATTCCTCCTGGAGTCGGCATGATACTTTACGGAACGGTTGGCGAGGTTTCCATCGGAAGATTGTTCTCTGCCGGTATTATGAGCGGTTTGATTATGATGGCAGCATTCATGATTACCGTAGCAATTACTGCACGCTTTCGTAAGTTCCCTAAAGCCCGTGAGCATCGTGCATCCATCAAAGAAATTGTTCTTTCCTTGAAAGATACCATCTGGGCCTTGATTTTCCCGATTGTTCTGATTGGAAGCTTGAGAATGGGCTTGTTCACCCCCTCTGAGGTCGGTGCATTTGCTTGCGTGTATGCACTCATTGTGGGTTTCTTCGTATACAAGGAAATGACCATCAAGAGCCTGATTGCTACCCTCAAGGAAGCCATCAGGGATATCGGTGGAATTATGTTCATGATTTCCATGAGCGCAGTCTTTGCCTACGGCATCCCGATGGACCAAATTCCCCAGAAATTAACCACCCTGATCACCGGTTTCACCAACAGCCAGTTTGTCGTAATGGGCATCGTATTCTTCCTCTATGTCATCTTCGGCATGTTCATGGACGGCTCGATCGTCATCCTTCTGCTCACCCCGATTCTCATGCCGATCGTCCGTACCATCGGTATCGACCCGGTTCTCTTCGGTGTTGTGACCAGCATCATCGTCACCATGGGCATTCTTACTCCACCGGTAGGTATAGCCATGTACATTGTCAACGGAATTCTTGGTGTACCGATGTCTGAATATCTGAAAGAAAGCATTCCTTTCTTCATCGTCACCATTCTCGTGGGAGTACTGCTCCTTGCTATCCCCGATGTCATCCTCTTCTTGCCGAACATGCTGTACGGCGTAGCCAGCTAAGGAGCTGTAGAGATGAAATACAAAACACTTGGAAAGTCCGGCATCGATATCTCCATGATCAGCATGGGAGGCCATGAATACCTACCCAATCATAAGTCCAGAGGTTTCAACGAGGACTTTGAGAAGGCCATCACAGCTGGATACATCTTCCCCGGTTTCGGGGGAGAGAACCGCAAGAACATCCTCAAGGCTTCCTATGACCTGGGCATAAACTTCTATGATGTGACCCATGACTCGGAGAAGGATGCGTTAGGTAGGAACTTCCTTGAACTTCCTCCACCCTACCCGGTATATATCCAGACCCGACCCGAAGGGTTTGTCTACACCTACGATGAGCACAACAAGAAAATGGCCGACTACCAGACCCTCAAAGCCGAGGCTGTGAGAATTCTCAAGTTGCTCAGACGTGACAGTATCGACTTTTTCAACTTTGCTTTCATGAAAAGTGCTCTTGAGCACGATCCTGAGTACTTGGCAAAGATTTCCTACAATATCGAACACCTCAAGAAGGAAGGCCTCATTCGCTTCGCATGTGCCGATACCTTCAGCGGGGAGAGCACCTACCTCAAGCAGATTGCCACCGGCAGTTTCGATGTAGTCTACATCAATTTCAACCTTGCAGATCACCAGGGTACAAAACGAGTATTCAAAGAAGCTGCGAAACTCGGTATGGGTGTAGTTGCAAGAGAGGCTTTCATGAAAGGCTCCCTCTTTGAGATGGCCAAGGAAGCAGGTATTGAGAATAAGACATTGCTCGCCCATGCAGCCATGAAGTGGGTTTACTCCTTCGATGAAGTATCGAGTATTGTCTACGGAACAGGAAAGGCAGAGCATCTCTATGATTCTGCATCCATTCTCGAGGACTTGCACATGAGCGAGGAAGAACAGAACCTTATCGAAGCCATTAAGAAGACTGAGCTGTTCAAAACCTATGAAACGAAAAAGAACGAAGAGTTCTTACAATAGCAAGGAGTACCATACACCTATGAATTTCGAAGCAAAAGGTATTATCACTGCAATGGTTACCCCGTTGACAGCTGACTATAAGATCCACGAGAAAGGACTACGCAAGCTGGTCAACTATATGATCGATGGAGGAGTGCATGGACTGTTTGTAGTCGGCACTTCCGGTGAATTCTACGGGTTTTCACCAGAACAACGTCGCGATGCATTCCAAATCTGCATCGATGAGGCGAAAGGACGGGTCCCCGTGTATGCCGGGGTAAACGGCATTACCACCGCCGAGGCCGTAGGCTACGCCCAAATGGCCGAGGAAGCGGGAGCCGATGCCATCAGCGTGCTGACACCGATGTTCATCAGCGTCACCCAGGCAGAACTCTATCAACATTATGCCGATATTGCTGCTTCCACAAAGCTACCGATGTTGCTCTATAACAACGTGGGAAAGACCAATGTGAACATTGGTGTGGATACTGTGGTGAAGCTTTCCAAGATTAAGAATATCGTAGGGGTTAAGGACAGCAGCGGCGATTTTACCCTGACCAGCGAGTACATCCGCAATACCTATCAGGCAGAGAAACCTTTCTATGTTCTGAGTGGACGGGATACCCTGATTCATGCCTGTCTCTGTTATGGTGGTCATGGTGCAATTACAGCATGTGCAAACATTGCTCCACGCCTGATGGCAGACATCTATGACAAGTATGTCAGCGGTGATGTAGCGGGATCACTTGAGGCCCAGTACAGAATTGCCCCGGTGAGAATGGCCTTCAACCTGGGTTCCTTCCCCACCATCCTCAAGGAGAGCCTTGAGCTCTTGGGCATCGATGCCGGTCCCTGTTTCGCCCCCGTTGGTCCTATGAGCATTGAGAGCAAGGAACTTCTGAAAAAGGCGTTGATCCAAGCAGGAGTATTGAACTAGAAATTTGAACGATTGTCTTCAGTCCCACCCCAAAACCCGCCAGCTGAGCATACTATGATACATCAAGGGGCAAAGGGCGGGACTGAAGACTTTTATTTTTTCTTTTTCTTTCTCTTTTATATTATTATTACTTTTTCTTTTTTCTTCAGAAGGAGCATACCGATCGGTGTGCCCTCTTTGATTAGTCCATCAAATACCCACCATTGATATTGACCGTCTCACCGGTTATGAACGAGGCTTCATTACTTGCCAAGAAAAGCGCCGTCGAGGCTACTTCCTCAACAGTACCCATGCGACCGAGCGGAATGGCACTGATAACTTGCTTACGTTTCTCATCCGACCACTGAGCGCTCATTTCTGTAACAATGGCATGGGGAGCGATGGCATTTACCCGAACTTGGTACGGTGCCAACTGACGGGCAAGGGACCGGGTGAAGGTGGTTAGGGCCCCCTTGGAAGTCCCATAGGCCGGAGCTGCCGTAATATCGCCGCATTTGGCAGCTACGGAGGAGATGTTCAGAATAGTACCGCTTCTCTGAGCACTCAGATATGGAATTACTGCCTTGCTGCAGTAAAAAGCTGCATTGACATTCACATCCATTACCTCATGCCAAGCCTTTAGTGACATATCCAATACCCCCTCACGGGAAATGATTGCTGCATTATTCACCAGAATATCAACGCCGCCCCATGCTTGGACTATTGCATCAATAGCTTGTTTCACCTGCTCATAGTCGGTGATATCGGTCTGCCTTGCCTGTACGCTATACCCTTTATCGGTAAGTTCCTTGATGAAGGGAGAAACATCACGGCGTACAAGAAGTGCCACCCGTGCCCCTTCTTTGAGAAAACGCTCGGTGATTGCTCTACCGATTCCCCGATTCCCCCCAGTGATAATCACCCGTTTGTTTGCTAATCTCATCGTTGACTCCTTAGGAATACAGTATACAAGAAAGCAGGGAACAATTCTTCAGTTTGCGTCCCTATTTGACCCTGCCCACCCTTTTCGCTACACTTGCGCCAAGTGAGGACAGCATGGATAAACAGTCGCAAGGCATGAACAAAAAGGAACTCTTTCTCTTTGCTCTCTACATAACAGGAATAGTATTGGTTAATACGGTAGGAAGCAAAATCATAAACCTTTTTGGTGTCAGGGTTTCTGTGGGAATTTTCTTTATGCCGGTCCTCTTTTTGGTCACCGATATTGTCGGTGAAGTGAAGGGTCACGAACACGCCTCGCTTTTTGTGCACTATTCCATCATTATGCTGGTAATCCTTTTTGTAACAACAGCACTATTCGTGCAGGTTGCCCCACACCCCAGTTGGGAATTACAGCAAGCGTACCGCCAAATCTTTGGAATGAGCATGCGCATGAGCCTGGCCTCACTGGTCAGCTTTTCTATCAGCCAGACAGTCGATGTAAATATTTTCCTATTTTTCAAGAAATTAAGCAACGGCAAAAAGCTTTGGCTGAGAAACAACCTCAGTACCATCACCAGCCAATTCATCGATACCGTCATTTTCATGTTCATTGCTTTTTATCAGACCACCCCAAAATTCACGGTTGCTTTTGTCTTCAGCCTCATAATTCCCTATTGGCTGTTCAAGGTTGTCTTTGCCCTATTGGATACCCCATTCTGTTACCTTGGGGTAAAATGGCTTTCCAAAGAAGAGAACTAGCCACTTTCCTTTAGGAAGAAGTTTTATTACCTTTAGTTCGGGCGGGCGTCATTGCCGCCCGTATGTAATTGTTATATGGAGGCGCTATGTCTGAACAGGAACTATTGCCGATCGAGCAACTGCTTCCCAATAATTTGTTTATTCTTCCAGTCACGGGAAACCCTGTGTTCCCTGGACTGTTTACCCCGTTGATGATCACCGACAATCAGGATGTCGAAATCGTCAACCAGGCTATCAAACATGGTGGCTTTTTGGGACTTTTGCTCATCAAGGATGAAACCGAGAGCGAGGAGTACTCCCAAGAGAACCTGTACAGTGTGGGAACTGTTGCCAAAATCGTTAAGAAAATCAAGCTCCCCGACGGGGGCATTAGCATATTCATCTCTACGCTCAAGCGTTTTGAGACCAAGCAGTACTACCCAAGCGGTCCGTACCTTGTTGCCGAGGTGCAATACCTCGAGGACATAGAGGATGAACCGGAGGAGCTGAGGGCATGGACCCGGCTCTTGCTCTCCGAGATGAAAATGCTTACCAAGAACAACCAAATCTTCAGTGAGGAGATGCGCCTGAACATGGTCAATATCGACCATCCGGGCAAGCTTGCCGACTTCATCGCAAGCATCCTGAATGTCGAACGCAAGCAGCAGCAAGCCATTCTTGAAACACTGGTGGTGCGTAGGCGCATAGAAAAAGTATTGGTATTCATCAAGAACGAGCAGAATATCGCCCAGGTGCAGGCAAAAATCCAAGCCAGGGTAAACCAGAAGATTGAGAAGAACCAGAGAGAGTACTTCCTACGCGAGGAGCTCAAGTCCATCCAACAAGAGCTGGGATTGACAACCAACCCCAAGGTTGAGTTGATAAACCGACTCAAGGCAAAATTCAAGGGCCTCCCCCTCTCAACTGAAGCCCAGGAAACGGTGGACCGTGAGATGGCTCGATTCGAAGCTATGGATCCCTCAAGTCCTGAGTACTCCATCAGCCGTACGTATTTGGAAATCATCAGCGACCTGCCGTGGAAGGAACCCAAGGCGGAGAACTTCAGCATCGAAAGCGCCCGCAAGATTCTTGAACGGGATCACTACGGTATGAAGGATGTAAAAGACCGAATTCTTGAGTTCCTTGCAGTCCGCAAGAAAAAGCAGGATACCAAGGGTTCCATCATTTGCCTTGTCGGCCCTCCGGGAGTCGGCAAGACCAGCGTGGGTATTTCCATTGCCCGTTCGCTGAAGAAGCAGTACTTCCGCTTCTCAGTCGGCGGCATGAATGATGAGAGCGAGATCAAGGGCCACAGAAGGACCTATATCGGGGCGATGCCTGGAAAAATCATCCAAGGGCTCAGGATTACCAAGGCTAAGAACCCAGTTTTCCTCATCGATGAAATTGACAAGATGGGTGTCTCCTACCAGGGAGATCCTGCCAGTGCATTGCTTGAGGTACTCGACCCCGAGCAGAATTCCTCCTTCCGTGATACCTACCTTGACATCCCCTTCGATGTAAGTGAGGTTCTGTTCATCTGTACCGCCAACACGCTCGATACCATTCCCAGGCCCCTCTTGGACCGCATGGAAATCATCCAGCTCTCCGGCTATACCAGCGAGGAAAAGCTGGCCATCGGAAAGAAATACCTGGTACCCAAGTCGATGGAGAAGCATGGCCTGACCAAGGATGAAATCAAGTACACACCGGCTATTCTCAGAAAGATTGCCGATGAGTATGCCAGAGAGGCAGGAGTCAGAAATTTCGAGAAGTCACTGCATAAGATCAATCGCAAGGTTGCACTTCGTTTGATCGAGAGCAAGCCGGAAACATTGCCGGTGGTCATCGACGATGTATTGTTGCATGAATTCCTTGGAGAGCCGGTTTTTGTGGAAGATGAAATTCTCAAAGCCGACCGCCCGGGAATGGCAATCGGTCTTGCATGGACCAGCATGGGTGGCGATACCCTGATCATCGAAGCGCAGAATACTCCGGGAAAAGGCGAGATCAAACTCACCGGTCAGCTTGGAGAGGTCATGCAGGAGTCGGTGAGCATCGCTTACACATACCTGAAGGCGCATGCCAAGGAACATAAGATCGATCCCAGTTGGTTTGAGAATAATGCAATACACTTGCATGTACCCGAAGGGGCTACTCCCAAGGATGGCCCGTCGGCAGGCGTAACCATGACAGTCGCCCTCTACAGCTTGGTAACCGGCCAGACGATGGCACCCAACCTTGCGATGACAGGAGAGCTGACGCTCAAAGGTAAGGTAATGCCTATCGGAGGACTCAAGGAGAAGGTGCTTGCTGCCAGAAGGAACAAGATCGACACGATCATCATTCCCCAATTCAACAAGCGCGACTTGGACAAGCTGGACGATGCATTAAAGAGCGGCATCACCTTCCACTTGGTCGGTTCAGTTGAGCAGGTACTCTCCTATGCCTTCCCGGATGACGGCAAGCGCTCGGTCATGGAACCGATTCTCCCCGTTGTCCCAAAGACCAACACCAGTGAAATCGAAGCTATCAGCAAAGCGATTGCCCTGGCAGTCAGGGAGGCATTGAGTGAGCATTGAGCTGCTCAGTCCGGCAGGTAATCTTGAGAAGCTGCGTCTTGCGTTCGCCTATGGAGCTGACGCAGCATATCTGGGTCTTTCGGACTTCTCCCTTCGTTCAAATGCGAAAAACTTTACAGCAGAGGACTTAGAGCAGGTAAAGCAACTGAAGCTCGATAGTGGCAAGCGTCTGTACTGTACGCTTAACATGCTCTTTGACGAAGCAAATCTTGCCTCGCTCAAAGAGCAGTTGCCACTCATCAAAACCTGGCCGTTTGATGCATTCATCATCAGCGATATCGGCTTGGTGCCGCTGCTACAGGATGCACTGGGACCTTCGGTTGAGCTCCACCTCTCAACCCAGGCAAGCTGTACCAACTCCAGCAGTGCATCGATGTACCACAAAATGGGATTCAGCCGAGTCATCTTGGGCAGAGAGACCCCGCTCGAGGATATCAGGCGTATCAAGGATGCCAATCCCGATCTCCAGCTCGAGGTATTTGTCCATGGTGCAATGTGTATGGCGTATTCGGGCCGTTGTCTCCTCTCCAGCCATTTGGCCGGACGTAGTGCGAACAGAGGTGATTGCAGCCATACATGCCGATGGAATTACCAACTAGCCCAATCTGAGGAACTTGCCCAGGTATTGGCAAGCGGTGAACTGGCCCTGCAAGAGGAACAGCGTACAGGTGTGTACTACCCCATACGCGAAGAGGATGGTTATACCACCATTCTCTCCTCCAAGGACCTGTGCATGATCGACCATCTGCAAGAACTTATCGATGCAGGAGTCGACTCACTCAAGATAGAAGGCAGAATGAAAAGCAGCTACTATGTTGCCGTTGTTTCGAGGGCGTATCGCAAGGCCTTGGATGCCATCGGTACGGGCTCTGATAGCTGGAAACTGTTTCGTCAGGACCTCTTTGATATCAGCCATCGTGAGTATTCCACCGGTTTTTTCTTCGGTCATGGACCGGTTGACCCTACAATGGGACAGGGAATCGACAAAAGCACCGAACAGGGGTACCTCAGGAATTATCTTTTCTGTGGGTTCATCGGAAAGCAGATTGAAAAGGGAATCTGGGCAATGGATTTGAAAAATCAACTGCGCCAGGGAATGGCCATCGAATATATCGGAAGTGATGTCTATCGCATCGAAGACGATGCCTTTTGTCTGCTTGATGAGAATTTTCAGCCGATTTCACAAGCCGACCATGGGAAAGTGCAATATCTGAAAACCGATAAATCGCTGCAGACCGGCTATATCATCCGTCGTGAAACTATGGTTAAATAGCACTATGAAGCGAATCCTTTTCACCCTTGTTGTGTGCATTGGTACACTCCTCTCGCTTCCAAGTGCAGCCTTGGTGGATGATTTTTCGTTTCTTCAAGAAATTCCTGCCTTTGTACAGTTTGTGCAAGCAGTGCGGGATGAAGGCGATGTGCAAAAAGGCGAAGAGTTGCGGATAAAGCTTCTTCAGTCCCTTGTGGAAGAGCAGCAACGGTCTGTGCTGTCTATTCGTACAGCAACCTTGCTTGGGCGGCTGTATACCGAAATTGAACCGAAGAACCTCATTCGTTCCAAAGAGCTGCTCAAGGAAGCAGAGCAAGATTTGCCTGCACTGCAGAAAAACTCGTATTTTGCTCTCATTCTGGAAGCAGAAATCGATTCCATCTACTATCTTATCAATCCTAAAAGCTTGGGAAAAGGAATCAGCAGCAATGCGAAAATCAAAGAAGCTTACAAACTGTATCCCCAGCAGGTATATGCACAACTCATGAAGGCCAGCAGCCTTTTGTACGCTCCTTCGATTGCAGGCGGTGATGTGAACAAGGCACTGCAAATCTACTTGATGTTGCTCAATGAAGCAAAACCGGTCCTTTCGCGATGGGATACAGCCAGTCTGTACAGCAGTATTGGTGTAGTCAGCATGAAGCGCAAAGAGTGGGCGACTGCAAAGGGCTACTTGGAGGCTGCAAAGTCTCTCTACCACTTCGATCCAACGCTCGATACATACCTTAAAGAGGTCCAAGCACACCTATGATTGTATTGCTTTCCAGCATAATTCTTTTTGTCGGCCTATGGTCGGCGTTTCTCTATACGAGCAACAGGCGGTATTTTGATCGGATAACCAAGAACTGGCAGGACCCTGAAAGCCAGGAATTGGTCACCATAGCCATCCCGGCGCGTAACGAGGAACACCACATTGAAGCATGTGTACGTTCCTTGCTGAAACAGACTCATGTCAATCTTGAGATTCTTGTGCTTGATGACAACTCCACCGATGCCACAGCTTCAAAGGTCCTTGCTTTGCAAGCACAGGATTGTCGTGTTCGCCTAATCCAGGGTCGTGTATTGGAAAAACGTTGGAGGGGAAAGCTTTTTGCTATGCAACAGCTCTATGAGGCTGCCAAAGGCAAGTATATCCTGTTCTCCGATGCCGATACCCAGCATACTGTCGACTCCGTTGCCTACGGACTTGCACTGCTTGAGAAGCAGGGGGGCTCTATGATCAGCGGCTATCCAAAGCAGATAGCAAAATCCCTGGGTATTGAGGTACTGGTCAGTGTCATGCTCTTCAATCCTGCGCTGTTCGTTCCTTTCCGCTACCAGGCATCGTTGCAGTGGCCGCTTTTTTCCATGGCCATCGGTCAGTACTTGCTGATCAAGCGCGATGTTCTGGATGCACTGGGAGGCTTCGTCCCGATCAAGAGTCAGATTTGCGACGATGTGGCGCTTGCACGCTTATGTGCAAAACGGGGGTACAAGCAACTGTTCGCTCCCATGCAGACAGCCCTGCAGTGCGAAATGTTCACTTCTTTCAATCAGGGATGGAAGAGTCTTGAGCGTTCAATCAACGGAGTGGTCAAGCAAGGCATTCTCGGATTCCTTCTGATTCTCGTTATTGTGCTTGTACTGTTGTTGCTCAGCTTCTCCCCTCTGTTGGGTCTTTGGTTTGGAGTGCTTGCCGTTTCGAACCAGCTGTTTTTCCTTCCATTTCTCTTCACGTTGCTTGGCAGCTTCCTGCTCTTTGCGACCTGGAAACGCTGTGCAATGTACTTTGGATTCTCAAAAAAGGCGGGCCTTTTCGGTCCGGTAACCATCCTGTTGGTAGTGCTGATGTACCTCAATGGAATGCTTTTACGTCTCAGTGGTAAGGGATTTGAATGGAAAGGACGCGTAATTTCCTAAAAAAACGCTAAATTAACGCGTTATATGCAGGTTTTTCCCTTGCACTGGCATGAAAGCGTGATAGAATTAGGTAACCTAGACACATGGAGGAATCAATGACTATTCACGAACAGATTGTCATGCAGTATGAAACGTACCTCACAGAGAACCAAAAGTTCACTGAAAAAGGAGTAAAGGTATCGGCGGCAAGAGCACGAAAGGCTCTCGCAGAAATGGCCAAGCTTTGCAAGGACCGCAGAAAAGAAATTCAGGAAGAAAAAGGCGAATAAGCCAGTCTTCAGTATGGCGTCCTTTAGGGGACGCCATTTCTTTAGCTCCACCCCTCACCACTGGTTCAGATGGATTCTCTCTTGCACTGAGTATTCTGTTTGTTTGACCCTTGCAGCATCAGGGCGCGGCTTGCCGATAGCAATCAGACAAGGCATGAGGTAATCCTTAGGATAGTTCAAGAGCTGTCTGGTCCATGGCTCTTCCTGTCCAAGGGGAATACGCAGTGTACAGGCGTACTGTTCATCAGTGGCCGCCAGAAGCATGTTTTCAATACAACACCATATGGATGCAAATCCATTGAGCTGTGAAAGGTTTTCGGCCCCGAGCACAGCTGTTTTCTGTTTGAAGAGCGGTACTACCAAACAGGAGGCCTCGGCAAACATTCGATATTGTTTGGGAACAGCATCCTTGTAGCAGGCCTGCTGTATCGGATCGCTCAGATTCCAATCCTTGATCAAGGCAGCCATTGCGGCATCTGAAATTCCTCTGGGAATGATATCTATCAGTTTGTGAATAGCATGCTTGTCCTTAATCACGATGAAGTGCCAATCACGCATGTGGTCATTGGACGGAGCCTGTAAACCCGCCTTGAGAATTCTTTCTATGGTGGCATCCTCAATGACTGCATGCTCAAAATCACGTATCGTTCTTCTCGAATTCACAACCTCGTAGAATTCCATACTAGCCCTCCCCTTTCACTATGCCATCATACGTCATAATGCAGACAGCAGGGGCAAAAAAATGTGCTCCCGAAGGAGCACCGACAGTTTTACAGGAAGGTTTTTAGCAGGGCCAGGTGTTTTTCACCTTTCTCAATTTTCTCTTCAAACTCAGCCTTCTTGCCTTGTTCCTTTTCTATCGCCTCCGCTTTCGCATTGGAGGTGAATTTCTCATTGGAGAGCTTGGCTAGCACTGCTTCAAGACTCTTGCGGTTTTTCTCAATATCCGAGCCCAGTTTCAGTACCTCTTTCTCCACATCGATGGCCTCACGGACAAAGACATACATCTCATAGCCGGTACCTGCAACAGGAACCGCCTTGTCGGTTGCCATGCTGTTGTCAACTTCCAAAGAGGAAGCCCCAACAAACCCTGCAATGAGATTTTTCTGTTCCTCAAAGAAGGATGCGGCGACGAAGTCAGGGTCGCACTTGACGACCACCCGGATTTTTCGTTCCACTGCGATACCCAGATCAGAGCGAAGCGCCCTCAGCGAGGTAACTGCTTCCTGCAGTCTTTGCACCTTCAAGGCGTCTTCGGTATAGACACGGTCGCTTCTAAACGATGGGTAGGTGCTGTTGATCAAAAGCCCTTCAACATTGGGAAGCTTCTGATAAATCTCTTCACTGATGAACGAGGCAAAGGGATGCATGAGGCGCATCGACTCGGCCAGGAGGTCCAACAAAAGGGAAACTTGGCGTTCCTTTACTGCAGGATCATCACTATACAGACCGCGTTTAGCACTTTCGACATACCAGTCGCAGAAGTCGTTCCAGAAGAAATCATATACAGCCTGGGCGCCATCGTTGAACTTATAGTTTTCCAGGGCTATCTGCACGTTCTGAGCAGCCACGTTGAGCTGGTTGTAAATCCACGTATCCATCGTGGTGAGGGTCACCATAGAGACGGGAATTAGATTTACCCCCTCGAGATTCATCAAAAGGAAGCGGGCGGCATTCCAAACCTTGTTGGCAAAGCGAGAGCCAAGCCTGAAGGAGTCCATGTCGATGAGAATGTCCTGGCCTTGGGTAGCCATGTAACTAAGGGTGAACTTCATCGCATCGGCACCGTATTGATCAATCACTTCCAGCGGATCGATACCATTGCCCAGGCTCTTGCTCATCTTCCTGCCCTGCTTGTCTCGTACCAGACCGGTGATGTAAATATCCCGGAAGGGAACCTCCCCCATCAATTCGAGCGACGCCATAATCATTCGGGAAACCCAGAAGAAAATAATGTCATAGGCGGTAACCAAGGTGGAAGTTGGGAAATAGGTTGCAAGGTCTGCAGTCTTTTGGGGCCAACCCAAGGTACTGAACGGCCAGAGCCATGAACTGAACCAAGTGTCCAGCACATCGGTTTCCTGTACAAGGTTCGCGCTGTGGCAATTCGGGCATTCGGTGGGATCTTGTCTTGCTACAATGACCTGCTTACAGTCCTGGCATTCCCACACAGGAATGCGATGACCCCACCAAAGCTGGCGACTGATACACCAGTCATGGATGTTCTCCAGCCAATGGGTATAGGTATTCTCCCAACGCTTGGGATAGAAAACAACCTTCTCGTCTCTCCAAGCCTGCAGGGCCTTTTCTGCCATACCCTTCATACTGACAAACCATTGGTTGGACAAATACGGTTCGATGATGGTATTGCAGCGATAGCAATGTCCTACATCGTGGTTATGGGCAACTTCCTTGACCAGAAAACCCTGCTCTTTCAAGTCCGCAACCACCATCCCTCGTGCCTCAACGGCACTGAAATTGCGGTATTTCTGTGGACAGTTCTCATTGAGCGTTCCGTCAGGATTGAGTACGTTGACCTTTTCAAGGTTGTGCCGCTTGCCGCATTGCCAGTCGTTTGGATCGTGGGCGGGAGTAATCTTCACCATACCGGTCCCAAAGCTCTTATCGACGAAAGCATCGGCAATAATGGGTATCTTACGGTCGGTCAAGGGAAGGTCGAGCAACGCCCCGATAAGATGGGTATAGCGCTCATCTTCGGGATTTACAGCAACGGCAACGTCACCGAACATGGTTTCAGGTCGAGTGGTGGCAACGGTTATAAACCCGCTTCCATCGCTATAAGGATAGCGAACGTCATACAGGAATGCACTGACCGGCTGATATTCAACTTCATCATCAGCCAACGCAGTTCCACACTTCGGGCAGTAGTTGACCAGGTATTCGCCTTTATAGATGAGTCCACGCTCATAGAGGGTGACAAAACTCTCTCGCACTGCCTGGCTGAGACCTTCGTCCATGGTGAAGCGTTCATGATCCCAATCACAGCTGGAGCCAATCTTCTGCAACTGCTGCTTGATGATGCCATGGTGCTTTTCCTTGACCTGCCATGTGCGCTCAATGAAACGGTCACGCCCGAGGTCCTGTCTTCGCAGACCTTCCTTGGCCAGCTGGCGCTCCACAATATTCTGGGTGGCAATACCTGCATGGTCTGTTCCCGGCACCCAAAGGGTGGGTCTGCCAGTCATGCGGTAATACCGAGTCAGGATGTCTTGCAGGGAGTTGTTCAACGCATGACCCATGTGCAGAATTCCGGTTACGTTGGGAGGAGGCATAACGACGGTAAAGGGTGATTGTTCTCCCGCTACGGGCTTGAACATCCCCTTCTCCATCCATGTCTGATATATTCTGTCCTCAAATGATTTGGGATCATAGGCCTTGGATAATTCAACTGCCTTCACACGCTGCCTCCTACTCGAAAAAGAGTCTACCCATAGTAGCAAAATAGGGAAGGCTCTACAAGTGAATGTAGAGCCTTCAACATGAGAGCGAGAGGAATTATCTCTTATTCGAGAGGAGTCACGGCCTTCAATTCCAACTTGACAGCATACCCCATGGCGTCAAGATGCTGAACAATCTGCTCCAGACTGAACATATCAAGAGAAGGTTTCTGAACATCGGTCACCTGCCGAATGTGAGCACTATCAATAGGGGCGACAACTCCAGGCAGGATTTCCTGTCCCATCTGGGGTTGCGTCCCGAACAACATGAAGGCACCAATAAAAACCACCACAAACGCAGCAGCACTGGTAATCAAGGCTGGAACCAGTTTGATTTGAACCTTTTTGCGAAAAATGTGCATTTTTTTGTTTGTAGAAGGAAACCGGGTCTTCTCAAAGTAAGCAAGCACCCGATCCTGGCGAGCCTGTATGTCTGAGTCCCGTAACCTGGCATCATACATTTTCTGATGCAATGAGCGCAGCTGCTCCAAGCGTTGGCGACAGGCATTGCAGTAGGAAAGATGTTCCTGAACCTGGGTTTTCCAAGGCTCTTGCAACTCTTCGTCAAGATAGGTATTCAACAGTTCGTCATCCACACACATGCTCTACTCCTGGCTGAGAATCGACTCGAGCATTTTGCGTGCCCGATAGACTCGTACCTTCACGTTACTTTCGGAAATATGGAGCACACTCGCAATCTGCTTGTAATCCATGTCGGTATACTCTTTCATCACGATGACTAGCCGGAACTTCTCAGGAAGCTGATCTATTGCATCCTGAACGAGTTTGCGGGTTTCCTTCTCCACCAGTACCTGGGCGCCGTCGGAAGTATTGGCATGCATGGTGGGAAACTTCTTCAGCTTCTCAACCATGCCCATCTCCCGGGCTTTCCGTTTTACTTGGTTGATGGCAAGGTTTTTCGACACCCTGATCAGCCAATATTTGGCATCATCAAGAGTGGCAAACTCCATCCCCTTGTCAAAAAACCTGATGAAAGCTTCCTGGCAAATCTCTTCAGCAAGGTCCTGATTATTGGTTACGTGATAAACCACACGCATCAATATCGGGAATACCGCTTCATAGACCTGCTTGAACGCTCGCTCATCGTTGCTCTGTATTTCCATAACGTTAACAACTCACCAGTAACCAAGTTACATCTTTTTTTCCAAAGAGCTTCCCGAAGGTGTATCTTTGACAACATAGCCCATAGATTCCAATTCTGAACGCAATGAATCCGCAAGCGCCCAGTTTCTCGCCTTCTTGGCTTCTGTGCGTTGATCGAGCAACGCTAATGCCTGGGAAGGGAACGTTTGCTCCTCGGCCTTGGTAATTGAGTCGAACTTCAAACCAAACACTTGGTCGAAGAACAGACACAGTGAGTATTTCTCATCGATGCTCAGATTTTCATCCTTGAGAACTCCCCACAGGTCCGCAAGAGCTCGAGGAGTATTCAAATCATTCTGAATGTGCTGGAGGAACGCAGTTTGGTAAGCCAAGGCCTCATCGCGTTGCAACACTACCTGCTTAGCTCCCTGTGTGAGGAGATTCTGAATCCGATCATAGACATTGCGTCGTGCGGTACGGGCTGTGGACAGTGAATCAAAGCTGAACTTCAACTGGCTGCGGTAGTGCCCGCCAAGGCAGAAGTAGCGGTAATCCATCGGCTCATAGCCTTTACTCGTAAGCAGGCTCAAGGTAAGGAATTCCCCTTTACTTTTGCTCATCTTTCCCGTTTCATCAAGCAAAAATTCGCCATGCAGCCAGTAGTTGACCCAACCCTTGCCTGTAGCAGCTTCGCTTTGGGCAATTTCATTGGTATGGTGCACCGGTATTGCATCGATGCCTCCACAGTGGATGTCAAACGACTCGCCCAAGTAGTGCATGCTCATCGCCGAGCATTCGATATGCCAACCGGGAAAACCCCTGCCCCACGGAGAGTCCCACATCATGGCTTGTTCCCCATGTTTACTCTTGGTAAACCAGAGCACGAAATCCTTGCTGTTCTTCTTATTCCCGTCCACCTCGACATCCTCGCGCACTGCAGTTCTGAGCGCATCAAGGTCAAGTCTGGCAAGCTTGCCATAGTCGGGGATGGAATCAATGCTGAAGTATACATTACCGCCGCTTATATACGTATGCCCACCCGCTTCAAGGCGTTTGATTAAATCAATCATCTGCTGGACATGATCGGTGGCCTTGCAAACAGTGCTGGGCCTGATCATGTTCAGGTCATCATAATCCTTGAAGAAAGCTTCAGTATAGAAGGCGGCTATTTCCCATGCCGTGCGATTGGTTGTATGAGCCATCTTCTCAAGCTTGTCCTCACCGTCATCGCCATCTCCGGTCAGATGCCCGACATCGGTGATATTCATTACATGATTTACCGTGAATCCGGAAACACGCAAGGTTCGTTTTAGGAGATCCTCAAATAAAAAGGTCCGTAAATTGCCGATATGTGCATAATTATAGACTGTTGGTCCACAGGAATAGAGTCCTACTTCAGACTCTTTTATTGGATGGAATGGTTCCAAAGCTCGACTCATCGTATTGTAGAGAAGGACAGGCATGCAGAGCTCCTTTAGGTTGCCCACCCCAGAAAAAGGGGGTAAGATGTATCCATGCATATCAATGTACGCAATAGCGATGAAAAAATCAACCTTGATCACCTGCTCATCGAGCAGGTTGAACTGGCTATTCACTCTGGCATCCATACCGGCGGTAAAGCCGATCTGGCCGCCTACCCCTCCGATTTTGAGGAACTGAGAGCCCTTCTTGAGTATGCTCAGAGACAAAATCTTCCCATCACCGTCCTCGGTGGTGGAACAAATAGTCTGATAAGTGACAAAGGTATTGAAGGTCTGACCATCATCACCTCCCATCTCACCCGCCGCCATGTCCAAGGGCAGATGTTTTGCGTTCGCAGCGGTCTGCTTCTGGACCGGGCCATCGACTTAGCCATTGAGGATGGGCTGGGTGGGTTGGAGCTGCTGGGAGGTCTTCCGGGCACTGTCGGAGGGGCTATAGCAGGCAATAGTGGAGCCCATGGGATTCATATTGCTGATCTTTTATATTATGTCGATTACATGACCCTCGACGGGAAATTGCACCGAAAGCAGATTCACCGCGAAGATTTTTCCTATCGTAATACCCCTTTCTCCAACCGAAACGACATCATAATCTACGAAGCAGGATTCCGACTCTTTCCGATTACCCAAACCAACGAAGCCCGCAAGCGCAAGGATGAGGTGAAAGCCAAACGAAAGCAGAATGGGCAGTATGACAATCCAAGCATCGGCTGTATTTTCAAGAACCCACAAGGATTGCATGCCGGCCAGCTCATCGATGAATGCGGCCTCAAAGGGTATACGATCGGCGGGGCGAAAGTCTCACAACGTCATGCAAATTTCATTATCAATACCCATAAACGCGCGACCAGCGGTGACGTGAAAGAACTTATTGAGTATGTACGTCATCAGGTATTCGAAAAACACCAGGTCATGCTTGAGGAAGAGATTCACTATGTAGGCCGCTGGTAAGGACATAGGCGTACGAAATCGTCAAACCGTTTGAGGGATGGAACACAAGCCTAACCGAGCCCCAGCTGCGTTGAAAGATAAAGGTTGCAGCGAGTGAACAAGCTTGCCAAACCACATTTGACGACCCGCTGGTAAAGGATACAATCGGGCCTGGCTCGCCCGTAAAGCGCAAACCAACCTGCATGAAAGCTGTACTGTAGAAAAGTTGCATTTCCCTGTCACATGCACGAGATCCTTGTGCATCAAAGGCAAAGCTCTGTTCGTAGAGCAGCCGAATCTGTTTATAGGTTGCCTTGGTTTCAAGGGTCAGGTTCATCGTCTGATACTGGCCGCTGTAAATAGGTGCCAACCCCAGGCTTGTAGTCCATGTATGCTGCACCTCGAGTCCCTTGTGCTGTACCTGGATGCTCACCGTGCGCATTTTCAAATACCCTTGTCCCCTGAATTGGCTCTGAAGGGTCCACGGCCCAAGGTTGAGGCCCAACGTAGTAGAGAAATCGAGCCTTCGATACTCTCCCCAAAGCCCTTCCAAAACAAAAAATGCCCGGTTACCTTCATATGTATAGTGGACAATGCAGTTTTGACCGAAGAGGTACCGATCCCAAATACACTCGATTTCATCAGATTGGATGTTCTTTGGCCCAAACAGATAGAAAGCTGAGAACGAGCCGGCTCTCAACATGGCGGATTTCTGCTGATTCCCATCGTCCAAGAGTGCAAGTGAAAAACCAGGCCTCTGATACCGCAAGGCTTTCCACGACCGCTTCGAAAGAAATGCATAATCTGAAAGCCAAAGACTATCGGTGTAGGAGAATGCCCCATACATAGCAGAGACAAGTCTATCCTGTATGCTTTCGTCTCTCACGTTCGCCTTCAGTTCATATTGTAGGGCGAAGCTCTCATTCGAATAGGTATGGACAGCTTGGTAGAGCCCCTGCTGGGGAACCAAGGACAGATTGAGTATTTGTTGCCCGAAGAGCAGGGAAAACGGACAAAGCATCAAGCATACGAGAGCTACCTTCATGATAGGAAAAGACCTAGCACTTCCTGTTTTGCTTCAGGTTGATTATTCTGCTTAATAGTGATTTAATGACTTGGAATCAATCAACATTCCAAAGTATAGGTAAACCATACGAAACTATAGGAGTCTTTCATGGTAATTCTGACCCTGAATTGTGGCAGCTCTTCTGCCAAGTACCAAGTCTACGACTGGGCAAACAAGGATATTCTTGCTGTAGGTGTTGTAGAGAGAATCGGACTGGAATATTCCACTATCGAACATAAAGCCAACGGCAAGGAGGAGTACCACGCAGAGTTTTCCTCCCCCACCCATAAGGAAGCCATCGAACTGATCATCCGCATGTTGCTTGATGAAGAGTATGGCGTCATCAAGGACCTGAAAGAGATCGGAGCAGTCGGACACCGGGTTCTGCATGGGGGCGAGGTGTTCAAGCAGTCTGCATTGGTTACTGATGAGGTCATTGAACAGCTGAAGAAAGTCATCCCCCTCGGACCGCTTCACATGCCCGCCAACATCATGGGCATCGAGGCCGCCCGCAAGGCAATGCCCGATGTTCCCCAGGCTATTGTTCTGGATACCGCTTGGCACCAAACCATGCCCGATGAAGCGTTCATGTATGCCGTTCCGTATGAGTGGTACACCAAGTACAACGTACGACGCTACGGTTTCCACGGAACCAGCCACCTGTATTGTGCAAAGCGTGCTGCTGTAGTCCTTGGCAAAGAAAACAAGGATACCAACGTCATCATCTGTCATATCGGCAACGGAGCTTCCGTGTGTGCGGTAAAGAATGGTGTATGTGTAGATACCTCCATGGGTCTCACCCCGCTTGAGGGCCTGGTAATGGGCTCACGCAGCGGCGATATCGATCCGGCAATTATTCCCTATATGATGGAGAACACCGGTATGAGCGCCAGGGAGATGGACACCGCCCTGAACAAGAAGAGTGGTTTGATCGGCCTGTGTGGAAAGAGCGACCGCCGCGATGTACTCAAAGCAAGCCAGGAAGGCGACCATCGTGCAAAGCTGGCGATCGACATGGAGTGCCGCAGACTGAAGAAGTACATCGGTGGGTATGCCACGCTGCTTGATGGCAAGCTCGATGCAATCGTCTTCACTGCCGGTGTAGGTGAAATGGCTCGCCACGTCCGCCTGGGTGCCTGCAAGGGCCTTGAGGCGATCGGGGCAAAGCTTGATGAGCACAAGAACGACGTCTGCTTCAGCAGAAACGGTGAGTTTGAAATCAGCACCGACGACTCTGTGGTCAAGATTCTGGTAATTCCCACCGACGAAGAGCTGGTCATGACCGAGGATGCCTATGCCTTGATGAATGGCACCTACGATGTCCATACCAACTTCCATTATACGTTCGAAGAGAAGACGTATGTAAACAAGGGTCGAGAAAGGGATCTGAAAAAGAACCTCGTAAAGAATCCCGAGCTTGCATCCATTCTTGCCATTCCTCGCTAAGCAAATAGTACACTGCACATGGGGACGCCTTCGGGCGTCCTTTTTCATAGGTGTGAATAATCTGTGAAAAACCCTCTCAACTCTTGCCTTCTGAACGGATTGTATACTACCGTTACGGTATGAATACGATTCTGGTAGTTGAAGACGATTCTGATATCCGGGAACTGGAACGCTACACCCTCACCAGCAACGGCTACGCTGTCCTAGAAGCTGAACACGGCAAGCAGGCTCTTCAGGTCCTTGGAACACAAACCGTCGACCTGATCATACTTGATATCATGATGCCGGTCATGGATGGGCTTTCGTTCATCAAAACCCTACGCTTCTCCCTCAACGACACCACTCCCATCATTGTGGTATCGGCAAAGGGGGATGAGAGTGACATCATAACGGCTTTGGAACTTGGAGCCGATGACTACCTCACCAAACCATTCAGCATGAATGTGCTGAGCAGTAAAATCCGTGCCGTCCTGAGGCGCTTTGAACAGGTGCAAACCCCATCTGTGGTACACCATGCAGGCTTGGTCATGGACCAAACCAGGCACTTGTGCATGGTGGACAACCAAGAAGTCGAGCTTACCGCCACCGAGTTCGCACTGCTCTACCTGCTTGCCGGCAATGCCGAACAAGTCTTTACCCGAAATCAGATGATCACCAGGATCAAAGGAAGCGATTACCCCGTCACCGATCGATCCATCGATGTCCAAGTAGCAACCATCAGAAGGAAACTCGGTACGTACGGCTCAAGAATCAAAACTGTATGGGGTATTGGCTATTCCTACAAAGAGAACTGATTTGCTCGTTCACTCATTGCAGTTTTTTCAGTTCTCGATCGAGTTTCGCTAAAAAACTGGTGTCGTCTTCGCTGAACAGTGAAGCTTCCCTCTGGTTGGGAATCGTTTTGCCAATAACCGGGTCTTGACGGCTTTTCTCCTCATTTCTCAACGCTTTGCTGTAGGTTGTAGCATCACCAACTCCCCCAAGAACTGCTTCAGCGAGGGTTTGACTGGTTTCTACCACAGAAAGGAGTGCTGTTAATTCTGCATCCTGCAACAGAAACAGATGCTGCGTATCTTTCTCGCTGAGAGAGTCGGATGGATGGTGTTTTGCAAACAGCTGAAGTGCAGCAAACCTTGCCATTTGCTGACCCCGTTTTACCCCTGCCGCAGCCCATACGGCAAAATGCTCTGACTCATCCTTGATTACCACCTGTTCTTCACCCAACCGCAAAAGAGCCAGGGCGGCAAGATCGCCAGAGGGCATAAGCAACGGGGCTTGCCCTACCTTGCCAAAAAAATTCGCCTGACCGAGGGGGGTATCGGCTCTGCCACGGTAATAGCGGGGATGCATTCCCTGGTTATCCACAATACACAGCACATAGCGGTCATCCACAATATCGACGCCGCCCGTTTCATCGTGTTCTTCTTTCATGAAATGAGCATACCAACTCCTCGTACTTGTACCAGTGATAAAAGAAATCCTCTTTTGTTGCAACAAAGCGCAACTAGTGCTACAGTTTTTTTCATGGCTAGTTTGCTTGCTGCACTCAGTACGTACATCGATGAGGACACTCATTGCATCAGCATCACGGGAAGCGGAGGAAAAACCACCACCCTGATTGCACTCGCATCGCTGTACGCCCAGCGTGGCAAACGGGTTTTGGTCTCTACGACCACCAAGCTCGAGCTCCCTTCCAAACGAGACTACCTTTGCGACACCTACTTCAGCGATGAACGCATCCAGCTCTACAAACCATCAAAAGGGCAGAAGGTCTTCTATGCCCTCCAAGGCACAGAGAAGGCACTTGCTCCTCCCCTTGAAGAGCTACAAGCCTTTACTGCAACATACGATGTTCTGCTGCTTGAAGCTGATGGAGCACAGCACAAACCTTTGAAGCTTCACAGTGAACGAGACCCAGTCGTACCAGATTTCACCACCACAACGCTGGCAGTGGTCGGTATGTCCGGTTGGGATCAACCTCTTGGCCAATGTTGCTTTGGATGGGAGGGAGATCCCGATCGTATCGCAGATGAAAATGCCTATCTCCAGTTGTTGACGCATCCACAAGGCGTATTGAAAGCGGCAATAGGAAAAACGCTGGTGCTTTGCAATCAGGCGGAAAGCACAACGTTTGATACCATGTCCCACCTTAGCTCAAGGTATGACCGGGCACCGCTCTTTTTTGGTTCCATGCAGACCGACAGACTTTTTTACAGGAAGGTAGTATGAATACAATAGTAGTACAGCAGGCTGTCACGCTCATTGGTGAGGCCAAGAAATTTGTGTATATCAGCATCCTTAAAACAGAGGGTTCTGCAAGCCGAAGCCAAGGCTCGATGGTTGTCGATGAAGAGGGAACCATCACCGGTACCATCGGGGGAGGAGAGACTGAAGCCTATGCACAAAGGCAGGCCTTGGTTCTCTTACAAAACGGGGAGCCGTATCGGTATCTCAAGTACCAAGTTGCGCAGGCAGAAATTGCCGATGCCGGGACAGTGCACCTCTTGTTGCTTGCCTCTACCAACGAAGCTGTACAAACGGCTTTCCTGCAGTTCGGTGTATGGCAAGAACATCAGATGCACCATGTCATGGGCCTACAGATCCTGCCGTCGCTCTCCCTTTTAGGGCTCTCTGAAGGAGGGGCTACCATCGGCGATGTCCATGCTGAGTTCCTCACCCAAGCCAAGCAAGCACTCGCAGAGGACAGGGCACGCTACATACAAAATTCCAACTGGATGTGCCACCTGAGTGTGCCGGTCCAAGCGCATGGCCTGCTGCTTATCGGAGGTGGTCATGTGAATCAAGCGATAGCCAATCTTGCCCATTTTGTCGGGTTGTCCACCCAAGTGGTAGAGACGCGAAGTGAATTTGCGACAGCGGATTTATTTCCTCACGCCAAGCGACGCGTCGTTGCCCCGACCCTTGAAATGGCCCTGGGGGATGTGGACTGCAATCATCATACCGCTTGTATCATCGCAAGCCACGCGTTCGACCAGCAAGCCGCCAAACTGTTGCTGGAAAAAGATATTGCATACCTTGGGGTACTCGGCTCGCGTCACAAAGCTAAAAAACTTGTTACCTCTTTTCATCTCGATTCTGAGGCACTGGAAAAGCTTTACTGCCCTATCGGACTTGACTTGGCAAGTGAAACACCCCAGGAAATTGCTGTGTCGGTCATTGCAGAAGTCATGAAAGTATTTCATAACGCAAGCGGTGGCAGCATGAAGAACCTGGGCAAAAAGGTCGTATTGGTTCGGGGGGGCGGCGATTTGGCAACAGGAGTAATCCTCAGGCTTCATCGCAGTGGCTATCGGGTTATCGTTCTGGAGACCGAACAGCCGACAGTCATCCGAACCACCGTCAGCCTCGCCCAAGCCATGTATAGCGGTACGGTAATAGTCGAGGGCGTCCAAGCGCAACGTTGCAGCAGTGTCAAAGAGGCGTTCAACGTGCTGGATGAGAAGCGTATCCCCATCCTTTGTGATCCTGACATGCAATGCATTGCAGAAGTCAATCCCGTCTGTGTTGTGGATGCAATTATCGCGAAACGAAATCTGGGGACCCGCATCGACGACGCTCCGTTCGTCATTGCCCTCGGTCCGGGCTTTGAGGCGGGAGTGGATGCTGATGTGGTCATAGAGACCAAGCGGGGACACAGCCTTGGACGCATCATCAGAAAAGGGTGTGCTATAGCAAATACCGGCATCCCAGGCTTAGTGGATGGATTTGGCAAGGAGCGGGTGCTCCACTCCCCCAAAAGTGGAGTTTTCAAAGCTGCATGCAAAGTTGGGGATATAGTAAGTAAAGGCAGTATCATCGCCTGGGTGGATGGAGAGCCGATTGTCGCCCCGATTGATGGCAAGCTGAGGGGCTTGCTCAATTCGGGTCTTACTGTCAGTGAACATTTCAAGGTGGCCGATATCGACCCAAGGGGAGAAGAGGCTGATCATACTACAGTCAGCGAGAAGGCCTATGCCATAGCAGGAGCTGTACTTGAGGCCTTGGATGCGTTTCTCAACCGAGCATAAGCCATTGATTTTTTAAAACTTTAATGGATTAATACATTGCTTTCGGCTACACTGATACCATGCGCAGAATCTATTTGGACAATGCCTCCACCTCCTTTCCCAAAGCCGTGGGAGTAGTTCAGGCAATGAATGACTACCTGACTGAGAATGCAGCCAATCCCGGTAGGGGCAGCTATGAGCATGCCTTCCAAGCCATGGAAAATGTGATGGACTGCAGGGCCAAACTGGCTAAACTTTTTGGCTCGGACAACCCTCGCCTGGTAACATTCTCGCTGAATGTCACCACTGCCCTGAACACCTTGATTGCGGGCCTTCTGACACGTGACGACCATGTCTTGGTCAGCGGCGTAGAGCACAACGCAGTCATGCGAGCCCTGCATGTGCATGGTATTCCCTACTCAATCATTCCGTGCGACAGCGAAGGCAGACTTATCCCTGAGGCGATGCCGGCTCTGATCAAAGCTAAAACCAAGGCTCTCATACTGAGCAGTGCATCCAATGTAACGGGGACCATCCAGCCTATCCAAAAGGCGGCAATGCTTGCCCAAAGCTACGGACTTTGGACCTGCATCGATGCGGCCCAAGGAACACCCACCGTCGATTGCCGGCTCCAGCCCACCTTGATCGATGCAATCGCCTTCACCGGCCACAAAGGCCTTGCCGGACCGCAAGGAGTTGGGGGCCTTGTCCTCTCAGAGCAACTTGCAAACAACATAGTTCCCACCGTCGGAGGGGGGACGGGCAGCAGAAGTGACAGCTTTGCCATGCCCGAAACGTTTCCTGACAGACTGGAAGCGGGGACACAAAACATTGTAGGAATCGTCGGACTTTCTGCCGCATTGGATTTTCTGCCCAAGAAAGGCGATGCTGATCGTACAAGTTGCAGCCGATTACTCTCCTATTTTCTCTCAGACGGCCGAATCACCGTCATTGGGCCCAAAACCATGCAGGAGCGCACCAGCGTACTCAGCATCATCGTGCAAGGATTCGACCTTGCCGAACTTGCCTACCGTCTTGGATCGGAATATGGCATCCAGACTCGCTACGGCCTGCATTGTGCTCCCCTTGCCCACCAAAGCTTGGGAACGCTGCAGACGGGAACCATACGATTCAGCTGCGGTTGGGCGACGACGAGCGAACAGATAGACTATACCATTGCGGCAATGAAGGAGCTTTTATCGTGATTAACCCTACTTCCTACCAAGCACTGTTGCTTCACGCATTACAAAAAGGCGATGTCATTCGGAAAACACTGATAAGCGGCCCCTCTGTAGGCTGTGAGGAGCTCTCCCAGGATGGGCAGCTGCTTGCTTGGCGATATGACAGCGAACCGGACTGGGAAACTGGAGAGGTGCTGACAGAACTACTGCAAACCGACGTGGAACTGGTCATCTGCGGAGGCGGCCACATCGCTTTGGAGCTTGCAACGTACGCAAGGCGGCTTGGGTATCACACGACAATCATCGATGAACGAAAAGAGTATTGCAATCACGAACGATTTCCTTCTGAGAGCTGTCTGTGTGCGCCTTTTGAAGAAGTGTTGGAGTGCAAACAGACGTGGATCCGACCCTACTTCGTCATTGCTACGCGTGGTCACATGTTTGACCAAGTGTGTCTACAAAAAATTCTGAACCTTCCCCACCGGTATATCGGTATGATCGGCAGTAAAACCAAGGTTGCGGCAACCTTTTCAAATCTGCTGAGCCTTGGGTTTACCCAAGCACAACTTGATCAAGTCCACTCCCCGATCGGACTTCCCATCAAGGCGGTGACCGCCGCTGAAATCGCCATCTCCATTCTTGCCCAGATTATCCAGACAGCCCGATTGACACCGCAAGCAGTACAGCTGGACAGGAATCTGCTCACCCACCTTGCCCATAGCAGGCAGAGCTACGTCTTGGCCCGGGTGATAGAAAAAACCGGTTCGGCTCCCTGCGAGGTAGGCTTTCAGCTGGTAGTGTTTGAGGATGGAACGGTTGAAGGGACCATCGGAGGGGGTGCTGTGGAAGCCAAGGCACTAGAGACGGCCAAACAGATGCAAAAAGAGTGCACCATCGCCGAGCAGGTGGCCGTCTATAACCTGTCCAATGCAAAGGCCTCAGAGCTTGGGATGATTTGCGGGGGGATGGTGCGCGTGCTCTTTCAGCGGTGGTGATAGCCCTCTCCCACCATCTCATAGGCAAAGAGGTTTCTTGCGTCCTCCTCATTGTAGGCGAAATCCCAGCAGCCCATGCGGTGCAGCAAACTACCCCCGAACCCTTTTTTGAAGGAGTACAGCCCACTCATCGGATGGTCCTTTTCCTGGGAGGGTGATACACCAAACAAGTCATACTCGTTGCAGTTCCAGCTTTTTGCCAGCGTTATGGCACCCCACTGCAGGGCATAGGTGCTCATGGTGTTTCTCAGTTCTGACGATGAAGCGCCATAGAGATAGGTCGCTCGATTCTTCGAGCGGCTGAGGAACATGGCACTCAACGGTTTTCCCTCAAAAAAGGCCATGAGCAACGTCACTCCGGCACTCTCATCCGAAGGTCCGTAGAGGGATTCAAAAAAAGATCGGTCATGCAGATTGATGCGATTGCGTTCACACGTCTCGCGATACAATGCATAGAAGGTATCGAGGTGGTCGTGTCCCACCTGACGTACCTCCACTCCTTTTCGCAATGCTAGATTGATGTTGTAGCGCGTTTTATAATGCATTCTTGAGAGTATTTCTTCCTCACTAGGCCTGAGGTCGATGAGCATGGTATCGCTGGGAAGTTGGTTGGAGACAGACTTTTGCAAGTTGTGCCTGCTGGTACCCCAATTCAATCTCAGGTTCTGCAGTGACAGCGGTAAATCCTCATCCTCCCAGATGGTGCGCCAAGGAAGGTCATACCGCAACAGGATGCAGTGTCGTGGCAGCTTCTGTTGAAGATTCATGGATAGCTCTTCCAAGAATAGCCCCATGCGGTCCTCTTGGGGACTGAGTACCGGCCCGTAGGGTACATAGCCGATGGTCTGCTCCCTGTTGACAGGCACCAGTTGCACCAGCACGTCGTCCAGGACATAAGAGGAGGCTGGAGACCCCTGCAAGTCTTCTGAGCGGACTTTCAAATCGAAAGCTTTCGTTTCGAAACCTTGTTTTTGTTTTACTTGTGACCAAAATGAGGATTGATGCAACAGCGGAGTATCATAGAGGTACGCAGGTTCTTTCTCCTGCACACTGACGTTCATCGCATGCTCCCTAATATGATTTTTGGAAAACCATATCACGAAAAGAAAAAAGAAGGAAGAGCGGATGAAGATATGAGAAAACTATGAATTTGGTGCCTCATCCTTGTGTCCCTCACTTCATCCTTGCTACAGTACACCTATGCACAATCCTTTCCTTGTTTGGGAGTTGGTACCATGAAATTTTCAAGCATCCGTTCCAATCTGCTTGTTTCCACCCTTCTCATCCTCCTCTTGAGCCTTATTCTCAGTTTCGGTTTCTCCAATCGGGCATTCAACGCTGCACTGAGGGAGACCACCTATGCCGAACTGCAAGAGAATGGCGAATACCTCAGAAATCTCATCGCACAGTATTCACATCCATGGCAGGAAGGGCACTTCGATGCATACGCCCAATCCACGGCAACCAGAATCACCCTGATCGCACTAGACGGGGTGGTGCTCTTTGACTCCGAATACCCGCTTTCTGATTTGAACAACCATCTGTATCGACAGGAAGTACAGCAGGCTTTATCCACGGGAAGTTCCCAGAGCGAGCGACCCAGCACCACTGAAAACCTTCCTGTTCTGTATTATGCCCTCTCTATAGAAGGCCATCCCAGCATCGCAGTTCTGCGCGTTTCCAAGACCTTGAACCAGCTGAAAGGGTTCCAACAAACCTATCAGAATCTGTTTCTTGCAAATTTGACAATTCTTGTAGTTCTGGGCTTACTCATAGCCACAATATCGATTCTCTTGATCACCAAGCCCTTGAAGAAAATACAAGACTTGGTTAAACGCTATTCCCAAGGGCAACTCAAGACATCACTAACCATCCAACGTCCCAGGGAAATGGCCGAACTTGCAACATCGCTTCAGCAAATGGCGCATCTGTTGCGTACCAATATGGAAAGCGTAGAGACGGCGCACAATCGGCTTAAGGCCATTCTGGACAACCTGCATGAAGGCATTCTCCTCTTGGACACTACACTTACTGTCGAGGTGGCCAACCAGGAAGCAGCCAAGCTGCTGAATGGGAATCTTTTGGGTCGCCGCCTCAGTGAGGTGATCAGTGCACCTCAGGTCATTGCACTTTGCAACACTTGCTATAAGGAAGGTGGAAGCAATTCCCTTACCATAGCGCAATACAACCATCTCTATGGGCAGACCGCCTCTGTAATCGGAAAGCGAAAAACAAAAACCCTTCGATTCCTCTGTTCAGCGCTTACCACCGATTCAGGGCAAGTCAACTCACTGGTTGTTTCCATCCAGGATATGACCGAACTCACCCGCTTGGAGCAAATACGAAAAGATTTTGTCGCAAATGTCTCCCACGAGCTGAAAACACCCATTACTTCCATTACGGGATTCTCAGAGGCCCTGCTGCAAGCAAAGAACGATCAGGAATACCAACGATTCACCCAAATCATCCATCGCCAGGCTGCAGGCATGCAGAGAATCGTCGATGACCTGTTGCTGCTTTCCAGCCTCGAACAGACAAACGCCCATCCAACCATGGCTTGGACACGCATCGAGCAGATACTTGAGGAGACCGTTCAGAGTTGCAAGTATCGATTCGAGGAGAAGCAGAGTACGCTGAGCCTGGTGGTGGATAATCCATCGGAGTACGAAGTTCTCTGCAACGGGATGCTGCTCACCCAGGCTCTTACAAATCTGGTAATCAATGCACTGACCTATTCCGCCGAACGATCCGTCGTCGTGCTTGGTTGTCACGTGGATGATGAAACAGCCACCTTCACGGTCAAGGATGAAGGAATCGGGATACCCAAAGAAGATCAGGAACGAATTTTTGAGCGGTTCTACCGGGTGGACGCGGCACGCAGCCGAAGCCAAGGGGGAACCGGGCTGGGACTTTCCATCGTCAAGCACATCACTGCTGTGCACCATGGTAGTGTTGCGGTGCAAAGCGAGGTAGGAAAAGGCAGCCTGTTTATTCTCAAGCTGCCTCGAAGTGGCTCAATATTGCAGGAATTGGAAGAGCGCAGTGATTCGTTGTACCACAACGCCCCATAATACAGGAATCAGACTCTCGGGATGGCTTGATTCTGCAGTTTCGGTCCATTGAGTTTGGGGCGCTGCCCTTTCTCCATGTAGACAATCCAGCGGCAGATGGTCGTCACGTGATCACCGAGGCGCTCCATTTCCTTGGTCAGATAGTAGAGATTTAAAATCCGTTCCATCTCTTTCTCCGTCTCAGGCTTCAGTGCATACAAATCACGATTGAGGTCATCACGCAGCTGATCCATCTGGTCATCCATGGCAGCCACCTCGATAGCCTTCTCAGCCTTGACATCGATGAAGGCTTCCACTGCACGGCGCGTCATGGTAGCCCCGAGCAAGGCCATCTCGCTGATGCGCTGGACAAAGGGGGCAAACTGCGGAGACTCCTCCCACCTTGTCATTTTTGCGAGGTGGGCGGCATGGTCTCCCATGCGCTCCAGACTGGAAACAATTTTCATACCTGCAATAATATGGCGCATATAATGGCCGTACGGAGCTTCGCTGATAAGCAGACGTACCCCGTCGTTCTCCACCATCTCCTGCAGTTGGTCTATGAACCAATCATTGGCAATGACTTTCTTTGCCAATTCCTCATCGTGATTGCTGAACGCTGCATGGGCCAACAGGATTGACTCCTCCACCCTGTTCACCATCTGGATCAACAACTCCTGAAAAAACCGCATTTTCTCATCCAGCATACTGGTATGTTTTTCGTCCATGTCGTACCTCCTTCGATCAACCGAATTTTCCCGATATATACTCTTCAGTCTTCTTGTGTACCGGATTGAGGAACAGTTGCTCGGTTGCTTCGTACTCCTGTAGGTATCCGGTTCTGTTCTGATCCACCATGAAAAAGGCCGTGTAGTCGGAGACACGGCTGGCCTGTCCCATATTATGTGTGACAATGATGATGGTGTAGGACTGCTTCAGCTGAAGGATCAGCTCCTCAATTCTCGAGGTGGCGATGGGATCGAGTGCTGAAGCGGGTTCATCCATGAGTATCACTTCCGGTTGTACGGCAATGGTACGGGCGATGCACAGCCTCTGTTGTTGCCCGCCGCTGAGGCGCAGGGCATTCTGCTTGAGCTTATCCTTGACCTCATCCCACAAGGCAGCTCTCTGCAGGCTGGTCTCAACCAATTCATCGTAATCGCCCCGGTATCCATTCACCCGTGCTCCCCAGGCAATATTCTCATAAATGGATTTGGGGAACGGATTGGGTTTCTGGAAAACCATGCCGATTCGTCTTCGAATCAGAACGGGATCGACAGATTTCTCGTAGAGGTCCTGTCCATTGAACAAGACCTTGCCTTGCAGTGTTGCACCGCGAATCATGTCATTCATGCGGTTGATGCTTCTCAGCACAGTACTTTTTCCACATCCCGAGGGCCCGATGAACGCGGTGACCTGATGCTCATAGATTTCCATACTTGCATCCTTCACCGCATGAAAGGAGCCATAGCGGATGTTGACATTATCAAGGCTGATAATGGTTTTCAGAGGCTCCACACTGCTCTCACTTTGGAAGGGCAGCTGCAGATTCTCGGCCAAATTGGTAGTATTCATGATTCCATCCTCTTCTTCTTGGATAGTTTGTCTCGTAGTATGATGGCGCTGCTGTTCAGAGCCATGAGCAGGATCAAAAGGGCAATGATCGCAGCTCCCGCCACATTGCGATATGCACCCTGGGGTCGTGCGGACCACTGATAAATCTGAATGGGCAATGTCGTAAACTTGGAAAAAATTCCTGAAGGGTCGACACTGATGAACGTGGATGCTCCGATGACCACCAAGGGAGCTGTTTCTCCAAGGGCCCTTGAGAGGGCAAGAATGGTCCCGGTAAGAATCCGGTCGATTGAGACCGGCAATACCTGCCCCCAAATGGTCTGCCATTTGGTTGCCCCAATACCATAACTGGACATTCTCAGGGTATCAGGGACGGCTTTCAGTGCTTCTTGGGTGTTGATGATGATAATGGGCAACACGAGCAAGCCCAGTGTCAGGCCACCACTTAGGATGGTTCTTCCATTGGCGGTGGAATCGGCAACCCTTGAGAAGAATGAGCCGCTGGTAAAACCTTCCATCGCCCGGACAAAGACTGCCAACCCCAATAGGCCATAGATGATCGAAGGCACGGCGCTGAGGTTGAATATATTAAGCTGCAAAATCCGGGATACTTTCGTATCGGGGGCATATTCCTGCAGATAGACAGCCGAGCCGACCCCGATGGGAAAGGCAAACAGGAACGTGATTAGAATAATCCACAACGAGCCCAGCAAGGCGGTTCTGATACCTGCATACAAAGGATTTGCACTCTGGTCGGCTACGAGGAAGTCAAAGGTAAGCCAGCTCTTGAATGTCAGATGCGCGCCTTCCTGTTCAGAGAGGTATGCATCGATTTGTCCCTGGTTCACCAAGGAATCCCAAAGGCCCCACGTCCTGAGAACGGTGGGCTTGATCACATGCTGCTCGATAAGGGCGATCAAATCCTTGTCGGAGCGGTCAGCGATAGGTTTCTCGTACTCCACACGCCGAAGGATGCCGCCCGAGAGCCGGCTCTTTGCAACCTGTTCAAGTTCCAGATGAGAAAACTCGGAGAGGTGCTGCTTGCCTGCAATAAGGGTTTTCGGTTCAACATCATACTGCAGGGCAGCAAAACCGAAGGTGGAGTCGATGACCGAGACCAGCAACAACACCAGGAACAGAATCGCCAGGGAAGTTGCCAGCAAAAAGACTGCCTGCCAAACCACCGAGGCTCTTCTTCGCTTCTCCATCAACCGGAGAACATTCTCTTGTGTGCCAAATGCGAAGGAACTTTGCATATTATTCATACTCCTGATGGAACACGTTGGAAATCTTTCGGGATATCAGATTCAGCGTAAAGGTGATCAGAAAGAGCACCAGACCAAGGGCGAAAATGCTGTTGTAGTCAACAGAGTTGTAACTGACATCCCCCCCGCTGATTCGTACGATGTACCCGGTAATCGTCTCAGCTGCCTTGAAGGGATCGGCAGTCAGTTTCGGACCAGCCCCCGCGGCGAGAGCGACAACCATCGTCTCTCCGATTGCCCTTGAGAGAGCTAACAGGAAGGTAGCCGAAAGACCACTCAATGCGGCAGGAATTACCACTTGGAAGGTGGTTTCAATCTTTGTCCCTCCCAATGCATAGGAGGCCAGACGCAACTCCTTGGGCACCGAGCTGATTGCATCCTCGGCCATGGTGGCAATCAAAGGGAGGACGAGAATGCCGATTACCAAGCCGGCGGAACCAGTGTTGTAGATTTCCACGCGCTCTTGTCCAAACAGCATTCGTAAGAGTGGCGTCATGAAAGTAAGGGCGAAATACCCATAGACGATGGTCGGAATGCCGGCTAGCACTTCCAACGTGGGTTTAAGAATGCCCCGCATGCGGTCACTCGCATATTCTGCAAGGTACACTGCCACAAACAGCCCTACGGGGATGCCCAGCAACATCGCTATGATGCTGGTGGTGAAGGTTGCGTTGAGCAAGGGAAGAAAGCCGAACTGGTCGATCATCGGCTGCCAATCCTTACCGGTTAGAAACCCCAGCAGATTGACTTTCGGATCGCTGAAGAACAGATAGGACTCACGTAGCAAAATGACTACAATCCCGACAGTAATCAGTAAGGAAAACAGGGCGAATAAAAACATGATTGCTTCGATGATCCGTTCATGCAATCGATGTTTCTTTCTGAACTGTGTATTTTGGGTCGGCATAGATGCAACATCCTTTTCAAGGAAGGCCATAGGCCGCATACTGCGGCCTATACCCTCTTTCAATCTCATTTCTTAGTAGGTGCCGTTCATTGCTTTGAGCCAGGTCTGGCGACCTTTCTCAAGTTCCTCGTCATTAGCCGGGAAGTACCCTACACCGATGACCTCTTCATTGACATAGCTGAGGTAGAAGTCGATGAAGGCTGCAACCTGGCTCTTACTTCTCATGATCTGTGCATCACTGTAGATGAAAAGCGGCCTTGCCAAGGGATAGGTCCCGTTGTCGACATTCGCCTTGCTTGCTTGTACGGAGTTGATCGAGAGGATGCTAAGGCTGTCTGCATTCTCGGCGTAGTAGGCATATCCGAAGAATCCGACGGCGTAGGGAGAACCCTTGATTCCCTGTACCAGAATGTTGTCATCCTCACTGAGTTGCAGGTTCTGGGCTGAAAGCATCGGCTCGGGATTGTTCTTGAACACTTCTTCACTGAAGTAGTCGAAGGTGCCGCTATCGGTTCCGGGGATGAAGCGCTGGATCGGTTCATTGGGCCAAGCGGGATTTACGTCAGACCAATTCTTGGCGGTACTGAACAGTTTGGCCAGCTCTTCCTTGGTAACATTCTTTGCAAAGGTATTCTGGTTGCTCACCACGACAGCAAGGGCATCGGTGCCGACACGGAACTCGATGGGAGAGCGGCCGATGAGCTTGGCAGCCTCGATTTCCTTGGCCTTGATGGCGCGGCTCGCATTGGCGATATCGGTTTCACCGGCTACGGTAAAACGCTCAAAGCCTGCACCGCTGCCTATGGAATCGATGGTGATGACACCGCTGTAGCCTTCCTGCTTGAAACGCTCAGCCATTCGTTCGGACAAGGGATACACGGTGGAACTGCCGGCTGTGATGATATTTCCGCTTACCTTGATCGGGTTGACACCGGGAAGTCCATTGACTCCCTGTTCTTCAACCCAGGCGAATTGAGTAGTTTCCTGCGGTTTTGCTTCCTTCGATCCTGCACCAAAGACGGGAAGCATCAGAAGAGCCAAAATGGCGATCATTACGATAGTTGCTTTTTTCATGGTTTCCTCCATATTGGGAACTGTGATGGCCATAGCGTACGGGCAATATATGAGAAAAGTGTGCAGAGACCATGAATATTTCATTGAACATTGCAGGGGCCCTACCCCTTTCCTCTTTCGTCCAACCTCAGTACCTTATAGGTATGGCAAAGAAACTTCTTTTTTATCGCTGTCCAGTCTGTCACTCGCTTGTGGAGCTCATCGATAACGGAGGTCACTCGCTGACCTGTTGCGGGCAGAGCATGCAACTGCTTACCGCAAAAACCGAGGACCAAGCCGATGAGTATCATTTGCCCGTGTTGAAGCATCGTTCAGGACTCTTGTATGTGGAGGTAGGCAAAAAGCCCCATCCGCAGAGTGAGGACCATCAGATCACCTGCATCGTTCTTGTCACCAAGCAGACGATCAGGCGCAGCGACATCAAGAGCAACAGCCCTGCAACGACGGTATTCACCGATAAAGATCATGGAGATGTATATGTCTACTGCAATGTCCACGGACTCTTCAAAGTCTCATTCTAAATCCCTGCTTGTCGTCATCGACATGCAACAGGATTTCATAAGCGGGAGCCTGGGCTCCAAGGAAGCTGAAAAAGTAGTCAGCAAGGTGGAACAGAAAATCAGTCGGCACGAAGGACTGCTTGCCTATACCTTGGACACCCATCAAAGCGACTACCTTGCAACCAGTGAAGGCAGGCATCTGGCAGTAGAGCATTGCATCAAGGGAAGCGAAGGCCACTCGTTGGTGCCTTCACTTCAGCGTTTGCTCAGTACTGCACACTGTTTTGAGAAACCAACGTTTGGTTCCGTTGCACTTGCACAGTGGATTTCCCTGCATCCTGAGATCAGTCAGGTACAGCTGGTTGGGGTCTGTACCGACATTTGCGTTGTTTCCAATGCGTTGCTTATCAAGGCGTTCTGCCCTGAGCTTCCCATAGTGGTTGATAGTGCTTGTTGTGCAGGAACCAGTATACAAGCTCATCATGCAGCACTGGAGACGATGAGGTCCTGTCAAATAGAAGTATTTTAGGTCGTTTGCCCGTAACCCGATGGACAAACTCACCGCCTGCCTTGTAGGATACGATATACAGACATCCCTAGAAGGAGGCTGCTCATGGAACAGTCCTTATCGTATGTTCTGGTGACACCCTATACGGTCGCAAAAAGTAGAACCGGCGGGGTACTATCCAGACTCCTCTCCCGCATTTCATTGGAACTAGTCGGCGTGCAAATGGTTGCAATGGACCAACAGTTCGCCAGTGAATATGCAAGTATCATCAAGAATAGAAAGAAAGTCGAAGGTTTCAAGATATCCGATCTGCTCTCTGACTATATCGAACAGAGCATGGGTCCATCCCTTGGCGTGCGGCATCGCTCACTTTTATTGTTGTTCAAAGGCGAAAATCCCTGTGAACAGCTTTCCCAGGTGGTGGGTTCTTTCCAGAAAGAGACCGGAAGCGTTGAAACCGTTATCGGAGAATCGATTCGCGATACCTATGCCGATTTGATTTTCACCGATGAGAGCCAGGAAAAAGTCAGATACTTTGAGCCTGCAGTAATTACTGCCCAGTCCCAGATAGAAGCTGATGCCACCCTTGCCCTTTTCAAACCCTGGCTTGCAGTTCAGAGCAACATCATCATTAACAGACCCGAAGAATATTATGCCGATGTACAGCGGACATTGGTCATCATCAAGCCGGACAACTGGAAGTATGCTTCAAGCAGACCCGGTATGATCATCGACATGTTCAGCCGCAGCGGGCTGAGAATCGTCGGTATCAAGGTACTCAAGATGTCCGTCAACCAGGCACTACAGTTCTATGGTCCCACCAAGGAAGGGCTGAAGGCCAAACTTGCACCCATCTACGGCATGCAGGCACGAGAGTTGCTCGAGCACGAGTTCAATGTGCACCTCGATGTGCAGATGCAGGACATTCTGACCAGCAGCTTCGGCGACAAGTATTCGGAAGAGCAGTTCGAGCGGATTGTAGAGTTCATGGCAGGACTCAAACCCAGCGAATGCAAGCCTGAGGACTTGGACAAGCCCGGTTTGGTCAAATGCATGGTCCTCGTCTATGAAGGCAAGGATGCGGTGCAGAAAATCCGCACCATTTTGGGGGCGACCGACCCGAACAAGGCTACAGCAGGTACGATCAGACGAGAGTTTGGTTCCAATATCCGTGTCAATGCTGCCCACGCCAGCGACTCTGCAGAGAATGCACAGCGTGAGATGGGCGTCCTGAAAGCTGAGGAAAACTTCTGTTATTCCCTGATTTCGGAGTATTTAGCCTCTAAGGCAGCCGCTTCTCACCTGTAAGAGACCTGAGATGCGTTGCGTCCTGGGTTACTTCCATGCAACCTAGGTACTCACCATCAGTACTACGCACTGCGTAGTACTGGATGTGGATGAATTTCCCTTTCATTACCAGATAAAATTCAGCCGAATCCTCCCTCCCTTCTTTGAAGGAGTCGAGGATGGCTTGGACGGTATGCACACTCTTGGGAGGGTGGCAGTTTTGTACCAACCGTCCGATGACTTCGGGTGTACGCACAAATATGCGATGCGGTGGGTCTGAATAGAACTTCAGGCGGTCATCGCTGCCGATGAAGGCGATGTCAAACGGGAGAATCGAGAAAATTCGTTCCAACTCCTCTTGCGACAGGGCCCCGGTTCTGCTCACAAATTTCTTGAACGGTGATTGCATCGGTCCCACTTCCTGCTGCGTTGAAAGCGCACGGTATGCTACGGGAAGCAGAATATATTGCTCCCGATAACTCAGAATTCCAACCTGTACATAAAACTGGCCGAAGACCTTCCATAGTGCTCCAAGGTCCTTGCCTCCATAAGCAAGTACTTCCTTCTGGAAACCAAGGGCTGTATCCTGAATCGCCCACATCAACTTGACACAACTATGCTCGGTGCTTGCTTTCTCAAAGAGCGGAAAGAGCTCATTCTGCAACCGTGCATAGTGCTCTTTGATCAGATGAAAAGAGGCTGTTTTCTCCAGCAGAGGGGAAAGGTCTGCACTCTTTTGCTTTTGCAGCTCTTTTGCCAGGGTTTGCAAATCCTCCATATATCGGACAATCCGCCGATTCTCCTCATCGAGGGAGGCAAACAACGAATACTGGGGATAGCGGGGCAGGCTTTGGCTTTCCAAGCCTTTGCCGACGGAGCGTATGAATCGGGCAACAGCGGCGGTATACACCGTTACATCCCTAGTAGCAGAGAGTATCGACTCAAGAGCGCTGTTTGCTTCGAAGGCAGTAGCGCTTTCCAACACACCGGCATACCTCAGATAGGTCTCTTTATCGGTCGTACCACTACAAAGGAGGCCTAAATAGTGCTTCAGTTGCTCAATGCGATGATCTGGATTGTGTATCAGTTCCATGCGGTCTCTCCTGATTCAAGTGTGTAGCAAGCAAGTCTTTCCTGCAAGGACAAAATCAAAAAATGACAGGAGCTGCCTCTTTCGGTTTCTCCCTATGCAGAGTATGCTAATATCGTCGATTGCAATTTTTGGGGTGTGGTACAACAAAATCTTGCTACGAACTTGTGCTATGCCCCGCATACTCTAGGAGGGGTAACCATGAAAACAGGTATGCTGAAGGGGATGAGCGTTCTTTTGCTCATCGGTCTGCTCATCGGGTGCACATCCGGTTCCTTTGAAATTGGGCCCGGTGGACCGAGTCTGAATCTTGAATATTCCAAAGAGGCAAAACAAGCCGAAGTAGTGGAGGTTGAACCTGCAGCTGTGGTGGAAGCGGAAATTGAGGAAGAGGCTGCGCCTTCCCAGACTGTCAAAGGAAAGCTGCCTTCGCTTGCAGCCTGGGATCAGAATCCCGAAAGTTTTACCAACATCATCGGTGATCGGGTTACGCTTCAGCTCCCTGCCAATGGGTTTGAATCCGCAATCTATGGGCTGGGAGTCTATACCACCGACAGTTCCATTGGAACTGCCGCGGTACACATGGGCTTGATCACCTTTGCAAAGGGCGGCGAAGTCACCATCGAGATTACCGATGGCCGTACCAGCTATGGCGGCCTTTTACGTAACGGAGTGGTTTCGGGCTCGTACGAATCATGGCCGTTGAGTTTCATCTTTGTGGATGCACAGGGAAATCCCATTTCCTTGGAATCCACAGGAGGAGTCAACATCGAATGGTCCGACACAGTACGGGAGCTCGGTCTTGAAATCGGAGAGAGAATGACCGTCAGCTTGCCGGCGGGAGGATCACTAAGAGACGTTTGGGGCTCAGATCCCTATACCGGTGATACGCCCATCGGAAGTGCTGCCGTTCATACGGGCCTGATTACCGTTGCTGCAGGGGGAAAGGTTACCGTGGAGCAGTTGCCCAGGCGTGCGTTCTTTGCCGGTTCGGAGAAAAACGGCATCTCCAGCTACGAGTTTGATGCTCCGATCGATGCATTCACCTTCGTCCTTTGATCGATTACCGAGTCTTAATGCTTGAGGAGGGCTGCAGTGCAGCCCTCTTCTCTTGTCATCAAAGAACGAGTGAGATACAGTCAGAGCCTAGGAGCTGATCATGAAATTACAGAAGAGTGCCTTACAATTAGGATTGAGATTATTGCCTGTAGGCGTGCTATGCAGTATCTATCTGGCGATGACGAATATCACCGTCATGCGTCAAGGAGGCATGGACGCTCCTGTCGCACTGCTTGTATTCTCTTCCCTTATCCAGGTAGCCTTCATCTATACCCTCACTCTCTCCTACGTGGGCTACCTGCTTGCACAGAAAACCGACTTGATCAAACCATTTGCCTTCGTCAGAAAAGAAACGATATATACCATACTCGTGGGCTTTGGCTGTGCCTTGGTGATGGTCAGTGATTACTTTCTCTTTGCTCCCTTGATCCCACAAATCAAAGCCGTTTATACCAAGGAATCCTTTACGCTTGTTTCCCTTCTTTTCTCCATGCTCTACGGAGGCATTATCGAAGAGATTATGCTTCGTCTTTTTTTCCTCTCGCTTGTGGTATTCATATTTGATCTTATAGGAAGAAAAACCAAGAACGGGAAGCCTCTTCCCCGTTGGTATTACTGGACGGCAAATACCCTAGCCGCACTTTTGTTTGCACTCGGACACCTTCCTGCGACGCAGATGGCCTTCGGTTCCCTTACTCCCCTTTTGGTCGGTCGGGCTTTCTTGCTCAATGGAGTGCTGGGTTTTGTGTTTGGGCTTCTGTATATACAAAAAGGCCTGCAGTACGCAATGCTCGCCCATGCCCTCACCCACCTCTTCAACCAAGCGATTTTGCGCTTCTTCATCCTCTAGCCTATGGATATTCGTGCACTGCTGTTGTTCCTTGGAGTTCTGACGGCCTTTTCCGTCATAGTGAGAATCCGGGAGAAACGCAGTGCGTCCAGTTTCATGGGTGAACGGTTGCTCTATCTGAGAATTCACCAAAGTTTGGTCCCTTTGTATAAGAGTCTGGATGAGTTGGCACTTCTCAATCGGCAAGTATACACCTTGCCCTTGGGCCTGAGCCTGCTTGCCACCATAGAGGAATTCGCCTTTGAGAACATGCAGGTATTCAGCCTTGGGGACAAACGATCGCACAACTTGGTGTTTTTCCTTCACGGCGGGGCCTATGTCGAACAACCTTCGTTCGCACACTGGATGTTCCTTGAACGCATCATGCGCCTCAGCAATTGTCGCATCATCGTTCCCATTTACCCAAAGGCTCCCGACCACCAGGTCACCAAGGTACTGCCGTCCCTTCTGCGGCTCTACAGGATGCAGGAAAGTGATCATCTCACCCTTATGGGAGATTCTGCAGGTGGTGGACTTGCCCTTGCCCTGGCACAGAGCATGGACGAGAGGCAGAAGAAAGAACTTGATCACATCATCCTTCTCTCCCCCTGGCTGGATATTGCCTTAGCCAACCCGGCTACCGACTTTCTCCAAAAGAGCGACCCCATGCTTTCCAAGGAACAGCTGCTCCTCTATGGAAAAGCTTGGAGCGGGGAGGTCGACCCAAAGGATTGGCGGGTGAGCCCATTGTACGGTTCGCTTGTTGGATTAGCACCGATCACCCTGTTTGTAGGGACCCATGAACTTTTTCTTGCCGATGCCCGCTCACTGAAGCGAAAGGCAAAACAGGAGTTGGTCATGTTGGAATATCATGAAGCAAAGCGGATGAATCATGACTATCCGCTCTTCCCCATTCCTGAAGCACGACGCGCCCAAACCAGAATTGCTCATATTATTGGAGGCCGGATATGAAGAAACCAGTACTATTGCTTTGTGTTTCCCTTATAGTGATTTTGCTTCTCAGCGGCTGCCTTGCACGTGATGCAATGCAGCCGACGTCAAACGTAGCAGGATTCTTCTTGGGTGTATGGCATGGTTGGATGGCCCCCATCGCCCTTATCGTACGCCTGTTCAATCCAGCCATACGCATCTATGCAGTACACAATACAGGATGGTGGTATGAGTTTGGCTTCTATCTGGCAATTGTGGGAGGTTTCGGAACCCTCTCCTTGGTCAGGAAGAAGGGAGACGGTCATCGATAAGCAGCGCTTCATACTCCGCTACCTGCAAGGGTTGGCTGAAAAAGAACCCCTGAACGACATCACAACCCAGCTGTTGGAGCATCTGCACCTGTTCGCGGGTTTCAACGCCTTCTGCTACAGTTGTGATGCCTAACTGGTTCGCCAAGGAGATAATGTGCTGGACAACAACCATTCCTCTTTGATGCTCATCACTACCCTTGAGGAAGCCCTGGTCCAATTTTATTACATCGATGGCAACATCCTTGAGCATGGTAAGGGAGGAGTAACCGCTGCCAAAATCGTCAAGGGATACGAGAAACGAGTGAGATCGCAGCGAAGCCAGTACCAGGGAAAGATGCTTTACATCGTTGAGGAACAGGCTTTCAGTCAACTCGAACTCAATGAGATGGTGGGGTACTTCATAGCGGTCGATCATATCGACCAGTGATTGGTCATAATGGGTATTGAAGAGGTAGGAGCGTGATTGATTGACTGAAATCGGGTGAATCGGCAAGCCTTTGCTTTGCCATTGCCTGACGAGCTTGCAAACTTGCTCAAGCACAAACATATCCAGTGTCACCAAAAGATTGTGTTTTTCCAGCAAGGGGATGAACTGGGAAGGAGGCAACAAGCCTTTGCTCGGATGATCCCACCTCACCAAGGCTTCACAGCCGACCAGGTGACGAGTCGTAAGCGAGTACTTTGGCTGAAGTACGATATGAAATTCACCATCCTTGAGTGCTTTGGTGAATACCTTTTCCAATTCACTCTCCTCAAGCAACTGGGAACGCAATACTTCGTCGTAGTAGAGGTGGCCGCTGGTCTGCCGTTCCTTGAGTGCAGAGAGGGCGAACAGTGCCTTGTCGACGGCTTGGTTGATGGGTACCTTGTTGCCCTCGATCAAGGAGACACCGATGAGTATGTCCAGCTGGAAGGGAGACGTACCAGGAAATGAAAACCTTTTGAGTTCTTCAGTGATAACACTGATTCTTCGTTCCAAGGTCTCTTTTTCCCGATAACTGCATAAAAGAATGAACTTGTCCCCGCTAAGGCGGGCGCACACACCGTCCTTGGTTGTATAGCGTGGCAGGACTTTGGAGAAATGCACCAAGAGAGAGTCCCCGAAGGCATAGCCGAAGTGGTCATTGATAAGCTTGAACTTTCCAATATCGAAAATGATGACTGCATAGGGACTACGCGCCCGCTCAAGCAACAGGGAGGACTCCTGTACGAAATGGTTTTTGTTCGGCAACCCGGTCAATTCATCCTGAAATGCCAGATGCATGAGCTCTTGTTCGTACACATGGTCTTTGTAGAGCAGGTAGACCAAAAGAGAAAGTAAAAGCAGAGAGACCAAAACAGCCATGGAAAGCGAAGCTTGGAGAATTGTCAGATACGCCATCTCAAGTAGCCTGTCTTGACTTTCAAGGACAAAATAGCCATAGCCATCGCCAAGGGGCATAATGGAAATGAAGGACAATCCAGTCTTTTGCAGGGTTTGCATCTGTTGCCCTTGCTTCCACGCTGGAACCATTTCTTGCAACGTCTTCGGCTCAAATTGCTGTGCATCATCCTTGAAGTGCCAGAGTATCTCACCATGTTCTGCCGCCCAGAGCATACTCGAACTTTCCGAATACTCTGGACACGCAAGCAAATTATAATACGATAGCGGATTGACTTTCAGTTGCAGAAAGGCTTGTTTGCCGTCGGCGAGCTGCAAGGCGACGCTATGGATCATTTGCTGGGAATCTACGGTGAAGGATTGAGTCATTGATGAATGTTGGTCAAGAACGAGATTGATATCTGCATTGACAATGCCGTGCACAACCTCGAGGCTTTCTTGTGCAGAGAGCGTAGAAAGCGATTGAGCCAGGGCAATAAGCCGATTGCGGTCAGCCTCTATTTGGAAGGTGATGAGGTCGGCACATTGGCGGGCCCGATGCTCATACTGATTTTGCTTTTCTTCATCCAGCAATGCATCGAGGCGGGTGTAGAAGAGAAAAAATGCGAGAATAATGATCAAGACAATAGGGAAACCCGCGAGAATGAGCCGAATGGCGACATGTCCTCTTCGCTGTATATGAACACCCTTGTTCGGCAGGGCTTTCCAATTACTATACAAGCGAGTATTTCGCATACAGCTCCTTACACCGCTGGTGTGTCTTCAGTATATCGCAAGAAAGAGGAGAATCAAGGAATCTCTGATTATATGCTCATATTTTTTTACAATTTCTCAAGCAGAGCATGCAGGCTTGCAAGCAAATGTTCTTTCTCCTATAGTACCCCTCATGATAGCCTCATCATTTTTACAAATGCTGCCCATCCTGCTCGTTGTTTTGGGTGGTTATGTGCTCAGCGCCTTATACACAATCAAGGTACAGGATTTGGTGAACGTAGTCTCGGATTTCTTTATGCCGGCACTCATTTTCATCTCCCTGACAGAAAGCGACCTCAGCGGCCAAGCCATCAGCGATATATCCAAGGCATCCGCCTTGGTCTGTATTCTGTTATTTGCAGCAGCATTTCTTTGGGCAAAGCTCGCCAAAGAGGATATCCGTTCGACCGTCCCTCCCCTTGTATTCATGAACTCAGGCTTCTTAGGCATCCCCCTGATGAAACTCTGGGGAGGTATGGAGGCTATGAATCTCATCCTCATCTATGACCAAGTACAGGGCATTTTCATGTTCACCCTCGGCATTCTGGTCATAACAGGCGGCTTCAGCAAAAAGAGCTTGCTGTCCATGTTCCATTCCCCAATTCTCTGGGCAGTGGTGCTGGGCTTTCTTTTTCGGCTGACACCGTTGAGCATGCCCTCCAGCCTTGTGGCAACCTTCACCTTTGCAGGAGAAGCCGCCTCCCCCCTGGCAGCTTTTGCTCTGGGAGTCTCCATACGATCGATCAAGTTCACCTTTAGCTGGAACCTCATAGGAGCTCTATTGCTGCGTTTTGTGGGAGGCTACCTCATCGGCTATCTTGCTGCCATGGCTTTCGGCCTAACCGGGTTGACCAGGACGGTGGTCATTGTCGCCACCGCCCTGCCTTCTGCCATGTTCACCAGTATCCTTCCGCTGCGGTATGGACTGCCCAACCAGTTTGCCAGCACCATGGTTCTGGCATCCACACTGCTGGGAGTCATTACCATTCCCCTCTCGTTTGCCTTGGCAGGCTAAAGCTCGAGTATTTTGGTTTTAACCTCAGAGAAACTCAAGCCTTGGCTCTCAGCAACCGTCTTGATGGAGTCGGTTTTCTTCAGGGGGCCGAGAATGGCTTCCACTTCCTCTTGTTTGTAGCCTGCGATCAATAAATCCCCAAGTGTTGTCTTACCGGTAAAGGTAAGGGTACCACTTTCAGCTTCCGGCTTCACAACCACAGGTTGGGTGGAAAGGCCTTCGGGCAGCGTAACCGCGTCACGCGTATAGCGCTCAAAATTTGGATCAGTATTCTTTCCTTCCCTGACCAATACCTCAATGGCACTCTTAGGCAGCAGGGTTGTCTCTTCCGCCTCATAGGGAATACCCGTATAGAGTGAGACGAACAGCCTGATCGAATCAGTTCCGACTTCAGCTCCTTCAGCAATTACACCAGCCCAAAGGGTCTCCAAATCTCCCAGCCGTTCATCGAGCGAAGTTCTTTGGAATGCCGCAAGTATGGATGCTTCGGGAATCGAAAAGCTCTTAAGGACATCACGGTAGGTATATGAGCCACGAATGTCGGCAGGATTGGCATAACCGGCGAAGTCACCGCTCTTGATCAAGGCCGGCTGTTTGCTGGATACCGTACTCCAAAGTCCCAGGGCAACTGATAGGAGAATTCCTCCGACAAGGATGGCTGTAGTCAAAAGACCAACCTTGTTCGTCGAGACTACTGCCTTATCGGCTTTTATGCCTGTTGTTACCGTCTTGGGCACCGGACAGGCGCGGTCGCTGGTGCACTCCATGCATGAAATACACTGTGCAGAAGTAACGGCGGCCCCACCTTGCACATCGATATTCATCGGGCATGCACGATTGCACTTGGAACAGCTGATACATGTCTGTTCAACGCGGCGGACCTTGAAAATTCGGAACCGGTTGAAGATGCCCAGCAACGCTCCATAGGGACACGCATACTTGCAGAAGGGGCGTTCCACAAAGAGTGAGAGGAGAACGACAATGCCCAGTATAATGGTCCCGGCAAGGGAGAACTCGCTGCGCAGGAATGAGAAGAGTGCATAATAAGGATCGTAGGCTTGGAACACCAAGGTTGCTGAGACACTGGTCATGACCAATACCCACACCAACACAACGTAGCGAAGCAGTCTAAGCCATCGATCTATCTTTTGGGGAACGAAGGTATTGTAGCGTCGCTTGAAAATTTTTCTCCCAATACGCCCTACCCACTCTTGGAATGTTCCGAATGGACAAATCCAACCGCAGATGACCGGTCCGAACAGCAAGGCAAGCAACAGTCCGAGGACCCCTAAAATTACCGAGGAATCATGGATTTTCTTGACCAAGGTACCCTCGGTAATCAAATTCCATGCCGTCACCACGCCGCCGAAGGGACAGATTGCGTGCAACGAAGCGGTACTGGGGGTAAACGGAAGTACTACTCCCCGCTCTGCCGCCGTTCCCAAGGCTATGACCACTACCACCCAGACAAAAAAAACAATCTGCACGATTGTTCGGATTCGAATATGCTTCTTCTTCAGCGTTTTCACGATTTGCCCTCTCCTATTTCGTACCAGCGTATGAGCTGATTGTGTGAACTATATGGAGCATTGCTTCAGTATCGGTAAAACCTACTGGGTATGCTACACTTTGTATTCATCAGGAGGACGATATGCGAACCCTTACGCTTTCCTTGCTCGTACTGCTACTCGGTATTTCCTTGGCGGCCATGCCGGTACAGGAACAACAAAAGCCTCTGCTTTCAGAAGAGCAGCAGGCAGAGCTGTTTGTCAAGTCAGTACAAGGGTTTTCAGACAAGTTATTCTTTGCCCATGATGCAAAAGCCTCCAATCGGATGGTTTCCCCCCTTTCTGTGCTGCTCGCCCTCGCGATGACTGCAAACGGGGCTGAGGGAGAGACGCAGGACCAAATGCTTAGGGTGCTCACCGACTCTTCACTTTCCATGGAAGCATTGAATCTGGCGAGCCTTGCTTACCTGAAACAAACTTCCAAGGAAGTAAGCATCGCAAACAGCTTGTGGGCAAATGAAAACGTAACACTTTCCTCGTCCTTTCTTTCCCGAGTCAGAAAGTCATATCAGGGACAAGCTCGGAATCTCGATTTTCTCTCCCCCAAAAACACAAAAACCATCAATGACTGGGTCAAGGATGCCACCAAAGGTGCCATCGACAGCATCATCGATAGCGTAGAGCCTTCCATGATTCTCTATGTGATCAACGCCATCAGCTTCAAGGATGCATGGAGAAACGAATTCGAGGAAAGGGCGACTCGGCCTTTGACCTTCCACACAACCCAAGGTGATGTCTCTTCGTTGTTCCTGAATCAAGAAGGCCATTTTCCCTATCTCCATCAGAATGGGGCTTCCTACCTTTTTTTGCCCTATAAGAACGAGCGATATATCCTAACAGCCATCCTGGTCGATGAGGAAAAGGATTTGCAGTCCTTCCTCTCACAGCAGAAACATGAGGGTTTCTCATCTTCACTCTTTGCAGCATTTGAAGAGGCACAGTATACGAACATCGACCTTTCCTTTCCCAAATTCGAGAGCAGATACTCCGACAGCTTGGTGGATGAACTCCAAGCTATGGGAATGCAGTACGCATTCGATACGAACAAGGCTGATTTCTCAGCCATGCTTGCTTCCAAACAGCCCGAAGCTGTCATCGACGAGGTACTGCACAAGACATTCATCCGTGTCGATGAGGCCGGTACAGAAGCCGCAGCCGTCACCGCTGTCATGATGAAAGCAACCAGCATGGCACCTCAGAGTTCCTTGCGCCTGATTTTCAATCGGCCCTTCGTCTATGCGATTTTGGACCTTGAAATGCATATCCCGCTCTTCATGGGAGTACTGGAGAATCCGAAGCCATAACGCAAAACGTTCTTGAGAAGCGACATCCGGTGATGTACACTGCTAAAAACGTGGAGGCACATCATCAAAAACCTTAGCATGCGTACCAAGCTCGGGTTCGGCATAGGAGACTTGGGCGGCAATCTCTTTTTCACCATCATGGGCTTTTACCTGCTCTTTTACCTCACCGATATCATCGGCCTTTTGCCGGCCCTTGCCGGTACCGCCCTGATGATCGGCAAAGTATGGGATGCCATCACCGATCCGATCACCGGCTATGTATCAGACCGGACCCGTACCCGATGGGGACGCAGAAGGCCCTACATGTTTGTAGGGGCCATCATCTCCTTTTTCTGCATGGGTCTGATGTTCACTCCTGTCCAACTTTCCAGCCAGATGAGACTGTTTGTGTATGTCACCTTCCTGTACTGTACACTCAATACTGCCTATACCTTGGTCAACATCCCCTACGCTGCCTTGCTGCCGGAGTTGACCGAAGACTACAACCAACGGACAATCCTCACTGGATACCGCATGAGTTTCGCCGTAGTGGGAACCTTTGTGGGAGCGGCATTGGTCATGCCGATCATCGGCTTGTTCAGCTCCGTCTCGGTGGGATGGTCGATGATGGGAACCTTCATGGGAGCAGTCATGCTCTTTTCCACCTTGGCAACAATTTTCGCCATCAAGGAGCCCACCTATTCAGGAACGAGCGAGCTCGATGGCTTTGCATCCACGTTTGCCGATGTGATGAAGGAGAAGGTATTCCTCTCCGCCTTGCTTCCCTGGACGTTTTTCATCACCGGCACTTCCATGATCCAAGGTGCGCTGGTCTACTATTTCGCCTACATATTCGGCAACGAAGGCCTTTTCCAACTCGCCCTTGTCGCCCTATTGTCCTTCAGCCTGCTGTGTATCCCGATTTGGGTCCAGGTATCCAAACGCATCGGGAAGAAGGCGTGCTATATGATCGGCATGTCCATTATGTCCGTAGCGGTAATGCTGTTCAGCCTGCTAGGGACCAAGCTCGGACCTACCTTCGGAGTCATTGTGATGGGTTTTGCAGGGGTTGGGCTTTCCACCCACTATGTAATGCCTCATTCCATTCTTCCCGACATTGTCGAGTATGACGCGGTGACAAGGAACAAAGGAAGGCGTGAGGGAGTTTTTTCCAGCCTCTGGACGTTCTCCAGCAAACTCGGACAAGCATTGGCCCTCGCACTGAATGGATGGATACTTGCCTTGTTCGGATATCAGAGTGAACACATCAGTGAGGTTGCAAAAATCGGCATTGTGCTCATTTGCGGACCCTTGCCGCTTCTCTGGTATATTGCCGGTATTTGGATTTTGCGCACCTATCCCATAGACCGGGTCTACTATGAACAGATGATTGCAAAGCGGGACAACGCGTGAACAAATCTACTGAACAATTCCCCACCCCGCACTTCAGCAGGTCTATCTACCGATTCAGCCGCATCATTGGGAGGCCCTATGTGCGGTTTGCACTGGGCATCAACACCCTGAAAGTGGTTAACCGCCCTATTCTTACACGGGAAATACAAACCTTCAGAGAGGGGAAGCAGAGTCTCATCATTGCCTTCAGACATACAGCGAAGGAGGATGCCCCTGCCCTGTTGGCGGCTGTAAAAGAAAGTCATCTGACGTTTCTCTATGGACGGGATGTCCTGAACTGGGCTGGAAAGGCAACTAAGTTTCTCTTCCCACGCCTGGGGTTTGTAGCAGTACAGAATCGCGGGAACAACAAGGAAGGCATGCGCTATCTGCGCAAGGAAGTAAGTCAGGGGCGTTTTCCTCTCACACTGGCACCGGAAGGACAGGTCACCTATCACAGCCACCGTTGCCAACCTATTGAAATGGGGGTTGCAACCATGGCTTCCTGGGCTTTGGAAAGCAACAAGGATGTAACCATTCTCCCCATCGCCATTGGCTACCATTATACCAACAGTCTAGATTCCCTGCTCAGGCGTTGGCAGGCAGAAACCGGGCTTCTCCTTACCAACCAAGACGATCGAGGGCGGCTACTGGAAGCTTGTGAAAAAAGTCTCCAGCTGGTTGCTTCGTTCTTTGGCCTTCCGCTTTCGGATGAACCCGATTTCCTTGTACGCAGGAATCTGCTTTGTGAAGCCTTGCTTACACTCGGAGAACAGCAAGCAGGGCTTACCTGTGGAGAAGGGAAACTATTGGATAGACTTTTCGGGCTCCGCTATGCAGGTGAGGACACCCTGTTCAACCAGAAAGAAAGTCCACGCCCGTTTGTAAAGCAGGCAAGCATTGCCTACAGGCAGGCAGGAGCCCTCCACTTTTTACGTATCAGCCAAGTTGTCGATATCCTGGAATACCTGGACCCCTTCTACGCAGAGGGAAGCAATAAGCAGAATCGCAATATTGAAGTTGCGCTGAACCTTCTGGATGTCAACAATCGTCTTGCTGGAGGCTCAATAAACACCCGCTACAGTCCCAAAAGAAAGCGAGCCACCATTCTCATCGGGGATCCAATTCGTTTCCAATGCCAAGAAACACAGAAAGGCGGACGCCGAAAGCGCCTGGACCTCATGCATGAAGCGGTATTTCAAGGTTTACAGAAAACCAGTGATGATTTGGTGCCTTAAGCTTTGACTGTCTTCGTCAAGGTAAAGGAAATCGGATGGTCCTTGTAATGACCCCTTCTCTCGTTGGGCATCAGCATCGCAAGGCGGAGCATGATCTCATCCGCAAGGGCTTGGCGGGTATCGCCATCAATGCGCCCTCCCTTCTGGATAATCTCGAAAACTTCCCCAACCTTGATGGTGATAACGGTCCGTTTCAGGCGTTTGATGTTCTTGGAGAACGAATTGAAGCCCATGACAACTACGGGAATCATCGGGACATCCTTCTTATGGGCGATGAAGGCAACGCCTCCCTTGCCTTCCTGCAGGCATCCATCTTTGCTACGCGTCCCTTCAGGAGCGATGGCAAGGATGTGCTGCTCATCCAGCACCTTGAAACAAGCATCCATCGTGCTTCTGCCCATATTCTGCCGATCAACAGGAATACTCTTCCACGTGTTCATCAGATACGCCATGAACTTGTGTTCCCACAGTTCCTGCTTTGCAATGGCATGCAACGGACGGGGTTGGAGGAAAGCATACAGCATCGGTCCCTCCAAATTCGAGGTGTGGTTCACCATCATCAAAAGAGGGCCGGCTTGCGGGACTTTGGCAAGCTCACTGCGGTCGATGCGAAAAAAGAGCCTGAAGAATGTCCTCAGCAGGCTGTTGATCATGCGTTCTGACAGTTTCATTGCCTCATAATAGCAGACTGCCCCCCTCCTGCCAAGAAGTACATGGTCACCTTTTCTGCTTGGATAGCATAACCAAGTAGGGTATCACCAGCAAAGTGGCAAGACAGGCCAGTAAAGCGAAGGCAACCCTCAAGGAAACAAGGTTGCCCACAAGTCCGACCAAGGGGAAAATGGCAATCATGAACAGGCTGTAGGCCATGCTCTGGAAACTGAGGATGGTCGCTCTGAACTTGGAGGGAATCAATTGATTCAGATAGGTCGAAATAGTGGGGATCAACAATCCTTCAATGGATGCTGACAATACGTAGAAGGCCATCGAATAGGGCGTGAGCGCCACTCCCCAAAGCGTGACAAGCAGCATGAGAGGACAGCAGACTAGTAATCCTTTTTGACCGATTCGTTTCTCAATCGCATGTGCTTTCACCGAGAAGAATGCTGCAACTGCTGCATGGATGGAAAACACGATACCGATTGATGCTGGATCATAGCCCAGGTGTGTCCAATGGTTCTGCAAATAGAAAAACAAGCAAACCATGAAGGCGAACAATGACTCACTGAAAAGAATGAAAAAACCGATACGCGGTGTTTTTTTGAATACCTTGCCACTGTCCAGAATTTGGCTTTTCAAGGAGGAAAGTACCGATGCCCAGACCGACGTTCTCACTCTGCTTTCCTGCTTTTCCAACTCCGGTTCACGAAAGAAAAGCGCTATGCATAAGCCAATGACGGCAGAACCGATGGTCGCATAGAACGCGAGAGCGAAATTGAGGGAAGCAAGATAGCCCCCCACCAAGAAGGACAGGATTGACCCTATCTGGTTGATCAGCTCATCGTTGCCCTTCACCTTGATGTATCGATCTTGTTGACCATCAAGCAGCAGTGAGTCATACAGCAGGGCATCGCCGGCTCCCGATTCAAGGTTGTATCCCAATGCACTCAACACAAAGGCAAGTACCTGCAAGAGGAATGTGGAGCTGTACAGCATGAAAACCAGACTCAGGGTATAACTGACCCTGCCTGCAATGCGGCTTGCCTTTCTTCCCCAGATATCAGCTACCGAACCGGTTGGGACTTCCATCAGAAACGAAGTACTATGAAAGATTGCCTCGAGCAGACCCAACTGCATCAGGGAGAAACCCTTGCCGGCAAGGTAGATCATCCAAAGGCCATGGGTGAAGGAGAGGCTGAGGGAAAATGAGAATGCATAGGCCAAACCAATGTTTCTTGTGTATCGCATGTTCCTCCCCCTTGTAGGCAAACCTTGCCCATCATACGCCTAGAACGTACAGGAGGCAAGAAATGTACCCATTGAATACCCAATATTTGCAGAATTCATGGTATGCTGAATGACATATTCAACGAAGGAGACCGCCATGGAAACGAGAACATGGGAGAAAGCCGACCTCACTACCTCCCTCTTGGGCTTCGGCGCGATGCGCCTGCCGCTTTCTGATACGCTCAGCATCGACAGAGCAGTTGCATCTGAAATGCTCAAAGAGGCCTATGAGAGCGGAGTCACCTATTTCGATACCGCCTATACCTATCACAATGGGGAGAGCGAACTTTTTTTGGGTTCGTTTCTCAAGCAATATCCAAGAAACACCTACCAACTGGCAACCAAACTGCCGCAATGGCTCGTAAAAACACTGGATGATGCAAAACGCCTATTTTCTGAACAGTTGGAACGCCTGCAGCATCAGTACTTCGATTTTTACCTCATCCATGCCATTGATAAACAAGCCTACGTACGTATGCAAGAGCTTGGGGTGGTCAGCTATCTTGAAGAACAGCAGAAGGTAGGCAAGATCAAACAGCTAGGCTTCTCCTTTCACTCAATCTATGAGGATTTCGAATATATCGCCGCCTCCAGGACCTGGGACTTTTGCCAACTGCAGTACAACTATCTGGATACCGAGGACCAGGCGGGAGATAAGGGATATGATTTGAGTACCAAGCTGGGTATACCCGTCATCGTGATGGAGCCCATAAAAGGTGGTTTGCTGGCCAATCTTCCCCCCGACCTCGAAGCAAAACTCAAGGCACTCGATCCTTCGGCCTCGAGTGCTTCCTATGCACTAAGGTGGGTCGCCGACCATCCAAATGTGAAGGTAATTCTCAGCGGCATGTCCACACCTGAACAGGTGATAGAGAACCTAAAAACGTTTCAGTCTCCCAAAAGGCTTTCAAAGGCTGAGCGTGCTACCCTCGATGCAATCGGACAAACCATGCGTGACAGAGTCGGAAACGGTTGTACGGGCTGCAAGTATTGCATGCCCTGTCCCTTCGGTGTCGACATTCCCGGCAATTTTGCCCTGTGGAACAAGCAGAGGATGTTTGACTCCTATCAGGTGATACAGGCGCAGTGGGAGAATGCCAAGGAGCTGGGCAAACGCCCGACTTCCTGCACCGAATGCGGTCAGTGTGTCCCCTTGTGCCCTCAGCATATCAATATCCCTGAGGACCTGAAACGGGTACACAGTGAACTGGAATCACTGCGGTTCTGAGGGCTCTCGTCTTTTTTCCCAAGTTACTATATCGTGAGGCCAGGAGTGAGGTGATGGACAACCAAGAGAAAGCAATTGCAATCCTTACAGGATGGTATACGGGTGATGGGATGGGCAGCCAGACCGATGGCATGGAAGCGAGCGAGGTGGAAGTATTGTGTCCCGAGGGGATACAGGAACTCTACACATTGGAAGAAGTCCGGCCCCTATGCGGAATGTCAAGCGATGTCAGTGACTTACCAACCCTGCTTGGTCTCAGTATTGCAAGCAACAAGGCATGCGACGTCCACCATGTAAAAGCCAGCTATAGAAAATATATCCAGGAAGGGGATGGCCCCTCCGAGCATGTCAGCCACATTCTTCAGACCGAGCCATCCAAGGCTGACCACAGCCTGTCTCTCACCCGCTCCCCCATTCACGGGATTTTGAAAGTATCACAGAGCCAGGGAAAGTGGCTCACCTTTCTCAAGGCAGAGAATCAGATCACCAGCAGCAGTGATCTTTCTTTGCAAGCAGCATTGCTGCTCTCCTACGGGTTTGCTTCACTGTTGGAGCAAGGGTATGACCAAGGCCTCACGTTTGTGACAGAGCTGCAAAGCTTTGCAAAACGCAGCCGCTTCGATGAGCGCATCATCACTTGCTTGCAGGCAGCCATCAATCAGAAACCGCTTCCCTTGTATGATGCAAAACAGAGCACCTTCGTCCTTACAACCCTTTTAGTTGTCATGCACACCCTGATCGCTTTCGATTCCTACGAAGCGGGAATGCAGGCACTGGTGATGCGAGGGGGAAACGCTCGGCTTACGTGCGCCGTCTATGGAGGCTTGGCTGCAGGCTTGTATGGAAGCCAGTGCATTCCCGAACGCTGGATCGATGAAATATTCCCTTCAGCGGCCCTTGAGTCGATGATCAAGAAACAAACCCTCTTCAAACGGGAAACGATACATATGGAGAAGTTGGCAGCTTCGCTTGCAAAAAGCTTGCTCGAATTAGCTTGAGATTGGAGGATGTGATGGAATACAAACCGTTAGGAAAAACCGGCATCATGGTATCGCAGCTGTGCTTCGGCACCATGTCGTTCGGCTCACGTGCCGACAAGGCCCAGTCACAGGCGATGTACAACCTGTGCAGGGAGAAGGGTGTCAACTTCTTCGACTGCGCCAATGTGTATCAGAAAGGCCTCGCTGAAGAGTATCTGGGTTCCTTCATTGCAGCTGAGCGTGACAAGGTGGTGATAACGACCAAAGCGTATGGAGCTATGGGGGACGGGGTGAACGACAAGGGTTGCTCCGCCAAAAACCTGCGCAATGCCCTGCATCAGAGTCTCAAGCGCCTTGGAACCGACTATGTGGATGTTTTCTTTCTGCACCATTTCGATCCTACCACGAGCGAGGAAGAAGTGTTGAGAACCCTCGACAGTTTCGTGCGTGAAGGAAAGGTCCTGAGTATCGGGGTGAGCAACTATGCCGCCTATCAGGTTGAGCGACTGCTTCGGGTGAGCGAGCTGAAAAATCTCGTCGGTGTACAGTGCATCCAGCCGATGTACAACCTTGCCAAGAGAATGGCTGAGGTGGAACTCTTTCCCATGGCACGCGCTGAGGGAATGGGAGTGATCACCTACAGTCCTCTCGCCGGAGGATTGCTCACCGGAAGGTATGTGAGTCCTGAGGGAAGGAAGAGTGGCCGCCTGATAGAAAATCCCAAGTACAAAATTCGGTATGAGGGAGCCTTCTATGAGCAGGTCGGAGCCTCGTTTGCTTCCTATGCAGCTCAGCTTGGCATGCACCCTGCAACACTGGGAATTTCGTGGATACTCTCGAATCCTGCGGTCACCGCCCCAATTTTGGGTGCAGCCGATATCGACCAACTCAGACCATCGCTGGATGCACTTTCCCATCCATTAAGCAAGGAAGTGCTACAACAACTGGATATAATCAGCCCCCCGCTTCCTCCCGCCCACGACCGCACCGAGGAACGAAGCTGAAGCAATCCAGCTTCAATGCCGCCTTTGGGGCATGGAGTTGGATCACACCATCAAAGATCTTGCGTCAACGGTCTTCGGCATACAAATGCTCAGACCGTTTCAATCGGTTGTCATCCAACGCATTCTTGAGCTCGATGCACAGAATGTGAACCACAAAGGGCTTTTGGTAACCCTGCCCACCGGCAGCGGCAAAAGCTTGTGCTTCATGCTCCCTTCCTTGCTAGTCGAAGGCCTGACTGTCATCGTCTACCCTTTACGCTCCTTGATGAACGACCAAGTAAGGCGGTTTACCAAGCTGGGGATCGCATGCATCGCCATCCAGGGAGGGCAATCGAGGGAGCAGAGAAAAGCATTGTTCTCCCTTCTGGACGACCACCGCTGCAAAGTGGTCATCACCAATGCAGAATGCTTGAGCCAACAGGCAGTCTTTTGTGAACTTGCCCATCATACCATCAGTCTGTTGGTAGTCGATGAAGCCCATACCATTGTTCGCTGGGGGGAGGGCTTCAGACCTGTTTTTGCATCCCTCGCTCCCTTGCTCGCCTTCCTGCCCATCAAACAAATCCTTTGCTTTACGGCAACAGCCGACCAGGCAGTCATCCAAGGTCTGAATGATCTCATATTCACCAGGGGCAAACCTCATCTGGTACGCTGTAGCAGTGACCGGCCGAATATCAGCTACCATGTTTTTCGTACACTGAGCAAAGACCATACCTTGGCAGCTCTGCTTGCACAAAAGAACTTCCGTCCAGCACTTGTTTTCTGCAATACGCGCGAAAGCACGCTCTTTGCCTGCAACGCCTTGCAAAGAACCCATCCTCAAATCCCTTGCAGGTACTATCATGCAGGCTTGGATTCCAACCAACGCAAAGCCTTGGAAAGCTGGTTTGGAAACCAGCAGGAAGGCGTCCTCTTTTCAACCAACGCGTTCGGTATGGGAGTGGACAAGAGCAACATCAGGACAGTCATCCACCGAGAGCTTCCAGACGATGCCCTCTCCTATTTGCAGGAAAGCGGCCGTGGTGGACGCGATGGGAGGCAAAGCAGGGCTTTCATCCTCCTCGACGGCACAGAAAAAGGAAAACTTACCCAACTCTTCTTTTCAGTGGATGCATGTTATCGGGAGAGTCTGCTTGCAGAACTCGGTGAGTCACTGGATTTCTGCAACGGTTGTGATGTATGTAGCCATACCGTAGATGCAAAACGACAAGGAGAGGATGCACTGCTTGGCAGTATTGCCTGGCATCCATTGCGCTACAGTCCCAGTTCTCTCTCTACGCTGCTTACATCCCAAGCAGCCTACAACAGCTTCTCCAAAACACTTTCTTCGTGGAGGCAGAAGGAGATACGCTCAGCTTTGCTTTTGCTGCTTTCAGAGGGAAAGGTGTGCATGACCAGGCGCTCTAGACGCCTGTATCTTCCCTGCAAAACGTATGTGACACTCTTGACAGCACATCACTTCTATAAAAAACTTACGTATGGAACGAAAGAAAACCGAGCATGTACCACAGCAGACCTACCAGACCATGCCCCGTCCATTCCTGCCGATTAAGCAGTTGGAGCAACAGTTCAAGCCTCCTATAAGAAAACTCACACGTTCATGGAAAAAATTGTTGTTGCTGCTCACATCCCCGCCGAACCGATAACCAAACGGGGTTGGATGGTACTACTCTCTTCCTGCTGGCCACTGAGCAGCAGTAAAAGCTTCTGGGTGGCTTTCTGATAAAGTTGTCCACATTGGATATCCACGCTTGCCGCCTTGGCACCGAGAAGTGCCGAGAAGGGAGAAGCATCGTACCCTACTGCAGGCATGTCCAGTGGCAGACGCATCAGTACATCAAAGAGGGTAAGGTCGTTCACCGCTGCAATTCCGTCAATATGGTCAGAGCTAAGTATCTGTTCTATCTGAGGCAGTATCGATGTAATCGAGGTAGCAGCTCCAATACTTGTATGCAGCACCCTTGCTTCGGGGTAGACACTCAGAAAGCCTTCCAAGCGTTCAGCATGCGGCATTACACTTTCAATAAACCCCGTGATGTATAAAGGCCTGACACACCCCTTGTCCCTGAGGTAGTTTCCTTGCAGTACTCCCCCGTACCGGTTGTCGGTACGTACACACAGGCCCTGCGTACTTTCGTGCAGATGATGCGAGAGTACATAGGGAATGGAAATATCCTCAAACAAAGCCAGCTCTTCGCTCATATCAACGTCATAGGAAAGGATTCCATCACACTGCTTTTGGAGTGCTTGCATATCTTCTTTGGTACGTACGTTGTAAAACCGCAACTGCCAGGAGCTTTGGCCGATGACTTGCTGCACACCCCGCAGGGATCTGCCGAAGAACCAATCGAAGCTGGGAAAATTCCCCCAATAATAGGGTCTGCCTGTTTTATTGAACTCGACAAACGCAAGCGTTCCGGTGCCCTTGCGCCTCAAACTTGCGGCAAGACAGTTGGGCGAGTAGCCCAGCGTCTCTGCCGCCTCAAAGACTCGCTGCCGCAAATCAGCAGAGACTGAATCGGGGGCATTGTAGACTCGGGAAACCGTTGCACTGCTGACATTCGCAAGGGAGGCGACACTGTCGCGGGTAATTCTCATCAGGGCCTCCATTTTTCGTTGACAAAGCATTGTCACAGGTGTAGTGTACACGTGTACATTTAAGAAAGCAAGAGGGATGTAACAGCTATGGATTTACAATTCGATACACACAACCGGTATAATCCGCTGCTCGCACAGTGGGTGAAAGTCTCGCCCCACCGGACCAAGCGTCCTTGGAACGGACAGGTTGAGAAGCCCAATCTGCAAGAGCTTCCCTCGTACGATAGCACGTGTTACCTATGTCCGGGCAACCAGCGCTCGGGCGGAGAGCGGAACCCTGACTATCAGGATGTGTATGTGTTTGACAATGATTTTGCCTCCTTGCTGCCTACCACACCCAGCGATGCAATCGAAATGGGTCCGCATGGACTGCTTAAGGCGAATGGTGAAAGCGGTCAATGCAGAGTAGTCTGCTTCTCAGCCCGACATGACCTTACCCTTGCTAGGATGGAGATAGAGGATATCGAGAAAGTCCTCTCAGTCTGGCAGAAGGAATATGAGACGATTGGAAGCAACGAGAAGATCAACTACGTGCAGATTTTCGAGAACCGTGGGGCGATCATGGGGTGTTCGAATCCCCATCCGCATGCACAGATTTGGAGCGAACAAATCATTCCGGACATTCCAGCAACCGAACTTGTACAGGAAGCGATGTACTACGCAAACCATACAAGCACTATGTTGATGGACTATGCTCTTTTTGAACAAGAGGTTGGCGAACGGGTGGTCGTCCAAGGCAAGCACTTTCTCGCTGTTGTTCCCTTCTGGGCTGTTTGGCCGTATGAAACCATGATTCTCCCCTACAAAAGAAATTTGCAGAGCCTTTGCGATCTGTCCGAAGAAGAACGAAAAGACCTCGCCTACACGATGCAGCAGCTGGGAATCCGCTACGACAATGTATTCCAAACCAGCTTCCCCTACTCCATGGGAGTACATCAGAAACCTACCGATGGGAAGGCCTATCCGGGACACACCATGCACCTGCACTATTTCCCGCCTTTGCTACGCAGCGCCACCGTCAAGAAATTCATGGTAGGCTATGAGATGATGGCTATGCCCCAGCGCGATATCACCGCTGAGCAGGCTGCTCAAAAGCTCAGAGAACAAAGCGATGTGCACTATCGAAGCACTCTACACTAGGAGATACCTATGGCAACCAAGCACGCAATAGAACAAGGACTGTTACACGAACACTACCCAGCTTTGTATGGTGATACCTTCGATGCAGCTGATATGGATATGCGTTTTGTCCAGCTCGTCGAAAAGCATCAGAGGCTGTTTGGGCATGAAAATCCATCCCTCTACTCCACTGCCGGGCGAACCGAGCTGGGAGGAAATCATACCGACCACAACCTCGGTCGCGTCCTGGCGGCGACCATCAACCTCGATACCATCGCAGCCGTTACCAAACGCGAGGATCTGAAGGTTATTCTCACCAGCGAAGGGTATCCTTCGGTGGAAGTGGACTTGGCAAACCTTGCAGTACAGGAGAGCGAGAAGAACACCACCGAAGCCTTGGTTCGTGGGATTGCTGCGGCTTTTAGGAAGCGGGGACTGACTATCGGAGGCTGGCAGGCAAATACCACCAGCCGGGTGCTCAAGGGTTCCGGCCTTTCCTCTTCTGCAGCAGTTGAAGTACTATGCGGGACCATTTTCAATCATCTGTACAATGTCGATGCACTCACTCCCGTAGACTTGGCCATCATCGGCAAATTCAGTGAGAACACGTACTTCGGCAAGCCTTCGGGTTTGATGGACCAAATGGCTTGTGCCTATGGAGGGATTATCGGCATCGATTTTGCAGACGAAGCCAATCCCGTCATCCAGCCGATCCAATACTCCTTCTCTGAGCAGGGCTACCATCTGTGTATTGTCGATACCGGTGGAAACCATGCCGACCTTACCCCCTCGTATGCATCGGTTCCCACTGAAATGCGGCAAGTTGCATCCTTCTTTGGCAAACACCATTTGCGTGAAGTAGATCAAGAAGCCTTTACCAAGGCTTTGCCCGAGCTTCGAAAAACATTGAACAACGACCGTTGCATCCTTCGCGCGATACACTTCTTCGCAGAGAATGAACGGGTAGAGAGCATGCTCAAGGCTCTGAAGGATAATGAGATCAACTCCTACCTGGAGTTTGTGAGACAAAGCGGAGAGAGTTCCTTCTGCTTCCTGCAGAATCTCTACCCTTCCTTCTTCCCCGAGGATCAGGGGCTGAGTCTTGCCATCGCCATGACAAAAGCCATGCTTGGCGGTACTGCTACGGTCAGGGTGCATGGAGGCGGCTTTGCCGGTACCATCCAAGCCTATGTACCAAAGGCTGACCTAGAACGCTATGTACAAGGCATGGAAGCTGTCTTCGGCAAGAAAAGCGTCACCACGATTGCTGTGCGAAGCAAGCCGGCTTGCTGCATAGCAGACTAACAAACGAGCATGTATCTAAGCAGGTCCTAAATGGCCTGCTTTTTTTATCGCACCGGAAAATTTGTAAACCCATTGTTCTTTCAGAGGTGTGAATTTCGAACAAACACCTACAAAACCTACAATAATTGACAACTAATTGGACGTAACCGCATAATTTCCAGAAGACTCTGAGCGTTCCAGCATTCCTGGAGGACAAAGAGAAAATTGAAGGCCAAATGTTCTTCACTCCTAGATACATCGGCTATATTGACAAATCCAAAATTGCACTTGAACATGAGTATGTGATTGGGAACGTTTTGCGGCATAGAGGATACCTTGCACTCCTTATTCAGCCCTCATTACCCCGTCGTTCCTTCACTGTATGATTGTTGTCCTTTCATGGATGCAGATGCATCAATGAAAGCGAAGGTACTCCTTCCCATTTCCTGAAAACACCACAAAGGTGTTTGGAAATATTCGTTCTTGAATCGGGTTGGAGGTAGGTATGAAACGTAACGTATTACTCATTGCTCTGTGCATCATATTGCTCGCATGCGTCGTAGTGTCTCCCCTTACTGCCAAAGTAAGCCGAGCAACCTCAAGAGTACTCTCTATACCGGGTAATCTGGTAACCAGCAGGAAAGCAAACTTCAAACTTGGGGACATTCTCACTACTCCCATGGTCTCCATCACCATCTCCAACGATGCCACCCCTGCGTGGCTGCTCCTCATTCTGGAACTGAAAATCGACAGTACCTCCATTACCGGTGAGAACACGGCAACAGCGGAAATTGTGAAACAGTTTACCGCCAATCAGTCGCTGACATTCACCAATACCGACTTGCTTAGCTATACAGGAAATGTACGTGGAGGGTCGGCTCCCCAATCAATCAGGGATGCGTTTGGTGTCACGAGTATGGACTCGATCACCTCCGACTTCTTTTCCAGTTCCAACCGCAGCATTCCGGAAGGTGAATATACGCTTTCACTCACCGCCTATGAATTGGCAAACGAAAACGATGCTACCGGTAGTGTAATCAAAGCAAAGCAGTCCGTCAGTTTCAAGGGTTATTCGCTGTTTCTGGTGGGTAAGACTCAATTGGGTATTCATGAATAGAGGGTAATTTGCTATGTTTAGAGCAAGGAGCAAAGCAGATGATCGATCCGCATATTCAGAAACTTTTCAGCCTCGGATTGGGCCTTGAGGAACCTTGGCGCATCACTTCACTGGAGATGGTTCCGTCCGAGAAGCAGCCAACGCTGTTGGAACTCCACATACGGATCGATTTTGAGGAAGGGTCGAGTTTCCCGTGTCCAGGCTTCGACCAGGGCTGCAAGGTCCACGACACACGGGAGAGAACCTGGAGGCATCTCAATTTCTTCCAGTATCGCTGCTACATCACGGCGAGGGTTCCCAGGATCATCACGCCCGACGGCAAGGTGAGGACCGTCCCGGTGCCCTGGGCAAGAAGCGGCAGCGGCTTCACCTTGATGATGGAGGGGGTGATACTCACCCTGGTGAAGCATATGCCGGTCAGGACGGTTGCCCGTGAGATCGGGGAGCACGACACCAAGCTGTGGCGCCTGATCGATTACCATGTGGGGGAGGCCCTCAAGGACCAGGACTTCTCGGATGTCAGTGCGATAGGGGTGGACGAGTACAGCCACAAGGGTCACAACTACATCACGGTATTCCTCTCCCATCCCGATGTCGTCACCGATGAGGCTGGAAGGCGCAGGCAGGCGGGGAAAGCGAGGGTACTCTTTGTGACGGAAGGAAAAGACAAGGATGCCGTGAAACGTTTTCTTGAGCGTTTCAAGGAGAAGGACGGAAAACCCGGGCAGGTGAAGGTTGCCACCAGCGACATGATCCACGGCTACCGCAGCGTCCTGGGGGAGAGCTTTCCCGAGGCCGTCGTCACCGTGGACAAGTTCCATGTGGTCAAGAATTGTTCGGATGCGGTGGACAATACCAGGAAACGGGAAATGCGCAGCAAGAACGCCGCAAAGACAAAGGACCTGAAAGAGACGCGGTACATCTGGCTGAAGAACCCCGACAACCTCACCGACAGGCAGCGGGAGCGGCTCGGCCAACTGCTCCAGGTCGAATATCTGGATACGGTCCAGGCCTACAGCTGCCGTCTTGAGCTGCAGGATTTCTATGAGACCCACAAGGCCTATGACGAGGACATGGTGTCTGACTTTGAGCGGCTGGCCATCAGATTCGCCAACTCGGCGGTCATGGAAATCCGCAAGTTTGCACAGTGCCTGACCAGGAATGCGGTGGAGATTCTCAACTACTTCCAGACCCTGAGGACCAATGCAATCCTGGAGGGGTTCAACTCGAAGATAAGCATCATCAAGAGCCGTGCGAGAGGCTTCAGGAACATGAGGAACTTCATGAATATGATCTACTTCGTCTGTGGAGAATTGTCCCTTCCCCTGCAGCCAATCATGTAGAGCTACCCACTATAAACAGCGAAAGGCCGTTTCAAGGTAATTACCGTAGGGACCATTGCAGTTCTCACAACTCCAGAAGTTGGAACAAAGGAATTGACATTCCGTGTACCGGAGATTCCCTATTACAGCGATAGCACGATTCCCAATACCTCTACAACCAAACTCTCTATTTCGGGACCTGGCGTCACCGAAGTCCTCACCAAGAATCACAACCGGGTTACAGCTTCAGCCAGTGATGCACTGAAGGGATATCCGGGTGACTTGCCTAATGGGGAAGTCACCTATGATTTGTCCGGCATTACGTTCCGAGCAGGAGAAACCTACTCCTTTGCCATCGAATTCAAGGATGCCGCAGGGTATCTGGTGGACAGCACCACTACTTCCATCAAATTCCCTACTCCTAAATTTGCAACCTCGGTTGATCTTTCCTCTCCCTTCCGCCCGGAATTCTCCTGGAGTTTCAATGACGATTACGAGTCGTGGGTGAAAGAGTACCGTATTTACCTCAACGGCCAATATTATGGATACACGACCAGCAACAGCTATACCCCGAATACCCTGTTAGTCCCCAGCACAACCTATACCTGGCATGTGATGCCGATAAACAAGGACAATACCAATTTCTTCCCAAGTACGAGCGGCATTATAAAATCGTTTACCACCATAGCCCATACCAATCTTTCTATCGATGTTGAAGATCCTATCAACAATGCCGTGTTGTTTGTCGGCCAGTCGTACAACTTCTTGGCAACTCCTACGTTCAGCGATGACGCCACCCAAAAAAGTGCACAGTGGAGAATTGGCACAGAAACAAAAAATGGGACAAGCATCGCCTATACCCCAACACGTCGCTACCCGGCAAACAGCCTTTTGGCGTATATCAATGTTGTGGACAGCCTCAACCTCAGCAAGGACTCCTCCAAACTCTACCTAACCGTTCTTGACCCCGCCATAGCACTCCAAGGAGGGACAACCCGCACCGTTGCCCAGGATAGCTCGCTTACTCTCTCACTCGATACCCAAGCCAGCAAGGATTTACAGAATGTTTCCTGGTATTTGGACAACACGGTGATAGGAGAAGGAAATAGCATCAGCTACACCTTCAGTGAAAGTGGGACCTTCACCCTCTTTGCCCGTGGAACAAGTCCGGCGGACATCAATGGCAATACGAAAACTGTGCAATCCGCAAACCAAACCATCACGGCAGTCGGAAGCGGACCGGTGGTTGCTATCACCAGACCGACTAAAGAAGTGGAAATCGTACTGGGTACTTCGCTGGACCTTCTTTCACAGGTGAGCGGGGATAATACGATTCAGAGCACACAATGGACATACAGCGGAGCTGCTTCAGGCTCATTTAGCACCTCTTCCAGCCAAGCGAGCTTTAATCCGACATCTGTTGGAGACTATACCATAACCCTTACTGCTACCGATATCTATCAAAAAGCTAGCAGCTCATCGTTGCGGGTATTGGTCATCGATCCTCAGATTGCTATAACCTCACCGCTGACACAATCTGTACATCCACTTACTGCAAGTCTTACTCCGGTTATCAACGCGCCGAATGCTGATCGCGTAGTTTGGTTTTTCAACAACAAACTAATCAACGGCTCGACGCTGGACCTCTCTTCGATCGGCATCGGAACGTACACCTTGTATGCCAGAGCCTTCTGGAATGTCGTCGATCCCTTGGGGAACCCAAAGGAATACGGAGAAAGCTCCAACCCTGTTTCCATTACCATCAAAGACTTGCAACCACCGGTGATCATCCTTACATCCCCATCCGATGGGTCAAAGCTGGTTGCAGGCAAATCATACACCTTGTCTGCGGAAGTCAGTTCTGCATCCCCGATTACCAGTCAATATTGGGAAGTCGATGGAGCGCGGCTGACAGGTACTACCTATACTCCTGCTGCTTCGATACAGAAAAAACTCGTGAATGCAACCTATCATGCTGTAAATCGTGACGGGGTGAGAAGTAGCAAATCCATACAATTGCAGATTGCAAATCCTGCTGTCTATAGTACCAAACCCTCGGTTGCGGCCTATGTAACAGGAAGTAGAATTCCTATCGCAGCTTCGGTTGTGGACGGCGACCTGTTCTGGCAAATTGACGGGATTGAAGTTCCTGATTGGGATTACACCATCACAAAAACAGGCACTCATACCATCCGTGCAGGGTATAAGGTGGAGGCTCTGAACCCCTCTGGAGGACTTACCACATTTACAGGGCTTGAAGCCAACTCCTTCAATCTCACGGTGTATAGTGAGAAACCTCCGGTGATAACCACGTTTACTCCGGCAACCTCCCTGATCAGTCAGGTACAGAATAAGCCAGTCGTATTCATGGTAAAAGGGGCGAGCGAAAACACCCTCATCACTCCAGAATGGACCATCCACTCAGCTGATACCGAGATCAGGAGAGTCACTGCAGAGAGCATTTCCCATCAAAGTTGGGGACCCGGGCTCTATACGGTTCGTGCAAGCATAGCGGATGCCTACGGCCAGAAAGTTACCCAGGAGTGGCGGGTTCGGATCATCAACCCGACGGTTGTTATCACCAATCCCAAATCCAACATGCAGTTTGCAAAAGGTCAGATACCCATACCGACACTAGAAGGTGTGGATGTTGTTTCCTATGCCATGACACTCAATGGTACGGCGATCACCGATCAGTTCAATTGGAACTCACTGGCCGTCGGCCAATACACCCTTGCGGTAAGTGGCCTGTACAACTTGACGGGAACAAGCGAACTGCAGCGAACGGAACCACAGATTGTTACGTTCAGGGTTGTTGACAGAACTCCCCCGAAGTTTGAGGTTTCAGGGCTTGTGGACAACGACCGATTGATTGCGGGCCTTGCGTACAACTTCATGGTCCGCGGTGAGACTGACGAAACTTTCACGTGGCTTTTGGACGGCACCGTTGTAGGTGCAAACGAACGCCTTGCAATCCAGTTCCCGAAAAATAAAAAGAATGCGGTCTTGACTGTTCGGGCGCTCCGTAACGAGATTAGCGTGGATAGGAACTTCAATGTAAGGATTCTAGATCCCTATTACAGCATTATCATGCCGCAAATTCTGAATACCTACAAGTTCTATCCAGCAGGCACTCCGCTGCCCTTGATGGCTGAAAGCCGGGATATTGACAGGCTTGTGTGGATGGTTGACACGCAACTCCATTCAGGTTCAACCGTCACCCTTAATCCAGGAAAACATTCCATCGATCTGAAGGGAATTGCAACCTCGGTGCGGCTGACCGATGGGACACTCGGTGAGTATGAACCCACAAACCAAAGCGGTATATCCGGTCGCGATATCGATGTTGCCACCATGCCCTATGTTGGTTCGATTACTGCACCCGACAGCGTTCAGGAAGGACAGCGCGTCACCGTCACGGCAAATCTGGTGATGCAGCAGTCCACCGATCTGACGGCATCGCTTACGTATCTGGTCGATGGGAAGGTGTACCAGGAAGAACGCATGCCGGCAAACCGTAGGTATACCATCGCCTCACTGCCGCCTGGAACCCATGTCCTGGGAGTTCGCTCCACCGACATATATGGGAACACCAAGCTAGCAGAAAAGCAGATAGTGGTCTACAAACCTCTTTCCATCGCTATCACCTCACCGAAAGAGGGACAAAGGCTGTCACCCGATAGCGAAGTGCTGGGTAGCCTCGAGGTCAAGAGCGGAAGTCAGAATCTCATTACCTGGAGAGTGGACAACCAAATCGTGCGGAACAGCAATTTCTTGACCGGGAATCTGGGAAAACTTTCAGCAGGACGCCATATGATTTCGGCCAGTGCTCGCGATCTGGGCGGAAATACTATATCAGCTCAAGTACAAGTGGAAGTACAAAGTGATTTCCAGTTGAACCTGATGGGAAATACAGGCGCGATGGAAGTCGTATTGGGAAATCCGGTTACCTGTCTGGTCGGAGTTGAAAAGGTAGCGGGATCAGCAGTGAATGTCAGCGATGCAGCACAACACATCCGTTGGTTCCTAAATAACCAAACCACGAATGTGAGCGGGCTTTCCTATGAATTTGCCGCTGACAAGGCAGGCACGTTCACCATCCAGAGCCGCTACGACAACGAAGGTATGCAACGCACCAGCGGTGAGCTGACAATAACGGTCCGTGACATTGTGCAACCCACCATCCTCGCTCCATCCAATGGACAAAGCCTGACCTACTCGGATGCCAAACCGGTTGAACTCAAAGCCAGCGGCGAGAGTGGGGCAACGTTCCTGTGGAAGTTGGGAGATCGCGTGGTGGCCGTAGGAAGCCAGGCCCAATTCAATCCAAGTGGATTGACAGGCAATGTGCAACTCACGTTGGTCACCACTGCTTTCTCAAGAAGCAGGGAGCGTATGGTCAGCTTCACGCTGAACAAGAATACGAGCCCAAGCCTAAGTTTGTCAGTGCCGCCGATTCAATACACGACTGACAATCTGAAATGGTCAGCAACAGCGTTTGATGCAGAAGACAAACTGACAAACCAAACCATCCTGTACACCCTTGATGGAATCCCGCTCGCAGCCAATGCTTCAAGGCTTTTGGTTGCCAACGATGTGGGCCCGCATACCCTAAGCGCTTCCACCATCGATTCCATGGGAGAAAGAACCACCCAAAGTGTTCGCTTTACCGTTGCCGAGGCAACGCTTGCCATGAGTTTGCACTCACCGCAAGAAGACAAGAGCTACTACAGGAATTTGGAGATTCCTCTGATAGCTTCACCGGTTGCCGATGAAGGCGGTTCGTATCGCTGGGAAATCCAGTATCTGGATAATCCGGCGCTTGCAAAGGAGACATTGGGAGGCAGAGAGGCAAAGTTTGTCAGCAAGGCCATTGGAAAGGTGGAGATTACCGCCTTCTACACCGATGTATCCTCAAGGGAACGTGCAAGAAAACGGATTACCGTCGATGTACAGAATGAGCCGATCGACCTGAGCATCAACTGGATGCATGGAAGTCTGGTAAATGCCGCAATACCTCTACGCCCGACACTGGTCGGCCTTCCTCAAGGAGCCAAGGCAGAGTCGGTAAGTTGGAGCCTCAACGGCAATCCCATCGCCGATATTCGAGCCCTCACAGCACCAACCCAGAGTGGACTGTATACCTTGACGGCTACCTACCAGGCTGAAGGCCAACGAAAACAAGCCTCGGTTGCCTTTACGGTCAATGCACCGCCGAAGGTCACCATTACCACGTTGACCGAAGGAACTGCTTATCAGGTCGGACAGCCTATCATCCTTTCGGCTGCAATCGAGGATGATCAGGTGTTCAGCGGTGCAGTACAGTGGACCACCGCGGACCAGAAGGTGATTGGAGTTGGAAATCCCCTCATCTATATCCCGACTCAAACCGGTAGGACGACGATACAGGCAGAAGCAACCGATATAAGCCAAAGCAAGGGTGCTTCCCAGGTTTCAGTCTCCTTCTACGAGCCGCTGAAGCTGGTCGATGTCGTGGTGAACAACGGTCTTCCTTCCTATCTCATCGCTGAGGCTTCGCCCCCATTGGCACTGAAGGCCAGCGTTGAAGGAGGCATACAACCCAAGGTTACCTGGCGGATCAGACAGGGCAACAGGGTGCTGGAGAAAGAGGGAAAGGAAACCTATCTCCTGTTTACCGAGCTTACACAACTGCTCAGGGAAAATGCCCTCGTTACCATGATCCTTTCGGACAGCACCGGGGATGCGAGTCAAGCGGAAATCCTACGCAAGGACTTCACGCTCGCTTTCACTTCCGATGCCACCCTCTCCATTATCAGTCCTCTTTCCGACTCCGTACTGAGAGTCGGTCAGGATATTGTGATGGAGGCAGCATTGACGGGTTTCACAGAACCCACCTTCTCGCTTACGATCAATGGATCTGAGCAGAAACTCACCTGGGAATTTGGAGAAGGCAGAAAGACGGTGCGAACAACCATTGCCCCCGCTCAATTTGCCAAGGAAGGAGTCTATGAAGTAGTACTCACTGCCCAGGAACCCGGTATAAAACGAACCTCGGCTACCAGCCTGAACCTTTTTGCCGGCAGGAAGGGAATCTTCCTAGAGGATGTGCCGGCAATCTTTGACAAGACAACCGACTCAGTGGTCATTCATGCAACCTTGGCCGATTTGACGGGAGTCAACCAGGTCACATGGATGCATGACCTCTCCTCCGAACCGGTGGCAAGTGGCTTCTCGCTTGACTTGACCCAGGCTGATCTCAAAGCTGGAGAACGCTCGATTACCGCCCTAGCGTATGCAGGTGGCAATATCGTTGCCCAAACCTCCGTGAGGCTGCAGGTACTCGACCGCATGACGCTCTCCCTGCTTGAAGGGACCGAAGCATTGATCCTCCAAAAAGGGGCGGCTACAAGCTTGCACGCAGAAGGCTTCGACCGTAACGGAGAAATGCTGGAAGCCTCAGCCTTTAGCTGGCGTTCCCATCTCGATGGAGTGCTTGGTACAGGAAACACTCTCGCTTTTGACAGCCTTGCAGACATCAGTGAGGGAGAGCATATCATCACAGCCGAAGCTGTCGGTAGTGACGGATCGACTGTGTCTGTGTTGAAGCCGGTACAAATACTCTCTTCGATTCCAACACCAGTCGAACAACAAGTAAGCGGAGGAACAAATATTGATATTCCTCCAGGATCGCAAGGGCCTGACAACGAGCCGACTCCCCCGCCTCCTCCATCCAACTATTTCCAAATGGGGATGCCTATTGACTCCTTCATGCCGCCCAATTATCCGCCTCCATTCGGCCCAGGTATGGGAGGAGGCGCCCCTGATCCAGGACTTGGAGGGTATATGGACGCGTTCTTTGGTGGTGGTGGTGGTTTTAGTGGCGGATCTGGTGGTGGTTTTAGTGGCGGAGCTGGTGGTGGTTTTAGTGGCGGATTAGGTGGTGGTTTTGGTGGCGGATTAGGTGGTGGTTTTAGCGGTGGCGCACCCGGATTCGGGATGTAAGGAGGAAGAACATGAAATACAAACACACCCTACTTGTTATAGTACTTGTACTGACAACCTTCCTCCTCTATGCCCTGGAAGTCGATGTTAAGAATGCGGTACCTGCGTATCAGAACCTCAAGGTTACACTCACCCCCTCAAAAGCTGAGGGGACCATCAAGGAGGCACGCTTCTTCTTCTATCAGACCGGCGCACGCGATCCGCTGTACAGTGAATTCACCGAAGAGCGGGGCATGTGGGTGGCCAACATTCCGTACACGTATCTGACTGAGGAAGAGCTGGTCTATTTCGCAGTCATGCAGAATACGGATGGAACTGTATTCAGAACTCCCCAGATCGGTGAGCAGAAAGCCCGATTGATCAAGGACACCACAGCCCCGAAGCTGAAACTGGTTTCTCCCAAGAGTGCAGATTTGGCGCTCGGCAAGGAACAAGTGGTAATCTTTGAAGTAATCGATGAGAGTGCACTGAGCAGTTTCACCGTAACCCTCGATGGACAGGAGGCAACGCGCAGCGGCGTTTTCAACCAATATCTCTCATTCTTGGTTACTCCAACCAATCAGACAGAGAGTATAGCGAACATTACCATGACCGACCGTTACGGCAATACTGCCACCGAGGAGATTCGTTTCACTGTCCAAGCAGAGAAAGCCCCGATGTTCCAGGCCACTGCCGGATACAGGACGAATGTGGAGCTCGAGTACATCCTTGGAATGGGAAAAAGTGCCAACGCCAGCGACTTGGAAACACTTTTTTCAGATTTGGACCATCAGCTCAACCTCACCTACGAAGTCGGTGGTGATGCCTATCTCAAGGCAGGCCCGGTAGGGTTGCAAGTATTGGGAACATTGAAGGATACTGTTTCACTTTTCGACATTACTGAAGCGTATCCCAATACCTTGCAGGCCGATTTGCAGAACATTCTCAATCTGTATAACCCGATTGATTTCGCCAATGAGTTTGACTATACGGGTGAGGTCGCCAGGAAGTTCGACAATGACAATCAGTTTCTGGTAAAGGTCTCGTTCTTCGGTCCTGCCCTGACCTACCAGTTCGGTGACCAGAAAACAACATTCCAGAAAGAGACCATCAATGAAATGGGTTTCAGGGGTACCTCGATCGGTCTCGACTTGAGCTTCTTGGAATTGAAAGTCAGCAAGGGTCTTACTGATCTGGGTCTCTATCAAGTGGCTTGGCCGCAGAACTTTTTCGGCTTCCAGTTTGCCATAAAGGTCAAGAAAGCTTGGTATTTACAGACAAACCTCTCCTTCATCAGCTCACTGCAAGGCCGATATACCGACCTCAAGCAAAGCGGGGCAACATCGGATATTGGAACATTGTACGACCTTGGCAGTGTGCTGCCCGACCAGAACATGCTCTTCGGTCTCTCCACCGGGCATTGGAACAAGCATTTCAGTGTGGATGCCTCGTTCTCATTAAGCCTGTACAACGAGAATGCAAGCACCATTGTGGATGTGAACCAATTGGCAACCGATTTGGAAGGACAAGGAGGACCTGATCTCAGCACCTATGTAGGGTATTTGGACAAGGTGCATGCAATCTTCCCGATTCTCGACTACTTCCTCCCCTCCAACGGGTTGGTCTCGGGTATCATCGACAAGGACCTGTGGGGCATCAGCTACGGCTTGGATGTGAAGGTGCCGAATCTTGGCTTGCTGGCATGGGTGCGTAAGACCGATGCAACCTACAAGAGCTTGGGTTCCTCGGTGGCAACCGATGAATTCACCTTTGGCTCTACGGTGGAAAAGAAAGCCGGAGATTTTTCGTTCCGTGGCGGCTACTCCTTCAAGATGGACAACATCGCCGATATTCTTTTCAACGATATCATTGCCCTGATCAAACCCGATCTTGCCCCGAGTTCGACTCCTACCGCCAACGACATCTCCCATATCGTGCATACCGCACAAGCTGGAGTGGACACCCCGCAGCATAAGCTGCTGGGAACCCTTGGCTTCGATTACACCTTTGCATGGGAAACGACCAATGCTGAGGCTTTGGCGAAGGATGCCGCCGATGCTACTGTTGCTACGGCAATCAGAACCTCGACGGAGAGCGATGTGACCCTCACCCATACAGGGGAATTGAGATGGCGCAGCGCCCGGTATAAAATGGGCACGGTGACTACGAATTTTGGTGCGAAGACCAAAGATTCCTATGTCACCCAGCTTACCGTTGACGGCGTCAAGGATGGCACTTCCTTCTTTGAGTTGAGTTATGCTCTCTCGGGCAGTGTAAACTTCAGCCGCTATACACTCTCACTGGGGTTCGATCATGCTTGGAGCACGGAAGCAAACTCCATCACTGCCTTTGGCTATGATGCCAAGTTCGGTATAAAGGAAACGTTCTTCGATACTATCAGTTTCACCGCTTCATTCGACCAAGCCTTCAGGGCATCACTTGAGGCCTACAAGGTCACCGGTTCCTTTGCACTGGAAAAACGTCTTGGCCTGATTACCCTTTCATCCAATCTCGATGTGAGTTTCTATGATTCCCTGCTGGACAACAACGACGATGCAATCACCTCAACGCTGACCGTCAAGGGAGTTTTCAGCAAATAGATTGGAGTACTTGGATTGGCAAACAGGGCAGCGTTCGCTGCCCTGTTTCATGTTAGTTGAACAACTGCCTGTAATCAGTGCCGATCGCCTTGAAGCTGGAAGGCTTCATAAGCAACTTGGCCAGATTCTCAGGAACCTCAACGGTCTGTTTGATCAATGGCTCGACCACTTGCTCAAACTTGGCCGGGTGGGCGGTAGAAACCACAATGGTGGGCTTGCCTGCAAAATGGTCCCGTCTGACCCTTTCTCCTGTAGCCGTATGAGGGCAAAGAATATACCCAAGCTCCTCATAGACCTCCTTGATCGTGGCTTCAATCGTTTGGTCGTTTACGGCATAGGCGCTGATCATGCTTCTGAGGGTATCGGTATTCGGATAGAGGTTGAAAAGACGTTCCATATTGCTCGGGGCCCCTACATCCATGGCATTTGCCAAGGTTTGCACCGAAGCTCGTGTCTGGTAGGTTCCGCTACTTAGGAAGTCGGGAATGGTTTTATTCTCATTCACCGAAAGAACAATCTGCTCGATGGGAGCTCCCATCGTCAAAGCCCAGAAAGCTGCACAGCTGTTGCCGACGTTGCCGCTGGGAATAATGAAGATCGGTTTTTTGCCGAACGCCTGGGTATAGAGATGGGAAGCAAACACGTAGTACACACTCTGGGGAAGGAGCCGCCCCAGATTGATGGAATTGGCACTGGAGAGTCCCCATTGCTGGGAGAGTTCCGAATCCATGAAGGCATCCTTGACCATTTTCTGGCAGTCATCGAAGGATCCGTCAACCTCATACGCCTGAATATTCCCACCCCAGCAGGTAAGTTGTTGCTGTTGGCGTCCGCTCACCCGGCCCTTGGGATACAATACCTTCACGTCAATGCCTTTACGACCGGCAAACGCTGCGGCTACCGCCCCTCCGGTATCACCGCTGGTGGCAACCAGGATAGTGAGCTTGCGTTGCTCTTTGGTAAGCATGCGCTCCATGCATGCTGCAAGGAAGCGGGCCCCGAAATCCTTGAACGCTGCCGTAGGGCCGTGGAAAAGTTCAAGAACCGTCTCCTGGTCCCGAAGCGTAACCAAGGGAACGGGAAAATTGAAGGCATCCATGCAGATTTCTGCAAGGTCATCCTTCAGTGGATCATCTTCAAAAAAGGGTGCGAGAACTTCGAACGCAAGTTCGGGGTAGCTGGATATCTCATGGATTGCAAGATGCGTCAGGGCAGGAAACGATTGGGGAACATACAGGCCCCCATCCGGGGCCAGTCCTTGCATAATGGCTTCACTGGCAGTGACTGCCGGCTCTTTACCGCGTGTTGATACAAACTTCATTCCTACCTCCTAAATTCTTGCACCGAGATATGCTGCAAGACGCAGCATATCGGAGAATACACCACCGGCAGTAACTTCCCGCCCTGCCCCAGGCCCCTTGATCACCAACGGCTGGGTTAGGTACCGGTCGGTGGTAAAACAAATGACATTGTCGGTTCCACTGGTCTGGGCAAAGGGATGGTCCACCCCGAAGCTCGCAAGCGTTGCGCTGCAAGAGCCCTGTTCATCAACAATACCGACATAGCGAAGTTTTTCCTGCTTCAGAGCAGCTGTACGATATGCTTGTTCAATAGAAAGATCCAACGCTTCCAAATTCTGCATAAAGGCCTCGATGGAAAGCGAAGCCATGCCATCGGGAACCATGCTTTGGATGGGAATATCCTCAAATTCAACCTCATAGCCCATCTCTCGTGCGAGGATGACGGTCTTGCGTCCGACATCCATTCCTGATAGGTCGTCACGAGGATCGGGTTCCGTATATCCCATTTCCTTGGCCTTCCGAACCAGGGTGCTGAACGGAACCGTCCCATCGTAGGTGGAGAAAAGCCAAGCCAAGGTCCCGCTGACGATACCTTCGATGCGGTGAATCCGATCACCGGTCTGGACCAGGTCCTTCAGGGTGCAGATCACCGGCAGTCCCGCCCCTACCGTGGTCTCGTACAGAAACCGACGGCCGGTTCTCAGACAAGTGTCAAAGAGCTTGTTGTAATAGGCCATCGGGGCGGTACCGGCCTTCTTGTTCGGGGTAATGACGTGAATACCCATCTCAAGCCAACTGTCGTACTGCTGGGCCAGAAGACTGCTGGTGGTACAATCGATCAGAAGCGAATGGGGAAAATAGGTCGCCCCTATGTGCCGGGTGAACAGCTCGAGGTCCAAGGGAACGGCTTCTGTTTCGAAGCGTTCTTTCCAGTGGCTCGGATCGATTCCGTCCTGATCGAGCATCATTTTCTTGGAATTGGCAATACCGCGAATATGAATATCAACACCGAATTGTTCTTTCAGCCGATGGCTTTCAGAGGCAATTTGCTCAAGCAGGGTGCTGCCGATGTTCCCAGGTCCGATCAGGCCGACCGAAAGGGCCTGCTTGGAGAGGAAAAAACGGGCATGCAGGGCCCTAAGGGCCTTTTTGGAATCACTGCCTTTGATTACCGCACTGATGTTGGTTTCGCTTGAGCCTTGGGCGATGGCTATCACGTTGACGCCGGCCCTGCCCAGCGATGAGAAAAACTTGCCGGCAATTCCGGCTTGGCCGGTCATTTGTTTGCCTACAGCTGCGAGGATGGCCAAACCAGGCTCCCCTTCGATGCTCTGGATCAGATGTTCGTTCATTTCGTGGGCGAAGGCATCTTTTGCGACAGAGCAGGCATTCTCCATTTGACTTTCAGGTACGGCAAAGCAGATTGAGTATTCACTGCTTGCCTGGCTGATCAAGACTACCGATATGGAGGCTTTGCGCATGGCACTGAACAGGCGGCTGGCAATACCGATCACACCGCTCATGCCTGCACCTTCGACGTTGATCAGGGCTATGTCATGGATGATGGAAAAACCCTTCACCCTATTGAGTTGCTCACCCTCACCATCCTTGCTGATACTGGTACCCTCTTCATCCTCCTGCCCCCACCAACGAAGTTGTACGTTGATGGATTTGTTGATCGCCGGCAGCAAGGCTTGCGGATGGATTACCGGAGCACCAAAGAAGGAAAGTTCGGTGGCTTCTGAATAGGAAAGCGAACGGATTACCAAAGCGGAAGGAACCTCATTGCTGTCTGCATTCTTCAACAGCGAAGTGTTGTTCCAGAATGTCACCCCCTGTGCACCCAGTACCCCGGCAAGGTGTGAGGCTGCATATTCACTTCTGCCATCACGCAAGAAAGAGCCCTCTGCTTGGGGAAGCTGGCCATATACGAAGAGCATTTGATATGTTTGGGGAGCGATGGATGAAACAGCACCGTACTCAGCCATGTCGGCTGTGATTCCGCTGGTAGTCGCGTAGTGACAGAGCAGATCAGCTATCCAGCTGTCGCAGAGCTTCTCAAGATAGCGCTGTACACCACTGGAGACTTCCTCCACCAACCATACAGAACGAAGTATGTCTTCTATGTCTGCAAACCCCTGCTTGATGCGTTCCAGCACTTTTTTACCCGAGGGGACGGATAGTATGGTTTCAACCAACATCGTCCAGCTGGAGAACCGTTGCTCCTGAAGCGACCAGAGCCGCTCATCGCGCCCTTTTGCCGAGAGCAGGAGGCTGGAAAGCTCAAACTCCGTATCCCTAAGCGGTGCCAGCACGAAGACCTGATGAGTCTCCTTTGCCGATTTGAAAATACGTAAAATCTTCTCACAACCATCTTTAGAGACTAGGTTGGCGCTCTCTACTGCATGTACACGAATACTGCTCATAGCAACTACCCCCATTTCAAGATAATGAACAACTCACTGAACAAACGCGTCGCCAAAATATACAAAAAGAGCCCAGTAGTGGGCTCTCTGTCGATCGAGATAGTGTAACAAAAGCTGTTATACGAGCTTCTCGACCTTTCCGCTTCTCAGGCAACGAGTGCAAATCTTAATGGTGCGAGGAGTACCATTGATCAAAGTCTTGATCGTTACGAGATTGGGGCGGAATACGCGCTTCGTGGTTACGCCAATGTGCTGACCGACACCACCATGCTTCTTGGCCTGACCTTTTCTCGGAACACTGTTTCCGGCTACCGTTCCTTTTCCGCAAATCTCACATCTACGAGCCATAGCTATATCCACCTTGTCAAAATAATTCGTTATTTGGCCGAACCGAGGCCTGTTAAAGTCACGGCTATCCTTGTACGGGCAACCTCTTGTCCGTGAGCAGTTCCACAAGGTTATCGCATTGGAGACTTCAACCTTAGCCAAATTACCAGATAACGGCTTTTGTGTAAAGAGAAAGGGTACATCTTTTCTATTTTTTCCCTTGCCGAGCTTTGTCAGCTTAGCTATCCTTAGTGTATGGAGAGCTATTATATCCTCAGGTTGGGTAACGACCTAAGAACCAAGTTAATCAAAATCAGGACTCTGTTGTTCGAAAAAAGCGGACAGAGCTGCTTTTGCTGTCTCGAGCCTTGTATCATCCTTGGACCTTGCGACCCCTCTTCGAGTGTGCCGTTCGTATCCTGTCCCCAGCTTCCAATTTTAATTGACGGAACCCTTCATTTCGAAGAAGGCCAACTCTTTCTTCCTCTAGAGAGAGAGGTTTTGGCCCCGTTGCGCAACGAGCTCGCCACCGATTACCCAATTTCGGGCATCTATCTCGGGTCTGAGCAGGTATCGGTTCCTATCCAGAGTTTTACCATCAACAGTGTCAGCCTTGCAATGCTCACGGTTGAGAGAACAGAGGATCTCACCCTTTGGAACGTGCTTTCAGAAAGGCATCTCGACTCGGGCAAAGAGAGCTGAGCGGACAGTTCTCACACTCCGGTTTCTTGGCATGGCACACTGTCCTGCCAAAAAGATTGGCCGTCATTGAGAAGCGGTACTGCTTGGGGTCATCCAAAAGAACAGCTATCTGTTTTTCCACCTTCTCCGGGTCCTTGGTATCGACCAAGCCCAAGCGGTTCACCACCCGAGAGAAGTGAGTATCTACTATAATTGCGCATTTACCGTAGATGTCTCCCAGCACACAACTGGCTGTTTTGCGCCCTACCCCGGGAAGCTTGACCAATTCTTCCATGGTATCGGGCAGGTCGCAATCCAAGAGGGCCTCGGAGCAGGCGATAATGTGCTTAGCCTTGTTGCGATAGTATCCGGTGGGGTAAATAATGCTTTCAACATCCTCTGACGAAGCTTGGGCAAGGGTTTGCTTGTCCGGGTACTTGGCAAACAACTCCTTGGCGACAACATTCACAATCCTGTCGGTTGTTTGTGCCGAAAGAATGACACTGATGAGGAATCGGAAGGGATCGCGTTGTTCCAAAAACTGTATGGTTTGGGGAAGCAGGGTATCCAAGGTTGAAAATATCTCTTGCATGCGTTGTTTCTTATTCATAGGCTTTCTATGGTACCCCTTGACGCTTAGCTTCTCAAGTGCGTATACTCCAGAAAGTTTCGGGGCGTAGCCCAGTGGCTAGGGCACCTGCTTTGGGAGCAGGATATCGAAGGTTCGAGTCCTTTCGCCCCGATTCATGAAGGCAACCAGTTTTGGTTGCCTTTTTTCATGCTCAGTGAGAAAACTTTCTTTACAATCTACCGATTTGGTGTATCATATACGTATAAGCGAACACCGTTCGTATATACGAACTCTAAAGGGAAAATATGACTGAATCTACGCACCGAACCACAGCGAGAATTCTTGACATATTGGAATTGGTTGCAGAACATCCGACAGGAATCACCCTTGCCGACATTGCCCGTCGACTTGAAATTCCCAAGAGCAGTCTGCATCCGCTGGTCACCACCCTCTCTGCACGCAAATACCTTAACTACAACCATAGGGAAGAACAGTACTACGCCGGGGAGAGTCTGTTTGTGTACGGCAACAAATTCATCAATAATGTCGATATTCTGGAGCAGATCAGGAGCGTACTGCTTTCGGTCAATCAGAAAACCAACGAGACACTCTATTTCGGCGTACTTTCCGATCTGGATGTTTTGTACTTGGTGAAAATGGACCTTTTCTCCCAGTTCAGGGTGATATCCAACCCCGGCAATAAGCTGCCTGCCTATAGTACCGGATATGGCAAAGCACTGCTCAGTCAGTTTTCCAAGGAACAAATGGAACAGTTTTATCCGGCTGGCACGCTTAAGCCTGTGACCGGAAAAACAATTAAAACTGTTGCTGAACTCAATGGACAGCTTGCCGAAATACGACGTACAGGGTTCTCCTATGAAAACGGAGAGTCGACCGACGGTATTCAATGCGTGGCAACCGCCATTGATGTGGACGGTGCAATACTCGCGGGAATGAGCATTGCAGTGCCTGAATTTAGATATACCCAGGAGCGGGAAGCTTTGTTTAAAACGCTTTTGCTCGATGCGAAAGCACAAATACGAAAGATCATCAGTGAGCACCGCAACCATTGGATCTATAGTGGAGAGTTAGTATGAAGGGCAGCCAAGTAATCACCATCGGAGAGAGTCTGGTAGCATTTATACCCAATGCACACACCAAACTTCGGTATGTCCAGCAGTTTAGCAAAGTGGTTGCAGGGGCTGAGAGCAACGTAGCGGTGGGGCTTTCCAAGCTTGGGCATCCCACCAGCTGGGTCAGCAAGGTCGGCACCGATGAGTTCGGACAGTACATCATTCGTGAATTACGCGCCGAGGGTGTCGATACCAGCCATGTTTTGGTCAGTGACGAAGGGCCTTCAGGTATTATGTTCAAGCAATTCTCCGCAAACTTGGCTTCCCAAGTCTTCTATTACAGGAAAGGATCGGCTGCCAGTACGCTGAAAGTTCGTGACCTCGATTGGGAATACCTGAAAGGAGCAAAGATTTTGCACCTTTCAGGCATTACTCCGGCTTTGAGCGCATCCTGCAGGGATGTGGTGTATGAACTCTTCTCGTTTGCAAAACAAGAAGGCATTCCTATCAGTTTCGATCCGAATATCCGTCGCAAGCTATGGAGTGAAGCAGAGGCCAAGCGCACCTTGTCACCGCTCATTGTTCAGGCTGACATTGTTCTGATGGGAGAAGATGAAGGGGAACTGCTGCTTGCCAGCAATGACCGACACCGTATTGCTTCCCTGTTGCTGGAAAAAGGGGCTAAAGCCGTAGGAATCAAGCGTGGTGGGGATGGGGCCTATGTTGCCGATGCAACAGGGATTTTCGATATCCCACCCTATCCGGTAAAGGTAGTGGATACCATAGGGGCAGGCGATGCATTCAATGCGGGTTTTCTTGCAGGAATCCTGGAGGGAAGCCCCATCCAGCACTGCGCTAGGATGGGTGCTCTGATGGGAGCGTTGGCGGTAAGCAGCTATGGTGATGTGGAAGGCTTACCCGATCGCAAGGCCTTTGATGATTTGATGTTGGATGAGAAGGAAATCGAACGATGACACACATACAGACTGTATTGCAGACCATTGGAACCAGCAAAGTAATTTCCATTATCAGGGGAATTGAATATGAAGCGGCGGCAAACGTGATTGCCGCACTCAAGAAAGGTGGAGTCTCTTGCTTGGAAGTGACCATGAACACCAATCAGTCACTTGCAATCATTGAAAAGGCACGTTTGGATGAGAGCCTTTTGGTAGGGGCTGGAACGGTACTGGATGTGAACATGGCTCGAGAGTGCATTAGAGCCGGGGCTCAGTTCGTGCTCTCCCCTCTGCTCGATATCAAGGTTATCGAGTACTGCCTTTCCCACGATGTACTTCCTGTCCCTGGTGTTTTTACCCCGACTGAGCTCTATAGCGCCCACCGCTGTGGAGCTCCTTTGCTGAAGATTTTTCCCGCCGGCGGTGTAGGGCCTCAATATATTAAAGACCTCCTCGGCCCATTCAATGGCATGAAACTGCTTCCTGTGGGAGGAGTCTCTGTTGAAAATACTGCCGCATTCATGAAAGCCGGATCCTTTGCTGTGGGTGTCGGCTCGTATCTGGCAAATCCCGAGCTTTCCAAACAAAAAGCTTGGGAGACCATCACACAGCGTGCTAAGCTCTTTATTGAGCAAGCCAATCAACGTTGATTTCGTAGTTTTGCGAAATATATTCACAAAGGAAAGAGGTGAGAAAATGAAGAAACTCCTCGTTTTGTTGGTGCTTCTGTCTCTCGTTCTTGGTTCAGCATTTGCCCAAGGCACTGCTGAAGCTACAGCTGACTCCTATCCCAGCGGACCGGTCTCGGTAATTGTTCCCTATTCTGCTGGTGGTGGAACCGACTTGGTTGCTCGTGCTCTGGTAGATGCTGCAAAAGCATCCTTCCCGAAGAACATTGCTGTTGAGAACAGAACCGGTGGCGGTGGTGCTGTCGGTATGTCGTATGGTGCAAATGCAAAGGCCGATGGTAGTGTCATTACCATGATCACCGTTGAATTGGTAACCCTTCCGCACACCGGAACCGGTGCCGGTCTGTACTATGACCAGTTCAAGCCGATCATGATGGTCAACAGTGCTTACAGTGCTGTAACCGTTCAGGCTAACTCACCGTACAACACACTCAAAGATTTCTTGGATGCAGCAAAGACCAAGACCATGCGTGTCGGTAACTCCGGTGTCGGAGCAATTTGGCACCTGGCAGCTGCAGGCCTTGGAAAGACAGCCGGCGTTTCTTTCAACCACATTCCGTTTGAAGGTGCAGCTCCTGCCATCACCAGCTTGCTTGGCGGCCATATCGATGCAGTAACGGTTAGTTATGCAGAGGTTGCAAGCCAGGTAGCAGCCGGTAATCTGAAGGTGCTCGCAGTTCTCGCTCCCGAGCGCATTGCAGCAACCCCGAACATTCCCACCGCAAAGGAATTGGGATACGACGTTGCTATCGGTACCTGGAGAGGGCTTGGTGTACCCAAGGACACTCCTCAGCCGATCGTCGACAAGATTTACTCCATTTTCAGCCAGGCAGCGAAGTCCGATGCTTTCGTGAAATTCATGAACGGCAGCAACAACATCATTGATGTACTGGACAGCGCAACCTATGGCAAAAAACTCGCTACGGACAATGAGATGTTCAAGGCCCTGATCGCAGAGCTTGGACTGAAGCAGCAGTAACCTATTTACGTACCACAGCACCGCTTGGTGCTGTGGTAACCCTTCCCGCAAAGGAATCGTACCTATGAAAAAAGCCAATTTTATTGTCAGCGGCGTGTTTGCCGCTTTTGCGATTGTTATCATCGCCATCTCTTTGGGATATCCTCCCAGTAATCATGGGGTTCCCGGGCCCGGCATGTTCCCCATCCTGATAGCCGGTCTCATCCTTATCTCAGCACTGACTCTTGCCCTTCTGACGCTCCGTATGCCGAAGGAAAAGGATACAGAAATCGACCTGAAAAGCAAGAACGTCTTGAATGTGTACATCACCATGGCAGGGCTTATTGTCTATGCAATAACATTTCCCCTGATTGGATTCATCGTTACCAGCTCTATCATGCTTACTCTGTATATCAAATGGTTTGGAAAACGTTCTTGGTGGAAATGCATCTTGATTGGTGTGTTGTTTTCCATTGGCATCTTCTTGCTCTTCGGTTCAGTACTCAATGTGCCGATGCGTTTTGGCTTGCTCATATAGGCAAGGGAGGAATAACATGCTACTAGAAGTATTAAGCTCAGTATTCAGCTTCCAGATACTCCTTTTTATCATTTTGGGAGTTTTTACCGGCATTTGCATCGGAGCGCTTCCTGGTCTTACAGCAACTATGGGTGTAGCCCTGGTTCTACCGCTTACCTTCGGTATGGAAGCTATTCCCGGTATTCTGTTGCTTATCGGTGTCTATGTGGGCGCAATTTATGGTGGATCCATTTCTGCAATCCTACTCAGGACTCCGGGAACGCCGGCTGCCGCGGCCACGGTCTTGGACGGGTATGAATTTTCCAAGCGCGGTGAAAGTGGCCGTGCTTTGGGTATTTCTACGGTGTCTTCCTTTATTGGAGGAGTTGTCAGTGTTTTGGCCTTGTGGTTGATCTCCCCGCAGCTTGCAAAGCTTGCTCTGCGCTTCAGCGCCCCCGAATTCTTTCTGCTTGCAGTCTTCGGCCTTTCCATCATCGCCTCCATTTCAGGAAACAGTCTGGCAAAAGGTGTGCTGTGCGGTGCTTTGGGTATCAGCCTCTCGTTCATCGGGATCGACAATATCACCGGCTATCCCCGATTCACATTCAACAATATCAATCTGCTCAGCGGGATGTCATTCATTCCAGTTATGATCGGTCTGTTTGCGATGAGTCAAGCTTTCTCAACTGTTGAGAAGATTTTTGTTCCCGACCAGGTCACCCAGAAAATTTCCAAAGTTTGGCCGAGCAAGAGCGACTGGAAAGTGATTCTCAAAATCACGCCCATTTCTGGTGTCATCGGCACAATCATCGGCATTGTTCCCGGAGCCGGGGCAGAAATCGGAGCGTTTGTTTCTTATGGACAGGCAAAGCGTATGTCCAAACATCCTGAACGCTTCGGCACCGGTATACCCGAGGGTATTGCTGCTCCAGAGGCTGGCAACAATGGTGTAACCGGCGGTGCCTTGATTCCTATGCTCACCATGGGTGTTCCCGGTGATGCAGTTGCAGCAATCCTTATTGGTGCCCTTACGGTACAAGGGTTGCAGCCGGGGCCTCTTTTGTTCACCGAACATACAACCTTGGTCTATTCAATATTCTTGGGTATGTTTGTTGCAAATGTTACGATGTTGGTGCTGGGGCTTTCCAGCTTGAAGTTGTTTGTGAAGGTGCTCTCTGTTCCGAAGGCAATCCTCACACCCATGATTTTCATTCTCTGTGTGGTTGGCTCGTATGCCATCAACACCAACTTCTTCGATGTGGGTGTCATGCTCTTCTTCGGTATTCTTGGCTACTTCATGCAGAAGGCCGATATCTCGGTCTCCCCTGCCGTGCTTGGCTTAATCCTCGGACCGATGGCGGAAACCAACTATAGACGGGCTTTACTGATGAGCGAAGGTTCCTACTCCATCTTCTTTGCTTCCCCGATTGCATGGGTCTTTGTCATTTTGACGTTGATCACGTTGCTTGGACCGGTAGTCGGCGATGTATTGAAGAAAAAGCGCGTAGCGTAAGTGCTGCAATGATTATACAAAGGCCGCTTCCAAGAAAAGCGGCCTTTGGTGTCCATAAACAACATAAGGTGGCAACGCCACCCTATGAGTTACAAATAAACTGGAGATATATCTCTTACGCTGCGTGGTTGAAGGACATCAGTTTGGCAAGGATCCTTCCGAGGGTCTTTCCGTACTGTGCGTTATAATCAAGCACTGCATCATATGCGTTCACTTCACTCTGTTTTGCTACACTGAGGTAGTACAGATGGTCACACACTTCGAAGAACAGGTCTGCTTTCCTTTTTCCGGGGAAGCTCATCTGCGTAGTCCAAGTTTCCATCACCTGACTGATGGGTTCGTAGAGGTTGCTCATCCAAGAGTAGACTGCTTCATCCCAGGTAATGGGCATTTGCAGGTTCTTCCCTAAGAAGTAGCGATGACCTTCTATTTGAGAAGCAAGCTTCTCGTAATCTGCATCAAGGAACATATCGGTGTTCTTGATCAGGAATTCAATACTTTCTTTTTTGTGTAAATCATTATTCTGCATGATTTGCTCCTTTTGTTTTTCTCTGTTTACACTGGTATTGTAAGGATTTATGGCATTTGATAGCAAGTACTAAAAGACTAATATATTTGTATTGTGCCGCTCTCTATTTGGATATTTCAGTCTTTAACCAGATACTATCATACAGTTTGTATATTCATATTACAGTTTTGATGTACAAAAAATGCCCTCCTCCAGATTATGAAGAAGGGCATCGAAATGAATGGTATGAATTACTGATACTTAATCACTTGCTCATACCGTTTCTGTACCTCAGCCCAGTCAAGTACCGACCAGAATGCTTTGATATAGTCGGCTCTCACATTCTTGTACTTCAGATAGTAGGCATGCTCCCAGACATCAATGCCAAGAATGGGGACTCCCCCGTTCTTGGTCATCAGAGGGGTATCCTGATTGGGTGTATTCACCACGGAAAGCTTTCCATCGGCCTGGGCTACCAAGAACGCCCATCCTGATCCGAACCTTCCAGCTGCTTGTTTACTCAGCTCATCCTTCAGGGCATCGAGACTGCCAAACTCTTGTGTTATTCGCCTTTCAAGAATTCCTGTGGGGCTGAGGGTGGCATTCGGTGAAAGCGTAGCAAAATACAGGTTGTGGTTTGCGTACCCGCCGCCATTGTTTCGCACGCTCGTCCGCAGCGCCTCATCCTTGATGGTATCCAAATGTAAGAGAATATCCTCAATGGAACGATTCTTAAGGCTTGCGTCCTTATCCAGGGCGGCGTTCAGATTATTGGTATAGGCTGCATGGTGCTTCGTATAGTGGGTCACCATGGTCAGTTCGTCGATATGGGGCTGTAGGTCGGCATATCCATAGGAAAGTGCAACTTGCGTAAACATCTACGTACCTCCTAACAAGTACTGTTATTCCTAGTAATTTACTAGGTAAACTGAGTATACCCAATATTCTCCCATTAGGCAAGTATAAATATAATGGAACACCATTGTATCTATTCCAATACGTTTCTTTGTAAGGCATCTTTACCTTTTTTCTAATTTACGCTAAGGTTTCCACGTTTCCGGTACTATGGTACCTGTAAGCATGCGCCAATAGCTCAGTTGGATAGAGCAACTGCCTTCTAAGCAGTAGGTCGTAGGTTCGATTCCTACTTGGCGTAGTACAAACAAACCACTATAAAGAAAGAGGATACTGGCTACAAAACCGGTATCCTTTCTTTATATACCAGACTACCCTACCCTAAGCTACATCGTGATCTACATCAAGAAGCAAGATAAAGATCTTTCAAGCGATGGGTCACCAGCAGTTCTGCCGATGAACAGAGAGGTATTCTCACAGGAAGTGCGGAAGAACTTGTTTGAGAGCGACCTCGAAGCGCTGAGGATGATTTGGAGATAGGATGAGTATGTGTATTTCAATTTCATCCTGGCTACAGCAGGGAAAAGCAGAGTTGTGCTATTGATGATTCAGAGAGCTGAGCTGATCCTGGAGCATGAGAACACATTTCATGGGCTTTCTGATTCACATAATCTAAACCTCTGAGTCCCGCTACATTCGGTGATTTTGGTAAGTAAGCTTGTTCAAAATATGCATAGCAACAGAAGAAAAGAGTTCAAAGAATTTCCTTGCAGAGCCTTGATAATTGAGCCAAGGTTTTGTCTTTATCAGGAGAAAGCCAAAGAGTCCTGATTATGCCTAAACGGCCAGATATGGAGTAATAGATTAACCAGAGGTACTTAATTCATAATTTACATTGTCAACCTAGTCAATGAGTGATAATATTTGTCTTAGTATTGCAATGGGGGTCAAAATAATGACAAGTTCTGATTTTACAGGTCTAAATACACTAAATACATTTGTGAACCAATCCCGGAATAATTTGCTTAATTATTTCTGCAAAACATGCTTTGTTCTGGGTAAATTTAATCAGAGCACTCAGTTCTATGAAATGTTAGGAACATGTTTCTTAATTAAAAACAACCTAATAGCAACATCAACACATGTTATTGGTGGAAATACTTCTAATCTCTTTATTTTTTTCCCTGAAATCTTGGAGATTAACTCATATCAAGACGTTTCCAATACTGAATGCAAACCAATTCCTGCTGAGATTGTCTCACAGAATCCTTTTTCTGATATTACAATTTTGAAAACTGACATAAGCTATTCTGGTAATTTGATTCCATTGGGCTCATTTGATGATACTTCTATACTAGAAACACTTTGGGTTTTCGGCTTTCCACATTGTGTTGAGGGCAGAAGAGTTTTTACAGCACAGCAGGCAGAGCTTGGAGCGAAGATCTTGTTGTCTAGCAGTAATATCAAATCAAAGTTTGGTGTTTTAAATATTCAATCCAGACCGGGACAATCTGGAAGTATTGTTTTTTCTCCCACTAAAAATAAGATTGTGGGAATGCTAGCTGGCGCATATGCCATCGATTGTGGAATATCTCTTGGGGGCATTAATCCTAGAGAACTTAACCAGACAACTCAGTGTATTTCTGCTGAGTATATTTCCGAGATGCTCGAAGAGTAGGAGTCTAATTATGCAATCTCAAGATTTTTCTGATGTCATATCTCAACTTCCAAAATTCCAACGAAGACTAGTTATTGAATTGCTCGGTGAGAAAGAAGCTTACTTATCAGCTGCAGAAACATATTTCTTAACTTCTGGCCCTGACAATATGCAACCATTTGGTGGAGAACCGTTTACAAGCAAGGAATCTAAAGAATCAAAGAAGGCTTTATGGCCAAATTTCTTAAAAGAACTCAATAAATTAATATGCGGTCATCCAGAATACTCTACAAATAGAGAAGAGTTTTTCAAAGAAAGTGATACATTAAGAACTATAATTATTACTAATGTCTCAGCATACATGGGAATCAAATTTGGAATACCAGCAACTTATTTGGCTCCGATTATTGTACTTATCGTTTGTGCTGCTATTAAGGTCGGAAAAAATGCATATTGCTCAACGTATTATGATGAGATGGAAGCTTTGTAACTACTACACCAATTCTAAATCAAATTTCCTAACAACCTCTAATATTGATGTATATACGCTGATAGTTGCTGATAAAACTACCTATTCTTATCTGCTTATATTTCTTTATCAATTAATCTCTTATGATTGTCATTGATAGCGGTTGATAAACCCACAATGGCGCCTTCTAAGCAGTAGGTCTTATCTCGCCTCCTCCTGGTGTATTCGATCAAGCGGTCTGATTCTATGAATAGTATCTTTCTTCTTGATTTCCTATACCTTTTCCTTGACTTCTGACATACCTTGACGTAGTGTGAATTCGGGCATTTCTGATTGGGCTAAATCCTCATGTGAAAGACTTGACCCTCTACATTTACTCGTACTGCTTTACATCCCCACTGGGAAAAAGAGGTATTGATTTTGCTTGCATATGATATACGTGTTCAGGTCAATTGTTTGTTTGATTACTGTAAAGTCTTCTCAATGAGTAATGATGATTTGAGAGAATATACTCGACTAATTTGGTATGGCTACGACGAAGTAGGCCCTGCTGTTTATAGAAAGAATCCGGAGACGGGGATGGTGGTTCGCATCGATTTCCTGAAAGAATCCGTCTAAAAAACTTCGGCTTTTGACATATCTCATGATAATTGCAAGGGAAGTGTCATAGTTCAATCTTGACGCCTCGCGTAGAAGGTCCTACGCTTATGCCATGAGAGGCATCTTTGTGGACTTCTTAGGTGTATCGCCTCAGAGACAGCGCAGTGAACAACTGTTCTTCAGGTTGTTTTTCCTTCAGGCAGAAACTAGAGGAGGCTTGACTGATGCTGCCATTTGATCTTCGCATCCAGGCACAACATCACTTCGATTATTGTCGGGTCTTCGACTTTCCAAAGGAAGCCAAACTACTGCGTTTCACTCGCGTCAAATGGTTTGGCTATGATGAAGAAGGACCGGCCGTCTACCGGGAGGATCCTGATACAGGGGAGGTTGTACGTATAGATTTTCTTCACTGACCGTACAGCAGAAAGGCTTAAATCGCTGGACAGTATCACAATACTGGGATAGCGTTTACCAACAAGAAAACTCATCGTTCAGACCCTGAATTGTCTGAAAGGTTTTGTAATTATAAGTTGTTATTTTGTAATATTTTGTTTTAGTATTTTTAAATGTAAAGGAATTTTAGGTAAACTAGTTGACAGAGGTGGATAAATATTCGATATTCGCATTGAATCGTGAAGGCTCCATAGTCTCCAACTATGGAAATTCTATGCCTGAAACGAGTGGAGGGAATGGAAAAGATTGAAAGGTGTTGAAGTTTCTGTCGAACGGGTTTCCCGCTCCTATGGCGATTTCAAGGCACTCGACGATGTGAGTGTCAAGATAAACAAAGGTGAGTTCTTCTCACTGCTGGGGCCTTCCGGGTGTGGCAAAACCACCCTGCTTAGGATTATCGCTGGGTTTGATTACCCTGATTCTGGAAGCGTGGCGTTCGACAACAAGGACATTTTGCCCTTGCCGCCGGATAAAAGGCAATCCAACACTGTATTCCAGACCTACGCATTATTCCCCCACCTAACGGTCTACGAAAATATTGCCTTCCCTCTACGTCTCAGACGTGTAGACAAGCAAACCATCGAAACCAAAGTCATGGAATACGTGCGCCTCGTGCAGCTTGAAGACCATGTCAATAAAAAACCCTCAATGCTCAGCGGCGGTCAAAAGCAGCGCGTTGCCATTGCCAGGGCGCTCATCAACGAACCACGAGTACTGTTGCTTGACGAGCCTTTATCCGCCCTCGATGCAAAGCTTCGCCAAAACCTGCTGGTTGAACTGGACCAAATCCATGACAAAGTTGGAATCACATTCATCTATGTCACGCACGACCAGAGCGAAGCACTCTCTGTTTCAGATCGTATTGCCGTCATGAACAGAGGCAAGGTTCTGCAGATTGGTACTCCCTACGAAATTTACGAGGCTCCGGCAACTCGTTTTGTTGCCCAGTTCATCGGCGAATCAAACAGCTTCCCGTGTACGGTAGTCTCCTGCGAACCGTATGAAGGCGAATATCTGATACGTGTCGACGTTCCAGCCTTGCAAGGGGAAATATCGGTTACCGATTATGAACCCCAGGCAATTGGAGCTGCACTCGATTTTACCGTACGTCCGGAGAAAGTACGGATCTCCGCCAACCCTCCCCGCAGTACCGTGAAAGAACTCAACACCTTCAAGGGCGTGGTTGATGAACCGGTGTATTCGGGATTCCAATCCAAATTTTATGTCAAACTCGAACGGGTGCCTTCCACCCAGGTTAAAGTCTTCAAGCAGCACACCGTATTCCTTGAGGATGGTCCCGACATTGAATGGAAGGATTCTGTCTACGTCAGTTGGACAGCAGCTGACGGCTATCTGGTAAAGGATACCGACCGATGAAAAAGACCCTCAAGCCAAGGGAACGTGAACAAATGCTCGGAACCATGTATGGTGGTCCCATGGGCTTGTGGTTCACCCTCTTTTTCACGGTCCCCTTGGGTATCATCATTCTCTATAGTTTCATGAAGCGTGGTTTGTACGGGGGTGTGGAGTGGGAATTCACCCTCACTGCCTACAAACAGATGTTCAATCCCAGTTTCGGCATGGTGGTCCTGCGAACGTTATGGATTAGTATACTCTCCACATTCCTGTGCATTCTCATAGCCATACCCTGCGGCTATGCCATGGCGAAGAGCAAGCACCAGACCTTCCTGCTTTTCCTCATTATCATTCCGTTCTGGACCAATTCGCTGATCAGAATCTACGCTTGGATTTCCATTCTATCCACCGAGGGCTTCATCAACAGCCTGCTTATGAAACTCGGCCTGATTGATGAAGGTCTGAAACTCATCTACAACAACGGGGCTGTCGTGTTGGTTCTCATCTACATGTACCTGCCGTTCGCCATCCTGCCTTTGTTCACCACCATCGACAAGTTTGATTTTTCCCTGCTCGATGCAGCACGCGACCTTGGAGCAACAAAACTCGGCTCGATTGTCAGAGTGATGTTCCCCAATATCAAGAGTGGGTTGAGCACGGCATTCATTTTTACCTTCATCCCGATCTTTGGAGCATACACTGTTCCGCTGTTGGTTGGCGGCAAGGACTCAACCATGATCGGCAATATCATCGTCGACCAGGTTTCAAAAACAAGAAACTGGCCGTTGGCTTCGGCTTTCTCCATGATACTCACCCTCATCTCCCTGGTTGGGGTATTCTGGATGCTGTACAACGGCAAACGAGAGCAAATGCAGAAGGAAGGCGGTTCAAAGAAAACCACCCAACAGGCACTTGAGCACAACATCAGGGCACATCACAACCATCGAGGTGCCAAATGAACTACCACAGATACTCAAGCAAATCAGGATTCTCTTTCTCCTACGGAATGTTGGCCCTGGTAATAGTCTTTCTGTTCATCCCCTTGTTTGTTGTAGTATTCTTTTCCTTCAACAACGCAAAGGGAATGCAATGGGACCACGCCTCGCTGGTGTGGTATAAGACGCTGATTTTTGACAGCCCCTCATTGTGGGCAGCATTCAGAAACAGCTTGGTCATAGCGCTTACCAGCTCCATTACGGCAACCGTACTCGGCTCTCTTGCAGCCATCGGCATTAAGTGGTATCGCTTCCATGGCCGCAACTACATCACGACCGTAAGCTACCTTCCGATGGTCCTTCCCGAAGTCATCATCGGTATTTCCATGTTGATTTTTTTCTCAGCGGTCAAGGTACGCTTGGGCATGTTTACCATTTATGCAGCTCATACGACGTTCAACCTCCCCTTTGTGTTCATGATGGTCACAGCACGCCTCGATGAGTTCGACTATTCCACCGTGGAAGCAGCAAGGGACTTGGGTGCCAATGAACGGCAGACATTAACCAAAGTCATTATACCCAGCATTATTCCGGCAGTACTCTCGGGCTTTTTGATGTGTATTACCATGTCCCTTGAGGACTTTGTCATTACATTCTTCGTATCCGGACCTGGTTCGGGTACCCTTCCGCTGTATGTATATTCGATGATTCGCTACGGCGTCTCCCCGGTGATCAACGCACTGTCGTTCGTTATGATTCTCGGTACCATGGTCATCGCATTCATCTTCAGGAAATTCCTAAAAACTGTGGCTGCGAGCAGCTAAGGTTGGAGGCATGATCTCATTTGGAGGTGCGTCGTGCACAAGATGTTCCGGTATTTTTCCATACTGGTTGTCTGCTTACTCATGCTTACCGGCATGGGTTGCAGGAAACCCGCACAGCAGAACAGCAAGCTGTATCTGTACAACTGGACGTATTACACTCCGGATGCTTTGGTGGCCCAGTTTGAGAAAGAAACCGGTATTGATGTAGTTATCGATAATTTTGCCTCCAACGAAGAGATGTTTGCAAAAATCATGGCGGGCGGCAATGAGGGATACGACCTCATATTCCCTTCCTCTGATTACACAGCGATTATGATCAAGCTTGGTCTGTTGACCGAGCTCGACCATACCATGATTCCAAACCTCAAGTACCTCTCGCCCTTGTTCAGGGAAAAAGCAGACTACGACCCTGCCTTCCGCTATAGCGTCCCCTACTTCATGGGTTCTAGCGGCATCGCTGTGAATACACAGCGAGCTCCTGCCGGGTATGAGCGCACGTGGGACATTTTCTCCGATATCCGCATGGCCGGGAGCATGTCCATGCTCGATGACATGCGCGAAGTAATGGGAGCGGCCCTCAAACATCTGGGATATAGCGGCAACTCCATAGACCGCGATCAGCTGCAGCAAGCTGCCGACCTCATCAACACCAAGTGGAAGCCCAATCTGGTAAAGTTCGATTCTGAATCGTTCGGCAAGGCGTTCAGCAGAGGTGAATTCGTTGTAGTACACGCGTATCCGGAGAATGTGTTTGCTGAAATCAGCAAGGAGAAGTGGTCGTCGATTGACTTCTTCATCCCTCCTGAAGGTGGAATGATGTACATCGACAACATGGTCATACCCAAAGGATCGAGAAATTTGGAGGCAGCCCATGCCTTCATCAATTTCATCCACGAACCGAAAAATTATGCCGTTTTCTTGGATACCTTCAGCCTTCCTCCCACTACCAATACAGGAGCCGCTGCCTTCATGAAAACAGAACAACCGTTCTTTTCCATCGAAGATCTTTCCCATTCTGACAACATCAGCGATTTAGGATCTGATTTGGAATTATACAATCAGCTGTGGCAAGTCATACGGTATCATTAGAAATTCTTGCATATTTATGCATGATTTTTACATTCTGTTCTAGTTTACTCTTGCAACGTGGTTTTACAACAGGTATTCTGAACCAACATGCTTTTGTTGGGGAGAGAATGATCCATGAATAGCTATCAAATTATTACCGGTATCGCCTTTGCACTCTATCTTGGCCTCATGCTGGCCATCGGGTTCTTTACGTTCCGCAAGACCAAGTCCACCAGCGACTACTTCCTTGGCGGACGATCCATCGGTCCCTGGTTCACCGCCCTCAGTGCTGAGGCATCCGACATGAGTGGTTGGCTCTTAATGGGCCTTCCCGGACTTGCCTACTTTACCGGCCTGCAGGAAGCCTTCTGGACTGCAGTGGGACTTTTGGTGGGGACGTACCTCAATTGGCTCTTCGTTGCCAAACGAATGCGCAAGTATACCATCCATGCTAAGGATTCCATCACCATCCCCGAGTTTTTGACCAATCGGTTCCACGACAAATCAAAAACACTGCAGATTATCAGCTCGATTATCATTCTTGTGTTTTTTGTCGTGTATACAGCCAGCGGGTTCCTTGCTTGTGCGAAGCTCTTCACCTCCGTCTTCGGCATGAATTACTACGTCGCACTCATCCTTGGAGTGGTAGTCATTCTTGGATATACTCTGCTCGGCGGGTACCTGGCTGTCGTTGCAACAGACTTCGTTCAAGGAAGCTTGATGTTCATAGCCCTTGTTGCGACCGGAATTCTTGCCCTTTTTATGGCAGGTGGTCCCGTTCATACTTTCACCAAACTCGCAGAATTCGGTCAACACTTCATCAACCCGTTCATCACCCCTCCGGGAACGACCTACGGCTTTTTGCAGATTCTCAGCGCGCTGGCTTGGGGCCTTGGCTACTTCGGCATGCCCCACATCCTGGTACGGTTCATGTCAATTCGCAGCAATGCTGAAGTTAAGACCAGCCGTAGGATTGCCATGATCTGGGTTACCATTGCAATGGCGGCAGCACTGCTCGTTGGTGTTGTAGGCAAGATTTTCCTCCTGCCAACGACCTACGCCAGCCAAAGTGCAGCAGAGGCAGTATTCATTGCAAGCATGCAGAAAATATTCCCCACATTCATTGCCGGTTTCTTCCTATGTGCCATTCTTGCCGCCAGTATGAGTACCGCTGATAGCCAGTTGCTTGTTGCCTCCTCAGCCTTCAGCAAAGACGTTTACAAGGCAATGCTTCGCAAGAACGCCTCCGATAAGGAGACCCTTTTGGTAAGTCGTATTACTGTTATCGCCGTCACCATCATTGCCATTTTTTTGGCAATGGACCCCAACTCTTCTATTTTCGACGTTGTCAGTTATGCATGGGCGGGATTTGGTGCAACCTTCGGGCCAGTCATCATCGCAGCCCTCTTCTGGAGACGGGCAACCCGTAATGGAGCCATTGCAGCCATGGTGGGTGGTGGACTGACAGTCATTATCTGGAAGCAACTGTCCGGTGGCCTCTTTGATGTCTACGAACTGCTTCCCGGCTTCATATTCGCTTCCATTCTTATGGTGATATTCAGCCTTCTGGAAAAAAATCCAGATAAGGCGATGGTGGCAGAATTCGATGCCTATATGGCCATCGAAGACTGACAGGTTGAACCGGGGAGCAATCCCCGGTTTTTTACTATTTTCCTAATTTTGTAGAATAACCTCTTGACGCAACAACAACCTGACTTTATACTTCGGCATAATCCAGCCTTTCGGTAGGATATTTTACTTGGAGGAGGCACACCATGATGCAGATGCAAAGCGCAACTGAATCCTCTGATCCTATGATGTGCCGCACGGCACTCACCTAAGAACTCCAAGGTACTTTCATGAAACAAGCAAAACATCCTCGTTGTGGATCGATAGTCGACCACATGTGACGCTTCTGGTCTCACTGCCCACGAACAGACGTTCGTGCATTCATACACCAGGAGAATCCCTATGGCTACCTATCATTTTGAAACAATCGCCCTCCATGCGGGCCAAGAACGGGCTGACAGTGCAACCGGAGCAAGAGCTGTTCCGATTTATCAGACGACCAGTTATGTGTTTGACAATTGTGCCCACGCCGAGGCACGCTTCAACCTAAGCGAACCCGGAAACATTTACAGCCGGCTTACAAATCCCACCCAGGATGCTTTTGAGCAACGCATAGCCGCCCTTGAAGGAGGCATTGCCGCCCTTGCCGTATCCAGCGGGTCGGCAGCGATCACCTATTCCCTGCTCAACCTCGCCAAGCAGGGAGAACACATCGTATCGGCAAAGACCATCTACGGGGGCACCTACAACCTGCTCTCGCATACGCTGTGCGAGTGGGGTATTACCACCACGTTCGTAGATGCTTCGAATCTGGGTGAGGTCGAACAGGCGATCACCGATGCAACAAAGGCACTCTTTGTGGAGACGATAGGAAATCCCAATGCCACCTTGTGCGACCTTGAGGCGTTGGCGGCCCTCGCCCACCGTCACAAAATTCCCTTGGTGGTGGACAATACCTTTGCCACACCCTATCTGGTTCGGCCCATCGAGCTGGGAGCCGACATTGTCGTCCATTCTGCAACGAAGTTCATCGGCGGCCATGGGACAAGCCTCGGGGGAGTCATCGTCGACAGCGGCAATTTCGATTGGAAGGCAAGCGGCAAATTTCCGTCGATCACCGAACCCAATCCCAGCTATCACGGGATCAGCTTCACCGAAGCGGGCGGTCGTGCTGCGTGGATCACCAAAGCCCGTGCCGTCCTTCTGCGTGATACCGGCTCTTGCCTGTCCCCCTTCCATTCCTTTTTCTTCCTCCAAGGCCTCGAAACCCTTGCCCTCAGAGTGACTCGCCACGTTGAGAACACCCTTGAGGTGGTGGCGTTCCTGTCCAAGCACCCCTTGGTCGATGTTGTGCGTCACCCCAGCCTTACGGACAATGCCTATCATGCTTTGTACAAGCGATACTTCCCCAAGGGAGGCATCAGCATCTTCACCTTCGACATAAAGGGAACGGAAAAAGAGGCCAGGGCCTTCATCGACTCATTGAAGCTCTTCAGCCTGCTCGCCAATGTTGCCGATGTGAAGTCGCTGGTCATCCATCCGGCCACCACCACCCATTCCCAGTTGAATGCAGAAGAGCAGGAAAGCCAGGGAATAAAGGGGACGACCATCCGCCTTTCCATAGGCTGTGAGCATGCCCAGGATTTGATCGACGACTTGGCCCAAGCCTTTGATGCGATAGGAGGACCAGTATGCCGGTAACCATACCCCAAGATCTGCCTGCCGCTCTCGTGCTGAAACAGGAAAACATTTTCTTTATGACCAAGGAGCGGGCAATCCATCAGGATATACGACCTCTGCAGGTGGCCTTGCTCAATTTGATGCCCAACAAGAGCCGCACGGAAGAACAGTTTCTCAGGCTTTTGGGCAACACAGCCCTGCAGGTCGAGCTGACTTTCCTGACTACGGCAACCTATCAGAGCAAGAACACCCCGGTTTCTTACTTGCAGACGTTCTATCAGACGTTCGACCAAGTACGAGACCGTCATTTCGACGCACTCATCATCACCGGCAGCCCGGTCGAGACCCTGGCCTTTGAAGAAGTTGCCTATTGGCAGGAACTGACAAGCATCCTGTCTTGGGCCGACTTGCATGTATATGCATCCTTCTTTGTCTGCTGGGCGGCCCAGGCTGCCCTCTACCACTACTATGGGATAGGGAAACACCAACTTCCGAAAAAGCTCTCAGGTGTATACAGTCATAGCGTACGCAAAAAAGGCACTCCCTTGGTTCGGGGATTCGATGATGTATTTTGGGCGCCGCACTCGCGTCACACAGCCCTTGACGAGGAAAGCCTCTATGCCCATGAGGACCTAGAGGTTCTTGCCGACTCAAAAGAGGCAGGTGTCTATGTAGCTGCAAGCAAGGATGGAAGAAAAACGTTTGTCACCGGACACAGCGAATACGACGAGCTGACATTGCACGATGAATACCAGCGCGACCTCGCAGCAGGAATGAATCCCCAAATTCCCGTCAACTACTATGAAAACGGGGAAGTTGCGGTGCGCTGGCGGTCACATGCACACCTGCTGTTCAGCAACTGGCTGAACTATCAGGTCTACCAGAACACCCCGTATCAGTTGGAGGAGATCAGCAAAGCCTTGCAGCACAGCTGAGTCATCTGTTCCTTCAAGGCTTCTATCTGGGCATCACCGATAAAGCTCACATTCGCCTGCTCGACCCCTGCGGCCCAGTTGATACTGTATGCAAGGGCGAGCGTGCGGATGCCGGCTTCCGCAAGCAAGCCCACCTCGGTGGCCAACGTCATCCCTACCACATCACAACCCATGTGTGCAAACATACGGATTTCCGCCTTGGTCTCCAAACGCGGTCCGTTTGTACACACATACACCCCAGCATCCTTGAGGTAAGGAGCGAGTGCCTTCATGCGATTACTAAGCGCAACATCGAATACCTCGTCCATCGCACAATGCCTTACGCCGCTGGAGCCTCCGATGTGGAAGGTGTGTTCCCGAGCGCCCCCACTGACGTCGATAAAGTCAGAGACAATGCCGATATCCCCGGGCTCAAGTGCTTTTGAAATGGAGCCTACTGCATAGATGCCGACGGCCTCTTGCACCCCCAAGGCAGCCAAAGCAGCCACATTGGCCCGATAATTGATCAAATGGGGAGGGACACTGTGATCAGAGCCGTGGCGGGGCAGGAAGACCAAATCATCACCTACGAACAACGCAACCTTTCCATAGGGAGTTCCTACAACCGTTTTCTTGAGTGTAAGACCTTCCAAGGAATCGACACCGGTTCCACCAATAATTGCTTTCATGAAAAGTTCCTTTGTATTTCTTCCGGTTTGAGTATCCCTTTGGGGGTAACGAGGGCTGTTACCAGTTGGGCGGGAATACTGTCGAAAGCCGGATAGAGGGCTTTGATTGAATCCAACGTCGTGGCTGAGCCCATACATCGCTTAACCTCTTGGGGGGGACGCATTTCCATTGTAACATCGGCTCTCCCCTGCTTGCTGGGATCGGGGGAGATGCTGAAAGCATAGTAGGGAACGGATGCGTATCGTGCGGCTATGGCATTGGCAAGCGTTCCCACCTTGTTCACCACCGTCCCGTCCATGCAGAGCAGGTCGACCGCTGTCATGTACGCATCCACCTTCCCTGCCTCCATAAAGGTTGCACCCATGCCATCGGTAATGACATTGACCTCGATGTCCATCTCCTCAAGACTCACGGCTGTCAACCTTGAGCCTTGCAGGTAGGGCCTGGTCTCATTGGCCAGGACGCGTACTTCCTTACCGCTCTCTTTCGCATAGGCCAAGGAGAGCAGAAAGGTATGCTCGGCAAAGCAGGTGGTCAGGATGACAGAACGGTCGGCTATCAGAGAGCTTCCCAAACGCCCCATCTGATGATAGAGCTGATCGTATCCATCCAACATCGAAGAAACTTCTTGCTTCAAAGCACTTGCTAGTTCTTCGAGATCCGCTTGCTTCGGCTGTACAGCGGCAAGCAAATGGGAAAGGGCCCTGTGCATGGTCGTATTGGTCGGCCTGGCAGCGATGAGAAGCTTTGCAGCATCGGTGAGTGTTTCAAAGCCATGGCCCAACAATCCTTGTTGCATCTGATTGGTGACCAGGATCATGGTTTGCAAGGCTACCTCAAGCGGCCCTCCCCCCTGGGTTACCATCGCCTGCAACGAGCGGGCAACCTCCTGGACATTCGCACAGACCTCAAATCGTTTCTCGAAGGGAAAAACCCTCCGGTCTCCGATCAACAACCTATTGCCTTCCAAGCGGCAGATATTCTCATGCCTGAGCACATACGGAAGCTCGATCATCAGTGCACCCAGAACGAAAGATGGTCGGAAACAATTGCTTGTACGAGATCCTCATCGTCGGTAGGACCTACGACCTCGATATCCTTTTGCCCGTGGGCCAATACTTCGTGGCTGGGAAGGTCGAAGGTGGGATTCTGCTCATCGGCACCCGTCAGCTCAAGCAATTTGGCTTCGGTGATGCCATATACAAGCCGTCGCACATTGGTCCAATACATCGCACCGGTGCACATGACGCACGGCTCTGCATTGGTATACAGCGAGCAGGTCGCCAAGAAGTCGGGTGCGTACAGCCTGCTTGCCTTGAAGAGAAGCAGTGTCTCTGCGTGCATAGCAGAACCCCCTTCCTCATAGCTGTTGCCTTGTTCGAGAAGGATGTTGCCATCCTTGTCTGCAAGCAGGGCCCCGAAAGGGTGGTTTCCCTGCTCTTTTGCAGTATGTGCGATGCGAACGGTCTGGTACAGAAGTTGTATATCCTGCTCATTGGGTGTGCTGCGTTTTATGATGCTCATAGCTTCTTCCTCTCTTTGATGTGCACTAACCCTAGCATGCAATGTTCCTGTTGGCAATGAGGTGCAAGTTCACAAAACTACAAGAATGGACCTATCTGATGATAATGTAGTACAATAAGGAAAAGAGTCAGCAAATTCTTGAAAAATCGAGCATTGACGTTTGACTTGAGAGAACGTACAGTATGGAGAAGTTGCTAGAGAAGCAACCACCCTACAAAAAGGAATGACTATGGAGGCTCTTGCAAAATGAGGATTCATTGAGAAATTGAATCCATCCGACGATACTAATACCATTGATTAAGAGGAGCGAACCGTCCAATCAAGGGCTTCAAACGAGTAAATACGCCCGGTCCATCGATAATCGAGTGCAAGAAGACACACCTACCCCACGATAGGCTAATGCATCATTGCTCTTTGTGGTGTTACGCAGTTTTCTGGATGCCCGGCAGGATGCAATACTGCAGTATCTTGATTGCAGCAAGGCACAGCACGCCGGTCATCAGGCAGTGGGAGACCTTCTCCGTCCCCCTGACCATGATCTTCGGCGGAATAAGCCAATCCTTCAGGTGGGAGTTGGACCTCTCCACGGTCGAACGGATCCTGAACCGCTGCTTTTCAGAGGGGGAGAGGACCCGTTGCTGCTTGCGCCGCTTGTTCGGGTCGATGATGGGCATCCTGCCGTTTCCGATGATGAAGTCCTTGATGGGCTTTGCATCGTAGGCGCTGTCCATCAGCGAGTACAGGTGTTTGATCCGCTGCCCGGTCATCCGCTCCAAGGGAATCGCCGCTTGGCTGTCATGTACGTTGGCACCCGTGACGATGGTGCTGACGGGGAATGCCGCTGTCGGTGACATCCAGGTGAAGCTTGTAGCCCTTCCAATAGTTGCGGGTGCCCTGGCTTGTGCGCTTGCATCCCCAGCTGCACTGGGAGTTCAATTCCTCGACTGCCTGTTCGGCAGTCTGGCCAAGTTGCTTCTGCAGAACGTTTTGCTTCTTGGTTTTCGACTCAGAGCCTTTCCTGGGCCTGCCGGGTTTCCCCCTCGGGATTACTTCCTTCTTCTTGTTCACGGCCTTCTCGCGCGCCTCGATGGCTGTGGAGTCCCGGCTGACATGACCCACGATGCGGCCGTCCAGATAGGAGCTTACCAAGGGGCCCAGCGCCTTCTCCATGAGTTTTTGGCGTGCATGGGATGCAAATTTCCTGCTGAAGGTGGCCTCACTCGGTACGGAGGTGAACCCGCAGACCTGCCGCAGCGACGGATCGCTGAGCAGGCGGTTGCGAAGCGAGGTGACGGTGGGAATCTTGAAAAACTGCTTGGCCAGGGCCGAACGGATCATCGCCGTCTCATCATAGCCTTTGCGCCCAAGCAGGCTTGCCTTGCCGTCGCACGCCGGCAGGAATTCCTCTAGCACCTGCAGCATCTGGATGAACGTACGGTGTTCGGCGGTCACATACCCTTCGAAAACCTCTTGGATGTCGAAAGAAATACCGAATACCATCTGGCAACCGCCGAGGATTTCTGCTATGCTTTTAATGGACCTGCTCTCCTTCTAATTGTTTGTAGTTAATCATATTATAAAGGATTGTCAGGTCCATTTCTATACAAATATCCAAATAACGTGCTTGTTTGCAGCAAGGATGAGCTTCTGAAGCTGCCTCAAGTAGCTCAGAAGAATGAAAATATCAGGCATTTGCTATTTTGCAAGAGCCTCTATGAATAAGAGTAATCGAACAAAGGTGGTCGTGACCCTGCTGGCCATGATCCTCGTTTCTGCAACCCTCTTCGCGATGGGTATGAAAGAGAGCGACCCAGCAGCTCTGACCGTACGCATCCTTACTTCAGTCAATCAGAACGGCCAGGTAGAGCTGGTAGCAAGAACCACCGGGAATGAGGATATTGTGTTCCAGGCAGGCTCGTATACTGATGCAAGTTATCCTGTTGCCAGCTTGGCAGCCGGAGATTACGTGGAAGTGGTCCTTGACAACAATAAGGCCGTAAACATCCGGTACATCAACCCCTTGGTAACCTTGGGTGTTTTCCCCTACTCCATCAGCATGGACAGGGCTACCGAGCTTGAGAGCTTGACCGACCGATTCAGCTACACCTACGGGTACCTGCTGATCCAGTCCTTCTCCTCCCAGGGCTTGTTCTTCGATGCAGGCTACTATGTAAAGGGAGCACTCGATGGATACAAGGATTCCTTAAGCGAAGTCCCCCAAGGGTACTACACGCTCGAAGAGCTGTATGCGAATGTCAATGACTACCAGGAGAAAATCTGGAATGCAGGGCTGGCCAATACCGACTACGGCAAGCGCTATGCAAGCATCAGTGATGTTGCTTCCTTTGCAAAACCTGAGGATTTGTCCGATGCATTCAGCTACACCTACGGCTACCTGCTGGCCCTCAATATGGCTGGACAGGGAATTACGGTCAATGGCGATTTGTATGCCCAGGGTGCCTTGGACTTTGCCTGTGAGAATCAACTGTTGATGAACGATGCTGAAATGCAGGTGGCTTTCACCGAGTACCAGCAGATTCTGGAAGAGGATTACCAGACATGGATTGCCGAGATTGCCGTCAGCAACCTCGCTGATGCTGAAGCTTTCCTCGAGCAGAACAAGGCCAATGAGGGAGTCATCACCACTTCCAGCGGTCTGCAATATCAGGTGCTCACTGAGGCAACCGGTGCCAAACCGGTGATCACCAATACCGTTGAGGTCAATTACCAGCTGCAGCTCATCGACGGGACCGTAGTTGAAAGCTCCTACGACATGGGACAGACTGCTCACTTCCCGGTTGATGGCTTGATCCCTGGATTCACCGAAGCATTGCTCACCATGAATACCGGCAGCGTGCTCAGAACCTGGATTCACCCCAGCCTCGGCTATGGTGAGATGGGTACTGAGACCATTCTTCCCAACGCTCTACTGATTTTCGATATCGAGTTGGTTGGAATCGACCAATAAGCATCCTAAGGTACTTTGTATGGCCGCAGCTTATGCTTGCGGCCATTATTTTGTCTTATGCTATGCATAAACGATGGCATTGGTTATACTGCATCCGATGGACACACAGAGTAAAAGCCAACTGATTGATACAATCTACAACCATCTCAAACATCAGATTCGGCAAGGGTTGCTCCCTAACGGGGCAAAGCTTTCCGAGAATACCTTAGCCAAGGACTTCTCATGTTCCCGAACCCCGGTCCGTGAAGCCCTCAAACGGTTGGAGCAGGATGGGTTTGTGGTCATCATCGCCCACAGCGGTAGCTATGTCAAAGACATCACCATGGTTGATTATCAACAGCTGACCGAAGTCAGGGCTTATCTGGAAGCACTCGCCATGCGACTTGCCTGTGAGAACGGCGCCGACCCATCAGTATTGGAGCAGATTCTCGACAGCATGGATGAACTCTGGAAAGGAGGCAGGACCTTCGATGTACAGACCTTCAGCAGCCTGCATTACCAGTTCCATCTTGAGTTGGTCAAGCTCTCGGGCAACAACCTGCTCGTTCTCACCTACAGCCGGCTGAACCTCAGTGAAGCCGCCCTGCTTTTCGCCCAAAACATCACCGACCGCGGTATCACCAAAACACAGGCAGAACATCGCCGCATCGTTCAGGCGATCAGGGATCGGAACGAAAAAGAGGGAGAGCGTTTCATGCTCTCCCACCTCTGGCGTAAACGTGATCGGTTCAGAGCTCAGACTCAGGCAATCTAAAAACCACCTTCTTGACAGCACAGGAGGTATTGAGCACCTGTTGATGCCGATACACTTCTCCTTTTGCTACCAATACAAACGAGCTGACTGTAAAGCGGGCAACCACCAAAGGTTGTCCATCATCCTGCAGGCTGAAAAGCTCCTCACCCTCGAGCATCACATGCAACTGCCGTTCAGCTGCACTCTGCATGACGCCTTGCTCATCGGTCATGTAGGTAAGAATCTGGTAGGAAAGATTATCAACTCTGTGCTGACCCACCGCATCCTCATACGGAAGGCTGCGATCCAGAATATCGATGACTGTCTGCATCTTCGGATGCAAAAGGCGATACCATTCAAGGTTGTCTAAAAGGTCCAACAGCATTAAATACCCTGACCCTTATGAGCACGCCACAGTTTCTCAAACGAGATGATCTGATCTGCACATCCTTCGATACCCAGCATGCCGCTGTCCAAACTCAAATCGTACGTCCGACACATGCCCCACTTCCGGTCACTGTAGTAGTTGTAGAAGTTTGCACGCTGCTTGTCTGCCTTCAGACAAACATCCTCTGCCTTGTTCTCAGGGACTTCGTACACGCGTACCGCCCTTTCAACTCGGTTTTTCAGGTCGGCATGTACGAAAATGTTCACAACATTGTCCATATCCCTGAGAATATAGTCGGCGCAGCGGCCTACGATGACGCAGGAGCCCTCTGAGGCTAGACGCTTGATCGTTTTGCTCTGGATAAGGAACAGCTGGTCGTTCAACGGCATTTCCGTTACACCCAACGCCCCGCTGGCCATAGGATAGTTGCCCATCACCAATGAATAGAAGATGCTGCTGGTGGCTTTCTCATCCGCATTCGAGAACAGGGCCTCGCTCAGTCCGCTGTCGCGGGCGCTGATGGCGATGAGTTCCTTATCGTAGAAGGGTATGCCAAGCTTCTCTGCCAAGGTTTTCCCTACCTGCCTGCCTCCGCTTCCGAATTGTCTGCCGATTGTAAACACTACGTTTGTACTCATATGCAGGTTCCTCCACTGCCTACAGTATACCACATACGCACTAGGTATGCCTAAGGGAACTTGCAACAAGGCAGAAGTTGCCGTAGGATGCCTGTAAGGGAGAAATTGCATGATTACCTTACACCAGAACAATCTCGTAATGGAAATTTCAGAAGTGGGTGCCGAGATTCACTCACTGTACAACACACACACCAATATCCAGTATATCTTTGATGGCAACCCCGTCTATTGGGCTCGTCATACCCCGCTGCTCTTTCCCGTAACAGGACCGCTCAAAGATGGCAAAGTACAAGCAAAAGGCAAAACCTATGCTATGCCGGTCAATGGATTTGCCCGCGACCTGCAATTCGATGTTGTCACCCAGAAAAAGAATGAGGCAACGTTTGTCTTGCATGCAAACGAGCAAACCCGTGCCTTCTACCCCTATGAGTTCAGCCTGACGGTCACCCATACCCTATTGGACAACGGCTACAGCAGCAAAGCCGTCATTACCGCCAAGGAAGCTTTATCCTGCACCTTCGGATGGCACCCTGCTTTCAGTTTGGCTATGAACGGCCCCGATGCTCCGCTACAATCGTATTATATCGAGTTTGAAACACAGGAGAGTGCAGACCGCCTCTATCCGGTACAGGGAATTTTTGCCAAGCAGGCAGGCTTTCTGGACAAGCAAAGCACCCTCGCTCTCAGCCTACAAGAGTTGGACAAGGGTCCGATCGTTCTCAACGGCCTGAAAAGCCGCTTTGTCAGCCTGAAAAGCAAGAACGGCAAGGCAGGAGTCACCATCGACCGGGGGGATCTTCCCACCCTGGTCATCTGGACGAAGGAAAAAGCCCAGGCTCCCTATGTCTGCGTAGAACCGATGTACAGTTTTCAGGATGCCAGCCGTAAGAGTGAGCTTTCAGAAATGGAAGGAATGATGCACCTGGCGCAAGGAGAAAGCAGAACCTTCTGCAATACCTTCACCGTGTTCTAGACCTCATAGGTCGCAACCACTCTTGCAGGGGCGCCGTCTGCATGCGTAAAAAAGAGTGGGAGGGCCGTCAGTTGTACCGAGCGGTGGAGAATGCGTTCGAGGTTCACCAGATTCTCGAGAATGAGGGCTCCACCGCCCAGCATGATATGATGGATGGGAAAGGACAGATCCCCATCACGGTCACAGTTGGCCGTGTCAAAGCCCACGATTTGTATACCCCGCTCTACGAGGTAGGCTGCAGCCTCCTCATCCAAATAAGAGCCGCCTTTTGTGAAGAAAAGCACAGCATCACAACCGGATGGGATTGCCGACAAGGCATCGATGCTGATGGTCCCAAGGTCAGCACAATCCAATACATAGGCTGTTGCAAAGAATCGCGAAACAGGAAATTCATCCAGATACAACCCTTGCTCGAGCATGTGGGCAGGACTATCCATATGCGTGCCTGCATGCGAACCGAATTGCAGGTGCGTCAACCGCCACCCTTCCCTTTCCAAGGTATGAAAGGCGGAAAGGACGACAGGGGGGTCCCCGGCATAGCTGCTCTGACCGTTTTCAAGCGGTTTGGTAAGATCAAGATGACAATACATTGACTGGGCCTTCTTTTGTGCATAGAGGTAATGGCTGAAGGCTTTTCTTGCAGTCTCGTAGATGCTCGGACCCAAAACTGCCTTCTCTTCACCGAGAGCCTTCAGGGGAGCCTGCAGGCGGTACACCAAATCGTTTGCAGCATCGATGGCGAGATTCTGCAGTTCAGGCACCGCACTCCGATAGGCGATATACTGATCCACCTTGCGGCAGGCGATTTCAATGATTGCCAAGGCTTTTGAAGTTTGCTGCTCCCGCTGGACAAGAGGGATCGCCAAGTCTTCGATGCGGATCACCCCGTCTATACCGGGATCGATATCCCTGACCGGTGCCAGATCCAGGTAGAGGTGCGGCCCCTGTACCTGGTCTTTTCGTATCGTATACTCCATACCCTTGGTAGCGCTGATGACGACAAAGCACCTGGGCAGGTACGAAAACCGTTGGTCGTACGCTATGGCGTGCACCTTGGGAGGAAGCAACAGATCGACCTTATCGGTGTCACGAAACGTCATCCATATCACAAATCCTCGTTCTGCCAGATACGATGCGACCGAACGCGAAAGGGCACTGCTCCCCAGTACGAGAATCTGCTGTCCCGCATAGGGAGCGAGGAACCTATGTACGTACTCTGCCACACTCTGGTCCACAATTTGCAGGTCGACCGTTGTCTGGACCTGTTTCGCCGTTGTAACGACTTCCCGCACCAAGTAAGCAAGCATCGAAGAAGCGCAACCGACCTGCACACTACGATTGAACGCTTGCTGTATTTGGCTGATAATCTGGTCTTCCCCGAAAAGGGGGCTGAGCAGTCCGCATGCCAAGGAAAAACAGTGCATCAGACTCTCTTGCGCTTTGATGGTATACACCTCTTTGGCCCAAGCCAGCGGTGAAAGGGAGAGACCTCTGAGTAGGGGCTCTACAAGGCTGGTCCGAGGCTCCTCACACCAAAGCTCGATGCGGTCACAGGTACCAAGCAGCATGACCGACCGGCTCTGCGTCTGCTTCTTAATCTTGACACAAGCATCGCTAAGCCGTCCTTCCTCGAATGCAAAAACAGCTTGCTCTGGAGGGCTCAGATGGTCAAACCGAAGACCCACAATGGTAAAGGGAATCACGACCGGCCTCCTTGGGTGCGCTCATAGTGGAACAGGTACTGCTGGGCGAGTGCTGCGTAGGGTGCAAAGTAGGAAGCGTCTCGGCCGGGATAGTAGGTTTTCATTACCTTCAGCATCCAGGTATCCAAAGGAAAGGCCTGCTGTCGATGATACGCAAAAGCAAGGATGCACAAGGCCACCTTCGGCCCTACGCCCTTGATGGTTTGCAGCTCCTCGGATGCCTTCTGATCGGAAAGAAGGGGAATGCCGGCAAGTATAGCATGGTTTTGTATGGCATCCAGCAGATAGGGAGCACGAAATCCCATGCCCAATGCACGCAGTTCCCTTTGTGTCACCCCTTGCAGGTGTTGAGGGCGCGGGAATGCATACCAAGGCCCTTCGATATGCGCCCCATACACCTCTGACAACTTCTGGTACATCGATCTGATGCGCTTGATGTTGTTGTTCTGGCTGAGCAAGAAACTCATCAGAACCTCCCAGGGGTCCTGATTGAGTATATGGATTCCCCTATAGGACTGTATTGCTTCAGAAAGATGCCCATCCAGAGAGCTCAGATGGGAGAGGGCCTTTTCATACTCCCAATCCATGTCGAAATAGTGACGAAGCTGTGGGTTGGAGGAAACTACGGTATGAAAGCTCTCTTCAGTGAAACTGACCAGTTCCTGATTCAGCACAGCCTGATAGATGCCATCCTGCTGTGTCCATGCAAAACTTTGGCCTGAGAATAGGGTTGCTTCTAGATGAATCGACGCACTCATGTGGCTACTGTAGCAAAGCGCTGAAGCTAATGCAAGCAAAGCGAACCAGTATAGACAACACAGGAGGCATTGCATGGAAACCCTGCAGCAAATCCGTTATGAACATCTGATTGCACAGAGTGGCTCCCTGCTGGGGCTGTTCGATGTGGGCCAGCTGAAACAACTAGGCAGGATTGAAGCCTCGTTACCACCCCGTGACTTTTCCTTGCTCTACCCTTTCAGTTTTGCAGATCTGCACCTCTATGACTATCCACTTCTGGCACACAAATTTGCATCGCTGAGTGAAATCGAACAATGTCGAGTACTCGATGTTGCATTGGAACTGGCAACTGAGCATGAGGGAAAAGCCTTGGTAGCGGTATCATATCAGAGTGGGAACGCCATCCTGCTTGCCCTGGGAACACAATCGGACAGGCTTACTGAGCTTTCCATCAAGTACCTGGAAAGCCCGTTGCTGCAGGCAATGGTCGATTCAGCGTTTGAGCCGGATTTGTACAGACTCCTTAGGCAAGCAAAAGTGGCTTTGGAAAGCGGGGTGAGAGAATCGTTGGAACTGGGGTTGTTTGAAGTAGCATGCAGTGAAGAGTTTTTCATCGAGAAGGTACTCAGCTTCCCCCTGTCGGCAGCGTTCGCACTGGATTGGGGCCCGGACAAGGACAGTTTCAAACGAATGAAACCTACCTACCTTCACGAAGCGACTGTTTGCTCACTTCGATAAAGCCGTTGAATAGGGCCGAGAAGGTTCCATTTTGGCTGGGAAGGGAGAGGTTTTGTGATTTTGTATTGATGAACATCACCGGGGCGTACATGACCAAGGCTTCTTCCGACCGGGCATACTTGAGCACCTCAAGGCCAACATCGTCGCTGAGTTGGGGAATATGCGGGTACATAGCGGCCTCTACCACGACCCACCACAAGCACTCCCCTTTTTTGAAGGCCTTCAGCTGAGGGAAGCGGGTCGGGCTTCCACTCTGAAAAAGGATTTTGTACTCTTGCTGCGCCAACGTCCGCTCGATATGGGCAACACCCATCGAGTGAAGCTCATTCGGACTCAGCAACCGATAGGAAGCAGCCGTTCGGGCTGCTTGGATACCTGGATACCTGAACAGCTCTCTCATACCCTATTGTACCACGGATGTCCAGCTTCTCAAGCCTCGTCGAACAGCCAGGTCGAAAGATACCGCTCTCCACTGTCGGGGAGCAATACCACGATAGTCTTGCCCGCCCATTCGTCTTTCTGTGCATAGGAAAGTGCAGCACTTAAGGCGGCACCGCTGGATATACCAACAAGCAGGCCGTCCAGCTTGGCAGCCTGTCTGGCAGCATCCCCGGCTTTTGCATCCTCTACCGTGCAAATCTCATCGATGACCGAGCGATCGAGGGTATTGGGAACAAACCCTGCACCGATTCCCTGGATTTTATGCGGTCCGCCATACCCTTCACTGAGCACGGGACTGGTTGCAGGCTCGACAGCCACAATCTTGACCGACGGATTCTTCTCCTTAAGGTAGCGACCCACTCCCGTTATGGTTCCACCGGTACCAACCCCCGCAATAAAGAGATCAACATTCTCACCGCTGTCCGCCCATATTTCCGGACCGGTTGTCGCATAATGGACACTTGGATTGTCTGGATTCTCGAATTGGGAGGGAATGAACGAGTGTTTCGTATGGCGGGCAATTTCTTCTGCCTTGGCAATGGCACCCTTCATTCCAAGCGAGCCATCGGTAAGAACAAGTTCCGCACCCAAAGCAGAGAGCAACTTCCGTCTTTCAATGCTCATGGTCTCGGGCATGGTGATGATAAGGCGGTAGCCCTTCACTGCGGCAATATAGGCAAGCCCTACACCGGTGTTTCCGCTGGTAGGTTCGATGATGACCGAACCGCTGGTAAGCAGACCACGTTTTTCCGCCCCTTCGATCATCGCCAAGGCGATACGATCCTTCACGCTGGAAAGCGGATTGAAACTCTCCACCTTCACCAAAATGGTTGCTTTGGTAGTATTGAGCCGATTGAGACGGATCAAAGGGGTATTGCCAATTTTCTCCGTGATGTTCTGATATATGTGTGTACTCATGGTTCGGGGCCTCCTACGGCTGGTTTTTATATCCTAGTATTGTTGTAGATATAATAGTAATTTCAGGAGGCGTTTTCGTCAAGCCCCCGCCCCTAGATGACGTAGGTGAACCACGCAGCCTTGGTTACATCGGCCAACGTCAATCCCTCAAAGACTTTCTTCACCTCTTGGTCGAGCTTCTGATAGACATGCAATCTGATGACACGCTCGATGGCATTCTCCTCGCCTTGCACGGGCTCCTCAAAACAGATGTTGCCCTCCAAGAGATCAAGCACATCGTAAATCATCATGGATGCAGGACTGCGTTCAAGCAGATACCCACCACCCGATCCTTTGACCGAAGTCAAAAAGCCACCCCGGGTAAGCAGCAAAGCCACTTGCTGAAGGTATTTCTCACTGAGGTCCTGCCGCTTGGCCACGACCGTGAGAGCGATGGGTCCCTCATTGGAATGCTCGGCGATGTCAACGAGCAGTCTCAGACCGTACCGACCTCGTGTTGAAATTTTCATATGCCACCCCCCGCTTCACTCTCCACCAAATGAGAGGCGAGTTCATCAATGGTGACTTGGCTGGTAAAATCCACAACGGTGCTTTGCAACATGGTCCAAATCTGATGCGTCTTGCAGGCATCGGTCCTGGGGCAGTTTCGGCAGGGAACCGGCTCGAAATCACCCTCACTGGCAGAAAGCACCTCAGCGCAGGTGATGCCGCTCTTCGCAAGGCGATAGCCACCCTGTACACCGCGCTCTGCTTGCACAAGACCGGCACGGCGAAGAGGAATCATCAGTTGCTCAAGATATCCACTGCTGATACCGGTGGCCTCGCTGATACTACGTATACTGCAGTTTTCCCTACACGTGGCTAAATACACCATGGTCTGAAGGGAGTACCTACCTTTTGTCGATAATTTCATATCTAGAAGGTATCAGTACCATAGATGCACGTCAAGCTCTCTGGAAGGCTATCAATGTTTCTCTAAAGCAAATCTTGTGATACAATCAGCACCTGATAGGGGTTGCCACTGCAACAGCCTTCCTTACTCCATTTCAAATTGCAAGGATTCCTTATGAATTTACTTCTTCTTGTTCTACTGCATGTGGTGGGAGCCGTTGGTGGTTTGTTGCTCAGAAAATTCCGACTTCCTGCTGGGGCCCTTGTGGGTGCCATGCTTGCAGTCATGCTGTTCAACAGTTTTTCCACCATGCTGCCAGCCTATCCCTATACCTTGCGAATCGTAGTACAGATTATTTCCGGACTGGTCATCGGAACCCGGTTTTCACGCTCCGATGTTCAATCACTGAAGACAATGGCAGTGCCGGTCATCGTCTTGGTCACCGTCCTTTTGGCAACAAACCTGGTTTTCGCCTTCATCATGGAAGACACAACAGTGCTGAGCTTCATGACTTCGTTCTTTGCCTGCGCCCCCGGTGGAGTCTCCGACCTCGCCTTGGTGGCAACCGACTTCGGAGCGGTGATGGAGCATGTTGCCCTCCTGCAGCTCTTTAGGCTCACCTTGGTAATCATCGTATTCCCCCCGATGATCAGATCCATGCTTAAAATCAAGCATCCACCTTTTGATAGTGAACAAAAGGTAAATCAGGGCACACAGAAACGTACAAAAACCTTGCTGCACTATATCCTGACGTTTGCCTGCGCCTTGGGCGGGGGGTTGCTTCTGTATGTGCTCAACGTTCCGGCAGGAGCAATTCTCGGTTCCATCATAGCAGTCGCCATCCTGAATATCGTCGGCCAAAATGCTTGCTATCCGAGCAAAGTCAAAGTACTGGTACAGATTTTTGCCGGCACGTACATCGGCAGTAAAATTACCGCCCAAACCTTTATGGAAGTGGATATTCTGATCGTCCCTGCCCTCATTCTTACTGTCGAACTGTTTGTCATGGCCTTTTTGAGCGCTTTCATCCTACATAAGGTGTGCAAGATGGATTGGGCCACCGCGCTTTTCTCCTCCACCCCCGGAGGCATCCAGGAGATGGGGTTGATCAGTGATGAGCTGGGATTGGAAACCCCCAAAATCGTCCTGATGCATACGTTCCGCATTTTGGCCGTTTTGGGGGTACTTCCCGTACTCGCCGGGATGTTTGGTTGAAACTACGCCGGATTGTAGAGATTCGAGGTCGGAAACCTAGGTTCACTGGTCACATTCAAAGCCAATTTCCTCAAACCCGATGAGTCACCGGAGGAAGGGATATGGGTCATGTGGACTTCGCACCCGTTCAGGGAGGGAAGAACAGCCGAGGCTTTTTTTGCATCCTCGCTGATTGCACAACTCATGGCCAAGCAAATGAGCACCTCATCGAGATTCAGGCTCACCCCCCTACCTTTCAGTACATCGCGTTTCATCGCTGTAACCGATTGCACAATGGCCGGCGGTATGAGGTCAACTTCATGATCGATGTTTGCAAGCATTTTCACTGCATTAAGAATCAGAGCCGAGGATGCATGCAAAAAAGGTGAGTTGCACCCTGTCACTATCCGTCCATCAGGCAGTTCGATTGCGGCGGCACACACAATCCCATTGAGCCCCTTGCCCCGGGAAATTCCAGATTCCAAGGCATTTTGTGCGGCAGGAACCACCATGCGATCGGTGATGGAAAGCTTGGCGCCTTCCATGATCGAGCGGCTGCGCTCCACAGTCTCCTTGCTTCCAATGCCCTGTACATATTCACAGGCTGCACGATAGTAGCGGCGGATGATCTCCTGCTGACCGGCCTTGCGGACCACTGCGTCATTGATGATGCCGAACCCGCAACGATTCACCCCCATGTCGGTAGGGCTCTTGTACACACAATCGGTTCCGGTAATCTTGCTGAGTATCCTGTTCAACAGCGGATAGGCTTCCAAGTCGCGCGAATAATTTACCGTAATGGTTGAATACGCACTCGCATGAAAATGATCGATGAGATTCTTGTCTCCCAAATCAGCAGTCGCGCTCTCATACGCGATGTTGACAGGATGGTCGATCGGCAGGTTCCAGATGGGAAAGGTCTCAAACTTTGAGTATCCGCTGTGCCTTCCATCCTTGTAGTCATGATACATCTGAGAAAGACAGGTCCCCAGCTTGCCGGAACCAGGACCGGGCCCGGTTACAATAACCACCGGACGATCAGTCTCGATGTAGGGATTGGCCCCATAGCCCTCGTCGCTTACAATCAAATCCACATCGTTTGGGTATCCACGGGTGGCTTTATGGGTATACACAGTAATTCCGCGCTGTTCGAGGATATTCTTGAAATGCACCGCCCCTGGTTCCTCATCAAAGCGGGTGATGACCACCCGGGTGACTGTCAGACCCCATTTGGAAAAATCGTCGATCATCTTAAAGACATCGGTGTCGTAGGTGATACCGAAATCACTGCGCATCTTGCGTCGCTCGATATCGCCGCTGTGAATGCAGATAATGACATCGATCTGGTCTTTCAGAGACTGGAAAACCCGCATTTTCACATTCGGATCAAAACCCGGGAGCACCCGGGCTGCATGATAATCGAAGAGCAACTTTCCCCCGCACTCGAGATACAACTTTCCGTCACTCTGCTTCACCCGTTCGAGGATGAAATGTCTCTGCTCGGAAAGGTACTTCTCGTTATCAAACCCAATCTCCATACTTTGTACCCCTAAAATTTAATTTGCTCTGCAATTGAATCTGCAGTCTTTGTATCAAACAATGCCGCGATGATGGCCAAGGAAAATTGAACGGCACTTCCTGCAGCCTGGGCTGTAATAAGCCTTCCATCGGTGATCACCCGCTCATTCTCCAGCACCAGCCCGGGACAGTGCTCCTCAGTAGACGGATAGCCGGTTACACGCTTGCCGTCAAGCAAGCCTGTCTTTCCCAATACTACCGCCGGAGCGGCACAAATGGCGGCTACAAAGCCTTTTTGTGCAGTTTTTATCACCGCCTCAAGAACAGTGAAAGAGGAAGCAAGGTTCAAAGACCCTTTCCCACCGCCTGGCAGCACCACGCAGTCGTACGAATCATCCATGCACTCACTCAGGTGTCGGTCACACCCCACGACCAAACCATGGGAGCCCTTGACCAACAAATCATCAAGACCGGCAACGGTGACCTTGGCCCCGCTACGCCTGAGCAAATCAATCGGGGTGACCGCTTCCACTTCCTCAAAGCCCTCTGCAAGAATCACCAATACTGAAGGAACCATACTACCTCCTGTGCTATAGCGGTTGGACGCTACCGCCTTCCAGTCGAGCCTTACGAAGCAATTCGCAAGCATGCAATACTATTCGCTGAGTTTCATCCCATCCGATGCAGGCGTCGGTTACAGACACCCCATACTTGAGGTTTGACAAGTCGGAAGGAATTTTCTGGCAACCGGGTAAAAGATTGCTCTCCAGCATGAAACCACGAATGGATTTCTCTCCCCAGCAGACCTGATCGATAATCGAACGCAACACCCGCTTTTGTCGTTCATAGTTCTTACGGGAGTTGGAGTGGCTGCAATCGACGATGATCGCCGGTACAAGACCTTCCTTTTCCAAAAGAATGCGGGCACTCTCAACATCGTCCTCATAGTAATTCGGACTCTGGTCCCCCCCGCGAAGAATGAGATGGCAGCAATCGTTTCCCGTAGTACGGAAGATTGCACTGGCTCCCTTGCCGTCCATACCGATGAAAGAAGCCGGTTGGTAGGCACTCTTGATCGCATTCACCGCACTGACCAAATCTCCGCTTGTACTGTTCTTAAAGCCTACCGCCACGCTCAATCCACTGGCAAGGTTACGATGTATCTGGCTTTCGGTGGTCCTCGCCCCGATACTCGACCAGCTCATCAATTCATCGATGTACTGGGGAATGATGGGATCGAGCACCTCACAACCGACGGGAAGGCCGAGTTTGACAATCTCAAGCAACAAGGACCTGGCAAGTGCGATTCCCCCGCCGATATCGTAGCTCCCATCCATTTTTGGATCCAGAATGAGGCCTTTCCAGCCTGCCACCGTCCGAGGTTTCTCGAAATAGGTACGCATGACCACAAACATCTCATCCTCGATCTCAGATGAAAGAACCTTGAGCTTTTTCGCATAATCGATTGCTGCAACAGGGTCATGCAGAGAACAGGGACCTACGATTGCCAACAATCGCCGGTCCCTTCCTTGGATAATATCATTCACGGTCTGCCGTGTCTGGTGAATGGATTCGCTGGTTGCCTCATCCACCGGAAACTGTGTGTACAGTTCATCCGGTGTGGCCAGAGCCTCCACCTTTCGAATCCTGATGTCTACGTTTGCCATGGTTTTTCCTTTTGAAAGATATACCATACCAACGGCTCAAGACTCAAGTCTGTGGTTTCTCCTTTGACCCATCATCTTTGATTCTGGAATAGAGGAATCGCTTGATTTTCTGGGTTGGCGTACGCTGGAACGGTTCTTCCTGCAACTCAACGGCGCTGATCCTACTGAAGGCACTGAGCTCCTTGTTCACATCCTCACGCAGCTTTGCCACATACTTGAGAGCCTCGGTTTTGGCATCGTTGACATTGATTGCCATTTTTTGGGCGAACATGTCAAAGTCAATCTTAACCAGGGCGATCAGGCCTCCGTTCTCAGGAACCACCAAGGATTCGGTGACATAACTCTGATTATTGATGACTGCCTCGATCAGCTCCGGATAAATATTCTCACCGCCGCTGCCCAGGATCATGGTCTTGGTCCTACCCTTGATGGACAGCCTTCCATGCTTGTCCAAGTGTCCCAAGTCTCCGGTCCTGAAGTACCCATCGCTGGTAAAGACCTCTGCGTTGAGTGCATCATTATCGTAGTAGCCCTGCATGACATTGGGTCCCTTGACCAGAATTTCGCCCACCCCGGTTGCGGGATCGGGATTTTCAAGCTTGACTTCCACGTGCTCCACCAATTTTCCAATGGCACCCACATAGTGCTTCTTCGGTTGGCCTCCGGCAATCAGGGGAGCTGTTTCAGTCAAACCGTAGCCGATGGCATACGGGAACTTTGCATCGCTGAGAAATTGTTCCACCTCACGGTCCAGCGGAGCTCCGCCGATACCGAAGAACTTCAGTCTTCCACCGAAGGTCATCTTGAGCTTGCGGCCGATGACGCGGCAGATGAAACGCCTGACAACGGCATGCTTAAGCCATTTCTGCAGATTCTTGTTGTCCCTGAGCACAGGAACGACCGAACTGCGGTACACCTTCTCCATGAGCAGGGGAACAGTCATTACAATTCTGGGTCTGACTTCCTTGAGGGCGGGAAGCAGGATGGAGGGGGCAGGAGCCTTGCCAAGATAGACGATCTCACAGCCTCGCATCAGTTCCAGAATCTGACCGGTAGTGAACTCATATACATGGCTGATCGGAAGAATGGAAAGGACTTTGTCACCGGGCTTGAGGTTGACATAGACATCGGTGGAGATGTCCGCATTCCAAACTAAATTCTTGTGGGTGAGCATGACTCCCTTGCTGTTTCCCGTAGTCCCGCTGGTATAGATCAAGGATGCAAGATCCTCTTCCCTGGCAAGCGAGGAGAGCCTGAGCTCTTCCGCCTTCTTGTCCAGCTTGCGCCTGCGGATATCGCGACCGGGAGCCGCCGCAAACTGTTGGCGGTCGGTCAGTTGGCTGCTGATGGGATCGGGGATGTGGAAGAGGTCTTCCATTCGAACTAAAAGGGAGGGATTATCCTTCACAAACGGAATTACCTTCTCAAAGTTCTTTGCATTGACAACAATGCCTTTCGCCTTGGAGTGCGCCAGAATCTGGCAGGCTTCCTTCGCGGAGAAATCGGGGAGAACGGGCACTGCCGTACATCCGATGCTGGTTATGCCGAAGTAGGCAATAAGCCAGGTGGGACAGCTTTCGCCCATGATGGCGATACGATCGCCTCGAACATATCCATGCTCCAAAAGAAAGACACCGATGGCATCTTTCATGGTTTTCAGCTGGGCATAGGTTACCTCGCCCTCATCCTCACCATAGGTACGCAGGGCAATGTGCTTGGCATTCCTGCTAACGGTACACTCAACCACCGATTCCATCGTGTAGCTGGTGACTGCCTTCATCGTCAGGCCGTCCTCGCGCTTGAGCTTACGAATCTTGCGATACGACCATACTTGACGTTTTTCCTTGTTTTTCTTGCTTTTCTTCATAGCGCCTCCCGTTGTGGACCATACCATTGGTTCTTATGGCACACCGTAAATGGTGTTTGGATACACCGGTGTGCTGCTTTCTCCAAGAGGGCGGGATCATTGTTCACATCTGATAAATGAATGAAATAGATATGCTCGCCGGCGAAACCACTTTCTTGTAAAAAAGATAGGGCTTGCTCGTTTGAAAGATGGCCATACGAACCATCGATACGTCGTTTCAGGTAAAGGGGATACGGACCGTTTTGCAACATCTGCTTGTCATAGTTTGCTTCCAAAAAGAGAATTTTGGCATCCTTGGCAAGCATCTTGTGCTCTTCTGTGGTAAGACCGGTATCGGTGAGTACCATCAGACTTTGATCCTCATAGGTGACAAACCACCCTACCGATCCTGCACTATCATGACTGGTAGCAAAACAAAACAGGCAAAAGGGACCTATCGTAATCATCTCGAACGGAGCAACAGGGGTAACCTGGTTTTCAGGAATGCAAAGCTTTTCAAACAATTGCTTTTGTTCGCCTATCGACCGTGTGCTGATGAGAGTTTGCACGCCTTGTTTTCGACACAGGGTGCCTACCCCTTTGGCATGGTCGGGATGCAGATGGGTGACAGCTACCGCTTTCACCGTATCCAGGTCTATACCAAAACGATCGAGGCGCCGTCTCAACTCAACAACACTGTAGCCTTGGTCGATGAGAATGGAGGTACAGCCATCGGAAAACACATAACTGTTTCCACTGGAACCGCTGCCAAGCACGGCATATTGCAACATTACTGTGCTCCCCACTCAGTCAAAACCTGCAGATCAAATCCTACATGTACTCGACCTTTGGACCGAAGGATAGGGGTTTTCAACAGTTGGGGATGCTCCACCAATTCCTGTTCAGCATCGAATTCTCGATACGAATACCCTTCCTTGCTATAGTAAGCGCTCTCACTGTCAACCAGTGAGAGCGGAGTATGGGTAGAAAAAAGCGACTTCCATTCACCGGCGGAGAGTTCGCGTTCTGCCAAGTCTACAAATTGGAACGTAATGGTACGCTCCTTGCAGGCACGTATGGCCTTCGCTGTCTCTTTACACTTCTTAGTGCCGATGATCTGAATCATTGCATCCCCTGAATTCCATTGTATACTCTTATAGTATAGAAGACAGGAGAAAAAAGCAATAAAGCTGACAGCAAGGCCATGGGTGTCAATTAACTGACAAATAGCTCCTGAATCTCATTTTGATAGAGCCGTTGGATCTCAAAACGCTTGAGTTCCTGCTTGGCGCTGAGCTCCTTGCCTACCTCGAAACTCTTTGCCAACAGCTTGAACTTCACAATATGCTCAAAACTCTTGAAACCTTGTTTGCTGCTGACAATCTCGCCTACTGTCTTCTCAATGAGCTCTTTCACCTCTTTCATGGAAGAAAGCTTGTCGACAAGGTAAGGAATCTGCTTCTCGGTGAGGTATTCCTCAATGCGTTTCTTATTCAGTACGATCAAAGCACCCAGATACTTCTGGTCCTGGCCGAGCACCACGGCACTTTCGATGAACTCGCTCTCGCACAACTTGGCTTCGATGGGAACCGGCTCAAGATTCTCACCACCACTGAGCACGATGGTATCCTTGGCCCGACCACGGATGGCAAACTCGCCTTTATGCGTCCACATGCCAAGGTCTCCTGTATCCAGCCAACCATCCTTTGAAAGTACGCGGTCGGTAAGGTCCTGTCGCTTGTAGTAGCCCTTCATGACCTGGGGACCTCTGACCTGGATGACGCCCTTCTGTCCGGGCTTCACTTCAATGCCCGTCTCATCAACGATCCGAACCTCAGTGCCTTCCAATGCAGTAATGGTACGCTTCACCCCATGGGACAACGGACGCACAGCGACGACCGGAGCGCTTTCAGTGAGACCGTACCCGTCAAGCAGCTTGATGCCGATCGAGGCGAAGAAAAGGTCGACGCCTTCACTGAGGGAACCACCGCCGCTGACTCCGGCAATGAAATTCTTTCCAAGCTTATGCTTCACCTTCGAGAACACAAGCTTGTTTCCAAGTTTATACAGGGGGTACAACAAGACCGTGGGCAGGAAAGAGACCAATACGTCCAAAACCCTGTTGCGTTTTTGGAAGGTTGCTACTTCTCCCAAAAGCAAATCCTTGTTATGGCTGTAGAGCCGGGCAATTTGCACAAAGAAGGCAAACAGGCCTTTTGCAATCGGACTCTTATTCTTCATACTGGCAAAGACACCAGCTTTCACCGCCTCCCAAATTCTGGGGACCGAGCCCATCCAGTGGGGATTTACCACAGCAAGGTCGGCAAGGAGAATCGAACCAAGCGGCTTGGAATAGGCAATGGTGGAAGCATTGCTGATGATGACATACTGTAAAATCCGTTCAAAAGAGTGCCAGACGGGCAATACGCTGAGCCATCTCTGGGCGGGAGCGAATTTCTGGATCAGCTTGGGAACCGCTTCCAGCTGGTAGGCAAAGTTCTTATGGGTAAGCATAACACCCTTGGGGTCGCCGGTAGTACCGCTGGTGAAGATAATGGTGGCAACTTCATCGATGGTACCCTTCTTGCGTTCATTCTCGATATAACGAGCAACGTTTCGATCATCCAGAAGGGTGCGTCCTTCCTTGACCAGGTCGCGATAGAACAGAATCTGGACATCTTCAGGTTTCGCTACCTCTGCAGCCATTTGCATATCGAATTCCTGGTCCATGACTATCAGGTGCTTGAGCAGGGGAAGCTTGTCCAGCAGATTCACTAGCTTTCTCAGCTGTACAGCATTCTCCACAAAGCAGAAACGAGCTTCGGTGACACCGAGAATAAAGCTGATCTCGTACGGCATTGCGTCGCGGCCGCGGGGGACATCGGCGGCTCCAAGACTGAGAATGGCCAAATCACCGGCAAGCCACTCGCTTCGGTTGTCGCTGATCAAACCAACGAGATCGCCGCGCTTTACTCCGCGCTTGGAGAGGGAGGCGGCAAGACTATTTACCTCGCTGGATAGTTCCAAATAGGATGTTGAAGAAAAAACTCCATTCTTATCCTTACTCATCTGCACTGCATAGGCAGGATATTGTGCTACTATTTGCTCAAATGTTTGAGGAATGGTCTTATACATACGAGGCCTCCCTGTAGGAATATATCTATTATATATACACATTATCATAATTTGTCAATCTGTCAAAATAGAGCATAACTCGTTTTTCCTTCTTATCTTATAAAACATCTTGATCAAGCATCGAAACAGCAAACTGGGACCAGCATTTCCTCCCCTCCCAAACTGTGAGGATTATTGACTCTTTAGCGGCAAAGGAATCATAATGGCTCAATACGAGAAGGAGTTTTGATCCATGAAAGAACGAATTTCAGCATTGCTCAAGAGAACACCATCCACAGAGATCGTCACCGCCGAAGGTTGGGTTAGAACCAAGCGTGACAGCAAGAATGTATGCTTCCTTGAGGTAAATGACGGATCATGCCTGAAGGGACTGCAAGTGGTCATCGACAAGGATACACTTGCCGACCAAAATATCCTTTCTGCCATTACCACCGGATGTTCGGTAATCTGCAAAGGCCCCATCGTAGAGAGTGCCGGCGGCGACCAAGCCGTGGAAATGGCCTCAAGCGACATCACCTTGGTTGGTGAATGCCCGGTTGATACCTATCCTTTGCAGAAAAAGCGACATACCATTGAATATTTGCGCGAAATTTCCCATCTCAGGGCAAGAACCAATATGTTCGGAGCAGTGGCGAGAGTGCGCAACACTCTCAGCTATGCGGTGCATCAGTTCTTCCAGGAACGAGGATTCGCCTATGTAAATACGCCCATCATCAGTGCCAGCGATGCAGAAGGGGCCGGTGAGCAATTTTTGGTAACCACCTTGGACTTGCATAACATCCCCAAGACCGAGGAAGGAAAAATCGACTATTCCAAGGACTTTTTCGGTCGTGAAGCTTTTTTGACGGTAAGTGGACAATTGGAAGGTGAAACCTACGCGATGGCACTGAAGAATATTTACACCTTCGGGCCGACCTTCCGTGCAGAGAATTCCAACACCAAACGTCATCTTGCCGAATTCTGGATGGTTGAACCTGAAATGGCTTTCTGTGAGCTCGACGGCAACATGGAAGTTGCAGAATCCTTTTTGAAGTACCTCTTCAAGACTGTTTTGGAGAAATGCCCTGAGGATATGGCCTTTTTCAGCAAGTTTGTGGAAGCCGGCATGGAGCAGACACTCCAGCACATCGTAGAGACTCCCTTCGCACACATGACCTACACCGAAGCGGTCAAGGAACTGGAAAGGCACAATGAGCTTTTTGAGTTCCCTGTAGCCTGGGGAAGTGACCTGCAGAGTGAACACGAAAAATTCTTGACTGAAGTGGTGTGCAAGCGCCCGGTCATCGTCACCGACTATCCCAAGGAGATCAAGGCCTTCTATATGAGGCTCAACGCCGACGAAAAGACGGTGCGGGGCATGGATGTCCTTGTTCCCCGCCTCGGCGAGATCATCGGAGGCAGTGAGCGTGAAGCAAACCTTGACACCCTGATCGCTCGCATGCAGCAACTCAAGCTCGACCCCAAGGACTATTGGTGGTACCTCGACCTCAGGCGCTTTGGCTCGGTTCCCCATGCAGGATTCGGACTTGGCTTTGAACGGGCGGTTCAGTACATCACCGGTATGGGCAACATCCGAGATGTCATTCCCTACCCCAGAGCTCCCAAGCTCGCTGATTTCTAGCATTCCGGCGGTGGTACATCCACCGCCTTTCATTTGTATCGCTAGCACACCTGCTTGAGCATGGCCCATACCACCAATTGGCTGGTGGTATGCACCCCGCTTTTCAAAAACATATGCTTCTTGTGGGCGACAACCGTAGAACGTTTAATGCCAAGAATCAGAGCAATCGACTGTATGTCCTGTCCGCTGATCATCAAGGCCAGCACCTGTTCTTCACGTCTGGTCAGTGCGACCACCTGTTCCTGTACACACTCTTTTTCCCGTACATCGGTACAGCAAAGCAGAGTCTGCTGCAGGGTTGAAACGGAGCACGAAAGACTTTGCGCCCTGCAATGTGCATCCTCCAGCAGGCTGCACATCCCCAAAAGCGAAGGCGGACAGAACAGCAGCAAGTATGGACAGCTCACCTGCTGCTTAAGGTGCAGGGCTGTAGGCAGGTCGCGTGCAAAACAGATTACCGGTGCGCGGTATTCCATGCATTCCTTTCCTTCGAGTTTCTTGCAATCGAGCTCAAGAAAGGATATCGGTGACAAGCGACAGAGCAGTTGCTCACGTTCCAATACGCTGTGATACAGAAGAACGGCTGTTCGTTTCATTACCCACTAAGAACAGCGATTTCCTTTATTGCTTCAGCATCGCAGTCAACAGAGTGTCGAAAGCATCGCTGAAGGCCTTGATCTGCTTGTTTCCCATACGCTCATGCTTCTCGGCAAACAATCCCATTTCCCGAAACTCTGTCATTGCATTACGCACCGAAAGGCGTTCTGCCATATTCTCACGCGTATACGTCTTGCCGCGGTCATCGAGAACGGTCAAGCCTTTTTCCACCAAGCGGCTGGCAAGCGGGATATCATGGGTGATAGCCATAGCCGGGGCAACGGCTTGTTCGACTATCCAATCGTCGGCACTATCCATTCCCGGCTGTACGATAACCATGGTAATGGTGCTTTTTATTGAGCGCAGGACCTTCGCATCGGTTTCCCCTGCCTCCTTGGCCGCTTTTCGCAGCAAGGAGGTGTGTTCCTGATAGGCAATTTCAATATCCTTCAGCGGACGGTCGGCGACAAAGAACGAGACAAGATTGTGCCTCATTATCGCTTTCAACACGATCTGACGAAGATTTTTCGGACAGGAGTCGGCATCTATATACAACTTCACCATGCAACTAGCCTACTGCAAAATGTATTGTTGTGTCACCCAATGCAGAGTGAACCGTCAGCGTTGCCTCACCGGCCTCTTGTTTCGTTCTCACGTAAATCACTGCACTACCTCCTACGGTGCAACTGACCGAGGGACTAGCTAAAATAAGAGGACCTTCAACACTGACTGAGAAACCGATACAGGCATAACTGAGGGGCAGCAGTTGCCCGGCTTTGGTTATCAGCACCTGGACTTGGGCCATATCATAGGTAGAAAGGCCCAAGGAGAGTGTGTTCGTCGAGCACTTGAGCTGTAAAGAAGGAGCAAGGGCTTGCTCAATGACCTGTCGGGCCACCACCTTCCCATCGATCAAACCTTCGAAACGCCAAACGGCTTCTTTGCTTCCCCAGTTGCCCACATACGTATTGAACATGCGTACCGCATCGCCATATTTCTTTCGATGGCGAGCTAGGAAGAAGCCCAATTTGGCAGTATCGAGGAGGGTCAGCTGTACAGCTTGCCTGCCAACCTTGCCTAGGAGTCTTGCAAGGGCTTTCCTCTGCTTTTCGGTAAGATAAGCCTCTGCTTTAAGTCGATCGCCGATAAAGTCCCTGATAATGACAGGGGGATGGGCCAGGTGGGGGAATTGCCTCCTGTCGGGGTAGAAAAGTCCCACCTCATCCTCATTGAACCAAAGTCGTACCGCATCACAGTTGGTGGCAACCACCGCTTGGTCGAGGCAGGCATTCGGATGGTCTCCCCCTTCCATGCTGGACAGCACGCAAAGCAGGGGCTTCTCGTCCAGCTGGCTCTGGTAGACAAAGGCCGCAGCCTTCAGGTTGCGTGCCAGGTCGGTGACCCCATGGTAGCAGATCTGGTCTCCGCTACCGAAATTTGCATGGGTGTAATAGTCGTGCATGCACCAGCCGATGGCACCAGAGAGCCCGACAGTAGCGTGTGCTGCATCAAGGATCCGATAATGCCTGAGGGCATGCTCGCTACGCACCATAGGCGGATCGAATCGCTTGGTCGGATAGATATGACCACAGTATTCAGTCACAAGGTACGGTACCTGGCGGGGGCACACGTTCGTTTTCTTCTGAAGTCCCTTTCCCTTGCCGGCATAGGAAAAATCGTTGTAGGTATAGACATCCTCAAGGAATTCACTGTGCTTGAGATTGCGCACCCCCCCTGTCTGACGATAGGGATCGAGGTTTCTCGCAAGAGCGTTTGTTGCTTGGTAGAGTTCATGATCGTCAGCTGATTCGTTGACCCGCACACCCCACAGGATGATGCTTGGGTGATTGCAATCCCGCTCGATCATCGCCTGTGTGTTTTCAAGACAAGCCTTTCTCCATGCCTCCTGCCCTCCGATGTGCTGCCATCCGGGAATTTCCTCGAAAACCAGCAGGCCCAGTTCATCACAGGCACTCAGAAAACTCGGATCTTGCGGATAATGGCTGGTTCGTACCAGATTTACTCCGATAGCCTTCAACAACTTCGCATCCTCACGCTGTAGGCTCGGGGGTGCTGCATACCCCACATAGGGGTAATCTTGGTGACGGTTGAGTCCTGTCAGTACAAGCTTTTCTGAGTTGAGATAGAAACCGTCGCTTCTGAATTCGGCCGACCTGCTGCCGAAGCGGACAACCTTGGTTTGCTTATCGGCAAGTGTAACTTCCACGGTGTACTGATAGGGGTCGTTCAAAGACCAACGCTTAAGAGAAAGGTTGCCAAGTGAAAGTGAGAAGGAGCCCTTCTCTATGACGGTCTCTCCTTTGGCAAGGAGTACTTCTTGGTCATACAAGCGAACCTGCACTCTGCGAGATTCACTGTTTACTGCCCTGCCATGAATGTGCACACTATCAGCTTCGGTACTCGATGCATACACGAAGGACAGGCTCTCGTTTTCTTTGATGATCAGGGTGACCAAGCGATAGATGCCGCAAAAGGTGATGTAATCCATACTTCCACCGAAGGGAGGAAACTGCGGATTTTCCGTAGCATCGACGACAACGGTAAGAACACATTCCTCCAATGTTCCGAGTTCAAGGGTATACGGCAGGTAGGGTCCCGTGCAACTGCCAACCTGCTTGCCATTGCAGTAGAAAACAGCACTGTTTGCGATACCGTCGAACCGGAGGGCAAGCAGGTGTTTTTCCTCCTTTTGGACGGAGAATTTGCGTCGGTAGGTCGATAAACCCTGATGAAAACCCTCTTTTTTATAGCCAATCTCAAACAGGTGGGGGCTGTGCGGCAGGTCTACCTGTGGCCACGAACTGCTGTCAAAATCAGGTTTCAGAAACGCTTCTTCAAAGCCCGGAAAAAAAGACCAACCATTGTTGGCGGGAATCTCTTGGTACATCGTTGTCCCCCTTCTTTGTATATACCAGCCCAGGAGTCGCCAAGCAAGTGTCTATGCTTGAAACACAGGGCCTTTTTGTTCTATGGTTAGCATGTTCAGACACCAAATTTGACAGGAGTTCATTATGGACATTTCCCCTTTGCAGCAGGTTCGATATGCGTACCAGCCAAAGCTGCCCGCAATTCTTAGAAAGGACATCGCCAGCATTGCCCCCGCTTTCGGCGAGGCAACCGGTGCCCCAACCGATGCCGATGCCATCAAGGCACTGTTCCCTCATACCTATGGAATGAGCAGGATCACCTTCACTGAAGGCGACAACAAAGCCGTCAAAGTACAGCGCAATGTCGGTGTCATTCTCAGCGGCGGCCAAGCTCCCGGTGGACACAATGTCATCAGTGGATTGTTCGATGCCCTCAAGGCAGCAAATCCCGAAAACACCCTCTACGGGTTCAAAGGTGGTCCCTCCGGTATTCTGGAAGACTCCTACCAGATTATCAGCAGCGAGTTCCTGCAATCGTTTCGCAATACCGGTGGCTTTGACATCATCGGCAGTGGTCGAACCAAGCTCGAGACGCAACAGCAGTTTGAAGTTTGCGCCCAGGTGTGCAAGAAGCACGCTATCAGCGCCCTGGTCATCATCGGTGGTGACGACTCAAACACCAATGCAGCAGTTCTTGCAGAATATTTCTTGCAGAAGCAACATGGCATCCAGGTAATGGGCTGTCCCAAAACCATCGACGGCGACTTGAAGAATGAATTCATTGAGATTTCCTTCGGCTTCGACACCGCTACCAAAACCTACAGCGAATTGATCGGTAATATCGCCCGTGACGCCAACAGTGCCAAGAAATATTGGCACTTCATCAAACTCATGGGCCGCAGTGCCAGCCACATCGCATTGGAATGCGCTCTCCAGACCCAGCCGAATGTGTGTCTGATCAGCGAAGAGGTTGAGGCGAACAAGCAGAGCCTGGTCAGCATTGTAGAGTACATTGCTCAGACTGTCCGCGATCGCGCTGAGGATGGAAACAACTTCGGTGTAGTACTCATTCCCGAGGGTTTGGTTGAGTTCATTCCCGAGATCAAGGCTTTGATCGACGAGATCAACCACCTGCTTTCCAAAGAAGAGAGTGCTTTCAATGCCCTTTCCGACAGTGAGCAGCGCATCGACTTCGTCAGCAGCCGTTTGAGCAATAACAGCCGGGAAGTCTTCACCATTCTTCCCGATGAGATCCAGAAGCAGCTGTTGATGGACCGCGACCCGCACGGGAATGTGCAGGTATCGCGCATCGAGACCGACAAACTGCTCTCCACCATGGTTGACGCACGACTGAAGCAGCTGAAGGCTGAGCACACCTACAAGGGCAAGTTCAGCTCGATGACGCACTTCTTCGGGTATGAGGGACGTTGTGCCTTCCCGACCAATTTTGATGCTGATTACTGTTACAGCCTTGGGTATAATGCTTTCTGCCTCATCGCAGCAGGGGTGAGCGGTTACCTCAGTTCGATAACAAACCTCTGTGCACCGGCGAATGAGTGGAATGCAGGCGGGATTCCCATCACCATGATGATGAACATGGAAGTTCGTCATGGGGAGAAGAAACCTGTTATCAAGAAAGCTTTGGTAGAGCTACAAGGCAAGCCGTTCAAATACTTTGCCGAGCATCGCGCACAGTGGGCACGCAAGACATGCTTCACCTATCCCGGAGCTGTACAGTACTTTGGTCCAGCCGAGGTGTGTGACAGAACTACAGTCACGCTGACTTTGGAGCAATCCAACTAAGCAACTCCCACTAGATTAGGAAATGAGACCGGGTTGAACGCCCCGGTCTCTTTCATGTTCAGCCAAAACTGCAAAGTCGGCCTTTCCCACCAAGCTTGGCTTGGTAGAGTCGACGATCGGCGGTAGCGATAAGAGCCTGTGGGCTTTTTTCTTCATCAGCGGAAAATGCGATTCCCATGCTGATTACCACTTCGACCTGCTTCCCCTCGAGTTCCACGTTCGTATGCCTGATCGCTTGGAAAAGGCGTTTGCAGAAGTCGATGTTGGAGCAGTCACGAAACAGCAGAATAAACTCATCACCCCCGAATCGTGCGATGACATCGCTCATGCGGATATGGTGCTTGAGTGTCTCCACCAGGGAAAGCAAGGCCTTGTCCCCGTTGAGATGTCCGTAGGTATCGTTGATTTCCTTGAAGTTGTCGATGTCGATCAATGCTACGGCATACGATTGTTCACCCGAATCGGTTTGTGAAAGTAAATTGAGAAATTCCCTGCGGTTGAGCAAGCCGGTCAGGCTGTCGGTGCGCGAGCGTGCTTTCACCAACTCGTAGCGGATTTGATGCAAGTAAATCAGCACCCCTATTGCCAAACAGACGAGAGTACTGACTATTCCGTAAAGCAACAACGGCAGGGAGAATGCAACCCAAGAATCTTTGGGTGCCAATTTCATATTCCAGCGTAGCGACGAATATGACAAGTCCATGGAAACAGCATCCTCACTAGCGAGTGACTCAGCACCCCATACGAAGGTTTCTTCTCCTCCTTCGTGTGAGAAATTCATCGACACCTGATACTGGCTGGAAACCTCATCGGCCCCTGCTTCTATGAGGAACTGCTCAAAGTCGAAATAGAGGGTTAGCAGGCCCCAGTGGGCGCGGTTGTCGGATAGAGCATATCGGCTTACCAAATAGTTTCTATGATCCTCATCTTTGATGGGACCGTCCAAGGTTGCACTATCATTGAGGAGTGTTTGCATGATGTGCGATGCATACTGCTCAATATTCTGATAGTTGTATCCTATTCCATAGGGTCCCAAAGTTGGATACCGGTCAAGCACCACCATCTCACGGTCGAGAGTTGCAAAGCTGAAGGATGGATGCGTTTTTTTCAAGAAGTCGAGATAGGTGGCAAGGTCGGCGAGCTTGGGCACCTCCCCGATAAAAAGGCTCTCTTCTATTCTTTGTCCGTACAGGGCGGTAAACATTTCCTGATTTCCCATCAACAGAAAGAGATTTTTCCGTATGCCCAACAACTCCGACTGTCCTGCTTGCTTTCCCCGTTCCACCAGCCGTTCATTCCACCCTTGGTAGAGGGTATACGTTATCAACAGAAGGAGAACCGTAACAAAAATTGCCTGCAGCAACGCCCCAAGCTTTAGCGTGGAGTCTTGCGTATGGTGAGCCTCGTACGATGAGGCTCCCTGATTCACGTTCCTTCTTTGCCTCATGGCTCAAGTATAGGTTGCCGGCAGGAGCACCTCAAGCTTTTTCGACGCAGCCGCCCTTGCCTATGGTATACTCTGCCATCGGAGGTCACCATTCATGCACACACTCGATAGTAACGGAGTCTGGAATCTCTATCCGCTCGATACAGAAAAGATTGCCCCGCATTGTAAATATTTCCTGAACCATGACCACATCCCCTGTACCCTGCCCGGCGACATTCATTCGGCTTTGCTCGCTGCTTCAATTATACCGGACCCCTACCTTGGAACACAGGAACTGGATATCCAATGGGTCGGACAAAACGATTGGGTTTTACAGCGCACATTCTCGATTTCCGAGGCTGACCTACGCGATACTCATGCAATCCTCACCCTGACTATGGCCGATACCATCATAGATATACTGGTCAATGATGCACACATAGGCAGCTGCGACAACCAATTCAGACGTTGGCGCTTTGACATCGGTTCTGCATTGCAGGTAGGGCAAAACAGCATCAAACTGATTTTCACCAGTGCAGAGAATCATGCCATCAAAGAAGCCGCGAAGCTTGCCTACCCCATTCCGTACTCAGTCTATCCGGTTTCGGCAAAACATCGGAACTTGGTGCGCAAAACCCAATGCCACAGCGGGTGGGATTGGGGTCCATGCATACTGAGTTTCGGCATCTATGAGCCGATCCAGCTGACCTTTGCCGACGAAGGCATTATCGAAAGCGTCACCTGCGACACGAAACCGCTCTCCGATGATAGCTGGGACTTGGTTGTACAGGTCATTTTCAATGCCCAAAAAGCTCAGATCCTGCCTTGCAGTGCAACCTGTTCAGGCGTTACACAACAGGGATCCATTGAAACCCAGGTTGGATTGAACAAGATTACCTTTCATCTTGTCTGCAACAAGGTACAACGTTGGTGGCCGAACGGCGAAGGGAAAGCAGTGCTGTATCCCCTAAACCTGACCATAGGAAGCCAAGAAGTATCCAAACGTATCGGTTTCAGGACATTGGTTGTTAAAACCGAGGAAGATGCAGAGGGCGGCAAAGGTATGGTTTTCTCTGTCAACGGCAGGGATATTTTTGCCAAGGGCGCCAACTGGATTCCCATGGATGCCTTCATGGGCCGCCTGAAGCGGGACCGCTATGAACAACTGCTGCAGTACGCAATGGATGCCAACATGAACATGCTGCGGATCTGGGGTGGTGGATTATACGAGAAAGAGGATTTCTACGAGCTTTGTGACGAAAAAGGCATTCTGCTTTGGCAGGATTGCATGTTCAGCTGCTCTATGTACCCATCCGATCCCTCCTTCCTCGCTAGTGTCGAGGCGGAGCTCCGCTACCAAGTCAATCGTCTGCACGACCACCCAAGCCTGGCCCTGTGGTGCGGAAACAACGAGGACTTGGGGGCCATCAGCTGGTATGAGGAGTCACGCAAGAATCCATATCGCTATGTCATCGACTATGACCGGCTCAACGAAGGCGTCGTTGGAAAGGTCATCAAAGAGCTCGATCCCAATCGAACGTGGTGGCCCAGCAGTCCGTCGGCAGGTCCCAGCGACTTCTCAGACAACTGGCACAATGACAAACGCGGTGACATGCACTTCTGGTCGGTCTGGCATGAGGGAAAGAGCTTCGAGGAGTATTATTCAATCAAGCCTCGGTTTGTCAGTGAATTTGGCTATCAGAGCTTCCCTTCATTATCCACTGTCGCAACGTATGCCCATCCCTCCATGTGGAATCTTACCAGCGTCGAAATGGAACACCACCAGAAGAATCCCAGGGGAAATTCCATCATAATCGAGAACTTCAGCCGCTATTACCGCTTTCCAACCAACTTTGAACAGATGCTGTATCTCAGTCAGGTTCAGCAGGCTACTGCCATGAAAATGGCCATAGAGTACTGGAGAACCACCATGCCCCATTGCATGGGTACGTTGTACTGGCAACTCAATGACAACTGGCCGGTAGCTTCCTGGTCCTCAATCGACTATACCCTCAAGTGGAAGCTCTTGCACTATGCTGCAAAGCGCTTCTATGCCCCTGCCCTTCCCATCGCCTATCAGAAGGAGGATGGCAAGGTTGAGGTGTACATCGTCAATGACGGGCCGAAGGGTATTGAGGATGCAAAGCTCTCAGTGAAGTTCTGCACGTTCGACGGCCAAAAGCTCGGCAAGCAGGAATATCGGCTTACCATCGATGCAAAAAGCAGCACCCATATGTGCACCATCGACTTGAAGAAGAAACCCAAAATCGATAGACAAAAAACATTTATCTATCTCAAGCTCAAGAGCGATGACCTGTACATTGAGAACTGCCTGCTTCTGGATAAACCCAAAGCTTGCCAACTCTGCGATCCTGGTATTGAAACGCACATAGAAAAAGCGAGCGGGGGTTTCTTGGTCACCGTGAGCTGCACCCATCCTGCATTCGAGGTCGCTCTCGATGCCCAGGACCTGAAGGGGGTTTTCAGTGACAACCTTTTCAATATCCGACCTACAGCGCAGAAGGTGGTGTTCTTCAAGACTCATGAGAGTATTACCGCTTTGCAGTTCAAGGAGAAGCTGAAGGTCTTCGACGTATTCAGCAGCAGCAAATAGCATCAATACCCTGCAGGAAAGCTTGCAGGGTATTTTTATTGCTTCATGCCTGTCATGACGATGCCTTCAATAAAATATCGCTGTCCAACCAAGTAGAATAGGATACCCGGGACAAAGGACATGCAGGTGGCGCTCATGATCATCGACCAATCGGTTCCCAGACTTCCCTTGAATTGGGAGAGTCCCAAGGCTATGGTGAATTTATCCAGACTATTGATGTAGATGATCTGCTGCAATAAATCATTCCAGAGCATGATGAACAACAGAAGGGCAACTACAATCATGGCTGATCTGATGGCGGGAACAATGATGGAGGCCAAAACTCGCAGTGGGCCTGCTCCATCAATGGTAGCGGCTTCATCCAGCTCCCTCGGAATGGATTTGATGAACTGACGAATCAAGAAAATATTGAAAGCTCCACCACCACAAAAATGAGGAAGCACCAACGGCAGATAGGAGTCGTAGACACCAAGCAAGCGGGTCCAAAGAATATACAAGGGAAGCAAGGTAACCATTGTGGGAAGCAACATTGACCCTACACACAGCAAAAAGAGAAAGTCTTTTCCTTTGAAGCGAAGCCGGGCAAAAGCATAGCCTCCCATCGTTGCTGTCAGGGTTCCACCCAACACGGAAGGGACAATGATCGTAAGGGTATTCCCCAGGTACTTGAAAAATGGAAAGAATTCCAGGGTTGCTGCATAGTTGGAAAAGAGCCATTTGTCGGGAAAGAAGGCCGGGGGGAAAGCATACAATTCGGTATTGGTCATCAGGCTGGAACGTACCATCCACCAAATAGGCAATAGGACCAATGCTCCCAGAACAAACAATATCCCAAATGTAAGAATATCAAACATCCTTTTCAGCTTTTGCTTGCTTTGTAGCGTATTCATGCCTTCTCCCCCTCATAGAAAATCCAGTGTTTGCTGGTTGCAAACAAGAGAATCGTAAATACTGCAATGATGAGGAAAAACACAAAGGAGATAGCACCGGCATACCCCAGTTGATTACTTACAAAGGCATATCGATACATCAGATACGTCATGAAAGTGGAAGCATTCCCGGGTCCTCCGTTGGTTAATGCCAAGGCAGGAGTGACTATCTGCATATTGGTAATCAGCGCCATGAGTAGGTTGTAGAAGAGTATCGGTGTCATACAGGGAACGGTAACATGCACAAACCGTTGAAAGCTGTTCGCCCCATCAATCTCGGCTGCGTCATGGTATACTTTTGGTACATTTTGAAGTCCTGCAAGGAAGATTACTATGAGATTGCCTGCCAGCCAAACGGCGATTAGCGCCAAGGAAGGAACAACCAACGAAGAATCGGCAAGAAACTTGACTTTCGTACATCCTAAGGCAGAGAGGATGTAGTTGAACAACCCAAAATTGGACTCATACAACCAAGACCAACCTATGTAAACGGCCATAGCCGGCAGTACATAAGGAAGATAAAAAATTGCTCTGAAGAACAGCCGGCCCTTAATCTTTCGGTTGAGCAGCATGGCAATAAAAAGGGAGTAAGCCATGCTCATCACAACCGAAAGAAGACTGAACAGCAACGTGACTTTCAGAGAATCAGAAAAATAGGGATCGGTGGTAAAAAGACGGCGGTAGTTGTCAAAGCCCACAAAAATCGGCTCTACCGCCCCCTTTCCCCATTTAAAAAACCCTAATATGCAAACACTGAGCAAGGGAAGGTAGGTGAGAAAGACCAAACCAATAATTGAGGGAAACAGACAGATATAGGCTGCCCTGCTTTCACTTTTTTGGCGTGCGTTCAAACTTCTCATCCTTAGCCCCCTACCCTTAATTTGTTACAGCTCGCCCTTGAAAGCGGAGACTAATTGAGGATAGCTCTGCCCAATTGCATCTTTGGCCGATTTCTTTCCTGTCCACACTTCGCCAAGGACAGAACCCAGGAGAGTGTTGAAGTCATTGGTATTGTTCACATAGTACCATGATGTTGAACGAGAATAGTCCCTTGCGTAGTCCACCACCGCTTTCTTGTAGTCATCATACGGCGGGAAATTTGGATTTTCCACCCATTTGCGGGTAAAAGACTCATCGGTGTACCACTTCTCAAGAATTGGCATCCAGATGCCTGTCTCGATCAGTGACCAGCTATTCTCTTCCTGCATGTACCACTTCACCCATTCCATCGCTTCCTTTGGATGCTTTGTCTGGCTGAATACAACATTCGGGCCTCCGGTACAAATGGTTACTTTCTCTTTCATGTAAGGAAGTACCGCTACACCGTAGTTCAACCCTTCAGAACGTGCAGAAGCGAGGCTGGTTCCTACATTCCAAGCTCCGTTGGTAGTCATGGCACACGTGCCTGCAATCAGTGAACGTTGGACACCGTCGTCGGTCAGTCCGGAGGAAATCGGGGCGACATGATGCACCAGATGAAGATCGGCAATCTTCTGCAGTGCTTCAGTTGCAGCTGCTTCGTTAATGATGACTTTGCTCCCATCCTCTGTATAGAAACCGCTTCCGTTGCTCAGGCACCATACCTCCAACTGCCATGTCAAGTTCTCCACCATGCAACCGTACTGAACAATCGTGTTGGGATTAAAGGCAGAGCTGGTCGCATTGTTACCATTTGCATCCAAGGTAAGTAGTTTGGAAACCTGTACAAACTCATCCCACGTCCATGCATTCTTCGCATCGGTCGGGGGGTACGCGATTCCCGCCTTATCGAACATAGCCTTGTTGTAATAGAGCAACAGAATCTCATTTGCTGCCGAGTAGGCAACCGGCTTTCCCTGGTAGCGGAATGCCAATGAATCCAAAGGCTTGGATTCACCCGCCCCATACATATTCGAAATGTCATACAACAGTCCGTTCTCTGCAAACTGCAGTACTCCGGCCTCGCTCATAATACCGCAGTCAGGCAAATTCCTTGCCGTTGCAAGCGTATTGAGCTTGGTCACATAGGTATCATGCGGAATTGCCATGATTTCTACAGAAATCCTATCCTGCGATGCATTGAACTGATCAGCAACCTTTTGTACGGCAGCTCCTTCATCAGGAGTACCCCAGAACGAATAGGTGATACTCACCTTCTGGCTTTCCATTGCTGTTTCCTTGGAACCTGCTGCAGGCAACACCACTGCTATAAGGATGCATAGCAGTACAGTCAAGAAACCTCTTTTTTTCATGTTCTACCTTCCTTTTGTTTTCAGACCAGCTCTGCTGGTTTGGATTTTCACACAGTTTTCAAATATTGGAAGACCAACATCTCCCCTTTTTCACGATTTCCCCACATACAATAGGGAATCGCACGTACCTGACGTGGTTTCAGCCTATACGAAGCTTTCCGATACAAGGGTCCTTGTTCTTCGCTTTCCACTTTCCAGGCTTCATAGCCCAATATTGGTAGTTTGCCTGGCAATTCCTCCAAAAACCCGGATACAGTGGGCTTTCTCGTACTATCGACGACAAGGGATGCGAGGTTTGCAGAATTGTCCGTCTCCTCAAGGCAGAACACAAACGGTCCATACTGCAAAGCAACCCGGTGCTGGTCGGCCCGAACCTGAGGATTGGCAGCCATCCATTGTGGCTCAACATGCAGATCCATGGTCACGGTTTTCCCTGCATGAAGTTGTATCTGTACATAGCCATGTGCTACAATTACCTCTCTTTTAGTCCCATCCTCCTTACAAGTTGGATGATTGGCATACCATGGCAGACGTAGTTGTACCAAAAGGTCTTTATCGCACGACAAGGTGAGATGACTTCTGCCTGAATCAGATACATCCAAATGCAGAATTCTTTTCTCCTTTCCAATTTCTATGACAATACTGGATGAGATGAGTTGGTTGACAACTACAGAATTTCCGTTGCTTTCATAGATATAACTGCCAAGGTTAGCCAATGTCCGTGCGATGTTGGTGGGGCAGCAGGCTACGGAAAACCATTTCTTCCTGACCGGTTTTACATGAGCCATACTGGTGAAAGGCATACATGCCTCTGGCCAGACTTCCAGCGGATTGACGTAGAAGTAATGCAGTCCATCAGCGCTTATACCGCTAAGCACTGTATTGAAGAGTGCTCGCTCAACCGTATCATGATAGCGTGCCATTCCGGTCAGCTTGGCCATACGACGACCGAACATCATCAGAGCAACCGATGCACAACTTTCCCCATAGTTTCTATCATTGGGAAGATCGTAATCAGTGGTAAATCGTTCAAGAAGCCCTGAGGAGCCCACAGAACCTGTAATGTACATCCGTTTTTGCTCGATGCTCTCCCACAATGCTTCACAGGCTATCCGGTAAGCTTCATCACCCTTTTCCTGAGCAAAATCAGCCATTGCACAATATAAATAGAGAGCTCGTACCGCGTGGCCTTCTGCACTTCTTTGATCCACCGGTCGTTGATGGGCCTGTGAATAGCAAAGGTCATAGTCCCTGAACTCTTCAAACAGACACGGTCCTTTTCGGTTGGCAATTTCAGAAACAAAATAATTCGGTTCTGATCCTCGAGTTTCCAGAAAGTATTGGGCAGTTTGCAGATACCGTTTCGTGTGTGTATGCCGATAGAGCCGTATAAGTGCCAGCTCAATCTCCTCATGTCCTGGATATCCGTGTATCTGGTTGTCTGCAGGACCGAATGTAGCACAAATCAAGTCGGCAAAACGAAGGGCTACACCCAAAAGGCGTTCCTTTCCTGTTGCTTCATGGTAAGCTATTGCAGCCTCTATCAGATACCCTGCACAATAAAGCTCATGCGCCTCAAGCAAGTTGGTCCAACGCTTATCAAGTCCATTGATGATATGGTAGGTATGCAGATACCCATCGCTTTGTTGTGCACTTTCCAATAAAGCGATTACCTCATCAGCGATAGGAATAAATGACATGGCTTTTCCTCTCAACAGACAATAGGAAAGGGCTTCCAGCCATTTGTACACATCGCTATCCTGAAACACCTGCCCATAGAAAGACCCCTGAGTTTGTTTACTTGCTATTCGGAAGTTTTCCAGACAGTGTGAGCGAACAGCTCCTTCCACCCTATCATTCAGAATTTCCCATTGGTAGGGGATAACCACATCACTAATCATGGAAACATAGTGGGAGAAGAGTGGGTCTGTTATCTCTATGCTCCGTAAATCTACACTACACAGGCTTTCTTGCATCATATCCCTCATGGTAAACGTTTATTTTTACATCCGTTGTTTCACTGTTTCTAGCCATATTTACTATATCTATGGTAAACGTTTAATATTTATATTAGTAGATTACAACCAGTTTTCTTATTTGTAAAGATTTTATTTTCTATATTTATAGCAATTACATAATTTCTCACAGAATTAGTAGAAGCTGTAAATAGTAAACGTTTTTTATTAGAATATGGATTTTATTCATCTGAAAGCAGTTACAATCAAGGTATTCTACGCTGGATATAAACGTTATTCATGCTATACTCTACTCTATGGCAACCATAAGGGAACTCGCACAATATGTAGGGGTATCGATTGCAACCGTCTCCAAGGTTCTGAATAATCAAACCGGTGTCAGCAAGGAGACTGAACTATTGGTCCTCGATGCAGCCAAAAAACTCAATTACCGCCCCAATCTCAATGCAAGACATCTCAAGACGGGTACCAGCAAGACATTGGGTATCATTGCCGAGGACCTGACGGTCTTCAATACCCCTGATATCATTGATGGTATCGGTGTCTGTTGTGAATCTCGCTCGTTTCATTATATTCTGGGAAATTTGCGTTTTGACAAACTCTTTGGCCATGAGAGCGGCAATGCCGATCAAAAGAATCGTCTTGTGCTGGATATGATGGATCAGATGTTGAGCAAGCAAGTCGATGGTATTATTTATATCGGCTGTCACAGCCATGCACTGACCATACTCTCCCGCAATGAAAGCACGCGCTTTGTATGTGCTTACTGTTACAGTGAGGACCCATCCATTCCTGCAGTCATCTTTGACGATCGTGAAGCTGCGAAGAAGGTAACCAATCTCCTGCTGGCAAAAGGTCACACAAAGATAGGCGTTGTAGCAGGTGTGAAGGACTCCTTTCATACAAACAACCGCCTATTTGGCATTCAGGAATCGCTGTATGAGCACTCGGTACCGTATAATCCACATTTCATCTGCTATGCCGACTGGACACGGGACCAAGGCTATCAATGCGCTGCTGAACTCCTTGAACGAGGGGCAACAGCCATTTTTGCCATGAACGATCTAATGGCAATGGGAGTATTGGATTACTGCAATCAACATGGAATCGAGGTCGGCAGAGATGTGGCTCTCATCGGTTTTGACAACCGTGAAATCTCTTCGGTCTGCCGTCCCTCCCTTTCCACTGTGGCCCTGCCACTCTTTGAGATTGGCCATACTGCAGCTTCCATACTGCTGGATATGATTGAGAACAAAGAAAAAACTCACCCGAGTCGTATTCTGCTCGATTGCGCCATTATTGAACGGGAGTCTACGGGATTTCATTCTTCCCTACACCAAGTATAAAAAAGGCAGGAAAGCCATTACAGCCTTCCTGCCTTGCAATCTAACGTACCTGATTATTGGTTCTTCTTCCAGGTCTCCCAAGCTTTCTGCACTTCAGCAGCGATCAGCTTCGGGGCCTTCGAGCCAAGACCAATCTCCTGCAAGCCGACGTTGATTACGTTGTACACATCACTGTGCAACACACCATCAACAACCGGGGTGATCGGAGTATGAGCGGCGTAATATGCTGCTCTCTTTGCAATGAACGGCTCAAGATTTCTCTCCTTAACAACTTTTTCCACATCAACGTTGAGGTTTGAGGGGAAGGAAGCACCAGTGGAGAGGCGGTAGGTCTGGACATACTCGCCCTGCAAGTACTTGATCAATCTCCAAGCAGCTGCTTCTTTGGCAGAGCCTGCAGGAATGTTGGCGCTCATGCCCCAGCCGGTACCCATAACACCACTGTTGGAGTTATGAATTACTTCGCCGGGAAGATTGGGAATAACCATCAACTCGAAATCACTCTGCTGCAATGCAGGGCTGACCAATGCCTTTCCGGTGGTGATATCAGTCTGGAAGGCACCAGTGGACCAGTCGCCATCGATATAGAAAGCGGCCTTGCCTGCTGCGAAACTGCCACGGGATGAACCGTAGGGGCTGGTCAGGCTGTTGCGGTTGATCATACCGGACTTGTACATATCATCGATCAGGTCCAAGGATTTGACGAACCATTCATCGGTGAAGGAAATCTTGCCGGCAGCAAGTTGGTCATACCAGTCAACACCACCGAAGCGGCCTACTACCATTGAGAACAGGCAGCTCTGCATGACCCAAGCGTCCATGTTGTCCATGGCGATCAAATCAATACCCTTTGCCTTCAGCGGGGCAACCATTGCTTTCATGTCAGCATAACTCTTCGGCATGGCAAGGCCATTGTCGCGGAGCACTTTGGTGTTGACATACAGCATATGGGTGGTTGTTACACCATTGGGAAGCATGGCAAGGTAGCCAGCAAACTGAGGGGCAACCGTAGCGGGATTGTATTGGTCCACGAGACCGTCCTTCACAAGGAAGGGCTTCAGGTCTTTTACGCTCTTGGTGGTATGCAGGCTGGTCGAACGTCCACTTGGCCACATATACAGAACGTCAGGAACCTGGCCGCTGGCTACATAGGCTTCTGTTTTCTGATGGAACGGCTCATTGAACAGATCTTCACGTACCAACTTGATATCGGGGTTCTCTGCTTCGAATTTGTCCCAAATCATCGTAATATCATTTGCGCTGTTTGGTTCAGACATGTCGATGTAGTTCAACACGGTCAGCTCAATCTGCTTTCCTGCTGCTGCATCTTCCTTGGTTCCCTGTGCAAATACCGATGTCACGACCATCAGCAATGCAAGAGCCAGTACAGAAACTCTCTTGAATCCAGTCATTTTTACCTCCTAATGACTTGTCCATCAATTGCGCTTGGATAGTCCCTTGCGCTCATTTTTTCTCACCCCTCATACAAGGGTGAAGTAACCATTTTAATAGTTCATACTTTGTACAAACTAATGCTATCATGCTCTTTTAGGGCTGTCAAACAAAATCCTTTGTCAGCCCTTCACCGCTCCTGCGGCAACACCTTTGGTGATCTCTTTTCTGAATGCCAAATAGAAAACAAGCATCGGAACCAAGCCGATGACCAAGGCAGCAAACTGCTTGCCAAAGTCACTGGACAGTGCACCGGCAAACTTCTGCACACCTACGGGAAGGCTTTTCAGTGCATCGCTGCTGGTCAAGATATTAATCAACATAAACTCATTCCAAGTACCGGTAACGGTCATGATTGCCACCGTAACGCCCACCGGTGCAGCCATGGGTACAATGATGGAAATGAAAATCTTCAGGTACGTCGCCCCATCGATGCGTGCTGATTCCACCAAGGCATCAGGAATCGCCTTAATGAACTCAGTACCAAGGTAGATGCCCATCGGCATGGCAATGCCGATATAGGGGATCAAGACACCAAGGCTGGTATTATACAGCCCTACCCAATTGATGATGAGAAAGAGTGGAACCATGATCGACTGCAATGTGAGAAGCAATCCAATGACAAAGGTACCATGCAGGAACTTGGTCGCCTTGTTGGGAATCTTGGCAAAAGCAAAACCGGCCATGAAAGAGAAGACCAAGGTGGCGATGGTGGTAATGCCGGTATAGATGAAACTATTGAGAATCAAACGAGGAAACTTACCGCGAATCCAAGCATCCTGGTAGTTGACCATCACCCACTCTTTAGGAAGACCCAACTTGTTCATCTGAAACTCAGTGGTCGTCTTGAAGGAGTTCATGACCAACCACAACAGAGGATATGCCGCCATCAAGGTGAAGAACACCATCACGGCATAGGTAAAAAATATATTGATTCTTGCGCTGACTGATTTAGTATCCTTGATATCATTCATATGCTACTCCTTCCCACCAAATCTGCGTTCAACCCACTTGGTAAGACCGATGAGGGAGAAACTGATGATTACCATGACCGTGCTGATTGCATTGGCCAGCGGATAGTTGGGAGCACCCTTGAATGCCTTGTCAAACATATAGATGGACAGGACGGTAGTCCGATTCGCCGGACCTCCTCCAGTCATTACATAAATGAGGTCGAAACTCTTCAGCGAGCCGCTGATTGCGAGGATTGCCGATACAACCAACACACCCGAAAGAGCCGGAAGGATTACGTAACGCAGCGTTTGGCCTTCCGAAGCGCCATCAATGCGGGCTGCTTCGATGACGGCACCGTCAATCTTCTGCAAGTTTGCCATGAATATGATCATATACATGCCGGTATACATCCAGAGAATTACAAAGAGAACCGGCAGGATGGGATGGTTGCTGATACCAAACTCATACGTGGGATTGAACAGCCGAACCAACTCAGGGAACGCTCCATAGGGGGCGAAGAACGACTTCCAAAGAATACCAATGACGACCGTGGAAATGACGGTGGGAAGGTAGATCATGGTCTGGAAGAAATCACCCTTTTTCACCAATCCCCTATGCAGCACATAGGCAAGGAAGAATCCCAGCGGAATCTGACCGAATACCGAAACACAAACAATCCAGAGATTATTTTTCAGGGCAAGGTAGAAGTACTCATCCACAAACAGGCGGGCATACCATTTGAAACCTACAAACGAGACCGGTTTTCCCCCAAAGAGTTTTCCTCCATTGTAGTCGGTGACGCTGAGGATCACAGAGAATATGGTAGGGAACGCCATCACCGATACATAGATGAGGAAGCCGGGAAGGACAAGCATCCAGTATGCCCTTTTCTGCTCCTTCTTCGTGTCCGCCAACGTGTGCGCTTTAGGCATGCGAAACCTCCAACCGCGGTTTCCTGTATGACTTTTTCATGGGATAAGCCTGTGCAATCACATCCTCCCAGTCAAAATGGGTGCGACATTCAATTTCAGAGAGCTCGGGAACTGCAAATAATTTCTGCAGGAACATCATTGCCGCCCCTTTCGCAACCACGGACTCGTCCTGTGTATCGAAAATAAGCTTGCAGTGAATTTTCTTCAGTAAATCCAAAAATTGCGGACAATCGTTAGTAAGCAGATCACGAATTCTCTGCTCGTCGGAGAAGGGTTTGCCATGAATGAAAAACACTCTTGGGTCAAAGACCGAGAGAACCGGAACCAATGAGCTGAAGAGGTCTACCATCCAAGTCTTCCAAGCTTGTTCATCGGTAACCGACTTGATCAGCAGGTCCTCCGGCAATCCAGTCTGACCGATATTGTGACCGCGCCAGCTAAGCGTACAAATTTCACCACTGCTATGATGCGACCCATGATACACCTTCCCTCCGATGGACAGTCCTATACCTACACCGATTCCGGCTCGGTCACCGAACTGATAGCTGCCTTCGTGGTAGTCGGCTATCATGCACACAAAATCGCCTAAATTGACATTACGGTTGATGGTCATCTCAAGCCAGGCAGTACAGTTGGCATCATTTTCAACAAAGACCAGCACATCATAGTTCTTTGTGAAGAACGAATAAAAATCATAATTATGCAAATCAAACGGCTCGGCATAGAGAATCACGCCATTCTCCGTATCCACAATCCCGGGAATTCCCGCAACCACGGCTAGAAGCGGAATACCAAGCTTTTCCACCTGCTTGAGAACTATTTCCATCAAGAAGGTGATGATTCCATCAAAATCCACTTCGGGAAGTTTGCCTTTGTCTTGGAACAGAAGACTGCCGGTTATATCAAGAATTACCGCCCGATAATGGGAGGGTTGGATATCGAAACCCACGACACAGCCGAACTTATCGTTCAGTCTGAGGATGATCGGCTTGCGACCGCCCCGGCTCATGCCGCTTCCTTCCTCCCCTTCATAGACGACTTCGTCATCGATAAGGGTGGAAATAATGTTGGTAACCGTCGAACGATAGAGATTCAACTCCCGCGCGATATCAACCCTGCTGATTCCTGGACTCTTCCAGATAAGCTGAGCAACAAGTGAGGTGTTGGCATTCTTCTGGAAATTATTATTGTTGATTCTCATAAGCCTCAGTATACTTGGTCTACGACCTCGGTATCGAAGTGAAGTTACACTTCCATTAGTTTGTTCGCTCTCTGTACAAACAAAGCCTACCATCCACCATCCCACCTGTCAAGCAGATAATTTTGCTTCCTTGTCCAGCGGTTTGTACAACGTTTGAACTTGACTTGTAGGCAAAGCCATGGTACCAAGAATCCATGCAAACACACCATGTCCGTAAAGCAAGCGAGCTCATCGTCCCCCAACCCCGGTTCATAGAGGATCGGGAAGGCGTCTTTCGTCTGCACCCACGCATCAGTATTGCAGCAGAAGCAGGATTTGAAGACCTGCATGCGTTTTCACTCGAAGTGCTCGGCTGCAAGGCTGGTGGTGAGGATATTCTCTTCAAACACCAAGAGGGCTTGGGAAGCGAAGCGTATGTGCTGACCATCACCAAGACCCAGATTGTGGTCAAAGCAACAACCAGCGACGGCGCTTTCAGAGGCTTGAGCACCATCCGCAAGCTAGCCATGCTCAGTGGCAACCTGTTGCCCTGCTGCAAAGTCGAGGATGCACCGGATTTTCCTTGGCGCGGTTTCATGATCGACTGCAGCAGACATCAGTTCACCCCAGCCTTCTTGAAAAAACTCATCGATGTGGCATCCCTATTCCACCTCAATCGTTTCCATTGGCATCTGACCGACGACCAAGGCTGGCGTATCCCTCTTGAGAATTGGCCCAAATTGGAGAGCATTGCAGCCAAAAGAACAGAGTTGCAATACACCGACGGCAGAACGTACGGCCAGCTGTACACCCGTAGTGAAATCCTTGAAGTACAAGCGTATGCACATGCACGTCACATGCTGGTAGTTCCTGAAATTGAGACTCCAGGCCATGCATCGGCGTTGCTTGCTGCCTATCCTCAGTTCGGATGTACAGGAGGGCCGTATGAAACACAGGATCGCTTTGGAATCTTTGAAGAGGTAATGTGCCCCGGTAGTGATGAGCTGATGGCCTTCCTTTCCGATGCCATCACCCAAATTGCTGAGCTTTTCACTGATCCCTATATCCATATCGGCGGTGACGAATGTCCGCATACCGCTTGGCGGCAGTGTCCCCGCTGTCAGAACCGAGTCCGGCAATTAGGGTTAACCGATGCCCGGCAACTCCAAAGTTGGATGACCAAAGAAGTTTGCGAAATGGTGCATAAAGCAGGCAAGCGTCCCATCGGATGGGATGAGGTGCTTGAGGGAACCGAACTGTTAGGACTCCCAGAGGATTTGATCGTCATGTCATGGAGAGGCCTTGCGGGTGGATTGGAAGCAAGCAAACGCGGCCATGAAGTGATTATGTGCCCCAATACCGAGGGTTGTTATTTCGACTACAAACACCAAGACAGTGAGGAGGAGATGGGAAACCTGGGTGTCAGCACACTTGAGCAGGTAGCCCGTTTCACACCAACTCCCTCTATAATGGAAGCGAGCACAAAAACCTCTGTATTGGGATCACAGGGAAACCTATGGACGGAAAAGGTAACCACCTCACGCCAGGCTGAGTATTTACTATTCCCCCGCCTTATGATTCTCGCCCAGCAACTTTGGAAGAATCAAAAAGCAGAAATGACCTTGGAAACACGAGGTGTGTTGACAGAGCTTTGTCAGGCTTTGGACATCAACTGTTATCGAGGAGCATAGACAAGGCATATTGTGTGAATCCATCGTCTGTGCTATGAAGTAAGTACACCTTCTGGTGGATTTTCTCTATGCAGGCCCTGCCTCCGTTGGACGGCGGGCCTGTCTTATTTCTATAAGAAATACATACAAGAAAAAGTAAAAAAAACAAAAACAAGTATAACAAGAAAAAAGCACCAGAGTATTTCACCCTGATGCCTTATTTGTTCCAGCCTATCCCTACTCGCCCTTTTTCAGCAAATCCTTGGGAATATGAATCAAATGTTCCTCACTCTCACGATAAAACGTTGCAATGAAGCCAATGATGCTGACCAATTCACTCTTGGTCTTCACTGCCAGCTCCTCTGCGAGAGGACGTATCTCATCCTTGAAGGCCTGAAACTTTACTTTGACCAGCTCATGACTGCCCAAGGCTTCGTTCATGGCTGCTATCACCCGCTCTTCCAATCCACTCTTGCCGACCATGACAATCGGCTTGAGGGAGTGAGCCTGTGCCTTCAGAAAACTTCTTACACTGCTATTCATACGTAGTACTATAATTAGTCTTTGTACTTTTGTGCAACTACGAAGCGTTTAACTTTTTTAGTACTCGTCATTTCAAGCGGTTCATCGATGACATTCACACGGGTAATCTTCTTGTAGGATTGCAATTCCTTGTTTACTTCACCAATAATTTGATTTATGCGTTCCTCAATCTTTTTCTTGGCCTGCGCACCGTGCTGTTTGGCCATTTCATCCCGCCACTTTTCTGCTGGGTACACCAAAGCCCGAATGCCTTCGCTCTTGGTCTTCTTATCGACCAGATACCCGAGCACGCAGATGGTTTCTATCTCGCTGTAAAGCTGGAAATGGTCCTCGATCTCCTCGGGGAACACATTCTTACCACCATCGGTAACAATGATGTTCTTCGCACGTCCCGTCAGATACAGATAGCCCTGCGCATCCTGATAACCGACGTCACCGGTATTGAGCCACCCATCCTCGAGCACTTCTTTCGTAGCTTCAGGATTGTTGTAGTAGCCCTGCATGACCATGGGTCCCTTGATATAGATAATCCCATTGCCATCGCTATCGGGATTCACAATTTTGACTTCGACCTGAGGAACTTTCTTGCCAACCGAAGTTTCAATATATGCCTCGATCGGATTGAGGTGGGTAATCGGGCTGGTCTCAGTCAGGCCGTAACCCTGGACAAAGTCGATTCCCAGCTCATTGAACATCTTGAACGTGCTAGCCGGCAGGGGACCACCGCCGCTTATGCAGATGCGGTTCTTGTCCAACGAGAGTTTCTTGAGCAGGAAACCAAACATTTTCTTACCGACATTCACCTTGAACACTTTCTTCAGCAGTCCGGAAACACCCATGAGGAACCGGATGATTCCATACAACACGATGCCTTTCTCCCGAACACCATTCATCAGTGCAGCAATCATTTTGTTGAAGAGCATCGGAACTGCGAGGAACATATTTACCTCACCCTCTTTCAGCTCCTTGAGGACTTGGCTGATGATCAACTTCTTGCCGAATACAATGGAAGCTCCCACACTGAGTGCCTCAAAGAAAACGGCCATCATGGTATAGGCATGGTGGATGGGAAGAATGGCATAGAATACATCGGTAGGATAGAGTGTCATGTTGCCCTGGGCCAGATAACAGTCACTTATCATGTTGAAATGGCTGAGCATGACACCTTTGGGGGTTCCCGTTGTACCACTGGTGAACAGAATGGCAGCGGTATCTTCACTTTGTGCCTTGTCCCGCTTCATTTCCTTGGCATCCAACTCCATCACAAAAGTATGCTCTTTAGTTGGTTCAAGACTAATTCTTTCGGACAACCCAAGCTTGTTCTCACTATCGAAATTCTCGAGTCTGTCAGAGTCGGCAAACAGGATTTTTACCCCGGCAAAGTCCATAAGTTTTGCCATGTCCTTATTGCTCAGCATGTTATCCAGGGGGACTACGATAGCACCGCAAAATAAGATTCCCAGATATGCAATCGCCCATTCGGGACTGTTCTTACCCGATACCGCAACCTTGACACCCTTGCCCACCCCTTTTGAGGCGAGATAGTTTGCCGTCTTCAGTACATACTGATGTGCTTGTGTATAGGTAAACGTCTCCTTTTTAGGGACAAAAGCAGTGAAACATTTATTATTAGGATAGCGACTTACCGATATCTCAAACATCTCTACAATAGTAGGCCATTGACCTTGGAATACTTTACCGCGGTACTCGTCCAGAAAATCCCACGGTTTAGGTGCATGTTTCTGTTGTGCCATAATCCATCTCCTCGATAATTCACTACAACTTACTCTACTATAGGCAGAAGAATCGTATAAAATCAAGATTATCATGACACAAATTCACTATACGTCATTGTGTAATGCACTTTTGCCCCTGTGTATGCATCTTTATGCAGGAACTGTACAAAGAGCGGGAGTGACAATCTGAAAAGCTTATCCTTCTGCAGGTACTACGAGTAATTTCCTTACAAATCAGTATCGCTGATGGCGATATTGGCCGTACCCTGAATTACGAAAGCAATACTTGCTAGCAAAGAGAAATGGGTAAGTCCTATCATTTCTCATTCTTGGGGGTATCTATTCTGTGGAGATTGCAACAGCAGGTCAGGAATCGATTACTTTGCGTTGACCAAAACAGGCGTTGCGTCTACAGTTTACGACGAGGTATATACTACATGGTAATTACATGCTTTGACGATGTAGTCCGCTTCATGGAGAGTTTCCCCAATCTTGAGAAGCAGACCACGCACTATACAACCAGAACATACCGCTTGGACCGCATGCATTCCTTGCTTGCCTACCTAGGTAATCCTGAGCTGTCTTTTAAGAAAATTCATCTGGCCGGCTCGAAGGGCAAAGGCTCGACGGCCAGCTATCTTGCAAGCGCCCTTACCGCTTTGGGATACAAGACTGGTCTGTATCTCTCCCCTCATCTGGTTGACTACCGCGAACGTTTCAGTCTCAGCGGAACCTTCTTCAGCGATGACTTGCTCGTACAGACCGGTAAGGAGTTGCAGATTCTGGTGCAAGGATTTCATTTCACCGACCAGTGGGGAGAAACCAATCCAACGACATTCGAACTCTACACCGCCTATGCCTACATGCTTTTCAAGAACAGCGCCTGTGATTGGGCAGTCATAGAGACCGGCCTGGGTGGAAGGCTGGACGCGACCAATACCATCACAGCTGAAGCTTGCGTACTGTGCCCCATCGAGCTTGAGCATACGAAAATTTTGGGTGATACCATCGAGAAAATTGCCGCAGAGAAGAGCAAAATCATCAAGAACGGAGTGCCAACCTTCATAGGCTTTGAAGAAGAAGCCGCCATGTCTGTTTTTCTTGCTGAGGCCAAAGCGATGCACAGCCCCACCTATCTGCTCAGCGAGTCCATCAAGGAGTTGTCAAGCAAAACCACCACCGAGGGAGAACTTGTTCGGTATCAATGGAAGGATGGGACAGAGGAGCACTTGCTGCTCTCGATGCGCGGCAGTGTACAGGCACAAAATAGCGCCCTTGCCCTGCTTGTGCTCAGAACACTGGGCCTCTACAACGAAAAAGTCATCCCGGCCATTGAGAAAAACCAGATTCCCGGACGGTTCCAACAACTATCCACCTCGCCCTGTCTCTATGTCGATGGGGCACACACAACCCACTCCTTGAAAGCCCTGCTTTCCAGTTTCAGTTCATTGCATCACGAGGGGACGAACACCATCATTTACGGAGCCTTGGAGGACAAGGATCACCATCACATGGCAAACTTGGTGCTAGACCATTTCCAGCAGATCATCATCAGTCGTCCCGGAACGTACAAGAAGAGTGATATTGCAAGCCTGTATGCCCTATTCTGCGACCTTGCCCGAAAGCGGTCGCAGACCTATCAGATTTTGTTAGTCGAAGACAATACACAGGCTCTTAAAGCTGCTTACTCAATGACAAGCAATAGCTCTGCCATCATGGTTTGCGGATCATTTTACCTTGCAGGGGGTGTGAAAGCTGCTTTTGAGCAGATACGGAGTACCTATGAGTCTCAACTGGCGTGAAATTGCGCTCATCCTTGAGGAATTGCCGCTGGTCGGCAGCTCACTGCAACAGACAGTACAACATGACTTTCATGCCATAAGTTGGAACTTTTACCATCAGACAATTGGCAGATGGACACTGTATACTGAGTTGGGCACCCCATTTTCCCGCTTGCACTTGGCCAGCGAGAGCCTCAGTGTGGCCCAACAGGGCAAGACTGCAAAACTGCAACGCTTCATCCAGTTCCTCAGAGCCCACCTTGAAGGGTCCAAGGTGGTGGAAGTCTTTCAGCAACCGTATGACCGCATGGTCCATCTCAAGCTGGACAACCATGGTACGCTTCTTAACCTGTACATGCGCTTCTATAGCGGTCCGGGGGCCAATGTAATCATTACCGATGAGCAGGACATCATCCTTGAACTTCTGTATCGTCGTCCCGCTAGGGGAGAGCAGAGCGGCCAGCCATTCATTATAGGCGAACCAAAAACAGGAGAGGACGATCGATTTGTCGTGCGCTCTCGCACTGATACCTCCTTCAACCGCCAGATTGAGATGGAGTATGGAAGCCAAAGCAACGAGCTGACGTTCCAAGAGCTCCTACGCAAAGTAGAGGCAAAACGCGATCGGGAGTTGAAAACACTACAAACCACCTTGGCAAGTCAAATGCACACCCTTAAGGCCAATGAAGGCTATGATCGGCACAAAATGACAGCCGATCTGTTGAGCGCCTACCAACATCTACTGAAGGACAACCAGGACAGCATTGAACTGGACGATTGGGAAAGCTCGGAAAAACGAGTCATCGAGCTCGACCCAAAGCTCAAGGGAAGGGAAAACATCCTTCTCTACTATGAAAGATATCAGAAAGCAAAAGGTTCCTACGAAAATGCACTGAGCGAAGTGGTGAAGGCGAAAGCCCAGCTTGCCGAGAGGGAAGCTCACTACGTACAACTGCTTGAAGCAACAGAGCCACAGAATGCCATCAGGGCAATGAAACGCGAACTGGCAAGCGCCGAAACCAAAGCACACGACAAGGTCCATTCCCCTGGGTTGACGATGCAAAGCGGGCAGTTCACGTTGCTGGTCGGCCGCAATGCCAAGGAGAACGATGAGCTATTGCGCCACTATGCAAGGGGCAACGATTACTGGATGCATACCCGTGATGTACCCGGAGGCTATGTATTCATCAAGTTCATCAAAAACAAGACTGTCCCGCTTGTAGTCCTGTTGGATGCGGCCAACCTGGCTGTCGTATTCAGCAAGGCAAAAAAGGAGGGAAAGGCCGACCTCTACTACACACAGGTCAAACACCTGAGGAGAGTAAAAGGCGGAAAAACCGGCTTGGTGTTGCCAACTCAGGAAAAAAACTTAAGTATAACACTGGACGAAACAAGGCTAAGACGATTACTTTTGGAAGATGACAATGCTTAAATCCCAACATCACATGATTTTCTACCCTGAAGACCGTACAAAGCTTGATGAGTGTACAAAACCAAGGCCAGCATCAGTGAAACCCTGCTCACTGCCTTGCGCGGTGCTTGTTCCCCACGCTTCCTACAGCATGGTTTCTGAAGCATTGCACCGCTCTTTTGAACAGGTTCAGATGCTCAAACCCTCATTGGTCGTATTCCTTGGTCCCTTGCACCAGGAGGTGCTCAGCGAGGATGAGCCGGCTTTTCTGTTCACCCCTGAATCGGAAGGCATAACCATAGCAGGATTTGACCATCTGTTTGCAACCTCCCTCGCTGACAAACTTTGTACCATGTTTCCTACACAGGTGGTGAAGCAGGATAGCTATTTTATCGAAGAACCGGCTCTTGAACTTACCCTTCCCTTTATCCAAAGCTACTTTGGCGATACGCCGACGCTCCCGCTTCTTTGTGGAAGCTGCAACAGAGCCCAACTTGCCGTCTATACCAAAGTACTCCAGGCTATCACCAAGCTCGCCCCACAGGTGCTATTCATTGTTTCGTCCAATGCCAATGCCGTTCTGCCGGCAACGGAGGCTGCAAAGCACGCCGCTGCTTTTGTCAGAACTCTTTCAAAGGGCTCTAGCCTATGTGAGGGCCTTCGTACACACACCATCAGCAGCTGCAATGCTGCCAGCTTGGATGCTGTGGCCGCCCAGAGCTGGGCAAACGGGCACTGGGACATCACGGCGATGTTCCTTGGCGGCAAGGAATATGAGACCATCGAAGCCGAACTTGATGACCCTGAAAAACATGTCTGGCATATCAGTGCCACGCTAGGAGCTTCCCATGATTACCAATGAGACATTTGAATATACCATCGATGACCGGCTCATGCGCCTGATCGTCATCGGCGATCAGAGCATGGAACTGCCGACCTACCTGCTGCAGGGAGAGAAAGCACATGGGTATCTGTACAAAGACGGCACACTCTCCCGGTGGTATTGGAAAGGTTTGACGGTCGTCGATGGGAAGCGCTGCATCTATTTCGACCCTCTTGAGATTTTTGCATTCGAACAAATTGCCAGCACCAAGCGCAATCATGCACTTAGCTTGGTACGGGATCTTGCCAGTGCATTGATGGGTCTGCCCTCCTCCTTTCTGGACCTGAGCAGCGGCATTCTGCCGTTATGGAGGGTCTGGGGTGTCGAGGATGGAAGCCTGCTCATCCTTCCCCAGGATGTTGCAGATTTATTTGCTTCCTGTTCGGATGAGCAGAAGCGGTTCTATCACCTAGGAGCGTGGGTCCACCATGGCATCCATGCACCGTTTGCCCTCATCGACCAACTAACCGCCTTCTTGTACTTTGCCGCTGTGGGCTTCGCTCCCTTTTATGACAAGGACACCCGTGAAGATGCCTTCAAGGCGGTACCGCTTGCATTGTGTTCGGTCAATCTCAACAAGGCTACTACCAGTTTCATCGATAAAACCCTGTCCTTGAGCCTGACAAAAATGCGTGATGTGAGCGGCAATCTGGAAAGCCAGAAAGCACTCGCTTTTTTCCTAGCCCAAACAGAAAAGCTTATATGGGACCTGCCGATGCTCAAAGAGCCCAGAAAACGAGAGGACCTCAGTGCAATCCCTGCTTGTGCTTCATTTCTCGAAGGACAAAAAAAGCGGGCCGGGCGGAACAGATTTTGGAGAAAGAAAGGGTGGATCGTCATAACCGTGGCAGTGAGCGTTATCGCAGTGGCATGGTTCACCACCAGCCGCATCCAGACATCGCTCGCCCCCCCCTATACTGCGGGCATGCCGCCGATTACAATCATTGAGGAATTCTATGCCGGCCAAAATGCACTTGACCTGCAGAAAATGGAAGCATCCCTTGCCAAGAAGACGAAAAATCCGGCAAGCATGGAGGTGACCAACCTCTTTGTAACCCGCCAAACGAGACAGGCATATGAAGGGATCAACACGCAAATCGATCCGAATCGCTGGATCAATGAAGGCAAGCCCGCCATTCTCGAAGGAACATTCCTCTACGGGGTAGCAGATCTACAGGTCAAACCCGTCGATGAGAGAACCTTTATTGCAGAGGGAAAGCTCTATACACCCTACTCCTACAGCAATGAGGAAGAGGTGACGGAACAAGCTGAGAAGGGAATGCGAATCTTTACCTATCAAATCGAGCAGCAGTTTACGGTGGAGAGGGGAAAACGTGGATGGTATGAGATTACCGATATCAGTTCAGTGTCGGTACAACCCCTACAAAGCATCGTTGTCCCTACCTACTCCCGCCTTGAAGGTAGCGCTCAATCTCAGTGAGAATGGTTGCCTTATTTTCAGGGTCGAACCATTTGGCATCAGCAAAACTTTTAAAGAACGTCATCTGCCGCTTTGCATACAAGCGGCTGTTTCGTTCTATTTGGTCGGCAATGATCGCACGTGACCACTCACCATGCTCCATCGCTTGGAAGAATTCGCGGTACCCGATACCCTGCAAGCCCGGCCACCAAGACTGAGCCCCCATTTTCAAAAGGTCCCTGATTTCTTCCACCAGCCCTTCATCGAACATCGCCTGCACCCTCAGGTTCAACCGACGACGAAGCACTTCGCTTTCGCGAATCAGACCAATGACCAATGGCTTCATACCATTGCGCACAGTTGTGGGAATCGTATAACTACTCAAAGGCCTTCCGCTGGTTTCCCACACTTCCAAAGCTCGACTTACCCGATACATATCACTGGGATGGATACGCTTGGCACTGATGGGATCGATCCGCTGAAGGTACTGGTATGCCCATTCCCTGCCCTCGGTTTCGATGCGTTGGGAAAGGGACTTGCGGATATTCTCATCACTGAGTGGTGCTTCACTGAGCCCATACAGGAAATGCTTGAAATAATAGGCGGTCCCCCCGCTGATCACAGGAATTTTTCCTTGGTCATGAATCATTTGACAGGCTTGGTCGGCTCGCTCTATGAAATTGCCTACGGAAAACTGCTCCCAGGGGTCGCAAATATCGATCAGGTGATGCTCAATCGCAGAACGAACCGCCTTTGAGGCTTTTGCCGACCCTATATCGAGATGTCGATAGACTTGGATCGAGTCTGCATTGATAACAGAAAACCTCTGCGGATCAAGATCCAGCAGAAGTTCTGTCTTTCCGACCCCGGTAGGGCCGAAGATGAAAATAATGGGTTCGAATGCGTTACTCTTCGTCGGGTGCTTCGAAATGGATTTCACCTTTTAGAGCTCTCGTGAGGACTTCACTGACAATCTTGCCGTTGTTCTCCTCAATTTCTTTTCCGCCGCATCCGGGATTGCTCAGGATAATCGCCTCTTTGATCGCCACGCAGGTAATCTGATAGATATTGCCCTCATAATCAATAAGGCTATTCAATGGAATGCTCACCGTTCAACTCCTTGTCCCTAAAAGACAGTAATGATACAACTCTTTTATCATAGAGATTTTCTACTAAAATGTACAGACCTTATAAAACTTGGCGGTAACCGAAGCGGATGTACTGCCTCACCATATCCCTCACTGATGCATCGATGGCCGACCCTTGCGCTGTAATCCAAGGAAGATAGGATCCTTCAACGAACACAATCCCCCTTGAGAAAAGGAATTCGTAGGAGAGAGACAGTGCAAACCCCAAACCAAGCTCATAGCCTACGGCATGCTCCCATCCCAGCTGGGCTTTCATACCCATGCCTATCATCAAAGGGGAAAAATGCCCAAAACGATAGAGCATCGTCGTTTGTACACTGGGTGTTTCAAACGAAGGCGAAGCCGATGGCAGTGAAAGAGCAAGGTTCTGCTCAAACGTTCGACTGAGCATGCCTACTTCCAACCCGGTTGACATCGTCGACTGGGTTATGCCCACATACGGTCCAGCCTCCAGGGTGAAGCTTGCAAGCAGAAGAAGGATGAGCAGGGTTGCCTTAGCGTTTCTCACGAGCCTTGGCCTCCTTGACAATGAGGGCGGCGATTTGCTCGGGTTCCAACTCGGACGTATCGATTACCAAGTCCGCCACCGTTGTATCGCTGTTGTCTATGTTGTACAAGCGCAGGTATCGTGCACTGTCATTGGCATCACGCATTTGAGTCTGCTCCAGGCGCTCAGAGAGAGTCCCCCCTTCGCGCTGGGTTATCCTGCGCGCACGTTCGATGGAACTTGCGGTTAGATATACTTTGAGATCGGCTTGCTTGAGCATCCAAATGGCCAGGCGGCTGCCTAGAACACAGTCAGGCTGTGCGAGAGCCATCTCTACCTGCCTTTTGTCCACCTCAAGGTCGAACTCATCGCTTTCTTCCGCCATCTTGCAGAAAGTCCAGAACTCGATCCCCTTCTCTTCACTGAGCGTACGGAACGTAAAATTAATCATGGGATATCCCAAATTCTCGGCCACCAACTGAGAGACCGTGGTATTTCCACAGCCGCTCTTTCCACTAATTGCAATGCGCACGCTTTCCCCCGTTACTCAATGTTGCGGATTTGTTCACGAATATTTTCCAGACCATCCTTCATCTTAACAACCTGGATGTTCAGTTCAACCATCTGGCTCTTGCTTCCGATGGTATTTATCTCCCGATTCATCTCCTGACAGAGAAAGTCCAGGCGTTTACCGACCGGCTCTGATCTTTCAAGCAGGGAGAAATACTCCTTCAGGTGTACGCCCAGACGCTTGATCTCCTCATGAACCGAATATTTGACGAGCATGACGGCAACTTCCTGCAAAATCCTGTTTTCGTCGTAGTTCTGATCACCAAGCATTTCCACAAAACGGGATCGCAAGGTATCCTTGACCATCTGCTCAAGCTCGTTCGCATGACTTTTTATGACATCCAGACCTTCACTGACGACAGTGCCCAACCGAACCAGGTCTCGCTGGGTGGAAGACCCTTCGCGAACCTTGCTCTCCGAGAACTGTACAAGAGCTGCCTGCAGTGTTTCAAACAAGACCTGCCGATAGCGCTCGCTATCGTTGCCCTTCAAACTCACCAGCACCCCTTCACTTCCCAGATAATCAGAGAGTTGCGGCTTGAGGGCCTTGCCGCTGAGTGCTGCGATGGAAGCAAACGCTTCGGAATAATTCTTCACTGCTTGTTCATCGACATAAAGTTGTACGTCACTGGCCAAGTTCTTGACCCGAATGTTCACTTCCACGTGTCCGCGGCTGGCAAAATCGGTAATTTTTTTGTCGATTTCCATCTCATAGGGAGCAAGCATATACGGAATATTGTGATTGATATCCAAATACCGATTGTTGTACGACTTCAGCTCCACGGCGAGCTGGAACTGCTCACCCACGGATTCACTGAATCCGTATCCGGTCATGCTTTTCATGAATGACTCCTTCTTCGGCGGGCAATGCGCTCGCAAAGGAAACGATTATTACCCGCACCCATCGTAATACACAACCACCTCTCTTGCAACCAGAGCGAACCTAAGGCTTCGGCCGTTTGCTCGTCTTTTGCATAGGCACAGCGATTCGGCAGAAGAGAACCAACCTGGCGCACAAGATCCTCTGCAGGATCCTCAGCAGTGGGGCCATCCCCTCTGGCCGAAGCATACGTAGCTTGCACGATGAGCGCATCACACTGAGCAAGTTGTTCTACAAACTCGTGGTGAAATGCAAGGGTCCGACTAGCGGTATGAGGACAGAAAATCACAAGCATCTTATACCGGGGATAGCGTGCACGCAGCTCTTCCAAGGAAGTGTGAATTTCTGTCGGATGGTGGGCATAGTCATCGATATACACCACCCCGTCCTGGGTAAACAGAACCTCGGTGCGACCGATGCATGCAGTATAGGAACGCAGATGCCGGGAAAGAGAGGCAACCAAGGTTGGCAGCACCTCATCGGTGATGAGGCCTTGATCCTGAACATAGAGCTTAGGCTCGGGACGATCGAGTATCATGGCCAAGGACAGGACCAACGCTCCGATGTGGTCACATACCAAGGCTTCGGCTTTGGCCTGGATGGTAAAGGGAAGGTCCTCCAATACGGCAAGTGTATATCGATCGGGGCCATTTCTCATAATTCTGAACGGTCCAGGGGCAGAAAAGCCATAGGCAACGACGGTGATGTCCTTACGATGGGCAAGCACATAGGCTGACAAGGCTGAGGCGCCCTCGTCGTCTGCGCAGTATAGGAAAATGCCCCCGCCCTTGAGGTTGGTGACCAACGATTCAAAACTCCGCTTAACCTGATCAATCGATTGGAAATAATCAGGATGGTCATATTCAATGGAAGTAACCAATACAGCTCGCAAATCATAGGAAAGAAAGTGATCCTGATACTCGCACGCTTCAAAAAGAGCACACTCAGAACCATAGTAGGGATAACGGTCAAGCCCGCTCTGGGAGGACCCATAGACTGCATAAAACGGGAATTGTGACTTCGTTGCCTGGCCAAGCAAATGGGATGCAACCGAACATGTCGTCGTCTTGCCATGCGTGCCCGCCACCGCATAACTATCCTGGCGCTTCGTAAGAAGTGCGATGAAAGCCGGATACGAATACAGCATAAGATTCCTCTCGTTGGCTGCCTTGAGGATGGGTGTCGTCAGGGGATAGGCACTGCTGTAAATGACCGAGGTGATGTCGCTGCTCAACAAGCTTTCAGCAAAACCAACATCACAAACCAGTCCATGGTTTGCAAGCAGGGCGTCGGTGAAGAAGAGTTCATCCCTATCACAGCCTCGTACCTGGCAGCCCATATGGGTAAGCAGGACGGCAAGGCTAGCCATTCCTGTACCCTTCATCCCTACCAGATACCAACGCTGTGCTTGAAAATCCATACCAACTCCCACTTTTTTCATAAAAAAAAGACTGCCACAGAGGACAGTCTCATTCCCAACAGATGCTCTTAGTTGGATGCAGTTGCCTTGAGGTGGGCATTGCAAGGCTTGCAAATCTTGGTTTTCTGACCTTCAATGGTCACTTCATACATTACCTTGACTTCGGTTCTTTTGCAAACGGGGCACTGACCACGTCCATGGTTCAATTCGCTCCTGATCCCACTGCCTCTATGTGCTTTGGACATATACTCTACTCCTTACAGGTTCAAACGTTCTACCGTTTGACTATATAGTGGTCATACGCGTGTGTCAAGTAGAGTAATTTCATAGAATCAAGGTCGCCCCGAGAAGGAGAACCGCCCGCTCGGAAGTAGGGGTTTTGGAGTACCACGCAGTAGGCCAGCTGCAGCCGATGCTGACTTTTACGGTATCGAACTGGGCATTGAGGGCGAGCGTCTGACTGCCTTGTGCCAGCGAAACTTTCAAAAGGTCCGACGGTGTTGGTTTGTCTTCACTATACCCCATCTGCAGGTTGACCGACCAGGTGGGCAGCAGCTGTAATTTCGCTGAAAGGCCCAGCCTCAGCTGCCGATCCTGATCGGATCCGAGATTTACAAAATCCAAGGCACCCTGAAATTTCAAAAGATGCAACTGATTACTCCCATCGTAGGTGGCAGAGCTGAATGAAAAACCCCAGTCGAGCGTCTTCAGCAGGGAATCGACACTGATTACCAACGACTGTTCGGCACTGCCGTAGGCCAGTTGGTCGCTTACCACTCCCATTTTGAACCACTCGTAATCCAAGAGAATCCCCACTCCGAAGGTTACACTGGAGACATCGTCCACAGCCTCGTACCTGCCCACAGCGGTCTCGACGAAGTAATCGAGGAAAATCCTATCGTCCATGATCGTCACCAAGCTTCGTTCGCTGGTGGCAACAGCCCGGGCTGTTACCCCGAAGGAAAAAACGGAACGGGAAATAGCCCAGTCAAACTGGAATAGTGTTTTTCTCTTTCCCGTGTAATCAGACGCATTCGAATAAATCTGACGGTCCTCCAAGGAATTCCTATTCTGTATTGAAAAAGCCAGGTTGCCTGAAATGAAGGATAGTGACCAATCCGCTACGGGATTTTCCAATCGTGTCGCAAATGGGGAAAGGGTATAGTTGGAAGCAACCAATGCATCCTGAAAGCGAAACGAGGACAAGAACGAAGTATCCTTGTCTTTGTCCTGACCCAACAAGGCAGGGTTTGCCAGAAAAGAATCACTTTCATAATCGAGTGAAAGTCCGGCATTTGCCATACCCCAGGATGAGCTGGAGGCCAAGTCCAAAGGAAGCGAGAAAGCCGCTGATACACACAGCATCAGCACAAGACTGCTCAGCATCATCCTTTTGGCCATCGTCTTACCTCACTTTGACTAAGCATAACAAAAAACAGAACAACAAGCCACCAGTTGTTTGCAAAGCTTGAGAATGTGAAGTACCATAAGGCAATGAAAACCCTACGAACCTTACTGGAGGCTATCGGCATTGATTCTACGCCGCAGAACGCCTCCATACTCATTGAAACCATAAGCCAGCACTCCAAGCAATGCACGGCAAACTCTGTCTTCTTCGCCTTCCACGGCTTGCGTACCGATGGAATCCTCTATATTCAGGAAGCAATCGAGCATGGGGCTGTCTGCATTATCAGCGACCAGAACCTCTCAAATCTGAACCTGCCTGCCAAGGTTCAGTGGCACCAGGTCCATAAACCCCATACAGCCTTTGCTCTCATGTGCTCTGCACTCAATGACAATTCCCAGGACAAGCTGGGCATCATCGGGGTTAGCGGTACCGACGGCAAAAGCACTACGTGTGATTACCTCTACCAAATCCTTGAAGCAAACGGAGTCAAAACAGGGTTGCTCACTACTGTCAGCATGGATGACGGATCGGGAAAAGTCGACTCTCCTTTCCGCCAGAGCACACCAGAACCAGACCAGTTGCATGTATTCTTGCGCCGTTGCGTTGAAAACAAGGTGCAGAAAGTAATACTGGAGTGTACCAGTCATGCCCTGAGCGATACATTCGACCGCCTGGCCGGCATACACTTTGAAGCCGCTATCGTCACCAAGGTCACCAGTGAGCACTTGGAGTTTCACCATAGTCTTGAGGAGTATACCCAGGCCAAGGTAAATCTGGTTCGGTCGCTCAAGGATGGCGGCCTGTTTGTAACCAGCACCGACAACGCAAAACTCGAAGCTTTCACAGCCGAACTCAGAAGCACCACCAAAGCCTTGATACTGGGAAAGGATGTGATGCTGCGGATTGAATTCATGGGGTACCAGGGAGTGGTGGTCGATATTCTGGATCAACGCATCCAGACCTCGCTTTTGCTTCCCAGTCTGGCAACCAACGCCCTGTTGGCAACCTTCTGTGCAAGCCATTTGCTTGGAATCGATGTCACCGCATTGCTTGTGCTGATCAAGAGCCTCAAGCCGGTCAAGGGCAGGATGCAACAGATTGAGAACACATTGGGAGTGAGGACCATCATTGACTTCGCCCATACCGCCGACGCCTACGATGGAATCTTTTTCTTCGCCAAACGGACCTGCGAAGGAGGTGACATCATCGCCGTATTCGGGTGTGCCGGAGAGCGTGACACATCCAAGCGATCTCCGATGGGAAAGATTGCAAACAAGTATTGTTCGACTATCATTCTCACAGAAGAAGACCCCAGGCGCGAAGGCAATCAGCAGATTTTTTCTGACCTACGCTTCCATATGAACAATCCTGCTTGCAGGGTATGGGAGATTGAAAGCCGCCGTGAGGCGATCCGCAAGGCTGTATCAATCGCCCAATGTGGTGACACCCTCCTTTTTTTGGGCAAAGGCCATGAAAAAACCATTGAGCGCATGGATGGGAAAATCAGCTGGGATGAAGTCGAGGAAGTAGAAATGGCGCTTCGACTTGAAGAGGAAAAACGGAAATGACCATAGCCCTTGTCTATGGGGGAAGATCCACCGAACATGAGGTTTCCATCGCCAGTGCCCTGACAGTGCATCGGGCCCTCAAGCAAGCAGGGTATCGTGTACTGCTTATCGCCATCGCCCTCGATGGCCGATGGTATTTACAGCCCAATCTGCTAAGCAAATCAATCGATGCCACCATACCCATTCATGCAGTTCCTGGTCTCGGACTCTACGTCCAAGATGCAAAACTGGATATCGATGCAGTCTTTGCCACCACCCACGGTTATGGCGGCGAGGATGGAAACCTGCAAGGCCTATGCATGCTCTGCCGTCTCCCGCTCTGCGGCTGCGATACCGTCTCAAGTGCCTTAGGCATGCATAAGCATTTGGCTTCTGAACTGTTTATGCAGGCACTCATACCCACCGTACCGACGCTGTTGCTGGATAAGAATGCCGTGCAGCAGGTTGAGTATACTACACTTCTAGAGCGTGCCCGAAGCACCCTTGGCCCTGATCTATTTGTAAAACCTGAGAACAGTGGCTCTTCGGTAGGCGTCAGTGCCTTGAAGGACTGTGACGCCAAGGCCTTGCAGCAGGCTGTTGAACTGGCTCGCCGTTACAGCGAGCGTGTTCTTATCCAGCTGCTCATCCATCCCTTGCAAGAATTGGAAACCGCAGTTCTGGAAACCCGGGACAAAGGTCTTGTGGTGGCAGGACCGGGCTTGGTGATCGACCCCGCCAAGGAAACAGTAGGCTTTCTCAGCTACGAACACAAGTACGGCAAGGTCGATACCGCCCATATCAGAATCCCCAGCGGTCTTGATGACACAACTGAAACAATCATTAAAAACTATGCACGCAAGGCATTCTTGGCAATAAAGGGTGATGGGTATGCACGCATCGATTTTTTTGTCAGTGAAAATCGGATCTATCTCAATGAAATCAATACCTCTCCCGGCTTGACCGACACAAGTCACTACCCCGCCCTGCTTGCCTCGGTTGGCTATGACCTTTCTTCTGTCTGCAAGCATTTGGTGGAAAATGCCTTACTGCGCAATGCACAAGAAAAGCTGCGAATCTATACACCACCCGGATATTGATGCGTATGGAAACTGTAATTTTTCATGTTGATATGGATGCGTTCTATGCCTCGGTGGAGGTTTTGGACAACCCTGACTACCAGGGCAAATGCCTGCTTATCGGGGGCATGAGCAAACGCTCGGTAGTCGCTACGGCCAGCTACGAAGCGAGAGTCTTTGGCGTCCATTCGGCGATGCCCATGGCTCAAGCTCTGCGCCTTTGCCCGCAGGCCGTTGTAGTGAAGCCGCGTATGCAGCGCTACAGCGAGATGAGCAAGCAAGTCATGGAAATTCTTAAAACGTTTTCCAGCGATGTCCATCAAATTTCCATCGACGAAGCCTTTCTGGATATGAGTGGGACCTTCCGGCTTTTCGGCCTTCCGCGTGAAGCGGGGAAGCTACTCAAAGAAAAAGTCAACAAGGAGACTGGACTAACCATCTCGGTAGGAATTGGGCCAAGCAGATTCATAGCCAAAATGGCCAGTGACTACGACAAACCCGACGGACTCTGCAGGGTTTCAATCGGCAAGGAAATTGCCTTCATCGATGCAGTGGGACTCAAAAAGCTTTGGGGGGTGGGAAAGGTTACCCAACAGGTATTGGCAAAGCATCACATCACCAGCACGCAGGAACTGAGAACCTACAGCGAGCAAACACTGCAAGCATTGTTTGGTCGCAGCATGGGACAGTTTCTGTACCTTGCCTGCCGGGGTGTCGATCCGGGCATTTTCAAGGAAGAGGCGAAAAGTCATTCCATCTCCACCGAGACGACCTTTGCCGAGGATGTCTGTACTACTGAGGCACTTGAGCAGACGCTCTTGTGGATGAGCCATGACGTCATGTTCCGCGCACTCGAGGAGAAGCAAATGGGACGCACTGTCGGACTGAAACTGCGGTTTCCCGACTTTACCACCCTCACGGTGCAAGTTACCCCTCAGTCGACCATCTACAGTGCAGAACAGATATTCCAGTATGCAAAAACTCTTTTGCTGCAAAAATGGAGTGAGGGCAAACCGGTACGTCTCATAGGCCTCGGAATGTATCAGTTGTACAGCGGAGAGCGGCCGCTGCAGGAAGAGCTTTTCCAAGATCCTTATGAGAAAAAGAGAAAACTGGAGCAAGTTGTCCTGAAGTTGCATAAAGAAGGAAAGCAGGTTGTCAAAGCGACCAACCTGGAACGAAAGAGCGAAATGCCGGATACCAATGGCAGCCCTCTTGCATAACCCATCGGCTTTGAGATTTGTTGGCCTCCTTCTTTCAGGCTGCTGAGCGTACCGGTATCTTGAGAACTGTATTGCGCACAATTTTCGATAATTCTTAGTACTTTACTTTCTTTTAATATTTCTTGTAGTATAGCGACTAAGGAGTCATCCACTTGGTAAGACATAAAGCACTACGAGTCATGTTGGCGATACTGGGTCTTCTGTGCGTTGGGCTTGGTTTTTTGGGCATTCTCCTTCCCATACTTCCCACCACCCCGTTCATCCTGCTTGCTGCCCTGCTGTTTTCATTTTCCAATCAGAAGCTGGCACGCTGGCTTGAACGAAACAGGACCTTCGGCCCGTACCTGAAACATTGGAAAGAAGGCACAGGCATTCCAAAGACTGTGAAAATCAAGGTATTGCTACTACTTTGGGCAAGCCTTTCCTTTACCTTTTTCCTGCTGCAAAAACCGATGTTGATTGCGATGCTTGCTACCATAGGAAGCATTGTCAGCATCTATATCATCAGCATAAAGCCACGGCCCCGGGTTGCACCAAGCAAACTGACGTAATAGGGAAACATGCCCCTATTGAGAGCTCGATCAGAGAGTATTGACCTTGGTCAGGCGACCAAGCATCACCATGCAAAGAAAAAGCAGCAGTAGAATGCTTAGCTGCATCAGGGGCATCCACCTAAGGCCCACCACCGTCCCCAGCACACCAAAGAGAGGCGGTGTCAGCGTACTTCCTATATAGGCTGAGGCCATCTGCAGACCGATGATTCGCTGACTTGATTCAATGGAAAACCTCCTGGGAGTTTCGTGAATCATACTCGGAAAGACCGGAGCGCACCCGAAACCCAGCAATAAGAGCGAGTAGCCCGCAAAGGGAAGAGGCGAAATGCTCAGGGACAACAGACCTACCAGGCAAATGCCCAACCCTAGATAGATCAACTTGGTATTGGAAATCCGCATGGAAACAAATCCGCTGACTATACGTCCTGAGGTGATTCCCAAGAAAAAGAGCGAACCGTAGAGGGCGGCTTCACCGGGAAGCAGTCCCTTCACTTCAACCAGATAGCTTACCGCCCATAATCCTGTGGAAACTTCCAAGGCACAATACAGAAAGAAGCCCAAGAGGGCGAACGGCAAAGCCTTGTGCTTCTTCCTTGGTCCTTGGCTGTTTTTGTTCGATTCGATCGGCTGTTTCTTCGGTCGTTCAAACAAAGGCACCGAAGCACTCAGGGCAACCACCAACAGAAGTTGCAGTACTGCAAGGGTGCGATACCCTGCCCGATAACTCAAATGAAGAGAGAGGACCAAACCCATCACGGCAGGGCCGCTTGTCGCACCCAGCCCCCAGAAGGAGTGAAGCCAATTCATATGCCTTGCTTCGTAGTGGAGTGCGACATAGTTGTTCAACGCGGAGTCCACCGACCCGGCTCCCAGGCCAAGGGGGATGGCGAAAAGCATCAAGGCGGGAAGTGAAGAGGAAATTGAATACCCAAAAAGTGCAATGGATGTCAGCAGCACACTGACCAGTGTTACCTTTGCGGTTCCAAACCGGTTGATCAGGCGGTAGCTGAGTAAGGCAGACGCCACTGTGCCAATCGAGCCGATGGCTCCGATCAGGCCGGCGCTTGCAAGCGGCAGACCAAGTTCCAAGCGCATGACCGGCCAGACACTGCCCAACACCCCGTCAGGAAGCCCGAGGCTGATAAAGGCAAGGTAAATGAGTATCAACAGCCGCATCCTAGGCTCCTATCGTCAAGAAATAGACGGAAACTACAACCGCAAGTACGATTCGGTAGAGACCGAAAACTGAGAAATCATGCTTACGCACATAGGCGATAAGTGCTTTGATACAAACCAGGGAGACTAGAAATGAGCTGACAAACCCGATTATCAACAGGATGTACTCCTCACGGGTATAGGAAAAGCCCAGCTTCAGCAGCTTCAGCAGTGAGGCGCCGGCCATGATAGGAATAGCCATGAAGAAGGAGAACTGGGCGGCCACCTGCCGCTCAAGTCCGATAATGATGCCACCCAGGATAGTTGAACCTGAACGACTGGTTCCGGGAACCAAGGCAAGCATCTGGAACAATCCGAGAAACAGTGCATCCTTATGGGTGAGCGAGCTAAGATTCTTCACCCTCTTTTGAGCTCTTCCGATACTGCTCTTCTCCAAAAACAGGTACAGAACCCCATAGGAGAACAGAGCAATGGCGATGACCGGCCAGCGATAGAGGTGCTCATCCATGAAATCATCCAGCAGCACACCCGCAATGCCGGCGGGAATGGTTGCAATCAGGACTTTAACCCAGAGTAGGTAGGTTGCACTGCGTTCCTGTTTGCTCTTCTTTGCTGAAAAGGGGTTAAGCGTGGAAAAGTATAGTACTACGACGGCAAGAATGGATGCCAGTTGGATGATGACCATAAACAACTCTTTCGCATTCTCGCCTAGACGAAGGTGGAGCACTTCATCAAGGAGCAGTAAATGCCCGGTTGAGCTGATCGGCAGCCACTCGGTAATCCCTTGCACGATTCCTAAAACCAATGACTTCAGCATCTCAGCCATACCATACCTCCGAACTGCAGCAAGTCTAGACCAAACTTTGAGCCATTACAAGGTTGATTAATGGCAAAGCGGTAAGTCAGACCACCTTGTACTGATTCCCTGCAAGTGGTAGATTTGCTTAAGGGAGAAGTCCATGGCACTGCATATTGTCCTGTTTGAACCAGAAATACCACAGAATACCGGCAACATCGCCCGTACCTGCGCTGCAGTCGGGGCTACGCTGCATCTGGTCCATCCCCTTGGCTTCAGCCTTTCGGAAAAACACCTCAGGCGTGCCGGCCTCGATTATTGGCCTTTGCTGACGCTATGCGAGTATGCAAATGTGGACGAATTTTTCCAAAAAAAGAGTGGGGAAAACCTCTACTTCTTTACCACCAAGGCAAAACACTCCTATACCGAGCTGACCTATCCCGAGGAGACCTATCTGGTTTTCGGCAAGGAAAGTGCAGGAATTCCGGAGTCAATCCTCGTTGAACATCAAAAAACCTGTGTACGCATTCCTATGCGTTCACAGGCCCGTAGTTTGAATCTATCCAACAGTGTGGCTATTGCCACCTATGAATATCTCAGGCAGGCACAGTTTTCCGACCTTAGCACGACGGGAACGTTGCATCGCCTTTCCTGGAAGGAGTAAGCATGCAGAAGCTCGGAATCATTGGATGCGGTAACATGGGCGGTGCAATTGCACAAAGCCTTACCGACGGGGCGATCGTCTATGACAGCGACACACAGAAGGTGGATACGCTTACCCGGTTTGCCCACATCGAAGCGGCATCCAGCCTACAAGAGTTGCTGGACAAGGCACAGTGCATCCTGCTTGCCGTGAAGCCGCAGGTGCTACCCTCGCTCTACCCAATCTTGAGACAGCACAACAGCAGCAGAAAACATTGGATTTCCATTGCTGCCGGAGTACCTCTTGCTGTTTTGGAAAAAGAATTGCAAACCGAGCAGGTAGTTCGTTTCATGCCCAACATTGCAGCCTCCGAAAAGGCAGCCGTGACAGCCTATGCAGGCCATCAGAAGTGCTCTGCCGAGCACCTTGCATATGCCCAAAACATTGCCCAGTCGTTTGGGCAGGCATTTTTGCTGAATGAGAACCAGTTCTCAGCATTCATCGGCATCAGCGGTTCGGCAATAGCCTTTATGCTACAATTCTGCCATGCCCTGAGCATGGGAGGAGTACGGGAAGGTATTGCCTATCCCCAGGCGCTGCAGATTGTCAGTGCAACGATGAACAGCACCAATGCCTTGCTTTCCAGTTCCAAGCAGCATCCAGTGGCACTTGCCACCATGGTATGCTCTGCCGGCGGGACTACCATTGAAGGGATGCAAACCCTTGCCGAAGGAGCCTTCGATGCAGTGGTGATGCAGGCCGTCGAGGCTAGTTGCGAGAAATCAAGGGAAATGGAAGCGAAAGCAATGCAAGTCCGTGATACTACCGAGAAGAGGTGAAAGAAAGAATATGATTGATTTGAAAGAGTTGAAAGCCAGACGTGATGAGATTGCCCAAAACATCCGCGTACGAAATATGCATGTCGATATCGACGCAATCATTGAGTTGCAGGAAAGCCGCTCGGCTTTGATGCAGGAAGCCGAGAACCTGAGGGCAAAACGGAATGAGAATGCCCAAAAGATGAAGGGCAAGCTTGATGCCGAGACCAGAACAACCCTTATCACCGAGGGTAAAATGCTCAAGGAGAGTATTGCTTCAGTCGAAGAGCAATTGAGTGCAGTCGAGCAAACCTTCCAAAGCCAAGCAAGGACTATCCCCAACTATGCTCATCCCCAGGCGCCCGTGGGCAAGGAAGACAAGGACAATACCGCCATCAAGTTCGTCGGTACCGTTCCTCAGTTCTCCTTCAAGGCAAAAGACCATGTGCAGCTTGGGGAGACGCTCGACCTCATCGATTTCGATACCGCCACCAGAGTCAGTGGACCGAAATTTTACTATCTCAAGCGGGAGGCTGTTCTGCTTCAGATGGCACTGGAGCGCTATGCCACGGATATTGTTATCAGAAGGGGATTCACCCCGTTCATTACACCGGACATTGCCAAGGAAGAAATTCTCAGCGGTATCGGTTTCAATCCCCGCGGGGAGGAGAGCAACATCTATACCCTTGAAGGAACAGGAACCTGTCTGGTAGGTACTGCTGAAATTACCTTGGGTGGGTATTATGCCGACCAAATTCTGGATCGTGAGCAGTTGCCGATAAAAATGGCAGGACTCTCCCATTGTTTCCGCAGGGAAGCAGGTGGTGCAGGACAATACTCCAAGGGATTGTATCGCGTACACCAATTCTCCAAGCTTGAGATGTTCATTTATTGTCTGCCTGAGCAGTCAGAGGCGTACCATCAGGAGCTGCTTTCTATCGAAGAGGAGATTTTCAGCGGTCTCGGTCTTGCCTATCGCGTTGTCGATACGTGTACAGGAGACCTCGGAGCCCCCGCCTATCGAAAATTTGATATTGAAGCTTGGATGCCCGGCCGCGGAGAGGACGGTGAGTATGGTGAGGTTACTTCCACCAGCAACTGCACCGACTACCAGGCCCGTTCCCTTTCCATCCGGTATCGCGATGAAGAAGGGAAAACCCAATTTGTACACATGCTCAACGGAACTGCCATCGCACTCAGCCGTGCCATGGTCGCAATCCTGGAGAACTATCAAACTGAAGATGGTTCGGTACTCATTCCTCAGATCTTGGTACCGTATACCGGCTTTGCCAAGATTGAGACGAGAGCAAAAGGAAAATAAACGATGTATACAAGCGCCTTGGTGACCGATTTCTATGAATTGACGATGATGCAAGGGTATTTCTTGAACAAGCACAATCCACAGGTTGTCTTTGACATGTTTTACCGGACCAACCCTTTCGAAGGCGGGTATGTAGTATTTGCCGGCCTTCATGACTTGATAGACAAGCTGGAAGGAATTCAATTCAGTGATGAGGACATCGAGTACTTGGGCAGCTTGGGTATGTTCGACCCTTCCTTCCTTGCATATTTGAAAGACTACCGTTTTGAAGGTGACATTTTTGCCATCGAGGAAGGAACGGTGGTCTTTCCCAGCGAACCTTTGCTTCGCGTTCACACCAACCTCATAGAAGCCCAGCTCATCGAGGGCCTGTTGCTGAATACCCTCAATTTCCAAAGCCTCATCGCCACCAAGGCTTCTCGTATGGCACTGGCCAGTAATCGAGGCAGCTTGATGGAGTTCGGTCTTAGGCGTGCCCAAGGAAACGACGGTGCGCTCTCGGCAAGCAGGGCTGCCTTCATCGGAGGCTGTCAGGTAACCAGTAACACGCTCGCCGGAAAGACTTTCAATATTCCCGTGGCAGGGACTATGGCCCACTCTTGGATTATGAGTTTTTCCAGCGAATTGGAGTCCTTCCGCGCCTATGCAAAGCTGTATCCGGACAATACTGTCCTGCTCATCGATACCTATGACACACTGGGGTCGGGAATCGACAACGCCATCATCGTCGGGCTTGAGCAGAAGAAAATCGGCAAACCCATTGGAGTACGCATAGACAGCGGAGACCTTTCCTACCTGCCCCGTGTCATTCGTAAAAAGCTCGATGATGCAGGCCTTGCAAATGCAAAAATCGTAGTCTCCAATGACCTGACCGAAGAAATTGTGCAGACGCTGGTGCACGATGAAGTCCCCATCGACAGTTGGGGTATCGGTACCCACCTGGTCACAGGAGGAAGCCAAGCCTCGCTGAACGGTGTCTACAAGCTTGCAGCAAAACTGAAGGAAGACGGGACAATCGTTCCGACGATGAAGATTTCCAATAGCTTCGAAAAGACAACCAATCCCGGTATCAAGCAAGTCTATCGATTCTATGACGCTGAGGGCGGGGCGATTGCCGACCTGGTTACGCTTCATCACGAGCAAATTGTACCTGGCAAGAAGTACACGTTCTACCACCCCTTTGCCGAAGCCGATTTCTTTGAGATGCTGAGCGAGCGGTACTCCCGTTGCGAACCTTTGCTCGAGATACGCATGCATCAGGGCAAACGTGTCGGGGAGAAACCTACCGTGCAAGCGATCCAAGCGTACGCCCAAAAGAATTTGGGGACCTTCCATAAGAGCTTTTTACGCCAGATCAACCCGCATATCTACAAGGTCAGCCTCTCTTCGAAACTCAAGAAGCTGAAAATGGATTTGTTGGTTGCACAACGAAGAAAGGTCAAGGAAGAGTTGTGATTTAGATTCGTTCGACCGGGAAACGGAGCACAGTGTTGAGCAGACTGCTGTGTGTATGGCTGGGATTGCTCAGATATATTTCCCGGTGTGAGGTTCCCACTCTTTTCAGTGAGTGGGTATCACAGAAGGCTTGCATGGATTCCATACTGCGTCCTTCATCCTTATACGAACCGATATGTAGGATCGTAACACACAACCCCTCCTCAAGTGAGCCCAAATGCACATCCAAGGCAGGAAGGCCTTGCGTAAAGGCCACTTGGTCGCGAACCTGCAGAAAAATCTGTTCGTCCAGCCAATCAGGCTGGGCGATCATAGCGCTGTATCGCCACGTCTGGCGGTTCTCCTCCTGGAGCGGTGACCAGACACACTCAAGCGGGGCGATGATGAAACTCTGATACAACCGATGCCTGCCGAATTCCTTTTGCAAGGCGGTACTCATGGCAAAGAGGAGTTTGACCGCCACCTCGTAGGCCTCATCCTGTGCCCTCCCCTCGCCTTCGACCATGCAATAAACCTGTTGGGGAACCTGCACCAACGTGGGTTCAAGGGAAGGAGAGTAGAGATTCTTGTGCACCTTTTTTACATCATACTCGTGCAAATTGAGCCCCCTTTCACAGGCAGAGTTCAATGGCTGAAGCCAATACTTGTGCTACACGCTGTCGATATTGGGGTGAAACGAGATTCCGAGCGTCCTCTTCATTGGTCAAAAAGCCCACTTCAACCAGCACCGAAGGCATTCTGCTTGCATTCAGGACATAAATATCCCGCTCCTTCACACCCCGGTTGCGGCTGGTGACCAGACGTTCAGATAACGTCTTTTCAAAATTGGAAGCTACCACAAGGTTGCGATGATTGAGTAGTCGATTGAGCGAAAGAATAGAGTGCGAGGAAAACATACTGATATTTTCGATAGGAGTCTTATCATCGAGGAAGCTCACCCGCTTGCTTTGCTGCTTGGTGAGAATCTCAAACCCCGAGGCATCCTTGGCTTGGGCGCTATTGATATGTATGGAGACAAAGAGGGCGCTGCTCTGCGGTCTGAGCGCAAGTGAATAGGCCAACGCTGAACGTTGCTCTAGACTGAGGTAGGTGTCATCGCTACGGGTCATGACCAGTTGCAATTCGGGGTGGGAAACAGCCAGCAGTGCATACAGGCGCTTGGTGATATCCAATGTCAAGTCGCGTTCATATACGGTCCCCCCGGCAAAACTCCAGGCATAGGAAGCTCCCGGGTCATGTCCTCCATGCCCTGCATCCAGAATAAGTGTCTGCACTGGATAGAAGAAGGGGTCTGAGGCCGCATAGAGGGTGGTACACATAATTAGAATAGATACGAAACCAAGAACCTTCTTCACATATCCTCCTTGGGCCAACGGGCGCAAAGTTGGGCAAAGTCAAGCTTTTGCAGCCAGAGCATCCGTTTCTTCACCTCAGTCTGATAGACCTCCTTGTCGAAAAACCCCTTATATTTCCTTGCGATGTTTTTGGTATTGATTTGTTGTACACTAAGTGCCTTGGTATAACACCTGAGATACCCTTCCGCTTCACTGCGATCCTCAATGACACTTTCCCGATTGGGGAACTGTACCAAGAGGGCACTGCTGATGGAAATGGTGTAACCCAGCAGGTGGCAACGCAGGCCCCAATCCAAGGCCTGCCAATATTCACTATGGATTGATTCGTCGAAGCCCCGAAGCCTCTGAAACAGTGCCCGGTCGTAAAGACCGAGACACATGAACGGATAGAGTGAGGGAAGGCTTGCTGTTTCATCAAGACTGGGAAAGCCGGAATCAGGATCCAATTCCCGCTCTCTCAGACGGGGCATCCTCCTGCAAGGTACGATTTCCCGATACGCATTGGCTACAACTGCAGCAAAGGCTGCCGGATGTTCGCTTTGCGCCATGGCCTCCAACAGGGAAGGACCATCGAACTTGACCAGCAACAAGTCCGTACGAACAATCAGAAAAAGGTTTGTCCTGCATTCATTGGCTACGGCATTGACCTTTTCTCCCGTGAAGGTGTGGCTGGTGAAAACCAGAAACGTCACATCCTTGTAGGCTTCCTGCATGCTGGGAATGTCGAAGCGACCTTCCTGGGTGACAACATGCAGGCTGTAGTTCATCTGTTGCACATACCAATCCAGACAACTGGTCAGCTGTTCCAGATTTCCCGAATCGAGAATACCGATGGCAAGCTGCTCGGTGTTATGCAACCGAGTGATTCTACTTCCGAGCTCCTGCTTCCTGCGGTAAATCCGATAGTTATTCAACATCGTCGAGCAACACCAAATCCTCAGGACGGAAAATTACGTCCTTGTAACCGGTCCCTAGAATCAGTTGGATATCCTTGCTGCTGTGTCCCGCTACACTTGCAATGTCGGTGCTGTTGAGGTACGGAACTGCCTTGGCAAACGGCTTGCCGTCAACCGAACAGATTTGGATCACATCGCCTTCACTGAAGACCCCATGCACTCTGACCACACCCTTGGGGAGCAGACTCTTCTTGGAAAGCAAGGCTTGTTTTGCCCCATCATCCACCTCTATCGACCCCAAATGGGAGTTGTTGAGAATCCACCGCTCCCGTTGGCTGAGCCGCTTTGCAGGGTGGATGTAGGTTCCCAACTGCTCAGCTTCCACAATCCTGAGCAATGCCCGCTCTTCATATCCGCTGGCGATAATGGTCGCACATCCGGCAATCGAAGCAATTTTCGCAGCTAAAAGCTTGGTCTTCATACCCCCGGTTGAATAGGTGGAGCCAGCACCTCCGGCATAACCGAGTATCGTTTCATCCAGGACTTCTATCTCATGAAGCAATTTGGCCTCACTGTCCTTCTTGGGATCGGCGGTATAGAGGCCGGGGATGTCGGTGAGAATGATCAGCAAATCGGCATCGATCTTGCTTGCAACCATTGCACTCATGCGGTCATTATCCCCGAAAGCCGAACCAATTTCGGCTGTGCTGACAACGTCATTCTCATTGAAGATGGGTATCACTCCTAAATCCAAGAGCGTAAAAATACTATTACGCAGGTTCACATACGTGTGACGATTGTTCAAATCCTTGCGGGTAAGCAGAATCTGCGAACATACCAGAGCATGCTTTTTGAATGCTTTGCGATAGCTGGACATTAAAAGCGGCTGGCCGATCGAAGCACAGGCTTGTCGCATTGCGACCTGCTTGACCGGTCCTTTGAGATGCAGTTCTTTCGCTCCCATGCCGATGGCGCCGCTGGTGACCAACAGAACCTGATAGTTTTTCTGCATCAGAACGGCAATCTGGCCCACGATGCCTTCAATGCACGCCTCGTCAATGCCATCCTTCGTACTGAGCAGGTTTGTACCTACTTTCAATACAATGCGCTTAACATCCTGTATATCACGACTCATACCGTTTCTCCTGAAAGCAAGGAGTCCCCTTCCAAGGAAAGCTCTTCATGCAGGAATTGCCGGGGCTCAGAGCCGGTGTAGGTGGAGACTACCTGCCCGCTTCCCCGTATCAGGTACTTGGTACTCATCAACCCTTCCAGGCCAACAGGCCCACGGGCATGAATCTTGGCCGTGCTGATGCCGACTTCAGCTCCCAGTCCAAACCGATAGCCATCAGCAAACCTCGTAGAGCAGTTGGCAAAAACATCGGCACTATCGACGAGGGAGAAGAAGGTTCTCATCGCTTGGGGGTCTTCACTGACAATGACATCGGTATGGTGTGAGCCATACTCCTCGATATGATCGATTGCCATCTGCAGGGAATCCACCATATGGATGTTCAGTTCATTTTGCAGGTATTCGCACTTCCAATCACCGTCTTGATACGGTATGGCAGAAATGAGAGAGCAGACTTCACGATCACCATGGATGACCACGTTTGCATCAGAGAGCCTCTTTGCCAAGCCAGGCAATAATGATCTGGCAACCTTTTTATGCACCAGAATGGTCTCAATTGCATTGCAGGCAGCAGGATACTGCGTTTTTGAGTCATAGGCGATCTCGATTGCCTTGTCCAAGTCTGCTGCTTCATCGATGTACAGATGGCAAATCCCATCAGCATGGCCGAGCACAGGAATCGATGTATGCTCCATCACATATTTTACAAATTGGTTGGTCCCTCTGGGAATGAGCAGGTCGATGTCCTCTTCCATTCCCAGAATCTGGTCCACATCGCCATGACTTTCCAACAGCGTCAACCACTGATCACCCAGGCTTGAGGATGCACAGCTTTGCTTGATGACTTCCACCAAAACCGTGTTGGTTCGTTGGGCTTCCTTTCCCCCTTTGAGAATTATGCCATTGCCGCTCTTCAAACAGAGCGAGACTATCTGGATGAGGGCATCCGGTCGTGCTTCAAAAATCATGCCGATCACCCCGATGGGGAAGCTTACCTGTTCAAGCAGCAGGCCGGTATCGAGCAAGCGGCGCTGTTTCACTCTTCCAATCGGGTCAGCAAGCTGTGCTACTTGTTTCAGTCCTGCCAGGGAGGCCTCAAGCTTTTCCTCGGAAAAGATCAAGCGTTTGATAAGCGATTCCTTTTGTCCCTGTGCACGTGCCGCAATGACATCTGCTTGGTTTGCAGACGCAATGGCTGGGTATGTTGTTTGCAGATTCTCGGCTATGGCGAGCAAGAGTGCATTTCTCTCTTCCTGCGTGCTGGAAGAGAGCAGCTTGGCATTTGCCCTGAGAGCTCGGATCCGCTGGTGTAATGCGTTTGTCTCCATCATTCAGGTCCTTCTTTGTGCTGTCTATACAGTAAACTGAATGCACAAAGGTATCAAGGTGAAAAGAGAAGGCGACTATGGCGAAATCCGATTGCACTTTTAAAAATACAATGGTAAACTGCAACCAACCGCAACACCAAGGAGTCTCTTCATGAAGATTCGTTCACTCTTACTCTGCATCTTTTTGCTACCTGCCCTCCTTTTTGCTCAAGCTTCAGCTGAATCAGCCATGCTTGATTCAGACTACTATACGGCAACTGATGCCAACAACCGTACGCTCAAACTGGCAGAAAAACCTTCAAGCATCCTCATTGCAGGCAAGGCCGGCAATATGCCGGCAAACGCTCTTTTTCTGTTTGAGGAAGTAGCTGAAATGGATCTCACCCTGCCCAAAACCGATCAAGGTTTGGGAGATTTCTTCTCATTCATCAGACCGGAACTGAATCAGAAGCCGCGCATCAGCCAAACTGCCAGCGTTGAGGAGATTGCAAGCAAGAACAGCGACCTGGTACTTATGAAAGCCACTCACTTTGAAAGCATCGCCCGTAAGCTCGACGCCTTGGGTATTCCCAACTACACCATGAACCTCGAGTCCTATGAAGACTGGAAAACCGAGCTCAGGCAGCTGGGCAAATTATTGAAGAACACCAGCCGAGCCGAAGCATTGATCGGCCTCTATGAAGAACGTGTGCAATACATCACAGACAAGGTAAAGACTCTTAAGCCACAAGAAAAAATCAACGTGCTGTTGCTGCAGGCAGAACGCTCTGATGCAACATTTGCCTATAAAATTGCTCCCGATGGTTGGATGCAGACATGGATGGTGGAAACAGCTGGGGCACATGCTGTCTGGAAAGGGGCCAACAAGGCTGCCAATGGTTGGTCGACCGTCAGTTTTGAACAGATTGCAGCATGGGATGCCGACCTGATTGTATTAGTCAGCTATAAGGATGCCAGCGAGCAGTACCAGAAGGCTGTGATGAACTCAGAGGTATGGGCAAACCTCGATGCAGTCAAGACAGGTCAAATCAAGGCGAGCCCGTACGACATGATGAACTACATCCAACCGGTTGCTTCCTGGATACTCGGCCTTCAATGGTTGGCAAAACAGGCATATCCGACCCTGTTCGCCGACTTGGATATGGAAGCTGCGGTGAGGACGTTCTATCAGGAGTTCTACCATATTGCCGACGAAGCAAAATTGGAGGTTCTCTTGGACCTCTATCGCACTTCGATAGCCTCAAACTCCAAATGAGCGCTGTAACGCCGTACACAGCAGAGCAGAAAAGACGGAGGGCACTGTTGTCACTGTTTTTGGTGATCACCCTCATGCTGTCCGCACTCTTTCTCTTTGCCGGCCGGTATCCCAAGCCAGGGTTTACCTTTCCTTCCGATTGGAATGACCCGATGGTCACCACCATCCTGCTGCAGGTACGGCTTCCAAGAATACTGCTGGCCCTCTTGAGCGGGGCCATGCTCAGTGCCAGTGGATTCACCTTCCAAATGTTGTTCTCCAACCCTTTGGTTGAGCCGGGATTTCTGGGCGTCAGCCAAGGATCGGCCTTTGGAGCTGCCCTGATGATCGTTCTGGGAACCGGCAGCAGCGTCTTCGTCCAGCTCAGTGCCACATTGTTCGGATTGGTTGCCCTGCTTGCTTCCTACGTCTTGGCCCAGCGTTTTCGTTTTGGTGGAGCACTGCTGCGCCTGGTTCTCAGTGGTATTGCCGTTTCTGCCATCTTCAGTAGTGCCTTAGGCGTAGTCAAGTTGGTGGCGGAACCGACAAAAGACCTGCAGGACATTACCTTCTGGATGATGGGAGGCCTGTGGAATGCCTCTTGGAATCAGGTTTTTTCCATTCTCAGCATCGTAGTGCTGTGCATGGCAGTCCTATTCAGCTACCGCTGGAAACTCAATCTGCTCTCATTGCAGGAAAAAACTTCCTTCAGTGTTGGATTGAATCCCAGGCGAGACCGCCTCATCCTGCTTGTCGTGGCAACGGTGGGAACCACCCTCACCATCTCAATCACCGGTCTCATCGGATGGGTTGGCTTGATCACTCCCCACCTGGGCCGTAAACTGTTCGGTTCTGACAGCTCCTTCAGCTTTCCTGCTTCCATGATTCTCGGTTCCATGTTCCTCTTGATCTGCGATACGATAGGCAGGACACTGCTTCCTACCGAAATTCCCATCGGTTTGTTGACCAGCTTTTTGGGCGCCTTCGTCTTCATCGTCATCCTCTCGCTCAAGCATCAGGAGGGAAAAGCATGAAAGCGCTCGAACTCAGGCAAATAAGCTATACCTACCCGGGGGGGACGAAAGCTCTTGATGAGATTTCATTCAGTGTCGAGGAGGGACAGTCGGTCGCAATTCTCGGCTCAAATGGGGCTGGGAAGTCGACGCTGCTTGACATACTGCTGGGTTGGAATAAAGTCGGCGATGTTTCCCTGTTTGGTAAGGATCTCTCCTCATACGGGCGCAAGGAACTGGGCAGAACGCTTGCCTTGGTTCCTCAGAGCGAGCACTATAACTTTTCCTTTACGCTGCTTGAGTATACACTCTTCGGCCGAAGTCCCTACCTTTCACAAATGGGAATCCCGACCCAGGAGGATGCAGAAATTGCCTCCCAAGCACTCAAGGAAGTAGGACTCGCAGCCTATGAGGACCGTCCTATCACCAGTCTCTCCGGGGGTGAACACCAACTGCTGCTGCTAGCCAGGGCAATCGCCCAGCAAAGCAAAGTTCTTTTGCTGGATGAACCGACCAGTGCTCTCGATCCTGCCAACCGCATGCGGGTCATCAATATTCTCAAGAGCCTCTCAGAGCAAGGGAAAACGTTGCTTTTCACCACCCATGATGCAAATCTTGCCTATGAGCTGGCCACCCATGTGGCCATGCTCAAGAAAGGGAAAATGCTTTGCTATGGCACCAAGGAAGAGACGGTGACATCGCAGATGCTTACAACCCTCTACGAAACACCGATGCATGTTGGCATGGTAGAGGGAAAGACTCTTATTTATTGAGCTCCAGCGGCACAAAATGGAACGAACGGACATCAAAGAGGCCCATGTCGGTGAGCTTGTACACAGGAATGACAGGCAGGGACATGAAGCAGAGGGTCATAAAGGGATCCACTTCTTTTCTGACCTGAAGCTGGCTTATAGCAATTCGGTGAAGATTCTGTAGGTTACGGGCAATGGTCGGTCCATCCTCGATACTCATCAGGCCGGCTACCGGGTGGGCAAAGAAGGCAAGAATTTTTCCCTGCTTTACAATAACCATGCCTCCCCCACTTGCAATCAAATGAGATACACATACATGCATATCATCGTCGTTGTCACCTGCTACGATAATGTTGTGCGAGTCATGGGCCACCGAGGTTGCCATCGCTCCACCTTTCAGACCGTAGCCCCCAAGAAGGGCAACTGCTACATTGCCGGTCCCTTTATGCCGTTCGATGACGGCAAGCTTGACTATGTCTTGGTCAGGATTGTGCACCCACAGGCCATCCTTGACAGTAACAACCCCCTCACCGGCTTCAGTGACCACCCCGCCGGCAACGATATCAATAACCCGAACATGGTTGTCGGACAGCGGCAGTCTTAATCGGTCTTTGCTGAAATTCTGAACGTCCATACGTCCAAGCACGCGCCGATCCAAACTGTTTTCGTCGAGGTTGAGCATCCGCCCATCTTCGGCAACCAATTTTCCACCGATATACACCTGATGCATGGAAAATTCCTTGAGGTCGTTGCATAGACAGAAATCGGCTCGCAACCCGGGTGCGATGGCACCACGGTCGACCAGGTGATAACAATCGCAACTGTTGATTGTTGCCATGCACAGCGCTTCAATCGCATCCAATCCGGCACCTACGGCAAGCCTAACATTGTTGTTGATGTGGCCATCACTGAGAATGCTTATAGGCTGACGGTCATCGGTACAGAATAGGCAGCGTCGGCTATTGCGTTCATGCACCCCGCCAAGGAGGTTGAGCACGTTGTTGCAGGCCGAGCCTTCACGCAGCATGACATACATACCACGCCTGATGCGTTCTTTCAGTTCTAGTTCGGTCTCACATTCGTGATCGGTGTGAATCCCAGCTGCTGCATAAGCATCGAGGTCAGATCCTACGAGAGCCGGGCTATGTCCGTCAACAATTTTCCTAGCTTTCTTAGCTTCCCAGATTTTGTCCAATACCAACGACGAGCCGGCAATGACACCAGGGTAGTCCATCATCTCCCCAAGGCCGAGAACCCGTTCATGCTGCAAGGGTTTGACCAAATCGGGAGCATGCATGACCGCTCCACTATGTTCAAACGTGGTTGCAGGAACACAGGAAGGGACGACAAAGAAAGCTTGCAGAGCATTTTTTTCTGAGGCATCGAGCATGTAGGAGAGTCCGTCAAGTCCGCAGACATTGCAAATCTCATGCGGGTCGGCAACGACAGTGGTCGTTCCGCAGGGAACGACGAGGTTGCTGAACTGCGCCGGCGTGGCATGACTGGACTCTATATGGACATGGCTGTCGATGAGACCAGGTATCAGATAGCGCCTTGCTGCATCCACAATTGTTTCAGCAATACCATGTCCAGGTTCTGCAAAGCCTGTGAAATATCCGTTCTGTATCAGGACATCGGCTTCAAACCACTCTTTATTATATACATCCAAAACGCGGGCATTGGTAATGCAGAGTTGGGCTTCTTTTCGTAGTGAGGCAGTCGCGATTACCTCTTTAAGTGTATCAAGGGAATCCATGAGCCCTCCTTTTTAGCAACATATTGCAACATATTTTTCTTAGTTTACCACCTTAACGAGATTCTTCAAGGGAAAAATGAACCATTAATTCACGCTCTTTTTAAGAATTTGTCTCGATAGTAATCCTCTGGTTTTTTAAGTATATAGCAAAATAATGAGAATTAATTTATCCACATTGAGGAAAATGTACCAAGAAATTTGGTTAAATAACAAATCCAACGATTTTTCTGTACGAGATGCATCATTTGCGGTAGAATATCGATATTCAAAACATCTGCAAGGAGTGCATAGATGGAAAAGTTTTTCAAGCTCAAGGAACGAAAAACGACCGTCAAGACTGAAGTTATGGCAGGTATTACCACCTTCCTCACCATGGCTTACATTCTTGCCGTCAACCCTGGTATCCTTTCCGACGCCGGAATGGATTTCTCAAAGGTATTTGCAGCAACCGCCATTGCATCTGCAATTGCCACTCTGATGATGGCCCTGTTGGCCAACCTGCCGTTCGCCCTCGCCCCCGGCATGGGTCTGAACGCTTTCCTTGCCTATACCGTTGTGTTGGGCATGGGATATACTTGGCAGTTTGCTCTTACCGCAGTATTCGTAGAAGGTATCATCTTCTTGATTCTCACTGCTGTAAACATCCGCGAAGCAATCGTCAACAGCATCCCGGCAAACCTCAAGCGAGCAATCGGTGTTGGTATCGGCCTGTTCATCGCCTTCATCGGCATGCAGAATGCAGGTATCATCGTTGACGGCGCCACACTGGTCAGCCTCAATGCCGATTGGTTCAAGGGAGCTCCCGGTCTTGCCATGATTGGCCTTCTGATCACCGGCGTTCTGCTTGCCTACAAAGTCAACGGCGCACTCTTGATCGGTATCGCCATCACCACCATTATTGGCATTCCTTTTGGAATCACCAAGTACGCCGGTGGTTCGTATATTCCTCCCACACCCTACTTCTTCCCCTTTGAATTTGCCAACATCATGAGCATTGACTTCATCGTCATCATGTTCACCTTCCTCTTTGTTGACATGTTCGACACCGTTGGGACTCTCATCGGCTGTGCAACAAAGGCGGACATGATCCAGAAAGACGGCTCGATCCCCAACTGCAAAGAAGCCCTGTTCGCTGACGCAGTCGGAACCACCGTTGGAGCAATCCTTGGTACCTCCACCGTTACTACCTTCGTCGAATCCTCCGCTGGTGTCGTCGAAGGTGGCCGCACCGGTCTTACCGCTCTTGTTGTAGCAATTCTGTTCGCACTCTCACTGTTCCTCGAACCGTTGTTCGGCTCGATCCCCAGTGCTGCTACCGCCCCTGCCCTGATCATCGTCGGTGTTATGATGATGAGCCCGGTCAAGGAAATTGAATGGAACGAAATGACCGAAGCAATTCCGGCCTTCCTTACCATCATTTTCATGATCGTTGCATACAGCATCGCCGATGGTATCATGTTCGGTATTGTCTCATTCGTGTTGCTCAAGCTGTTGACCAAGAAGAACAATGAAATCCCGAAGATGACTTGGGTTGTATTTGGTTTGTTCGTTCTCAAGATTATTCTCGGCGCTCTCTAAGAGCTTCTGCTCTGTTTTTACTGGACCTCCTTCCAAGGAGGTCCATACTTTTGCCTCTACCCTTCTCGAAATTTCTACGTTACAATACCAAGGCCAAGGAGCAATGCATGCGTACCAACTTAGTCCCCCTCGATACAAAGAAGACGTACCTAGTAACCGGTGCTGCCGGTTTTATCGGGTTTCATTTGACCCAGAGGCTGTTAAGCCAGGGGTGTAGCGTCATCGGGTTTGACAATCTGAACGACTATTACGAGGTGAGCCTTAAGGAAGAACGGCTGCGATTGCTCGCCTGTGACAACTTCTACTTCTATAAGGCTGACCTTGCCGACAAGAAAGCACTGGATGACATCTTTGAGCAGCACGCCATCGACTATGTCATCAACCTTGCCGCCCAGGCGGGAGTACGGTACAGCATCGATAATCCCTATGCATACCTGCAGTCGAACCTGGTTGGTTTTCTCAATATTCTGGAAGCTTGCCGGCACCATACGGTCAAGCATCTGGTCTATGCTTCTTCCTCTTCCGTCTATGGGCTGAACAGTAAAATCCCCTACTCCACCACTGACCAGGTCGACCATCCGGTAAGTCTGTATGCAGCAACGAAGAAATCGAATGAGCTGATGGCCCATGCCTATACCCACCTCTACCAGATTCCTTCAACCGGACTGCGCTTTTTTACCGTCTACGGTCCCTATGGCAGACCCGACATGGCCTACTTCTCCTTTGCCAAGCGCATTATGGAGGGCAAGGGCATCAAGGTGTACAACAACGGTGACATGTGGCGTGATTTTACCTATGTAGACGATATCATTGCCGCCATTGAACGAATCATTCCCAACCCACCCGAACCAAATGAAGCCAAGGATCGATACAAAATCTACAACATCGGCAACAACAAGCCGGTCAGGCTGAGCAGGTTCGTAGAAATCCTTGAAACCTGTTTAGGTAGGGAAGCAACAAAGGAATACCTGCCCATGCAAAGCGGCGATGTATACCAAACGTATGCCGATGTAACTGACTTGATGAAGGACTTTGACTTCAAGCCCGACACCCCGCTGGAAAATGGTCTGGCTTCTTTCGTCAGCTGGTTCAAGAGCTACTACCAGCTCTGATAGCCCAGCCCGACCGAAACAGCGAAGGCTGAACCAGAATAATGCGGCCGATATACAGCATAGGTCGGTGGTGCATCATAAATCACCCGTCCCCATAAGGGGCGCAAGTACTCCAAGCCTAGGGAGAACTGCAGGCCTTCATAGGAAGTCTGGATAAAACGCAGGCCGATACGAAGATGGTCAACCCTGCTCTCATAATTTAGGTACTCCAGGTAGGAAGCGTCATACCCGACACTCACCTCTGCCTCGGTGCCGTCCCCGAAAGGAACCAGAATTGCATTGCCTACTCCGTAGAACCAGCCCAGAGGAACGGAAGAAACATCTTTTTCCACTCCATCAGAGACCAAAGAAAGAGCTTTGGTAAAACCGCCGAAGAAGGTGAAAGCATATACATCATCTACGGTACTCTTGCTGGTAAACAAAATCTCTGCCTCTTTGCCCTCATAGTCTGAACGCGACATACCAATGAGGGTTGTCCCGCTCTTGTTTCGATAGAGCGCCTCCATACTGAGGCCGCTTCCTGCCCAAGCCGAGACAAGGACTATACTGAGATACAGAAGGATCAGTACAATTCTCTTCATAATTAGCTATATACTACGAGAGGGAGTAGGACACAAGAGTCTGACTCTGCTAGACTATGCATATGTACGATGTAATCATCATTGGAGGCGGTGCTGCCGGCCTTTTTGCCAGTGCAAACCTCACAACAACCAATGCGCTTTTGCTCGACCACGCTCAAGAAGTGGGTAAAAAATTGCTGATCACCGGAGGGGGGATGTGCAATCTTACCAATACGCTCCCTGCTGAGGCATTTCTCTCACATTTCGGAAACAAGCAACAACGCAATTTCCTGTTGCCGGCATTACAGAACCTCCCCACGGATTCTGTATACGAATGGTTTGAACAACGTGGGCTTCGCTTGCTCGTCCGTGAGGACGGTAAAGTGTTTCCCCAGAGTCTTGATGCCCACGATGTGCGCGATTTTTTGGTCAGGCATTCCAAGGCACCTATCGTCACAGGAGTTCAGATTGCAGCCATCACCAAGCAGGACGCGGGCTTTCTGATCGAAACAACAAGCGCTACCTATGAAACAAAGAATATTATTTTGGCCACCGGGGGCATGAGTTATCCAAGAACCGGTAGTGATGGCAGTGGCTATGAACTGGCAAAAGCCTTGGGGCACAGCATCGTACCACCAAAGCCGGCTCTGGTCGCCGTCAGCATTGAAACCTACCCCTTCAAGCACCTGGCAGGAAACTCGGTACGTAATGCCTGGGTTTCTTTCTACCACAACACTGAGAGCACAGCCTATGACCAGAGGCAAAAAGACGTCCTGTTCACCCACGACGGGCTTTCAGGACCGGCAATTCTCTGCGCCTCGCGTTTGATTGCCAAGCAGGATCGTATCAAGCTTTCCCTGATCACGGCAGAGAATCACAGCGAGGCCGAACAAGCAGTCCTCAGGGCGTTGAATGCGCCCAAAAAACTTATAGCCAATGCACTGAAGGAAACAGGAATGGTTTCAAGCCTTGCACAAACATTGGTCGAAATGGCAGGCATTGATAAGGAAACCACTACCGCGACACTTGATAAGACAAGGCGAAAAGCACTGGTTCAATTGGCATCCGCCATGGAAATGACGGTATCCAGTACAAAGGGTTTCCAGTCAGCCATGGTCACCTCGGGAGGCGTGGACCTTGCACAAGTCAATCGAAAGACCATGGAGTCGAATCTCACAGAAGGTCTCTTCTTCTGTGGCGAAGTACTCGATTACGATGGAGAAAGCGGGGGCTTCAATATTCAGGCAGCTTTTTCTACTGCCTATCTTGCTGTCAAGCATCTACACAATTAGGAGGAAGCTATGCATTTTGTATGGGCAACAGTGACAGTGGCCGACATGGAAGAAAGTTTGGAATTCTATCAGAAGGTCGTGGGACTTCCCCTTGTAAGGCGGGTCAAGAGCAATGAGTTCACCGAACTGGCCTTTCTGGGTACATCCGAGACCCAGATTGAGTTGGTTCACCGCTCGAATGCAGAACCGCAGCCTATGGGCAAAGGCATCAGCCTTGGGTTTGCCGTCGAGGATCTTGAGGTGATGATACAGACCGTCAAGGACTTGGGTTTGGAACTCTATGAGGGACCGATCGCTCCCAATCCACACGTTCGCTTCTTCTATGTCCTTGATCCCAATGGCTTGAAAATTCAATTCGTCGAGAGGCGCTAACTATACTGCGAGCCGGGATTTCTCCCGGCTCGTAGTGTGTAAACGCTTAAAAGTACTAGCTTATTTGATTCTCTTGGCTGCAGAATCGAGCAGCTCGTCAAGTTTTGCAGAGGGGTTCTGGAACTTGGAGAGGAAAATCATGGAAGCAATGATGTACGGCTTGAAACTGGCTTCCTTGTAGAGGGGAACCAGATAGCGGTCGAACACAGAGGCCTCAACTTCGCCTTCCTTGCAGGAGACGCCGCTGATGTCGGCAGGAAGACAATGCATGTACAAAGCCTTGCCGTCCTTGGTGGTCTTCATCAAATCCTCGGTGCAGGTCCAATCCTTGAACTTGGCGTTGTTGGCAAGACAGCTCTTCTCAAGAGCCTTCAGAGCATCCTGGTCGCCATGCTCGACAATCTTGGTCCTCTCTTCCATAACGGCAAAGGGAGCCCAGCTCTTCGGGTAGACAATATCTGCATCCTTGAATGCCTCAGCCATGGAACCGACTCGCTTGTAGGAACCACCGCTCTTCTTTGCATTCTCTTTGGCAACTTCCTCAACATCAGCCATTACATTGTACCCTTCGGGGTGGGCAAGTACGACATCCATCCCAAAACGGGTGAACAATCCAATGATTCCCTGGGGAACGGAAAGCGGCTTACCGTAGGAGGGGCTGTATGCCCAAGTCATGGCAATCTTCTTGCCCTTCAGATTCTCGACTCCACCGAAATGATTGATGACATGCAGCATGTCAGCCATACTCTGGGTCGGATGATCGATATCGCATTGGAGGTTCACAAGGGTGGGTCTCTGCTCAAGAACGCCATCGTCGTAGCCATCCTGGACAGCCTCGGCAACCGTCTTCATGTAGGTGTGGCCCTTGCCAATGTACATGTCGTCGCGGATACCAATGACGTCGGCCATGAAGCTGACCATGTTGGCCGTCTCGCGGATGGTCTCACCATGGGCGATCTGGCTGGTCTTTTCGTCCAGGTCCTGTACTTCAAGACCCAGCAGGTTGCATGCGCTGGCAAAACTGAAACGTGTTCGGGTGGAGTTATCGCGGAATATTGAGATTCCAAGGCCACTATCAAACACTTTGGTGGAAATATTGTTCTCGCGCATGGCACGCAGAACTTCCGCTACCTGGAACACAGCTGCAATTTCGTCATCAGACTCCTTCCAGGTATGAAAAAAGTCATTGAGATACATGTTGTCGGTTTTGAGGGTCTTAAGCTCCTCAATCATCTGCTTAATAGTGGCTTTGTCCTTCATGTTGTGGAACCTCCATTGGTTTTGTTCATAGAAAAATCCAGACAATGGCACTATACCATGACGGTGTGCCGTTGTCTAGATTTAATGTTGCAGTTTGTTGCAAGAATCCCCTAGATTCTTCCCATCTCCTTCAGGATTTTCTCCGGTGTAAAGGGCCAATTTCGCATCCAGACACCTACTGCATCATGGATTGCGATGGCTATGGCGGGCGCTGCTCCGTTGGTGGCGATTTCACTGATGGATTTGGCTCCATAGGGGCCGGCCTCATCATTGATATCGATCAGGATCGCCTTGAAATCCTCGGGCTTCTCACTGATCATCGGAACACCGTAATCACCAAGCGTGGGATTGAGGCACACACCATTCTCATCCAAAATCATCTGTTCGTAGAGCGTATGACCGATGGACTTGAGAGCCGCACCATACATCTGGCAGAGTGCAAGTTCCGGGTTGATCGGGGTTCCCGCATCCTGCAAGGCGTAGAACTTCTGCACCTTGATTTGTCCTGTACGCACATTGACGGCGACCTGGGCAAAATGTGCTCCATAGGGAATGGAGTTGTGGTTTGTGGTGAAGGAAGCCTTTCCCATCACCTGACCACGCCCGGTACCGGTAAGTGCATCGTGGCTGAGTTTTGCATAGCTGAGCGTCTTGCCCGTCTTGGTGCTATACACCTCACCCGGAGCACGGACGACCAAATCCTCGGCGTTCTCCTGCATTTGGTAGGCAGCCTCATCGAGCAGGTTCTTCTTCAAATCCTGGGCAGCCTTGTATGATGCCCCACCACTGAAGTAGGTTCCACTGGACGCATAGGCACCGGTGTCGAATGTACAACTGTCTGTATCGCCACTGGTTACCGTCACCTTGTCCAGGGGTACGCAGAAAGCCTCGCTGATCATTTTGGCACTGATGGTATCCAATCCGGTTCCAAGGTCTGCACCACCGCTGAAAATCTGGAAGGTCCCGTCGGTCAGAAGCTTGGCCCATGCATTGGAGTGGTCGAGGCCGGGAAGTCCGCTTCCCTGCTGAATCATGGCAAAGCCTTTGCCGATCTTCCAGTCGGGATCGCTCGATTTCTCCTTCTTGCCCCACTGTATCATCCGAGCACCCCTCACCAACGCTTCATCAAGACCGCAGGAACCAACGGGAACAACCGTGCCCTCACGACCTTCACCCAAGCCCTTGAGGATTTCAAGCATGTACCCGGGTTCGACTTTGTTCTTCATGGCCATCTCGTAGTAGTCAACACCCAGTTGGTCGGCAAGCTCTGCCATGCACATCATCAGGGCATAGCTGCCCTTCGGGGCGCCGTAGCCCTGATAGGCACCGGTCGGAGCGATGTTGGTATAGTACGTAATGACATCGAACTTCATGTTGTCGACTTTCAACAGAGGAAGCGTCTTTGAACATGCATTCATCGGGACGGTGAGGCAATGGTTGCCGTAGGGTCCGGTATTTGCACGGACATCCATGTACACTGCAGTAATGGAGCCATCCTTCTTGCCGCCCATCTTCACCGTAACACGCATCGGGTGGCGGGTGGAGTTTGCAATGAACTCCTCCTCCCGGGTATTTCGGTAAAGAACCGGCTTGCCGGTGATCCATGTGGCATACCCAACCAAATCCTCAACCAAGATATCCTGCTTGCTGCCGTATCCGCCACCAACTCGTTCCTTGATGACACGGATCTTGTTCTCGGGAATCTGGCATACCCAGGCTACAATGCGCCGTACATGGTAAGGCACCTGGGTGGAGGCATGCATAACCAATCTGCCACCGTCAATTTTTGCATAGCAAATATGCGGTTCAAGCGGGGTACACTGAATCTGGCTGGTCTGATAGGTTCTTTCCACTACCACGTCAGCTTCCTTGAAACCCTTCTCGACATCACCGATATGCCCATGGGCGGCACTTGCGACGTTGTGATGGATATCCCCATGAAGCGGGAACTGATAGATTACCTTTCCATCCCTCGGGTCGGCTGTCTTGTTGTATTCGTCCAAGTCCTTGGGGGCCCCTGCGCGATACTCAACGATGCCGTTGTGGATCAAGGGGGCACCTTCAGCCATAGCCTGCTCAACCGTCAAGACAGGCTTGAGGACCTCGTACTCCACTTTGATTGCCGACCGTGCGGCACGGGCCTGCTCGTCGGTCTCTGCAACGATGGCGGCAACACGGTCGCCGACATGGCGGACCTTGCGGTTGAAGAGCCTTCGGTCGTGCGGACTGGGCTCAGGATTGCCCTGTCCTGCCTGCATATAGAAAACATCAGGACAATTCTCATGGGTGATGATGGCAATTACGCCTTCCATCTTCTCCGCTTCGCTGGTATCAATCGAGGTTATGTAGGCATGGGCATAGGGACTGCGCAGGACAACCATCGAGTAATATCCAGGAAGCACCCTGTCTTCCACGAAGCAGGGCTCACCACTGACTAGCTGCGGTCCATCCACTTTCCCCTTGGGCTTGCCGATATAGGTCAGCTCATCCCTGAAGGAAGGGGCGATTTCGCTTTTGTAGGAACCGGTCTGCATGCGCTCCACTGCCAGCTTGACAGCCAGATAGTAGTGTTCATAGCCGGTATCACGGATAAAAATGCCACTGAGCACCTCGTCGATCTGTGCCTTGGTGGGATTGCTCTGTCGTTCGAGCAGCCAAGTCAACAGCAAAGCGGCAGCCGGAGCATTATAGGCACTCTGCACCACTCCCGCATCAATAAGGGCCTGCTGAACGACGTTGAGGCTTCTGCTTGTTCCCAAGCCTTCTGCGGTGCGGATAGTCGCACCTTCTGCCTGCGATGCAAGCATGAGGTTGGCATACATCGGAATGTCGTTATAGATAATTGTGTCGCTTCCAGCAAAACCTTCTCGATCATCGCTGTCCCGCACGCTGGTGTACCCCAGACGTACAAGCACTGAACGCAAGTCTTCAGAAGCCTCGCAGGTTGTCGTATGGTTCTTGCCGTTTACCGTAAAGGCAATCTTGTTCATTTCGCGCCTCCTTTCAGGAAATCGGCAAAGAGCTGGCCGATGCCTTCGCTGGCGATATATCGTTTGTATTCTGCGCTGCCGACGCTGTCGTCGATGGCCTTCACTGCATGTTGCACAGCCAGCTGGACATCCGAGCGACTCGTCAACTCTCCGTTTTCGATGGCATTCTCCACATCACTGAGGCGTTGCACTCCACTTCCATGGACAGCGGCAAACACCCGTACATGGTCGATGACTTGCTCACTGTTGAGGGTTGCCCCGAATCCTACATGCACGGCACTGCGATTCTGCACACTGGTTGCATATCGCTTGGAGGCTACAAAGCGCACATCCTTGGAAAGACTTACAGCCAAAAGGAGCGTTCCGCTGAATTGCTGATGATACGTATGATATTCCCTGATGGGAATATTATCTTCGCTGTACGCCCCGCCTTCTGTGAGGTTTGCCGTAAGCAGGCGACAACGTGAGGCAAGCAAAGCAGCACACAAATAGGAGTGATCACTCATCAGTGAAAGATTGCCTCCGATGGTGGCCATATTCCTGCGGGTAAAGGACCCACAGGTCAAGGCAGCATCCTTCAGCCACTGGGGAACCAGATCCGATTCGATGAGTTGCTGAAACGTCACCATGCTGCCGATGCGAATGGTGGAACCTTCATCGGTGATGGTATTCAAATCCAGCTTCGCAAGGCTTATGGCAATCTTTGCCTCTACGCCTGAATTGAGCCGGTTGATCTCCGTCCCTCCGGCATACCATACGCTTTTGGCTTTGTTGCGCTTCAGTCTAAGGGCATCTTCTGTATCCGTTGCAATGAGAAATTCTTGAATCATACGACTTCTCCTCTACCAGCTTGTTCCATCATCCGCTTGCTGATCGCATTCGCTTTCTGTGCAAGCTCCTGTTCGTCATACCCGACCAATTGGCCATGGTCGACTACCACTTTTCCATTGATGATTGTGTAATCTGTATTATGGTTGGTTCCGCAGAACAGCAGACTGGCCACAGGATCGCTCTGGCTTCCTGCATACGGAAGTGTGGACACATCAAAAATTGCCAAGTCGGCAGCCCATCCTTTCTCCAGTCTTCCGACCTTTCCAAAGTTAAGCAACTTGGCACCGTTCTCGCTTGCCATGCTGAAAGCCTGGCTGGCAGTCAGCGCATCAGAGCCATAGCGGACTCTCTGCAGCAGCATGGTCTGGCGAACTTCAGCAAGCATGTCGGAACTGTCGTTGCTTGCACTACCGTCGACGGCAACCGCAACATTGATGCCCATTTCCAACATCTCCTTGACCCGGCAAATGCCGCTGCCAAGTCGCATATTGGAAGAAGGACAGTGTGCGATATGAGTCTTGGTCTGCTGAAGGATTTTCAGCTCCTCATCATTGAAGTGAATACCGTGGGCATACCACACATCCTCTCCGATGAGACCGCACTCCTGCATCAAGGCAACCGGTCTCATGCCATACATCTGTTGGCAGAAGTCCGCTTCATCATAGGTTTCACAGAGGTGGGTATGCAGGCGCACACCATATTGACGTGCCAGCGTGGCAGTGTCTTTCATCAGACTCTTGGTGACACTGAAGGGGCTGCAGGGAGCCAGGGCAATTTTATGCATGGCATCAGGTGCACCATCGTGATAGGTCTTGATGCAACGTTCACTGTCACGCAAAATCTCGTCTTCAGTCTGCACAACACTATCGGGAGGAAGCCCGCCATCTTTCTTGCTCAGGCTCATCGAACCACGGGTGGGGCTGAAACGCATGCCCAGCGTATCGGCAGCTTCAAACTGCAGACCCATCAAGTCACCCTTGAAGGAGCGGGGATATAAATAATGATGATCGGTGGTAAGGGTGCATCCCGTTTTCATCAGCTCGGCCATAGCCAAGAGGGATGAGTGATACACTGCATCCTCATCGACGTATTTCCAAACCTCATAGAGGAACTTCAACCAATCGAAAAGTTTTGCATTCTGAACTGCAGGATGATTGCGGGTAAGTGTTTGGTAAAAATGATGATGGGTGTTCACCAAGCCGGGAATTACCACATGCTTGGAACAATCGATCGTACGCACTTTTCCTGTAGCTTGCAGATTCCCGTTGGGGGCAATCGCCTCTACTTTATTCCCTACGATCAAAAGGTCGGCACCATGATACTGTGGTCCGTCGAACGTGGGTTGGAGGCAATAGATATTTTTCAATAGAAGCGAGGAACTCATGCCTTCGAATCTCCTTTGATGAGCAAGGATCGGCTTTTTCCAATGCTTTGGGAAACGATGGACAGCCGGTCTTGCTGTAACTCGGCTTCGGCATGCGGGCTGTTCCGCAAGGAAGGTGTGGAGAGTAAGGGGTCCCTTCCACTACCTTGGTTCAATCGATGGCACCTCTCGGACAGAGCCCCTTCTGTATCCTAAAGGCGGGGTAATCCTCCATTGCGTATTTTATAATACAACGGAAGAACCCAAGCTTCAAACAGCCACAAGGCAGATGCCCTGTGGCTGAAGTATACCATAACACGCTTACCGATAATACCGGTGTGCTTACTTCTTCTCCAGCGAGTAGGGAAGCATGGCATAGAACGCTGCACAAATCTCCAAATCATCAACTCGGTTGATTTCATTCGGAGCGTGGGCCTGCGATTCATCGCCAGGGCCGAAACCGATGGCAGGGATCTTATGGCGGCCGGTGGTTGCAACCAAGTTGGTTGAGAAAGTCCACTTATCCACCACTGGCTTCTTGCCGAATAAGGCTTCATGACCGGCAACACCAGCTTTCACCAACTGATGATCGGCATCAATCTTCCAAGTCGGGAAGTAGAGCTCTTGGGAGTACTCCTTCTTGGTCCAGCCGATTTTCTCATAGTTGGGCATCTCTACCACAAACGAGGAAGGATCGTCGCCGGTTGCCTTGCTGATGTAATCGCGAACCTGGCTTATGGCCAACTCTGCATCCTCGCCCCAGGTCAAACGGCGGTCGAGATACAGCATGGCATAGTCTGCGACTGCGCACTGGCTGGGTCCCTTGACATCCATCTGGCTGACAGTGATGGTTCCCTTACCGAGGAATTTCTCAGCATCGGGTTGCAGATCCTTGTTCAGTTGTTCTATTGCCAAGGCTGCCTTTGCTGCCTTGTAAGCTGCGCTGACACCGCGTTCGGGAGCGCTGCCATGGCAGGAAATACCCTTGAGAATTACCCGGATCTCCATACGGCCGCGATGGCCACGATACAGTCTGCAGCTGGTGGGTTCGGTGGAAACTACCAAATCGGGGCGGAACTTCTCTTCCTCGATCAGATACTTCCAGCACATGCCGTCGCAATCCTCTTCCATGACGGTGAAGGTAAAATACACTGTATACTCACCACCGTAGCCGAGTTCCTTGAGAATACGTCCGGCTGTGATCATGGAAGCAGCACCACCCTTCTGGTCGCTAGATCCACGGCCCCACACCTTTCCGTCCTTGATCTCACCGCTGAACGGATCGAAATTCCAGTTCTTCAGGTTGCCGACTTCAACGGTGTCGATATGAGCATCAAAGGCGAGTTTCTTCGGACCATTACCCACGCGTCCGATAACTGAACCCAGACCATCAATACGCACTTCATCAAACCCGGCTTCTTCACACAGAGTAACGATAAGGCGGCAAACATCCTCTTCCTGTGAGCTATAGCTCTTAACCTGTACCATCTTCGAGAGATTGAGAGCCGTATAATCACGGTACTCGGCTGCCTTTGCCCTGATCTGTTCGTGAATTGTCATCTTCCATTTCCCCTTTGACCATAGGTCATATCATCATTCTCGCCCGCTCAGGGAGCGATTTTGTCTACTTTTTCCCATACGCGCTTGGCAACCTTGGCTGCCTCGGCGTAGATTCTCGGTACATCGAGGTGAGGAAATTGTCGATTTTCCATCACCAGCTTCCCATTCACCATAACACTCTCAACACAGTTGCTGCTCATTCCCCAGACAAAATGACTTGCAGCATTGCCCGCAACCAAGGGGGTGGGAGCATGGTAATCACAGATGGTCAGATCGGCCTTGTACCCGGATTCAACCTTTCCGAATTTTCCATCAAAATACTTTTCCACCAATCGGTTGCCGCGGTTCAGAGCTGCAACATAATCACTAGGCCACCAAGAGCCTCCCTGATCCTTATGCTTGAAGAAAGCAAGCTTGAGCTCCTCGAACATATTGCCGCCGCAGCCATCGGTACCGATGACCAGGTTCTTTACGTTCTGGATATGCTTGCAGTACCCCACATTGTTGTTCATGTTGCTGCGACCATTGTGGGCAAAGAAACAGTTGTGCTCATTGAGTTTCTGAATCTCTTTCTCATTGAGATGCAGCCCGTGTACCAACAGGGTGTTATCGGTCAACAGGTCGAACTTCTCCAGTCGGTCGATGATATCCAGATGGTACTTGTGATGGCTGAATACGACATCGTACTTGTCTTCCGCAACATGCAGATGCATACCGGACTTTGACTCGCGCATGGCTTGAGCCATCATCTTCAATCCCTCATCGGGGATGGTGAAGGGTGCATGACCGCCGATCATGCCGCGGACCAAAGGTCTGCTTTTTGCCGACATGGCGAAGCGCAGGTTCTCTGCAACGCCCGCCTCAACTTCATCCATGCCACCGTTTCGGTCCGTCACCTCATAACAGGTGGAACCGCGGACGCCTACTTCCTCCATGCCGTTGGCAATCGTATCGAGGCTGCCGCCGATATAATTGGGACTCGCATGGTGGTCGATGCAGGTAGTGGTTCCACTGGCGATTGCATCGATGGAACAAATCAGGGAGCTGTAATAACAAGCTTCCTCATCAAGTCCGCGATCAAGACGCCACCACCACTCCTTCAGCACCTGGATGAAATCCTCCTGGGGACCTGCTGAAATAAGCATGCCTCTGGAAAGCCCCGAATAGTAATGATGATGAGAACAGACATTGCCAGGGATGACGGTCTTGTTCCTTCCATCGATAACCTTATCAGCCTTCAGGCCTACAGAAGCATCCTTAGCCACCTTGGTGATGACATCATCGACGATGACGATGTCAACACCTTCGGTTACGGTAAAAGGGCTCTGGGTCTGCATGACTGTCGTATTGGTAATAACAGTAGTAGCCACAGCGTTCTCCTAAATTATGCTTCCACGTACCCGAGCAGGTAGCTGTAGGAAGTATAGATTTCCTCGATCAGGGCGGCCACCTCATCGGTAATGCCTTCCTCATCGCCTGTCAGAATTCCATCACTGTCCAGAGAGCATTCGTATATCTTGCCATCGAGACGAACCAGAATATCCTCGCCCTCAGCATAGAAACCACTGTTCTGTGAATTCTCGAAGTCCTCTTTCAAGCTGAAAAGCGTAAACTTCTTACGATACGGACCGCCATCATACGGACAGAATGTTTCACAGTTGCCGCATTCATTGCAGTAGGCATCGAGGTGCAGTATTTGGAATGGGTCGGCAAAGACCCCTGTATTGCGGACATCGATGGCGACATTTGCACGGTTCGGACAGACATCGACGCATTTGTTGCAAAGGTAGGAGCATTCAAGACATCTTGCAGCTTCAGTAGCAGCAAACTCTGCGTCCCCAAACTGTTTGGAACTAAGAATTTTGCTCTTCTTCCCGGCTACCTCGGCAAAGAAGGCGTTCTCGTCGTTTTCGAGTTCCACCCGCTCTTCGTCGGACATCTCTTCCTCTTCCTCGTCTTCGTCATCGCAATGACAGCCATCTTCACAGGTGCACTCGTGGTCATGGTCGTGATCGTGGTCGTGACCGCAACCGCAGTCATCTTCCTCTTCCTCAGGACCCAGGACTTTGTCGATGGCAGCTTCAACCGCGCTTCTTGCGCTGGCAATACACTGCACCACCGTGGAAGGACCGCTTTGGGCATCACCAATGACAAATACGTTCTCGACCTCGGATTCCTTGGTCTCTTCATCAGCCTTGGGCCAGCCCTTCTGATTTACCGGAACCCCGTACCACGTAAGCTTCTCGGAGTCGGCATGTTCCCCGATGGCGGTGATCATGGTGTCGGCTTCGATGGTGAATGTCTGATCGGTTGCAACCGGTTTTCTTCTCCCGCTGGCATCCTTCTCCCCAAGCTCCATCTTGCGGACGGTAAGAATGTTTTTGTCAAAACTCTCAGGATTTGCAAGGAAGATGAACGGAATATTCTCTTTCTTTGCAAGTGCGTATTCTTCGTGGTCGGCAGGCATTTCAGCTTCGGTTCGTCGATAAATGACCGATACCTTCTCAACCCCTGGAACACGAAGGGCTGCACGTGCACTGTCCATGGCGGTGTTTCCACCTCCGACAACAACGACGTTTTTGCCAAGGCTCAGGGAAGACGGATCCTTACGGAAAGCGGAAAGGAACGAAAGCGACGGCCTTACTCGGCTTCTATCACCGCTCAAGGGAATATCGTTGTCCACTTCACTGCCGATGGCATAGAAGATATACGAGTATCCCTCATCCCTGAGGGCCTGGACGGTCATCTCTTTTGTGTCTACACCAAAGTTGAACTGCACCCCATGGGCCTTGATGAACTGGATATCACTCTCGATGGCTTCAACAGGAAGCCTGAATCCGGGAATGACATGACGGACCACTCCACCGGCACTCTCTTCTCGTTCAAAAACTGCGGTATCGAAACCGGCACGGGCAAGGAAGTATGCAGCAGAAAGTCCGGCAGGTCCTGCTCCGACGACGGCGGCTTTGACCTCTGTCTTATCAGTCGGACCTTCCCATTGTTTCTTGAACTCCTCGAAACCGTTCTCCACGGCAATGCGCTTCATATCACGAATTTTCACAGCACCTTCATAGTCCATGCGGGTACAATGCAACTGGCACTGATGATCGCAGATATGAGCAGTGATGGCGGGAAGTGCGTTCTTGTCGTAAATGAGAGCGAGTGCATCGCTGTAACGACCCTGGCCGACAAGCTGGACATACTCGGGTACATCCTGATGAATGGGGCATGCCACCTGACAGGGAGCGACATAGCAGTCAAACATCGGCAGCTTCTCGCCAATCTTGATTGTGTCATCCCCTCTAAAATCCTTCTCGATTTCATTGAAGGAACCAGAGCGTGCATCATTGGAAAGTTTCTCAAGCTTAGCAAGGTCGATACCACTCATATCCCAAGCCTTGCTCTTCTCAAGAGTCTGCACCATTTGCGTAAGACGGGTGTATCCACCGGGTTTGAGCATATCAGTTGCCAAGGTAATCGGCCTGATACCACTTTCAAAGAGACTCTTGACGGTAAAGGCGGTAGCCCCACCACTGTAGGAGACGGGAAGCTTTCCCGCAAACTCCTTGCTCAACAGTGTTGCAACCGTGGTTGAAATCGGCAGCAGCGAGCGGCCGGACATATACATTTCATTGCCGCCCAACACACCTTGGTCATTGACTGACCCCAGGGTATTGGTCAACTTGACACCAAATCCGCGGCCTTCCCTTTTCGCAAGGTCCACAAGCCGGTGCAGCATTGCAATGGCATCGCCATACTGCAAGTCATGCTCAAAGTTTTCCCGAGTCAAGGTAATATAGGTGTAGCCGAGGTCATCCAGAATCTTGCGAACCTGGTCGTAGCCCAGGAGCGTCGGATTAAGCTTTACAAAGGTGTCGACCTTCTTTTCGGTGAGCATATAGGTACAAATGGCTTCAATTTCCTTGGGAGGACAGCCATGCATGGTACTGAGTGTGGTGGATGGGCTGATGGTTGCACTGATTTTTGTGCTCAAACCCTTCAGTTTCTTTTCCAGTCCCTCCCACGGGGTACCCTCGAAAATACCTTCATCGAGCAGGGCTTCCATTTCAGCAAGGTATTGATTGAACCGCTCGTCCTTATGGGCATCAATCATGCTGTCGATGTACTGTTGCATCTTCGCCGTCTTGATGCCTTCGAGATTGTAGCCTACAGACATATTGAAAATGAACGAGGGTTTCTCGAACTTTCCCTTGTGCATTGCAGCTTCCAAGAGATGCAGGATAATCCATGCTTTGGCATACTCATCCCAAGCTTTGGGAAGCGTGAACTCCGTCGACCACTCGACGTTGTACGCTTCATCACGGGCATCAATGCAAGGCTTGTCGATCTCCAAGGTATCCATGACCTGTACAGTCTTCAGCTCCATGAATCGACCGCCGACCAAGTAGCTGGCGATAATGTTCTGGGCAAGCTGGGTATGGGGACCGGCTGCAGGGCCGAGGGCGGTGCTGCAACTCTGATTGAATACCTTGATGCTCTTTTTCCCTGAATCCTGATAGAATTGCTCTTCGGCAATGCCAAAAATAGAATGATGATTTCGGTATTCACCGATAATACGACTGATAAGTTCCGAGAAGGGAACGGGGCGCATGATATCTCCCATACTGACTCCTTCCTAAAAGGTTAGTCGGGCATGCATCCCGACCCTTATTCATTCTAATCTAGATTGAAGAGAAGTCAATAAAAAATGCAACATTTCGCAACAAATTATGCGTATATTTGTCTACAAACAGTTTGTGATACAAGTGAGTGGCTCCTCTTCCTTTTTGGAAGAATATCAAGGCACTCAAGGCGTTGAAAATAGAAATCCACTCTTCCAAAAAACGTACTTTTCGATAAAATATCAAATTCATACTACCACTTAACGCAAATTATATTCCAAAAATTCAACTTTCACGAATTATCGCTTTACATTTTACTTCTTTACGGTATACTTGATTAATCGGAAAAAGCAACACAGTGTCACCACGGAGGATAAGACATGCTAATCAATTTGAATGTCAATAAAGAAGTACGGGCAAAAAATATCGAACGCTGCAGAGAAAAGGGAATTCTGCTTCCCACGTTCAAGCAGATGGTTGATCCCTCTACCGTACCTGAGGATGTCAAGGCAAAACTCTCCCATGTAGGTTTGTGGGATTTGGACAAGTCCAACCTCTTCAGGATTACCTGGAAAAACGAACCCACCAAAACCGGCGGTACCTTCGGTGGTGTCAACTATATTGAAGTTCCTCATGAACTAACTGGAGTGAAAGCTAGAATTCTGGCTCTCGTGGGCAAGTGGTTCCCAACCGGAGCTCATAAAGTCGGGGCAACCTATGGCTGTCTCGCCCCTGCCTTGGTCAGTGGCAATTTCGATTCAGTGAACCAGCAGGCTGTATGGCCTTCCACCGGCAACTATTGCCGCGGCGGCGCCTATAACAGCGCTCTTCTTGGTTGCAAATCCATCGCAATCCTCCCCGAGGAAATGAGCCAGGAGCGTTTTGCTTGGCTGAAGACGGTAGCCGGCGAAATCATTGCCACCCCCGGATGTGAATCCAATGTCAAGGAAATCTTTGACAAGTGCCACGAACTGGATGCAGAACGCGGTGCACATATTGTAATTTTCAACCAATTCGAAGAGTTCGGCAACTACCTCTGGCATTACACCGTAACCGGCGGCTCAATTCTCGAGGTTCTTGAGAAGGATGAACAAGTGGCTGCCCAAAATGTGCGTGGCTTTGTTTCAGCAACAGGTTCTGGTGGAACCCTTGCAGCCGGCGATGCCCTGAAGGACAAGTATCCACACCTTAAGATTGCAGCTAGTGAGGCTTTGCAGTGCCCGACGCTGCTTCGCAACGGGTTTGGCGGTCATAGGATTGAAGGTATCGGCGATAAGCACGTGCCTTGGGTCCACAACGTAAAGAACACCGACATGGTCATCGCCGTTGACGATCAGGACTGCATGGATGTCTACCGCCTCTTCAATGAGCCGACCGGCATCGAATACCTGAAAAAGATGGGCGTATGTGAAGAGGATATTAAAAATCTCCCCCTCTACGGTATCAGCGGTATCGGAAACGTACTCGCTGCCATCAAAATGGCCAAGTACTACGAGATGGAAGAGGATGATGTAATTTTCACTGTCCTGACCGATAGCTCTGAGATGTACACGTCCCGCCTCGCTGAACAGAACGAGATCCAGGGAGCCTTTGATGAGTACGCTGCAGTACGCGCCCTTGCCGGCTGTCTGCACCACCAGTCCATCGATGGGGCTCTTGAGCTCACGTATTACGAGAGACTGCGTGTACATAACCTCAAGTACTACACCTGGGTTGAACAGCAGGGCAAGACGTATGAGGAGATTAATGCACAGTGGTACGACAAGAACTACTGGAAGCAGATTCCTGCCTACGCCGATAAAATTGATGCTATGATTGAGGAATTCAACAAGGAAGTACTGGCCAAATAGACCAGTTCAGACGAGTAATGCCGGGCCTTGTGTCCGGCATTTTTTCTTACGGAGGATGTATGCGTTTTACCTATGAGTGTTGTGATTGCCACACCGTCTATGAAACGGATGAAGTATTCTATCAATGTCCGAAGTGTGCCCATGAGAATGATGGGACATCTTTTCCAAAAGGCAATGTCATTGTCAAGCTCAACCAGGATGACCTAAAGGCGTTGCAAGGCAAAGAACATGTCAGCATGTATGACTTTTTCCCCTACCCGGTTCCCACTCCCGAAGTGTATCCGGTAGGAGGCACCCCACTTGCAAAACCTCTGCGTCTTGGCAAAAAATATGGATTGAAGAACATCAGTTGCAAGCTTGACAGCGCCCTACCCTCCGGTTCATTCAAGGACAGGGCCAGTCAGTTGATCGCAGCCCAAGCAATCGCCCACAAGCAGCACAAAATAGCTCTGGCATCCACTGGAAATGCCGGCGCTGCAATGAGTTGTGCAGGTGCAGCCTATGGACTTGAGATAATCCTATTCGTTCCTGCTACCGCACCGATCAACAAGCTTATGCAGAGTGTCCTCTACGGGGCTACCGTTGTTCCGGTGAAGGGCTCCTACGACGATGCGTTTGCTCTCTCCATTGCCTATACCAAGGAGTTTGGGGGTATTAACCGCAATACTGCGTACAACCCGATGACCATCGAAGGGAAGAAGAGTGTCTCTATCGAACTCTTTGAGCAAATGGGAAGAAGCGTGCCTGATGTTGTATATGTTTCGGTGGGTGACGGATGCATCTTTGCAGGAGTCTACAAGGGCTTTTATGACTTGAAGGAAGCTGGACTCATCAAGAAAATCCCGCATCTGGTATGTGCACAAAGCAAGCAGAGCAATGCAATCAGCAGGGCATGGAAAACCGGCGATTTCTCAAATCTTGCAAAAGCTACCACCCGTGCCGACTCCATCAGTGTTGAAAGTCCTGCAAACGGCCGCATGGCAGTCCGGTATATCAACGAAAGTGAAGGCTGGGCGACGGAAGTGGATGACAAGCAAATTCTTGCTGCACAGCTTGAGTTGGCCAAGGAAGCCGGAATTTTTGTTGAACCTGCGGCTGCATGTGCCTGGGCGGCATTGGCAGCAGACAGCGAAATGCTTGTCAAACGGTTTGGATCGGAAGTGAAGGTATGTACTTTGCTGACAGGGACCGGATTCAAGGATATGGCTGTTTTCCAAGGTACGGTTTCCATTCCAGAATCCATTGAGAATAGTGTTGAGGCTGTTCAAAAGCGATTCAAGTAAAGGATTAATGGGAGCAAGCAGCATCAATTCATGCCGCTTGCTCTCTTCACCTTTGACAAAAGAGTCTGCTTACAGTACCTTTTGTTCTGTGATGAGGAGATTTGCATGCAGAGCTTTCTAATCGGTCTTGGTATCGGAGTAGTACTGGCTATCGTCCTCGTGGTAATCATGTCCGTCAAGCGGCATCAGGAAAACCTTGCAGTCAGCAAGGAAACCGAGCGATTGAAGCGGATGTTGACCGACCGCATGGATTTAGAAAGTGACGGCCTTTCCAAGCTGAAGGAACAGAACGAAGATTTGAAAAAGCAGAATGAGAATCTACGAATCACGTTGGGCACCTACTCACAAAAACCGGGTCGCAAGGAAGTTGCCCGATTGCATGTGTATCAACTTGCAGTCGATCGCCTTACGATCAATAGTCCCGGCTTTGGGGCAGCTTGGCAGGCAGCTTTGAAAGAAAGTGAGGATGAGTTCCAGAAAACCTATGTTGGGGTGCAACCGTTCATCAAGCGCTTGATTCCGATCAAGACCGATGCAGCAGTCCTGCCTCAGACGGTGGATACCCAAGACTGATACATACTTGCCGAAATGGTGGAATAGGTAGACACAAGGGACTTAAAATCCCTTGCTCGCAAGGGCGTACGGGTTCAAGTCCCGTTTTCGGCAAAGTTCCTATTACTTAATTTATTATATTACATAGAAATAAAATTGCACAGTTGAGTACAAGTGTACTTTTGTGTACATTTTATTGTTTACAAACGTTAAGTTTTTACTCATAATCGGGGCATGGAAACCAAGAAAGAAAAATTCAGCATTACCCAGAGAAAAGGTCGATGCATTCAGGTCATGTTCGATGGAACTGATAAGTGGGTCTCTTCGGGTTGTTCAACGAAGAAGGATGCAACCCTTTGGGCAGAAGCCCAACTTAGGAACAAAAGCGATTTCCTGCAGAAACCTGCCCACGAAGACTTTAAATTGGTCAGAAGAAGAGGACGCAACATACAAGTGCAATTCAAGGGGTCTGATTCCTGGATATCCTCAGGTTACTCTGACGAATTGAACGCAACGTTGTGGGCACAAAATCGGGTTAGGGAGAATAAAAGCAAGGACATAACTTTTGGGGAATTCTCCGAAAACTTTTACACCAGAACTGACGAGAGGTCTTTCAGAGCAAAAAATATGAGGAAGAACCGTCATTACGAAAATCACTATTACTATTCAATGGACGGAAGATATCGCAATTACATCCTGCCAATATTCAAAGACCTCTACATGAGGAACATTGACCACATGATGATTGATGAGTGGTTTGTTTCTATAAGGAAAGCTACGAGCGGTGAAAAGATGGCTACCAATTCAATGAATAAAATCCTCATGTGCCTTTCCAATATCATGAAAGAAGCAGTGAATGTAGGTATAATTGACACCAATCCCTGCAGTAAGGTTGACAAGATTTCAGAAGATTCGAATCCACGTCAGCCATTCACTGAAGAAGAAATGTTGATTATGTTTCCAGATTTTGACCACAAGGCAATTTGGGTTTGGGGTGGTCTTATGTGGGCTAGTTATTTTCATATCATGAAATGCACAGGATTCAGACCGGGTGAAATTGCTGGATTAACGAGAGATAATTATTACCGTGAGCTTGGAGGAATCTATACCTCTCAATCCGTCAACAGTTTTACCAAGAATGTAGTTAAACGTATCAAAACTACCGATAAAGGCATAAAAGCAAAGATTGGATTGCTTTCAGACCAATGCTGCAGGTTGTTAGATTTACACATTGCAAGAATGCCAAAAGATCAAGAATTCCTATTCAGGGTGGAGACTGGATATGTTACAGCCTTTACATCACAAAAGCATTTCAAATCGTTTGCCACAAAAGCGGGCATAGAACTCAATGGGCGAACTCAGTACAGTTTGAGACACACATTCCAAACGATGATTGCAGGTGAAGTTGAGAAGAGCCATGTTGAGGAGCTGATGGGTCATACAAAGTATCGACAAGACTATGACCACCGTGCCGGTAAAAAACGACTTGAACAGCTCCAAGGCCTCCGGGATAGGCTCAGCAACATTATCTAATCCCAGACAAATGGCGTTCCAAATTTTTCCCAATGCTCCTTCAGGTAGTGCGTCAAGAACAGCAGGTCGGAGCATGGGGGTAGCTTTTGCCGGAGCATCATGGAAATTTCGTCATCCATAATTTCGGAAGCTTCTTCCATAATAAAATTCTTGGACATTAGCATTGTATATGAACGGGTGAAATAATCCGAACAACCACCTTTCACTGATAACACAAGGTCGAAGAAAGCGTAGAGCGGCAGCCCATCCTGAGCATTGTAAAAAGCTTCTTCAATATGAATCTCTTCAGCCAGCTCATCTTCATAATGTGAAAAAGTCGCATAGCAATCATTCAAAGTCAGTATGGAATATTCTTCATCAGCAAGGAGAACTATTCGATCCTGCCCATCCTTGCTTTCAAGCTCTCTTGCATGAGTATCTGCTTCCAGCCACTTGCGAGAATTCCGGGAATTGAATAATTGCTGGATGCAAGTATCGTTTTTGTTCAAGTTGCTCCCCCACTTTTTGATTGCGCTCTACTATAATATAGTAATGCAGAATAGTCCCATACTATTTTTATGCAGTCAATCGCACATAAAATATATGTATGGGTTATTTGGGGGAAAACCTGTTCAAAGGGGTGGAGCAAGGTTGCCATGACATTGTCATGACATGCAACTGCTTTAGTCGTTTCATATCTAGATCAAGAAAATCTGCCTAAAGGATATACCTTCGCATTTCCCTAAGCTCCTGAACCGTCTCTGCTTCACTGGAATGCCAATCAAGGGTGGTGTACCCGTCCTTGAGTGTGCAACCATCATTGATGCGGTCAAGGATGACTTTCTTGTTCACGCCATACGCAATGGCGGCATCCGCAATCGATTCGAATACCCAGGTGTCCCTTTTCTCGAATGCAATCACGGGAATTGCCCTATGCAACCCTTAGTACCTCTTTGATGTAGATAAAGCCCATCTTACGACAGGCTGGATTTATTGGTCTTGCCGTGGAGATACCCACGGCTTCTGTTGAAAGCGATCTTCTCAGCGATATGCTTCTGCAGGTCTATTCCAAGATAACCGCAGATTGTAGCAACCCTCATCACAGTATCGGCAAGCTCATCTTCCAGAGAATCCTTGACGTACTTAATAAAAGCTTCGTTACCCTTGCCAACCTCACAATACTTCTGATAGTCAGCCCTCTTGCCAGCAACGCTGGCATAGAGAGCCTCATCAACCTCACCATGAACCTCGTCAAGAAGCTTTTGTATATCCATATTCTTTCTGATGAAGCCATGAGTGAGAGCATGTCCAAAGCATTTATCTTGGAGCTGCTTTACTGTCATAGGCCTTCCTTTGCTGCTATGAATTCTTTATATTTCTTGAGTACGGATTCTCCCATGACTGAGCGTTCATTATTGAAGTCAACAGTACATGCAAACACATCCTCGGACTCCATAAATGATTCTTGATGCTCATACACTTCACCGTATGAGACTGCTCCATCCACATCCCCTTGTATTTGAAGATAATACCTTGCTTGCATGACAGGGGCATCCCCAACCGTGACTCCGTCAACAACATATGGATAAACCCTGCAGTAAGGATACTCGAAGGTGATATTCTTTATATCGCAGTATCTCTGAGCCAAATCCTTGTCGGACATAACACATTCGACATCCCAGTCCTCATCATCACCACTAACAACTACATAAACCGTCCGAGCATTACTTACTTCTTGAGTATCTAAGGTGATTGTCTCACCACACAATACTCTTGCTAGTGTGCTGCCATCCATTTCTACAGACAGGCAATACTCACTTTGTATAATATTGGGACGGAATGATAAAGCTCCGTGTTTAACCTTAGCTGGCTGAAAGTGAACCGTATATCGATCCACACCAAAAACATCAATATGAGTAATGAACCCGTCCTCTCCGCACCACTCACAGCCTTCTTTACCTTTAGGAATCTTAACGCTCATTTCAACCTACCTTCTTATCCTGTTTTTTTATGGCTTCATATGTCGATGACACCATCCCAACCAACATATTCCTTGTTACGTTTTCCCCTATCGAATACCTGCAAGCGGCTACTACGACAAGAGCAAGTGCCTGGTCTTTGTTGCTAATGTTGGTTTTGATATTTATTGTATTTTCTACTTCGTCTGCAACGATAGCTACAAACTCTGTACCTCTGATATAGGCAACATTGTCATTCTCGGGTCCCATGAGAGCCTCAATCTTTGAAAGAGTATCAATCCTTGGATTTGAAACAGTTCCGTCCATGAGACGATGGATTGCTGCATGGTTTAAACCAGTATCCCTTGCAATTTGTCTAACACTTACTACCTCAGCTCTCTTAATGAGCCATTCTCTTATTGATTCATAACTTCTCATAATTTGCTCCTATAATTTTCGTTGTATTACTTACTTGTTGTGCAGAGTTTGATTCGTTTTTTAGTATTGTCTGGTAATACCGCCTAACATGTTCCAGAAACTCATCAACCTCATTTTCCGAATAGAAGTATCGTGGAACACCCCTATCTAAAACCTTCTTAGGCCCTGTATATCCAATTACAATATTCCACTTGTATCTGTACTCTGGTTTGGTCTTATGATCTCTGACTGTGAGGCTTCGTATCCTCTCGTCCTTAAACTTAAAGTACCAGCTAGTAGTGGTCACTGCTTTGTTATGAAGGTATATACCAAGATCACCCAACTCCCTTTGAACCCTTCTAGCGATTATGGTTGTTGGTTTCTTTGCCATTTATGCAATTTCGCCTTCGTAGTAATGATGCTTCCTGCCCAGGTACTCTTCCTCATACGGACAGCGTACTACAAGTCCCTCAGCGGTCCTCCAAGCAACATACAAGTCTTTGATGAATGCTTTCACCATGAACCGCATTGCCGCATTGTGGCGGTGCAAGTCGCTCGTCTCAGACCATTTCTTATCACGGCCCTCGATGATTCTATCCTCATTCTGAAGGCGGCTCTTGTAGTCATAGTAGTACTTCGAATACGGTGATTTCGACTTTAAGAATGATGAGCCAAGCACTCCAAGCATTTTGGTCCTAAGCCTTGTATTAAAAGGAGCAATGAATCCGGGAGTGAGCTTGTCACCACGTACCATAGTATCAGTCGCCACAACCGCATCACCGACACGTTTCTTTCCGGGGACAAGCCCGGGGTTGAGTCCTGTGAATTGGTTCATTGCACTGATTGTGTGTGCTTTGTGAATGTCATATTCAGCAATAATCACTGCTGCCATCATCGGGCCTACGCCTCTTACCCCCTTAAGAAATTCATCGTAGACCTTGATTCCTTTCAGTTCCTTCTTGAGCGACTTGGCCAAAGCCTCCTCGATCTCCTTTGAATCTTGGAAAGCATCAACAAGGGATGGAATGTCCTCTGCATTGACAGCCATTTCAGTCCCATTTGTCTTTTGGTCAGTTCCATCAGCTTTGAATCTTAATCGGTTGCCCATCTTGATACGTATATCCTGATAATCATAGATGGTTCGCACGATTCCCTTGATCCTCTGTCTCTTCACTTCATAGTCAGACATAATTAACTCCTCTTCTTTGGTTATACTTTTTGGATAAACTCCAAATGGTTCACTCCTAGTAACGATGGTTTCTAATCTCTTGGTTCACTCTTGATTAATGAATGGTTCCTTATTTCTTGGTTCGCTTCAGGTATAATTGCTTTATTCTTGGCAACGGCTCACTCATGACAATTGGGCTTGTTTTCACTCTTGGTCCACTTCAAATCTACGGGTTATTTCCCATTTTGGTTCACTTCTATTTTCTGTGCTTATCGCCCAAGTGGTTCACTTCTATTAGCTGTGTTTCTCGTTTTACATGGTTCGCTCATCTGATTTTGTTGTTCTGGTTAACCTTGGCCCACTCTTCCTACCGTTTTTGTTTGATTCTTATGGTTCACTCACAATTACGTATTTTTCCATCCTGTTGGTTCGCTCAATGATTCCGCTTGCTTCCATTAAATCGGCTCACTCAGTACGTTGTCGCATCTATCTTTCTGGTCCACTTCTATATTTTGGGTTTCATAGCATTTATTGGTTCACTCGCCTGTACAAGGTTTCTCGTTTCGGTTGGTTCACTCGTCATAGATGGGTTATTTTCAAAAATCGGTAATTGAATGATTTATGAAACGTCTTTGCGTCTGTTCTTCGACTTGATTACTTCCTTGATTTCATTCTCGACCCGGTCACAAGTGATATGCTCATTGTTGACATTGATAAGCCTGAGAGCGGCCATATCGATAAGCACCATGCCAACCTTGAGCCTACTCAACTTTGCCGCCTTCGCAAGGTCACGATGCAAGACCTTGTTGTAGACCAGCATGTGTGCAGGATCGGCATAGAGCCTCTCCAAGACATGCCAGTAAAGCCCGTATCCCTTTGCTCCCCACCGCTTCCACAGTGCCGCAATGTTGGGATTCTGAAGCTCTGTAATATAGTGCCTGAAAAAGAAAATCTCACGCATGTATCAGCTTCTCCTTAGCCAATTCCTTGGCGATTTTGTCATAACGCTTCGCCAATTCCAGATAATCCTTGTCCTTTTTCTTTGTAGTTACAGACAACCTATCCATCCTGGGCAATCTTTCCATCGCTTCCTCCGAACCTTTGGAAGCCATCACCATATCCTCAAGCCGTTGTAAACGTTCCACGCCAATGCGAGAGATCAGGTTGTTCCTGTATGCAACATGGTTTCCAGACAGAGGCCCATTGCAGTATTTGCACTGAGGCCACACATTGTCGGCTTCAAGCTCTGTTGCCTTGTTCTTCCGACTTTCGTAGTGACCGCCATCCATCTTGGAAACATGTCCAACCTTGCCGCACGAAATGCATGTTGCAAAACCATTCCCATCTGCTAGTAGATATCTTCGGTATTTCTGGAATGCGGTTAACGCCTTCTCTCTCGCACTTGGCATGGAAACTCCTCTATAGCCCAAGGGTCTGTGACCCGTATTCTTTGATGATCCTGTTCGCCTTCTTGAGGGGAGCAAAGATTTGCAATGCCCTTGACCTCATTTCAGCGGCAAACGCCTCAATCTCTGCTATGTCTGCAGTACGGTAATAGCCCTTGCCATCGGAGTATGAGACGATGATGTAATTGTCACCAAAGTCCATCTTCCTCAGCTCGGCGATCACCAGTCTTGCCGACCTGTCTCCCATACCCCAAAGATCGCTAAGCTCCTGCCTTGAGATTGCGTTCCACGACCCAATCGGAAGCATTCCATACAACATCCTTGCTTTCGACGGGGATAGGTTTAGCTGTTTTGGTTTTCTTGGATTTCTTGCTGCTGACATTCTCGGTTCTCCTAAAATCCTCTAAAATCCTCATGTTCTCAGGAGCGTTGCCGCAATACTTGAGAACACGACCCTTTTTGCCTTCATCCTTACATTTGTTAGGACACTTTCTGCACAGTATTTCCATTACACCCTCCTAGAAAGGAATATCGTCACCATCATCATCTAGACTGCTATACATGTTCTGCGTTGTCGGCTCTCCTCGCTCGTACCTGTCTTCTTGTCCACCACCAAGCGGCTGTACACCGAACGAATCAGCAACCAATACCCAACGGCTTCGCTTTGACCCATCGTTGGCACTCCAGAACTCCTGTCTCATTTCTCCCCGGACAACAACAGGCTTTCCTCTTGTGAGCTTTCCGGTTAGCCCCTCAGCGGCTCTTGAAAACTGGACTACATCAAAGAAAGAAGAAGTGGTTTGTCCTTTGTCATATCGTCCAACAGCAACGCTGAATTTCAGAATCGGTGTCTGCCCTGCATATTTGATTTCACTGTCAGCAGTGAGCCTTCCAGTAATCATGATTGAACACATATCTGCCATAATTAGTCCTCCAGACTGTAACCGTTCTCCGCAGCCATCATATGGACGGCCTCGATCAACAATGCACACTCCCCAACGTTAGCCTCGCTGGAAGGAATACCCTTCACTCCATACTTCACTGCAACAGGAAAACCTTTTTCATCGGTTGCTACTGGATACCCAAGTGAAACAGCTTTAGCTTTTGCCATTTCTTTCATATCCTCGGGTGTCCCTCCAGCCATTTCAGCAAGCCTTTTGCAAAGCACATGAAAGTAAGCATTCTCTTTCATCGTTCTCTGCTGGTAATTCGGCTCGACAGTAATCTTTATCGTTCCGTCACCTTTTAGTGCTTGCTCAAGAAGCTTTTCATACCTAGCTTCATATCCGGCAGGGACTCGGAAGCCCCTACCGTGAATAACAAACGTCAGCTTCATGCAATCGCTCCACTGGCCTCAAAGGGAACCTTGTCCAGACTGTCACCCTCGAACAATTCTGGTCCATCAGGTTCACCAGTAGGATTCTTGATGGCATTGAACACAGCCTTATAGATGTCGTAGGTGATCTCCTCGGAAGTTGGTGCTCCAAACTGCTCAAACAGGCCCTTGGCAAAATCCTTGTCACCAGAGCAAATCTCAAGAATCTGATTCCATGCCCTTCTCATTGTGAACATTCCAGGCACAATCAGATTTGAATTCATGATTATTGCCTTGGTCGTACTTGCTACCTTCGGCATTGAAGCCTTGGCAGGGTCGTACGGAGGAACTACGGGTTTGTCAGCTTGCTTCGGAGCGGCTGGACTTGTTGGCTCTGGCTTAGGCTGTCTCTCCGGGCCTCTCGATATAGATGCTTGATTGTCAGGCTTCTTGTTGCTCGGGTCTTGAGATTCTGAATCGGGATCAACCATATCTTCGGTAGGAATGCAGAGAGTCTGAAGCAGGGCGTACTTGTGAGCGATAGCCATGCCCTTGTTCGCTCCCTTGTCACCGCTGTCCATTCCCTCACCAACGACCACAGCTTCAACGTTGGACCCATCGGAGGCATAGAATGTGTACTTCATTGTCAAGATGCGATAGATGAGGTTTCCTCCGTTTCTGGTCTGCCTCTCCTCGGTTCTCTCGGCTAGGAGGGTAGGAACGGTGAAGACACCATGCTTTGCAAAGATTGGGTGGACGGCATTGTAAACATCGTCAATCCCACGGAACTTGAAGCCTTGCTGTTGGTTCTTCTGGTCTTTTCCGATAGCCTCAACATCCCTCATAACCTCAGCCATTGCCATGTAAATATTGTTACTCATTGATGGTCTCCTCATTCTGGCGTTCCTCAACTGAAGCCATGTATTTTTTGTAGAACGAACACTTCTCAGCACAGTTGCAGTAATCCATGCACTTCACAGGAACACCGGGTCGATGCTCGATGAAATGGTTTGCATCAAGCGATGCAAGATGCTGCTCTGCATCATATTTCTTGAGGTGGCGTTTGACTGCTGATTTTCGGCCCTTCTTCATAATTGCCCAACATTCATCCCTCTCCCAACGTTGGTCTGGAGTACAGATTGGAATTTCTTCCTCCAATGCATCCTTGTATTGCAGAATCTCTTGGATCTTGTAGGAAAGGTCGGCAATCATATCAGCCGCAACATCGCTTCTGAACACGCTCCCAAAGTCATAGTCGATATTGAGAATCGGCTTTTGGGGATAGGAACGGTCCCTCTTTGCTTGGGTCTTAGACCAGTCTTTGAGGAACACAGTGTTTCTCACACCCTTCACAGGGAAACCAGCGTTCTGGAGAATCAGCCAGTAGACTCTCAACTGTTTCGCCCAATCACTGTCAGTGCCCTCTTGGAGCTTCATCTGGTAGGAGAAAACACCAGTGGTCTTGTAGTCGGTGAGAATCTTGGTGTCACCGTTGTACAGGTCAAAGCCGCCAGAGACCTTTCTGACACCATATTCGCCACAGGGAATCTCAATTGAGACACGCTCTTCAGCCAGCTCATTCTCGCTCTCATGGCCTTCCATGACGCTGTGAACGGCAGTACCGAATACGGTCCAGATCATATCCACACAGTCCATTTCAAGCTCTTCCCAGTAACGTCTATTTAGGACGATTTCCCTTGTGCCCTTCATCAGCTCCGTTACAGAGAATGAATCCCAACCAAATCTCGGATGATTGTCACGAAGACAGCTTTTGTAGTAAGGTTCTGGTAGGTTAAATTTATTTGTGACCTTCATTAGATTGCCTCCTTGAGGTTATCGAAGGAGTTGGAAGCGGCAACTTCCTGCTCCTTTTTTTGTGCCTTGAGGGTTGTTATCTCTGCCTCAAGCTTTTTCACTTTCGAATCTTTTTCGTTGTAGTACCCATACCACATGTCGCTATTCTTGGTTGCCTTCTCCAGCTTCTCTTTAAGCTCGTCAATCTCAACAGCCATCTTCTCAACCTCTGGTTGAACCAGATTCATGCTCTCCAAAAGACTCCGTTCCAGTACCGTCATAAAATACTCCTCGCCACATTAACCTTGCGGCTTTTTAGTGATAAACTCCAACAAAGGAGGTATGCGATGTCCGGGAGTTGAACCCGGCTGAACCGTCACCGCTTTTTCAAAGCTCGGAATTCTGTAATTCGTTCATGTTCCGGTATTGCAATCCAGTCCAAGTACTCGTCATATCGCCAGAATCGTTTTTTCCGCTTTCCTTCGGTCTGGAAATCCGTAATACCGAAATTTGGAAGCATCCAAGGACGATTGATTGCCTCTTGTCTGCTTATGCCGTGTGCATTAGCAATCATGAGCACCGTGACAAATCTGGAATCGTTTGCATTGATGAGTTTGATAAGCCCGTTGTATTTCCTTTCAGCTTCAACAAGCCTGTCAAATTCCTCTGATGCAATCTGATAGCTTAAAATTTTATTCATGCTTAACCCTTTACATATGTTACGTATTTTTTCGAATTGTCATTTCATTATCGATTTAATTTGATTTTTGTCAACCACTTTTCGAATTTTTATGAGTATACTTAGTCTATAAAGAGGTGGCTATGGAAACTACATTTTGGGATAGATTGCAGGGATTGCTTGGGATACATAGAATTACGCAAGCAGAATTGAGCAAGGAATTGGATCTCTCACCGTCTTACATATCAGCATCAATCGGCAGAGGAGCAAGTCCTAGAGCTGATTTTGCTTACAAGGTCGCTAAATATTTCGGGGTTTCTCTCAAATGGCTGATTTCCGGTGAGGATGAGGATGCCATTGATGCCAAGTTCGCTGTAGCAATCAAAAACGACAGAATCATGGAGATTGCCTACTTGCTGACCAAATGCCCAGAGAATGTCGTAGCAATGATTGAAAACTTCGTAGCTTATGCGGCAAGCAATCAAAAGACTTTTGGCAAATGACTTAATTCAAAGCTTAATTAGCCTAAAATGCTTAATTGGCATTTAGGCTATTAAGCTTAATTTTGATTATTGACCAATAAGCTTATTGACCAATAGCTTTATTATATATAATTAAGCTTTAATATATAATATAAGCATCTTATATCTCTAAAGAGAAGATAACCTATTACTGGGGTTGTGGATAACTTGTGGATAACTCATTTTTCTAGTCACCCAAACCGACCTCGATGAACTCTTTCGGAATAGGTCTTCCCAAGAGGGCTTCAAAGCTTTTGCCGAAATATTCGCCATCGGCATTCATATCCAAAACATGTGAAGCAAACCGGATGTGAGGTTTTCTACCTTCGCCAATATCAAGCTTATCGACTCGACCTTTGCGACCAAAGATAATACCGCAGTTGAAACCTGCATTCTCATCAGCGTAATACCCTGCAAAAACAACCGATGGGAAATGCCTGGTTATTGCTTCAAATATCTTCAGTGGTGTTGCCCACCCTGTTTCAAATGCAAGATCAATAAGCTCATCGTCATCCCTGTCATACCAAAGCTCCTCAGCCTCAGTACAAGTCCCCCAATGTTTGTACAGCCATTCAAGCTCAGGCAGCATGCAAGGCATCGGCACAAGGCTGTTGAAGAAGTTTTGGTTTTCCTCGTAATTCTCTCCTCCATACTTAAGCGTCATCATCGATTCAATCTTGTCCAGCTCTTCCTTCTTGCCCTTCAGTTTAACGTAAGTTTTAACCCAATTTGCCATATCATCCTCCTACCAATAACGGCTTCTCAAAGCCTCTTGTTTGTATCCATCGTCCCAAAATTCTGATGGGAGATCACTCGGCTCATACCTGACTTTGTACGCTGATAGCGTGCCTCTCAGACCACCGTAATCAGGTGTTCCGAACTCAGAATCTTCTGAGCAGTCAATAACCTCAACAGATGCTCCATACACTTCCTTCAGCTCTTCCTCAAACTTCTCAATCTGGGCTAACTCACCCTTCGTATAGCTACTTAAATCGTTGTTTATAAAGTAACTAGCCATCCAGCAATAATGTTTCACTATTTCAATACAATCACTCATATTAATCCCTTCTCGGTATCTTATATAGATACTAAAACATACCTGATTCAAGCATCGAGAAATACCCGTTTTGCGAAAAGATTAGATGGTCAAGTACTCTAATCCCAATCAAATCTCCAGCCTGTCTAATTCTAAATGTCACATCCTTATCCTCAGCACTAGGTTCAAGGTTTCCACTAGGATGGTTGTGAGCTATTACGATAGCTGTGGAATTATCTAAAATTGCAGGTCTAAAAACTTCCCTGGGATGAACCAATGTCCTGTTAACCAGCCCTTTGGAAATAACGTGGGCATCAATAATTTGGTGTGCTCCATTAAGGGTAACGGTGAAGAAGTATTCATTGTAAAAGAAGTCTACAGGAGGTATACACTGCAAAAGCTTGGTATAAGCTTCGGATGGTGTTCCGATTGAGGGGGTTTCAGCAACAGACAAGCTCACTAAAATATCAAGGAGCTGTTGCTTTTTCAGGTTTTCGTACTTTTTCATAATATCGCTTCTCATGTTATTTCTCCCAACTGGTGAAGTAGGTGTCGCTTCCACCACGCATTTCTTCAAGCTCTTCTTCTGTTGAGCTTCTGAGTGTCTCCAACTCTTCCTCATCGGTTGGATCAAGACCGGCACACATTGCATCGTACTCTTCTCTGGAATAGTGTTCGTGCAGACAGGTATCGGAGCAGTAATACTCAGAGCCTCCATCGATGCAGTAGCCCTCAACCATCAACGCTTCACATTCAGTACAGATTCTTATTTCAAGAACATCTTCCAAGTCATCGACCTTGCTGTTGATTGCCGCTTCCACGGCATCATAGATAGTCTCATGCTCTCCCAAATCCTTTTTCAGGACCTTTACAAGCCTCTCAAGCAGCATCAGCTGTTCATTATTTGTAAGTTGTGCAAAGTATTTCATTGTGTTACTCTCCATAAAAGAAGCCCGTCAGTATCAGTGACAGGCTTTCTCGATTCTTTGGTTGGACGGCTGTAGAAATATGGCCGTCTTTTACATTCTGGTCCCACCGATTGAGCCGGTGGATGCGATGATATCTAGTACGTCATCATTAGTTTCCCACGACATTGTCTGCCTCCTTGTTCATAATATAGTTGGCAGCTCTCCCTGCCTTGCTTGCTGCGGTAACGACCATCTGTGGATCATTCCTGAGTGCCCTGAGCCAACTCTTGATATAGGCGGCAGAATTATTGTCAGTGCTCTCATTTGCGATGTTCAGCGAGTTGAGAACAAATGCAGAACCCATTTCGGCAGTCAACTCTTCCCTTGAGTAGGTTTGGCTACCAAACTTGTGGTCATCGCCTTCCTGTTTGAACCTGTTGAGCCTGGACGGGTGTCCTGTACTATGGACAAGCTCATGAAACAGAGCTGAGTACAATTCCTCTGGTGTGAAAAACGTGTCAGGAATCGTCACGGTATCGAAAACAGGGGAATAATATGCTCCATTACCATCCCTGCTGATATGGGGACAATTTGGCATGTTTCTGATGACTTCTTCAGCCTTGGTGATTGGGTTGAAATTCTGCGTAGGCTTGTTGATTTCAGGGAATTCGATACCCTCTATCTGAGACGAATTGAAGACGGAATATAGACGGTAGAAACCAAATTTCTTGGTGGTCTCATCATCTTCTATTTCATCATCCTTGACCTTTCTTTCGATGGTTGACCAGAAAATTACAGGCGTTGACTTCTCGCCTTTCTTGACACAACCACCAAGTTCTCTTGCCTGTTTGAAGGTCAACCACAAAGGGCTGGAAAATCCACTCATCCCTGTAAGAATGGCATTGACACCTTGATAGGGCTTTCTGCTCTTGTAATTCTGTTGAGCCGATTCAACCGTTGCCCACGGTTTCCTCCAAGGAAGTTCGTTGTTCTGCTCGATGAAATCGATGATTCTTTGCGTGACTATCTCATACACGGAATTTTTCTGTTCACTCTTCATTTCGGGTATCTCCTGTGAGCCTATACCAATCCTCGGTAAGCTCTTCGGCATCTATATCGAGATACCCTCCGTAGCATTTCTCTTCCTTCGTGTTGTACAGGAAAGTTTCCGCAATAGTCGGGTCGGTGAAGTATTGGACGAGTACCCAATCTCCTTTTCGATCGAGTACATTCATTTCCAGCTTGACCATGATTGGTTCTTTTTCGTATAAACTCATTCTTCGCTCTCCTTATAACCTTCGAATTTCATGTGCAATTCAAATCCTTCATCCAACAACTGCATCCCGTGATAGTCGGTAAACAGTCGTGCCACTTCTTCCCCTGACAGCGTACAGAGCTGCTCCCACATCTTGCTTTGATTCTCTCCCATCATGCAACCTCAAATCCTACGTTCTGCAGGTCTCTCTTGCCTTGAAGCCACTCCCACACTGCCTCATAGAAAGGCTTGTTGTTGCCTATCTGTGCCACATGCTGGACCATGCCTTTTCTGTCTGGCCTACTGTCTGATCCATCTGCATTCAAGAGCTTTTGATAGAAGTGCGTAGCGTCAATCTGCTCCAATTTGTACCTGTCGGTATACTTCCCATCGACTAAATAAACGTATGCTGTTTTCATGCTTCGCCTCCTAGATAAGCGGTGTTGACCATGATATGACGCTGGTGACTTCAAAGCCGTTTTTGTCACTAGCCACGTAATACAGGTTGTCGGTTGGAATACCCATGCTGATAACCGTATCCATCGAGTCGTACTCTTCCAAAAATGCCCCGTTTTCCATGTGCCAAATGCTCATATTGAGCCTCCTAAATAAAAATTCCCCGACTTAACCTGCCGGGGATATAAACCCTGCGAGAGGACTTGAACCTCTCTTTGCTGCCTGCACAGGGTGAGTAAACTTTAATTGCCTATGTATAGACTGCGGAACAGAGGGATAAGCTCTTCGGCATACCCTTGCGACTTGCAGAAGAATACGAATTCATCGTCACCCATCACCTCAAACCTACCTCCAGACTGCTCAAATTCGAATGCTTTTTTCATTGCTTCGCCATTGCTTAAACCCTCTGCTTTCCTCTCGTTGAGAAACTTAAAAATTGTCATATGCTCTCCTTATGTAAAAAAATAGCCCACCATTCCTGATGGGCTTCGGGTGGATCATTGGGTCGTTTAGCCGAAATACTTCTCAGACTTGGCAATCTCGTTGTTTCTCTCGATAAGGGCCACATATCCCCACAATGCATCCCATGTGTTGGCATCTTTGAGGACCTTCTCAAGGCGAGCCTTCGACTCTTTATCACACTTCGCCTGCCACGAATCCATAGCGTTGTTATAGTCCACTTGCTCGGATGACAATGGATTGGTTCCCTTTTCCTCGTGGCGTACATCCCTGGAATAACTCTTCACCTTGATGGTATGTCCCTTGCCTTCAAGGAGGATTACATCAAGGTCTCTAGGCATACCTTTTGTCACCTTGATGTATTTGCGTACAGTACCGTCTTTGAGTACTGCAATATGGGTTTCAAGGCCAATTTTCCAAGTCAAGGCGAGTGATAAAGCATCAGTTGCCTGTTTCAGTTGTGCGGCAAATTCCCCACCCTCTTCTTTTGCGGCTTGGTCTACTTTTCCTACTGCGAGAATAACCTGTTTTGCCTCTTCGATAGCCTGTGCAGTCTTGGTGTTGGTGGTTGCGTTCATGATTCACTCCTAGGGCATTTTTTGCCCGTTTTAAATTTTAGGGACGCTCAAGCGTTCCACTATTACCTGTAAAACAGGGAATAATGCAATGTTTGAATTCTTCCTGCGTACGCTATGGAGGTTTTTTGCTCACCTGTGTTTACTCCTGTATGGCTACAGTTTCAGTCCACCCACCTTTCCCATTTCGGGCATAGTGGCTTCGCTATCGGATAGTACCTACTCTGTCGTTCCCCGAAACCCAGCTAAATCGTGCTATTTTTAAGGTTTACAGCGGTTAGTCCCAAAGTTTTGCGGATACTTCCCATTCAATTCCATATACAGCAAGCCGAAACCGTCTGTACTGGTAACGCATGATGACAAATCACACTTCTGTCAAAAAACCCATGTTTTACAACTCTGTACCAGTGTCCCTAGTACCGTTGGCCCTCTTCTTACTTCCCCTTGTTTCCCCTCTTGCCCGAAAGCCCTAGAGTCAACACCTATTCAACCCGAAAGCTGAAGGAAAGCTTGTTTGGAGTTTGGTGCTCCAGTGAGTTTTATTAGTTCCTCCTTTCGTTCTATCGTTTCAGTTAGTGTTACTAACCGTATGCCCATACACTAAAGGTTAGTAACACTTATGTCAAGCAATGTTTTAAAAATTATTTCATCTTTTTTAGGGTAGTAACACCATTGTTAGTAACACCTACTTATGCTATAATGAAATAGATAGAAAAAATATTTTTTTATAGAGGTAAAAAGTTGAGAAGTGAAGCTAAAAGACAATGGGACAAAGAAAATAAATCTTATTACAGTATGTATTTAATGAAAAGTAATGATATGGATATTATCACGTATCTTGATACAGTGAAACAAAATGGGGGGAGTGTACAGGGAGCTATCAAAGAAGCATTAAGGTACTTCCTTGCCCATAGTGGTAATAATATATATACCAATATCGCACAAGAGAGCAAAACAGCTCCAAACAAAGAAGAACCAAGCCAAGATTGAAGAATTTTATAATTGGCCGGTGAATTAAAAGAATATTCAGAAGGCAAGGCAAATAAAGTCAAGCAAGGGTATACAAACCTAGAACCAAATCGGGGGGAATACCCTTGCTATGCTTCCCTACACTCATTAACCATTTAGATACCAGTTATCTCGCTACCAGTAGACACCTAAACCCAGGTAGTAAGCACCAATTTGTACACCCATACCACACCAAGCCTTATTGTGGATACCAAGCTCAATTCTATTAGGTATAAGCACATAGCCCTATTAATACAGTAAGAATACTAGCTTAATTCCTCCCTTCAGCCCTCACACATACAATAGTTAAGCATTGCATAATTCTTGCATACGGTCTCCCAATTTACCGGGTTTATACCAACCAATACTGCATACAGACTGCATACAGGCCTAATTCCTGCATATTTGGTGCATAATTGGGCTAGGGGGAGGGGGGTCAAAATTAAGGGAGGGGGGGCGGCGGATTGGATCTGGGGGTGCGGGGGAATACTGCCTCTACCACCATACATTGCTCAAAAGTTCTGGATAAGGGCCTTCCTATAATTGGGGAGGCTCTTTTTGTTTGGTAATGCTGCCACTACTTAATTAGGATCACCCCCGCTTTTATACTGACCGTAATGCCCCAATACCATCATGATCTACTGCGGATGTCAGGCACTTATCATTATACTGCACACAATGTATTCAACATCTAAGAAGATGTGTTGTTTGGTGCTGCAACAAAGATGCTCACCCTCTTTCTTGGTTATCCATTTCTATATAACGATATGTGTTTTCCTAACTACCTGCATTTGCTCTGCATTTGCTCTGCGGGAACATTGCAGGAACACTGCAATAGAATAGATAGATAGAATAGATTAGATAGAATATTAGTTATTGGACAAACAACCACCTTTAGCTCGTTACCTCATCGTCCATCTCTTGAGTGGAAAACATGTACCCTTCAATCAGGAGGGTTGAAATGGAAGAGGATAAAGACACCAGCTTAATCGAGCTTACCCCGTACCAGTTGCGGTTTATCGATGAATACATGAAGTGCGGAAACAAGCGTGAAGCGATGATGAAATGCGGTTACAAGGGCAAGGGTAAACGCTCTACAGTTACCAGCAGTGCAGCCAAACTCTACAACCTACCGAAAGTACAGGCAGAGATCGAAAGACGCCGTAGAGAGCTTGCAGAAGAGAATCTGATCGATGCCAAGGCCATAGTGAAGCGTCTGACCAAGATGTTCAACGGAGAGCTGTCCAGCGAGTTTGTAACCAAGCAGGGTCAGGTGGTTGATGTACCCATCACGTTCAAGAACCAGATCGAAGCAGGTAAGGTTCTGGTCAATATCCTTGGCTTGGCCGAGCAGAACAATAAGCCGAAGGAAGAGAAGACTGTAGAGCAGAAGATGGCTGAAGACCTTGAGCAGCAAACCAAGCTCTTTCTGGAAAGTGCCAAGAAGAAGTCACCTGTGGTTAAGGGACTCCCCGAACCAAAGAAAAAGGTCGAGGAATGAGGTACGTAGTCCAGGTATTCGCCTCTGCTTTTCGTATCCGCAAGATAGTCAACGATGGTGAATTTTGCATCCTCTACTCAGACAGCGATCCTAGCATCGATTGTATCTACGTCACTGACAAATGGATCTTGAGCAATCAGGCGAAACCGGGTGGGTACTACATCGCCTATGACAACGGTGATTCGGAGTATGTCGAGGAAGATGAGTTCAAGATGAGGGCTACATTCGTTGACCAGGATTGAGTACCACCAACAGATCAGGACCCTCATGGCACAAGCCGAGAAAAATGGGACACTGACTGAGTGGATGCGGATGATGTGCCGCAATGACATTTTCTTCCTGGCTACCTACGTTCTTGGGCGTACTGACATAGACCACATAACTGGTGCAAACGGCATACCTCAGTACCGGGACTGGCTGTATGACCGCTGCATGGAGGTCCAAGCAGAGCCGGATGGGTTTATAGATATATGGTCGAGAGATCATTATAAATCCACCCTAATTACTTTCCTAAAAACAATTCAAGATATTTTAGTCGATCAGGAAATAACTGTCTGTATCTACTCATACTCAAGCTCCATAGCAACCAAATTTCTTCGTCAGATCAAGCTTGTCCTTGAGGGAAACCGCAAGCTCATTGACCTATTCCCCGAGATTCTCTTCGATGACACCTCAAAGCCTTACTGGATAGATGAGGACGGTGTACGTCAGAAGATGATTTGGTCTGAAGACGGTATCCGTGTAAAGAGGAAGTCAAATGCAAAGGAAAACACTGTCGAGGCTTCTGGTCTCGTTATCGGTCAGCGTACTGGCGGTCACTATAATCTGCTCGTATATGATGACGTTGTTACGCCTGATTCTGTTACATCCCCTGAGATGATCGCAAAGACCACGAAGCAGTGGCAGATGAGCTTGAACACAGGTTCTTCTGGCAATCTTCGTGTACGCATCATCGGTACTCGTTATCACTATGCAGACACCTATCAGTGGATCATTGATTCTGGCTTCGCCAAGCTCAGGATGTACCCTTGTGTCGATGAAAGGGGTGTTCCTGTCCTTTATGATGAAAAGACCATAGCTGACAAGAAAAAAGCGATGGGAAGCGGCGTCTTTGCTTCACAGATGATGTGTGACCCAAAACAAGCCTCCACGATGGGATTCAACAGGGATTGGTTGCAGATATGGGATGGTCAGAGTATGTCAAATCTCAATATCTACATCATTGTTGACCCTGCTGGAACAAAGTCAAAGAAGGCTGACTACACCACAATGTGGGTGATTGGATTGGGGGCTGACCGAAACTACTATGTTCTTGACCTCATCCGTGACAAGTTCGACCTCACCGGGAAGACGAATATGCTCTTCCAATTGGTTCAGCAGTTCACCTACCGCAACCGAAAGCCAATCGTGTTCTACGAGAAGGTATCAATGCAGTCTGATATCGAGCATATCCAGTACGTCATGAACCAGAGAAACTATCGCTTCGCAATCAATCCTGTTGGGGCGAACACTGCGAAGGGCCAGAGAATCGATGCTCTTGAGCCTATCTTCCGTGAACGGCGTGTGTGGCTCTGCAAGGATGCCTGGCACTACAACTGGGAGGGAATGAGAGAAGACATGATGTCATCCTTCATCCGGGAAGAGTACATCCCCTATCCATTCTGCGCCCATGATGATGCCCTGGACTCACTGTCAAGGATTGCTGATACGGAGACAGGCTCCCAGATGGTGTTCCCTGATCCAGTGTCGGTTGAGAACCAGATAAGGTCCCTGCTTGAGGGAAGAGGGTTGAGGTTTGAGGACGCAATTCCTGTCTCTTATGAGCCAATTTAGATTGAAGCAAAAAACTGATTGAAAATCGATAAAAATTAAAAGCTGATATTTGCTGCAACTCGCATCCCAAATTCCTTGTTTTGGTCCATAACTGGGACCATAGATACACTCATTAATGCAGAAGACAAATTTTTATTGTACTCATTAGCATAGATAAACGGTCGAATAAGTTGGCCGATTTTAGAACCAAGCATCATGGCGGCTCCCATTATTATTAATTCAGATCCCTCCGTTCCATCTGAAGACCATCGTGTAGAAGCCTCTAATGATTGCATATACCCAGTATAAAAAAGAGTAGTAGATAGGAGATCCAGAACTAAGCCCATTGTTCCACCATAGGTATCACCCTGTACAAATGAACCGATACCACAACCGAGTAATAAATTTAGGACTAAAGGCGTTGTTGTAGTTTGCTTATTTGATTCATAAACAATATTTCTTTGCATCGCGGAAAGGTCGGAGGAAAGATCTGAGATAAGAAGAATCTGCTCCTTAGTCAATTTCTTTGAGTTATCAAGCAATAGATTGATTTGAAAATAACTTGTTTCATCTTTTTCTGCTGCAAATACATTAGATACCGAAAATAATAAACAAATTAATATACCGAATGCGATGATTCTTTTCATTGTTCTCTCCCATACAAAAGTTCAATATTGACACTATAGCATATATATAGCTAATAGTTTATTTTTTTAACAAAATCTTGTTGTTGATGTAGAAAGAATCATCTCGTTACCTCGCTGCAACATCGACTTGTTTCGTTTTCCTACACTGAAGCCATGAATACCGTAATCGTTGGCCTTGATAATGGTTCCAAGGACTATCTTGGCCGAAGAGAGCCGATAAAAAAGCAGGGCGTGAATTGAGGTTCAGGGATACCATAACTGTTGAATATGAATCGATTTAGCAAGTAAAATTTAAAATTCTTAGTTAATATGTAGGGCATTTTTCGCGTAGTAAAGTAATTTTGAAATCACTAACGGTACATAGGCAGTGAAGAATTGGGTTGATGAGAATCCGGCTGATTAATGTTTGAGTTTTGGGAAAAAGCTGAACTGCATAATATCTTGGAAGATTCTATACATAATTAAAGGTTTTTTTATATTTTGTGTGATTTTTTTGTACTAATCTTATAGTATGTATAAATTGCTATAAGAAATTGTATATTTGCTGTACATATGAAAAAATCTCTGTTAGCATAGCCATATATTACACATTAGGAGTTGTTCAATGAATAAGAAAAGGTTACTAGTTGTTTTGCTTATCGTCCTCTCTCTTGGAATATTTATGTCCTGTGAAGAAAGCATGAGCGTGTCATTAAAGGGAACTTGGAGAAATGTTGAAACTGAAGAAGGAGTAACGACTACCACAATAATGGTTTTTGAAGATTCCTCTTTCACAATGAATAATACAACGCAGAGTGACTCATTTTTGGTTGAAACTAGTGCATCAGGAACCTACACAAAGACCGACTCTACATTAACTACGACTATTACTTCAATGACAATTTTGGGAGCCACACTTACTGGAGCGGATTTAATTGAATTCGCAGGTTCAGAAGAAATCTTAACTGAAACTGTTGACTATAGAATCACAAAAAGCGGCTCTACTGTAACCTTGACTGTAGATGACACTAGTTATATAAAACAATAACGAATATTGATTTAATTTCAATTAAAAGGAGCTATCAAAATATGATAGCTCCTTTTTAATAGACGTGAGCTAAGAGGCCTCAATGACACCGTTCCAAAGAGTCTTTCTCTTTGATCTCGATATAATCCTCTTCATGTAGTAGGCCTAAGCTAAAGCACAGAGGCCGGATAGGGCCTATCACATCGCAACGAACCAACCATCTACCTGAGCAAATTACTGCACCAATATAGTGCTATAAGAGATATTGGTTCGATGCAAATTCATCAATACTGTGCAGACTCGGTTTTTAAAAATCAACAATAAGTATTTTATAATCACACTTAGCAAATATTTTCAATTTGCACACCTTTGCTATCACACAAATTCAAGAGGGAAATCTCGTTACCTCACTGCAACATCGACTTGTCTCGTTTTTCTAGACTGTGGTCATGAATACTGTAGTAGTTGGCCTCGATAATGGTTCCAAGGACTATCTTGGCCGAAGAGAGCCGATAAAAAAGCAGGGTGATGACCCGCTGGCGAAAGCCATTGCAGCCAAATGGAGCAGACTAAAGACTCTTCGTCAGAAGACTGAGGCTCTCCGTTGGGAAGCCTGTGCGTTTGTACAGCATCGGATGAACGAATTCAGCGACTCCAACAACCCCATCAAGCCTGTGAAGCTCTACAATACCTCTGGAATCCTTGCATTGGACACCTTCATCAACGGATATCACGGCAACCTCATTACCCCTTCCATGCGTTGGTTCAAACTCACCCTTACCGGGGAAAATTTTGAGGACTCCGATACCATCCACGGTGCAAACGACTACATGGAAATCTCTGAGACTCAGATGTTCGCAGAGCTGAATAAGACCAACTTCTATCCGCTGGATAAGCTTGCAACCAAAGATGCTGTCGTGCAGGGGACTAGTGCTGAATGGGTTTATGACGATGTGGAATCAGGTACTTGCGTATTTGAGACCATCGCTCCGTGGGATTTTTGGATCGATAAGAACGCCAACGGCAAGATTGATACCATCTTCATCCGCTTCACAATGACCTCAGCTGATGCTCTGGACAGGTTCAAGGACAAGACTCCTCCCAATATTCTGAGGGATGTAGAGACTGATGCCGGGCACAACGAACATGAATTTGTGCTTGCAATCTATCCCCGTAAGAAGCTCCGCAGCGAGAAGGGAAAGGTGCTCATCTCCACCGAGAAACCCTTTGCGGCAGTGACCTATTACCCTGTCGAGGACTGCATCGTAGAGGAATCCGGGTATGACGATTTCCCTGTAGCTGTCCACGTATTCGAACAGGATGGAACCTCTGCTTACGGCATGGGACTTGTAATGAAGTACCTGACTGAGCTGAAGAGGCTGAATTCTATGTCTCGTGACCACCTTGAGACCGTCCAGAAGGTTGCCAAGCCTCCCATGTCAATTCCCGAATCCCTGAAGGGACGCTTCTCGGGAGACCCGGGGGCGAGAAACTACATGGGCAATATGGATGCAAAGCCCGAGATCATCCAGACCGTTCAGGACATTGGCTGGCTCAGTCAGGAAATTACCGAGCTTGAGGAGAAGATTGGCAGGTTGTTTTTTAACGACTTGTTCAACTACTTGATGCGTCAGGACAAGGTATTGACTGCCACCCAAACCCAAGCAATCAAGAGCGAGGAACTTGCACTCCTTGCCTCCATTCTCGGAACGACCCAATACATGAAAATCAACCCCATCGTTAAGAGGGTTTTTCGCATCATGGTCAAGGGCAACAGGTTGCCAAAGCCTCCCAAGGAATTGCTTCGGATAAAGAACGCTCTCATGCGTATCGATTTGGACGGTCCGTTGGCGAAGAATGTAAAAATGTTCGCCATGCAGGATGGCCTACAGGCCTCTCTTGAATGGATGCAAGCCCTTCACGCCATGCAGATGACCAACACATTAGACAACATCAACACCGACATTTTTGTCCGCAAGGCTTTCATAGCTGCCGGTATGCCTCAATCCGTGCTCCGTGAGCTTGGAGAGGTCGAGCAGATGAGAAAGCAGAAGCAGGCCCTTATCCAGCAACAGCAGCAGATGCAGCAGATGCAACAGGCCTCTGAAATCCAGCGAAACATGAATGGCCAAGGAAATCTCAACAACGCAGGGGGAATGAATTAGTTGATTACTCGCCACACCAGACTTTCCAACGATGACTTGTTGCATAGGCATGCAGTTAGAAAGGCCTACAACACAACCGAGGGAAGACAGGAGCTTACAAGGCTTCTTACCGATCTTGGGACATTCCGGGAAGTCAACTCCGATGAACTGCCTATGAGGAATTACGGAATCCGCAAGTTGGAGGAACTCGGATTCTTGGACATAGAAGTGATTGTGGAGGTGGTGAACTTCCTGTTCTCGCTTCCTCTCGCCTTGAGACCGACTGTCGAAGAGACAGGCGATGCAATTAACGACCTCTTGTAGGTCGATTGGAGACATAGATGCAAGTTAATGGAGACCAGCAGATTGTCGATACTCCTGCAGGAACAGCCCCTTCCAGTACACAGGGAAACCTTCCCAATGGTGAGCAGACTTCTACTACCCCTGATACTACGCAACCCACAACCCAGAAGTGGATGTCACAGCTCCCTGACGAACTGAAAGGCAATGCAGAGCTTGCCAAGCATACCAGCTTGGGTGAGGCACTGAAGCACTTTCTTGATGGAAGCAAGACTAAAGCCAAAGAGAGTGGTGAAGGATTGCAGGAGACACCTCCTGTGATTGACTACAAATTCACGAAGTCTTTCGTGGAGGAAGCTGACAGCGATGGAACTCTCACCAAGAAGCTGACCGAGACCCTCAAGACGTTGGGACTTCCGCAGGACAAGGCAGAGCCGATCTATAACGCACTTGTTGATTTTCAAAACGGAGCAATCGATGCCTACAAAAACAATGGCAAAGAGTTGTGCGAATCCGCTTTGAAAGAGATGTGGGGCGATAAGTATGACGGCAAACAGGCTGCCATGAAACGGGCCTACGACAAGCTGGTTAAGGAAGGCTCTGATATCGACAAAGGTCTGAAGATGACGGGAGCACACAATAACCCGTTCGTTGCTCAGATGCTTGCCGAAGTCGGAGAAGCCATCAGTGAGCATACTCCCCCGGGTCGCTCTTCCGTTGGAAGTCAGAAGACCTCGGGTTTCCTCTCAAGGGAAAACGAAACATATCCGTGGCAAATGTAAAAGGAAATTAAGAAATGGCATACGAATACATGACGTTGGCTGAGCTGACCAAAGGTCTTGGCAAGCCCGACATCACCAATGTAGTGGATGAGATCACTCGTTCCACTACCATGCTGGCAGACGCTTCGTTCACCGAAGCCACCGGCATGCTCGAACATCAGGGCATGAGAAAGACTTCCCTGCCCTCCAACCAGTGGGTTGCAATCGACCAGGGCGGCAAGTCCAGCAAGGGGCATAAGGAGTTGTTCAAGGACGAGCTTGGCATGATTGAGTCCTGGGCAACCGCTCGGCAGAAGGAAGGTATGATCGCTCCCAACCCGGAAGCTGTCTATGCTGAGGACGAACGGGACCATGTTACCTCTATGGGTCTGGATGTTGAATCCTGCCTCATTTACGGTGGCAGCAAGGTTGGTGAATTCAAGGGTATCATGCCCCGATTCAACAAGATCACTGAAGCAAAAGACCTTTCGTTCATCCGTAGCAAGCCTCAGTTTATTACTCTGGATAATGGTGGGGAGACTGATGAGTCCATGTCTTCCATCCTCATGGTCGTTTGGGGTTCTGGTGCAACCAACATGCTGTATCCCCGGTATGCAGCCACCCGTGGCATCCAGATCACCAAGGGTCAGTGGCAGACTGTCATCGAGAACAATGAGAAGTTTTTCCAGAGGGACACTCAGTTTTTGATGAGTACTGGTCTGAGTATCATGAACCGCTTTGCGGCCCTCCGCATCGCCAACATCGATACCAGTGACGCTGCTCTCGCAACCTCCATGCCGAAGCTGAAGAAGAACTTGTTCAAGGCTTTCACCCTGCTTCCCAAGGAATTCAAGAGCCGAGTACGCATCTACGCACCGGGTTCGGTACTCGCTGGATTGAACGACTACTACGCTGGTCTGGTGCATCCCGTTACCTACGAGAACGCCATCCCGACCAATGCAGTTGGTGACGTTCGGTTTGATCGCTTCGTATTGCGGCAGTGTGATTCCATGCTGGACGCAGGCGAAGATGTCGTTGACGGTGGTCTCGCTGCTGGCGAAGCTGCGTAAGGGGGACTGAATGTTGTACGAAAAGAAACGCACTTTCGGGCGTGAGCCGATTGATCTGACCGCTGCAGCTCTTGCAAAGGACGCAGTGGTGTTTGTGGGACAGGCCGTCAGTGCAACTGCTGGCACTGCTGAGACTCTCGACTATGAGGCTGACAACCAGCATTTCCCCGAGGAGAACACCCTTGAGGTAATCGGTTGGGAAACTGCCGCCTCTGTCGGCAAGGCTGCAACCCTTACTCTGACTCTCCAGTCGAGCAAGGATGCACTGAGCTGGAAGGATGAGGTTGCCTTCACTTTGGCTGAGGCTGACATTGTGAAGGACTCGCTGGTACGCAGGTTCAGTATCCCTGCACAGGCTGGGCGGCACATGCGTCTGAAGGCCGTGGTTGGCACTGAGGTGTTTACCGCTGGCAAGGTTCTTGCCTTGGTGAGGCCCTTGTGATCGATTCTCTGCATAAACGTTACGTCTGTGTCTCCCCTGTCTACAGGGGGGGCCAGTTGTATAACCCCGGTGATATCCTCCTTCTTACCGAAGATGAGACTTACTCCGGGAGCAAATTTGTTTTGGAAAACCCTGTTGTAGAGCCTCAGCCTGAACAGGACCCGAAACCGAAGAAAAGTAAGAAGATGACCTCGGAGGTAGAGGCCTAGTAATAAAATTTCCGTGGGTTCCTCCTGCCCACGGATTTACTTTCACAGGGAAGAAGGATGAACAAACTCAATCTCTACAATCTTGCACTGTCTCTCTTTGACCAGAGAATCGAGGACCTCCAGACACCGAGCAAGGAACTTACCCTCTTGGATCTGAATTACGGCAAGGTTGTCTCCTTTTGCATCAAGGCATGGGACTTCCCTTTTCTTATCAAACGAACACAGCTCACAGAATTCGCTACAGACGTTGTAGGCAATCCTATGACATGGAACAGCTACCCGTACGGCTATGATGTTCCTGCAGACTTCGGAAGGGCCATCCAGATCAATGCAAGCAAGAAGAACGCCTATGCTTACAGGTTCGGCAAGCTATGGTGCAAAATACTCAATCCAGAGCTTGAATATATGCCCTCCACGCTCTCCGTTGATGAGAATGGTACTTTCCCCTATCCCGATGATTTTCTTGCACTGGTGGCCTACCAGCTTGCCTTGCATATAGCACCGATGCTCGACCCTGAAAGCCAGGCACAGAGCGTTGCAGCACAGATGTATCAGCTCACCCTTGCTTCCATCATGGAGAGCGAGACCAGGAGCAACGACAGACCCGAAAATTGGGAGGCTGCAGGTTCTTGGGATGCTGGTTTTGAAACCTATAATATTATCGGCTTGAGAAACATGATTGTTAATGGGGAGGTTTAATGAACCAACTTGTAAACAATTGGATGTATGGGGAGATAAGCCCGAAGCTTGGTGGTCGGCTTGACCTTGAAATGAATACACAAGGTTGTGAGATACTTAAAGACTTCCGTAATATGCTGCAGGGTGGCATAACAAGAAGGCCTCCTCTCAAGCATGTCGCACAGACGGTCAGAGGACGTACCATCCCCTTCACGCTCAGTAGTGGGGAATCCTTCCTTGTCGAGTTATCCAACAAGAAACTCCGTGTATGGAGGAAGGGCGTTCTTGGATTTTACACTGTCACCTTCCTTCCTTCCGGGAATGACTACCTTCCTACGGACTACCTTGAAGCTGATGTATGGTCCATCCAGTATGCACAGTACTATGATCGCCTATATCTGGTTCACAAGGACTATCAACCGCATGTTGTTGTCTATGCTGCAGAGGCATTCCAGTTCTCACCCTTCACTGCTGAAACCGATGCAGGAAAACAGCTCGGCAAATCAACAGGCTACTACCCTTCAGTGGTCGGTATCTGTCAGAACCGCCTTTGGTTCTCCGCTGCTATCCTCAAGCCTTATACAACCTGGGTGTCACGTCCTCCCTATGATGGGTCGAACAATCACCATGATTTTACAACCTTTGATGTGATTGAGGTGAATACCGAGGTAATCAAAGACCCTTCAACATGGCCCAAGACCACCAATGAACAAGGCGATGAGATGATTGACTTCTCCGACTCTTCCAAGTTTGTGGAGACCGTTAAGGAGATAGAGGAAGTCATCAACGCCAAGTGTGCAATGGAGATTGAGCTTGCCAGCGGACGCAACGACACCATCAAGTGGGTTGCCGGTATGGACAATATCTTTATCGGTACAGAGGCGAACGAATGGATGTGTCCTTTCGATATAGACCCGACCAAACAAAGTGCATCGATGCTGTCCTCGTACGGAAGCCTTCCCATTCAACCACAGACACTCCATGACGGCATTTTCTTCCTTCAGAGGGGTAATCGTCTCAGGGAGATGACCAGATCGCAGAACGGCTCAATTTCGAACGACTTGAGCTTTACCGCTGACCATATCCTATTTGCAGGAATTAGGCAGCTTGCAACACTCAAGAATCCCGATCCGATGATTTTCTGCTTGCTCAACGATGGTACGCTTGCCGTTCTCTGCTACGACAAGAACTACGGAATGCAAGGTTGGTCACGATGGAGTACTCAAGGGGAATTCATGTGCCTTGCACCCTACGAAGATGAAGACGGTCAGAAGATGTTCGCACATGTTCGGAGGGGGAATGATTACTCCATTGAGTATTTTGATTTTGAAGAGACCGAATTCTTTGAGGACAGGCATGGCGAGGCGTTGCATGGCAATCTGGCGTATCAATCCTTGATGGTTGGAAATAGGTTTGACTTCAATACCGATGCAGGCCCGACCATCGGAAAATCCAAGAAAACGAAAGAGGTGTGGGTTCGTTGCCTAGACTCCGGCAGACTCAAGGCAGGTGTTGATGAGGAGTACATGCAACAGACTGCCGGGCCTGTGGGTAGTGAAGACTACAGGATATACGTCTCTGGAGGCTCCAGAAAGGAGCTTAGGACACGCATTGAATCAGTTGGGAGCGATCCCCTGACTCTCTTGGCCATGACTTACAACGTGGAGGTTAACTGATGTCCGTGGTAATTGGTGCGGCATTGATAAGTGGTGCGTTCGGACTTATCCAAAACGAAATGAATAAGAACGCCCAGAAGAAGGCAAACAGGATTGCGAACGCTGAACAGGCGAATAATGCAATCAGGAGTTACAATGAAACAGGAAGACAGAAGCAGGTTTCAACCAGACTCTTCAACGATGAGATGCAAACCTCTTACGGAAACGACTTCCTCTCAAGCCTTCAAGGTGGTGCTGATACAGCAACCTTGATTAACAGCCTTTCACAGGGTGATACAGCATTCTCAAAACAACTCCAGGGCATGGAGGCAGACGCTCAACAGGCGATCCAGAATTCAAATACCTCCAACAGGCAGACAGGACAGCTTGCCGCGATGCAGGGCCAGCAGAACGCTCTTGGATTGATGCAGCAGGGAATACAGGCCGAACAAGCCCAAGGTGCTGCAGTAGGCTCACAGGTTACAAGCGGTATCAGAAGCGATGCCGGGACAGGGGCTAATGCCCAAAAGTTGCAGGAACAAGCCAACGAAAAGAATCTTCAGGCGATGCAGAAGCAGATCGAGTATTCGAACAAGTCTACTACCATGCAGATGCAGAACACCCAAATGACGGCTTCCCAATCGGCAGACAAGATGCGTAAGAGTGCTCACATCACCGCGAAAGAAAAGGCTGAACAGGCAATCAATGCATACGCAGGGTATCAGGCACAGCAGGAAGATTATGCAGAATCAATGAAGAACTACAAGAAGGATGCCGACTATTTCACCAGTGAATCCAATGAGAAGACCGCAATAACCGACCCGGAGACAGGGGAAGTCACAAGGTACAAAACGCAGAAGAACAGCAGGATCACCGAAGAATATTTAGCCTTTGAAGACGATGACAAGTAAGGAGTGGAGAAATGGCGTACATAGGTGTTAACAAGGCTCAGAATGAATCCAGCAAATTCCTAATCGATGAACAGGCGAATATCAATGCCTTTGGGACGGTACTGAACACCGCTTCACAGGTTGGGCAGGCAATCTACAGCGATATCAAGACCAGTCAGGCACAAGACCTGAACAGGAAGCTGTCCGAGGAATTCCAGAAGGTTGACCAAGAAGTATATGGCGATAGCTCAATTCCTCCTGAGAAGCGTAAAGATGTGTTGAATGAACGCTACACCACCCTTCTTGATGAGGCTAAAGCGAACAAAAAGACTTTGCCTGGCGTGTTCAAGATGCTCAGTAGCAATGCCAAGGAACGTGTTTCAAAAATTGTTGAGAACTGGAATGCCGAGGATTTTCAGCTTGCTCTGAAGGCAAAAGATGCTTCCATCGTCTCCATGCTGGACTCATTCGTCACCACGAACGATATTGTCACAGAAGTAAAAACCACTGGATGGGTCAAGGATAAGGACTACGCTTCGGTCCAGAATGATGAGCCTATGGACTTCACCGAGGGATTCATCGGCAATGCGAAGCAGGGTGTCCCTGTCCAAGAGAATGAGGATTCGCTTTTCGATCCTGATATGCAGTCACTCGCCTATTCCGAGGCAAGCGAGTTCGATATCCGTGTTGCGGCAATCACCAAGGCAGTAAAGCAGCTCTATCCGAACAATGCTGATTTGCAAAAGCTCACCATCGAGCAGTACACGAATAAGCTGAGAGATGCCGTCCCCACCCAGGACCTTGAATTGAACTTCAGCAAAGCGTTCTCCGAGAGCGATCCGTCAGCTTGGGGAAGCTATTCGGAGTTTTACAAATCCTATGCAAAAGAACTTGATACCATCCAGTATGGCGGCAAGCCTGTCACTTCAGAAAAGAAACGTCAACTCCTGTCCAATCTAGACACCATGTGGAAAGGCCTGAACGCAAGGGTTGATACAGCGGCTACCGAAATCTACAACAATGAGATTGTTCCTGTCATTCAAGAACTTCGTAATGCACAGGCTATTAACAGCAACAGTCTCTACACCACCGAGGACGTTAACAAAGCATTCGATGCTGCTCTCCAGAAGAACCCTGGAATGGCAAAATTCATCATAGAAGAAAGAGAAAATCAGCTTACCGTTGCAAAGAACAATGAACGGATCATCCAGCAGCGTCAATTCAAGGAACTCTACATTACCAATGGAGAACGTTCAGACGAACAGGAGCAGAAATTCTTCGAACTCAGCAAGATGTTCTCCGATGATGAGATCGCCACCCTCAAGCAACAGGCCCTTGTTCAGGCAGGTAATGTGGAAGCAATGAGGGAGTTTGAGAAGTCTGGTGTGAGCTATCGGACTCAGGCAGACACCTTCAACGAAGCTCTCAGGACGGTTGAATCTTCCACATTTGGAAGCCGTGAGGAACTTGATAGGTCGCTTGAACAGTACGAAGGGGTTCTCGGCAGAGACCAGATCAGGGCATTGCAACAGGCTGGAGATTCGAAGCTCGGCAGAAGCGATGTCTATAATGCTGAAGCTATGGAGAATGCAGGGAAAGAGCTTAGCACCCAATTATACAGGGGTACTTTGAGTGCAGCATCCGTGTCAGAAGTAGGTAAGAAGTATGGACTTACCGTTGAGGATAACCCGGAGTTTTTCAGTAGTTGGAAGAACCAAACAGACCTTACAACCAATGACAATGCAAGAAAGATGTTCAATTCGCTGGATTTTGATGATTCCATAACCGTTGAGCAGGTAAAGAGTATTGCAGGTACATTCGGTCTCGGGACAGATAGCGATCTCTACAAAAACATGACGCTGAAGGCAGAACAGAACTGGCAGAAGCACTTGGATACCATTGGAGCAACCAGTCAGGGGTTTGCTGAAAATACTACAGAAGAAGCACTAAGCTCTGTCGGGGCGAAGATTGCCGACTTCAGTAATGGGAAAGTCAGCAAGAGCGATGCACTCACCTATCTCCAGGCACAAAGAGGCAATCTTTCGGAGACCGACTACAAGAATAAGTTCAATCAGATCAACAACGAATACCTGATAAAGAAGACCACCTCCGATGCAATATTTGAGGATAAGATTTTCAAGCCTTTCATGCAGGACAGCAAAACCATCATGCCCGGGGATACCGACAAGCGAATGAGAGAAGCCGGGTTAAATCCTGAAGACTACGCTAGAGATACTGATTATCTACAGATGAAAGATACTGAATCCTTGAATCAGCATGCAATGTATGTTGACCAGTATACCGACAATCAGATGTATCTTGCTCTCCGGGAGAGAGGACTCAGCGATGCTTCGATCAGGGAATTGGGATTGACTATTCCTGACCTTTCCTTCCAGAAGACACTTGTATGGATGAATGAAAACAAGGGAACAAAACCTCAGACTACCGAGGAATACGCACGACAACTTGTCAGCGAAGCAAGCTCCAAGATGATTAGGGGTACGCTTCCTTCTGGAACAAAGGTGGATAGTGCAACCTCTGTGAACGGGTTGAGCAAAGCGATTACTGAATCGGCTGACAGAATCCAAAAGGACCTCGTTGCTGGCATGAAGGTCGGGGCAAGGTATGACAACGTTGACGCTGTAAGAGATATTGAACTCGCAAAGTTTACTATGGAAGATAATGATTTTGATGCGTTCGCCTACAGGCAGCTCATGGATGGTAAGATCACCGAGAAGTCGTATCTCAGCTACATTGCAGAGGATGTATCGGTGTTCAAAGGTCCTGAGTACAAGCAGTTTCAGGATGCTCTTGAGATGTTCTCAGGATACGTCAAGGAGGAAGCGTCCTATTACTACGATAACGATGACAACAAGATAAAGCACGACAGTATCTTGATTGACTCTACTGTCAACGGATACAAAGCTGCTTTCCTTCAGGAATACCAGAGGGAAGCGAAGAACGCCAACGGTGCTCCTGTAAACGCAAATGACATTGCGAAGCGTGTGTATGACCGCATGAGGGATGCAGAGTACTCGCAGATTGCCAACAGTGTTCTTGATATCGCCCACATGGATAACATGAATATGTATGAGGGACTGTTTGGTACGAACGAGGGTGTGAACTTCAAGGCTTATCAAGACTACGCTAAGGGGATATCGCCATCATTTGATGAAGCCCGTCTTGGGCAACTGCTCAACGACCCAAGCGTGGCCGGGGCTAGTTATGGGGTTGATTCGGGCGGTGTGAGCAAGTGGCTCGGGATGTATGATAACAATGCAGACGCAAAAACCGTAGGCAATCAAATTGTGTATGACGTTGCAAAGCATATGGGGTTTACTCCTCCTCCATTGGATGGTGACTTTGAGAGAAACTTTCAGGCACTACTTGGGACTCTTTCGCCCTATACCAAGTCTCAGCTCACCAGTGCAGTGAGTACTGCAAAATGGGCCACAGACATCGTGAAGTTTGCCAAGGCAGAGCTTCCAGATGATATGGTCAAGAATCTTGATAAGGACGGTAATATCGTTCCAGTTTTTGTTGATCGTAAGATTGGTGTCCAGATTGGTGAAACAATCCTGATGTTCGATGAGGGTGGTAAGCGTGGCAATGCTTCATTCAAGTATATCACCTCCGACAAGAATCTGAAGTCGCTTGAGACCAAAAAAAGCGTATATGAAAATGCTCAGAAGAATTTCTCGCTTGGAGTTGTCAACGCTTTCGACCAGCTCCACATTGATACGCATGAAGTCATCCAATCCGATGGGGACAATATCACTGTCAATAAGGCTTTCTTGGTGGAACGGCTTAATGTCGAGTTGGAAAACAGGAAAGAGGATCTCAAGGGGGTTGCTGATAACTATGTATCTGTTGTCAACAAGCGTTCTATTGAGCTGGAGGAATCTGTCGGTATGACGCAAGGAAGATATTCAGGTGTTGAATATTTTGTAGATGAAGCAATGATCGATGCTGCAACAAAGGACGGCTCGATACTCCGTGTCCCACTAAGCAGCTTCATTGGCTCTAAACTGATTCCAGCAGTCCAGTAAATCCCGGAGGATGGTAGATGAACAATTTCAAAGTCTCATATGATGCAAAGAAATGGGAAGAAATAGAAAATTCTGTCCACAAAGTCTATAGCTCTCACCCTGACCCGAGGAGTGCTGAAGCGGCTTACTCTATTTCCAACGCCATATCTGATGCATTCCCTGTAATCAGCAGGGATGAGGCCATGCGGAATTCCCAACAGATCATCGAGAATTTTACCGGGTACAAACTGGATACACAGGGAGCATGGACTGAATTCGTAAATACGGCAAAGGCACAGGCAAGCGACCTTGCCGTTTCCATGAAATTCAGTAACGCCATGCTTGCTGCAAAGACACAGGGTCTTGATTCCAATTCCTACAAGCAGAAGATTGTCCAGGCTATGGAGGAATTAGATTCGGAGGAACTTGTCTATCGAAATGACTTCAAGGACATGAGCATCTTCACTGACCTACTCACTGAAACAGGAAGGCTGGTCCCTTCAATGCTTCCTACAATCGGCATTTATGCTGCCGGGGGTGCTCTCTCAACCGTAACTGGTGGTGCTAGTATGATTGCCGCAAAGGGTGCAGGATCAGTCTATTCGGGGATGATGGAAGCTGGCTCTGTTGCAAAAGAGTTGTTCAAGATAAAGGATAGCAATGGCAATAAGCTTGGTGATGATTACATCCTCTCAGCATGGACACTTGCAATGGCAGGTGTTGGAGGCTTGAACCTTGTCACAGACGGATTCGAAAAGGTAACAGCAGGGATTGCCTCCAATGTTGCCAAGAAGATTTTCGGCAAGCAGTCTCTCAAGGATTTGGTGAAGAGTGGTACGGTAGCAAAGTGGGGTAAAGACATTGCTGTCAATTACCTTGGAAAAGGCATTGTAGGAGAAGCCGCAGAGGAAGCCATCGAAGAGCTAATCGGCATGGTTGCTTCCAACTATGTCATCAAGAACAGTAATGAGACAGAAGGAACGCTCTTTGAAGGCCATAGCAAGGATGACATTATCAAGACGATGGCTCAGACTGCCCTTTCAACGGCAAAGGGTATGGTACTTACTGGCCTTCCCGGGTCTGTCGTCTCTACAGTTCAGGAATACAATGCAAGTGACACAAAGCTGAAGAGAAACGCCAACGAATATACAGGGCGTAGTGAAGCATCAGTTGTAATACCAATCGATAAGATTAAGGCCTCAAGCGATGTATCCTATGACAACAAGATGAAAAGCTCTGATTCCCCGGTCCAGGTTATTCGTGTTGGGGAAACCTACAAACCGCTTGATGCTGCGAATGCTGCCATCATTGCTTCCCTTAAAAAGAATGGTGCAAGAGCCTTGAATGTAGAGATGGTCGATAGCAGCTCTGAATTCAACAAGTATTCCATTGCATCGGCAAGAAACTTCGGAAGCAACTACGGCAAAGAGGTTAAGGATGGTGTTGTCTTGTTTGATGACCAAGCATCCATGCAAAAAACTGCTTCCGAGTACGCAATGGATAACCATTCCGTTTATGGGTATCACGAAGAAGATGGGCAAATAATCTTGGACAGAAAACAGGATGATATTAAGCACTCGTTGATATTCCGTACCAAAGAATATCATGAGTCCGTCAAACAGAATGACCCGGTAATTGATGCTGGCATTGATCCAATCCAAGAACCTGTGACTGACGAGGATGTTGAACCAGTCAAAGAGACGCAACTTGAGCTTGACGAACAGGCTGCCGCAATCGAAGAACAGGAACAGCAGTTCGCAAAACCAGAGGTAGTCCAGAAGCCCGAAGAAGTCTTCAAGAAATCCTATACCAACCTACAGAAAACGCTCAATCGTAAAGGGGCTACCGATACCGAGCAAAGATTCATCAACGACAAGCTAATCCCACAGATTCATGATGTGATGAGGAAACAGTTCTCAGACTTGTCAGAAGAACAGGTTTACGAGACCGTATTGCCGTCAGCCTACTTTGCCTTTGTCACTTCAAAGGTTGCTGGAATGACTACTGACGAATTTTTCAGCAAGCACTTCACCCCTGAAGCTTTCGTTGCCCTTACTGCAAAACAGGAAAAAGACTTCCTCAAGTCACAGACTGGTCTTAAAAGCATCGAGATTCAGACTGGTAATGCTGCAAACGAAGCTTCTCTCTTCGGTCTGACCATTCCCAAGAAAGGAAAGTACACTATAGGAATTGGCAAAAGCTACTCGCCTCTTACCGTTGTCCATGAGATCGGCCATGTCATGGTCAAGGTTATCAAGGATACAGAAGCGTTCAAGCCGTTCCTTGAGATTTACAAGGATCAGCTCTCACAAGATGGAGGAAAAATCGGTGTACACTTCCAAGAGACTTTTGCAAAGGACCTTGAGCAGTACTTCATTGATGGGAAGGTGCGTGACAGCAGCCTGAAGACCATGTTCAAGAAGATTGGTGACGGTATCCGTGAATTGCTACACCTTCTCAACCCCATGTTGGATAATGAGACACGCAAGGCCTTCGATAAGCTTTTTGACTTTAAGCTTGAGGCTGCAGCAAAGGCAGAAACCTCAACGAGTAAAGCACCTCAGTTGGAGTTTGACTTATTTGGAGACCCGGAAAAGATTCTTGCATCCATCAGCAAGACTATCACGCTTGAGAACGTTAAGCAGATGCTTGCCAACAACGAGTATCCTTCAGATTCGGACCTTCAACAGCATGCTGGAGACCCTGACGTAGATTGGGAAATCCAATTCAGACGCATTATGACCCAAGACATCGATGTTTTTCATGCGTTTGAAAAAGCTCTGGACAAAGCAACCGACAAGCTTGGGGATGATGCTGAACTTACTCCTGAGAAAGTCCTTGAGGTTCTTGAGGCCGACAACGGGGACAGGTATCAAACCATGCTTGGCGAGGTACGTGATCCCGAAAGATTTGTCAAACGACTCATGTGGCAGTCCAAGTATCTCAACCCTGCTTCCGCTGACTATAAGTTCAAGAGAGACATCTCCAATTTCGACAAGCTAAAAACCATCGTATCCGCTATCATGAAAGGTAGAGATGCTGGAAGCTTCAATTCTTATGGTATGGGACCGTTGTCGCTATTCATGGATGGTGTCCGTGACGAATCCAAAATGAGTGGATACAAGATTCGCAATGCTAAAACGGAGTTGCTCAGCGATGTAAGAAAGTATAGGAGATTCTATTACACTGCACTTGGATATACTCAACAGCTCTCTTATGAGGATACTGTTGAGGGCACTGTTCTCGATGATGGGAACGATGTTGAGGCTTTCGGTAATGAGGAAATCAAGAAGCTTTTGGAAAGCGATGATACCGACCCTGTACTGAAGGAGCTTATCCGAAAGAACCTTGCTACCGGGGATGTACTGCAGACTCTTGTTGACGAAACTAGCAAACAAATCGAACAGCTTGAAATGGAAGTGATGGATGCTGAGGCCTTAGCTGAAAGCAGTGTTGACGAGCTTACTGAGAAAACTGAGCAACTTGAGCAGACCGAGAAACAGCTCAAGCATACAGACAAGATGTACAAGAAGCTCCAGAAAACCAACACCAAGAACTATGAGCACATGCGTGTGCAGAAGCGGATGAATCAGCTCAAGGCCAAGCGTCTACAGTACATCCGTGCCAAGCAGCAAATCGATAACCACTCCCGAGCCATTAATAAGATTATCAACAGCAAGAGCAACAACAATGATGCCAGGATTATGGAAGCATTGAAGGTGTCGATGCAGGCTCTTATGGAGTCCACAGGACAGGACCTTACGAGTTTCTTTGCAGATCGCCACATCGGTATCGATCAGATACCCGACCAGCTCAAAGCGTACTTTACGATCAACAACACTGGAGTATTTGCCAATAAACTTTATAAGGATATTGACCTAAGTACGGTAGCTAATCTACACAACGCTGCTCTCGATGTACGCAGGGAGGCTAGAGCTGAGAAGGCTCTTCGTGATATGGAACTCAAGCGTGAGGTTTTCAAGTTTGCTCAAGGGTATGCCATGTCCGCAAGAGGAGCTTCTTGGAATGATGTAAAGACTGAAAATAACTACCACAATTACATGACGAAAGAAAAGCTTGACGGTAAGGTTCAGAACGCAAAAAACAAATACCAAGCCTACTTCGAAACCAAGTTTATAACGATGAGCCGCATCATCAACAAGATTGATCCAGAAGGAAAGACTCTCAAGCCGTTTATCTTTGGTGGATACGACAAGAACAATGTGTTCCACCGGGGAATCGAAGGTGTCCTTGACGATGAGAAGCGTGAGGAATTTAAGCGGTTTCAGGCTATGCGGCAGACGATGGAGAAGTATGGGATCACCGAGAAAGCCCTCCTCAAGAAGCGTGTGGATGTAACAGGCAGAAGCCTTACTCTTGAGGAGGCTATGGGTGTTTACATCTACGCACAGCAATCCGATGCTCTTGAAAAACTTACATCTCCTAACGGAAACAAGTTGATAATCAAGAGAGACATCCAAGGAAACATGATAACAAATGAGATCAAATTGGTTGTGGACAGTCTCTCCAAGGATGAGAAAGCTTTTGCTGATTGGATGAAGGATGAGATGGGCAGCCGATGGAAGGAAATATCGGATATCTACTACGAAGTTAATAACAAGACCCTTGGATATATTGCCAACTATTTCCCACTGGTACGGACAGGGGATCGAATGGCATTTGATGACCTGATGCAAGATGGTTTCTTGAGGATGCAGGATACCCCCGATGATAGCAACACCAGAGAAAGAACAGGTGGTGATTACGAGCTTCAGCTTAATGCCTTCTCGATCTGGAACAAAATGGTCGCCAAACAGGAACACTACATTGCCGGTGCTGAATTCTTCAATAAGGCAAACAAGTTGATGAATAAGAACGGTGGAGACCTCTACAATCTTATTGCTATCAACAATGGCAAGGAGTACGCAACGGCTCTGCAGGACTTCCTTAACCGGGTTGCAAACAAGCGGTACATCTACGATGACGCTGACTCGATGATAAACAAGGTCCGCAGCAATCTTGTGGTAGCAAGACTTGGTTACAATATGCTTACTGTGCTCAAGCAGACTCCTGCTCTTGGTCTATTCGCACAGCAATTCGGGGTTGGCAGACTCTTTGAGGCGATTGCTCACATGACCACCGACTACAAGGGAACTTGTAATTTCATCTATGAGATGTCTCCTCAGATGAGAAACCACGGTATATCAATCGACTTCTCTTCCTTGGCTCAGCTTGAAGCCAAGAGCAAGTTTGGAAGAACAGTGAAGAAGGTTGGTGAGGTCGGCATGACCCCGATTCAATTTGTTGACGGGTTCATCAAGAATACTCTGTGGTATGGAGCGTACCAGAACAATATCGAAAAGGGTATGTCTGACATTGACGGACAAGCAGCTATGGAGGCAACCCGATGGATCAACGACACTCAGCCTGGAGGTACTACGAAGGACTCTGCTGCTATCTATGATACCAACAGCACCATTGTGAAGTTTTTGTTGATGTTCACGAACCAGCTCAATAAGAACCTTAACATCGTCTATGATATTCCCTATGCAATCAAGCACAAAATGTACGAGAAGGCGTTCAGGAATACGCTAGGCCTTGGCCTTTCCCTTGCAGGAATCGTAGCCCTTGAAGGTGGATTGGATGATGGGGATGACGATGACGAAGATAGGTGGAATGATATCCTTAGGAACGTATCCGCACAGTTTGTATCCATGCTTCCCGTTGTAGGACCGAACCTCTCTGATATCATGCAGAACAGTTATTACAGTGATAGCGGTATGCCGCTTGTCTCTGAATTAAACAGTCTGATTAGTGCAATTGAAAGCGGTAAGAAGAAGAGAATCATCGACAGGAGCGTCAACATGGGACTTGGTGGGGCAGAGTTTGTAGGACTTCCCTCCGGGCAGACCAAGAAGATTTGGGATGCTTTCACTGAGGACGGCAAGGTGAATCTCTGGTATCTACTTGGCAGAGATTTTGTGGATTAGGTAAACCGTCGTATTGGTTACTGTTATCTAGTGGTTAAAGAAGAAGCCATATATATCGAAAGAAGACGTTTTTTTGATTGAAATCCAAACAATTCAGTTCTTAAAGTGGTATAATACTTCCAATTGTTTTACAAATGGGGGATTTTATGGGGCTTCAGCAAATTCTTGATAAGTATAGAAAGGTTTCATTTGATATGCGCGATCAAGGTAGTCGCTTTGAAAAGTTAATGAAAGCTTATTTGCTGACTGAACCCCAGTATCGTGGCCGTTTTCAAGAAGTTTGGTTATGGAATGAATTCCCTTCCCGAAAAGATCTTGGTGGGAAGGATTTAGGCATTGATTTAGTGGCAAAGACAACGCTCGGCGAATATTGGGCAATCCAGTGTAAATTTTTCAAAGAAGATTCATTAATAACCAAGCCTCAAGTTGATACATTTATCTCGACTTCGGGAAAAAGTTTTGAAGATACTGAAGAGATTGGCAAAATAGTGCATTTTTCTCACAGGCTTTGGATAGATACTACTTCAAGAGGCTTTAACCCAGAAGCTGAACAGACTGTTCACAACCAGACTCCTCCTGTAAGCAGACTTAATCTTTATGAATTGATGGATTCAGAGGTTGATTGGGATAAGATAGAAGCGGGCCTCTCAGGAGCAAACGCTACAGTCACAAAGAAAACCCCAAGAGAACATCAGAAAACAGCTATTAGAAAATGTAATGAGCATTTCCAGTCGAATGATCGAGGCAAGCTTATCATGGCATGTGGTACTGGAAAAACCTTTACTTCATTGAAAATTGCAGAAAACATTGCAGGTAACGGATCGGGATTCGTTTTATTTCTTGTACCTTCAATCGCACTTCTTGGTCAAACACTCAAGGAATGGGCATCCCAATCTGATAACCCTCTTCATGCAATATGTGTGTGTTCTGATCCCAAAGTCTCCAAGAAAAATATCGATGATGATCCTACTCTGTTGTCAACTGTTGATTTGGCATTGCCTGCTACTACCGATTCGAGAAGTGTAGCTGCACAATTCATGGATGCCACACTATTAAAGCAGCGTGATAATGGGCTAATTGTTATCTTCGCGACATACCAATCCATTGATGCAGTGAAGAATGCACAGAACTATCTTCTTTCGCAAGGCAAGCAAGCAGTCTTTGATTTGATAGTTTGTGATGAGGCACATCGGACCACAGGGGTAACGTTGAAAGATGAAGAGGAGTCTGCTTTTGTTCGCGTTCATGACCCAGATTTTATTAAGGCCAATAAACGTTTATACATGACCGCAACTCCGAGACTCTATAGTGAAGATTCTCAGAAAAAAGCTAAAGATAAAGAAGCAATTCTTTGCTCGATGGATGATACTGCAATTTATGGAGAAGAATTCTATCGGCTGGGCTTTGGTGAGGCTGTTGAGAAGCAATTGCTCTCCGATTACAAGGTAATTGTTCTAACAATCGATGAGGACCAATTATCAGCAGAACTTCAGCAATCAATCGCAAATGAGGATTCAGAGATTCCTACTGATGATGCTCTAAAGCTGATAGGTTGCATTAATGCTCTGTCCAAACGAACAAAAGAGACGTCAACCTTTTCTGATGTTGATCCGGGATTGATGCATAGCGCTGTTGCCTTTTGCCAAAATATCAAAATATCTAAACGTACAGTAGAAGCTATGAATGCTTGTAGAGATGCATACTACAAAACTCTCCCTGAAGAAGAGCGGCGGGAAATTGTATCAATCGAAGCTGATCATGTTGATGGAACGATGGGTGCAACAACCCGAGACGCAAAATTGAGCAAGCTTAAAAAAGTCTCACGTGAAGGCTCTGAGTGCCAAATACTCATGAACGTCCGTTGCCTTTCAGAAGGTGTAGACGTTCCTACACTTGATGCCATTTTATTCTTATCCGCACGAAACAGCCAGATTGATGTTGTTCAATCCGTTGGCAGGGTGATGAGGACCGCACAGGATAAGAATTATGGGTATATTATCATTCCAGTTGTGATTCCATCGCATGTAGAGCCAGAGGATGCACTAGAAGATAATAAGCGGTTTGCAGTGGTTTGGACGGTCTTAAATGCGCTTCGAGCACATGATGATCGATTTAATGCAATAGTAAATAAGCTGGAACTTAATAAGAAGAAACCAGGAGCAATAATCGTTACGCCTCCCAATATCGGAGGGACTTCTGATGGGAGGGGTCTTGAAGGATCTGAAAAAGAATCGTCTGAAAAGGTCGCAAAAGGTCTTGCAGTCCAGATGGAGCTTCAATTCGAGAAGCTTCAAAGTGCAGTATATGCCAAGATGGTTGAAAAATGTGGTGATCGTCGCTATTGGGAGCAATGGGCTGCTGATATAGCCAAGATTGCTGAACGGCATATTGCACAAATTAAAAAACTGATTTCTATCGAGGGGAGTTGGCCCCAAAAGGAGTTTAGTCGCTTTCTGAATGGATTAAGAAAGAATATCAATCCATCTGTTTCTGAAGATGAAGCTATCGAAATGCTGGCGCAACACTATATTACGCAACCTGTATTTGAAGCATTATTTCAGAACTATTCTTTTGCACAGAACAATCCGGTTTCAAAAGCCATGCAAGGAATGATTTCTATACTGGATGAACAAACTCCTAAGGAAGATAACGAGAAGCTTGAGCGATTTTATGAATCTGTTGCAAAACGAGCTGAAGATATTGATAATGCTGAAGCTAAACAGAAAGTCATTGTTGAATTGTATGATAAATTCTTCAAGACGGCATTCCCTCGCACTGTGGAAAGACTAGGTATAGTCTATACCCCTGTAGAGATTGTTGACTTCATTCTAAACAGTGTTGAGGATATCTTAAGGAAGGAATTTGGGCGCAGTCTTTCAGATGAAAACATACATATCCTTGATCCCTTTACGGGAACCGGAACATTTATTACTCGGCTGCTCCAGCAAGGGATAATTTCGAAAGATAATTTGAAAAGGAAATACCTCAAGGAAATTCATGCGAACGAAATTGTTCTTCTTGCTTATTATATAGCATCAATAAATATTGAGAATGTGTTTCATGATCTCCAAATAGAACAACAGCACGACAAATCCGTTGATGCTATTGATTATATTCCTTTTGAAGGGATTTGCTTAACAGATACTTTTCAACTTGGAGAAGACAATACCATACTTGTAAATGAGGTTTTTCCGAAAAATAGCCAAAGAGTGAATAGCCAGAAAAAAACCCCCTTAATGGTGATAGTAGGCAATCCTCCTTATTCGATTGGGCAGAAAACTGCAAATGATGATGCTCAAAATCAAAGTTATCCTTTACTCGAAGAAAGAATTATGAATACATATGCTACAAAATCATCAGGGAACTTGAAAAAAGCCCTTTATGATTCTTATGTTAAGGCTTTTCGCTGGAGTAGTGACAGATTGGATGCTGATAATGGGGGTATTGTAGGGTTTGTATCTAACGGTGCTTGGCTTGACGGTAATTCCTTAGATGGATTTCGAAAGTGCATAGAAGAAGAATTTAGTTCTGTTTATATTTTTAATCTAAGAGGAAATTGCAGGGCTCAAGGAGAATTAAGACGCAAAGAAGCGGGGAATGTTTTTGGACTAGGAAGTCGTACGCCGATTGCTGTAACCATATTAGTAAAGAACCCGGAGATAAAGAATAAAGCAAGAATCTATTATTATGAAGTTACTGATTATTTATCACGTGAGGAAAAATTGCACCTTATAGCTGGTTTTGGTTCAATACTGAATCCCAAAATTAAAAAAATTGTATTATCGCCAGATGAAAATGGTGATTGGTTAACACAAAGAAGTACAAAGTTCTTCGATTTTAATACGCTCTCTCCTGAAAAAAGGTTTGATGCCAGTTCCAAATCAGTTTTTTCTACAATTGTAATTGGCTCATCGAGTAATCGGGATGCATGGGTTTATAGTTTCTCTAAAACAGAACTAGTAAAACAAATTGACTATATGGTCGAAATATTTAATAAAGCAAAAGTTGATATTGGATTGGACGTCTCTTCAAAATCCATTGATTCTATTTGTCAAAAAGCTCCAACGAACAGTATTAGTTGGACTGTTGGCTTGAAAAAACTCTTATCTCAAAAAGGCAATTTGGAATCTAATAATAGAGATATTGTAAAAGGTATATATAGACCATTTGTAAGGCAGAATTTTTATTCAAATACAAACTTTATCGAACGTCCTGGCCGGTGGAACCAAATATTCCCATCAAATGAATTGCCCAATTTTGTTATTTGCATTTCTGGTGTTGGTAGTATTAAAAATTTTTCAACTTTAATTATTGACGCTATTCCATGTTTAGATTTTCTTGAGAAAACTCAATGCCTGCCTTTATACTATTACAATAGACTTGAAGTTCAACAAGCTTCATTGTTTGAGCTTGAGCAAACTGAATATAACCGTGTGGATGGTATCACCGAATTTATTTTAAAAAGAGCCAAAGAAAAATACGGTCCGAGAGTAAATAAAGAAGATATTTTTTATTATGTGTATGGGATTTTACATTCAGATACTTACAAATCGAAATTTGAATCTGATTTGAAAAAGATGTTGCCGAGATTGCCACTAGTGACTGATCCGTCAAAGTTTTGGGCATTTAGCAAATCGGGTAGGCAGCTTGCGGATTTGCACATCAACTATGAATCAGTGCCTCATTATCCTGGTGTGATAGTTTCAGGAGAAGAGTCATCCAATTTTGAAGTGCAAAAGATGCGATTCCCGTCGAAGAACCAAAAAGATACTATCCTCTACAATAACCGAATCACTATTACTAACATTCCGGATAAAGCTTATGAATATGTTGTGAATGGAAAGAGTGCTATCGAATGGATTATGGAACGCTACCAAGTTACTGTAGATAAAGCCAGCCAGATTAAGAATGATCCGAATGATTGGGCGCGAGAGCATAACCAACCACGGTACATTTTGGACTTGTTGCTCAGTATTATTAATGTGAGTGTTCAAACGGTGGATATCGTGAACAGCTTGCCTGAAGTTGATTGGGAGAAGGAATAAGGCCAAGGAGTACTGTGATGGTATTATCGCAAAAGTCCGTTGAGGAATTGGCAAGAATCATCTGCGGCGATGGTTTGGTTAGCCGTCGGTCAGGACAGAAGTTAATTGATTTTTTTAGTCAATTTGGTTTTCATGATGAATATGGCCAAGGATTTCCTTCTCGCCAAACATATGCTCAAAGCCGGATTGCATTGATTAATGGAAAACCGGAAATCGATAGATGTATAAAGAATACATTTGATCCAAGAAATTTTGTAGCAAAAATGAGTGAGCTGGATGAAACTATTAATCGGTTTAATATTTTCTTGGAATTTGATGGATGGTGTGTACGGAGGGAGCATGCAAAAATCCTTATAGAGAAAGCAACGGAAATTCATGCAGTAGAGACTTATGACCTGCCTAAAGTAGATACAGAAGTAGCTTTTCTAGAGAAAGTGTTCCCTCGCCCAGATTTTAACAAAATGAAATTTGAAACAGGACTTCAAATTTCCCTTAATCAAAGGCTTGATGAACTGGATAAGTGCATTAAGCAAGAATGCTCTTTAGCTTCAATAGTTCTTGCAGGGAGTATTCTTGAAGGAGCTCTCCTTTTCTTTGCATTTGACCATTTGGATGATTTCATGAAATCAAAGAACGCTCCGCGGGATAGAAGTGGAATTGTTAACAAAATTGAGAAATGGGACCTCTATAACTTAATTGAAGCCGCTAATTCGTGTGGTTTTATTGATCAGGATATTATTAAATTTAGTCATGTGTTGAGAGATTATCGTAATTACATCCACCCAGGTGTACAATTTCTACAAGGATTCAGTCCTTCAATTCACACTGCACATATTTGTTATCAAGTAGTCCTTTGTGCTATAAATCAGCTAATAGTAAACGCTTGATCCTTTTATTATATAAATTTAGATAACTTAATCTTGATTTATCACTAAAAGTGTCTATACTGCTTTTAGGAGGCAATTTATGGCTATAGGTGATAGGTACAAAACAGGACAGGACTCTCCTGCTCACGCACGTTATGCTTGGGATGGGTATACTGACGGAACACATTCACCATCTCCTACGGAAGCAGAGAAGAGTATCACTCTTGAAACAGGAGAAAAATTTCCACCAATTAACTCATGTGACAAAGGTGCTTGGTGGAAGATGACATCCTATGTTTAATGGATAGCTTTCTTTTGAGAATTGTCGCTCTTATGCTCAATGGTTGTTCATAATACTGCTCCCGAATCTCTAGGGGGCATTTTATTGCTTACCTTATAGTGAGGAAATCTGATCCTCAAGAGCCAAGGCATAATCCTGCCACGCATAGGCGAATGTTTCCCATTCAACCAAGTTCTGCATAAGGTCCTTGTCTGTTTTAGGTTGCGGGTTCAGTACAGGCTCATATGCTGGACGAAAGGCTTCCAACGAGGGTATCTGATATTCAGTTTTTATTTCTACTGTTTTGCAACCGTTCAGCACGAACACGAGCAAGAGCAGACTGCTCAGCAGCAAGTTTCTTGACCTCATCACTTACCTCAACCTCCTTTTCTTCCGGAATCTCAGATATCTTCTGGGTTACATCCTCCCTGTTCTCTGATAGTTCCTCTTTCTTCTTTGTTAAATCGTCCTTGATTGTATGTGTGGTTTCCAAGATTTCATTCTGTTCTTGTTCATGAGCAATCTGTCCTTCCTGTTTAACAATCTTTTCTTTCTGTTTCTTATTCTTGCGTCTTTCGATACCCAGGAAGAGCAACAGTACGCCTACAATCGCTCCAAAAGCTTTTTTGATAAAACTACTCATTCCACTCAAACCCCTCCAGCACGATGCCTTTGCTCTTTGCATAAGCTCTCGTCAAAAACTTGATAAGCTTCATGTCCACCACGAACTGGAGGGCATATACCACGATGGAGTAATAGACGATGGCAATGTGATGCCCCGGCAGGTCGAAAGAGAAATATCCCACGGTGGAGAACAGGAAAGAAAGCACTGCAGCAATCTTCCATACCTTGATGGGATCGAACTTATCCTTCTTGATTTTCTTCTTGTAGGTCTCCATGAAAATAGCAATCGCCACCACTACAGGTCCTAGAACCTTTAGAATCAACAACCAATCCATATCAGCTCCCCATAAATACTCGAACAGTCACTCCGATGATTGCCGTGACAACGGCAATGACCAGCCATTTAACAACTCCATACACGCCTGTCTTCCATTTCTCCTCTACAGACTCATCAATCTGCTTGGGGATACTCTCTTTGAGGCCTTCGATCTTTTTGTCGAGTTGATCTAGTTTCTTGTCCAATTTATCTATCCCCTCGCCTAGATGTTCAAACATAAGGCTCACCCTCTCCCCAAGTTTTTCGATGTCCTTCTCATTCTTTATACCCTGTGGGCAGTTCATGAAGCTGTCTTGCATGTAACGTCTCCCAAACTCTCAATGTATCCGTCAATGTGGTGGTACTTTTTCGGCTTGAAGTATCCAATCAAGAATTTCTTTCCTCCGATGTGCTTAGTCTTTGCTACATGTCTGAATCCAAAAAGTACAGGAGGTACTTCAGTAACAATATCGCTTCCATTCACATAGAGATTCGCCCCATGCCACCGAACCCATATTTTCTTGAAGTTGTACGCACCAATCACTCTTGGAGAACCGAAAGTCACCAGACGAATGATGTAACGCTTCTGAGGATATTTGAACCAGATATCCTCGTAACAAAGGGTTGCCATCGCTCCCCCATACGACCAACCGCAAACGGTGATTGGCTTGTTGTACGCTGCAGCCTCTTTCAGGAAGTGGTCATTGATCTTCTTCCATTCCTTCAAGAATCCTCCATGAACATAGAACGGTGTCTTCATTCGCTTGTAAGGTTTCTTTGGAAATGAGAAGTTGATTTTCCAGTCTGCCTTTGAATTGGACGGGCAGAAAATAATCACCACCTCATCCGAATATTCAAGAACCCGGTATTGAGTGTCAGTACCGATAGTGCTCCAGCAGTCAATTGTCTTGAAAAGCTGAGCAAGCTCCAAGTGTGTCTTCATAATCAAAACATCTTGAAGAGGAGCGAGTTCTCTCCACGCCTATATTCGATTATGTGGTTTCCATTTTCATCAAGTATCAATGTCCCTGTTGTAGGATCGAATTTCCATGAAGATTGCACGTTGTAATTATACGAAATAAACTCGGCAAACTTTTCAATCACCTCATCAGTTCCGTTCACGATGATTCGATACAACTTATTGTTCTGGAAGGTCGTATCGATGAACCCTCCGACAACATCTACCACCATTCTCGATTCAGCAATGGAAAATCTTGTAATGTCAGATTCGAACACCTTCTCATTACCGCTATAAACTTCTACTTTCATTTTTACCTCCACCTAATTGATCGTTCCAGCCAAACCACTATTCAAAACACTCGTAGTGAATGATGTCCCTGGAATCCTGTTCGAACTGTTTTGGGGGTTGTCCCAATAAGTAAGCAATTTCCCTTGCTGGCAATCCTTTTGTCCGCACCAGAAGGTAACAGTGTGGTGAGCCCTGCTACCGCTACCTCCTAGTTGATACCAACCAGGCCCATAATTCTGGACATAAAATTCATACTCCCATGCACTTTGTGATTTAGTAAGGTCTCCGACAGTCCAGACTGTATAGGAAGCCCCTGTCGCACTGTCTTTTTTGTTCATATATCCCCTTACCCTAGGGAACCATCCCCCATTGGCAAGCCTGATCTTCCCAAACTTTCCAGAACTACCCCTGATATAGAACCAAGGGGAAACACCTGAATGGTCTCCATAGCCATCGCCCCATTGCTGGATGAATGTTTGCCATGAGTTGTTAACGTTGTTTAGCTCTGTTGCAGTGATTATCTGTGCTTGTGTAAACGCCATTAGTTTGCTACTGCTCCCCAAACTATGTTTGTTGTTCCTTGTGTATTGATCTGAGTGGCTGAAAGAACCCCTGCCGATGCAGTAACATACTCAACCCCGTTGGAACTTTGAATTGATAATCCTTTCATCCCACCTTGCTTGAAGGTCCAATAATTGCCGGAGGTATGTCCATTATATGAACCAATCCTAAAAGTGATATCATAGCCACCAATAGAATATTGTTTATTAACGGGGATAGCGATTTCAGAACTGTAAGAGCTTCCATTATTTACTGATACATCAAAAGTATCTTTTGGAATTGGGAAAGACCGAATTGCTCTAACATATGGCCAAGTTATCGCTGTACTTGTTGAAGTTTTTGACATTCCAGTAGCACCGACTGTAATTCTATAAATACTTGCTGAAGAAGCATTATATTCATTAGAAGCCCAATAATTCTCACTTGTTCCTACAGTAAAACCGTAATCGGTTCCAAGTCTATCAATAGCCAATTTTAATTCATCAAGACTTGGTAAATACCAATCGCTGTATCCTCCATATACTAAATCATTAGCATATGTAGCCGCTGGTGCTGAACTTCCAAAAGCAGACAAAATTGTGTTGGTATTTGTTTGACCTGCGCCAACAGAATAATTATAAAGTCCCAATTCTGGTGCGGTCGGTCCCCATTTTAATCTTCCGCTTTGTGCTGCGATTGGAGAACATTCATAAATTGTAGTGTCAGTTATATGGAAAATCTTTCCACCAGCAGGGCCTGTGCCACCTAATTGATATATAGGAGCAATTGTTCGCATTCTCACTACAGCATCGACCGCTACTGCTCCAGAGTTGATGATTGTTAAGTCATTCAAACCAGAACCAACAAAAGTAGGTCCAGCAATAATTCCACTTTCATCACGAATACTTACACGTGAATTAGCAAGTGCATTAAGCCCAGTTCTTAGAGTACCTATTAGCTTTGCATTCATCGCTTGAAATATCCCATCAGGGGATAAATGATATCCAGCCGAAGTTGTTATAGGAATGCCATCTTTTGTATACCCTGAGTAGATTGAGCCATTTTGCAATTCAATGTTTTTTGCCTTTATCTCTCCGTTTCCAGCTAAATAATATCCAGAACCATCGGAGGGGGCTGCTCCATCTTCGGTGTATCTTGAATAGATTGCACCATTATTGGACATCTCTATCTTGTTTGCGAATACCTTGTTGATAAAAGCTTCGAGTACAGCCACCCTCTGGAATACTTGGTCTATCTTGTTTGCTTGCGCCCATACGTTGATGTTTTTAATATCCCCGGTTGCAAGGATATCCATGAAGTGTGATCGCTCAAAATTCTCCGATCTTTCTGGCATTACGTACTGGATATCGTAAATCGAATCCCCATTCTTCATGAACGAACCGAGAACAAAGAAATCCGAGGTCAGTGCCTCACCACCGTTATACGGCTCCCATCTCTTCGATGTTCCGTCAGCTATCAGCTTTGCGAATTGTGCTGCTACTCCATCGAATATTGCATACCCTTTCCCATCTGCAGTGAGAACTTCGGAATAAGCTGGAACTGTGTGTCTAATACCTTCTGCATAAATGTACCCTGTATTTGCGGTGAGTGTTCCATCGTCAGCAAATCCTTTTAGATAGAGAGTTGTGCCATCAGCATACAACCCAAGTTGACCGGGGTTTCCCATCGGGCCTTGTGGTCCTTGTGGTCCAATTTCGCCAGGGTCTCCTTTAGGGCCTTCTGCTCCAGTCTGCCCTTGATACACCTTAGAGAGAGCATACCGCTTGGTAATCGAAGCCTCACCAAACTTGGATGCAGTGATATCCACCCACCCCATATCTGTTGTGAGAGCAGTAACAGTCAGAACCCCGGAAGAGTTAACGGATGACGTTACTCCCATTCCCGAATTCGTTCTAGAAAAAGCCCATCCAGTCTGCAGAGTATTACCCCTGTAGACCTTCATGGTTGTTGTTAAGGGAGTCGTAGAAAGTGGAATCTTTGGAGTGCCGCTTGCATCAACCGAAACGAGTCCAGCATCCGATGTCAACACAGCATACGTTACATCGTTCTGATCGTACAATGTTAATGAACCAGTTCCCACAACTCCCATTGAAATGCTCCTTATGCCTTGCTTGCTTCGATGTAGATGTTTGCATTCCCATCAACATCAATGTCACGTGCAATGAACGGAGTAGCACCAGAGGATGTCCCTTCCCCTGCAGTAGCACCGCTTCCGATATACACGTAGAGCTTTCCACCAACAAACTGTCCTGCAGTAGGTGCTACAGATTCAAAGCCATTCAAGGGTGCTCTAAGTGTGATGGTGTTGGTTGCTACGGATGCTACCTCATAGGAGTTGATTGCAAGGCCGTTCGCAGAGACAAGACGGACTACAGAACCAGCAACGAGACCAGAGATAGCCGCACCATCATGAGTGACTGTCCCCGTGATTGTAGTGCCATGTGCCGTGATATTCCTTGCGTTCACCTCACTGGTCTTGGTTGTGTCGATGAATCCAGAGCGTTTTCCGAAACGGTCATAGAGCTTCCAAACAAACGTGTAGCCAGTAAGATCAGAAACAACCTTGTTTCCGTACCTTACCTCTGGAATCATGGTCTTTATACCAACACCATTCAAAAACACATTGCCTTCTGCACACTTAACATCCACTTCGTAAGGGTCTGACAAATCGTGTACCACAAAGTTTCTTGTGTAGATGATTCCACCTGCATCTTTCGCCTTGACCATGAAAAGCCCGATATCGGTCACAGCATCTTCGGTGATAACGATGGACCTCACATCTGCCCAAGCTCCGTCAGCCGGGTTTGTTGCCGCACCACCAGCAGTAGTTTTGAACGATACCTTGCCGCCTGTCACCAGAGCATGGTTTGCATCGAGCTGGTTTGCTGCAGCGTAGGGTGATACGAACCACTGATAGGAAATACCAGAAGTATCTTCCGCTGAGCCACGGAACAATCGTGCGGTAATAGTAGCGTTGTTCTTTGCTCCCTCTGCAGTCTTTTCAATAATGAACTGGCCATCAACATCAAGCGAAACACCAGAAGTTCCATTGCGTTGACAGGTAAGGGTTATTGAAGACTGGACAATCGAAGAAATCCTGGTTGTAGGATCGGTGTATGTCCCTTCGTAATAGATGGTCAAGACAGGCGATGCTGAAGGAATGTTCGTGTTCTTGGAATAGGTCGCACCAGTCCCCAAGTCAGAACCTCCAACGGTAGTTCCCCATTTGTGGCCCGTCATTACGCTATGGATATTCGCTCCACGGCAATAAACATAAGGGGTAAGGACGTTTGGAGTACTAGCCCAGTTTGGGTTGTAGGTTGTAGAACCTTCCTCTTCCGTGAATACCTGCTGGCCTTTCTGAGAAGGACTGATGATTGCGGTAATCGGTGCTGCATCGTTCTGATCGTACAATGTAAGCGAACCGCTAGTAATTACTGGCATGTAAATCTCCTTATTGATTTATGTCTAGGTGATACGTTGCTCTTGCTTCTACGGAATCTGCAGCAACATGTATCTGCCGATATCCACTTGCATGCGATAAATTCCACGTATAGTCGTCATCGGGCGGCAATCTTGGATAGAAACTATTTCTGGTCCATCTGAAAGCTGAGTCTGGAAGTGTATCGGTGATATCCACCTCGTTCAGGAAAACCCTTCCGTACATCGTGGTCTCCATGACTTCACCCGGTTTAAATACCAACCCATTGGTGGAGTGCATCTCAAGCCTGTACGACTTGCCCTCTTCGCCCTGTGGTCCTTGCGGCCCGGGGACTTCTTCCGAAAAGGAGGCGAACCCAATCTTCTCAAAGTACATGGTGTCGCTATACATGTGCTTGAATGTGCAAAGGAATGAAGCAGACTTATAGACCAGATCATACTTGGTTATAGTTATTGACTTGCCGACCAACTGCTGAGGTTCTCTCCAAGTTGAATCTGCTGTCCTGTTTTCCGACAGTCTTTCCCAGGTAAAATCAGAATCAGGGTAGTTGGCCGTTGCATCGATTCCTTCTTGATATAGAGATACACGAAGAGTCGTAGAAGACCCATCCAGAGGAACAGTTACCCCTGTTGAGCCTATTACGCTGACTGTAAACTTGGTGCGGTAATCCATGCCGCTAAGGATTCCTGTCTCAAGACGGAAGAGCATCTCATCAAGAGCCGTCTTTTTGGTGTAGTAATCCTCAAACAATGTGATAGGGCTGCCAAGCTCCGTGATGTCGGTGTTATCACCCATCTTGGTCGGGTCAAGGACGATGTTTAGGTAATTCTCAAGGTTGTTATAAGCTTGGAGCATTGAGACACTGATGGTGTGTTCCCCAATGTCATACTCATCGACCTTCTGAAGCGTTGCAGCCTTAGAAGCAATGAGACTTTTCCACTCTCTATCTAATGATCGCTTCTCCACCGGAGTAATGTTGCTGTCAGAACCCATGAGTCGGAGTTGCGAATAAAGGTCGGACCTGTCAACGGCAAGAATCTGGAGACCAGCTTTGTTGAGCGATTCTCCGGGTGTCTTTCTAACCTTGCCTTTTACAAGCTTGATATTGTCTGCATAGATGGTCTTGCCAAGCTTGTCATCAACTACTGTCTTCACTGCATCCTCTTTGCAAAAGTGTAGCCTTATGACAAGGAACTCACTCGCTTGGAGGTAACGAGACAGTGTACATTCATGCACAGCGTACATCGTCTAATTTGGAAAAATTACGCTCATACCAAGGGCGGAATTATTGGCTTGAAAGCTTTATGAGCGAGGTACGGATCATACAATTATAGATTTTGTGTGAAGTATGCCCGTTTTCGGCAAATTCATATAAAGCAACGAGTTTTAAGTAAAAACCACGAGAATCGTATTCGAGGTTTTTCTTTTTCTGCGGTCCTTACTCCCAATTACTCATCAACAGACTTTACTTGGATTTTTGCCATTTCCAGGCTTTTTGCCCAAAGTTGCTCTGCAACAACCACGTCCAGTGCATGGGGAGCAGGAATCTCAAGGGTGGTCAAGTTGAAGAACTTTCCAGTAATTTCTTTTACTTCCTGTGAGACTCCCAAGTAATACAGCGCTTGGGCTGAAAGCTGGGGAGATCTTGATGAGGGGTTGATGATCCGATGCTTGAAGAACTTGTATAGCCGACCGTTGTTCTCCCCCATGTTGGTCAACACATCGCCTGGATGCATTGCATTGATGGTAACGTTGGTGTCTTTAAAAATCCGGCTGAAGAAAAACAATGAAAGCAATTGGGCCGTTTTGGCCGAGCCATAGCTTTTCAAACCCGTGTAGTGTTGTTTGTCCCAGCCTAGGTCATCAAGTTTCAAACCGGCAAGTGCAAACCGGTGACCTTCCGAGTTGACATAGAGGATTCGCGCGTGCTTCTGCCGCTTCAGCTTATCCTGCAATCGATAGGTCAGCATGAACGAAGCGAGGTAGTTCACTTGGAATACTTCTTCGATATCATCGTGTGTGAAGCGTTTTTTTGTGTTGTAGACCCCTGCATTGTGGATGAGCACGCAAATATCCCGGTCAAGAGAACATAAAAAATCGGCTGCAGCATGGATCGCTTCGAGCTTTGAAAAATCAGCAATGAAATAGGTGTAGACACCCTTGAATTGCTGCTCAAGTCCAGCCTTCAGCTTTTCTGATTTCTCCTTGTTGCGATTGATCATCAACAAGTCGGCGCCATGACTGGCATAAAGTCTGGCGGTCTCATAACCGATACCCGAGGTGGCGCCGGTAATGACTACCAAGTGACCTTGCAAGTCTTTTTGTTCTTGCTTGGGCATGGCCTTGTTGTTTTTCAGCATTGCACGGATATTCGACCATTCGTATTGTTTCCAATAGGGATTCATTGCTTTAGGCACCTCAACCAAACTTCTTGTGCATGAATTTTCTGTACATTCTGTTGAACCTGGGGATGTTATCGAAAATGTCGCCCCATAGATCATAGTAATCGCGTTGCTCGATAATCTTGCCGTTCTCGTTCAAGGTTACCCTGCTAGAGCCATAGATGGATGAATTGGGATACTTTTTAAAACTCAGACTCATCTCCCACTCCATGAAAATTACAGTACCGTTTGAGGCGGTATTCTTTACATCCATTCTCAAGTTGTTCGAGCGATTGATCAGGCGCTCGGTCATCGCCTTGAAATCGTGTATGCCCTGAATTTTCTGTACACTGTCACAAAAATAGATTGCCTCATCATAGTAAGGCAGAATATGGGACCAATCAGGCTTTCCTTCCGTATTGTAAATATTGGTCCATAGGTCTTTCAGGTGTTCCTTGCTCTGAATCGTATATTCCATGGCGCGTTACCATCTTCCTTTGGGTTGTATCAGTTATACCATGGTTTATGGAAATTGCTTAGGAAAAAGCACAGCCTCAGGCATCTCTTGTGCCAAGGTGTACGAGAATACTTTGCCCTACAAACAAGAGAACGTTCATACCATAGTATGTAAATTTTCATTATAGTGTATAAAACTTCCATGTTTATACACAATAATGCATATCTAAATTGACAAACCGACAAACAACCTCTAGATTGAAGAGAACGTTCGGGGTAGGTGTCATGGAAAGTAGTTCAACAGAGAAAACGTTCACCAAAGAAGAGCTCATCGCCCAGGAATTGCTGGACAAAAAAGAATCAGATAGCAAATTACGCGTGTATTCTGGTCCACTAGGAACAGCAATTACTGCATTATTTCTTATATGGTCAGTATTTCAAGTATATGCAAATACTATCGGCATCATCGATGCCATGTCGTTAAGGACCTGGCACCTTTTCTTTCTCATGCTTTTCACCTTTCTCTTGTTCCCAACCTACCCTTCTGAAAAAAGGAAGCGCGCCCTTCCCCCTATCTGGGATATGGTATTACTGGCAGTTCTTGGCTTCACCTTTTTGTATCTTTTGAAAAATTACATTTTGGTAGCCAAACGGGGCGGATACCTACTGAATCCCGATCTTTGGATCGCCGGCATTACCATGCTGCTCATCTTTGAGGCTGGAAGGCGAGCATGTAAGAATCTCGCTATCCTTGGATTGATATTCCTCTTGTATAACTTTCTGGGGATGTGGATTCCAGGAGAGCTTGGGCATGTTGGATTTAGTGTCAAACGCGTCCTGAATCATATGATTTGGGGCAGCCAGGGAATCTTCGGCGTTGGAATCGGAGTCAGTGCCACCTATATTTTCCTTTTCGTACTCTTTGGTGCTTATTTGAAATACAGTGGATTCAGCCAATTCATCAACGACATCTCCCTGACACTGGTAGGAAGATCAGCCGGTGGCCCTGCAAAAGTGGCCGTAATTGCCAGTGCACTGCTTGGCATGATCAACGGCTCGGCCATCGCCAACGTGGCAACCACGGGAACCATTACCATCCCTATGATGAAGAAAACCGGCTACAAGAAAGAGTTTGCCGCAGCTGTTGAAGCTGTTGCCTCCACCGGTGGGCAGTTTGCTCCTCCCATTATGGGAGCAGTGGGATTCGTAATGGCCGAATTTTTAGGTGTCAGCTACACTAAAGTAATGGTTGCCGCCGCCATTCCGGCTTTTCTTTACTATCTTTCATTGCTGTTCGCAGTGCATTTCGAGGCTAAACGCCTCGGGCTGTCGGGATTAAGCAAAGAGAACATCCCCAATGCCGTTGTCGTACTGAAGAAGCAGGGTCATCTGCTCATTCCCCTGTTTGTCCTGATTGGAATGCTTGGATTTGGATTCACTCCATTATTTGCTGCAGTCATTGCAATTTTTGCTACCGTAGGTGCCTCTTGGCTAAGAAAAGAAACACGGATGACCTGGTCCGTTATCGTAAAGGCAACAGTGGAAGGTGCACGCTCGGCTGTAGCGGTAGGTATGAGCTGTGCCATCATCGGAGTAATTATCGGTACCGTTTCCTTGACAGGAATCGGGCTGAGCTTCGGATACATCATCCTCAAGATTGTCGGCGAGGGGCAGCTCTATCTCGGAGGTTTGATGGTCATGCTCATGAGCATCGTCCTGGGAATGGGAGTTCCCGGTGTTGCTGCCTATGTCATTGTTTCGACAGTCTCTGTTCCAGTTTTGATCCAAACAGGGGCAATTCCCATGGCAGCCCATATGTTCTGCCTTATCTATGCCTGTCTTTCCAACATCACCCCCCCTGTGGCAATGAGCAGTTACGTAGCAAGCGGCATTGCAGACTCCGACCAAACAAAAACCAGCCTTATCGCGGTAAAACTTGGACTTACCGGGTTCATCCTCCCCTTCTTCTTTTTGAACAATCCCATCCTCTTATTGGGAAGCACGGAAGGTATTCCCTTGCTTGTGACCCTCAGGGCACTGCTTACCTCGTCCATAGGGGTCATCGCCCTCTCATCAGGCCTGCAGGGATATCTTTTCAATAAACTCAACACCATCGAACGCTTGCTCATGGTCGTCGCAGGGCTCTTATTCATAGAAACCGGGCTTGTCACCGACCTGGCTGGACTCTTTCTCGTCGTAATCATCATAGCCATCCAATATAAAAACATAAAATCACAACCCAAGGAGAGAATCGTATGAAAAAGTCTGTAGTAGTACTGTTGGTTATCACAATGCTCATTCAGGGCCTCCTGTTCGCAGCAGGTACGCAGGAAGGAGCGGCTGAACCTGTAAAGAAAACCGTCATCAATTTCCCCACAGCAGCAACTACCGGAGCGGTCTATCCGCTTGGGTCCGCCATGGCAAATTTGTGGAATACTAAGCTTGATAACGTCAGGGCCAGTGCCCAAGCCAGTGCCGGCGGTATTGCCAACCTGAATATGATCGCCGACGGAGAAGCCCAACTGGGTGTTGCCGTGACCTCCATTATGTATGAATCCTTCAATGGCATCGGAGCATTTGAGGGAAGACCGAATCCGAACCTCAGGGTTATGATCGGCTTGTATGCCAATCCAAACCAAGTGGTGGTCACCCAGAACAGCAATATCAATTCACTAGCCGACCTTGCAGGAAAGCGCTTCGCATCAGGAGCCCCGGGTTCTACAACAGAAGTGGAGACAAGCCTGCACCTCAAGACAAGTGGAGTAAACTATCCCGATGGATTGAGAGTCCAGTATGTCGGTTTCACGGAAGCAATTGACCTAATGCGCAACAAACAGCTTGATGGAGCTTGGATTATGGCAGGTATTCCCAACGCCGCCGTTACCGAGATGCTTTCAACCGCCGGTGGTAAATTACTCAGCCTCGACATGGACCTGATCAAGAAGCTGCAGCAAGCCTACCCTTGGTATGGTGCTTACACCATCCCGGCCGGTACCTATCCGGGACAGACAACCGATGTCCTGACTTCCGCCATCAAGATTACCGTCTGTACCGATGCCCGCGTCGATGCCGATGTAATCTACGATATGACTAAGGCATTCTGGGAAAACTTTGAGGAACTGAAGGCTACCCAAGCTCCGCTGAAGCAGGTCAATCCCAAGGAAGCGGTAAAAGACCTTGCAGGTCTCCCCCTCCATGAAGGCGCTGCACGCTACTACAAAGAAATTGGATTGCTGTAAGATCAACTGAAGCAAGGGACCGAGGGCTGGAATTTCTGACCCTCGGTTTTTTTTGCCTTTTCTGATGCATGATACGCATACTTGTAACGCCTCTTGACCCAACTTCGTCGAGCGTGCATGCTCAACGTATGCAGCAGAGATTCTTCGATGAACTTGGGTTCTCGATACAGCAGAGAGAGGATGTCAAGCGAGCGGCACGGCAGATTACCGATGCAAAGCACCATGCAAGGTTGAACACAGGGTTGCGCGCAGCAATAGCGAATCGTGATGAAAAAACCGCAGGGGCTCTTCTCTTTGAGGGATTGCAAACCTTTGGGCCAACCTATCCTTTATATCTCATACAAAGTTGTTATGATTGCGTGTGCTCACTCTACGATACGCTTTCCATTGATAATGCCATCAGGATCGCCACACTCAAAGACATTCAGCTTTGGACCGATACCTATGCACAAGCACACCAACAGCAGACCGGCCTTACCCAGGTCTTTTGGATTGCACGTCATCTGTGTGCCAGAATTCTTCGTCTTGGAAGGTTGCAGTTCGAACTGAAAAGCTTGGGCTCACCCGTTCGCGTCTATAAGCAGAAGGAAACAGGAGTGTTGCTTGCTATTGCTGAGGCAAACCTTGCTTGCGATCAGGAAGGCTATCTCGCAGATAGGGAAAAAGCAGCGTTTGTCACCACCTTACAAGAAGAAGCTTCAGTGCTGACAGCCCATACCATAGATTGCCAAAGCGGGAGCATTGCACACAAGCCTCTTCCATTTGAAACCACTTCCCTAAGCCTGCTTGCTGATTCGCAGACGAAAGTCCTGCATATGCATATCCCTTCCGGAGAAAAATTGTCCAGAGAAGTTGTGGACGATTCCCTGCTTCAGGCAAAAACCTTCTTTCCTACCCATTCTTTGGTATTCTGTACTTCATGGCTGATCGATCCTGCATTGAAGCAGGTCGCTGAACCATCGAGCAACATCGTCTGCTTCATGCAGCGGTTCTCCAAGTTTCCGGTCCCCTTTCAAACCCCTCAGATTTTTGAACGTGTCTTTAGTTTCACCGCTACAGAACAAGACATCCCTGCATGGAAGGCAACTACATCGCTCCAACGTTCAGTGCAAACAGCGCTCTCATTAGGAGTGGTCTTCCGTACCATGGGGGGATATGTCTTGCTTGAAAAGTAGAATTGGCAAGTTTATACTGTATCTACAAAGAGTTGAGTCGTTCCTCGCCTTTATACCTGCTGAGGTTTACTCATGATTGGACGCTTGCTTCGAATGTGTGTTATGGGGTGTCTTACCTGCTGTTTTCTCATACTAGGATGTGAAATTGATCCTGATATGCTACAAAACAACACTCCTTATCTTGTATATGAAGAACCCCCACCTACTCCAGCAGTAGCTGCTCTACCATCCAATCTCTTATTCATCGCACACTGTGATTATTATCAAGACCCGGTTGCGCGACTCTATTTCAAACCTCTCCCAGAAATGGGAGCTGCATCCTATACAATCCAAAGCTCGATTGATGGGAATGTGTGGTCTGACTTCATGGTCAACGGGCTCATATTCACCATTACAGACCAGAGTGCGATTGGAATCGATCCCAGACTTACCGAGAATTGCTATTCCCGAATAAGAATCAATGGGGGTGAATATGATGGACAAACTTCAAACACCATGTGGGCGAAGTACGCCCCCCAGGGAGGATATCTGCATCATTCGACGTTGGACACCTCCCTGCACCTTACAGGAGTGATGTCCCCTTCAGCAGGACACGGCATCGAAGTAGGGATCGAAATCAGAACTTTTGTCAGCGCAACTGATTTCTCACTCAATCCAATCCTGCCTGATGCAATCGGGTCTTGGACTTGGTATCGAGTGAACCCGCTTGATTTTGATGATAAAACGCTTATTGTCGGCGCAAACACACATACCTATACTACGACAAACGCAGATATAGGTAAGCTAATTATGGTCGAGGCAAGCGGTGATGGTTCATCGTTTTATGGCTTGGTACGAATCAAGACTCTCGAAATAGTTCAATAATCTTTCAAATACGTACACACCTTCCCAATCGCAACCGACTCTTCTCTGATGCAGTTTGGTTCCAGTTTTTTGGGATCTTGCACTGCTGACTCAGCTAGCTTGCGTTTTGCTCCCGCAAAGTTGCCCACTGTCACCCTTCTCATGATACCGCGTACATCCAAGTCTGTCCCTTGACTGCAAGAAGGATGTTCACAGAGCTGACAGCGTCGTGCCGCCCTCTGAATGGCATCACGTTCTGCGTCTGTTGTTGCATACAGTTGCTCGTTGGTAAACGGTGCATCGATAACCTTGACAAACTCTTTCATGCCAGGCTCATACAGGAAAGGCTTGAGACCTCGTTTGGAGAGAACGGCATTTGCTGCAGCAATACCGCTGGTTGTTACCGTAGGGGTGCCGGTACCCAGCGTAGTCGACTCGCCACAGCAGAATAAACTATCCCACCCTGTCCGGATATGCTGGCGTTTGAACATATGGTTGCCAAGTTTCTGCTTGGGTCCGGCCACCGCTCCCCCATTCTTCAACGTAAAGCGTTCTATGGTTCTTGGCGTGGCAAGCTCTACATGCCTGATGTGCTCTTTGATCGTGGGGAATCGCTTTGCAAGTACAGAAAGCAGGCGATCAATCTCCTCGTTCTTTCTTTGCTTGTACGCTTCGGGATTGAGTGAAGACCAATCACTGAACGAAGGCCCGATGGCCATAACGATGTGTTCATCATCGCTACAAATGGTTCTGTCATCGACGCTGGGAATGTAGGCGGTTACCTCGTCTTCATCCAGCATATCGGGTCGGCCGATAAGCATTTCCACAGCCAAGGTATCAGACTCAACAACTTCTTTGTCAACCAGTGTATAGAGCGCCACGCTCGGATAGGTAGGTTCCTGATTCTTTGCCCACTGTCTTTGTTTTTCGGTAGTATACTCTTTTGGAAGCAGCTTGTCGTACAAATTCCAGACTGTACCGCTGTAGATGATCTGATCTGCAGTATATTGGGACCCGTCGTCCAGCAACACTCCGTAGGGTTTCCCTTGGTCAAAGAGAATGGAGACGACTTCATGTTCTGCAATCATCGTAGATCCATGTTGCTCGATTACTTTCTCCAGTGCACCCGTTAGGTGCAACGTGGAGCCGGCCGGGTAGTAACTACCACCGACATGGTTGTCGACAAACATCACCGAGGCAAGAATCGCAGGACTTTCCTCGACGGTTGCATAGCAATAGGTTGAGGTGAGCTTGTCAAAGAAATTGAATATCGATTTGTCGGTGAAGTATTTGGAAAGCAGGCTCTTAGCACTTACATTCAAGTAGGAAAGGAAACGCATATAGGAAAGAGGATGCTGCAGCAACGAGCTCAGGGCAGCTTTCTTATCCACTTCGTCAGGAGTGGTATAGGAAGGATTTTCCACCATGACATGCTCGTACATTTTTTGCATATCAGCATAGAAATGTACCAAGTTCTCTCGTTGGCCGGGAAATATTGTGGCTACTTCTTCGATGAACCGGGAAATATCAGAGAAAAACCTTACTTTTTTACCATCATAATGGACACAGTAGAGCAATTCATGCTGGATGATGGTGATGGGCTCCTCCAGACAATTGAAGAGAAACCGATGAGCGTTGAACCCCTTTTCCCCCCAGCCAAAAAGCATGGATGAACCTTGGTCGAAGATTGCATCGCCGCGCTTGAAAGCACCACAGCTTCCTCCAGGACAGTAGGCCTTGTCGATGACGGCTACCTGCAACCCTCGCTTTGCCAATAAAGCTGCTGAGCTGAGACCACTGAGGCCTGCTCCTATGACGAGTACATCAACGTGCATTGTTTCCCCTTTACTGAAAAGAATCGTTCGACAAAACAGCTGAGCTGAAGGCTTTGAGACGTTCGATATCCTGCTGCAAAGTCGCTTCAGTTGGATTTACAAACGAGATTTCCCCTCGAGTGTGGCCATCAGTCTTGATTTTCTTGATAGTCGAAAAACATTTGGAAACATCACCACCACTACAGGTAGCAATGAGATAGAGATCCTTTTGGAGGAAGCTGGCTTTTTTCAAGTAAGAATACATGGGGGCGCTGACAGTCCCGGCCCAGATCGGCGTAGCAAGCAGTACAACTTCATAGTTGCTCAAATCAGGGAAAGGTTTATTGAAAGCCCGACTGAAGTGAAAAACAGAGTCCCTTCCACCATAATAGAACTTTAAGAATCCTTTGGTAGGATACGGCTTGACCAATTGTAGTTCAAAAACATCGCAACCAAGCATCTCGGATATCTTTTCAGCAACGAGACGAGTATGCCCTTCTGATGAGTAATAAATAAGAATTCTATTCATTGGGAGTCTCCAATCATAGCAATGAGTGTAGCATGACACAGGCATTCAAGCCATGAAAGAATGCCTACCTTGCAACAAAAAAGTGAAGCAGGTATAAAGAAGGTATGCAAACCATAGCCACCCAACTCATCGATTCCCACTTCCACCTTCTTTCCATGCAGAGAAAGGGCGTTGACATCGACCTCGTCCTCGCGTCGATGAGGGAAGCCTCGATGGAAGGCATCGATGTTGGATTGGACTGCGACGATTTGGCTGGTAGAACCGCGTTGTTTGCCCCCTACCCGTTCATTCACCTCAGCGCAGGCATCGGGCCCTGGGGAGCTGATGACCCGCTGGATGAACAACTTGGCAAGTTGGAAGACCAGCTAACTCGAAACAAAGTTGTCGCCATCGGGGAAATCGGGCTGGACAACTACCATACGTATGGAACTGTTGAGAACCAGGAGTACTTGGTGGAAAAGCAAATCGAGCTTGCCAACCGAATCGGTAAGCCAGTCATTTTTCATAACCGGGAAGCGGACAAGCAGTTTCAAAAATTGCTGGGGAAAACAACCTTTGCAAAGCGTGGTATTTTTCATTGCTACCAAGGGGGGAGAGAGCTTGCAGAACTTGCCGTTGAGCAGGGTTTTTATCTCTCCTTTGCCGGACCCTTGACCTATAAGGCGAACAAGAGCATGCAGGAATTGTTTTCTTCGCTTCCCCTCGACCACCTACTTTTGGAGACGGACAGTCCCTATCTCAGTCCCAATCCGGTGAGGGGAACGGTCAATACTCCGCTTTCCATGCAGCATATCTACGCATTTGCGGCTCAATTGCGGGGTCTTGCACTCGAAACCTTGATTGAGCAAATCAGAGCCAACTTCCACGCATTTGTCGAGCAGTAAACAAGCGCTTGACGGCTGGTACAGTCATCTTCTCTGTTGAGAGGACGCCAATAAAGGTGCGACCGAGATCCTCGGCAATCGCGCCATAGCGTTGTGATGGTTTGACCAAACCGATATAGGAAGCATCGACTGTCCATAAAAGCGAAGACGTCTGTAAAAGTGGCAATGCCCATGCACCAAGCCTGGGAGCCAGCACATGCATGATGGGTTGCCTTCCAAGCGTTGTACGCACGCGCTCGGAAAATTGTGTATCACTTTCTGAGTCTTTTTTAGACAACACATAATCTGAGGGAATACCTGTCGGGTAATACTGTTCATCGGAGTTACGGACATAGAGAACTTCGTTTTTCCTTCTCTCAACCACAGTCTGCCAAACATCTTCCCCATCCAAATTGACGATCATACGGTCAAACAGCATTGCTGTTGGACTTTGGCGTCCCATACCAACCCAGGTCAGCGGGACAAGTGCCTCCAAGCGCTTTGTATCGAGGTTTTGCAGAGCCTGGGTGATCACCGGCGAACAAAACACAAAGCCTTCTTGAGCTTGCAACAGTGTATGAAGGAACTTCTCATCAACATCCGTTTTCACCGTTACCGTCTGAAGACGATACCCATGCATTAGCAGTGAAGTCGCCATACGGAAGTTCTGATACGCATAGACATTCGCATAATACGTTGCATCGGTAAGAAACCAAAGTATAGGGAGCAAAAGAAACGTAGCAAGCAGTGTTGCACACAGCAATAGGGCTAACAAATAGGGCAACAGAACAGGTGCTTTCATGCCCTTGAATGTAGCAGTCTGGCCTAGGCCGGTCAATAAACAGATGCATACAGGTTGACCTGTTTGTGCAGATTGGATACATTTGTAACGACTTGAACTTTCCATTGAACAAGGAGCAACCTATGACATCCTATAAGGAACTCGGTCTGGTTAATACCAGAGACATGTTTGCAAAAGCAGTCAAGGGCGGTTATGCCATTCCTGCCTATAATTTCAACAATATGGAGCAGCTGCAGGCTATTGTCCAGGCATGTGTCGCTACCAAGAGTCCTGTCATTCTTCAGGTATCGAAGGGTGCACGAGATTACGCAAACATCAATCTGCTGAGAAACATGGCCCGCGGGGCCGGTGAATATGCAAAAGAACTCGGCTTTGAAATCCCCATCGTACTGCACCTCGACCACGGCGACAGCTTCGAGACTTGCAAGGAATGTATTGATAACGGATTCAGCTCTGTCATGATCGATGGATCACATTTCCCCTATGAAGAAAACATTGCACTGACCAAGAAGGTCGTTGAATATGCTCACGCCCACGATGTAACCGTCGAAGGCGAGCTTGGAGTTCTGGCCGGTATTGAAGACGAAGTAAGCAGTGCCGTCAGCCACTACACCAAGCCTGCAGAAGTTGTTGACTTTGTATCCCGAACCGGTGTCGACTCCCTGGCTATTTCCATCGGAACCAGCCATGGTGCGAACAAGTTCGTACCCTCCCAGTGCACCCGCAATGCTGAAGGCATCCTCATTCCGCCTCCGCTTCGCTTTGACATCCTCGAGGAAATCGAGAAGGAACTTCCTGGGTTCCCCATCGTTCTGCACGGATCCTCTTCTGTCCCCGCAGAGTATGTAAACATGATTCTGCAGTTCGGCGGCAAGCTCAAGGACAGCGTAGGCATTCCCGAGGAACAGCTTCGCAAGGCAGCAAAGAGCGCAGTCTGCAAGATCAACATCGACAGTGATGGAAGACTTGCCATGACAGCCGTCATCCGCAAGGTTCTTGCTGAGAAACCCGGTGAATTCGACCCACGCAAGTACCTCGGCCCTGCCCGTGATGAGCTGAAGAAGATGTACATGCACAAGAACATCAACGTCCTGGGTTCCGCAAATCAGGCGTAATGGTTACTAGGATAGGCAAAGGCCGTTGGGAGGTTTCCTACGGCCTTTTTTCATTTGCTCAAGGGGAGATACTTTGACACTCCCCTTATGCTTGTGATATATTGATTTCCGTCGGCCTTTTAGGCTGGGAAACGCTCACACACAGTGGTTTTCACCGAAAACACAAGGAGTTCGATTGGCTACGAAGGATTTGAGGATCAATAGACAGATCCGCGCAAGAGAAGTGTTCGTCATTGATGCAGAAGGTAATCAAAAAGGCATCATGAGCGTGTTTGACGCCGTTATGCTTGCAGAGAGTGTAGGATTGGATTTGGTGGAAGTATCCCCCAACGCAAACCCTCCCGTTTGCAAGGTCCTCGACTTCGGAAAATACCGTTATGAGCAGGAAAAGCGGCTCAGGGATGCCAAGAAGAACCAAAGTGTCGTCAAAATGAAGGAAATCCGGATGCAGCCCAAGATTGAGAGACACGATCTTGAGACAAAGTCCAAATTCATCGGTGAATTCCTCGCTGAGGGAAACAAGGTCAAGGTAAGCATCCGCTTCCGTGGCCGAGAGCTTGCCCACACTGAACTCGGAAAAGTAGTTTTGGACAAAATACTTGCCCAGCTTACCGAAAATGGTGTAGGCTTCAATCTTGACCGAGACGCCCTGATGGAAGGCAAGATGATGAGTATGATCGTCAGTCCTGCCAAGGTTTCAGCTGCCTCAGTCAAGAAAGACAATCAGTAACAGTATCCCGCATGGGATGTTGAATATGCTGCTCCAAGGGGATCTTGTTCCTTGTGAGCGCAAGATGGAAGGTGCACTACAATGCCCAAAATGAAAACAAGAAGGTCCGTTGCAAAACGGTTCCACGTCACTGGAACTGGTAAGGTCCGCTATAAAAAGCAGGGTCTTCGCCACATTCTCACCAAGAAGAGCAGCAAGCGTAAGGGCAACCTCCGTGCAGCTGGTATTCTCGAAGATATGGAAGCAAAGAGAGTTAAGACCATGCTTCCATACGCGTAAGGGGGTGGGCAAATGCCAAGAGCAGTAGACGGAACTAAACACAAGGACAGACGGAAGAAGATTCTTGAGCTCGCTAAAGGTTATTATGGCCGAAGAAGCACGAACAACCGCGTTGCAAAAGATGCGATTGCCAAGGCTGGCCAGTATGCCTATCGCGGCCGTAAAGAGCGCAAGCGGGATTTCCGCAAGCTCTGGATCGCAAGAATCAGCGCAGCTGTGCAGGAAGAGGGTCTCAACTACTCTCAGTTCATGCATGGTATTAAACTTGCCAACATCGAGATCAACAGAAAGGCCCTCTCCAATATGGCTATTGAAGATAAGGCTACTTTCACCGCTCTCGTGTCCCAGGTAAAGGGTGTTTTGGCTAAATAGTCCAAAACAACTCGTCTAGACGTTTGAAGGAGGAACCATGTCAGTTGTTGATACCGTAAAAATGCTCGAACTGCGGACCAAAAAAGCTGCAGGCTTGATCGCGATGCTCCGCAAGGAGAAAGCCGAACTCCAAGAAAAGTTCGATTTGGTACATGCACACAACGCTGAACTCGAAGAGTATGTTGAAAGTTTTACTTCCAGCACCAAGCTCCTCGAAGAAAGTATTGCAAATGCCATGGAAAATCTTTCCACCATCGAAGGGCTGGATGATGTCCAGCTTTTGGATGATGCAGAGCTCGAGTTGGAAGCCGCCGATGGATTCACCAGTGGAGACGCCTTTGCAAATGAGGAAGTCGACCTTGATGCCCTATTGGAGGATTCTCCCTCACTTTGAGTCGATGGAAGTAGTCTGGACACTGTCCGTAAACGGGGCCGATAGGTCCCGTTTTCTTTTTCCAAACCCCCTTTCATAAAGCGCTTTCTTATTGTACCATGTAGGCAGAGCAGTCATCTGCCTTGATATTTGACAAGTTTCCTGCGGTGTGCGCCTGGAGCCACAGTCTCTTGGCTCAACATACACAAATGGGTAGCGGTATAGCTGATTTGCATTGATCCGACTCCTTCGGGGTTTAATGGAACAGAATTTTCAGCGTAACTAGCAGCCCCCTTGAACCAATGGTTCAAGAGCATTCTCCGGGTACGGCACCGCAGGTTTTATCTTGCATACAGGAAAACTCATCCATGTCAGAAACACACGATGCCCTGAGGAACATTCTCTTCATCAAACTTCCCGCTTCCATGGAGCGGGATATCAACAATTTCCATGTCGACAGCTCGATTGAAATTCCCGTACAACGCCCCGAAGGAAATTCATCCTTTGACCCCGTCAAGGATATTTCGGTGGAATTGATCGTTGCAGGAATGCTAAAAATTCTTGCCTATCAGGACGATCATGAGCATGCATCCTACTATCGCGACTTTGTGCTCGCGCTTCAGCCTGATGCCGTCCAGGAACTCAACATAGCAGCCATAGCCCAGGAACAGAAACATAATTTTGCCTTTGCAGAAGAGTTGTTCCTTACCGTCTGCCACCTCGCGCCAATGAGTGCCACCTATGTCAACTTGGCCACCTTGTACAGCCGAAAGGCTGCCGAGGATACCTCAAAGGGTGCCCAGTACGACCTTTATCAGCAGAAAGCCCTGAACACCCTTAAGGAAGGGCTTGATGTCGTCGGTGATGATGCAACCCTCCTCTCGGAGATAGGCTTCTTTCATCTCTATCAGGGGAATGTTGAAATTGCCAAGGAGTACTTGGACCGATACCTCTCCATAGCTGAAGCAGATGAGAAAAAAGCACATGTACAGAAAATTATGGACGATATCGAAGCTAAACTTAACGATGACCAGACCTTGATGCGCTCCTACGATGCCATCCAGATGAACAAAGAAGGAGAAGCAGTCACCCTTTTGGATTCATTCTTAGAGGATAACCCCAAAGTATGGAATGCCTGGTTTCTCAAGGGCTGGGCGCTTCGCAGAATGGGTAACTATCGGGAGGCCGAACAGGCATTGCTCGCCGCCCTGGCAAACAGCAAGGGAACCAGCGACATCTACAATGAACTGGCTCTGTGCAGCTTGGAGACGGGAAAGGCTGAACTCGCCAAGGACTATCTCAATACTGCAGTAGATTTGGACAGCCAGAACATCACCTTGATCTCGAACTTGGCCTACCTGTATTTAAAGGACCAGATGTGGGACGAGGCTCGTCAGTATCTGGAAACAGCGCGTACCATCGATCCCAACGATCCGCTGATTATCCAACTGATGAAGGATTATGAGGCATCAAGCGGAGACAAACTCTCCTCGCCCATCATCCAGGAATTTGTCGACACCGAAGATGTAATCAGGCAGACCAAAAAAGAGAAGCCATTCTTCATCCAAGGCAAGGATGAGACCGATGATCTTGAGACTGATTTTGACATTGAGGATACTCCTTGATGACGATTCTCAGTCATAGTGAAGAGGAGACTCGACAGGTTGGCTATCGCTTGGGCAAACTGTGTAAACCCGGTACGGTAATTTCTCTGAGGGGAAGCCTTGGGGCAGGAAAAACAGTTCTGGCAAAAGGGCTTGCCCAAGCCTTGGGTATCACCGAACAAATTGTAAGTCCGACCTTTACCCTGATTCAGGAGTATGCAGGAACTTTGCCACTGTTTCATATGGATTTGTATCGGATCAGCGGGACAGAGGAATTCGAAGGAATCGGTGGTGAGGAGTTGCTCTACAGTGATGGAGTGACCCTGATTGAATGGAGTGAAAAGATTGCCGAGATGCTTCCCGATTCGACCCTTTATGTCGATATTAGGATTATGCCTAATCAAGACCGAGCTATCACCCTGCAAGGGGTAACACTATGAATATTCTCTCGTGCGACACCTCCACTGAATTCATGCACCTATGCTTGGCACGTTTGGAGGAGGGAAAGAAGCCCTTCTTTGAGAAGCAGGTGCTGACAAGCGGCAATCAGCATTCTGAACTGCTCGTTGTGCGCATTCTCAGCTTGTGTGAGCGCAATAACATGCAGTTCAAAGACCTTGACCTTTTGGTATGCACCAGTGGACCGGGCTCCTTTACCGGACTCAGGATAGCCATGAGCACACTCAAGGGAATCAGTCTTGGTTCCCACATCCCCATGGTGAGCATTCCCACCCTGCAGGCATATCAAGCATGCAACAGATCGGAATCACATGCCATCCTTGCTGTCATCGATGCTAAAAAAAAGCGGTTTTACGCTGCCCTGTTCAAAGATGGCGTTCAACTGAGTCCGGAGCTCGACCTTGAAGTAGGACAGATTGAAAGTCTGCTTGCACCCTACCCCGATGCCCTTTTGGTAGGAAATGACGCAGCCCTTCTTGCAACAAAACTCTCAAAACCTTACAGATTCGATGAGATATCGCACCTCAACCTTTCCTTGGTACTCTGTACACTGGGTAAGGAAAAGTTTGAGCGGTTCGGAGCCGACGACTTGGACAACGGTCCGCTGTATGTGAGAAAGAGCGACGCAGAAATAGCATTACAACAAACCATCAGTTCATTGGAGGAAACACATGATTGAACAAGATATCCTTATCATAGGATCAGGGGTTGCAGGTATGTCCGCTGCCCAATATGCGGCACGTGCAGGTCGCTCCGTTACGCTTCTCGAGTCCATTGCCCCCGGCGGACAGACCATGTACATCGATATGATCGAGAATTACCCTGGTTTTGATCAACCCATCAGCGGTTACGAAATCGGTATGAAATTCCACGCCCAGGCTGAAGCCTTTGGAGCAAAGCTTGTCTATGCAACCGTCAGCAAGCTTTCCAAGAAGGGAGAGATCTTCCTTGCTGAGACTGCCGACGGTGAAACCTATCAAGCCAAGGCTGTCATTTTCGCTACCGGGGCAAATCATCGCCATCTCGGTGTCGAAGGTGAGGAAAAGTACAATGGCAAGGGTGTCAGTTACTGCGGTACCTGTGACGGTCCGTTCTTCAAAGGCAAAAGGATTTTAGTTGTCGGCGGTGGTGACACAGCCCTTACCGATGGCATTTTCCTTTCAAAGCTCAGCGATCATATTACCATTGTACATAGGAAAGACCGATTCCGTGCCCAGGATAATCTGGTTGAGCAGATTAAGCGCAACAAGAATATTGAGCTGGTCATGCAACATACCATCACAGAGATCAAGGGGGATGAGAAGAAAGTCACCTCGGTTATTCTCAAGGACCTGGTCAAGGGCACTGAGTATGAACGGGAGTTTGATGCCGTGTTCATCTTTGTCGGCATGCTGCCTCAGACTGACCTGCTTGATAAAACCATCCTTGATGAGAGTGGGTATGTCATTACCAACGACCGAATGGAAACTTCCATTGCTGGTTTATATGCGGCCGGTGATGTGCGTACGACCGTGTTTAGGCAGCTGATTACAGCCGCCAGCGACGGAGCCATCGCAGCCCATTGCGCAAGCGAATATATCGATGAGCTTGAGGGAAGAGCGTACCGCTAAATAAGGGGTTGCTACTTATATATCACACAAATCTCCTTGACGATGGCTGGTCGTTAGTGTTCTAATTGAACCATGAATATTTGCATGGTTTCCAGTGAATCTGTACCCTTTTCGAAGTCTGGAGGGCTTGCAGATGTGGTTGGTGCACTATCGACAGCCCTCGCTTCATTGGGAGAGGATGTAAGGGTTGTGCTTCCGTTGTATGGAAGTGTCAACGCTTCTTCTTTTACTGAAGTACCCGTTTTAGGAAAACTTTCACTTCTTGATTCCGAGGAGCCCGTCAGTTTTTGTCAGACCATCCTCAATGGGGTAACCTACTATTTCTTACGACACAGCTACTTTACCGGGCGCAAGGGCCTCTATGGTGATACATCCTTCACCCCGTATGCAGATAATCTCAGACGCTATACACTGCTCAATAAAGCAGCCCTTTTCTTGTGCAAGGAACTTGACTGGACAGTGGACATCATGCACTGCCATGACTGGACGTGCGGTTTTCTGCCCTATTTGCTTAAAACAGACAACGATTCGTTCTATCGCAATACCAAGAGTATGATGACCATTCATAATCTCGCCTATCAAGGTGAATTCTCCCGCCTGGAGTTGCTTGGCTGCGACATGCTTCCCGACGATGCCATGTTCAGCGGCACTGCTGCACAAAAGCGGACCAACATGCTTAAGACGGGCTTGGTGTTTGCTGATACGCTCACCACCGTCAGTCCTACGTATGCAAAAGAGATACAGACCAACGAATATGGGTGTAATCTCCAAGATCTCCTATCCGAACGCTCCGAAGATTTGACCGGTATCATCAACGGAATCGACTATGAGGAATGGAATCCCCAGACAGACGCTTTTTTGAGTCATCATTTCAGTGCAACACAGCAACAAGGAAAGGCTCTCACCAAAGCAGAATTGCAGGCTGAGTTCGGCTTGGAGGTGAATGAGAGCATTCCTCTCTTCAGCATGATCAGCCGCCTTGCAGAGCAAAAAGGATTTGTAGAGCTGTTGGAAGGTTCGCCTTGTGCATTGGAACAGATGCTAACCCTTCATCCAATGCAGATGATTATTGTGGGAACCGGGGACCATGCCCTTGAGAAAAAGCTCATTGAAATTGGCTCACGGTACGCCAACCTCTCGGTCAATATTTTGTTCAGCAACCGGGCGGCCCACCTGCTGGAAGCTGGATCAGACTTCTTTTTAATGCCAAGCCGTTATGAGCCGTGTGGTCTGAATCAGCTCTACAGCCTGCGTTACGGCACGCTTCCGGTAGCGAGGCGAACAGGTGGATTGGCTGACAGCATTCTTGACCTGGACGTGAATCCAGAAAGCGGAACAGGAATCCTCTTTGACTCCATGACCGGTCGTGGTATACTGGAAGCAGTAGAACGAGCACTTCATTGGTGGAGCAAAGGAAAGAAATCCATGCAAGCTATCAGAACTCGATGTATGCATTGGGACAGTACCTGGGAACGGTCTGCCCGATCATATCGTTCACTATATGAAACCAGCATAAGGGGGAAATGAGTATGCGTCTGAAAGAAAGGACTATCGCAATCGTATTAGGCGGAGGAAAGGGGACCCGATTGTACCCTCTCACCATGGATCGCGCTAAACCTGCCGTACCCTTCGCTGGAAAATACCGTTTGGTAGACATTCCCATTTCAAATTGTATCAACAGCGGTATCAGGCAAATCTACATCCTGACTCAATTCAATTCTGCTTCCTTGCACAACCACATATCCAACACCTATATCTTCGACACATTCTCCAATGGGTTCGTTGAGATTTTGGCTGCCGAGCAAACCAACCAAACCGATACGTGGTACCAAGGCACCGCTGATGCAGTGCGCAAGAACCTGAAGCACTTCCATGACCAGAACGCGGATTACTACATCATTCTCAGTGGAGACCAGCTGTATCGCATGGATCTCAAGGATATGCTCGACCGCCATATTGCCTGCGGGGCTGAACTTACCATTGCTACCAAGCCTATCAGCCGCGAACAGGCTACCGGCCTGGGAATTATTGGATGCGACAGCGAAGGTATCATTACCAAATTCTATGAAAAGCCTGCAAATGATTTGGATATCAGCGAATACAAGGTTGCCGATTCCCTCTTGCACGCCTCACTGGGAAAACATGTGGATGCAAGCAATGAGTACCTCGCAAGTATGGGCATTTATATTTTCAATGCAAAAACCATGGAAGAGGTTCTGAACAATGACAAGACCGATTTCGGAAAGGAAATCATCCCCGATGTCATCAAACAGCGTAAGGTGGCCACGTACCTCTTTGATGGTTTCTGGGAGGATATCGGAACCATTAAGGCTTTCTACGAGACAAACCTCGACCTGGCTTCCATCAATCCTCAGTTCAATTTCTACAATGAGATGATGCCGATTTACACCCATCGCCGCCACCTGCCGGCTACCAAAGTGAATTTCTGCAACATTTCCAGTTCACTGACCAGTGAAGGTTCCATCATAACCAACGCGTATATCGTGAATTCCATCATCGGTGTTCGTACGATCATCGAATCGGGAGCATCGCTTGACGGTGTGTACTGCATGGGAGCTTCGTTCTATGAAACGGAGGTTGAAAAGACCGCAAATGCCAAGAAAGGAATCCCCAATATTGGTATCGGTCGCGGTACAATCATCCGTAAGGCCATCATTGACCAGAATGCCCGTATCGGCGATGGATGCAGAATCGGCATCGATGACATCCCGCGCCAGGAAGGAGATTTTGCCATGTACTCCATCCATGATGGAATTATTGTCATCAACAAGAATGCAGTCATTAAAAACGGGACTGTCATGTAGGTGAACCTAGCATTTTTACCAGCGGGAGAAGTGAATTCTTCCGCTGTTTTTTTATTGTTCTACTGGAAATAATCTGCTATACCGGCTATAATTACTGGAAGGAGAATTCAATGCATACCAACCAAATCAAAGAAGAGATAGTCAATGGTCAAACCATCCTGGGAATCGAACTTGGATCCACCCGAATCAAGGCAGTTCTGATAAACTCAGAGAACCAGCCGATAGCACAAGGTGCCCACGATTGGGAAAATACCTTGCTCGATGGAATTTGGACGTATTCACTCGATGATGTTTGGAAAGGGATACAATCCTGCTTTGCCTCCTTGCAGACGAACATCCAGAAAAGCTATGCAGTGAACCTTACGCGCACCAAATCACTGGGCGTCAGTGCCATGATGCACGGATACCTGCCTTTTGATAGCGAGGGAAAACAACTTGCCGCCTTCAGGACTTGGAGAAATACCATGACTGCCCCTGCAGCCGAACAACTCAGCTCCTTGTTTGATTATCCGGTTCCCGAACGTTGGTCCATCTCCCACTTGTACCAAGCCATCTTGAACAAGGAAGAGCATGTCAAGAACCTAGGTTTCCTTACTACCTTGGCTGGGTACGTGCATTGGAAGTTGACCGGAGAAAAAGTATTGGGTACCGGTGATGCCTCAGGCATGTTTCCCGTTGACATCAAGACGGGGCACTATGACAAGAGCATGCTGAAGGCCTTCTCCGATCTTACCAAGAGCTATCAATTTTCTTGGCAGCTCGAAAGAGTGCTCCCTTCCATCCTTACCGCTGGTGAAACAGCAGGCAGGCTCACCAGCGAGGGTGCCCACTTGCTCGACCCAAGCGGTAGTTTTGAAGCAGGCATTCCTCTTTGTCCTCCTGAAGGCGATGCAGGAACCGGCATGGTTGCAACCAACAGCATAGCCAAACGCACCGGCAATGTTTCAGCCGGCACCTCGGTTTTTGCCATGATTGTTCTTGAGAAAGAACTTTCCAAGAGTTACAACAAGTTTATTGACCTTGTCACCACTCCTGACGGATCGCTGGTTGCGATGAGCCATGGGAACAATTGCACCGGAGAGTATGACAACTGGATGCGCCTGTTCAGCGAAGTACTCACTACAGCAGGATTTGCACTCAGTAAAGGCGAACTCTATGACAAACTGTTGTATAAAGCCTTGGAAGGGGATAAGGAGTGCGGTGGCCTCTTAGCGTACAATTATCTCTCGGGCGAGACCATGACTGAACTCTATGAAGGTCGTCCCCTCTTTGTCAGGGAGACCAAAAACACATTCAACCTTGCCAACTTCATGCGTTCGCAGCTTTTCACTGCCCTTGGAGTACTGCGCATCGGCATGGACATCCTCTTCGAGCAGGAGCATGTTGCGATTGATTCAATCACCGGCCACGGCGGCTTCTTCAAGACCGCTGAAGTAGGACAGAAAATGATGGCCAGTGCCCTGCATACCCCCATTTCGGTTTTGAAAACAGCAGGAGAAGGTGGAGCTTGGGGAATTGCACTGCTTGCTTCATACATGGTCAACAAGCAAAACAGAAGCCTTGCCGACTTCCTTAGTACCGATGCTTTTGCTACTGCTGAAGTAAATACCGTCGAAGCCGACCAAGCGGATATCGATGGATTCAACACCTTCCTTGAACGTTACAAACGTGGGCTTGTAGTCGAGAAGGCTGCGGTCCAGAATCTGAAGTAAGAATTCTTACATCTATGGCTACAAAAAGGAGGTTCAGTGAACCTCCTTTTTATATACCATTACGTTTCTCTGCTTACCGCAGTTTCCAAGCAAGATCACTGAGGAACAGTTGCATCTTCAATGACTCGACCGTAGTACGGCTGTTGATGTGAACAAACTCAATACCCATGATCTCGCACCAGTCCTCAAGCATTTCTGCTGTTGCATCGTAGCTGAGTACAGCATGGTGAGCTCCCCCTGAGAGCATCCACAAGTGGCTAGCCTGATTCAAATCCGGCTCGGGTTTCCACATTACCCTTGCAACCGGGAGATTGGGCATACGGTAGATCGGTTTGACTACTTCAATTTCATTGACGATCAAGCGGACGCGACCGCCCATATCCACGAGCGAGGCAAGCAAAGCTTTACCGGGATGACCCTCGAAAACCAACCTTGCAGGAGGTTCCTTCCCCCCGATGCCCAGTTCATGCACTTCGATATGAGCCTTGTCGGTTGTGATGGAGGGACAGATTTCCAACATGTGAGCACCAAGGGAAAGTTCATTACCCTTCTCCATGTGGTAGGTGTAGTCCTCCATGAAGGTAGTTCCTTTTCCCATTCCCTCAGTCATACGCTTGACCAAGCTGGTCATAGCGGAGACTTTCCAGTCACCTTCACCACCGTAGCCATATCCTTCAGCCATCAAGTCCTGACTGGCCAAGCCGGGAAGCTGCCGCATCTGCTGCAGGTCTTCAAAGGTGTTGGTATAGGCATAGGCTCCTTCACGCTGAAGGAACTTTCGCATGGCAACTTCTTCGCGGGCCTGATACCGAACCGTCTCCATATCCTTGGTCGCAAACACATAGCGGTTCTGATAGATATCCATCTGAGCTTGAACTTCGGCTTCGCTCACCTGGTCAAGTTCCCTGATCAAGTCACCGACTCCCCAGGTATTCACCTGCCATCCAAGCTGCATCTGAACACCCACCTTATCGCCTTCGGTAACTGCGACGTTGCGCATGTTGTCCCCGAAACGAACCACCTTGAGCTTTCGGCTTTCTATCGCCCCTACAGCGGAACGCATCCAGGATGCAAGTTTGAGTTGAACTGATGCATCTTCCCAGAAACCGGTAACAATCTTGCGCTTGGTGTGCATTCTTGCTGCAATGAACGCATGTTCACGATCCCCATGAGCCGACTGGTTCAGATTCATGAAATCCATATCGATTTCGGTATCGGGAATTGTACGGTTGAACTGGGTATGAAGGTGGCAATAGGGTTTTTGCAATAAGTCGAGGCCGCGTATCCACATTTTTGAAGGAGAGAATGTATGCATCCAGGTAATGAGTCCGGCACAGTTGTCATCATAGTTGGCGTCCTTGACGCACTGCTCAATTTCTTCCGGTGTTTTGACCGTTGCCTTGTATACCAACTTGCAGGGAAGCAAGCTGCTTGCATTCATATTCTCTACCATTACCTGAGCATGCTTGGCCACTTGTTCAAGCGTCTCTTTCCCATATAAAAATTGAGACCCGACCACAAACCAAAACTCATACGTTGCCAAAGGTTGTCTTTGCATTATATCCTCCACCTAATCGTAGCTATTCTCAAAATAATCATCTGCGTTTACGTTAACGCATTCCTATACGTATATTCTATCCTCCTGCAGTTTCTGTCAAGCATTGAATGAGAATAATGTATCACATAGCTGCAACGCTGGTTTTGACCGCATGGACAAAACTGTATTCTGTGATATAATTGCGTTATCGATAATCAAAAATATCTCTGGGAAACCAGAAAGGATACAACAAACAGATGACAATATCTGAAATTGCGAAACTTGCGCAGGTTTCAATCGGAACGGTAGATCGAGTCCTGCACAAGCGAGGCCGGGTTGCTCCAGAAACCATCAAAAAAGTCATGAGTATCGTTGACGATTATGGATATCAACCGAACACCTATGCACGTAATCTCAAACTCAGCAAGGACTTCACCATTGGTGTGCTCCTTCCCCTACTCCATTCGGAGTTCGGGTATTGGAACCTTATTTACGAAGGAATCCTCAAAGCTGCAAAAGAGTTGTACCCCTTGGCGGTGCGCATCGATATGATGGAGTTCGACCGTACAGTTCCCGGCTCGCTGCTTGAACGAGGAGAAGCGCTGCTCAAGCATACTGTTGATGCCCTCTTGCTGGCTCCGGTGGTACCTGATGATGCACAGAAACTTCTCAGCTCAAAAAACATACCCTTCTATGCCTTCATAGACAGCCCACTGCCCAATACCAAACCAGTTTCCTGCGTAGTGCAAAATCCGTATCGTGGCGGCTTCCTAGCCGGCAGGATGATGAACCTTCTTACAAAAAATAGCGGTACCTTGCTGACAATCCAAACCCACCGCGCCGCTTACAACTCGGTTGAGCGAGCCCGAGGTTTTGCAGAATACTTTGCAAACAAGCCTGAATTCTCTGTATTCGAGATGGAGGCTCCACAAGCCAAAACCATGGATAAGGAACTGAACGTTTTCTATCAGGAACATGGCGATGTATGCGGAATTTTCGTAGTCAATGATGCCATCCACAAGGTTGCACAAAGTGTGTTGCTTCTCGGACGAAAGAGCCAGACAACCATGATAGGCTATGACTTGGTCGAACACAACCGAAGGGCGATGGTTGCAGGGTCCGTCGATTGTCTCATCAGTCAAAGACCTGAGTACCAGGGCTATACTGCAACCTATCAACTGTATCGAAAAGGGTTGCTCAACCAAGTGCCCGAAGAAACCATCTGCGTACCGATCGATATCATCCTGCCTGAAAATCTTATCGACGAAAAGGGTTGGTGCCCTACCTTGTAAAGCAAGCTCACCGTGTTGATCCCCTTCATCTGAGCTTCCGCTGCAAAGCTATTGGGCATCGGGTGGCTACAACCATGCATGCATCACGGTAATTGACACACAGTTAAGAGCCTTCCTTCTTTTCTTCTCGCTTTGCAAGTTCCTCACCTATTTTAGCTATCTTTTTTCCTACAAGTTTTTTTTGAGCGGGATCAAGGCCGTCCAGAGACTTGCTCAGCGTATCCTGAGCTTCCTTAAGTTCCTCCAGCGACTGCGCCTCGTCAGCTTTATCAAAAACCAGTTCTTCAATGATGGCCTTTCTCTTCTGTGGTTTTTCTTTCATACCGGTTTTCGGGATGTACTGTTTGGCCGCATCAAACTCCCTGCGATCCATCAGCGCAGGAGAAGCTATCTCAATGCCCTGTTCACGACAGACATCCAAAACAGCCTTGTGCAATTCGCTGGTCTTGCTCAGCCGCTCAGAACTTTCATCAAGCATTCCGTAGAGCCTATAACGGGTGGCGTGGTCGAGAAAAGACTCGACAAACACAAAGTTGTCCGCAAGGTTGCATCGATGGGCAGCTTCCAACAAGGCTTTCTCAACCAATTGGTGTGCAACCGAATAGCCAATCGAAACAGCCAGATTGATAAAGGTACCATCCCTACGCGTAACCTTTACGGCTTTCTGCGAGAGCAGCAGGTTGGGCAAGCTTACAACATCTCGGCTTATGAGCTGTATCTCGGTATGAAAGAGCCCCAAATTGGTTACCCTGCCTACAAAGGCATCAACCTCGATGAAGTCGCCTCCCCTGAATTCATGTGTTATTCTGAGCATGAGTCCTGCCATGGCGTTACTGACCAGGGTTGTTGAGGAAAGTGCGATGACGGCACTGAGCAGTATGCCCAGGAGAGAGAGTATCTGGTTCTTTACTTCGTGCTCAAGCGGAAGTAAGGCTATCGCTACAAACACCCCGGTAAGAACAACCAAAATTACCAAGAATTGACGCTGATACGGCCATCGTTTTGATGCGGAGAGAGTTTTTTTCCATAGCAACCGAATAAACAGTACCAGCATTACCGTGACAAGGACGACCAAAGCGGATTTTATAAGCGACATATGGGCACCCCCTCTATCTAATTGTATCGTACTACATAGTCGCTTTGGCTCAAAGGAAAAACGAAGCGATACAGCAAGTCATGATTTCTTGTTACTTTTGACATAAGATGTATTTGTGAAAAACTCTCTTTAATCCACCTAAGCATACAATTTATACAAATTTGAAGAAAATACTTGATTTATAAACAACGATTGTATACCATCTGTTGACATAAGATTTCCCCTCTTTGGCAAATGCTGAAAGCTCGGAGCATCTTGAAAACCACAACACTCCTACTAGCTCTCATGTTGGTATATAGCCCAATGATTTTTTCGGGTTCCCTGGATTATGACCAGGCTACAGGCAACCTTGACGGATTCTCAGTTACGACTACCGACTCCCCAAATTATTCAAGTGGATATGAAAACTCAACTGAAGTGTGGGATAAGAGCGGATTCATTGGGAGATTGCTGTACGTCGGAGAGCCCACAACGTTCACGTTCACCAATATTGGATCAAATCCATACGGTACTTCGAACAACCGCTTTTACTTTATCCTGAACAATACAGGAACGGCGAATACTGCAGTATGGAAAGAGTTCTTTTTTGTAGCCCGTGCAAAGGGAATAACCCAAGGGGGTTCCCAATATGCCTTCACCTCCGTGAACTCCGTTATAGCCAACAATGGAGGATCGTTCAGTCTAGCATATGGAGCTGGACCTGAATTGGTGGCAGTTGGGCAGACAGGGTATGATACCAACCGACAAAGCGGTATCTATACCGGCTCGAACGCCTTTCGATACAAATACCCTTACCAGGCCATCTGGATTGACCTGACTTTAATTCGTACCAACGTTTCGAAAAGCATTTACACGCGTGGATATTATGAAAGCCATATTCGCATCAGCACCAATACCGGCTTATGCCATGAGCTTCATTTGGGAGGCGAGTACATACCGAGAAGCAACCATATTGAACCGGAGGCCTACTTCTTCGGCATAGAGGAGCTATACACCCAAGCTTTTCCCTTTACGGAGTTGGAGAATCGAAACACTGTTGCATCTGCTTTGGAGGTGGCAACCATCCGGTATACATCCCATGTCGACCAAGCCCAAATCAGAATCGCAAGTAATGCAACTGGAACTGATACGAATTTCCGCTTTACCTCGGATGAAGGGTTGTCCTTCCCGTTCAAAGTTGTCTACGACGGGACACTACCCAATCTAGCTGCTGTAGAAGTAACGCCGTCCTCCAATACATTTGCAACAGTCTCCAGTACTCTGCCATCACCTGTTGGAGGCTCTTACACAGCCTATCGGATGGAGGGGAAGTTGAAATTATCCGTACCGATCAACACCCAACCTGCGTCGGGCCTGTATAGCTCAACCATCTATGTATTGGTCACACAGATTGACTGAAGCGTCTTGACGATTTGCTGGTCACTGGGAGCAAATGAATAGTTGACCAAGTCACCAAGCTCAACCCAGCGATATTCAGTATGTACGCGAAAAGGCAAATTCTCCACTTGCGTGGCATACACACGATAGGCTTTCAGGTGGTAGAGCGTCTCCTTGTTGGTAAAGTCATGGCTGTGAACCAGTTCCCCTACTTCGATTTCCATACCAAGCTCTTCCAAAAACTCACGCTTCAATGTCTCCTGCTCGGTTTCAGTGTAGCGGTTCTTCCCTCCAGGGAATTCCCAAAGTCCACCTATGGAACCTTTATCTTCCCGCTTGGCTATGAAATATGTATCGCCCTGCATCAAAATTCCAGCAGTGGTAATTCGTTCCTGCATGCAAACCTCCTCCTACAATAAAACCAATTGCGGTGCTACGAAGTGGATAATCGCGATGGACATCGTTACAAACCCAAGATTGCGTTTATTTCGTTCCATATACAGGCCGGTTGCATCCAATACTGTTTGCTGCTCGTCCTGTTTCACCCCGATGCCACGCAAGGCCTGATATACGTACCAAATGGTAAGCGAAAACACATTGAGCATGGGAACAAAGTCGCCCAACAACCAAGGACCGGGATCCATTGGAAGAAATGCCAACGCCAGGGTTAAGAGCAAACCGCCGAGAATGAGAATTCTTCGAACTGCTTTATGGGTGCGAAAGGCATACCGCAGCGAAAGCAAAAGGGGAAACGTAAGGCCATAGGAATCGGAAAGCAAGAAACCAGAACCTATTAACAGATATGCTATGGCAAGAACATACAGCTGAATCAATGCTCGGCCTCCTGGACGGCCTTGCCGAGGATGGCAAGCAACGCTTCACTATCGTAATACCCATACGCACTCTTTGCAAGGCGACCTGCCTCTTGGTGGATCAAGGAGCCTTCCAAGGCTGCAAACCAACAGTCCTGATATTTGGCCAAGAGTGCTGCAATGACCCCACAGAGCACATCACCACTTCCCGCAACACCAAGGGAGGGATTGTTGCCTTCAATGACTACAACCCTCCCCTTTTCGTCGACTATATGCACCAGCGAGCTCTTCACCACCAGTGTAACACCCAGTTGCTTCGCCAAATCCTGGATGGAAGCGAAAAAGGAGTCCGGCGACTGTGTATCCTGCTTGGCACCGTAAAAACCGTCGAGCAACGTCTTGAGTTCCCCAAGGTGGGGAGTAAGAATAAGCGGTCCATGCTGAGGCCTCAGTCCTTGGGCAAGCAAGGATGCATATGCTCGTAAGCCGTCAGCATCGAGCACCATGCTCTGTCCTGTTGCAAAGAGTGTTGTAAGCAGGTCTTCCCGTCCGGGACCCCATCCCGGGCCCACCAGCAGAGCTCCGAAGGCGGGGATAGGTTGGCCTTCGTACACTTTTACCATGACAGAGGGAGAAGACGTCGCAGCCAGATTGAATACCTCAGGGTCACAATACAGGCTTACAAGCCCCGCACGCGTTGCAAAGCACGCTTTCGCAGAAAGCCTCACTGCCCCTGTATACGAGGTACTGCCTCCGAAAATTCCCACATGGGCCCGACTGTTCTTGTATTCACTGCTATCCAGCTTGGGTAAAAACGCCTTTCTGTCACAGAGTTGGGCAGCCTGTGGTACCCGTTCCAACAGGAAGGGAGGAAAGGATGGGTTCACACAGACAATCGTACCGCAAGCTGAGCGGGTTGCTGGATGGAACATAGAACGCTTGAGGCTTCCCATCGTCACCGTTACGTCGGCGTGTATCATGGTTTCCGTACAAGCTATTTCATCACCAAGGCCGGAAGGGACATCGATGGACAATGTTCGGGCTTTGCTTCGATTGGCGGCATCGACCAAGGAAGCTGTTAGACCACCAAGGGAACCCTTCAGGCCAATACCCATCAAGCCATCGATAATCCAAGCAGCCTGTGCCAGCTCACTGGCCAATACAGAGAGCTCGGTTTCTTCAGCCTTGAGAATAGGAAGGCCGTATGCATTTGCTACTGAACGGTGAATTGCGCTGGAGTCGGAGATCCGCTTGCCGATGAAGATCAGCAGCTGATTGGTAAACCCATCCTGGAAAGCATATCGGCTTACTACCAAGGCATCCCCACCATTGTTGCCTCCACCACACAAAAACACCAGCCGGTCATCCTTTGCCAGGTAGGGCTTCCAGTTTTGGTAGATCAGAAGTCCTGCACTCTCCATCAGGCAAAGAGGGGGGATATTGGCAATGCTTTGTGCATGTTCGTCCAGTTTTGCAAGCTCAGTAGCAAGTACGAGTGATTTCATGCTCTTACTGTACATGAGGCACAAGGGGCGGTCAACATTTCCTATCTTGACACTATAGGGTCATCCCGTTAGGCTACAACTGTCCTGGGGTGGCGTAACAGCCTGAGATTACACCCGTTAACCTGATCTGGATAATACCAGCGGAGGGAGACAGTCACTTCTCAATTACTACCTATCCCCATGGCAGACTATTCAATATGGAGGTGCTTATGAACAAGCATCAGTACGTATGTGTTTTGGTTGCCATCCTTACCCTCTCTTTCCCGGTTTTTGCACAACCAGCCAAGGAATCGAATGAGCTGGTCGTGTACGCCTACGACGCATTTTGCAGTGACTGGGGTCCAGGCCCTGCGATTGTCGAGGAATTTGAGAAGCAGTATGGAATCGAAGTGAACCTGGTTAGTGCAGGGGATGCAGTGGAGATGATGACCAAAGTCATCAGTGAGGCGAATAATCCATGGGCGGACGTGGTGGTGGGTATCACTGACGATATGGCTCAGAAAGTGTATGACGCAAACCTGCTTGAGCGGTATGCCAGTCCTGCCCTTTCCGATATCCCTTCGTTCCTCCATTTCGATTCCGCCTATCGTCTGCTGCCGTTCGACTATGGCAATTTTGCCTTTGTCGTCGATACCGAGCACATGAAGGCAGAGGATATTCCCACCTCGCTGGCTTCGTTGGTTGAACCCAAATACAAGGGCAAGGTTATTCTGATAGACCCCCGCACATCATCGGTCGGCTTGGGTTTATTGCTCTGGACAATCGAGGTCTTTGGTGAGAAAGACTATCTGGGGTGGTGGAAAGCCATGAAAGAGAACGCCCTCACCATTACCGATGGCTGGTCGAGTGCCTATGGGCTCTTTACTGAAGGTGAAGCTCCCTTGGTTATCAGCTATACTACCAGTCCGGTCTACCACGTAACCTATGACGAAACCACTCGGTATCAGACGACAATTTTTACCGAAGGCCACAGCACTACTATCGAAGGTGTGGGTATTCTTGCATCGAGCCGAAAAAAGGAACAGGCAAGAAAGTTTATCGATTATTTGCTTACCGACGCCCAGCTTCCCATTGCCCTGGCAAACTCCATGTATCCGACCAATAGCAAGGCTGAACTTCCAAAAGCGTTCGACTATGCACCAAAACCGCAAAAGAGCCTCGCTATGGAGACAGAAATACTTGCAAAAAACCTCGATAGATGGCTTACTGAATGGACACAGGTAATGAGTAGATGAGAGAAGACAAGAACATACAGTACAAGCGTTTCTATCGCGTAATGCCGTTGCCCTCAACAATGGTTTTGCTGCTGTTGTTCTTCGTCCCCCTCTTTTTCACCCTCTCCTCGGCTTTTATCTTTGAGCAGGGATTCACGTTCTCTCGTGTTATAGGGGTCTTCACCGACCCCTATACACAGAGGATCATGCTCTTCACTCTCCTGCAGGCGACGCTTTCAACCTTGGCATCCCTGTTGGTAGCCCTACCCGGTGCCTACTTGATCGCCACCTATTCGTTCAGGGGAAAGCGGCTTATTCTGGCCCTCAGTGCCATCCCCTTTGTCATTCCTTCCATTTTGGTGGTGCTGGGCTTTGTAATTTTCTTTGGAAACAACGGATTTCTGAATCGTATTCTCATGACACTCTTTAACCTTGAAGAGCCTCCCCTATCAATACTCTACTCCTTTCCCGCCATCATTCTCGCTCATACATTTTACAACTTCCCGATTATCATGAGTTTGGTCTCCTCCTATTGGGAGCATATGGACGGCAATTGCGAGACTGCCTCCTATACCCTGGGAGCGACCAAGGCAAAGACTTTCTTCCTTATCACTCTGCCACGCCTACTTCCGGCAATCATCAGCGCAGCCTCCTTGGTATTCCTTTTCTGCTTCAACAGCTTTGCCATTATCCTGGTTCTCGGCGGCGGTCCACAGTATACGACTATGGAAGTCGAAATCTATCGTCAGGCCCGCATGTTGGGTCAGAGCGGTTCGGCAGCAGCCCTTTCACTTTTTTCCATAGTAGTCACCAGTTTGCTGCTTTTGTGGTACAACAGAACCCAAAAGAAGTTGGCACAGAGTGAGACCTACAGGAGCAACAATCGATTGACAGAGAAGAGACCGACAACCATAGTCGGCAAGCTGCTCGCTCTTGTGTATACCGTCGCTTCGTTCCTGTTCATACTCGGCCCCATCGCATCGGTGGTGGTCCGTTCGTTCATGGCTTCCTCTTCGCGATCGAGTGCGGAGTCATTCAGCCTAAAATGGTACCGTCAGCTACTTTCACTCGAAAGGGCGACCGGACATATGAATTCCGCGTTGCAAGCCCTGTCCAACAGCCTGATCATTGCTTTGTTGGTTGCCCTTTGCACGGTCCCGCTCGCTCTTACTCTTTCCCTTGCCATTCGCAAGAAAGAGAAAAAAGGCTCTGCTTTGGAGCTTTTTGGCATGTTGCCGATGACCGTCAGTTCAGTAATTATTGGATTAGGGTATTATCTGATCAGCTCAAGGGTCAGAGGGGGGGTACTGACAAGCTATAGTCTGGTCGTCCTTGCCCACATGGTCATCGCCATTCCTTTTGTGCTGAGGACCATTCTTCCTGAATACCGTAAAATTCCCAATTCCTATATTCACAGCTCATTGACCCTGGGAGCCGGACCACTGAGGACATTCCTTCATATCGAACTGCCTCTGCTCAGGGGAGCAATGTTAACAGGTGGAATTTTCGCTTTCGCCCTGAGTATGGGAGAGTTCAATGCTACCCTTACCTTGGCAAACAGCTCAATTGTGACGTTGCCCATTATCATGTACCGCCTCATAGGCTCCTACAACTTCCAAGGAGCTTGCGCCTTGGGAACCATCCTCATCGCGGTCTGTACCGTTGTGTTCATTGTAAGCGAATTATCAAAGGGAGGTACTCATGACCGATGATGGTCTTTCTTGTTCCCTGAAAGCTTCCTATCAAGACTTCAACCTCGATGTTTCCTTCTCCGTCAAAAGCGGAGAACTGACTTGCATCATAGGCCCCTCGGGTTGTGGAAAGTCCACAACCTTGCAGTTGATTGCAGGATTACTGCCGCTGAACACTGGATCGCTTGTGCTCAATGGCAATGATATTGCCCACCTCAGCGTGCATAAACGACAGGTTGCCATGGTTTTTCAAGATTATGCACTCTTTCCTCATATGAGCGTCGAGCAAAATATTGCGTATCCGTTGAAGATCAGAAAACTCGCTAGGGCTAAAAGGAAGGAGAGGGTTTCACGACTGCTTTCCATGGTCGCCCTTGAGGGCTACCAGAAACGTAAGAGTCAGGAGCTCAGCGGAGGAGAACGACAGCGTGTTGCTTTGGCAAGAGCTCTTGCTTCGGACCCCAAGTTATTGCTTTTGGATGAACCTCTCTCCGCTTTGGATGCGAAACTGAGAAAGCATCTGCGTGAGGAAATTCGCCGAATTCACGACGAAACCGGTATAACCACACTCTATGTCACCCATGACCAGGAAGAGGCGCTTGCTATCGCTGACCGCATTATAGTCATGAATGAAGGGAGCGTTATGCAGGAAGGAACGGGAGAGCAAATCTACAATGAACCGGCCAACATTTTTGTTGCAACCTTTATGGGAGAGGGGAACACATTACCGTATAGCATAATCCCTAAAACGCTCATCAACCCGGGAGGGGTTGTTCCCTTTGTCTTCAAGCCAAAGGAAGGGAAACATACAATTTTCTTCCGGCCCGAACACGTATTGGTCCAAGACAACAAGAACCTGCCGCTTGCTGAATATTTGGTCCATCTGCAATTCAAGCAGGCTGAGGTAGTAAGTTGTGAGTTCCAGGGGGATCACTATCGGGTTGCCTGCAACTGGGAAGGATTTACCATCATCAGTCATTGCTTGCAACGCCCGCAGGCAAAATCGGTAACATTGGGTGTAAGAATTAAGCATATTCGAGAATATGTTGACGGTGAATCAATAAAAAAGACCTTGCTTTCGTCAGTAGGGGAATAGCAACAAGCCACATTTTCTGTATACTGAGTATATGAGAAGACACTGCCTCACGATCCTCCTTCTTACGCTTACTGTCTTCCCCTTGTCAGCTCAGACCACAGGGTACTATTACTCGGCCACTGCCTCAGCTTCCGAGTATCTGGGAATCCCTCATTTCGACGATGAGATTCCCGCCCGTTCCTCGTTTGCAGCACTTGCATCTGTTGGATTGCTTGGGTATCAGAGAGAACGCTGGGATGGTTCTTTGGAACTGCAGTTCCTCTCCGTCAGCCAGTCTCTTCCCTTTGGCCTGTACCGCAGCAGAGGTTTCAATTCCTTAGGTTTCGCCATACGATCACGATTCACCTTAACCGATGCCTTCTCACTCTATGGTCAGATGGGGACCGAAATAAACTTTTACCATAAAATCGAGGAAGCCTTCGCTTCCTTCTCATTGCAGGTAGGAGGACAGTTGCTTCTTCTTCAAAACCCCACCTACCAACTCTTTCTCACGTTTCCAGTCTCTTTACACCTGAGAAAAGAAATTACTGCCATACAAATGGGTGTGGGGTTACGTTATCACCTCTTCCCTTACCATCGAGGGGGCCCCCAATGAGAAAACTCATCCCCCTGCTGCTCAGTCTGCTACTCCTTCTCAGTTCTTGCGAGCTGTTCTATGATGAGGCTGAGTTGGGGGATGTGTATGTGGTTTCAATCGGAATCGACTATAAGAATGAGCCAAATGATTCCAATGAAACAGGTATTTTACCCAACCTCAGAGGAACCGTTCCCGATGCGAAGGAGTTATTTACTGTTCTTAAGGACATCACCCTCCGAACTGGAAGGAATTGGCATGGATACTTGCTCCTGCAAGAAGGTACAGATCACAGTACTGATACCTTTTCCACATTTGATCCAGATACAGGAATCTACGCATCAAAAACTCATTTATTCACTGTTCTCACCACTATCAAGAGCCAAGCGCAACCAGAAGATCTGGTAATCATTACGTACAGCGGTCATGGTATTGCTGAGAATGGTGATATGGTCATGGCTCACACAACCAGCACGGGAGGTGTGGCAATAGAGCCACTGAGGATTTCCCCTTCTCTGCTCATTGATCAATACCTTGTTCCCATCCAGGCAAAAAAGCTACTCATCCTGGATAGTTGCGTCAGCGGTGTCTTTGTTCCCGAAAGTGAATCCAGCCTCAGTACTGTCCTAGACAGCAACATTGATGATTGGTATGCAAAGTTCTGGGAAAAATCGATGTATGGGCTTCCTAATCTCTTTGTAATGACTGCCAGTGCACTTACTGATTCCTATGAGATAGATTTGGACTCGAGTTCGAACGAACATGTACATGGTGTCTTCAGCACCGCACTCCTTGAAGCTTTGGGCTGGAATCATCCCCATGCAACAGACCTAAACATAGTAGATCCTAATACGCCCCCAGCCATACGTGGTTCCGATCTCACCGTCGATTCCCTCTATGCCTACATCAAGAAGCATCAGAGTCTTCCAGTACGATGGAACATCTTTAAACCTTCCCGAAATTACCAACACCCCCTGGTCTCAGGTGGAGCCATGGATATGGTCTTGTTTCGCTTCTGAAGTAAAAGGTATACTCCCTAACCTCTATGCATATGAAACACCTACTCTTGCTTCCTTTTGTTCTCCTTTTCTTCGGTTGCGAACTCATGTATGAACCGTTGCAACAAGGCAAGGTCACGCATGTGGCGATCGGACTGAACTATCGGGGGACTAACGTAAATCCACTTTCAGGAACGATCAACGACGCCAGAGAACAGGAGCAGGCGTTTGGCCTTCTGTTTGCACAGCGAATCCATAACAGTTATCTGATGCTGCAAGAAGGCAGTGGTGATGGTTCGTATGACAATCTGGCTTCACCACTGCTTCCTACAAAAGAAAAGGTAGTGGATTTGCTTGAAGCATTGGTAAGCGAGCAACAAGAGCAGGACTTGCTCATAATCACCTATAGCGGACATGGCATGGAGGATGGTTCTTGGGTATTGGCACCGGATAATGCATCGGGCACCATCTTTCTGGATGCAACCAACCTAGATCCATCACTGCTGTTCTCGGTAGATGAGCTGTTTGCCCTGATCGCCCCTTCGGTGGGAAATACTTTGCTCATCATCGATAGTTGTTATGCAGGAAATTTTGTACAGGAAAGCGGATCATCAGTTTCTCTTATTGATCCCAAGCACATCCTCTGGGATGCATACAAGACCTATTTCGGCGAAGGAACCTATGAAAACAAGGTATTTGTCATGGCGGCCACTACCGCCGACAACACAAGCAAGGAGCCTTACAGCGGTACCCATATCCACGGATATTTCACCGAAGCCCTTCTTGCAGGGCTCGGATGGGATGAAGAGACACAAAGTTTAGTGGCAACTCCTATTACAGTGAGTATGGACGGACTGTACCACTACATCCTGGAAAACCAACGCATAGGGCTCTCCATACGCGATGCAGGTGTCTACCAGCACCCAACCATCAACGGCGGGGCGCTGGACTTGGTCTTGCGTCAAGAGGAAAACTGACCCTCGCGAATGGCGGCGATCTCATCGCGGATGATGGCAGCACGTTCAAACTCAAGGTTCTTGGCAGCTTCCAGCATCTCCTTCTCCAAGGCCTTCACATACTTCTTGCGGTCATTGGCATTGAAAAGGTTGTATCCACTCTTGAGAATGGTAAGATCCTGCTTCTGGATCTCCTTTGTCACTTCCCTCTCCCGCTCGAGAATATCCTGAACGGCCTTGACGATCGTGGTCGGAGTAATGCCATGCTCTTCGTTGTATGCCGTCTGAATGGCCCGCCTTCGGTTTGTCTCACCGATGGATTCTTCCATTGCAGAACTCATGCGGTCTGCATACATAATGACCCTTCCCTCAGAGTTACGGGCTGCACGCCCGATAATCTGAATCAAGGAAGTGGTTGAACGCAAGAAACCAATCTTATCAGCATCCAGAATGGCAATTAAGGACACCTCGGGTAGGTCCAATCCTTCTCTGAGTAGGTTAATACCTACCAGGATATCAAAGACGCCGAGGCGGAGGTCTCTGAGAATCTCCACTCGTTCGATGGTATCTATTTCTGAATGCAAGTATCGTACTTTCAAGCCAAGGGAAGCAAAGTAATCTGTTAGATCCTCACTCATCTTCTTTGTCAGGGTGGTGACCAAAACTCGTTGCTTCTTCGCAATTACGCTTCGTATTTCACCATACAGATTTTCCATCTGGCCTTCGGAGGAACGCACCTCTATCTGAGGATCCAAGAGACCGGTAGGTCTAATTACTTGTTCCACTATCTGCGAACTTAAGCCAAGCTCAGTCTTTCCCGGTGTTGCAGAGACATAAATACGCTGTTGCACCACCTGCTCGAACTCGACAGCCTTCAAAGGCCTGTTGTCCAAAGCTGAGGGAAGCCTGAAACCATAATTGACTAGATTAAGCTTGCGTGAGCGATCTCCCTCATACATGGCACCTACCTGGGGAAGAGTGACATGCGACTCATCAATGAACGTAACAAAATCAGGGGGGAAGTAATCGAGCAAGACTGCAGGTCTCTCCCCTACTTTGCGGTCCGACAACGGCCGGGAATAGTTCTCGATGCCCGAACAGTATCCAATTTCCTCCAGCATCTCCAAATCATATTCGACTCTGGTCTTGATACGTTCCGCCTCAAGAGGCTTGCCCATGCTGTTGAAGTACTCCACCTGGTCTTCCATCTCACTGCGGATTTTGCCGATGGCTGCCTTCACCTGCTCAGGGGGCATGACAAACTGCTTCGCAGGATAGAGGGTGTAGCTATCCACCATCTCCTGCTTCTCCCCCGAGACGGGGTCGAACCATTGGATCGAGGCGATTTCATCCCAATCGATGGAAATTCGCACTGCGTTTTCCAAGTACGAAGGACAGATTTCAATAATATCGCCCTTCACCCGGAAAGCACCCCGCTTCAGAATTGCATCGTTGCGTTCGTATTGCATCCTCACCAGTTTTTCGAGGACATCGTGATGCTCAAACTGATCGCCCTTGGTAAAGGTATGAACCATATCACGAACAGAGACCGGGTTGGCCAAACCAAAAATACAGCTCACGGTAGCCACAACGATTACATCACGGCGCTCCATCAAGGAAAAAGAAGCCGATAGCCTGAGACGGTCGATTTCTACGTTGATATCGGCATCTTTCTCAATATACAAATCCTTACCGGGCACGTACGCCTCCGGCTGGTAGTAATCGTACGTTGATACAAAGTACTCAACTGCATTGTCGGGAAAAAAAGACTTGAACTCCCGATAGAGCTGGGCGGCCAAGGTCTTGTTGTGGGAAAGCACCAACGTGGGGCGTTGTACCTGCTCAATGATCTTTGCCATTGTATAGGTCTTTCCACTTCCGGTCACACCCTTGAGCGTTTGGTACACATCACCCTGTACCAACCCTGCACTGAGCTTTTCAATAGCCTGTGCCTGATCGCCGGACGGGTCATAAGCAGAGACAACCCTGAAGGGCTTGTTCTGGAAGGAAACATCACCATGGACATTGGTGATAGATTCCCCACCCCATCGTTCATCTACTTTCATTTCTTCCATATTATCGTACCAATGCGCTTACATGCTGCGCCGTTCGTTCGATGAGCTCTACATCCATCTGTTTGGTCTCACCTTTGCGATTCACCGTCACCCGTGCCTTCTGTCCGCTTCTCAGCGGCAGTAAAGCGAGATAGAGATCGTTGAGGTCCTCGACCACTTCACCGTTTACACCGGTAATGATGTCACCACCGAGGTATATCACACTTGAACCGTACTGGACCATCTGCGCCCCACCCTTTATTCCTGCCTTGTCGGCAAAACCCCCATTCACCACTTGGCTGACCAATACACCTTTATCAACTGAAAGCTTTGCATACGCAACCAACTGGGGCGATAGCTGCACTGCCGCCAAGTCAAGCCAACCACGACTTACCTTGCCCAATTTTATCAGATCGGGGATCACGGCGATGGCCGTATCGATAGGAATGGCAAAGTTCATGCCCTGGGAGCTTCCGGTAGTGGAATAGATGGTACTATTGATACCGATCACCTCACCGCGGCCGTTGAGCAAAGGACCACCACTGTTTCCAGGATTGATCGAGGCATCGGTCTGGATGGCGTTCATGATAATCTTGCCGTCGCTGGTACGCACAGGTCTATTCAGGCCGCTTACCACACCGACGGTCATTGTACGGTCATAGCCGAAGGGGTTGCCGATGGCAATGACTTTCTGCCCAATTTTCAGTTCTTCACTGGTGCCCAAGGTAATGGGATACAGGACAACATCCTTTTCAACATTGATTTTGATGACCGCCAAATCATCCTCGTTGTCTATGCCGACCAACTTGGCTGAGTACGTACGGTTGTTATACAACCCCACCTTCAGGCTTGCAGCCTTCTCAACCACATGGGCATTGGTAAGGATGTAGCCGTCGGAGGAAAGGATAATCCCACTTCCGGTACCTTGGGCGGGTAGCACATCCATGAATGCATTCACCTGAGCTTCCGCAATCGTGGTGATGTGCACCACACTCTTGTTTACGTTCTCATAGACACTGATGTTTTGCTTTTCATCCGCACTATAGACCCAAGCTTTTTGTTCACCTTCAAAGAGAATTAAGCCATCTTCACCATGGAAAATATTGGCAACAGGAACTCCTGAAATACTCAGAAGCCCTTCAACACCCTCTGATTCCACCACCCCTTTCAGAACTTCTGCAAGTTCTTTGTGGCGCTTGTCCTCGCTGATGGAATTCGTCCAATGAATCAGGATAAAGGCAAAAAATATCGAGGCCGTCCCGATAAGAATGGCTAGCAAGATACGGATGACTAGACTGCGTGTATTGCGAAGCATGAACCTAGTGTACTTCCAAAGGAGACGCTAGGCAACTATTGGCTGGACAGCAGTGTCTGTACTTCCAATTTTGTAGGTGGGTCGCAACCACGACGTGAACAGTTTATGGCACTTGCGGCTGTGGCCCAGCGCAGAGCATCCTTGATCAAGCTTTCGTTGAGCTCTCCAAGCAAAGGAGTCTGACCATCCGAGCCAAAGCAATCCCGTTCATGCAAGTAGGAGAGCAATGCACCGCTGAAGGTATCCCCGGCCCCCACGGTATCGATGACAGGCAAATCCACAATCGGCATGCTGGTTGCGCCCCCCTCAGGGGTAAACCAGATGCTTCCTTCTCTGCCCAACGTCAAGATGACATGCATCGAGTAGTCCTTGGCAAGCTTTCTGGCTTGTGCTCGGACATCCGTATTCGGATAGAGATAAGCCAAGTCCTCATCACTGAGCTTGACTATGGAGGCAAGACCAAAAGCCTCCTGTATGCGCTTTTTATAGGATTTCTCATCGGCAATTACCGCCGGTCGTACATTGGGATCGAGGAATATGATGGGACGCGGTTCATACTGCCTCAATGCAGCGAGGATTGCGTGGCAACCGGGTTCGAGAGCCAAAGCAAGCGACCCAATATGTACAACCCTGAGATCGGAATGTTCGCTCAGAACCGCAAGCAGTTCTTCCTTACCCAAGGTGACCGGAGCCGACCCTTCCCAATAGAAAGCATAGGTAGCCTTCTTTTGTTCATCCAATGAAGCGAATGCCAGCAAGGACGGCTGCGGGGCAGCGCATAGACTGGGGTCGAACAACACCTGGTTGTCAACCAAGTGTTCCAAAATCCTCTTGCCGAACATATCCTGGGAAAGCTTCCCCATAAAGCCAACGGAAGTGCCTTGCAACGAAGCTGCTGTTGCTGCATTCAAGCCGCACCCGCCTACATGAGAATCGAAGCTGACCGTTGAACCTTCAGCCTTCTGGGAAATGAAATCCACCAAAGCCTCACCGATGACACCTATCATTGCATTCTCTCCTACAAATACCGTTTCTTTTCTTGCCCGATGACTCCCGCATACACCTGGACATACTGCCTGGCGGGGCTCATGGAAATTTTAGGCAGCAACACTTCCTCAATCTGGAAAAATCCAACATCACTGGACATGAGCACATCGATAAGGATCGGTGCCCCTTCGCCCTTGCTGATGGTTACTTTCTCAATGGAGTTTGCTGAATACTTGTGGATGTCACCGGTCTTCGGACTGGTAATGATGCTCATAGGAATTCGGGCCCTGCCCTTCTCCATGTCGCATCCGTCGGCAACCAGCAGCAAACCCGCTTCCAATGAGTGGACTTTCCTATTCGCCATATGACCCAACACACCTTCAGTTGCAATCGAAATGATGGCAATGCGACGACTGAGCGAATCAGGCAACAAGACTTTCAGCAAGCGGTCCATGATCGGGCGCGCGATGATGAGACCCGTCAACTCATGCTCGCTCCTGCCTACGCTCATGCCCAGGTCATGAAGGAATGCTCCAAGCAGCAGAGCACAGAGGCTGTCCTCATGGCTGCCGGCATCCTCCTGCTGTAGCGATGTCCGTACCGATTCAGCCTTTAGCAGGGAGAGCATTTTCACTACGTTCACAGCCACTTGGCGCATATGTACCGGTCCGTGATCGTTATAGTTCAATCGCTTTATCGATACGCTGTTCGCATATTCCTGAATTGCCTCAATTTCCGGGTCGCTGATGAGCAGCTGCGCGAGCGTGTAGCTATCAGATCCCTGTTCAAGCAGGGAAAGCAGTTGTCGTTCCAGATGGTATTCTTTTGGTGACTTCATACCATAAGACTACAACAACTTCATTACAACGGAAAGAGTCTGTGGATAAAATGAGACAAACTGCCTATACTGGGATTATGAGACGAATCACAATGCGCGACTTTCGCTGGATGGGCAGCCCCTTGGTGTGGGAGAAGGATTATCGACACGTGAAGCTGGAAGTGCAAGCACATATGTGCCTGCCAACCGGCCCTATGCTTTTGGCAGTCAGCGACGAATCCTTTCAATTTGAGGCTGCGTTGAACGTTCCCCCCGAGGGAGGATTTGCTGGTTTGTGTGTCTACCATCTGGATACAACATTTGCGGCTGTGGGATGCAATCGCAAAGCAATTGAGATCCATACCTCAATTGGCGGTCATCGCAGCAGAAGCTCTCTTGCACACGCTTTTGAAGCAGACGAGATCACGTGGCTGCTGAAGCGAACTGAAGCACAAGTGGCGATCGGCTATCGAAGGGAAAAAGGGAAAGAGGAAGTCTGGATCGGGTATTTCAACCTCCCCGGCACCGAACAATCCATCAGCTTCGGTCCCTATTTCTCGAATGCGACCCAGCAAAGCATGCCGGGTTGGATGCATTCAGTACAGTATACCAAAGAAGCATAACCTCTACTGGTTCAAGCATTGCGCTTATGCTACTATGAGCTATCTTCAAACGAGCCCCTTTGGAAGGGCATAAGGAAGGATTTGTCATGGACGAACGAACTGAGGAAAAAACACCCCTCAATTTTCTTGAGCGAATCATTGAGGACGACCTTGCGAACAACAGGGTCCCCGACAACACCATAGTAACCCGTTTTCCCCCGGAACCAAACGGGTATTTGCATATCGGTCACATCAAGTCGATATGCCTGAATTTCGGTCTTGCTGAGAAATACAAAGGCCGCTGCCATCTCCGCCTCGATGACACAAACCCCGAGAAAGAGGATATCGAGTACAGCGATTCCATCAAGCGGGATATTCGCTGGCTCGGTTTCGATTGGGGCAAGTATGAGTACCATGCCTCCGACTACTATCCGCAGCTGTACGAAATTGCGGTGCGGTTGATCAAGGAAGGGAAAGCCTTTGTTGACAGCCTTAGCTTCGCGGAGATGAAGGAGTACCGAGGAACATTGACCGAGGGAGGCAAGAACAGCCCGTATCGGGATAGGAGCGTTGAGGAAAATCTCAGGCTCTTTGAAGAGATGCACCAGGGCAAGCACCCAGAAGGATCGTTGGTTCTCAGGGCGAAGATAGACATGTCCAGCCCGAACATCAACCTTCGCGACCCTGTGCTCTATCGGATCAAGTTTGCATCCCACCCCCGAACCGGGGATACATGGTGCATCTATCCGATGTACGACTTTACTCATCCCATCAGTGATGCTATTGAAGGCATCACCCACTCAATCTGCACCCTGGAGTTCGAGGACCATCGTCCTGCGTACGACTGGGCAACAGCCATTGACGACATCGAGCATGCGCCCCATCAGTACGAGTTCGCCCGCCTTAACATCAACTATTTGGTGATGAGCAAGAGAAGGCTGCTCAACCTGGTGAAGCTTGGCATCGTAGACGGATGGGACGATCCGCGTATGCCTACCATCAGCGGTATCCGAAGGCGTGGGTACTCCCCTGAATCGATGAAGGATTTCGTCAGCCGCATCGGTGTTGCCAAGGTAGAGAGCATGGTGGATTACTCTCTTCTGGAGTTCTGCGTCCGTGAAGACCTCAACAAACGTGCAGAACGGTTGATGGTTGTCCTGGATCCCTTGAAACTGGTCATCGACAACTATCCCGAGGGCAAGGTTGAGTACTTTGAGGCTGTAAACAACCCCGAAGATCCCAATAGTGCCACTCATACAATTCCGTTCTCACGGGAATTGTATATTGAGCGGGAAGATTTCATGGAAGTTCCGGCCAAGGGCTACCATCGCCTGTATATCGGCAATGAGATCCGCCTCAAATATACATACTATGTCACGGCCAATTCTGTGGTGAAGGATGAACAGGGCAACATTGTCGAGGTGCATTGCACCTACGACCCTGAGTCCAAGGGGGGAACAACCCCTGACAATCGCAAGGTGAAGGGAACCAGTCACTGGGTCAGCGCCTCAGAGGGTGTCACCATCGAGACTCGCCTGTATGACAAACTCTTCATGACCGAGTATCCTGGTGAAGCGAGCGGCAACTATCTGGATGACTTGAATCCCGATTCCTTGAAAATTGTCACCGACGCAAAGGCTGAACCTGAGATACTCAATGCCAAAGTCGGCGATTACCTGCAATTTATTAGAAACGGGTATTTCTGCAAGGACAACCATAGCGAAGGCCTGGTTTTCAACCGAACCGTTACGCTTAAGGATTCCTGGGCCAAGCTCAAACAGAAAATGGGTATGTAATATTTGCGTTGAGGGGGACGATGTACGTCCCCCTGCTTGCAGGGGAGAGAATAATGAACTATTTCTTCGACCAGCACTTCCATGTCATGCACATTTCCCATCCGAATCTCATCAGTTTCTTCTCTTCGCTGGAGTCCGGCATTCCCGATCTCATCACCAGCGGAGCACTCTCCCCCAGCTACATTCTCACAACCAAGAATCGTAAAGGCCCGATACTCCTCAACCGATTGACCAATACACTTACCACCTTCGAGCAGACCATCGGCCAAACCTTGGTGATGATGGAAGATGACTTACAAGGCGTGTTTGCATCACATGAAGAAGGAGCGCCCAGACCCGAGCTTCCCTATATCAGGGACGGGAAAATGCATATGCGTGGGAGAACCTACGATAAACTGGCTATGTGCCCGCTTCTGATGGATTTCTCCAGCAACCAAATCCGCAAGGAAAATCTCTATTACCCCACTCCCAATGAACAAAAAATCCTCGACTATGTACAAGATACGCTTCAAGGATTTGCTTATTATCGTAAGGAAAAGCCTGATGGACTGTTTGAGTTTTTTCCGTTCCTCGGAATCAATCCTCCGGTGCACTCCCTCGATTTCATCAAGGAGTTATTGGAAACCTATGTGACTACGGATGGAAAGAAAAAACAAACCAAGCAATTCTATGGCATCAAGTTCTATCCGCCCCTAGGATATGATCCTTGGCCGACCGATGAGATGGAGAGGGAGAAAGTCCTGTATATCTATGATTTCTGCAACCAATACGGCATCCCGATCATGACGCATTGTGATGACCAAGGCTTTCGAGGAGTTCCAGCCAAGGAAGCCTGGAAGTACACTGCACCATCGGCCTACAAGCCGGTTCTGGCCCGCTTTCCGATGCTTAGGATTGACTTTGCCCATTATGGCTGGCAATATACTCCGCTGCAGAAGAATCCCCTTACTATGTTTTCTGGTCTGACCAGCAAAATCCCCGACTCAACATGGTTCTATGAGATTATCGAGCTGATGCAGCTCTATCCAAACATCTATGCCGATGTCTCTTTCAGCGGAACCAATGGGGACTTCTATGCTTTGTTTACCAACTATTTGAATTCATTGGATGAAGAAAAACGGCAGACTATTCTTTGCCGTTCGCTTTTCGGTTCCGATTTTTCAGTCAATCTGATGAAAGTGGAAAGTTATACCTCCTACTATCGGATGTTTGAGCAATCGCCACTGTCCGATGATGAGGTGCATGCGATGGTTTCAACCAATCCAAGCCGCTTCATGAAATTCGAAAGCTAAAAAATAGGCAGGCCGATGGCCTGCCTCTCTAGCGCTACACTGATTTCGCTTAGTAATTCTTGGCAACAATCTCGAAATATGCTTGGGGATGGGCGCAAACAGCACATATTGCAGGGGCTTTCTTGCCAATGACGATATGACCACAGTTGGAGCACTTCCACATCTGGTCTCCCTCACGACTGAAGACCAACGAACCTTCGACATTCTTCAACAAGTCAAGATAGCGCTGCTCATGATGCTTCTCAATCGCTGCGACCATCTCAAAGAGGGTTGCAATCTTATTGAATCCTTCCTCGCGGGCAATCTTGGCAAAACCGGAATACATTTCGGTCCACTCATAGTGCTCGCCGGCGGCAGCATCCTTCAGGTTAGTAGCGGTAGTATGAATCTCTCCACCTTCCTGCAGGAGCTTGTACCAAATCTTGGCGTGTTCCTTTTCATTGGCAGCAGTTTCCTCAAACAGATTGGCGATCTGAACATACCCTTCCTTCTTGGCCTGGGAAGCGTAATACGTGTACTTGTTGCGTGCCATGGATTCACCTGCAAACGCAGTATTCAGATTGGCTTCCGTCTTTGATCCTTTCAATTCCATACCTTACTCCTTCACTGCTTTTCGGCAGCATGCTTTTTTTGGCAATCGGGGCAAACCCCGTTGAACACTATCTCGTAAGATTCAAGGACATATCCAAAGGTTTCAACATTCTTTGCGCAAAGGTTGATATCGTCAAACATCTCAATGTCACTCACCTGCTTACAATCAGTGCATTGGATATGGTAATGATTTCCCAATGTACGGTCGAAATGGTCAGGGCCACCAAGAACACGGATACGTTTTACCTTTCCTTCATCAACCAGCATATTCAAATTGCGATATACCGTCGCTCGACTGATGGAAGGATGCTTCAGCACAATGTTCTCGTAAATTTGTTCAGCATTAGGATGATTGGTTGCAGTAGTAACTGCGTCCCATACCAGTCCCTTCTGTATTGTCTGTCGCTTCTCTTTCATGGAATTTCCTAAATGATATTGAATCTCAATAATTATGATAGTCCAAGCTAAACACAGTGTCAACAAGATACTGGAAAAACCGGGCACCCAACAAGAAACCCCAGGTAAACCTGGGGCTTCCTGTACAACAGGAATCACTTACTTATCTTTGTTTTTCCCATCTTCATCGAGCCAGAAGAATGAATCATTCTCGTTCTCTCCCCGTGTCTTGGTTTCACGGAACTTGTCAAAACCATAGGGTTTGGGGGAAGATTTACGTTCACGCTTCACTCTTGCATCTGCTCCTATCTCATCACGTGGTGCTGAGAATGCAGGACGATCTTCGCTTCTGCGGAATGCAGGACGTTCGGGCCTGTCGCCGTAGGGTCTTCTCTCTTCACGGTCGCCGGCTGGGCGGTCGCGGAATGAGGGACGATCACCAAAGGGCTTGCGGTCGTCGCGGTCATGGAACGAAGGACGTTCGGGCCTGTCGCCGTAGGGTCTTCTCTCTTCACGGTCGCCGGCCGGGCGGTCGCGGAATGAGGGACGATCCCCAAAGGGCTTGCGGTCGTCGCGGTCGCGGAACGAAGGACGTTCGGGCCTGTCGCCGTAGGGTCTTCTCTCTTCACGGTCGCCGGCTGGGCGGTCGCGGAATGAGGGACGATCACCAAAAGGCTTGCGGTCGTCGCGGTCATGGAACGAAGGACGTTCGGGCCTGTCGCCGTAGGGTCTTCTCTCTTCACGGTCGCCGGCCGGGCGGTCGCGGAATGAGGGGCGATCACCGAAGGGCTTGCGGTCGTCACGGTCGCGGAACGAAGGACGTTCGGGCCTGTCGCCGTAGGGTCTTCTCTCTTCACGGTCGCCGGCTGGGCGGTCGCGGAACGAGGGACGATCCCCAAAAGGCTTGCGGTCGTCGCGGTCGCGGAACGAAGGACGTTCGGGCCTGTCGCCGTAAGGTCTTCTCTCTTCACGGTCGCCGGCTGGGCGGTCGCGGAATGAGGGACGATCACCAAAAGGCTTGCGGTCGTCGCGGTCGCGGAACGAAGGACGTTCGGGCCTGTCGCCGTAAGGTCTTCTCTCTTCACGGTTACCGTAGGAGGGACGGTCGCCTGCGGGACGGTCACGGAAAGACGACGGCCTCTCGCTTCTGTCGCCATAGGGTCTTCTCTCTTCACGATTGCCGTAGGAGGGACGGTCGCCTGCGGGACGGTCACGGAAAGACGACGGCCTCTCGCTTCTGTCGCCATAGGGTCTTCTCTCTTCACGATTGCCGTAGGAGGGACGGTCGCCTGCGGGACGGTCACGGAAAGACGACGGCCTCTCGTTTCTGTCACCATAGGGTCTTCTCTCATCACGGTTGCCGTACGCGGGGCGACGGTCATCATGACGAGGGCCTCTCTCTTCATTGCCTGTTCGCTCACGATCCATTCTTGGAGAGCGGGTAGCTTCAGTCTGTTCTGCTTCCCCGTCCTCTTCAAAAAGCGGAGCAATATCTTCATCATCCCAGTGAAGGGTCAAAAGGTCGTCTTCTACTTCATTGGCTTCGGTTTCATCAGCAGCTTCTTCAGTATCCTGTTCAAGATCAGAGGACTCTTCTTCCTGTACGGCTTCATCTTGTACACTCTCGGCAACTACGGCTTCTTCCTGTACAATTTCTTCTTGTGCACTCTCTGCTACTACGACTACGTCTTCTTGTACAGCTTCTTCTTGTGCAATCTCTGCTACAATTTTCTCTTCCTGTACTTCAATGTCTTTCAATGCTTTTTCTTTTTTCATACTTTCTACATCCACATGTTCTTCACGCTGGTCATTGCCAGCTTTTTTCTCAACGGTCCGCAGATCTGCTGCAGTTATCCGTACATCCTGTTGCTTTTGCAGCAACCACGTCCTCGCCGTTCCGAGACGGCGGGTAAACCCAGGGGCTACGACCTGTGTTGTTATCTCTTGAACTTCAAATCCTCGAACTGCTTTCGTGTCCATCCTGAATGTTCCCAGATTTGTTGAGAACACCAGCTTTCCTTCCCTCGCCAATAGTGCATTCAGCACTTTCATCCAACGCTGATAGTCTCTTTGGACATCAAAATCATAATCCATCTTCCTGCTGTTGGAAAAACTCGGTGGATCGAATACGATCAGGTCATACACCTTTCCACTCGAAAGCGCCTCAACAACATATTGCCACGCATCAGCGGCAATACAAGGATACATTACTGTGCTATACCCATTGTCAGCAAGATTCTTTTGTGCCCATGCAGTATACGTACTGGACAAGTCCACCGACTCAACGCTGGTGGCTCCTCCCCGGGCTGCATAGACCGAGAAAGCTCCTGTATAGGAGAATAGGTTCAGTACCCTGCAACCCTGGCTCACCGACTCAACCATCATCCTGGTAAGCATGTGGTCAAGAAACAAGCCAGTATCAATTCGCTTGGTCAAATCTACAGTAAAGAACAATTCATTCTCTGTGACTTGTAAAACCAACGAAGTTTCGCCCTGCAAGCTGTGTTGTTCCTTGCCGACCCGTTTCGGTCGACGATGGAAAATCACACGGTCTGCCTGAATGTAAAGCATACGGGAGACGATATCGCAGCATATCAACTCCTCTTCTTCATCCAAGCCCTCATCACTGTAATCGGTGACCCTTGCATAGGGACCATAGAGATCCACAGTAACCGGAAACCTTTCAAGGTTTCGATCATATACTCTCATACAAGTCGTACCGCTCTTAAGCATCATACGGCGCATTTTGAGAGCATTACCTTTCAAAATCTTGCTAAAATCCTTCTCTGTGTAATCCATGACATTCCTAGTAGCTCTTTCTGCAACGCAGTGTATATGCTAATATGGAAAAAAGCTAGTGAAGCAAAGGATAAAAATAATGGAAGAAGATGCACAGGCCTTTATCTTTGAACTCGAATCAAGGCATGAAGCGCCACTGACATGGAAAACCTATGCCACTTGGTATGGCAACAACCATGATACCTTCAGGGAATTCGGGGTTTTCTTCTATAGATGCAAAAACTCTTTCCACTTTGAAGATTTTGAACGAAATCCAACACTGTTCGGCATTTCTATTAAACCTAAAAAACCAAAAGGACCTTTCATTAAATATGAGGGTTCATTTTCTCTTGAAGAGGTTATAGATTCGAGACCAATCCCAAAAACATTGGCGTTAAAAGTCATCCAAGGAAGACGCGATGCCACTTCCATCAGGAATTCCAATATTTTTGACAAGGTGTTCAGACAGATGGTTGAGATGGTGACATTAAAAAACGGTACAGTTCATTTCTTTGAACTGATGGATCGAAAACAGTTTGTGAGTGAGTTGCAGCAAAGCAACAAGGAGGAATAGATGGGAGCGTTCAAGGCGTACGATATCAGAGGAATCTACAATACAGATTTCAACAAGGATACCGTCTATAAGATTGGGTATTTCCTACCCAAACTTCTTAAGAGCAAGGTAGTTCTTGTAGGCAGGGATGTTCGTACCAGCAGTGAGGAAATTTTTGAATACCTGTGCAAAGGTATTACCGATAGCGGTTCAGATGTCTATGACATCGGTTTGGCAACAACTCCCATGGTATACTTTTCCACGGTCCATTTTTCTGTTGATGCCTCAGTACAAATCACTGCCAGCCACAATCCAGCAAAGTACAATGGCTTGAAAATCAGCCGGACAAAGGCTGTACCGGTAGGCTCTGACAGCGGACTGAAAGAGTTGGAGCAAATGGTGCTCACCCAGCCAATAGAAGTTGCAGCCACTAAAGGCCGAATCCTTTCAAAGGATGCAAAAACCCCCTATCTTGCATTCCTCGAGCAGTTCGTACCCGATACCTCCAATCTGAACATTTCCATCGATTGTTCACATGGAATGGCAAATCTGTTGGTGAAGGACCTTTTGGGAACACATCACCACTATTTGTATGACCATTTCGACGGAACATTCCCAGCACATGAACCCAATCCACTTGAAGTCGAGAATACCAAGGATCTTGAAAAAGCAGTATTGCAGAACAAGAGCGATATTGGAGTTATTTACGATGGCGATGCCGACCGGGTCATGTTCTTGGACGAGAATGGTAGATTTTTGCAGCCCGACTATATTACCGCAGTGCTTGGGTACTACTACCTAAAGAAAGAACAAGGGAATGTATTGGTCGATATCAGAACCAGCCGATCGACAACCGAGTACCTGACAAAGCTTGGTGCAAACGTATACATTTGGAAAGTTGGACATGCATTCGCAAAAACCAAGCTCCGGGATCTAGGAGCCATCTTCGGCGGCGAACTTGCCGGACACTATTACTTCAGGGATTTTTTCAACTGTGACAGCGGATTCCTCGCTTCATTGATCGTCCTGCAGGTTGTCAGCGAGTTGAAGAAACAGGGCGTGAGCATCAGCTCTTTCATCGATTCAATCATCGCCTATGCCAATAGCGGAGAAATCAACTTCAAGCTTGAGAACAAGGATAGCGCGATGGCGGCACTCTATGAACGATTTGTAGAGAATGACAAACCCTCCAAGGTAATGGATTTTGACGGCTATCGCATCGAATTCTCTTCCTGGTGGTTCAATGTACGCAAGTCCAATACAGAACCGTATCTGCGATTGGTTGTAGAAGCGAAGAATGCGGCAGAGTTGCAAGAGCGCACTAAAGCGCTCTCTAGCATCATCAAACAATTCAACTAGCCTAGGAGCGTCATATGAAAGTACTCTTGTTCGGTGGTGCCGGTTATATTGGTACCCATGTAGCTTTGGAATTTATTGACCGAAATGATACGGTAGGTATTTTTGACAACCTTTCATCCGGCCTGAAAAGCAATGTTCATCCAGAAGCTCTTTTCTATGAAGGAGACATCCGTGATAAAGCCAGGGTTTTAGAAGTGCTCTCACTTGGCTGGGATGTAGTAATCCATATGGCAGCTTTCAAAGCCGCCGGCGAGTCGATGATCAAACCGATCAAATATTCTGAGAACAATATAGCCGGCTCGCTCAACCTGATCACAGGTTGTATCAAAGCAGGAGTGAAACGCTTTATTCTCTCCTCCTCCGCAGCAGTCTACGGGGAGCCGGCATATCTTCCGGTTGATGAGAACCATCCCAAGAATCCCACCAATTACTATGGCTATACCAAACTATGCATCGAAGAGAATCTGAAGTGGTACGCACAGCTTAAGGAATTTGAGTATGTATCCCTTCGATACTTCAATGCCGCCGGGTATGATGAAAAGGGAAGAATGCTCGGACTTGAGAATAATCCGGCCAACCTTATTCCGGTAGTCATGGAAGTTGCCATGGGTATACGTCCCAACCTATTAGTCTTTGGTAATGACTACGACACGGTAGATGGCACAGGAGTCAGAGACTATGTCCATGTTACCGATCTTGCCAAAGGACATGTCCTCGCAGCCGATTACCTGCTTGCAGGTAAGGGCAATCTGATAGTCAACCTTGGTTCAGAGGAAGGGCTGAGTGTACAGCAGATTCTCGATACCGCAAGAAGCATCACGAATAAGCCCATCCAGGCACAATATGTCGATCGACGCCCAGGAGACCCGGCAAAGTTGGTTGCTTCCTCCAAGATGGCTTACAAGACGCTTGGATGGAAAGCAGAACATTCTTCGGCACAGACAATATTGGAGACTACCTGGAAGGTGTATGAAGCCAATCAGAAAAGAATGAAAGCATAGTTCGCTCGAGTAATTACCATAGTTCAAACGGCAGGATTTCCTGCCGTTTTTTTGCATTCTCCCAGCCATATAAAGAAAGACAACCCCGTAGGATTGTCTTTCATCTTGCTCGCCCGGAGGGATTTGAACCCCCGACAGGGTGGTTAACAGCCACCTGCTCTACCGACTGAGCTACAGGCGAATATCGTTTCGAACGATTGGTACATTACCCGATACCATTTTTTATGTCAAGCAGTTTCCAGTATAATCACCAGAAAATTCAACAAAGCAAGGTCCTCATTCAGTGACAAGAACGGCTACCCGAAGGTAGCCGTCTGATAGATCATAGTAGCGTGAATTACTTCACAGGGTAGCTCTTCTTCAGGAACTCGATGAACACATCGCTCAACAGGGAACCTTCAGTAAGAACCTTACCGAACATGGTGTATCCATCACCGCCGGCAGCCATGAAGTCGTTGGTAGCAACCTTATAGGTAGCATTACGATCGATGGCCTTGCCATTGAGAAGGACACGAAGGATGCGCTTGCCAGGGGCTGCAAAGCGGTTGTAAACAACCTGCAAATCAGTCTGGGAGAATGCACCATTCTGTTCGGGGAGCTTGCTGTAGCCATGCTCGAGAGCTGCATAGACGTCCGAACCCTTCACTTCAACAACAGTAATGATGTTGGTGAACGGTAGTACGTTAATGACATCGCCCATCGTCACGTTTCCAGCTTTCAGAGATGCGCGGATACCACCACCATTGGTAATGGTGAAGTCAGCACCACTCTCTGCAGTCATTGCCATGGTGATCAACTTGGAAAGGTTGGTCGCCTTGGTGCGGACGTTTGCACGTTCACCATCCAAGTTCTCAGGCAGTGTAGCAACAAGAGTGTTCAGCTTCTCGCTCAGCTGTGCAGACATATAACCGACATACTCATCGACCTGAGGATCGTTGGGGATATCAGAAATGCCGTACTGCTTGGCAAGGGCGGAATCCTTTGCATTCAGGACATCGGCTGCAGGAATCAGCATCGGATAGGTAGCGGTTACCTTACCGTTCTTAACATGCAACTGTACCAGTCCAAGATTCTTCAAATAATCGCCAGTCTGAACAACCAGAGTATCACCAATCTTCATGCCCTCTTTGAGCAAGGTGTGACTGTGACCATCAACGAAGAGGTCGATACCCTTGATTTTGCTGACAATCTTATCGGTGGTGAGACCGGAAGCTCCATCAGGATCCATACCAATGTGGCCGAGTACGATGATGTAATCAACATACTGTTTTGCCATATCGATTGCCATCTGGCCAATCTCAAAGATTTCTTCGTTGGCAAAAGTGATGCCTTCGACATTCTTCGGATGGGTCTTGGTGGCGGTATCAGGAGTGGTCAAACCAACAACAGCAATCTTAAATCCGTTGAAGTTGTACACCTGGTAGGGCTGGAACAGCAGATAGCCATTCTCATCCAATACGTTGGCGGACAGGACCTTGAGGTCAGTATACTCTTCAGCAAACTTTGCAGCTTCAATAAGACGATCAGCGCCATAGTTGAAGTCGTGGTTGCCTGGAGCAACTGCATCATAACCGAGTGTGTCAAGCAGGACTCCTACGGTCTCGCCTTCAAACATGTTCGCAAGATTGGTTCCGTGAGTTACGTCGCCAGCATCAAGTACGAGAATGTTGTCGGTGAGAGCACGTCCCATCTTGAGCATGGTTGACAGCTTGGAATAACCCATGCCACCGTCAGCAGGAACGATACGTGCATGCACGTCGTTGGAGTGGACGATGAACAGATCAAACTCTGCTGTACCTGCATCGTTCTTCACGATTTCGGTAACACCAAGCGGATATTCAACAGCTTTCGGGGCTGCTACTACAGGGGCGGGAGCCGGGGCGGGTGCTACGGGAGCAGGAGCCGGAGCGGGGGCCGGTGCAGGAGCCGGAGCAGGCACTGCTGCCTTCTTTACCGGGGTCGCACCAATCTTCGCAACAATGGCCGGATCCTCGGGCACGGTTACCATCAGCGTGTATCCCATCGCTCTGGCAAACGGCTCATAGGTCTTGGCAATTGCACTCTTGGCAGGCTCGAGAACGTCGGCTACAGGAAGCAGCATCGGATAGACAGCCTTCACTTCGCCATTGACTACGCTCAACTGCACAGCACCAACGCTCTTCAGTTGTTCGTCAGCCCTGACGATCAGGGTGCCGTTCACGGTCTTCGCCTTCGCAGAACCATTACCGTCAACAATCAAATCGATGCCGTCAATGTTCTGGGCTACCATCTCACTGGTGATCAGGCCTTCATCGCCCAAATCGCTCAGAATTACCAGGTAGTCAACATAACCCTTGGCAAGGTCGACTGCATACTGGGCACTGTCCAGAATGATGTCGCTGGTGAAGCTTACGCCCTGGATCGGCTTCGGGGCTACCAGGCCGGCTACGCCAACCTTGAATCCGTTGAAGTCATAGATCTGATAGGGCTGGGCAACCAGGTAACCGTTCGCATCGAGGGCGTTTGCACTCAACGGGATGGCCTTCTTCGTTCCGGCGATGCCGGTAGCCAGCTGTATTGCCTGCGGGGTGTAGGCATCGTAGCCAAGCTCGTCAACGACTTCGGCCGCCAGCATTGCTGCCTGAGCGGGTACCTCACCGACATTGCCGCTGTTCAGAAGCAGCCAGTTGTCGGAGATCGCACGTCCGGCCTTCAGGGCGGTTGAGAACTTTGCCAGTCCCAGTCCACCGTTCTCGGCATAGATGTTGCCGTTCAGGTCGTTCGTATGCACGATGAACAGATCGAATGCTTTCGCTCCGTCATCATTCTTTACAATTTCCTTCACTCCGTAGGGAAGCTCGATCTCTACGGGCTCAGCTACTACAGGGGCCGGAGCCGGGGCAGGGGCCGGGGCGGGTGCTACGGGAGCAGGGGCCGGGGCTACCGGTGCAGGGGCGGGCTCAGGAACGGGTGCTACGGGAGCCACTGGCTCGGGAGCAGTTTCTACAACAGGAGCTGGGGGTATTGGTTCAACCTTTGCGGTGCTCTTACAGCCTACAAGGGAAAAAGCCAACAAAGCTACCAGCATTGCTGTCATAATTGTTCTTGAAAGACGTTTCACGTGTTTCCTCCTCATGACGTTCTCATGTGTCGTTGTATACGTACTCAACAACACTATAACACACACTGCTAGAATCGGATACATCAAAAATACGCGAAAAATGGTGATTTAAGCCCTAATTTGAAGAAAAAAGAAGCCTGTGATTAAAAAATTCACAGGCTTATGGTTACAATTCGATATAAAGAAATCCTTACATCAAGTCTTTTGGCTTGCGAGCGGTATTCCCGGATTTCTCACAATAAGCCACGTGACGAAGTTTACCATTCTCAAATACTGCCTTCATCTTGATCGGGCCACCCCAGCGGCTCAATATAACTTTTGCACCTTCACGGCGAGCGTTCTTTGATACGTTACCTGCCATATACCTATCCCTCCATACAATTTGCTCAATTCTTGGTTACTATAGCGATTCTCACTTGTCAAGTCAAATCCCTACCTATCTATTTTATCCATATGTTGCAACTTTGACAATCCAAACATAGAATGTTCTTATGAAAAAACCAGTAAAGTTGCTTAGGCAACTATTTCTCATACCAGTATACCTCTACAAGGGAATACTCTCCCCCTTTTTTGGCGGTAGTTGTCTCTACCACCCAACCTGTTCCAGCTATATGGTAGATTCAGTACTCAAACATGGCATAGCCAAAGGCTTTATCATGGGGTTCGCCCGAATTCTTCGCTGCAGCCGCTGGTACTACAGTGGGGACGATCAAGTTCCTGAAACCTGGTCCTGGAAAGCCATCCGCGATGGCTTCACACTTTTCAGAAAACGATAATCAACGAGACAGTTCCTTGACAAACGGAATCAGCACCGACAAAGCATTTTCATTGTACCCGCCTTCAGGAATAATCAGGTCAGCGAATACTTTGGTAGGCTCGATGAAATTGAAGTGCCCCGGCCTTACTACTTCCAAATACTGGTTGCACACACTGTCCACCGTTCTTCCTCGTTCGGCGATATCACGCTTAAGACGACGAATGAAGCGGATATCGTCAGGAGTATCAACATAGAGTTTTAGATCAAGCAGGTCCCTGACCTGCTTGTCATACAGAACCATCAAACCCTCTATGATGACCAAAGGTTTTGGCTGTACGTTTACCGTTTCATCCTTGCGTCGATGGTGCACAAAATCATATTGCGGCATTTCAATGCTCTTACCCTCTTTTAGAGCCTTGAGATGTTCATATAAAAGTTCCATATCAAAGGCATCCGGGTGGTCAAAATTGAACGCTGTAATATTTTCATTGCTGATGAAGGTAGCGGACCGGTAGTAATTGTCCTGCGGGATAAACACAAAATCAGAACAAACTTCACCAATCTTGCGCACAATGGTTGATTTGCCTGAGCCGGACCCTCCGGTAATCCCAATGATCTTAACCTCTTTCACTGCTCACTCCCCTACCTTATTACTCTATGCGGGACAGGCACCTGGCCTATTTACACCCAAAACTAAAGACAGTTGTATGCTTGAAACTTCGTTCCTTGCTAAAAATGCAAGAGGGGAATTCACTATGATTCGGACTATCCGGATAGTACTGGGTTTCAAAACATACCCCTCCATGCTTCGGATAGGCAACCTTTCCCTTACCGATTTCCTTCGCCTTGAGGAAGTTTCCCGAATACATTTGTACAGCCGGCATAGTTGTACTGATTTTCATGGTACGGCCACTATCCGGTTCATAAACCGAAGCAAATTCAACAAGTTTCTCGGAGCTTCGGGAAAGAATGAAACAATGGTCATATCCGCCGGCTTGCTCGATATCCCTTCCAATACTCTTTCTCTTCGTGAAATCAAAGGCCGTCCCCTGGACATCAAGAATCTTTCCTGTCGGAATTAATGCGGAGTCCACCTCAAGATACCGGTCGCAGGCGAGCTGTACTTCGTGGCCCAAAATAGTACCACTGCCTGCGCCCCCAAGATTAAAATAACTGTGATTAGTCAAATTGATCGGAGTCGGGCCGGAGGCGGTTGCTTCATAGTCTATACGCAAATCACCATTGCTCTTCAGTACATACGAGACTGTACAGGTAACAGAATGAGGAAAACCACCTTCACCGGAGGGGCTGAAAAGGCTCAACACCACACCAGGATCCCCATTCCAATCAAACGTCTCCACCAGCCAATTGCGCCAACCCCAGTTGCTGCTGCCACTATGAAGATTGTTCTTTCCATCATTCGTATCCAGCGTGTAGGTCTTACCTTCCAAACTGAATGTGGCTTTGGCAATTCTATTGGCAAAGCGACCAACAACCTGACCAAAGTAGGTTGTCGATGTAAGGTTGTCCAAGGGATTATCAAACCCAAGGACAATATCTCGAATCTCACCCCTACGGTCAGGAGTCTTCAAGGTTTTCAGATTGGCCCCAAGGCTTAGAATCTCAGCAGAATACGGTCCTTGAGTAAGGGTAATCAAATAGATATCATCGCCTTCAGCGGTAGTGGCAACCGAGCGTTTGGTTAACATAGGCTACTCCCCTCTACAATTCATTTTTTGAGAGTATACACCCCCTCGGCTTGAGGGGGCAACAAAGAACAATTGGGATTGGCGGATTACTTGGAATCGTCATCACTCTTGAGAACGGCCAAGAAAGCACTCTGGGGAATTTCAACATTTCCCACCATCTTCATGCGCTTCTTTCCTTCCTTCTGTTTTTCCAAAAGCTTTCGCTTTCTGCTGATATCACCACCATAACACTTTGCAGTGACGTCCTTGCGGAAAGCGGTAATTGTCTCGCGGCTGACAATAGTTCCACCAATGGCTGCCTGAATGGCAATCTTATACTGCTGACGGGGAATCTCACCCCTGAGTCGTTCGCAAACCTGTCTTCCACGGTTCTGGCTGTTTCCTCGGAAAACCAATTGACTCAAAGCATCAACCGGTTCACCATTTACCAAAATATCCAATCTGACCAAGTCGGTCCGCTTGTAAGCGATGACCTGATAATCGAATGAAGCATAGCCTCGGCTGATGGACTTCAAGCGGTCATAGAACTCAAACAGAACCTCGGCAAGCGGCATTTCATAAATCAGTTCAACCCGCTTTTCATCCAAGTAGTTCATACCTGTCTGTGTCCCGCGTTTTTCCATGCATAAGTTGATGATCGGCCCTACATACTGGGTCGGCGTAATTACATTAGCCTGGATATAGGGTTCCTCGGCGTACTCAACCCGCATCGGGTCAGGATATTCCAAAGGATTGTCGATATTGATGGTCTCCCCGTTCTTCAAGTGGACAATATACTTGACCGAAGGACTGGTAAACACTATGGAAAGATCGAATTCACGTTCAATTCTCTCCTGTATCACCTCGAGATGGAGCATGCCGAGAAATCCGCAACGGAAACCAAATCCCAACGCTGCAGAAGAGTCCTTCTCATAAATCAGGGAAGCATCGTTGAGTTTCAGCTTTTCAATGGCACTGACCAGTTCCTCATAATCATTGGTATCAACAGGATAGATGGAACTGTAGACTACCGGCTTCACATCCATAAAACCTGGAAGCGGCTTTTTTGCAGGTCGGTTGGTGGAGGTAATCGTATCACCGACGCGTACATCACTGATGGTTTTGACACCGGTAATTACATAGCCGACATCACCGGCATGCAGCTCTCCCGTCTTAATGAGCTCAAGCTGGAATATTCCAGCTTCCTCAACCTTATAGACGCCCCCGGTATTCATGAACTGAATTTCATCACCTACTTTCAAGACCCCGTCGAAGACACGGCAATGAACGATGACGCCGCGGTAGGCATCGTAATGCGAGTCAAAAATGAGAGCCTGCAAAGGAAAGGCATCCTTGCCTTCGGGATGCTGGATCTGCTTCACAATCGCCTCAAACAAGGCATCCACACCGAAACCGGTTTTGGCACTGACTTGTACCGCCAAGGAGCTATCCAATCCAAGGTCGTGATCGATCTGGTGCAGGCAAGCTTCAATATCGGCAGAAGCCAGGTCAACTTTATTAATGACCGGAATAATCGTCAGATTATGTTCCATTGCCATATAAAGATTGGCCAAAGTCTGAGCCTCAACTCCCTGGGTAGCATCAATGAGCAGCAAAGCACCTTCGCAAGAGCTGATAGCCCGCGACACTTCGTAGGAGAAGTCCACGTGGCCCGGAGTGTCGACCAAGTTCAACTGGTATACTTTCCCATCCTTGGCAGTATAGGGAATCGTTACTGCCTGACTCTTGATGGTAATGCCACGTTCCCGTTCAATATCCATGTTATCAAGCATTTGGGCTTGGGCAGGACCCCGGGAAAAATTTATATGGGCCATATCAATAAATCGATCGGCAAGGGTGGACTTACCATGATCGATATGCGCAATAATGCAAAAGTTTCGGGTCAGACTGGAATCAGCACTCATACTCGTCCTTATTCGTTCGGTTGTTCATTTGAAACTTGCTCGGTCGCCTCAGAAGTCGGGTACAGGATCTTGTCAAAGCCCAAAAGTACTCGAATCTGGGCATCGTCCAAGGTCTCCTTCTCCACCAACTCCTTGGTTAGCAAATCCAGGTTGTCTCGGTGGGTAGACAGAATATCTTTCGTCTCATCCATGGCAGAATCAAGAATCTTGTGGACTTCTTGGTCAATCCGCTTGGCGGTCTCCTCGCTGTAATCCTTATGCTGAGTAATTTCCCGGCCAAGGAACAAAGGCTCTGACTCATCAGCCAAGTTCACAAATCCCAATCCGCTCATGCCCCACTCGGTAACCATGCGGCGTGCCAAGTCGGTAGCCTGCTTGATGTCATTGCTGGTTCCAGTCGTAGTTTCCCCGTACACCAGATCCTCTGCAACATAGCCACCCATGCATACCTTAATCCAATCACCAAGCATTGACTTTGTCTTGGTGTAGGGATCTCTCTCGGGCAGGCTCACCGTCAGGCCCAACGCCCGTCCATGAGGAATAATGGTAACCTTGTGCAACGGGTCGAGATGCTTCAGGTAGTAGTGCAACAGCGCATGACCGGCCTCATGGTATGCAGTTGCAAGTTTCTCCTGTTCATTCATGGCACGACTCTTGCGAGCTACACCGAGCAGAATCTTGTCCCTTGCTTCTTCCATATCTTCCATGTTTACGGTGGATTTATTCTTTCGTGCAGCAAACAAGGCAGCCTCATTGACCAGGTTAGCCAAATCAGCACCACTGGTGCCTGCGCTACCACGGGCAAGCCGCTTCAGGTCCACATCTTTCTCCAGCTTGATCTTGCGGCAGTGAATCTTGAGAATCTCCTCCCGTTCCTGAATGTCAGGTAGATCGACGACAACCTGTCTATCAAACCGTCCGGGTCTGAGAAGTGCAGGATCAAGTACATCAGGACGGTTGGTGGCTGCCATGACAATAACCCCGGCAGTAGTGGAAAATCCGTCCATCTCAACAAGAATCTGGTTCAGTGTCTGCTCTCTCTCATCATTTCCGCCACCCAGTCCGCCGCCACGGGTTCGCCCAACTGCGTCCAGCTCATCAATGAATAAAATGCAAGGAGCATGCTTGCGGGCTTGTTCGAACAAATCCCGAACGCGGGCGGCACCCATACCGACAAACATCTCAACAAAGTCAGAACCACTGGTGTGGAAAAAAGAAACCCCGCTCTCCCCTGCTACGGCTTTCGCCAACAAGGTTTTTCCGGTTCCCGGAGGACCCACCAAAAGGACTCCACGAGGAATTTTAGCACCAACCTTGGTAAAATGATCGGGATGCTTGAGAAAAGAGACTACTTCTTCCAACTCATATTTCGCTTCAACTTGACCGGCAACATCCTTGAACGTGGTCTTGGTATCACTATCCATGTACTCCTTGGCTTTACTCTTTCCCAAGGTGGACATCATTTTCCCATTCAACCCACTGGATTGGCGGTACAACATAATGGTAAAACCAATAAAAATAATCCAAGGCAAAAGTTGCAATAGTATCTGCAGGAAAGAAATCTCTTGCACGCTACCGGTAACGGAGACACCCTTTGCCTTCAAAGAAGGAAGCAAGCTCTCATCAAAATAGGGAATTCTCGTTTGGGCCGAAAGCCCGTTTTTCAGGACAAAGCGAATCAAGGACTGCTCCTTGATTTCCACTTGCATCACCTGGTTTGCATCCACGTAGCCCGTGAACGTAGTATAGGGAACCACTTGGTCCTTTGCACCAGAGGCTGAATCAAAAAACATATAGGCAAACATAATCGCCAAAGTGATGAACACAATTAAGGCAAAACGGTTTTTGGGGTTGTTTGAAGGCCTGAACGACGGTTTTTTATTATCCTTGCCCGGACCCTGCCAATATTGGTTGGGTTCCTGGTTCTCAGGCTTCTTTTCCGAATCGCTATCTTGGCTGTCTTTTCTCAATTTCACTGCAATTGTTCCTTTTGCTACTACTATATATATTTGTCAATCTTCGGGCAAGGGGAGCTTTGAACCGCTTTGCAAGCCGGTCACGTCCCCCATGAAGGCGGGCAAAAACGGCAACAAGGCCTGATCGGTCAGCGAGAACCGGAACCGAAGCATACAGATGCTTTGGTATCTTATACGAAGAGAGCAGTTTCGTCACCTTGACCGTTCCTCCCTCCAAGCAAATTTCATCAGAAAGCGTGCACGACCGAAGGACTGCACAATCAAGCTGCTTAGCATCCAAGGCAAGCAAGGCACTATCATTACCAAAAGCGTCCTCGTAGGGGAGAATGGTGAAAATAACATTGTTTCCCAAGTCCAAAACCTGTTTTGCCTGTGGATTCGCTAGGGGTAGACAGAATTGCCAAAGCGGGTGTTCTATAAAACAATAGCTGCATACATCCTTATCAAGAATAACCCGATGAGGGCCAGACTCCAAGGTCCAGTTGCCTTCCTTCGTGCTGTTTTCCAATTCTGACCGTAAACGATGAATGAAGGACCCCTTTACCCGACTTTTCTGTTCAAACTGTGCGACAATTCGAAAAAGAACCAATTCCCTGAGCGCCGGTGCCAATGCCAAAAACCAAGAGAGCGAAAACACTGCACCTTCCGGAAAAAAGGATACGCTTGCAAGCTCCTGGTCCGTCAGTGTTTGCAGCAACTGACCCGCTTCACTAAACCTCCGGGTCATAACGGAGATGGAATCGTATGCACTAGTGAACGTAGAGAGAATCGGGGCTGTAATCGTATGCCTGATGGTATTGCGCAGATAGGCATCCTCGGTATTGGTGGAATCTTCAGACCAAACCAGGTTGTGCAATCCGACATACTCGGCAAGAACGGCGTGGGAGCACTCCAAAACCGGTCTGATAAGGGTCAATGCATACCCATCGACAATTCGTACAGGTCGAATCCCCTCCAAGGCTGCTATGCTTGAAGCTTGGAAAAGTCTCATCAACGTTGTTTCAAGCTGGTCATCAGCGTTATGAGCGGTGGCCAGATAGGTACATCCACCACGATTACACTCCTCATACAAGGCCTCATAGCGAAGGTATCGAGCAGCTTCCTCAACCCCGCCCCGTCTTGTTTGCATCGCGTGTGCAACAGAGCCTTTCCCAAGGTCCAGAATATGGAGCGAGACCCCCAATTTCTGGCAGTTTTCCCTATTGAGGGCTGTCTCTGCTTCAAGTTCGTTACTAGGCCTTAGGTGATGCTGCACATACATCGCATGCAAAAAGGAAGGCTCATACATCTTTCTGAGCGCAATGAGAAGGGCGAGAGAATCGCTTCCCCCTGAAAAAGCCACTCCAATACGCTTTGTTGCATCGATATGCTGCATCGCAAGAAAGGAACGAACATTATTCAGAACGGTTTCTCCGGTTGTAGGCAACCATTACCTCCTGTAGGGGTTTCCCCTCAATCAGATCAATCAATGCCTCGCACGCCAAATGGACCCCTTGTGCAATGCTCTCATCCTCTGGTTGACCAAGGACATGGTCAACTACGGATACACCTTCCTTAGGTCGACCAATTCCTATATAGATTCGGATGAAATCTCCGTTCCCATAGCATTCAATCAAGCTCTTCAACCCGTTATGCCCCGCCGAAGACCCTCCGTTGCGTATCCGGATCATACCCGGGGGCAAATCCAACTGGTCGCAGATAACAATCATATCCGATGCACTTGTTTGGGGAAAGTGTTTGAGGATTGCTCCACTTGCATTCATAAACGTGAGGGGTTGTACCAAGAGAACGTTATCACCAACCTTGGCTTGACGATAGAGACGAAAACAGCGTTTTTTCAGAGTTACCTGAAAAAACGCTGCGCATGTGTCCACTACATCAAAGCCGACATTGTGTCGGGAGTGTTCATACTTGGCCCCGGGATTACCCAGTCCAAGAATCAACCTCATTTCTTAGCCTTTGCATCCTTATCAGCTTCGGCAGGAGCAGCAACAGCCACAGCTTCTTCAGCAGGAGCGACAGCTTCAGCCTTCACGCCCTTGACAGACGCAACCGTCTTGGCCAGGTCATCAAGAACCTTGACGTTGGCAGGAATCACTACATCCTTAAGATGGAGACTCTGGTTGATCTTCAAGGAAGTTACATCAGCTTCGAGAGCAGCGGGAAGGTCCTTGGGGAAACATTCAATTTCAACTTCATGCATGACCTGATCAAGAACACCACCCTCTTTGGTTCCCACAGGATTACCCTTGAGGACAATGGAGACCAAGGTGCGAAGAACCTGGCCACGGGTGACTTCAAAGAAATCTACGTGCTTGATCTCAGCGCGCATCAGGTTTTCCTGATAATCTTTCATCAGACACTCGTAGCTCTTCTTGCCAACTGAAATCTTCAACAGTGCGGTTTCAGAGAAATGGCGCATTTTGTTGGTAAATTCACGAGAATCCAAAATAATATGTACAGGCTCATTCTTTCCATAGATTACTGCAGGAATGCGCTTGGTGCGAAGCAAGCGGCGGGCACCTGCACTACCGAAATCCTCGGTTCTCAATTCCGCTTTCAAACTCTTGTTGTCAGACATACAAACTCCTTGTACTCTCATTGGCGCATTCATCGATGCCCAATTACCATAGCATTTTGATATTTAGAATATCACTAAGAAGGGAGTATAGAGTGTTTAGCATGGTAAGTGCAAGCCCTCTATAAAAAAACAAGGGCAATCCAAATACATGGACTGCCCTACTGGGAAGGAGGGATTCGAACCCCCGATGCCGGCACCAAAAACCAGAGCCTTAACCGCTTGGCGACTTCCCAACAACGGATACGACAGTATATGAAAACAACGGATTTGTCCAGCGGTTTATTGCAGCTCTTCCTCAAGTGCTGTTTCACCCGTGTCTGAGGCATACGCTTCCATAATTACTTTTTGGAGGTGATCTCGGAAATCACTACTTATCGGGTGTGCCACATCCTTGAATTCACCGTTAGCCAACTGTCTGCTCGGCATAGCGATGAAATCGCCGTCCCGACCTTCGATGACCTTGATATTATGAACCACGAATTGGCTATCGAACGTAACGGTCACATAAGCCTTTAGTTTCCCTGTCTGATTGACTTTCCGTACACGTACTTCTGAAATATCCACAAAAACCTCCAAACAACCACAAGCAACTTTTTCCTACTAGCAACTCATCAAGTGTGTTAGCCAACACCTGACACGAGAGCCAAAAGCGGCGGCAACAGCGGCATGAACATCGTGGACGTGGGAAACATTCTCACTGACGAAAAACCAACAGGCTCCACTACCGCTCATGCTATAATATCCTTCATATCCTTCACAAAGACTACTCAGTGTCTCATAAAAAGCGTCATTGCCCGAGCACGGCTCGAAATCATTATACAATGAACCCTTCCAATTATGGGAAGGTTTTTTATATATTTGTAACAATTCCTGTATGCTCAGCCAGGAAACTTCTTTTTGCGTGCCTCTCATTTCATCAAGCAAACGAAATGCCGATGACGTAGACACGTCAAAATAGGTTGGCATCACCAATACCACGTGCATCTTTCGCCCTTCCAAAGGTGTAACGTTTTCGCCTTTCCCTGTTACAAGCGCCGCACAATATCCCGAAAGAAAAAAAGGTACGTCACTACCAACTTGCGACGCAACATCTTTGAGCGTCTCCAACGGTAATGCCCGCTTGGGATCAATATCTTGCAGCATCTGCAGCAGGACAGCTGCGTCGCTGGAACCGCCTCCAAGCCCAGCTTTGACAGGAATCTGCTTATCACAACGGATGTCAAGCGAAAGTGGATACCCCCCGGCTTCATGCCAGAGGCGGGCTGCCTTCGTCAGGGTATCGTTCTGGGCACTGCAATACGCTTCCAAGCCAGTTACCTTTACATCGAACGTCTTGCTCTCTTTCCATTGCAACGTGATGGAATCACTGAGATCCACCAATGCAAACAGGGACTGGATGGGATGATACCCATCCGGATAAGGAAGCCCGACAGCCAAATGCAAATTTACCTTGGCATAGGCAGGACGCGAACACACGGTATCCATGGCTAACAGAGTATCAAAGCCGACCGTGATTGTCTAGTAAGATTTTTGCATATGTAGTTTCCCAGAGCAGATTTTTCACGATTTAATCGCTCTCTAAGTGATTAATTGTCTGGAAAAACAATACAATTCTTGGATTTATCCAAAGTCCAGACTCCCAACGAGGAGAGATGCGTTTCAGTCTTTTCCTTCCATCCACGATTTGCTTGAGGACTTGCCGGGCTTGGATGGAGAATTGAAGATATCACAACCCCAGGTCTTTGACTCGCAACATGAGTAAACTTTTGCATCGCATATTTACCGATCCCTATCAAATAGGTGGGCTCAAGGAGCTCAATCATGTCTATAAGGTATCGATCGCATATGGTTTCCAAGGCAAGGCGCTCCCCTTTTACCAGCATATCGGGAGTAATGTTTTTGGCTGTTGGTTTTCTATCCAAAAAAACCAATGGACAATAGTTTATAACAGCCATCTCCTGGGCAAAAGCTTGGGCGCTCCCATAGTGATCTGCAATCAGACCCCACAAGCGCCTTCCACTGACTTCGCTTCGTTGCGTCTTCAAACCAAGTACCGGTCTGCCGGGGTGTTCCGTCAAAGGCTTCGAAATCTCTGCATCAAGCTTCAGAAAGTTCTTTACTGCTTCTATTTCGCCGAAGGGAACACCGGTTTGCGTCATCCCAAAAGGACCGGGATTCATCCCCAGCAAAAGAGTTCTGATTGGATTGCTGAGATAGGTGCGAATATACAATTCATGCATCGGCCAAGCATAAGTCAATGGGTTGTAGATATAGCAATCGCAGCTGAAACGAAGCGTTTCAACTTGTTGTGCGAAGATTTTTGTACGTTCAATGACCTTTTCTTGCAGTGCGAGCATTCATTCCCCCCTAGGCAGAGTGCGAGTGTGTACCGTATGATGATACCCCAACATGGCACAAATGAATGAGAAACTCAAGGGAATCATTTTTGATAAGGACGGCACACTCTTTGATTACGCCCAAGTATGGGAGGATGTGCTGAAGGAAGGCATCGATAGCGCCTTCATTTCTATGGGCAAAGCCAGCCACCAAAAAGCAAAAAACGCTATGCTTCATCTCATGGGCATCGATGAACATGGTGATTGCCATCCCAAGGGATTGGTATTCACCCACCGCCCCGTGCAGATTTTTCGAAGGTTCTTGGTGTACTGCATCCGGTATCGAGTAAACGCACTCAAGGCAATGAGAGCCTATCACCAAAGTGTGCAGAACAGCGAAGTACTCCTGAGCAAAAAGCTGAAAAAAATGGATTTTTCGCTGCAACAGACACTGTTTTCAAACTTGAAACAATGCGGCTACTCAATTGGAATCATCACCAACGACAACGCTTCCTCCACCTCGCTCTTTCTCTCCCTCATGGGACTGAGTGAGTATATTGACTTTGTATCCAGCCGGGACAGTAACTACAAAAAGAAACCACACCCCCAAGCATTCCTTGAATTCTGCAATCAGGAGGGCATTGTCCCCAGCCAAGTTGCCATGGTCGGAGACACCATCACCGATATGTTGTTTGCCAAACGTTCAGAAGCAGGATATACCATCGCACTCTTGAGTGGAAGCAATGATACAAAGAGCCTTAGGCCTCTTTCGGATGTCGTGTATCCCGATATCTCCGCTCTTCTGACGGATAAACACCTTTTTCCTCGTCTCTAGTGATTTTTAACTATTCAATCAATCATAATTGAGTAAAGGAGTTAACGGTTTCTTGACAAATACGGTGTATTCTGTGAAAATCAACGCAGTAACGCTTATTTTGTGCGTATAGTATATTTGTATCATGCGCGGCAACGTGGAGTATTCCCTATCATGAAACATTCTTGGGATGATTTGGACCAATATCGTGGAGTACTGTTCGATGGACAGTGGCCTACCATCATAGATTTGCTTCTCATCACCGAACAGCAGTTCGGCAGCAGAAATAGTTTCACCATCTTTAAGCCCAACAGGACCACCCTTACCTATACAGAGGTACTCAATCATGTCAAACGTGTTGGCTCCTACCTCATGGAAATGGGAGTAAACAAGAACGACAGGGTCATCATCAATGGGAAAAACAGTCCAGCTTGGGCAATAGCGTATCTTGCCGTCTTGTATGCAGGGGCTGTGGTGGTTCCGTTGGACCACCAACTGCATATCGACAGAGTGGAAAATCTCAGCAGTTTTGTGAACGCCTCGTTTTTTTTCGGTGATAAGAATGTCCTTGAAGCCCTCGATTCCCAAAAAGCATGGTATAAACAGCTCAAGGGGTTGGCGTCCTTACAAGAGGATAGTAAGCTGTTTCCTCATATTGATGAGCTTAAGGCTGCCAAGCTTTCAGAGCGCAGAGCTAGAGGGGAACACGATCTCGCCGCCATTCTCTTTACGAGTGGGACTACCGGCAATGAGAAAGGAGCCATGCTCACGCATGCAAACATAGTCAGCGACCTGTATCAAGCCTGTGATGGTACGTTCCTCAGCCTGAACGAGACTGATGTCCTGTATGCCTTGTTGCCCCTGCACCACTCCTATTGCTGTACTGCGGTGCTACTCGAATCGATCAAGCATGGGGCTGAGTGTGTCTTCGGCCAGGACATTGCCGTCAGCCGTATGATCAATGACCTCACCCAGGGCAAGGTAACTATTTTCATGGGGATTCCTCTGTTGTATAACAAGCTGCTTGCTGGACTACTCAAACAGGTAAAGAAGAAGGGACCCTTCGTGAATGCCCTTATTCTTACCATGATGACCATCAACGGTTTTACAAAGAAGTACCTGCGTTGGAATCTCTTCCGGAAAGCTTTCAATGCAATGCTCTTGAGCAAAGTCGGTCTGGATCGCAACAACTTCTTGATTTGTGGTGCAGGTCCCCTAAGCCCGAAGGTATTCAAGCAGTACCAGCAACTCGGGCTGGATTTCATCCAAGGATACGGTCTGACTGAGACCAGCCCGATTCTCACGCTCAATCCCATAAGCCATTTCAAGATTGAATCGGTGGGAATGGTTTTTCCGATGGTCGATATGAAAATTGCCGACCCTGACCAGAACGGTGTGGGAGAAATTCGGGTCAAGGGACCGAATATCACCCAAGGGTACTTCAACGATGCAGAACACACTGCCGAACTCTTCGACGAAGAGGGATACCTGAAAACAGGAGACCTTGGGTATTTGGACAAGGAGAACTACCTCTACCTTAAAGGAAGGGCTAAGAATCTGATTGTCACCGAGGGTGGAAAGAATGTCTATCCCGAGGAAATCGAAGACCTCTTTCAGTTATACACCCAGATTGACCAGATACTTATTCGAGGATATCAGGAGAACAAGGATGTACCTGCTGAAATGATCGAGGCAGTCGTCTATCCCAATGCAGAGTATTACAAGGAACATGGGGTTTCATCGAAGGATGACTTGGAAAGGGTTATCAAGGAAGTGAACCAACAGCTCTCAGGCTACAAGAAAATTACCCGTCTGACGATTTTGGATGCGCCTATGGATATGACTAGTACCAAAAAGATCAAACGTAACAAGGTGACTGCTTAAGAGGTTCATGCTACAATACCGGCCATGAAACTACTTATTTCCAACGCCCTTATTGTGCCGATGACACAAGAAGGTACCTATTTCCGTGGTGATATCGGCATTGATGGCAAACATATCGTCTTTGTCGGGGAAGCCGACCCCGGCTTTGTAGCAGATCGCATCATTGACGGCTCCTTCCATATAGCCATGCCCGCACTTGTGAACGCCCATACTCATTTGAGCATGGGCTTGATGCGCAACTATAAGGATGACCTGCCCACGCTGCAGGCTTGGCTGGGTGAAATTTTCCCCATCGAAGATAAGCTGACTGAGAAGGATATCCTGATTGCATCTCGACTTGGTCTGGTCGAGTTGATCCAAAGCGGTGTCACTACATTTGCCGACATGTACTTCCATCCCCAGGCAAGTGCTGAAGCTGTGCTGGAAACCGGCCTGCGCGCCAGTATCAGCATAACGCTGTTCGGAAGCTTGGAAGAGAACAAAACTCGGGTGTTCGATCGGGAAAGGCTCTTGAGCCCGTACGTAGGACGAAGCGAAGGGCGCATCCAGGTCGACTGTGCCCCCCACGCCATCTATACGTGCCCCAAGGAAACGTACCAATTCGCTCATAGCTGGGCGAAAGATCATCAGGCCATCCTGCATACGCATCTAAGCGAAACGATGCAGGAGGTTCAGGATTGCCTGAAAGAGACAGGAAAAACTCCCCTGCAGTACCTGCTCGATTGCGGGGTCCTCAAGGATGTCAAAAGCCTGCTCGCCCATTGTGTACACCTTACTGATACGGAAGTCGAACTGCTCAAGGGTCTAGACAGCACCATCGTGCACAATCCAAGCAGCAACTGCAAACTATCCAGCGGAATCGCGCCCATCAGCACCTATTTCCAAAAAGGAATCTCCGTAGCTCTTGGCACCGATGGGGCCAGCAGCAACAACAACCTCAACATGTTTGAGGAGATGCATGTGGCAAGTCTGCTCGGTAAGGTGTACAAGCCGACTGGCTATACGTTGCATCCGTATGAGGTGCTCAGTATGGCGACCGTCAATGGCGCAAAAGCTTTGGGATTGGAAAAGAAAATCGGACAATTGAAAGCCGGTATGGAAGCTGACATTCTGCTTGTAAATACGCACGCGAGTCATTTGACACCGCTTAATGACCCGTTTAGTGCCTTGGTTTATGCAACCCAGGCTTCTGACGTGGACACCCTGCTCTGCCAAGGCAGGATTCTCATGGAAGGACGAAAAGTGATGACCATAGACGAGGATCAGGTCATCAAGGATGCACAAAAGAGCTGGGCTGAAGTTCAGCAGCGATAGGAGAGAGACTCATGGATGAATCGTTTGTTGCTCTGAATTTCACAGAGGGAAAGCTGATCCTTCTCGACCAAAGGGTTTTGCCGACCCAAGTAACGTATGTGACCTGTGCAACCTATGAAGAGGTCGAATTTGCCATTCGTGATATGATTGTGCGTGGTGCTCCGGCCATCGGTGCAGTTGCGGCCTATGGGGTATACCTCGCCTTACAGCAGTGCCCCGAGCAAGCTGCCTTTTACCAGGCTTGCAAATTCCTCAGTCTTGCCCGACCTACCGCCATTAATTTGGGTTGGGCCATCGATCGCATGCTCGGCGTCTATGAAACAGTCAAGGCTCAAGGTCGTCCCAAGACCCTTGAGAGACTGCTTATGGAAGCGCATACCATCAGGGAAGAGGATATCCAGACAAACAAGACCATCAGCAGAATTGGGAACCAGGTCGTTCCCTACAAGGCAACCATCCTCACGCATTGTAATACTGGAGCGCTTGCCACCGCAGGCTGGGGAACCGCTTTGGGGGTAATCAAGCAAGCTTTCTATGATAAGAAGGATATTTTTGTCTACGCCGATGAAACCAGACCCCGATTCCAAGGGGCAAGGCTTACTGCCTGGGAGTTGATGGAGTCCAAGATTCCTTCCAAACTCATCCCCGATAGTGCTGCAGCAACCCTCATCCGCGATGGCAAGATCGACTTGGTCATCCTTGGTGGTGACCGTGTTGCAGCCAATGGGGATGTTGCCAATAAATTGGGAACATTCGCCCTCTCGGTTATCTGCAAGGCGTATGGCGTCCCGTTTTATAGCGTAGTCCCCGTCTCCACCATCGATTTTACCATTCGTGATGGATCAGAGATTCCCATCGAGGAACGGGAAGCAGAAGAAGTCACCCATGTCCAGGGAGTGCAAGTCGCACCTTCTGGAATGCAGGTCTATAACCCTGCCTTTGATGTAACACCGCACCAAAACCTTACAGGTATTATCACTGAACGAGGAATCATCTATCCCCCGTTCAAACAAAACATTGAGAGGCTTAGACGCGGCGAAACACTCTAAAATCCCGTATGCTCATTTTTTTTATAAAAAACATCCCTTTTGCCAAATTGGTGAAATGGGCAATTGAAAAGCCCTCAGTTGAGCACTCCCTCAACTGAGGATGTTTATCATGTGTTTCTACGCATCCCTCAAAATTTTTCTACATTTTTTCGTATTTCCGAAAGCCTTTACCAACTTGAACAAATTCTGTAGTATCGTATGCAGTTTTATGTATATTTATACATGCATATGAGGAGTGATACCCGACATGAATGACGCAACCCAAAAGATACTTGACCACGTGATCAAGCTCGATCCCCATCAGAAGGAATTCATCCAAGCGGTGACCTCTTTCCTGTCTTCCATAGATACCTTGGTGGATGACCTTCCGCAGGTTGTGTATCATAAAGTACTGGACCGTATTGTAGAACCTGAACGTGTGATTATGTTTCGTGTGCCCTGGATCGACGACGACGGGCAGTTGCAAATCAACCGCGGCTTCAGAGTACAGATGAACAGCGCCATCGGCCCGTACAAAGGCGGTTTGCGTTTCCATCCCTCGGTAAATCTCTCCATCCTCAAGTTCCTCGCTTTCGAACAAACCTTCAAGAACAGCCTCACCGGCCTTTCCATGGGCGGTGGTAAAGGCGGCAGTGACTTCAACTCCAAGGGAAAGAGTGATAATGAGGTAATGCGCTTCTGCCAGAGCTTCATGACCGAACTTGCCCGACACATCGGAGAGGATACCGACATCCCCGCCGGTGATATCGGCGTCGGCGGCCGTGAAATTGGCTATATGTACGGCCAATACCGTCGGATGACCAACCGATCGGTGGGCATTCTCACCGGTAAGGGACCATCGTACGGCGGATCTTTCATCCGTCCTGAGGCAACCGGCTATGGATTGGTCTACCTGTCTGCAGCAATTCTTGAATCCAAGGGAAAGAGTCTGGAAGGCAAGACCTGCCTTGTCAGCGGTAGCGGTAACGTTGCCCAGTACACCATCGACAAATTGCTTCAGATGAATGCAAAGGTGCTCACACTCAGTGACTCTTCCGGTGTGTTGATAGATCCAAGCGGTATTGATGAAAAGAAGCTTGCTTACATCAAGACGCTAAAGAACGTCCGCCGCGGTAGAATTGCCGAGTATGCACAGCAGTTCAAGGAAGCTACCTATATCCCGCATAATGGAAGCCAGGAAAGCAACCCGCTTTGGGAAGTGAAAGCCGACTATGCATTCCCCTGTGCCACCCAGAATGAAATCAACGCAAAGGATGCGCAGAACCTTATTGCCAATGGCATCCAACTCGTTGGTGAGGGCGCAAATATGCCTACCACCTTGGAAGCTGATGCAATCTTCAAGGATGCAGGAATTCTCCATGCACCCGGCAAGGCGGCAAACGCCGGTGGTGTTGCCGTATCCGGCCTTGAGATGGCCCAGAACAGTCAGAAATTGCAATGGACGCCCCAGCAGGTTGACCAGCAACTTCAGCAGATCATGAAGAACATCTTCGCTTCCATCAGTAGTGCAGCCGAAAAATACAGCACCAAGGACAACTATGTTGATGGTGCCAACATTGCAGGCTTTGTGAAAGTCAGCGAGGCCATGATCGCCCAAGGCTACGTGTAAACCATAGGATTCCTTCAATGCAGGCAGGTCTGATGACCTGCCTGTTTTGCATGCAGACTGAAACTTCGCTTACCAGTACAAAGTATCGACTGTACGGCAACGCAATTTTCGGGTAGAATGGGAGACAAGGAGAATACCGATGAAAGAACAAGAATTTTACATTTGCAAACATTGTGGAAACATTGTTGCCAAGGTAATCGACCGTGGACCGAAGATTTCTTGCTGCGGCGAAGAGATGATCGTTCTGAAAGCCAATACTGTCGATGCTGCCAAGGAAAAGCACGTTCCTGTCGTTAAAGTGGAAGGAAACAAGCTGGAAGTGAACGTGGGATCGGTGGACCATCCAATGACCAAAGAACACCACATTGCCTTCATCTATGTCCAGACCGAGAATGGCGGCATGCGCAAAAGCCTTCCAGTTGACGGAAAGCCACACGCAACATTCGCTCTCGACGACGACAAGGCTGTAGCTGTGTACGAGTACTGCAACCTGCATGGACTTTGGAAGGTAGACCTCTAAGCGCCGACCAATGTCTGTACCAGGGAGGCTTCCAAAGCCAACAAGGTTTGATCACCAATATTCCTCGCGTTGCGAGGAATATGTATTTGTTGGTAGAGCAACGGTTTTTTAGGATCACCCAGACAACACACGGCATCGCCAAGCAGGATAGCCTCCTTGGGGTCATGGGTGACAAACAGCGTAGTTCTCGGGCTCTCCTCCCAAAGACGGAGGAAGGAGTTCACCAACGTAACCTTGAGCTTGATGTCCAGGCTCTGAAACGGTTCATCGAGCAACATCAGTTTTGAAGGATGGGCAAATGCCCTGGCAATGGCCACCCGTTGGCGCATTCCCCCCGAAAGCTGATCAGGATATAGTCCCATACTGTCTGCCAGGCCAACCATCCTTAGGTAATGCAAAGCACTTTCTTCTCGCTCTTTCTTGTTGGACAGGAACGAGCGCAAGGCGAGTTCCACATTGGTAAAAACGGTACTGAAGGGAAGCAGGCGCGGCTCCTGAAACAGATAGCTGATACTTCCCTCTTCCTCAACCTCTTTGATCACAATCCCGCTATCAGGCTGAATCAAGCCGGCTGCAATCTGCAGCAAGGTTGTCTTTCCCTCGCCGGAAGGGCCTACCACAGAAAGGATGGTTCGCTTTGTAATTTCCAAACTGAATTCATCGAAGATACAATTTTGGCCGTAGGCTTTGCTTATCCTTTGGAACTGCATTCCACCCTCCTTGCATCAACATGCTTCTTCAGCTTTCTCAAGGACCATGCAAGGCTATCAAAAAGCAAATCACCTAGTGCGGTCAAAAGAATGGCGATCAGGGTCCAAGAAAGAACTTGGTCAGTCTGAAGCTGTACCTGGGCAAGCTGCATGCGTGATCCCACGCCAAAGCGCGGAACGGTGAGGACCTCGGCTGCTATGACAACCTTCCATACCATGGAAAGCGTTGCACGCGAGCCGATGACAAAGAACGGCAAAAGCGAAGGAATGGTATAGTGGATCAGTTTGTCCTTGCCGTGTATATCATAGAGCCTACACATTTCATCGAGGAGTCTGTCCTTCTGTCTCACTCCCCCCTCGATTTGCACATACATGACAGGAAAACCCATAAGGAAGGCAGAAAAGAGCGGTACAGTTCCACTGGTGAACCAGATGAAGGCAAGCAGGATGATGCTCATCACTGGAATTGCCTTCAGCACGGTGACAAAAGGCTTGAGCGCAAGCGAAAGCAGGGGGTACCTGCCGGCAGCTATACCAATCACCGTTGCACTGGCAACAATAATCAGAAAACTCTCAAGAGCCCTGACCACGGTAGAAAACACATTGGTGGTAAAGGGCTTTTGACGCACAAGCTCCACCAGAGCTGAAAATACCGGGCCAAGGCCTGGAAGCAGAATCTGACTGTCAAGCATCACAGAGCCAACCTGCCAAAGCAAGAGCAGGAAGGCCGAAGAGAAGAAGAGAATCAGACTACGCTTAAGCGAGGACATCAACACATCCTTTACAGATACAAGTCTTCAGAAGGAATCGTACCACCAATGGAGGCGGGACTGAAGCCGTGCAGGAAGGTAAAGTATGCCTGCACCTCATTTTTTGCTTCCTGACTGGGAACAAAGACCAAATTACAGGAAGGAATTGCCGGAGTTGCCATGGCACTGGCCATAATACCCGCGGCTTCGATGGCCAGTCCTGCTGCCTTGGGGTCGGCATTGACCCATGCAACCGATTCCTCGTATGCCTTGAGTACTGCTGCCAAGGCAAGCGGATGGTTCTTTGCAAAAGACTCAGAGACGACAAGCACGCTCATCGGATATGTGGGGACGCCGGATAATTGGGAATACAGTGCCTGGACATCCACAACTTCGCGAGCGTTGGGACTGCGGCCTAAAACCATGGAAACAAACGGTTGAGGAAGAACTGCTAGCGATACTTTGCCTGCGATAACCAGTTGGGCAAGCTGGGCTGGAGCTGCGACGGAGTAATCAAGAATGACATCCTTACCTGCAACCAAACCAGCCTTCTGTAGCAGCAGCTGACTCATCTGGTCAGGAGTAGAGCCTGCACCGGGGACATGGACCGTCCTGCCAAGCAAATCCTGAACGCTGGCAACCGAACCATCACTGGAGAGGACACTGAGCATACCGTTGCCGATGACGGCAGCAAGCTTTACCTTCACACCCTTATTGTAGAGATTCGCCGCCACATTGGTGGGAAGGCTTGCAAAATCCAGTTCCCCATTGGCCAATCGGGCAATAACCTCGTTTGGAGAGGGGAACACACTCATCGTGACTTTCAGATTATCAGCAATTCTACCCTCATTGAGGCTCAGGGCAACCGAAGAGAAGCCGGTGGGACCGGCCATGACACCGAACTGTATATCCAAAGCAGAAGCAGCAGGTGTTTCTGCCACCGCTTGCGCTGTCAATGAAAAAGAGGCAATCAGGACAATACAAAAAATACTTACAAAACGTTTCATGAACTATCTCCCTATGAAGGAAGGGGGTTCCCCCCCCTTCTCTTCTTATAAACTAAGCAATGGTGATACGGAAGTACCGCTTCTTTCCCGCCCTGAGGATCATCTCCCCAAAACCATCCAGATAGGTTTTATCAATGAGGGTCTTGGGATCCTCTATCTTGGTTTCACCAATCCAGGCTGCTCCACCGGCAACCAATCGGCGGGCATCACTGTTGGTAGCCGCCAGATCGGTACGACTGAAGAGGTCGAGAACAGGGATGCCGTTCTCAAGTTCAGAGGCTGCAATGGCCAGGGAGGGCATGCCGTCCCTACCTTCCTGCCCAAGGTTGGCTCCCTTGAACATGGTCTTGGCAGCAATCCTTGCCTTTTCCGCTTCCTCGACGCCGTGGATGATTTTGGTCTGCTCGTAGGCAAGCCTCTCCTTGGCATCGTTGATATTCACATCCGCTTTCTCATACTGGGCAATTTCTTCCAAAGGAAGGAACGTAAACAGCTTGAGGAACTTAATTACATCATCGTCATTGACATTGCGCCAGTATTGGTAGAAGTCATACGCACTGAAGAGCTCGGGATCCAAAAAGACTGCACCCTTTTCACTCTTGCCCATCTTGTGGCCGTCGCTTCGGGTAATGAGATTGAAGGTAAGTCCGTAGCACTCAGCTCCGTTCATCCTACGAATCAACTCAATACCGCTGACGATATTGCCCCACTGGTCATCACCGCCGATCTGCAGTCTGCAACCATGCTCCTGATTGAGCACATAGAAGTCGTAGGACTGAAGGAGCTGATAGTTGAACTCAATGAACGAAAGGCCGCGTTCGAGCCTCTGCTTATAGGATTCAAAGGTCAGCATGCGGTTGACCGAGAAGTGACGCCCGATCTCACGCAGGAAAGTGATGTAATTCAAATCAGTCAGCCAGTCTGCATTGTTGAGCATGATTGCTTTGCCCATCCCCTCCTGAGGATGTTCGGTGAAGTCTACCACCGTCCCAAGCTGGGCCTTGATGGATTTACAGTTCTCCGTTACCTGCTCGGGGGTGAGCATCTTGCGCATCTCTGTCCTGCCAGAGGGGTCACCGATCATTGCAGTCCCGCCGCCGACTAAGGCGATGGGATTATGACCAGCCTTCTGCAGGTGATGCATGGCAAAGAAAGGCACCATGTGACCGATATGAAGGCTTCGGCCAGTCGGGTCTGCCCCCACATAGAAGGTAACCTTTTCCTTGTCCATCAAGTCACTGAGTGCATCATAATCTGTACATGCTTTAATGAACCCACGGTCCATCAAAGTCTGAAGTGCTGTGTTCATGTTACCGCTCCACCCGCTTGTACTCCTTGGTTGCCTTTTTGATAGTGGCTACCAGGTCCGTAATGGCGACTCGTACTTGCTCCATGCTATCGCGCAGCCTCAACGTTACCGTCTGGTCTTCAAGGCTCTGATAATCGACGGTTACGCAGTAGGGGGTTCCGATCTCATCCATACGCCGATAGCGTCTGCCGATTGCTCCGCTGACATCGTAGAAGGTGGAAAAATCGTCTCTCAGTTCATGTTCCAACTTGGAAGCAAACTCGGCAATACCATCCTTCTTCACCAACGGCAACACGGCAACAGTGACGGGAGCAAGACTGGGATGGAAATGCAGGACTGTCCTGACATCGCCGCCTTCAAGCTCCTCTTCATCATAGGCATCGCCTAGAGCCATCAAGACATTTCGGGTAAGACCGGCAGAGGTTTCCACAACATAGGGGATATACCGTTCGTTGGACTCGGGATCCAAATACGTCATCTCCTTGCCGCTGAAAGTCTGGTGCTGGGTGAGGTCATAATCGGTGCGGCTGTGAACACCTTCAAGTTCCTGCCATCCCATGGGGAAGAGGAACTGGATGTCGTAGGCATCCTTTGCATAGAAGGCCAGTTCATCCGGACCATGCTGGTGCCATCTGAGGCTCTGCGGCTTAATACCCATCTTATGGTAGAAAGCCATACGCTGCTCTCTCCAGTAGCTAAACCATTTCTCATCGGTTCCCGGTTTGCAGAACCATTGCATCTCCATCTGCTCAAACTCGCAGGAACGGAAAATGAAGTTCTTGGTGGTAATTTCGTTGCGGAAGGATTTACCTACCTGGGCGATACCGAAAGGAATCTTCACCCGGCTTGAGGAAACCACATTCTTGAAATCGACATAGATGCCCTGTGCGGTCTCAGGTCGGAGATAGATGGTCGAACTGGCATCGGCGTTAGCCCCGATGTGGGTGGCGAACATGAGGTTGAAGTTCCTCGGCTCGGTGAAGCTGTCCTTGGTACCACAGGTCGGGCAGGCGCCCTTGAGGTCGATCTGGTCGGCTCGGAAACGGCTTTTGCACTGCTTGCAGTCAACCATCGGATCACTGAAGTTGGAAACGTGGCCGCTGGCCTCCCAAACACGGGGATGCATGAGGATGGAGGCGTCCAAACCGACGATGTCGTCATGGATCTGTGTCATCTCCTTCCACCAGAAATCGCGGATGTTATTCTTCAACTGGACACCCAGTGGACCGTAGTCATAGGCGCCGTTCAAACCGCCGTAGATTTCGCTCGACTGGAAAATAAATCCACGTCGCTTGCACAAAGAGACAATCTTGTCCATCGTTACTTCTGCCATTTATCGTACCTCTCTCTTCAGTAAAGCCAATGCGTTTTCAATGCGTAAGCACGTCACTTCCTGCCCAAGCAGGCCAATGGAATCAAATAATGGAAGGCTGACGGTACTGCCGGTCAAAGCTACTCTGAGGGGCATGAACACCCCGTTGACCTTCAGTTCCAGCTCTGCTGCCAAATCGGTTAGCTTCTGCTCGGTCACTTCATGACTCTCATGCGACTCAAAGCCTTGTTTCAGGACATCATATGCGCGTTGGAGTGCCAAAGCAGCAACAGAAAGCTCAACACCCTTGGCGGCAAACAAACTCAAGTCGTCATAAGAGGGCGTCTCAAAAAGGAACCGAGTCAAATCCACCACATCACCGAGGACCTTCAGCCGATCTTTCACCACCTTGGTGATTTCCAAGAACTTGGTTTTCTGTTCTTCAGAAAGTGAGGCAGGTAAAAATTGAGCCTTGTTCATATAAGGCAGCAATAGAGCCATCAACTCTTCATCGCTCTTTTGGCGGATGTATTGGCCATTGAACCAGTCAAGCTTCTTGTAGTCAAAAACACCGGGGGCCTTGTTGATTTTTTCCAGGCAGAAGACCTGTTCGAGGTCCTCCTTACTGAAGAATTCCCGCTGCCCGTCATACGACCAACCAACCATGCTCACATAGTTCATCAAGGCTTCGGGCAAGTAGCCTTTTTCCTTGAAATCGCGTACCGAAGTTGAACCATGACGCTTGGAAAGCTTCTGGCCGTCCTTGCCCATGACCATGGGCAGGTGGCAGTACATCGGAGGCTCCCAGCCGAACGCTTCATACAGCAGAATGTGCAGCGGTCCCGAGGGAATCCACTCCTGGGCTCTCATGATATGGGTGATGCCCATCAGATGGTCATCGATGACATTTGCCAGGTGGTAGGTAGGAAAGCCGTCACTCTTGAGCAATATGGGATCGGGACTGACGTCACGATTGCGACGGGTGATATCGCCCATCAGCACATCGTGAAAGGTGGTCTTTCCGTCTGTAGGCACCTTGAGCCGGATAACCGGCTGAATGCCCTGCTCCGCATAGTTGGCGTGATCGGATTCAGAAAGATGGAGACAGTGCCGGTCGTACCCTTGCACTTCACTCTTTTCTTCCTGTTGCTTGAGTCGGACCGCCTCCAAGCGTTCAGGGGTGCAATAACAATAATACGCTTTTCCGTCACGTACCAATTGCTGGGCATAGTCGCGATACAGCTCAAAGCGCTCGCTCTGGATGTAAGGACCACAAGGGCCGCCTACAACCGGACCTTCATCCCAAGCAATACCCAGCCAAGACAGGGTGTCATAGAGATCTTGTAAAGACTCATCGCTATAACGCTCACGGTCGGTATCCTCGACACGCAGTATAAACTTGCCTCCGTTCGCTCGGGCAAAGAAATAGTTGAACAAAGCTGTCCTTACTCCACCGATATGTTGCAGACCAGTCGGAGATGGGGCATAGCGTACTCTCACTTCCATCAGGATATACTCCTCTCAATGGTACTGTTGTACCGTAAAACAGAGATTATAGCAACACAAAGAAGGCTTGTAGCAAGGGTGAAACATACACCTGTCCAGAGAGAAATAGAAAAAGAGGTGTGAGGCTTGACCATACCCAGCTATTTCGATACCGTACACTCAATTGACCTTAGGAGGACTATCCTGATACCTGATGCTTTTCCTGCCTTCCTTACTGGGGGAAACACCCACCTTGTAAAACTATTCAAACTGCCTGTAGGACTTTTTACCACATTCTATACATCCAAAGTTTTCAATATAGCAAGCTTTTTCAATCTCTTTCCCATTGAGCTTCTTTTCCTGCTTTTCTCACTCTTTTCCCTGCTCTTTGCCTATACCATCCAGCGTTCAACGATACAGCAGCTGAGAACCCAACACACCTTGTTGGTAGAGGATATTCTGCAACACGAGCAATTCCTCAAGCTCAAAGAGTTCCGCCATCACACCAACCACATCTACGACCACGCAAATCGCGTATCCTATATTTCCTTTCGCATAAGCAAGGCTTTGGGCATGGATTATCAGGCAGCCGCCCGAGGCGGTCTTTTGCACGATTTCTTTTTGTATGATTGGCGGCAGCGAAAAGAGCAAGATGAAAAACGTTCAAGCCACGGTAAAGAACATCCGTTCATCGCCTTGGCGAACGCAAAGACCTATTTCTCTGTCAATGATATGGAAGAGGACATTATTACCAAGCACATGTTTCCCAAAACCCTGGCGCTCCCACGGTACAAGGAAAGCGTGGTGGTAAGCATTTCGGACAAGCTTTCGGCTATCTACGAATACCTGGTGCGCGCCTAGCGCTTTCCCTGCATCCAAGCAACCACAGCAGCCATAGCCTCATTCTGGGCATCAATATTCTTATCGTAGGGCATAAGATGCCCGATTGTCTTGATATGCAAATGCTTATTCACCCCTTTGGGTTTGCTGGTCACCAACACAGAAGCCTCTTCGGGAATGGTTGGATCGAGTCCACCGCTGATGGAAAGCGTGTCGGCAAGTACGTGATCGATGGAAGCTACTGCGCGCCGTCTGACTCTTTCAAGCTCCCAAATGCCCTTGGGAAACTGATACGACCAATATTCAGAGCCTAAAAAGGCATCATCGTCAGCATCGCCCTCATAGTGGAAATGATACTCCAGATCCGCCTTCCAGGCGACTTTCTTACGTTTGACCACATGCCTGAGAATCCTTACCTGGGTGGCTGGCAGCGAGGGGATCACCAAGGCAGGAGCAAGCAAAGCCAGGGTGTCTGCATCAAAAGCATCAGCAATAATGGTGGCAATCGCCCCACCCATGGAATGGCCTACCAACGAAACGTGCTCATAGCGTTGGGCAAGGTATGCAAAAGCGTCATAGGCAGTACCGATCCAATCCTCGGCTTTGCTGGATAAAAAATCTTTTCCACTGGTTCCATGTCCCGGGTACCGGGGGCAGTACACATCAAAGCCCGCCTCAAATAAATCGGTACCGGGACGAATGAGTTCACCCGGATAACCTGTATACCCATGACACAACAATACGGCCTTTTTCACCGCCTCATCATGGACCATGGCCCACGGCCGTGCACACTTTCTGATCGGTGCCTTATCCTGATAATGGTGTTCTGCGAAGTTGGGAACCTCATATGTTATCTGCATGGAATCTCCTACCAACTCTGCTTCAGCAGATTCAAAAGGTCGATGCGGCTCCTTACCTGGGTTTTCCCATAGATATTCGCCACATGGTTGTTTACCGTGTTTGCACTGATACCCAGCTGGCTTGCAATTTCCTTATTGGTTAGACCCTTGCTGATCAGCTGGATGACGGCAAACTCACGTTCAGTAATATGGTACTCTTCCAAATCCCCCAACACAAGCTCTTTGCTTTTCACCACCTCAGCCCTTCCCAAAATAACAAACTGCATGAATAAAAAGGTCATGATGGTAATGGAGAGAGCAAGGAAATAGATGCCGAAAAGAAGTGGTTTGAGGGAGGGAAAGAACATTGCAAGTAAAATAGCCGGAACCATCGAGGCACTGACAATGATAATTGAAATCGCTGAAGTACGAGCGGTTTTGTTTGCGATCGAGTTGATGTTTTTCAGTGTTATGGAGAGGCAGAAAGCGATTACAAACACAAACAGCACAAGCATCAATTGGTCGAAAAGTGAAATCTGCCATATCTCACGACCGATCCCTAAGAACAGGTAGACAAGGGCAAGGGAAAAGAACAAGCCCTTGTAAGGTTGCCTCCATGGATGGGCTATCACCCAGGTGGTGAAATACGGAATAAAGACAATCAGGAAGGTAACATCGGCAAGCACCACAAAGCCGATGCTGTACGTAATTATCTCATATACCAAGCCTGACAGATACATACGAGAGAGCACTTGCAGGGCCAAGAGCATCATGCATCCCAAAAGGGATGCATGACAGACGATAAAATACGTTGCCCATCTCTGCTTATTCGCAAGCCGATAGACTATGGCAAGTGCCAAAGTCATACACCCCAGAGCGAAGGCAAGCATGTAGACAAGCAGCAGGATTCCACTCACTGAGCACTACCCGTTTTTCTTGTTCAAGCCAAGTTGCTTCTGATTGTGGGTAAGGTCGGCCAATCCACAAATTTCGGTGATGTCATTGAGCATTCCGACAATATTGGTAGGAGCCAAACCCAGTTTCCCCGCAACCAATGCGTTGTAGGAGCTGGCATTGACAGCTGCTTTCGACTTGGCTGAATAGAGCCTGAGATGAAGATTCATCCCATCACCAAGCAGATAGGAGGCGTCGCTGGAGAATGAGGGGAACTGTTTGGCCAGGGCACTCTCAATCATGTTTGGATCTTGTACGAAGCCCTTGGGAGCCTGCAGATGCAATAGATACCAAAGCGGTAGCGAGGGATTGTTCCATGCCAGTTTCACCTTCTTTTGCTCAGCGTGAGCGAGCAGCTTGGAAACCTGTTCAGGCGAGACACCAAGGTCGGCAAGGCCGAACACCACCCATACACTGCTGTAGTTGCCAGCATTTCGCATCCGGCTAGCCAGATTGATCAAGGCAGAAAGGTCCTTGCAGTCCTGCTCCCAGACCACCGTCATATTGGAATAGCGGCAGTCCTTGCGCATTTGGGAGAAATACAGGGCCTCCGCTTCAGTTGCCGTCACCAACAGAATGGTTTGACGGGGCTGCTGGGAAATTCGTTTGCGTGCCATGGTTACTCCTCCTTATCCTTATTCGCATCAATGAAACAGAACTCCGAAAGAATCGGAAGGGCACCGTAGGCTCCGTTCATATACTGACTCTGCGTCTTGTCCTTGCTGCGTGAATACTTGAAGTTCGCCAAGCTGAAGTAGACGGTAGCGCTTTCGCTGTTCTTTTCTGCAAAATATACTCCATCGCGCCTGAGCAAGCCCGGTCTGAGAAGTGAGGGGTTGCAGTCGACGACAAGCATTTGGGAGGGACAACTAATGTTGCTTGCCTCGAAGACCTCAACAATGTGACACAATACGTCGGGATGCAAAAGCATGCCAAAATCATCGATAACCAAGGTTTTTGGTTTCGTGAAGCTCTCAAAGAAAGCAACACCCATCAAACAGAGTCTTCTCAGACTCAAGCTCTCAAGGTTGAAGAAGGATGCATAGTGCTGGGTGACATTGGTGTGAATGAAGATAATGCGATCATCTTTGACACGAATGTCGCGAATATCGGTGATGTCGACACTCCACAGGAAGTTGATCAGCTGCTGCACCCAATCAGGATGCTCGGTGAGCTGAGCAATCAGATATTTTTCACTGATGTTGGACACACCCATGGGGAGCAGATGCAGACTATCGTTGAACCAAGTATAGAGAGGGAGGGTCGTTTCACTACCCTTGACAGCTGAAGCTGCGAGGTATGAATGCTTCTCATCCACTTTGCCTACCAAGCGTTTTTTCTCACCCCGATAGGCCTTGCCCCACCGGTAGGTATAGGTTAGCTTGACATCGTCAAGAAGAAGCGCACCTTCATCAAGCTTGCGCTCGAACATCAGTTTCTTCGATCTACCGATCAGATGATATAACGACTCCTCAAACACTTTCTCCCGGTCTGCAACCAGCGTATATTGGGCGATTATCACCTCTTCAGTCTGCTCATCCCGGCCAAGCAAAATGCGGATAATGATGGTCGCAGGCTGGCCTTTCTCCTCAGAATAGGCAAAGGAAGTCCCGCTGAGAATCTGCAGGGGATTATCCATATCCTCTGCTGCACACACAATGCCTTTCAGTGCTTCCAGTGCTCGAACAAACGAGCTCTTGCCCGCTCCATTGGGCCCTACGATGGCCGCAGTCTTGATTATCCTCAACTTCTCAGTCACCGGTACAACCTTCGATTCAGGAAAACGGTTGTCCTTTACAGCCTCAAACGAAATCGTTTGCGCTGACTTCACTGACTTGAAGTTCGCTATCGTCATATCCAGCAGCATGCGCTACCTCCTCATTCACCTTTCCCAGGTGGAATTACAAAAGTGTTTCCATCTTTCCATACACTTGGGGCCAAGCATTCAAGCATTGCACCATGCGCAAGGGAAGATTCTCATCTCCATGATTGTCCGTCGCTATGAGATCAATCAAATTACGTTTCAAATACGGGTGCGAGTCACCATTCTCCACTGCCTCCACATTGGTTTGCAACAGGCAACCAAGTTTCAGCAACTCCGAGAGGAGTGCACTTTCAGGCTCCAGCCAGCGATATCGTTCCACATGGGCAAGAATGGGAACAAGATTTCGCTCACGAAGAACGGCTATACGCTCAAGCATTCGGGCAGGCGGAAGCGAGAGACCAAATTCCAGCAAGGCATAGGTTCCTGCAATAGGGATGGAAGTGAGCTCCGGCTGGTCTCCCACGTAGAGTTCACTGCCCAGATACGTAGTGATTCCTACCTTCAAGGCCTCCTCCTCAGCCCAGCTATACGTGGACCTGAGTGCAGCAATATTGGTAGTCACATACGGATTGTAGATATGCGGAGTAAAGGCAATCGTGGTAATCCCGTTCTCCAAGTAGAGGTGCAACATACGGGAAAAGGATTCTTTGGAAACATAGCCATCATCGATCAAGGGAAGAAGATGACAGTGAAAATCACAAAGGGCCATGGTAAACTCCTCTGGCTGATTATACCCGGTATCACAAAAATGTGAAAGGAAAAAAGGAGCTCACTTGCGATTTAGGACATCAAAACTCAATCATTGCTTCTGCTTTACGGCCTGATTGCTGCAAATGATGCTTTACTTCCTGAATTTCACTGACCATGTCAGCTATCGCAATAAGTGCTTTTGGCGCATTGCGGCCGCTGATGACAAGGTGGGGAAACCCTTCTTTACTGCGATGGTCGGAAATCCAGGTACACACCTCATCGGTATCGAGGTACCCAAAATTGAGCGTGTAGGTGAATTCATCCAAGACAATCACATCAAAAGCCGATGCAGAAATCCAGCGCTTAACCTGCTCCCATCCGCGCTTGGCAAGCTCGGCGTTCACCGTGTTATTATCACCTTCCCACGTGAAACCGGCTCCGAAATGTTTCCACGTAACACCCAGCTGTTTGGCTATCGCATATTCACCGGAGCCGAGAATCTCGGGATCTTGTTTGATGAATTGTGCAACAGCACAATGAGCACCGTGGCCAAGTGCACGGATTAGCTGCCCCATGGAAGCGCAGCTCTTGCCCTTTCCATCACCGGTATATACCAACACCATTGCTTTGCCCATTCTCTACTCCATCACCACGTATTGCATCATCATTACCCCTTGGCCATCCTGGGCGCTCTCCCCGCTGATCTGCCGTTGGGCTTTCTCACTCTGGCTCTTTGCCTCCTGCATACGCAAAAGAGCAGTATATGCCTGTTGCGAGCCGGATCGATTGAAAACGTCGTTCATTAAGTCAACCGCCTCCGGGAGCCTGTTCAAGGCCTCCAGCAGCAAGGCAGCATTATAGCCGCTGGCAATGTGTCCGCTCAGCTCATACAGCGAAAGGAATTGCCGATATGCCTGCTCATATGAGCCACGCTCGGTAAGGGTGTATGCACTCTTGGCAGCCTCCAGTTTTGGTTTGTTGCTCATGAGAGTCAGGCGCTTGGTCTGCCAGGAAGGTGCCAATTGCTTGGAAATGGTTGAGGAGAACGAACGCAGGACTTTCTCAAACAATGGTTTGAAGGAAGGAGCAAAGCCACTTGAGTATCTTCTCTCGTCCCGATACCCACCAGGGGCTCCGGCGTCATAGGTCCTGATTCCGATTTTCGTCTCCTGATCCTCCTTGCCGGTAAAAGAACGGGTAAGCAGGATACGATTGTTAACCAAGTCATAGACGGTATAGGTCAGTGTCAGGGTAGCCTTCTGCACTAAAAAATACTCTCTGGATGTTACCTTTTCATAACTCTTCATTGTAGTGACTGTGGGACTGGGGTCTATATCCTCGGTCACATAGGTTTTCACGTCCCTTCCCACCACCTCTTCCTCAACATCCATGTAGGAGATATTGCTGGAAAGCAGGGCCTGTACACCCTTTGACTTGAGCATGGCAGAGCTGTTTTCCCCTACCTTGGAAAGCGAAAGATAGGCATCGGTCACATCGGGAGTAAGGATGGTGAAGTAGCTCGTACTCTGGGCAGCATCGAGCAGCATGCGTGTGGAGGTATTGGCAATACTGGACGGCAGGTTTGCATCATATCCACTTGAGAGGGTGAAATCGGTTTCGCTGAGGCCGCTGATCCAAGGACTGAGGGGTCTTCCATAGGGGAACTTGAACGGTACAGTCGATGCGATGGCAATGTTTCTTGATACACTTAGGTCAACCTCGCCGGGTACAAGATGTCTCACGGTTATGGAGGTTGCACAAGAGGTGAGAAAAACCACCGTCAAGGCTACGATCAGAACTTTGCTCAGAATTTTCATAGTATCTCCTCTTTACTGCAGGTATATTCGGCTGCAACTTCCAGTGCACGGATCATCCCATTCGGATCAGCCAGACCTTTACCGGCAATGTCGAATGCGGTGCCGTGATCGACACTGGTTCTTAAAAACGGCAGGTCCCAGGTGATGGAAATGGTTCGGTTGAAATCATACGTCTTGGCGGCAATATGGCCTTGGTCGTGGTACAGCGAAATCACTGCACGATATTTGCCCATGCGGGTCTGGTAGAATACCGAGTCCGCCCCGATGGGGCCGACCACGTCAATGCCTTTCGCACGCGCATCATTGATAGCCGGTTCAATGCTCACCACTTCCTCATCCCCGAACAGGCCATGCTCACCGCTGTGGGGATTGAGGCCGGCGACAGCCAGACTCAGTCTCTGGTCAAAAGCAGGGTTGCTCTTGGATATCCTGTCGCAGGTCACGATGGTATCTACTAGGCTCTCTTTGGTCACTGCATCGCACGCCTTTCGCAAGGAGAGATGCCGTGAGTGAAAGAAAATTTTCAGTCCCATCGTATCAAACATGGTTATCGCCTTCTTGGTGCTGGTTAGTGCAGAAAGTATTTCGGTATATCCGATATGCTCGATGCCCGCAGCCTTCAAGGCTTCTTTATGAAGCGGAGGGGTAACCACTGCACGAGCAAAACCTTTCTGTACGAGATGAACAGCAGTCTCAGCCGAGACATACGCGGCTCTGCCGCACATGGCGTTGATCTTTCCATAGGCAAATTGGTTCATGTCTACTATATGTTGGGTATAGAGAATCTTCCGACTCCCTCCCTGAATGGCACGTTTCAGCTCTTCTTCATCATTGACAACTGCGTCGAAGTCGGCTTTCAGTCCCAAATCGGTGGCTACCTTGGCGAATACAGGGGCGTCTGCAATAACAATCACGCCTATATCTATGGGCAACCGGACTGCCTTCAATGCCTTCACAATAATCTCAGGGCCAATACCGGCCGGGTCCCCGCTGGGAACCGCTAAATATCGCTTTGCTTGCATCATGGCACATGATAACAGTGTGCGGGTGAGCTGTCCATAACCACAGAACCAATTGACAACTGTACTACCTTCTCTTATGTTGTAATTAGTGGGAAATGATTAAGGTTTCAAGGAGTACCGGCATGGCTAAATACCGTGAAGAAGAAGATGAGCTTGATGATGAGGAAGATCGTTATTTCAGTAGGCTTGAGGACGAAGAAGACGCCTATCTTGCTGATTTATACGATGCTCCGGAAGTGATTGATTTCGGGGACGATGACGATGACATCCTTGACGATGAAGAAGATGATGATGAACTGCTCGACGATGGCTTCATGGTCGAGGGCGATGAGTCATTCGAGGACGAATTCTTTGAAGAAGAAGATGAATTCGATGATTTGGAAGAGGATGAAGTTCTCTGAGTTGTCCGATCAATACACAACCAAGCCTCCCTTCGGGGAGGTTTTTTATTGCAACTGGAGACCCGAGAATCAGGCATGCCGACACAAGCAGTGAAAAGGATAGAGAAAAAATCTATGTTTCTATCAATAGATACTTGCACTCCCAAACGTTTCTTTGTATAGTAACACCAACACGTAAGGAGAAAGACCATGACCCGAAAAATCTTGTTGTTTGTCTGCTTTTTGAGCGCCTCTGCACTACTGTTTTCCCAGCCCAATACCGAAATATCAAAAGGCTATGAAATCGGAATATCAAAAATGGTGAGCCATCCCGCCCTCGATTCCATTGAACAGGGAATTATGGATTACCTTACGAGTACCGATCTTACGGTAAATTTCGACCTGCAGAACTGCAATGCGGAAATTGCAACCGCTATCGCGATAGCCCAAAAATTCAAGAGTGACGACAAGGATTTGGTAATCGGTATTGCAACTCCCCCGGCCCAAGCGTTGGCGCAAGTCATTACCGACAAACCGGTGGTTTTCGGAGCGATAACCGATCCCTTGGCTGCCGGATTGGTAGTCAATTATGACAAAACTGAAGATACGAACATCGCAGGCATTTCCGACCTCAACCCCTTGCAGCTTCAGCTTGAGACCTACTTTCGCATCGTCAAACCCAAAGCCCTCGGTATGATCTACACCAGCAGTGAAGCCAACGGGGTTGCACAGATGGAAATGGCCAAACAGATTTGTGCCCAGAACAAGGTGGCCTTCGTTGGTGCAGCAGTAAGTAACTCCAGTGAAGTAAAGATGGCTGCCCAATCAATTATCGGACGTGTTGATGCCATGTATGTCGCCATCGACAATACGGTAGTCAGCGCAATCCCCTCGGTTAGTGAAGTATGCATGAAAGAGGGAAAACCGTTGTTCAATACCGATACCACCAGTAGCGACGGCATCGACTTTCTCATGAGTTGGGGCTTCAATTATTACACCGTCGGTGTAGAAACCGGAAAAGTGGTTGAGAGGATTCTCAAGGGTGAAAAACCGAAGGACATCGGAGCCATCTTCTTCGACGATCCTGCCCAATTTGAACTCTGGTTCAACCTTGATACAGCAAAGAAACTGAACATCACCATCCCTGAGGATTTGCTTTCTTCGGCCAAAGTATTGGTTCAGGACGGGAAAAAGATAGTACGAGAGTAACGTTCATACTCCTTGTTTGGAGCCTGGTCCTCGCGATCAGGCTCCTTTTTCTGTATGTATAATGATCCTAATTGATTACAATAGCCTCCTCTATGCATAATCGGTGAATTAATATTCAGTTATTTGCATAGTACGATTTACAAAACAAAAAAATCGGGCTATAGTTTTGCAAACGAAAAGGATTACCCGTATTGGAGGAAATCAGATGAACATTACACGCCGCTCCTTGCTTACCGTTGCTCTTGTTTTACTCGTAACATTCAGCGTTTTTGCTGCCGGACAGGCTGAAGTGAAAGAAAGTGCTACCTACAAGATTGGAGTTTCCAAGCTTCTCGCCCACCCCGCTCTCGACGCTGCTGAGAAAGGCCTGATGGACCACCTTGCCACTACAGGACTTTCAGTCTCTTATGACCTCCAGAACGCCAATGGGGACATCTCTACAGCCTCTTCCATTGCTCAGAAGTTCAAGAGTGACAAGGTCAATGTTGCCGTCGGTATTGCAACTCCCTCAGCACAAGCCCTTGCCCAGGTGTTCCCTGCCTCTTCCGGTACTTCTGTTGTCTTTAGTGCCGTCACCGATGCAGATGAAGCCGGTTTGGTAGCTGCAAACATCGCTGGTGTCTCCGACAAGAATCCGGTTGACGAACAGATCAAACTCTTGATCGACCTTACCGGTGCCAAGCGCATTGGTAACATCTATGCTTCCGGCGAGGCAAATGGTGTTGTTCTTATGGAAATGGCAAAAGCTGCCTGCCAGAAATACGGTGTCGAGTTTGTTGCTAGCGCCATCAGCAATTCCAGCGAAGTAAAAATGGCTGCGCAGTCCATTATCGACCGTGTCGATGCCATTTACATCGCTACCGATAATGCTGTCATCAGTGCCATTGCTTCTATTGACGATGTCACCACCAAGGCAAACAAGGTGCTCTTCTCTGCTGATCCCAGTGGAGTGGAAGGCCTGAACGCCATGATTGCCTGGGGCTTCGACTACTACAGCATCGGGGTGGAGACCGGCAAGGTCATCGAAAGAATTCTCAAGGGTGAGCAAGCTGGTTCGGTGGGAACCGTCTATATCACCGATCCAACCAAGTTTGAACTGTGGTTTAATCTTGATACCGCCAAGAAGCTTGGCTATACTATTCCGCAGTCACTGCAGGATGGTGCTGCTGTGCTCATCAAGGACGGAAAGAAAATCAGCCAGTAAGTATGGCTTGGGAAAGAATCGCCGGACTTGCTTAAGACCGGCGATTTTTTCTGTGTAAGGGGTTTTACATGATTGAAGGTATTTTCGTGGATGGCTTGGTCTTTTCGATCATGGTCATTGGTATTCTCATTTCCTATCGGATTCTCGATTTTGCCGATTTGACCTGTGATGGTGCAGTAGCAACAGGGGCAGCTGTAGCCACCATGAGCATTGTAGCCGGTTTCCCGATATTTGTAGCACTGCTGCTTGCGTTTCTCTCCGGTGTCATCGCCGGCATGGTAACTGCGGCAATCCACAACAAGCTGAAAATTCCCGGCTTGCTCGCCGGTATTCTGACCATGACCATGCTCTACTCCATCAACCTGAGGGTGCTGGGCAACAAGGCTAACGTGCCGCTGCTCAGAGTTGAAACCTTGTACTCCAAACTCCCGAAAATCTTCAGCTTCATTCCCGGTGAATGGGCTGCATTACTGGGGACCTTGCTGGTGGTACTGTTCGTCAAGGTGCTGGTCGATATCTTTTTTCGTACTGACCTTGGTGTCTCGATGGGTGCAATGGGAGGCAATGAACAGATGGTTATCAGCCAAGGAATCAATCCCGATGTCCTTAAGCTGATGGGTATCGGCCTTTCCAACGGGCTCATAGCCCTTTCCGGAGGCCTTCTTGCACAGTATCAGGGCTTTGCCGATGCAAACCTCGGTCAGGGTATGGTTGTCCAGGGCCTGGCGGCCATCATGATTGGAGAGTTCCTTTTCTCATCCAACCGTATTTCACTGCTTACCCTTCGCGCCGTGTTGGGTGCGATCATCTATAAAGCGCTCATGTTCTTCGGACGTAAATACGGTTACTTGGTGAATATCACTCCGAACGACTTCAAGTTGCTCACTGGTATCCTCGTCATCGCCAGCCTTTTCATCGCACAGACACGGAGTGCGGCTTCCTCGGCAGGAGCAAAGAAAAAGGCCATTGCAAGGTCGCTGGCAAGACACGATTCGAAGGAGGATTCAACCAATGCTTGATTTGAGCAACATCACCAAAGTATTCTACCCCGGTACGGTCAATGAAAAGATGGCCTTGGATAATGTTAATTTGCATGTAAACAAGGGCGATGTCATCTGCATTGTCGGTTCCAACGGTTCAGGAAAGTCTACGCTTTTCAACCTTATCAGTGGGACCTATCCGGTTACCAACGGTAAAATTATTTTTGACGGGACTGATATCACGGCAAGTCCTGAATACAAACGGGCCATGACCATCGGGCGCATTTTCCAGGACCCGACCAAGGGAACTGCTGCCAATATGTCCATCGAGGACAATATGATTACCGCAGAATCCAAAGGGATGAAGGGTCTGAGAATCAGCCTGAACAATGAGAAACGGGAGCATTTCCGTTCGCTTTTACAGTTTATTGGACTACAGGACAGGCTCAAGGACAACGTCGGACTTCTCAGCGGCGGACAAAGACAAGCACTCACCTTGCTGATGACTGTCATGAGCAGGCCTAAGATGCTGCTGCTCGATGAACACACTGCAGCCTTGGATCCACGCAATGCCCAGATTGTCATGGACCTTACCGAACATTTCATTGCAGAGTACAAGCTCACGGCGTTGATGGTTACCCACAACATGCAGTTCGCAATCAATTTCGGCAACCGCTTGATCATGATGGATGAAGGAACAATCATTCTTGATGTCAGCGGCGAGGAAAAGTCCAAGCTTACCGTTGAAGAATTGGTCAGGCTTTTCAAGAACTTGAGAAATAAAACCTATGCCAATGACGAAGCTTTGCTTACCAAGGAATAGAATTCCAAAAGGTGCTTGCTTGGTTTGGTGATTCAGCCTAAGATAGGTTCGTGAGAGCTAATAAACCAATCCAAGCGGCGTCCGATCGTATGTTCACCCGCCGCTTTTTGTATACCCTGATCGTTCCTTTGGTGATTGAGCAATTTCTTGCTGTCACCATCGGTATGGCTGATACTGTCATGGTTGCTTCATCAGGGGAAGCGGCGGTCAGTGCAATCAGTTTGGTCGATGCCATAACCATCCTGGTGGTCACCATGTTTGCAGCCTTTGCCACCGGCGGGGCCGTTGTTGCCAGCCAATATCTGGGCAGAAAGGACTATGCATCGGCCAATAGTGCCGCAAAACAACTGTTGGTAGTTTCGGTGGTGGTCTCTACGATTATGATGCTGCTGTGCATCCCGTTTCGCCGTCAGATTATCAGCTTCACGTTCGGTTCTATTGAAAAACAGGTACTGGATAACGGGGCCACTTACTTTTTATATATTCTTGCTTCCCTACCCTTCTTGGCTACCTACAATGCCTGTGCCGCCCTATTTCGGTCGATGGGCCACAGTAAAGTCAACCTTTGGGTAAGCGTAATCATGAACCTGATCAATGTTGTCGGAAACGCCTACTTCATTTTCGTTCTCCATCTCGGTGTGACCGGAGCCGGCCTGGCAACACTTCTGAGCAGAATCATTGGTTCTGCCATTATTCTTGTGCTCATTGCAAACCCGATGAACGTAATCTCCATCCGAAATTATCGCAGACTCGAGTGGCGATGGGAGATGATCAAGCGAATTCTTCGCATCGGAATTCCCAACGGGATCGAGGGGAGTGTTTTTCAGGTAGGAAAGCTGTTGGTGCAAGGTTTCATCGCAGTCTTCGGGACTGCTTCAATTGCCGCTAACGCCATTTCCGGTTCCGTAACGTCATTTATCAATATACCCGGCGGGGCCATCGGCCTTGCCTCCATAACCGTAATCGGGCAGGCTATCGGTGCAAAAAGGCCTGACCAGGCTGTATACTATGGCAAACGCCTTTTACTGATTACCTATATCAGTATGGCAGCGCTTGCCATCCCTGGTTACTTTCTTACTCCCAGTATTGTGCATATTTTTAATCTTTCGGCTGAAGCAACCGAGTATGCCCGTACCATCATCCGTACTGCGATGATTTTCAGTGCATTGCTTTGGCCGACTGCTTTTGCACTTCCAAACTTTCTCAGGGCCGCAGGTGATGCAAAGTTCACCATGTTGGTTTCCATGTTCAGCATGTGGGCTTTCCGGGTGGCGATGAGCTACTTCTTGGCCATCACCCTTAACTGGGGAATCTATGGGGTTTGGATCGGAATGTATTTCGACTGGTTCAGCCGCAGTGTTTTCTTTCTTGTCCGGTTTGTCCGCGGGAAATGGAAAACCAAGCGCGTCATTTAGGCAAAAGTGTTCAACGTTTGCAAAAATTGCAATTCATCTCTTTACAAATTTGAAAAGTGAGATATCATAATACTTGTAATGTGCTCGGGCACTACGCAGAACCTTGAGTATTTCCACCACAAGTTTTGAGCATCCGTCCTACGTATACCCCTTTAGCCTCATGGTCAATCACTGGAGTAATCCAGAAAAAAAGGAGTCGTATATGAAAAAGAGTTTGTGTGTCCTCTTGATGGTGTTGCTCACAGTAGCAACTCTCTTCGGAGCAGGTACAAAAGAAGATGCTTCTGTTGTCAAGATTGGTGTTTCAATGCCCACCCAGAGCCTCCAGCGCTGGAATCAGGATGGAGCAAACATGAAGAGCCAGCTCGAAGCAGCAGGATACAAAGTTGACTTGCAGTATGCAGGCGACAATGACATCCCGACTCAGGTTGCCCAACTTGAAAACATGATCACCACCGGCTGTAAAGCTCTGGTCATTGCTTCCATTGATGGATCCGCCCTGAGCGAAGTTCTGAAGCAGGCAAAAGCAAAGGACATCGCTGTCATAGCGTATGACCGCCTAATCATGAACACTGACGCCGTCACCTACTATGCAACCTTCGACAACTTCAAGGTCGGAACCATCCAGGGTACCTATATCCGCGATGCTCTGAAACTTGACAGCACCCCCGGTCCCTACTACATCGAACTGTTCACCGGTTCTCCTGACGACAACAACATCAATTTCTTCTTTGGTGGTGCCATGTCGATTCTTGAGCCGTACATCAAGAGCGGTAAGTTGGTAGTTCGCTCCGGCCAGACCAGCAAGGCCCAAGTTGCAACACTCAACTGGTCCACTGAAGAAGCCCAGAAGAGAATGGAAAACCTGATCACCGCCAACGGCTACGGCCCGAAGGGCAATCGCCTTGACGCAGTCTATTCTTCCAATGACTCCATTGCAAACGGTCTGACCAACGCTCTCGTTGCTGCCGGCTATACCAAGGCCAACTTCCCGATCATCACTGGTCAGGACTGCGACAAACCCGCTGTAAAGAACATGCTGCAAGGTCTGCAGAGCATGTCCATTTTCAAGGATACCCGCACATTGGCAAGCAAGGTCGTCGAAATGGTCAACTCCATCGTCAAGGGCGAGAAAGTTGATGTCAATGACACCAAGACCTACAACAATGGCGTCAAAGTTGTTCCTTCCTATCTTTGTGAGCCCGTCTTCGCAACTGTTGACAATTACAAGGCTCTGCTGATCGACAGCGGCTACTACACTGAAGCTGACCTGAAGATCTGATTCTCCTTTGATCCTTTGCGGGCAACCTAGGTTGCCCGCATCTTTGGAGGTCCGTTTTGGATACCCTATTACTGGAAATGCAACACATCACCAAGACCTTTCCCGGGGTCAGGGCACTGCATGATGTGAACCTTCAAGTCCGTCCGGGAGAAATACACGCCATAGTTGGGGAGAATGGGGCAGGCAAGTCCACACTGATGAACATCCTCAGTGGAGTCTATCCTGCTTCAACCTTTGATGGTGAAATTTTGGTGCATGGAAAGCCATGCCAGTTCCACACCATAAAGGAAAGCGAGGAGCAGGGAATCGTCATCATCCATCAGGAGTTGGCACTCGTTCCCTATCTTACCATTGCTGAAAATATGTTCTTGGGTAATGAGCAGGGCAGAATATTTTCCATCGACTGGGACAAGACATACAGCCGATCCGATGAACTGCTCGCCTTGGTTGGTCTAGAGGAATCCAGCAAGACCATCATCAAGGATATCGGCGTAGGCAAGCAACAGCTTGTTGAGATTGCCAAGGCTTTGGCAAAGAACGTCAAGGTCTTGATTTTGGACGAGCCGACTGCATCCCTTAATGATACGGAAGCCAAGAAGCTGCTTGATCTGCTATTGCAGTTCAAAGAGAGGGGAATGACCAGCATTCTCATTTCCCATAAGCTCAACGAGGTTTCCTATATCGCCGATCGTATTACCGTCATCCGTGATGGTGAAGTAATTACGACCATGGATAAGACTGAAGAGGCTTTCGATGAGAATAAAATCATCAAAGCCATGGTTGGCAGGAATATCAGTGACCGATTCCCCAAACGCAATGCTAAAATCGGTCAAGTGAGCCTTGAAGTTGAACATTGGACCGCTTATCACCCCCTGTATGAGGGTAAGAAGGTCTGTGAGGATATCAATCTCAAACTGCATAAGGGTGAGGTTGTCGGCATCAGCGGACTTATGGGGGCCGGGCGAACAGAATTTGCCATGAGCTTGTTCGGTAAGAGCTACGGACGCAACATCAGCGGAACGCTGAGGATCAACGGCAAGGAAGTCCAGCTTAATTCCGTCAAGAGTGCCATTCAGAATAAACTCGCCTATGTCACTGAAGACCGCAAGGGCAACGGACTGATTCTCTCCAAGTCCATCATGCAGAACACCACCCTTGCCAAATTGGACGCCATCAGCAAATATCAGGTCATTGACCCTGATTTGGAACTGAAGGTATCAAAAGAGATGAATGAGAAGCTGCATACCAAATGCTCGTCTGTCCTGGAGGACGTGAACAACCTTTCAGGAGGAAACCAGCAAAAGGTACTGTTGAGCAAATGGATTTTTGCAGAGCCGGATATTCTCTTGCTCGATGAACCGACGAGGGGAATCGATGTCGGGGCGAAATACGAAATTTACTGCATCATCAATCAGCTTGCCGAAGAAGGGAAATCCATCCTCTTCATCTCCAGCGAGATGCCTGAAATCCTGGGTATCTGCGACCGCATCTACGTCCTCAGTGAAGGCAAGATAGTCGGGGAGATGTTGGGATCTGAGGCAAGCCAAGAAAAAATCATGAAATGCATTGTACAGAATCAGAAAGGAGACCAACTGCCATGAGACACAGCCTAGGCATCAAAGATACCGTGAAGAAGAACTCCATGCTCATCGTTCTTCTGGCAACAATGCTTCTTTTCCAGGTGCTCATCAGCAGCAGTGGAAGGGGCTCTCTCTTTGCTCCCTCCAATATTTCCAACCTTATCAGCCAAAACTCATATGTTGTCATTTTGGCAAGCGGCATGTTGCTGTGCATCCTCACCGGTGGAAACATCGACCTTTCTGTTGGTTCGGTCGTTGCCCTGGTCGGTGCTCTGGCAGGAACTCTGGTAGTAAACCTGCATTGGAACATCTATGTTTCGATTATAATCTGTCTTTTAACCGGTCTTGCAATCGGTGCATGGCAGGGTTTCTGGATTGCCTATGTCCGCATCCCTCCGTTCATCACAACCCTCGCGGGCATGTTGTTGTGGCGTGGTGTCGCCCTCCTGATTCTCAATGGATTGACAATCTCCCCCTTCCCTGCTGAGTATACGAAGTATTTCAACAGTTTCCTTCCCAACACAGAGGACGCCGCAACCGTGCTTTCCGTTACGGTCATTGTGGGTGTCGTCATTTGTCTGATCTACGGATTCTGGGCTCTTTTTGATCGCTATACCAAGAAGAAGAAGGGCTATACAACTGAACCCTTGGCGGTAACCTTAGCCAAGGTAATCCTGCTCTCCGTTGCCGTCTTGGTCATTTTCTTTCTGCTCGGAAGACATAAGGGTGTTCCCGTAGTATTGATCCTGCTTGCCGTCATCGTATTAGGCTACAGTTACTTCACCTCCCGTACCGTTCCAGGCAGACATTTGTATGCCATGGGAGGCAACGAGAAGGCCGCAAAGCTTTCAGGGGTGGATACAAACCGAGTTCTTTTCTTTGCGTATGCTAACATGGGTTTCCTCTCTGCAGTAGCAGCCTTGGTCGGTGTCGCCCGCTTCAACTCAGCCGCCCCAACGGCGGGAACCAACTATGAGATGGACGCCATCGGTTCCTGCTTCATCGGAGGAGCAAGTGCCTACGGCGGAACCGGAACCATCGGGGGAGCAATCATTGGTGCAATTTTCATGGGTGTCTTGAACAATGGTATGTCCATTCTCGGAATTGATGCCAACTGGCAAAAAGCTGTAAAAGGTATTGTAGTGCTTGCAGCGGTAGTCTTTGATGTGCTCAGCAAAAAGCGGGTAAAATCTAGTTAGACACTGTTGCCACGTTGTATAAAGTAGCGTATTCTCAGCTAAAAAAGGACAACCATGGCTGTTACGATTAGGGATATTGCAAAACGAGCAGGAGTATCGAGAGGAACTGTCGACCGAGTACTCCATAACCGGAAAGGGGTCAATGAGGAGGTTGCCTGTCGGGTCAGAGCTATAGCCAAGGAATTGGGGTTTATTCCCAATCTTGCAGGTAAAGCCTTAGCCAACCGCAAGCAACCGCTGAGAATCGGCTGCCTCCTTCCAAGTATCGGCAACCCTTTTTTTACCGAAGTCATTGCTGGCTTCAGACAAGCTGAACGTGAACTTTCTGATTTCGGTGTATCCGTAGACATTATGGAGGTTAAGTCCTTCGACCGAGCCGTCCATCTCGATGCAATAGAAACGTTGCAAAGCAAACACTACGATGGCCTTTGCATCACTACCATCAATGTGGAACCGGTTATAGCAGCAATCGATAGAATCACCGAAACCGGTACCACGGTGGTTACCGTCAATACTGACATCAGCGATACACACCGCCTTTGCTATGTTGGACCGGATTACTATTTGGGGGGAACCACCGCCAGCGGGTTGCTCAGCTTGGTCTGCAAGCAGCAGGAGCAAAAGATACTCATCGTCACCGGGTCATTCAACATCAAGGGCCACCAGGAGCGTATCAGAGGCTTTCTGGAAGGCCTTACCACCCGTCAGATGCCGCACAGCATCGTCGATGTGATAGAAAGTTTGGATGACAACGATAAGGCATACGAGCGAACACTCTCCTGCCTCAAGGAAAAACCGGAAATTAATTGTCTCTATTTAACTGCAGCAGGCGTGCAAGGTGCCTGCCAAGCAGTTCAGGAATTGGGGAAAACGGGAAATATCCGCATCCTCAGCTTTGATGATATTCCCACCACCAAAGCGTTGATACAGAAAGGTGTCATCACCTTTACCATATGTCAGGAACCTCAACGACAGGGCTATGATGCGATTCAGAAGTTGTTTTTTCACCTCATGAATCAGCAGGAGCCCGTCGTCGATACTATAACAAGAACCATCATCAAGATCAGGGAAAATCTTGACGATTGAGCTTACATTTCCCGTTTCTGCCAGAGTTTCTCCAGCGAATAAAAATCCCTCAACTCAGAACTCATCAGGTGGATGACGATATCGTTGCAATCGATAAGCTCCCAACCATCACCGACGGGGTTCTTATGGCGGTTGGCGACTTCCAAGCCCAGCTCATTCAACTCACTCCAAATCTCGTGGGCGACACCTTTGAGGTGACCTATGCTGGAAACTGTAGCTATGATGAAACAATCAGCCCAGGAACACTCCGCTGATACATCCAGGATGCTTACATCCTGACACTTATGGTCTTCTAGAAATTGGCCGATTGCCTGGGCATTGGCCAGAACCAAGTCATTCATTCTTCCTTACTCCTTACGCTGGTAGCGCCTCAACTCTTCAATATAACGCTTGAGATGAACTCTCATTCGCTCCCAGTCGGTATTCTGCGATACTGCAAGACTCTTTCGCATATCAAAGACAGTTGCTTGCTTCACTGTCTGTAGTTCTCCAAACGGGTCAGCATGACCGGTAATGGAAGCAAGTGTATCGGCCAAGAGGGTTTTCCTCAAGTGGGGTGCACCCTCCGTCAGGGCCTCGAGCCTCAGCTGGGCATCGACTTGGCTTCGCTCTACTGTCTTTACAGTCACGGCCAACGTGGTGGCCAATTCCCCAAAAGAAGCTAGAGCGGCTTGGCTGGTACGTATCACCTTTCTCGCCGGTAGGCCGCAAAGATGCTGGATAGCCAGGGAAGCTTCAAGCTTTGAATATGCTGCAAACCCATCCACAACCTGCTGATCAAGCAACAATACTGCCAGATAGTCCGCCTCAACCCAGGCAACACAGGCAAGTTCCCCATCACTGAGTATGTAGGTGGCTTCTACCGATTCAGAGTGGCAACCGATGAACACCATACAAACCAGGACAACGGAGAACAACAAAGACTTCAAAACGTTCCTCCGCTGCAAAGAAACTGATACAGCTCTTCACCTGAAAAGCTAATTTGCTTCCCCTTGGCAACAAGATAGGCCCGTTCCTGTTTCAGGACAGCCAGGCAGAGGTCCTCCGGCTTAGGAAGGGCCAATAACAGTTCCCTATCCTGGTCACACAGATGCATCCGATTTGGTTCAAGGTAGTCGGCAATATAGAGCAGAAGCCCCATTTTTCCCATATGTATACTGCCAACGGTGTGATACCGCACTGCAGTACACACTTGCTCTGAGAATCCTCTGGCGCTAAGCAGGGAAGCTCCCACCGGAGCATGGAGCAACACCGGGTATTCACGTTCTTCGCTGCTAAGTTTCAGATGATGAGCCAAAGCATAGTCGACCAGCTGCTCCCTACTCCACTCCCGCACCATGTCATGCATCAAGGCACAACTACACAACTCAGTAGTATCAAGGTGTAGTTCATAACGGTCATTCAGAAGCAGGCAGGTCTGTGCCACCGCTTTACTATGACGATAGCGTTTCTCGCTCAAGCTTTCTTTCAGCTCTTGCTCAAGGACGGTACAATCGATGTTCTCGTACATATCGAGCAACCTCCTTGGGCATTAGGCACGCAATATCGTCACCAAGCTCTTGGTGTACTTCCAACACGCTGCATCGATTTCTGATCTTCGTGGAACTGTCCTCCAGAAGAGGGTTTTCCAAATAGATAATATCGGCGGCGATGTCGGAGAACCGTTCAGCGCTGTCTTCCCGCCTGATGACCACGAAGGTGACCAACTCCTTGAGCTGTTCATACGCATGCCATTGATTCAGTGCGGAAAGCAAATCGTCCCCCATCACCACCGCAAGCCTACCCTTGATCGAATAGTGCAAATATATATATTTGACCGTGTCATAGGTATATGATACACCACCTCGCACCAATTCACAGTCTTCAGCTATCAGTTGGATCGGTGGGTCATCAGGATAGAGCTCCCTATAGGCCTCAAAGCTCAAACGCAGCATGCTCATACGATGCTCTGCAGAAGCCGGTTCGGCATCCTGCTTGAAGTTGTTGCGGGCAACAGGTACGAAAATGAACCTTCGATAGGGGGTGGAGGTAGCCACCGTGTGCACCAGGTGCAGATGCCCTAGATGCACGGGATCGAAACTTCCGCCTACCATTGCAGTCGGTTCTGCCGCCAAAACAAGCCTCCTACTGGCTTTCCTCTTCCGAATGATAGTATGCATCAAGGTCTACGATTGTGGAGAAACCCCCTTGGGCGCTCTCATGAAACGCTTTGCTTGCTACATTCTCATTCGTTGATACGATGCGGATGAAAGCCTGCCTCACCTCTTCAACGCCCGTCTCAAAGTAGACGCAAAGTCCGATGACTTCTTTGTCAGGGTACTTCTGCTTCAACTCCTCAAGCCTCTCTGCGGTTCCAGGTTCGTCAGTCTTTGTACCGATGATAACCTGCTGTTTCTTCAAAAGCTCGGGCTCGAAAGCCGCTAGCTCGTTGCATAGTATATCATAGGCTTCCAAATATCGGTCATCGGAAAGATCTACAAGAAAAGCGAGACCAGTAGTACGGCTGATATGCCTGAGGAACTTGATCCCCATGCCTGCACCCTCACTGGCGCCTTCGATGAGACCTGGAATATCGGCAAGCACAATGTCGTGATCGCCATAGCGCATCATACCAAGCTGAGGAATCTTGGTGGTGAAGGGATACCCTGCCACCTTGCTTCGGGCGTTGGTCAACATGTTGAGCAAACTGGACTTCCCGGCATTGGGAAAGCCTACAAAACCGATATCGGCAATAATCAGAAGCTCAACACCGATGCGCATTTCCTCACCCTTTTCACCGGGTTGGGCAAAACGGGGTGCTTGTCGGGTAGCCGTACGGAAGTGGTAGTTACCCTGCCCTCCGCGACCTCCCTTGAGGAAAACCCAGCGGTCGACATCAGTAAGGTCCTTAATGACTTCACCTGTATCGGCATTCTTGATTACCGTTCCCGGGGGAACAGGAATCTCAATGTCGACACCGTCACGACCGTAACAACGTTCTCCTGAGCCATTCTTACCATTTTCTGCACGATAGGTGCGGACAAGCTTCAGATGAGCGAGCGTTCTTAGATTCTGCCTGACGACAAATACTACATCCCCGCCACGGCCGCCGTCGCCACCATCCGGGCCCCCCTTGGGAATATACTTTTCCCGTCGGAAGGAAACACAACCGTTGCCCCCGTTTCCGGAGGCAACATCAAGATACGTTTCGTCTGAAAATCCAAACATGCGTTCGTTTTCTTCGGCTCTCGCCTATCGTTTACTCAGTTACGATGCTGATATACTTCCGGTTGTTTCTGATATGGAACAGAACAGTACCTTCAGCTTTTGCAAACAGCGTATAATCGGAACCGAGGCCTACATTCTGACCAGGATGGAACTTGGTTCCATGCTGGCGAACAAGGACTTCACCTGCTTTGACCAATTGGCCACCAAAGCGTTTCACTCCCAGACGCTGGGAATTCGAATCGCGACCATTGCGGGAACTTCCGCCACCTTTCTTATGTGCCATCTTGCGTCCTCCTTATGCAATGATCTTGTCGATCGTGATCAGGGAGTACCGCTCGCGGTGACCCTGGGTCCTTTTATAGCCCTTGCGGCGCTTTTTCTTGAACACTCTGATCTTGTCACCCTTGATGTCGCCTACCAGGGTCGCCTTGACCACTGCATCAGCTACGTACGGGGTGCCAAACTTTGCATTGCTCTCATCCACAACGGCGAGAACGGTGGCGTACTCAAGGGAGGAACCAGCTTCACAGCTGCTGATATAATCAACCTGGACGGTTTCCCCTTCGACGGCCTTGTACTGCTTTCCGAGAATCTCTACAAGTGCGTACATGTCGATATTCATCCTTAGATTTAGTTTGTGCTTGTCCCTTATACCACACATAGAAAAGAAGATTCAACAACTTTTTCATATAAATGGTTGAAAAACAAAGAAAAAGCTCTTGAAAACTTACCGACCGATAAGTTAGTATTGATTATGCACACAACCCAAACCAAACAAAATCTCATCCTTTCACTGCTCAAGCTTGGCTCTGAACAAGGCCTTGAAGCTATCTCCCTAGCCGCTCTTGCCAAGGAAAACAACATCAGTAAAGCTGCTATTTTCCATCACTTTGCAAATAGGGAGGCCATGATTGAAGAACTCTTTGCCTACTGCAACACACTCGCCTACCAGCAGATGGCAACCATCAGCCTTGCAGGAAAGAGCAGTGAGGTACTCAGGCGTGCTGTAGAGCACTGGCACGAACTGTATGCCACCGATCCGATGCGATACTTTTACCGAATCATCCAGTCGGAAGCTTTGACACACCAAGCGGCAAAAGCAATCCAAAAGACGTTGGATGAAATGCTCCAAGGCCAGAGCGGGGTCTTATTGGAGAGCTTAAGCGAATCCGGGCGTCTGGTTATTGAAGACCTGGATTTGGCCATTCTCAATTTCAGCTGTGTCGTCCAACAGTTTCTCAGACGGGTACTGTTGGACGACCAAGAGGACTTGGAGTGGGAAGAGGAGCGCTTCATCCAAAGCTTCTGTGCCCTGTATAAAGGGCTGTAAGCTACATGGATGCCAAGAAGGGAATGCCCACCAAGCCAAAAGCGTTCTTCAACACCTGCAGCACCATGGAGGCAAGCTCGATGCGGCTTCGTACCAACTCAGCGGTAGCTGCCTTGAGTATCGGATTGTCGTGGTACCATCGGGAGAAGAGCTTGGACAGGTCATACAGGTAGGTGCAGAGCAGCGAAGGATCAAGTGCTGCGCCGGCCTTCTCCACCACTTCGGGATACAGGGCGATTTGCTTGATCAGCTCCCTCTCATCACTGAGCGTAAGCAGGCTGCTGTCAAAGCTGAGTTTACGGATGTCGGCATACTCACTCTCATACTTACGCAGCATACTCGATATTCTCGCACCCATGTACTGCAGATAGGGACCGGTGTTCCCATTGAAGGAAATGGACTCGGCAGGATTGAAAATCATATCCTTGGTGGGAGTGACCTGCAACAGATAATAGTTTAGGGCACCGAGGGCGATGCTTTGGCTGGTTTTCTGGACATCATCGACCAGGGCTTCGCGTTCCTTGGCCTCAATTTCCTTACGGGCCAGAGAAGTGAGGGTATCGACCAACTCATCGGCATCGACAACCGTCCCCTCTCTGCTCTTCATTTTCCCTTCAGGCAGGTTGACCATTCCATAGCTGAGGTGGTGCAGATCCTGTGCCCACGTATAACCCAACTGTGCAAGTACATAGAACAGAACACGGAAATGGTATTGTTGTTCGCTGGCCACGACGTAGATGAGGGAGTCAAACGGCCAATCCTTATGTCGCATAATGGCGGTTCCCACATCCTGGGTCATGTAGAGGCTGGTACCATCTTTTCGCAGCAGAACCTTCTTATCCAGCTTGATGGGCTCGAGGTCAACCCAAACCGAGCCATCCTCCTCACGGTAGAAAACCCCGTTTTCCAGTCCTTTGAGGATTTCATCCTTGCCGTACTGGTACGTTTCCGATTCATAGTAATAGGCATCGAAGCTGATACCCATCTTTATATAGCTTTCACTCAAGCCGTCCAGCGTCCAACCATTCATCAGCTTCCACAAGGCAATGACTTGCTCATTACCCGCCTCCCACTGTCGGAGCATCTCCTGGGCTTGGTCCTCGGCAGTCGGATCCTCTTTCGCCCATTGGGCAAACTTCACATAGTATTTTCCGACCAAATGGTCACCCTTGATCCCGCTGTTTTGGGGAGTCTCCCCATTGCCGAACTTCTGGTAGGCAAGCATGGATTTACAGATATGGACACCACGATTGTTGATAAGGTTGACCTTGCGCACCGTAGCTCCATTTGCCTTCAGAATTGCTGCGACACTCTCGCCTAAGCTATCGTTTCGCATATGTCCCAGATGCAGGGGCTTATTGGTATTCGGGCAGCTGAACTCGATGGTCACACGTTTGGGAGCCATACTCTCATTAGTGCCGTACCGCTCTTGCTTATCTGCAATCAAAGCCGAAAGCGAAGTCGCCAAGGCAGCCATATCGATGCGTACATTCAGATACGGACCGGCAACCAGCAATTCACCCAGAGGTCGTTGATCAAGTTTTTCAATGCGATCCTTGAGCGTTGCAGCAAGCATCGGGGGGGCGGTTCTCAAAAGTTTTGCGTACGCAAAGAGGGGAAAAGCCAAATCTCCCAGCTCGGGTTTGGGTGGTGTCTGTACGGCAAGAGGAGGGAGAACCTGATCTTGTCCAAGCACTTCTTTTGCATAGAGAGCCAACTGCTCCTCAATGAGCGACTTCCAAATCTCACGTACGGCATTAAGCATCTGTTCGTTCCTTTATCTGTAGATACCGACTATACAATAAACCAAAGTCATACTTCAAGCCGGATACTGATTTCAGCCGAGCTGAGAGTATACTGTTTTCCCGCTTCATCCTGCACAACCAAATGGGCCTCATCGTCGATGCTGACGGCCAAGGCAGAGTATGAGTTCTTCCCCTGATGGACAACGACCTTGCGTCCCAAGAGCATGGAGCGCTTGCGGTACACCGATAAGAATGCGTTGTCCGGCAACTTTAGAACCAATTCCTGCAGAGTATTCACGACTGCGGCAACCAGCTCATTGGCGTCGAAGGACGGAGGAATAGAGGAAGGCCCGTCATACAATGAAGTCGCCAAGCCTTGCAGCTCAAGAGGGAATGCGGTTTTTGGGGTACACAAATTGATCCCGATCCCCACCACAACGGCACTGAGTCTGCCACTTTCCACACCCAGCACCCCCTCGGTGAGAATGCCGCATACCTTTTTGCCCTCCAGATAGAGGTCGTTGACCCATTTGATGGAACAGCTTTTGGAGCAGACCTGCTCAATGGCCTTAAGGGTAGCCACGCTGGCCGCACTGGTAATGAGAGCGGCTGCTTCAAGGGAGAACGAGAAAGGCAACATTACGCTGATGTACAGCCCACCCTTCGGGCTGAAGAATGAACGGCCAAGCCGCCCCCTGCCTCCGCTTTGGTAGGTGGCGATCACCACCGAGGGTTTGTCTTTCATCTCACTTGCAAGCACTTTTGCATAGCGGTTTGTCGAATCAAGCGAATCAAAAAGATGTACCGCATACGAGCCGAGCAGGCCTTCAAGCTTTTCCTTGGAAAGCTGGGTGGTTGCCGTCAGGAGTCGATACCCCCTACGGGAGATCCCTTGGATGACATGGCCTTGGTCGCGAAGGCTTTCGATCGCCTTCCACACGGCACTGCGGGTGATGCTCAGTTTGCCTGCAAGTTCCTCTCCTGAGAGGTAGCAATCCCTGTTCTGCTCCAAAAGATGCAATACGGTTTGTTCACTAGTCATGAGCTGATACTAGGCAAGGAAGTCTCAATTGTCAACCTGATGGGTGTTTACAATCAGAAAACCGGCATGGTACAGTCGTCCTATGCAATACAAACGGCTTCTACTTACCTCACTGTTTAGTGCCTTGATCATCATCGGTGCCTACCTTCGCTTCCCGCTCCCCCCCGTCCCCATCACCTTGCAAACACTTTTCGTATTGCTCGCGGGCATGCTCGGGGGAACGAGAATTGCAATTTCCAGCACTGCCATCTACCTTCTGCTTGGGGCCGTAGGATTACCCGTATTTTCCAGCGGAGGAGGACTTGGCAATCTAATCGGTCCCACCGGAGGCTTTCTCCTAGCATTGCTGCCGGCTGCTTTGATATCAGGCATCGCCGGTAATTTTCCCCGGAAGGTTGAGAGGCCGAAAACCTACTTCACCCTGTGCCTGGTCTTCGGATTGGCTGCTACGCTTGTCATCTATCTCATCGGTGTTCCCTTTCTTAAATACAATCGCTCTCTTTCTTGGAGCGTTGCCATCCAGGCTGGCATGCTGCCGTTCTTGATCGGTGATTTCATCAAATTATTTGCCGCCGCACAGCTTGCAAGGCTCTTTCATCCAAGAATCACCCAGCTGCTGGGCTGAGCTCTTGCATAAAGACCTACAAGACACGTATGGTATGGGCATGAAACAGTGCACAGATCAGCAATTCGATGCTTCAGAGTATGTTCCCGCTTTTTTGGGAACTTTTGATAGAGTAGCCGGAAACGCCAACTTTCACGGTCTCAAACCCCTACCCCAGATGCTCAGCATCGGGGACTTTTCCAATGAGCTGCTTGAGCTCATGTTCCCGGGTCGCTGCGGCCGGGACCAAGCGAATCTCAGCCTGAAAGAAATTCTTACGGTACAGATGAATAAAGTCTGTTCGCTGCTCAAAGGACAGCTATTTTTAGCCTATCGCTATGATGCCCCATCCTTGGAAGAGTGTGCAGCCATACAGAAGGCCGACACCACCATACGTACGCTTTGTAGCCTGCTCCCCCAGCTGCGTGTCAGCCTGAAAATGGATGCCCGTGCGGCTTTCGAAGGTGACCCGGCAGCGAAAAACCTCAGGGAAGTCATCCTTTCCTACCCCTGCATAAAAACACTGACCATCCACCGGTTTGCTCATGAGCTTTTCAAGATGGAAGTCCCCTTGCTGCCCAGAATGATGAATGAGTTCGCACACAAGGAGACGGGCATTGATATCCACCCCGGAGCCCAAATCGGCAACTCCTTCTTCATCGACCACGGCACCGGTACGGTTATCGGTGAAACATCGGTCATCGGAAACAATGTGAAACTGTACCAAGGGGTCACCCTTGGTGCCTTAAGTTTTCCCAAGGATGCCTGTGGGGCCCTCATCAGGGGAACCAAGCGTCATCCGACCATCGAGGACAATGTCACCATCTACTCGAATGCAACTATTCTAGGGGATATAACCATCGGCAAGAATGCCGTCATTGGTTCCAACGTCTGGATAAAGGAATCGGTTCCAGCTGACACCATGGTAGTCATCCAAGAACCTGAAATCACGTTCAGAGACCTGAAAATGCGCAGGAACTAGGGTCTGACCCGTTCGTTGCACAAAGCATACCGGAGGTGGTCTTCCCACCTCCCATTCAGGTACAGGTAGCTTTTGCTCACTCCTTCACAGGAGAATCCAAGACTGGTGGCAAGGTGGATGCTGGCTTCGTTTGCCCTCATGATATTCGCCTCGATGCGGTGCAGTTTCATGGTGTTGAAGGCATACTCGATTACAGACGATACAGCTTCATTACCATAACCTTGCCTTTGAAAGGCATGGTCTATGCTGTAACCGATTTTAGCCGATAGATTCACTCCCCACACAATATGATTGAGGTACACTGTACCCAACACATGCCGCTGCTCCTGCTTGGAAAAGAAGAGCAGGGGCAGCATACGCCGCTGCCCATAGAGGTAGGCCTGCCTACTGCAGACATCCTCCAAAGAAGAGAGCGTATAGTAACTGCTCTGATAGGTGACAGAGAACGGTCGAAAAGCCTCACGATTACGACTCTCATAGGCAAGCAGATGCTTTGCCAAGCCGATAGTACTCACATATGCATACAGCCGTTCAGTCTCAAAGAGTGGTTGCATCCGGGATGAACTCCATCCATGTCTGTTTGCCAATCACTTGGCCGAAGGTACCTCCGAGCAACATGCCTTCCCTGGCAAAAGCAGGAGAAGAGAGCACTCGTACATCAAGATAATTTCCACTCAAGGCGTACCAGTATCCGCCCTTGCGATTCTGCAATATCACCTCGGTTCGTTTACCTACTTGTCGCTTCCTGTATGCATCGTGCAACTGCTCGCTGATAGTTCTCAGCTCGAGAGCACGCTCATCACGAAGTGATTCCGTAACCCGGTCCTTTGCCTTGTACAGCACCGTATCAGGTCGTGGTGAAAAGGGAAACACGTGCAGGAAAGAAAACTGCTGGTCGATGACAAACTGACGGGTCGCTGCAAAATCCTCTTCACGCTCCCCGGGAAGCCCGGTAATTATGTCAGCAGCCAAAAAAGGATCATTCTTAGCCTTCCTGAGCCGGTCGAGTATGACCGAAAGCTCGGAAATCGTATAATGACGATCGACATGCTTGAGGATATGGTCGCTGCCTGACTGCACAGGAATGTGAAAATGCGGCTGCATTCGCCTATCGGTCAAGACATCAAGCAATCGGTCATCGATATGATCCGGTTCCATCGATGAGAGACGAATCCTCACTGAAGATGAGAGCTTTGCCAACAGCTTTTCCAAGAGTCCGCCCAAGCCTTCACCCTGATGATCATACATTGTCAGGTTAACCCCGGTGAGCATTATTTCCTGAAAGCCTGAAGCCTCAAGGGCGAGGGCTCTTTCAATAACCTGTTCGGTTTGCAGGCTTACCGCCTTACCGCGGGCGATATGTACACGGCAATAGGCACAACTGTTATCGCAGCCATCCTGAATTTTCAAATAGGCTCGGCTGTGATAGGAAAAGGAAGCTGCATCATAGTCGAAAACGCTGGCCTTTCCATCGCTGAAGGAAAGACAGCCGCCCTTGAGGTCCATTCCGCTGACAAGACACGCCTTCAAATGCAGGGCAAGCTTGAGCAGGTGGGCCTTTTTTTCCAAGGGTACGACGATTACATTGTCGCTGAGTTCTTTCAATTCCTGCTCATTGACCTGGGCATAACAACCTGTGGCAAGCGTAGGAGCCAGTTCTGCGAACTTGCGGATCATCCTGCGAGCTTTCTGTTCTGCCTTGCTGGTAACAGTGCAGGTGTTGACGACATACAAGTCGGCAGGAACTTGCTCTTCGACGATGGTGAAACCTTCTTTTGCGAAGCTATCGGCTATGGCCTCGCTCTCGCATTGGTTGAGTCTGCATCCCAAAGTATATACACATACGTTCAACGTCCTTCCTCCTGCTTCTTGAGGGTCTCCATCACTGTATCAAGAGCCCCCTTGAGACCCATACGCATCTGTTTGGCATACGGGTTGTACCGTTGCAGGTCATAAAACAGCTGCAACGGGTCATTGCAGGTTTGTTGCATTACCGTCAGGAGTGTACGATACCCTTTGGTGGCCAGTTCCGTATCCCCAAGCGAGAGCTCGGAGAGGGTCCGCCCGATAAAGTGGGTGATGCCTTGCGACCAAGCCGCCTCGCGGTCGTGCTGGTCGCAGGACATAGCAAGCACATTCAGCTTCCATCGCGTAAACTCTTCAATCCACCAGGTGAGCGTCTGGCTGTCGCAGCGTACCCCGCTGATGACCATGGGAAGCCCCTCTACCCCGTCCTTGCCTGAATCAGGACCGAACATGGGGTGGGTGGCAATGCATTGTACCTGTTTGGGAAGCTTTTCCTGCATCAGTTTTGCCGGGTAGATTTTTACCGAACAGGTATCCATCACTACCGTATGATCGGCAATTCGAGAGCTGGTCCGGTCGAGGACTTCACTGAAAGCGCTTATGGAAACGCAATAAAAAAGTACTGAACAAGCAAGAACCTCGTCCTCGCTTCCCAGCCTCACCCCTTGTGGAGCAATTTTTGCACTTCTTCCATACCCGATGACAGAGAACCCATGTTTGGCTAATTCCTTTGCCCAAAAGGAACCGAAACGACCCATCCCATACACTCCGACGCTTTGCTTAGCTTCCATGGCCGGCATTGTACTCAAAAATCACGCACCCTAGCAAGGAGTTGACTCTCCCTTGGATGCGAGCAAAAACAAAGCTGCAATGCCCATGCTCAGCGACAGCAACAAAAACGAGGTGGACAAGGAAGAGAAACTGATCACCACCCCTACGGCAAGGGGCATGCCGATGCGGCCAAGGGTGGAACCCATGGACCTGATATTTGCCAGTTGCAGCAAGTCTAGAGGCCAACGCGAAATCTCCAGCACTTGGCTTATCGGGTTTACTCCCCCCATGCCCAGTCCCATCAAAGCCATGCTCAGATAGGCGAAGCCAAGGGATGGAGCGAGAAAAAATCCCCCCAAACCCAACATGCTCAACAAGCAATGCACGAAAAGGATGCGCTGGGGTGCAAACCCTTTTTTGAGAAGAGGAATTGCAAATAAGCGGGAAAGCGTGCTTCCCGCATGAAGCATGATGATGGCCAACCCGACCTCTTTAGCCCCGCCCTGGTGCAGCTGGCTGATGGCAAGCAAGGGGTACACCACATTGCAGTACTCCACAGAGTTTGCAATGATGAGAAACGCCAAATACTTCACAAACGATCTGTTTCTCAAGAGGGAAAACGAGTCGGAAAGTGTTTGCCCCTTCCTTCTCTCCCATTGTTCGGTGCCTACAGGTTTGAACGCTATAAACAACAGACCCATTACCAAATAGGCAAGGGCCATCTGCACATACCCGTGATACCACGTATGCAATTTAAGGTAGGTGATGTAATACCCGCTGAAAATACTGGCGATGCTGAAAGTCAGGTGCATCAGGGGAATATTGGTTTTCATGTGAGCGCGGTCGACATTGATCAGGACCATGACATTGCTGGTTCCATAGAGATACCCGCCCAATGCGTTGAGTAAGAAAAATGTGCCAAAAAAAAGTAAATTCCGACTGAGGCCCATTCCAAGCAAGGTGACCGAACTGGCAAGTATTCCCCAGATCAACAGAGAATAGGCACTCAGTCTCTTTGCCAGCAGGGGAAGGGTTACAAAGGAAATGAAGGAGCCAACTTGACTGAGGCTCATGAGCAAACCCATTTGGGTGAGGGAAATCGAACACGCACGCTGAATTTCCTCCCCCAAACCACCGAACAGGCTACCGGAAAAGGCCAACACCATCACCATGGCGAAGAGAAGGATGCGTATACCCATGAGCGGACAATAGCATAAGCGGCCAATGAAATACAGAGCCTTGGCGTACTTTTCTAAGCCTTCTGAACGTGGTAGAATATATCAGATTGAACCAAATATCCTGTCAAGGAGCAGAACCATGACGTTTGCAGAAAAAATGAAGGCCCAGGCTACAAAGGCCCAAAAAAATCTTGTCCTCGCAGAGGGAACCGAGCTGAGAACCATTCAGGCGGCACGCAAGATTGTCGATGAGAAACTCGCCAAGGAAGTAATTCTCGTAGGAAATGCTGAGGCTGTTGCACAAGCTGCCGCCTCGGTTTCCACCTCGCTTATGGGCATCACCGTAATCGATCCCACAACCAGTGAATACCGCACGGCCTTCGCCCAGGAATACTATGAACTGCGTAAGCACAAGGGCTTGACCGAGCAGGAAGCCTTTGAGGGCATTATCGATCCTCTGCGCTGGGGAGCCATGATGGTTCGCCTTGGCAAGGCCGATGCCATGGTTGCAGGTGCTGAGAATACCACTGGCAACGTCCTGCTTGCCGCCTTCAACATCATCAAGACCAAACCCGGCATCAAGTTTGCATCCTCGTGCTTTGTAATGGCTACCGACAAGAGCCAGTACGGAGTCAACGGGTCCTTCATTTTTGCCGATTGCGCTACCATCCCCAATCCCACTGCAGAGCAGCTGGCCGAAATTGCCGAGGCTTCCGCGCTCTCCTGCAAGACCTTCCTCGGTGCCGAGCCGAAGGTGGCCATGCTCTCCTACTCGACCAAGGGGTCTGCAAAGGGAGATTTGGTTGACAAGGTGGTCACCGCCACCCGCATTTTGAAAGAGAAGCTTCCGAATCTGGCCGTTGACGGGGAGCTGCAGCTCGATGCAGCCATCGTTGGCAGCGTCGCCAAGAGCAAGGCCCCGGGCTCCGAAGTAGCCGGTAGTGCAAATACCTTGGTATTCCCGGACCTGCAGGCAGGGAACATCGGCTACAAGCTTGTTCAGAGGCTCGCAGGAGCTGAAGCGTACGGCCCGATCCTCCAAGGTTTTGCAAAACCGATCAGCGACCTCAGCCGCGGTTGCTCGGTCGAGGATATTGTCGTCACCAGCGCCATTACACTCGCCCAAGCTGCTGCCAATTAAACATCCGCATCCAGGGCAGGAAGGAATCTCTTCCTGCCCTTGCTCCAATTACTGCTTTCCACTACGATAACCGCGCCTCACAAGGAGAGGCTTTGTATGAGGCGTGTAAGCAATCCCATCAACCTTCTTGATCGTTCCATACCTGTGGGTATCATTATCTGGTCTCTTGCCTGGCCGTCCATCCTTGAGCAGATCCTCCAGGTTACCGTTACCTATGTCGACTCAGCCATGGTGGGTTCCCTCGGGGCTCATGCAACCGCAGCAATTTCAGTCCCCACTTCCACTATCTGGCTGATAAATGGCTGGATGAATGCATTTGCCATTGGATTTTCCGTCCTTATGGCCCGCAATCTTGGTTCCGGCAACACAATGCGGGCCAAGCAAATTACCAAACAAGCCCTCTTCTCGTCGGTCTATTTCGGTCTTGCCCTCACGTTGATCGGCATTATCCTCGCACGCTATCTCCCCGCCTGGATTGGCGCTGAAGCCGAGGTCCAGCTGCTTGCCCGACACTATTTCCACTACATAGCCTTGGGATACTTTCCCAACCTGGTGATGATTCTCATCAGCACCCTGCTCAGGTGCAGTGGAGATTCCAAGAAAGCACTCTACCTGAACGGCTTGAACAATATCCTGAATATCGTATTCAACTTTTTCTTTATTTTTGAGACCATTTCACTGGGGTCCCTCCAAGTGAAAGGCTTGGGCTTGGGCGTCAAGGGAGCTGCCATGGCTACTTCCCTATCCTGCACCATCACCAGCATTCTGCTGCTGATCATTCTCATCGGCACAGACAATCCCATACGAATCCGTCTGTTTGAGCGCTTCTCTTATGAAAAATCCATCCAAAGAAGTGCCATCAGACTAGGTATTCCGGTGGCATTGGAACGCTCCACCCTTTCGCTCGGCCAGATAGTATTTACAAAAATGGTGGGGACTCTGGGAACCACAGCCTTGGCCGCCCACTTCCTGGCCAATACCGCAGAATCCATAACGTACCTGCCACCTTCGGGATTCTCAACCGCAGCGACTACCCTGGTTGCCCAATCGCTGGGCAGCAACGATAAGGAGCTGGCAAAGAAGTTTGCCAATCTCTGTACCTTATGGGGAACGCTGCTGATGAGTTTCATGGGGTTGATGCTCTATATTTTTGCACCAAATTTGATGGGTTTCTTCACTTCCGATGCTGCAGTCATCGCCTTGGGGACAACAATATTGCGCATCGAAGCCTTTGCCGAACCTGCTTTCGGCCTTTCCATGCTCGCGTTCGGGGTGTTCAGGGGAGCCGGGGATACAAGAAGACCATTCTTTATTTCCATTGCAGGCATGTGGTTGCTCCGCTTGCCTCTCGCATATCTGTTGCTACACACTACAAGCTTGGGCCTGTTGGGCATCTGGATAGCCATGGCCAGCGACCTTACACTCAGAGGAATCATTTGCTTGGTGCAGTATCGTAGATTTACTTGGCTTGATAGCTGGAAAGAGACTCACTGAGAGCAATAAAGTCCGACCACACAAGCGCTTCGGCTCGTTTGGAAGCATCAACACCCGACCGTCTCAACAGTTCCTCCACTCCCTCTTTTCCCACTTGGGCGGCAATCTTACCTGAGAGTAAATTATTCTTGGCCGTCTTACGTCGTTGGGCGAACAGGTCACGGATGACCAAGAGAAAGAGGTGTCTCAGCTGTGAAGGAACCAAGCTCTGGGGGCGAAGCGTGAATACTACCGTGCTGCTGGTCACTTTCGGAGGTGGGTAGAAAGACCCGCTGCTGATGCTGAAGGCTGGTTTTACCTCATAGTCCATCTGAGCGAGCATGGAGAAGGATGACCAATCCTTCGAATCGGGTGATGCACACAGTCGGTCGACTACTTCTTTTTGCAGGGTGAATACCATAACAGGGGGACGATAGTCGCTCTCCAAGACTTTGGCTATTACCACCGACCCTACATTGTACGGCAAATTGCCGCACAGCCTATCAGGAGCTCCTTCTTGGCCGAGCGTGAGAGGAAGCGTTTTCAGGGCATCCCCCGCAATGAGACGGAATGACAATTCATCTGCAAAGGCTTGCTCAGAAAGAATACGACAAAACCCATGATCGATTTCAAAAGCAGTCACCTTCGTCCCTTTTTCAAGAAGCAGGCTGGTGATCGCTCCGATCCCCGGTCCCACTTCCCAGACCGTCTGTGCCTGTTGGACATCCAATAGTGCTACTATCTTCTCCCTCACTGCTCGGGAGATCAGGAAGTTCTGACCAAATTTCTTGGACATCGAGAGCTCCTCTTCCTTGAGCAGAGCAGTGATTGCTATCGGGGAGTCGTATGCGAATGTCCAACTCATAGTGTGATCTCCTTCGCTTCTGTACAGCTTTTGTAGCATAGCCAATTGAGACAAGACAGGTCAACAACACAAGGATATACACACCATATCCAAGCAGGCCTACCTGCATGGCATACCCCTGGTTTGTTGAGAGCACTCGTTGCAGCAGATCCTGTACAAGCGTAAGGATTTTTCCAAAAAATGAGCCAAAGACAAGGCTGAGGAAACTAAAGGCCATGGCAACGTTGATTACGGGGGTAAGGATGGGAGAGAAGAACAATCCCGCAAGATTGCAGCTGCCATTCATAAGCAGGGAGGCAGGGCCGGTACCTGCGATGATGATAGCGGTATTCTGCAGGGGGAACTTGGGCAAGAAAGCTGCCAGCAGCAGCATTGAGTAGGCTGCCCAGCTGTATAAGCAGGCAAGGCTGGAGAGCGAGTACGGAAACAGCAACAGCTGCAAGAAGAACGTTAATTGAAAGGCTGCAATACGGGATATGGGAAGTAGTGAACACAGATGCATACCCAAGGCCCTGACCAAAGAAGGTTTTGGGCCTACGAGTACGACATATAGGATTGCAGGAATTGAGCCTACCCGCTTCCCCCAGAATCGTCCAAAAAGAACTATGCTGATGCGGCTGCTCAACGACAGAAAAAAGTGAAGGTGCATACCCGAGAGCGCAAGGAGGTGGGAACACCCGCAGGCGAGACTTACATCCTTGAGAAGGAAGCCTGCCTGTCCCGTCTGGCCCAACAAGAGCATTGTGGCAAGGTTTTGCGTCGCTTCATCGGCAATTACCTGCTGTATTCGTGCACTGAGCAAACGCAGAAAATACAGGCGCAGGCGGGCGAGCATGGAAAGGTACATAACCTGGAGGCTATCGGCAATGAATAAACCGGATTGCAGGTCCAAATGCCCTTTCATCCTCAATTGGGATCCCGAGGCCAGCACCTCGTCCACCGCAATCAGGGCTGACACTGTTCCCTTGCATGTAGCACGATACCCTTCCTTGGAAGTACAACAGCTGAGGGCGATACGGGCGAGTTGCTTGTTCGAACGAGTAAGCAGGGAGTCTTCTACCAGAGTTCCCTCGATCTCGGTGATATGCTGCACTGGATAGCCGTAGCTTGGCTGGTTAACCCCACCCGCCCATCCCAATACGGCATACAGGCAATAAAGCACAAGCGAAAGCAACACTATGCTGATTCGCTTTGTCTTGCACGTCTGCATCAGGCTGAAGGTAATCAAGGCACCCAGCAAGCCTATAGGCAAGGGATAGGCAACCAGAGCGACAGAAAAACTCGCCATATAGAGACCTACGAGGGACAGGAGCAAGAGAGCGGCATGATAGGCTTGCATGCCTGCAAAGGTAGGTTAGTTATCCTGTTGCTTCAGATAAGGTAACCAAGAGGGAGAGCAACGGCAGATCGATCCTCTGTTGCATGTGCTGGTGGAAAAGCCTTGCCGCAAGACGGGAATCGACCCTCTTCTGACGTCTGAGACTTACAAGGTTCCGAGCAGTCTTCAGTAAAGCCTTGTCATTGATACGAATATACAGAAACAACAATTTGGTAATCTCGGAAAGTTCGTCCAGCTGCCCTTCAAAGGAGAACGGCACCATCTGTTCAGAAGAAACAAGACACAAGGAATTGCACAGTGATAAGGCATCGACTTTGGAAACCTCATCCAGATACTCCTCCAAGGTAAAGATCTGTTGGTCGATTACCTCTTGCAACTGTGATGACCGGACTTTCAGCTCATAACGTCGGCGCTGGGCAACCGAGGAACGGGTGTCACGTTTTGCAAGTGCTGTCCAACCCAGGACCGTCAACGCAACGCTGATGGCAATCTCATCTACCATGGGAAGAGGATCTCGTATGCCCAAAGAGAGCACAAAATAGGAAGCAGTGAAAAGGATGGCGCAAAGCAACAAGCGGGGTACATATTGTTTGTTCTGTATCCAGCGATCTACGCTGAAGTCTATGGCAGAATACAAAGCATACGTAACCTCATCCTTCTGGTTTTTAGTCAACATCCCACTGCTCTTGAGCACTACCTCTTCATCTTCCTTCCAATCATCCATACGCTCAACATCCAAGTACGGAGAGAGGCAAAGACTGTTTTTCTGATGTCGGGCAAGTACATAACAAGTAATCAACTGAGGGCCGCCTTATAACGCTGGATGCGGGAGGCAAGCTCAAGCTCATCTTCTTCCCGCTTCCCCCCTTCCAGGGTAAAGAAGAGGTAGTATTTAATTTTGGGTTCCGTCCCGCTGGGGCGGACAACCAATTTGTCACCGCATTCGAATCGGATAATCAGCACATCGGAGGGAGGGAAGGCTGTCTGCTTTCCATCCAACAAATCCTGGATGGAGGAAATTTTGGCTCCTGCAAGCACATCGCCGAGGGACAACTTGCGCAGATTTGCCATAATGGCTGCCATTTTTTCCTTTCCACTGGCGCCTTCGTAGTCTTTGGAGAAGACTGCCTCGGTACTGTATCCCCACGTTGTATAAATTTGCTCTAGACGCTGTTGCAAGGTCAAACTCTTCGTCGCCCAATAGCTCATCATCTCTACGCTTGCAAGGGCACTGCTGATAGCATCCTTGTCCCTGACCTGGGGAAGTGTCAAGAACCCATAGCTTTCCTCACAGCCAAAAAGGAAATATTCCGACTCCCCTTTTGGTCCTTCCAAATCAGCAATCTGCTCAGCAATATACTTGAATCCGGTGAGAACGTCCTTGCAACGGCCACCCTGACTCTCCACAATCCTGGCTACCAGGTCGGTGGTAACCAGACTCTTGACCACCAAGGGTTTCTTAGCCAATTTCTTATGGCTGTCCGCTTCAATCAGGTAATCAACCAGCAAGGTAGCAATCTGATTTCCTGTCAGCAGCTGATATTGCTTCTTTTCTGCATCGAGGGGAATGGCAATGCCTAGTCGGTCTGCATCGGGGTCCGTTCCCAGTACAATATCTGCTTTCTCTTTCTTGGCAAGAGCTATTGCCATTTGCATGGCTTTCGGATGCTCCGGATTGGGAAGCGGGACAGTGGGGAAATTCCCATCCGGCTCCTGTTGCTCTGGCACAACTATGCAACGGATTCCCACCTTGTGCAGCAAATGCTGAACGGGTATGTTGCCCGAGCCATGCAAGGGAGTGTAGACCACAGTGACAGGACTGTCCTGCACCAAGGCAGGGCGCCTAAGGCTCATGAGAGATGCATGGTAGTAAGCCTCATCCACCTTTTCAGGAACGGGAACCAGAAGACCCTTCGAACGGGCACTCTGCTCAGTCATTTCCTTGATGTCCTCAGGTTTCACTGCATTCGCACGTTCGGCAATACTATAGTCATGGGGAGGTGTGACCTGCCCTCCATCACGCCAATACACCTTGTAACCATTATACTGGGCGGGGTTGTGGCTGGCAGTGATGACAATGCCTGCGGTTGTCTGTAAGTAACGGACAGCAAAACTGAGCATCGGAACCGGATGCAAATTGGGATAGAGATAGACTGAAATTCCATTTGCCGCGAGGACCAAGGCTGCCTCATTGGCAAAAAGGTCGCTGTAACGACGGCTGTCATAGGCAATGACTACGGAGGGATTCTTGGAAGCGAGATTCAGATAGTCACTCAGGCCTTGGGTGACCTTGCGAACCATGAAGCTGTTCATGCGGTTGGTACCGCCGCCGATGACACCTCTCATTCCGGCCGTGCCGAAGGCAAGACTGGTATAGAAACGATCATACAAGGACTCCCAGTTCGATTGGGAAAGTTCAGCTTCGACTTCTTTGGAAAACACTTCCTGCCGCTCGGCTCTCAAATATGAGTCGGCCTTATTCCGTAAATCCTTCTCGTTGTATGCCATAGATTGCGTCCTCCAATTCACCTACCGTATCGACAACCACAGACCCTTCCAGAGCCAGCAGTTCATCCTTTGGCCGAAAACCCCACGAAACAAGTATATGGGAACAGTGTGCATTATTTGCGGTTTGCCAATCAACTTCACTATCTCCAACATACAGCAAGTCTTCCGATGGAATACCTACTTTCCTGCAAAAATAGTCGATTCCCGACCTGTCGGGCTTTCTGGGAAATCCTTCCTGCAATCCCCGAACCCATACAAACGAGTAGGTGGGAAAGAGAGAGGAAACAATGCGTTTGGTCAGCCCATCCTCTTTATTGGAAAAAATGCCTATGGGAATATTCTGCTTTGCAAGGCGTACAAGCAAGCTTTCTATTCCCTCATATGGATGACTATACACTGCATAGTGTTCACGATAATAGAGAAGCATGGCTTGGTAGAGTTGATCGAACCGATTTTCGTCAACTTGGTGGCCAAACGAGGAGAGAACCCCTTTCAACGCATTGGAAAGCCCCCTGCCAACCACCTGTTTGGTGAGGGTTGCTGAAGGAGAAGGAAGATTTTCACCAGCAAGTGCATGTGCCAATGAGCGGCGTATATCCTCGATGGTGTTAACCAGCGTCCCGTCCAAATCGAAAAGGATCGCCTTGACAACCGGTTTCTGCATAGGGCCATTATCCGGTATGCACAGGGAGCAAGTCAACAAACGTTTTGACAAAACCATGGCCTTCGGCTACTGTGTAGCCATGCAAATCATTACAATCAAGGATGGTAAGGAAAAGCAACTCCTTCGCCATCACCCTTGGGTCTTCAGTGGTGCTCTCTCTACCCCAACCACAGCGTTGGAAACCGGAATTGCCAGGGTGGAAACCCAGGAGGGCTCCTTTATTGCCTTTGGCTGGTACGACCAGGAAAGCCATATCCCGCTTCGACTGCTTAGTTGGGACGAAGCAAGAATCCCTGACATGGCATGGTGGAAACAAGCCATTACCGATAGTGTACGCAGACGAAGCACCTTTTTTCAGGATAAGGCAGGGGGTACAACCACCTTCCGCATTATTTTTTCTGAAGCCGACATGCTTCCCGGTGTGGTCGTCGATGTGTATGGCACGCTACTGAGGATCATCATCAGTGCCAGGGTTGCTTGGGACCATCGCGATGTGATTGTCTCCACCTTGGATAGTCTGCTTAAGCCTTCATTGATGCTGCTGACAACCGACAGTGCGTTCTGCGGAGCAGAAAAGTTAAGTGAAACCATGCTCTATTATCAGGATGGACAGTATTTCAATCCCTCCAAGCGGCTGGATCCCATCCGCTTCCGAGAGGATGGTCTGTACTATGAGGTAGTTCCGGGCAAGGGGCAAAAGAGTGGATTCTACTGCGACCAGCGGGAGAATCGCAAGGCCATCGAAGCCTATGCCAAGGATGCGGTAGTGCTGGATGGGTGTTCCTACACGGGGGCCTTCAGCCTTCATGCACTGAGAGCCGGAGCAAAGAGTGTTGACTTGTTTGATTCCAGCGACCCTTCTCTTCGCCAAGCGTTGGTGCATGTGCATATCAACCAAGATATGAAAACCATCCCCCAGGACAGCCGCAGTAAAGTAACCACTACAGTCTGTGACATCTTTGAACAGATGCGAGTCATTGAAAGCAACCACTACGACTTGATGATTCTCGACCCTCCCAAGTTGGCGCAGACCAAGGCGCAAGCTGAAGGGGCACAAAAGGCGTACAAGGATTTGAACCGTCTTGCCATGCAAAAAATCAAGAACGGCGGCATTATTGCCACCTTCAGTTGCAGTGCATCGATCAGTGCAGAACAGCTGCGGATGATTCTGGCTTGGAGTGCAAAGGATGCCAATGTTGAGATTCAGGTCCTGAAAGTCCTCGGCCAAGCCGAAGACCATCCAGTGCGCCTCTCGTTCCCTGAATCAGAATACCTATGCGGGTATATTTTGCGGGTTCTGCGCTAACTGGCCAACGGATTCGGCGTATCGTCGGGATTGGAATCGTCAAATTCAAGCATGCTTGCCAGAAATTGAAGCTGGTCGAGCATGCTTGATACTTTTTCCGGGAGGAATCCGACTTCCCCTTCTTGGTCATCAAGTGAACGCAATGCATAGGAGTAGTCCTGCATGACGGGAACATCGGCTGTAAAGGCAATATGTTCTGGCATGGTTTTTTCCGCGTTGTATTTGCATCTCCGAAATACTGCAGCACCATTTTTGTCCTGATTGGCACAAGCTCCGAACAAGCGGCAGATCAAAGGCCGTGCGGCATACACTGAGCAATGAAACGGGGAATCGAAGCGGTACAAGGGGCAGGGACCCTGTTGATTGCCCATATTCTGGCGCACGCTTTCAATCAGTGAGGCATCCTTCTTGATAAAGAGCAGATAGGCTGCAACCAAACGTGCCTCGCTTGCAGTGATGTCAGGCATGAAATGCTCACAGCAGGTTCCACACCCCGGGCCGCAGGCTATGGCATACTCACTACAAAAGGCATTACTCTTTTGTTCGATATCTGTATATAGGGAAAACAAGTCGGTCATCGATTGACCGGCGTAGGTTCCGCCAAACGCGGAACAGAGTTGTGCGATGCTGTCCATGATAAAAGTACTCTCCTGAGAACTTTGTGATGGTAGCATTACAAAATTGAGTGAATCAATCGGGTAAGGACCGTTTCTTGCGCTTTTTTCTCCGATTCTCTTTTTCTGTCACCCGAGCTCCGAGCAAAGACCGTTGCACCAACCTTGCGTTGCGGCGGTCCGAGAGAGTCCAACCACCGATCAGAGCACTTACTCCGCAGAAGGTCAGGATGCCTATCCAAGCAAAGGGATTGTTCATGAAGGGTAGATTGACGTTCATCCCATAGAAACCCGTAACAAAGGTGGGGAACATCAAGCTGATGGAGATAATGGTCAGCCGCTTCATGATGACATTCATATTATTGCTGATGACCGAGGCAAAAGCATCCATGGTTCCCGTAAGAATTGAGGAATAGATATTCGCCATCTCGATGGCCTGCTTGTTGTCGGTAATGACATCGTCCAAAAAGTCACGCTCCTCCTCCCCTGCCAATTTGAAATAGGGAGTTCGAAGCAGTCGTTCAAGAAGTGCCTCATTCGTAGTCAAGCTGGTGGAGAAGTACACCAAGGACTTTTGGATCTGCAGCAGCTGAATAAGCTCATAGTTCATGATACTTTTCTGAAGCTGTTCTTCAACCTGGCTCTTCTGACGGTTGATGTATTTGAGCAGGCGGATGTAGACCATCACAGCACGGCCGAGAATGCTGATCACAAAGCCTTCCATCGTCTGCACGGGATACTGGCGATATCGGTTCTTGGCAAAGTCCTCAAGCACAATACTGTCACTTTGGCAGATGGTGATGACGGTATCGCGGACCAGAACAATGCCCAACGGAACAGCATACTGGTTGATTCCCTTGCAATCATCGGCCATGGCGGGCAGACGCACGATGAGGGCGATGTAATCATCCTCTTTCTCTATGCGCGCCTGTTCGTCCTGGTCCATGATATCTGCTAGCAATTCACTGGAAATCGAATACTGCTCCTCGAGCTGGGAGATGTCATCGCGGTTGATGTCTCGTGCATCAACCCAAGTGTATGGAGCCTCCTGGATGATTTCTCCTGGATTTTGGCTCATCAGATTTTTTCTGATTGTGATCATAATTCCTCCGTGGATGATTGGGGCGTTCTCCCGATTCCACAGGGGATGGACCTGGTAGGTCTACATGCAATACCAGGAGGACGCCATAAGCGGGTTTCTAGGCAGGGGTGTTATACTGCCACCATCGTCTAACGTAGACATCTGGCTCCTCCTTACATGAGATGGCCTGCCTAGCTGGCAAGCACCGATCTCAGTCTAACACAGACAGAGAAGAAGAATAAAGGGGGCATGAAAGAAAAATCAACCTTTTCCAAATCAAACAAACAGCCTATACTCGGTTCAAGGAGGAACGCTATGGTCACGAGAGAAGAAGCCGAGGTTCTGCTGCGTAAGTATAATCCCAATGAGGCATTGATATATCATGCATTCTGCGTTGAGGAGACAATGATGCGCTTTGCCGTCGAGTATGGTCACGACCCACACTACTGGGGCTTGGTAGGCTTACTGCACGACATCGATTGGGGGATGTTTCCCGCTGAGCACTGCAAAAAAGCTCCCGAGCTCTTGAAGGAAATCGATGTTGACGACGCATTCGTGCGTGCAGTTTGCAGCCACGGATGGGGCCTGTGCAGCGATATTGAGCCAAAACTCTTCATGGAAAAAGTACTGTATACCATCGATGAGCTGACCGGCCTGATATATGCGACAGCCCTCATGAGACCGGAACACATGCAGGGCATGGGTGTAAAATCTGTCAAGAAGAAGTGGGCTTCCAAGGGATTCGCCGCGGGAGTAAACCGCGACTTGATCACCCAAGGAGCTCAAATGCTCGACATCCCACTACAGCACATCATCGATCTCACCATTGAGGCAATGGAAAAAGCCAGCACCAAAATAGGTCTTTAGGCCAGCGGCATCTGCTCAATGCGGACGATGCCGCTTTTATTGAGCACCACCGTGTAGTGACTATAGTTGTCCAGATCTTCTTTCTTGGAATACTCGCGGATGACCAAGTGCATATGATAGACCCGTTCGCTACTGAGCTGGTCCAGTTCATCCGCGTTGGGATCCATCCTGAAAACTACATCGTTGGGGTCGTCCATTTCCTTGAGGAAGTCATCGAGGCGTATGCGGGTAACAAGGGTGAAATTGTTCTCCCTTGGAAAGCTATCCCGCTCCAAAGCATGCTTGGTCAAAGGATGCATGGATAGATCGCGGATATAATGAATCACATCCTCTTTGGGGAGCATGTCCCTGAAGGGGTTGTTTTTATCCTTTCGGATTTCCTTCACAACAGGAGGGAGATTTTCAACATCCTCAAAGGTGAGACGAATACGGCTCGAACAGATTTTTTTGTTCGTTTTGGGTGAGAGAAACGAGGATATCTCGTCAGCCATCATCCTAGGAAGGACAGCCTTGAAGAAAAGACGCAGCCATTCCTTGATTCTATCCTTGAAGACATATCCAATAATTACTATGAACGCCCACTGGAAGCTGTTGCGTATGAACGTTGTCTCGGCAAAAATGGTCGTCAATGTAGCGAATGCCATAGCAACACCAGCGGCCGTACCGGCTAGGATTTCTGAAACACGCTTGGGCCATCGGGAGACTTCAGGAACCAGATAGAGTGAGGATTGGGTCCACTTCTTCAGTATTGCCTTGCGGTACTGCACAGTTTCGGAATTATTGCTTCCGCTTGGGTAATCATGTTCACTGCGATATTCCATTTCCTCACGAGAAAAGCTCAGCAACTCCGAAAGGATTTTCGGAATTTGCGGCTGCAAGGAACTACAAGCCATATACAGGTCGATCGCATGTTTCTCACAGAGCAGGCTGTTCGCTTCATCGGCCCAAAGAAAGGCAAGCAACAAACGATTGTCGGGACTGAATTTTGCCTGAATGGCTTCCACAAGGTCGCGGATGGTCACACAAAGCTGGTTTGTATTGGCATGCCAGGCATTCAAGGTCATCTCAAGGTCGTTGACCATGCCCAGCTTCACCATGTCCTTGCAATCCTGAAGGCACGCTTTGTTCTCATGCCGCACGGAGTTTACAATGGTTTGCAGTTCATGGATTACGTTGCGTTCGGGCACACTGGTCACATCCTTAACCAGATCATCGGTGTATCGCTTGAGGATGGTCAGAGGACTGAGGTTGTTGCGCATATCCAGCAGCTCTTCCAGCGTTATTTCCGGAGAAGAGTACCTTCCATGGCTTTGAAACTTGTGGAGCAGCCGTTCTTCTGAATACGTATTCTTGTTCACATACAACTGTGGTGGGGAAAACAGATAGTAGTGAATTTCGCGGTCATACCGTTTTGTCTCAGGAATCGGCAATATGAGTTTAGTTTCCAGGTGTCTGCTCGAGTGTTTACGAAGATCTATCAAGTCGCCCTCCCGACTGCAGTAGTATACAGGAGCGAATGCGCTAACGCAATCGTAACTTGCTAAAGCTGTCGTATGGATAGGCGAGGGAAGCTGCAAGAGACAGATCTGAAAGCTGGTCGTAGGAGGGGATGGAAATTTCCCGTTCTTCCAGACGGGCAACCTGAAGGATCCTCCCTCCCAGCAGCTGTGTCAGCAAAGCAGGTGAAGCTCCGTGCTCGATGAGCTGTTTCACCAACAGAAGCAAACCGCTGAAGCCGGGAATGCCGCAGGCTCCCGCTTCCTTGTCTACCAGGGTATGGGGTGCATGATCAGTTTCAATCCAGTCCACCCTCCCCTGAAGCAAGGCGGCAAAAAGGGAACTCCTCTGCGTTTCACTGCGTAGCGGAGGATTCATTTTTGCATACAGTGAACGATCTTTTGCATCCTCTGTTGTGAGAAGAGCGTGATGAGGGGTCACTGCACAGCTGATTCGTCGATGATTGCGCTTTGCCTCCTCGATACCACGGAGAGCCTCAATGCTGCTGAGATGGCAGATATGCAAATGGCCTTTGAAGCCTGCCTCTTCAGAGAATTGAATCTGGTCGAATACCGAGGCAACCTCGGCCTCAACAGGTCTGGCAAGGCTGTGGCTGGAGAAATCATGAGCATCTTCCAAATCAGATTTGAGCAACGACTCCTTTTCGCAGTGAACGGCGACCATTCCCTCGTACCCTACCTTTGCCAGGGTTTGGTACACCGTACGCTGCATCGCCTCATCAACAAGGCCCATATTCCCGGTCGAATGCCCGGCAAAAAGTTTCAAACCGATTACTGAGGGAAACAGCGTTTTTGCAAGAGAGGCAACTTCTTCTACCTGCTTCAAGTCGGAGGTCACTCCGGCCCAAAGGTGGTAGCGGACATCCTGGCTGGCATGGGCGGCATCTTTTAGGCGCTTACGGATCGCCGCCTCGGTTGTAAGGGGTGGATTGGTATTCGGCATATCGAACAGCTCATCTATTTTGCACCGAAAGGCAACCTCCATCCCATGTCCCAAGGTTTCTTTCTCTGCCTGATCCCAGTCCCTGAGGTGTACGTGTGGGTCAATCATAGGCCAACAACTCGCTTGCTTCCTGCCTAAGGAAATCATAGCGCATGAACGTACCCCAGCGACACGTAAGTCGATCGCCGCATGCACACTCGCCGCACATACCGATACCGCAGAGCGTCATCCGCTCCATCGAGAGGTAGAGGTTCGTTTCTTCGATGTTTCGGCCAAGCAGCTTGCGGCTGGCTATCGCCATGAAAATCTCAGGACCAACCAAGTAACATGCCGTTTCGTTCCCCAATTCGATGGTATCCAACAAATCGAGCACCCTACCCGGCCTTCCATCATCAGAGACACAGGTAAATGATCCATACAAACCAAGCTCATCCTCCAAGAGGGCCTTACTTGCAACCGCCTCGCTCGTCCCTATGAGAATAGTCATTTCCGTTCCCTGTTCCTTCAGTTGCTTGGCCAGGGAAGGAAGTACCGCAACCCCGGTGCCTCCTGCTAGTAAAAGGGCACGTTTGGTTGGTGTATTTTGTAGTTGGGCACCGTAGAGTCCCCGCACATAGAGCGTCGAGCCTACCGACAAATTGCACAGAGCTTCAGAGAAAGGACCCCGCTTCTTGATGATGAACGTCAAGGGCTTGTTGTGGGCAACTGAAAAGGGCTTCTCCCCGATCGTCGGAAGCCAAAGAAAGGCAAACTGACCGGCTTTGCAGTCAAGACTGCCGTCCAGGGTAATAATGACGGTATCCTTTCCATACCGCTCAAAAGCGGTTACTACATGTTTTTCATAAGCCATTTGCCGTTCGTGCTTGATGAAGGAAGTTGAGTGTCGAACCCTACTTGTTTCAACATTTCGCAATAAAGCTTCTGCTTCAGTCTTGACCGCATACAGGTAGGAAGGCCAGTCCTGTTGGTCCACTGTGCCCAAAGCCGACCCGATGCCTACTGCATCAGCTCCCGCCTGGACCAAAAGGGCAACCTCATCTCCGGTGCTCACCCCGCCCATTGCAATGAGGGGAATAGCATCCCCGCAAGCATGGCGAATGGCCGTAACAGCATGCAGGGCGGCAGAAAAAATTTGCTTGCCGCTGCATCCACCCTTGCCGCCGAGCTTGTTCTGAAGAATGGGCATTCCACTAACCGGGTCCAGATGGACAATGGGCCCAACGGTGTTGATGGCGACCAGCCCATCGGCACCACTGTCCATCACCGCTTTGGCGATAGAGCCGATATCCTCTACATTGGGAGTCAGCTTTACAAACAGGGGGGCTTTGCAGCAGGAGGTTGCTTCCTTGATGGCCCGAACATATTCGGCAGCGATTGCTTGGTCGCAACCGATGGAGGCTCCGTATCCTACGGAGGCGTGGGGGCAGGAGAAGTTCAACTCGACCAAGTCGGCAACTTCATCGAAGGCTTTCACCAACGTGATGAAATCCTCGATGCTGTTGGCTGAAAGGGAGACATTCAGCAAGGCATTGAACGTATGCTCGCTTCTCAGCATTCTCAGTTCATACAGTGCCTGCTGCAGCCCGGGATTACGCAGGCCTACTGAATTACCGAAGTTTCCCGTCTGGGTTTCGCAAATGACTGGTTCCCGGTTTCCAGGATTCACTTCAACCTGGAAACTTTTGGTTGTGATAATGCCGATGCTCGGCACTTTGGTATCAAAATAGGTGATGAGCTTTGGTTTTGTGGATGCGACACCGCTGACAGTTGTCAGCAATACCTCCTTGGAACAATCCAGATGCCGACGGCCAAGCGTCCTCAGAACATCCTTCATAGAGCTGTCTCCTTGATCAGTTGACGCAGGTTATCCTCACACATCTCAAGCCAATCCTCGGGTACCGGAGCCTTCTTCCATGGATGGGTAAGCGCACTTGAGCTGTTGATTCTCGCCAAGGCGATGGGATACCCGACATTTCTGAGAATATCCATGACCTGGGGGGCAGAACCTCCCTGACTACCGACACCGGGGATGAGCATGGGGACCAACTCGGCCTGATAGAACGAGGCGATAGCGCTCAATTCCTCAAGATTGGTCGCACCCACGACCGCCCCTACTTGTGATCGTTTCTGGTTATAGGAGGCAATTTGCGCTGCAACCTCAAGATAGAGAGGCCTTTGATCGGAGAGCAACAGATTCTGCAGATCCCTTCCACCCGGATTGCTGGTTCGATTGAGGATGTAGATTCCCTTGCCCTCGAAGTCAGTGAAGGGCTTGATCGAATCGCTACCCATGTAGGGTGCCACCGTAACCGCATCCGCATTCCAAGCCTCAAAGGCTTCGTTGGCATAGTTGAGACTGCTTCGGGCGATATCACCACGCTTGCTGTCAAGAATCACCGGAATTCCGGGAAAGAAATTCTCCACCAGATCCAGGACATCACAGAGGGCCATGCTTCCTGAAAAGTCTTCTTCCCGGGGTCTGTCCAAGCTCTGATAATACCCGATGTTGGGTTTGAACGCAGCGGGGATAAGTCCGGAAAGAGCCATTCTTCGGAACAGTTGTTGGAAAAATGCATTCAAATCGGTACGCAAATCTCCGCTGTCAAACGGCAGAGACTCTCTTTGAGGATCCAAACCCATACAGGCGATATTCCCTACCTGCTTCGCGCTCGCCTCTAGTAATGCTCCATACTGCATGTTGACTCCTTATTTGGCAACCATAGGAAATCCGTGTTTCTCTCCCCATGTAAAGGGGTCCTCTCTCCACTGGGACAGATAGCCTGCTTCTTCTTCATTCACATAGCCTTTTTTCAATGCGCTTTCCACCATGACATCGTAGTCGAGAATTGTGTAGAACGTGCATTTCTGATCCAGCGCTTCAAAAGCCTTGACTGCGGCATCGAAGCCATAGGTGAAGATGGCCAAGGTATAGGGACAGACTCCCCCTGCCTTGACAATGGCCTCGACTGCCTTGATCGAAGAGCCTCCTGTGGAGATAAGATCCTCTATGAGAAGCACCTTTGCCCCTTCATAGGATCCACTCTGCCCCAAGCCCTCGATTTGTTGCCCCAGTCCATGGTCCTTACCCGAGCTGCGCACATAGCTCAGCGGTTTTGCAAGCCGGTCGGCCAATGTGGTTGCATGGGGAATGCCGGCGGTAGCCGTTCCCGCAATATTGTCCGGTTCGAATTGCAGGCTTTCCAGCATGGCGGCAAAGGCATCACAAACCAAGGATCGGGCTTTCGGTGATGCAAGCAATCTGCGGTTGTCGTTGTAGATGGGCATGCGGTACCCGCTTGCCCAGGTGAAGGGTTGCTGTACCTGTAGCTTGATTGCTCCAAGATCCAGCGCCACATGTGCCAAGAGAGGCCCATAATGATTCGTTATTTCAGTAGTGCTTTTCATGGTTTCTCCAGTCTACCTTATTTTTTCCTGCTCTTCCAGATTTCCTTGAAGGTATGCTTTTTCCCGCAGTAGGCGCAAGCAAAACGATTGTCGTTGGTCCGATAGAAACGTGCGGGAACCCCTTCACTTTGATCGGGATGGGAAATGCATGCTTCGTTGGTACACCCGAGGTCCTCAAAGTTATAGATTCGTGGCGGTAGGTGCAACCGATATTTGTTTACCACCTTGCCTCCCTTGATAAGATTGAGCGTACACCCCGGAGCTACGGCACTCAGGCGTTTGAGATGCTTTCGGCTCAGTTCATACAATCCAGGCCTGAAGATAATGCCCTTGTAAAGCGTGCCGTCCTTATGACCGGTACTGACCCATTCCCCGCCTTTGGCTTCATCCAGACCCAAAACGCTGCTGATAAGGCGCATATGGTCACGAATCTCGCTGGGGCAATCGCCTTTGCATATGTGGTCGATAACCAAGCCGTCGTGAATCGGCTGCACCCCTTCACTGATCACCTTCTCCCTGAGTTGCTGGCAACTCAGGTCCACTTCCTGAATGTAATCTTCCTCTTCCGGCTTCATTGCAAGCTTTGCAGGCTGGAATTCAGAGCCGATCCTTCCTGCAAGTAAGGCAAGCAGGACTATGCGCACATACATGCCGTTGATCGACTGCCGCTCCCATCCGTTGAAAGGTGTTTCATCGAGGAAGGTAGGAATGGTCGGGGTTACCTTGTGCCGTGGGAGCGGATGATAGAATTTGGTTCCTGCTTTAAGGGTATCCATAAACTCCTTACGGAATGTGATGGAGCGTCTCAATTCAGCCTGACGCTGCAGAATCCGGTCACCCATGCGTTCCAGCTGGGGTCTGGTGAAATACCATTTATCCGCCACATCGCTTTGCTGCAGGTATTGCTCGATGGATTCGAACAACCGTACTTCATATCCATTCTCCTGCATTCTTTGCACATACGCCTCAGGCATGGCCAATTCAACAGGAGCAATCAAATCTACTTTGACGTGCTTGAAGATTTTCAATCCATCCGCCTTGGAGTGCACGGTGCGGCCATGGAAGAGATCTCCTACCAAGGCAAGATGCACAGAATCACAACTCCAGTTGTTGTCTTCAAGGAAGGTAAACTCATCCAACAGTTCCTGGGTTGGATGCTCGTGCTTTCCATCCCCGGCATTGATGAAGGCCGGCTTGCGATAGAGCTTGTTACGCTTCGCATAGTTGGCACAAGTGTCCTCGAGCCAGCGACACACACCTTCAAGCTTGCTGCGCACGATGAAGATGGTATTGGCATAACCGCTGAGTGTATAAAAGGTATCGGCATAACTCTCCCCTTTATTGAAGGAGGACGAGTCGCTATTCAGCTCTGACACCTTGGCATGATGAAAATTGGCGGCATTGCGGAACGATTCCTTGGTTCTGGTGCTGTCCTCAAGGAATACCTCATAGATACCGAAATCCTTGTCATCGATCCGATATTGTTCAAGGGTGGCTGCATCTTGGTTTTCCATCGCCCTCTTGAGAATCTTTACTTGTTCAAAGAGGTACAATCTCTCCTCAATGGAGAAGTCCTCGATGACGCACAACGACCGTGAGGCAAATACATTCTGCTGTTCCATCTTCGCTCCTTCAAAAAAAAAGCCGGCCCTACGACCGACTTTTCAATGCAATGCAATATGGGAAATACCCGCTGGTGGACTGATATACACATCTGTATCGTTTCCTACCCATAGGTTCCCTCCAATTTTCTTCTCAGACCTTAGCAGAGAGAAGCAGTTCTGTCTAGAGTCAGTCCTCTTGTTTTTTGCCTATCGCCAGTTCATCCATCTCGATCACGCTGAGGCTGTCAAACGGAACGTTTGCCTTCTTGGCAGGCTTTTCAGATTGTTTCGGTGCTACCGGTACTGCTGGTGTAGCCGATTTCTCCTCCACCTGTACAACGGGAGCACTTTGCGATGCAACAGAAGGGCTGGCTTTCGCTTCGAAAAAAGCTGAACTATGCGTACTAGCATGAGCTTGAGCCCATGCCTCCAATGTCCTGAATTCTGCATGCTCTCCAAAGGCGAGAACCGGGTCAAACTGCTCGGTGGTGATTTTACCACGGTTTTTAAGGTCAAGCTTATAGCGCCTGCGATACCACGAGGTGGAGCGCCTTCGCATATGGCCTTTGCTGTTTTTTCTCGCATTCCCCTGCCCTTGGGCATATCCGTAGCGATAGGCGTAATGACCGTAGCCATAACCATATCCCTTGCCATAGCCGTAGCGATAGCTGGAAGAAGAACCGGGAAGCACTCCGTTAAACACAAACCCAATAAGCGGAGCGTTGGCCGTTTTCAGGTTGGAAACCAAATCAAACAAGGAACCCTTGCTGGTTATACCGGCACGTACGGTAATGATCAGGCCGTCTACATGCTTGCTGATCGAAAGCAGCTCACTTGCAGACTCAAGTGGAGGCGCATCGATGATGATGAAATCGTAAAGGTTCTCCAAGTATGCAATACCCTGAATGTAACGGGGATTGGAGAAGATTGCAGCAGGTACCAGCGGAGCATTGCCTGGGGGCAGCAAATGCAAGGTAGGAGTATTTTCGAAAGGTTGGATCAAGCAATCCTCGAGCCTTGCCTTTTTGGTGACAAAGTCTACCAAACCCACTTCCCGATGCTTGAGACGGAAATACCGCTCCATACTCGGAAGGCGCAGATCACCATCGATGACCAGAACCTTGCTTCCCATCTGGGCAAGAGCTAGAGCCATATTGCCGATGATGGTACTTTTTCCTTCAGCCATAGCGCAGGAAGTGATGGAAAAGACTTTCTTATCTGTTTTGTTGTACAACATGTTGGCTACCAGCTTGAATCGTTCTGATTCAAAGGAAAGCGGATCGTTGTACACAGAAAGGGTTGGATACTTATCGTTCTCGGAGACCTTCATCATGGGAATCCAACCAAGAATGGGAATTTCCTTTCCTACGATTTTCTGAATCTGCTGTTCACTCTGGATGGAGACATCGAGAGTCTCAACGCCCAACGTAAGCAAGAGTCCTATGGCAGCACCAAGCAACATGGCTACAGCAAGAATCAGTAATTTATTGGGACTGACCGGATTGAGGGGTAGATTGGCGGCGTCGACGACTGTCACGTTGCCGGTGACTGCTGCCTCAGTCAATTTCACCTCTTCAAGCATCTCTCTGAGTTTCAAACCGATTGCTTCATAAATCTGGACATCGCGCTGCAACTCGCTGAGCTTGCGTTCAAGCACGGGAAGCTGTGAAAGCTCTTCTACGAAAACCTCACCCCGCATCTCCAGCACTTGAATTCCCACCTCGGTAGTCAAGGCTTGTACGATGGCCTGGGTGTAGGCTTCATTCCCGTAGGAACGGGTCAGCGTGGAAATACGGTTGAGCAATTCCTTGGTAACCTGACTGATTGCACTGCTGATAACATACGTGCGCGATGAGGAGTCCAATACCGTGGAGGGAGCCACCGTTGCGGTGTTCCCTGCTGGATTGGATAGTGATTCATACATGGTAAGCTCAGTTTTCCAAGCACCCAGGTCGGCAAGCTTAGCCATCACGACGCTGTCGTTCTTGATCTGGTCCAAAGCTAACACACCAGCGATTCCAGCTGCTTTCAGTGAATTGGTATACGATTCAATGAAGACTTGCGATTCCTTTAATTGTAGCTTCAGTGGTTCCAATCGAAGCGTGTAATAAGAAATCTGTTCTACCAACAATGAACTTTTGTCGGTAAGCTGGATGATATCACTGTTCTCCCTGAAATCACCGAGGGAATCGCTTGCATTGGAAAGTTCGGCGTCGTTGATGGGAATCTGCGATTCAATGAATTCACGCTGGGCGGTCTTGGAGTTCTTCGCAATGCCGGTGAGTAGTGAGTCATAACTTGCTGCCAAGGCATTGGAAAAATCACGGGCAAAGGCAGGGCTGGCATCGGTTACCGCAATGCGGACGATGTTCGTGTCCTTCACAGTCGACACGACGATGCGTTCCTTGACATTTCCCAGAGCTTCCTTACTTCGATAGTCAACACCGTCAGCGTTGTGATAGGAAGCCAAATCCAAGGTACTTAGTGCATATTCAATATTCTTGCGGCTGGTGATCAGCTCTACTTCCGTAGCAATTTTCGTAGTGGATGTAGAAACATCCAACAGGGATTCAAACGAGGAGGAACGTTGGATCGGCTCAACCAAAACAGAAACCTGACTCTCATATTGGGGAACAGCTATCTGCAAATATCCCACAGCAAGACCCATAACTACAATCAAGCCAATGACAAACCAGCGGAACCGTTTGCGGAAAATATGCAGAAGCTCAGCTATTGAGATGCCTTCTTCTCCACTATCATACGGTGAAAGAGTATTCTGCAACTCTTCTTGTTGACTCATCTATGCTCCTCCTACAGGGTCTTGGCATCAAGAATGATATTTACGACTGTGGCAACAATGCCAAGCAGGGAACTGACCAAGCCAATAATCGCCACCGTCGGAGCAATGTCACGGACAAAAGAATTCTTTGCAACGGTTATTGTCGATTCAGGTTGGATGGGGTCAGTGCCATCCTGTTTCTTGCCATCCGGACCATAGACACTGATTGAGGTCGGATAGGTCGCATCATCGCTCAAGCCACCGGCAAGTGCAATATAGTAATTGATTCCCTTGTCAGGAACGTAGGCGAAAATTCCTGATCGCACAACGGCTCCGCTTACCGTCACAAACCGCTGGTTGAAGGGAATTAAGAAGGTATCACCGCTTTCAAGGCGCATCGAACCTTGGTCATTCGTACCATACAGCACCTGTTGGGCCTTTACAGGAATTTTTTCTCCATTTCTGAGGAGATAGGCCCCGTCAAGGTCGCTGACGGTCATCAAACGGGGCGAGATGGAGGACAGCATCTGCTTCAGCGTCTCCCCCGGATAGAACTGGTAGAAAATCCTTCCGGAAGTGTATCCAACCAAGGCTGTGGAGCTGAGGGTATCAAAAGCTTCGCTGGTTGCTACCGCTCCCTCGATGGTGACACTGTGCATGCTTGGGGTAATTGTATCGACGATTACTTGGTCTTGGTGTTGTAGGAGAAAGGACGGATTCTTAACCAAATCTACGTACACCACGTCCCAAATACCTGTTTCATTGTTATACCGTTGCAGTCTGATGTTCTGGACATCGGAACCGCTAAGCACGCCTCCCCCATACGAGGATATAAGAGAAGATAGGGTGTCTTGCGAAAGCAACTGATAGGTCCCGCTTTGGTACACATTTCCACCAAGGCTCACAAGCTTTTGGGCCCGTTTCAGACGAACGACATCACCGCTCTTGAGCAGGGGGTCTTGCGCCAGTTCACCCTTTCTCAGGGCTTTGTACAAATCGTACGTTTTGGTGCTCCCATCGACGGAGGTAATCTCAACCTCACGGCTGGAAGCATAGGGACTCGCACTTTTTACAACTTCTGAAAGTCTTGAAAGGCCCCAAGCCGGGACAATTCTTGTTCCCACCACCTCTCCAACTACAGAAACAGTAAAGGAGCCGGTTCCAATGAACACCACCTGTGGATTGGAGAAGCTGTGATAAGTCTGTACCATCGATAATATCTGTTGTCTGAGTTCTTGGAATGTAAGGCCCCGGCCTTCAATAGTGCCCAAACCGGGAATCGCCACAGAGCCCTGATCATCGGCTTGCAGATCCAAGGTGACTGTTTTCATTCCATCAAGATAGACAAGACGAAACGTGTCTCCAGGAGTTACTGGATAGGAAGGGCTGCTGATGGCACTGAGGACCCGCTGGTTTGCATCCAGCTGCAATTGCTCATCGATCAGCCCGAGCTGTTGGGCATAACTCTGAATTTGGAGGGTTTCTTGCTCGTCTGTCTCTTTTGGGATTGGGCCAAAAAGGGACGAACGTATTACCAACCCTGCATCTTGCGCCTGTAGGCTGGAAATACAAACGATAAGCAACAGCAAAAGAATCGAAAACTGAATTCTACTTTTCTTCATGCGATGAAATCCTTCACTTCTGAAGTATATGCGTAAAAGGTGCATTGCGATGCGTATCATCCTAACATTTGTCATTAGGTGAAACAAGCATCAATGCTCTTTATATACAAGAAAACCACTCTTAAGGAAAATTATTACAATGCAGAGGTTTTGTTGCGACATATGCAGCATATGTACTAGGATACACTACCTATTGCAGCCCAATTGGTATGATAATGCAACAATTATGCTCGCTTGCAACATATTTTTCTTTCTGCTTCGGTATTTCACACATTTTATTTTCACTTTGTTGCATTTTGAGGGAAATAGTACATTTATTAAACACTTTTTCAATTTCCCACTTTTTTTTCAGCAAACTCTGAGTTTTACCGCTTTACATGTTTCTAAAGAATGCTTTGACAGCAAGAAAAACGTCCCGTATAATTTGAAACAGTTGAGGTTCTTCTAGTACTATCAACGCCATCACGCAATCTTTTTTAAGGAGAGAATCATGAAAAAAGGTATTGTTCTTCTGTTGATCGTGCTGTTGGTTTCTTCCTTCGCATTTGCGCAAGGAACAAAAGAAGCTGCCGGTTCGGCAGATGCACCACTGAAAGTGGGCGTCATCTACATCAGTCCTCCTGGAGACATGGGCTATTCCTACATGCACGACCAGGGCACCATTGCCATGGAAAAGCATTTCGGGGACAAGGTACAGGTTATCCGCATGGAGGGAATTCCTGAGAACGAGAGTAGCGAACGGGTTATGGAGAACCTCATCGACGAAGGCTGCAAAATCATCTTCGCCAACTCCTACAACTACCAGCAGTACATGCTCAACGTCGCCAAGAGATATCCCAATGTGTACTTCGAGCATTGCTCCGGCTATCTCTCAAATGACAACATGTCCAACTATTTCGGCAGAATGTATCAGATGCGTTATCTCTCCGGAATGATTGCTGCCAAGATGTCCCCCTCCGGCAAGCTCGGCTATGTCGGCGCCTACAACACTCCTGAAGTTGTTCGCGGTATCAACGCTTTCGCTCTCGGCGCCCGCACCATCAATCCGAAAGCAAGTGTCACAGTTGTTTGGACCAACACTTGGTTCGATCCATCACTGGAGAGACAGGGTGCAATTGCTCTGCTCGACCAGGGTTGCGATGTCATCGCTCAGCACCAGGACACCACCGAGCCCGCAAAGGCTGCAATCGAGAGAGGCAAGTATGCCATCGGTTACAACGCTGACTTCCGCGGCATGATCGGTGACGACCGCATTCTCGTTTCCCCGATGTGGAACTGGGGCAATTACATGATCCCGGCTGTCCAGAGTGCATTGGATGGAACTTGGAAGACTCAGAGTTACTGGGGTGGCCTTGAGGCTGACATGATTCACCTTTCCCCGATTTCCCCGCTCGTACCCGCCGATTTCGTCAAGCAGGTTGAAGCCAAGCAGACTGAAATTCACGACGGCAAGTGGGATGTATTCTGGGGCGCTCTGAAGGACAACACCGGTGCTGTCCGCCAGAAGGCTGGAGAGAAAATGAGTGATGAAGCCATGCTTACCATGGATTGGTTTGTAGAAGGCGTCATCGGAAGAGTCAACTAATCATTGATCCTCAATCAAGAGGGGCGGGCAAACGCCCGCCTCTTCTTGATTAACCCAATACCGCCCTTTTTCGGGCATTGTAAACGGACAGAACATGAGAGAATTCAACACCGACGAAACGCCCGTCGTGCGTATGGTCAATATTACAAAACACTTCCCTGGAGTTCTTGCGAACGACCAAGTAAGTCTGACCCTGCATAAAGGCGAAGTTCTCGCCTTGCTTGGTGAGAACGGTGCCGGCAAGAGCACATTGATGAACATGCTGGTCGGGCTCTATCGGCCGGACAGTGGAGAAATCTATGTCAAGGGTCAACTTGCCGACATCAATTCCCCTCAAGACTCCATGACTTTGGGCATCGGCATGATCCATCAAGAATTCATGCTGGTAGGCAATATGAGTGTTGCCGAAAATATCATTTTAGGAATGAAAGACCTCCCCTTCGTTCCTCCCATGACGGACATAAAAGCGAAAATTACGGAATTGAGCAAACGCTATGGTTTGCAGGTCTATCCCGATAAAATCATCCAGGACCTTTCGGTCGGTGAACAGCAGCGTGTAGAGATACTGAAGCTACTGTACCGCGGTGCAGACATTCTCATTCTGGATGAACCTACTGCTGTTCTCACCCCCGGAGAATCGCGTGATTTGAATGAAATCCTCAAAAAAATGCTTGCTGAAGGGAAAAGTGCCATTTTTATTACCCATAAAATGGATGAGGTCATGGAATTCAGCCATACGGTGCAAGTCCTCAGAAGAGGCAAATGTGTCTCTACCTGCCCCACCAAGTCAATCAAGCGTGTCCAGGACCTTGCCAACATGATGGTAGGCCGTGACATTCTTTTCTCTCTCGACCGCGGCCCCTACAAACCAGGAGAAATCATGGTGGAGGCAAAGGACGTGGTCGTTCTCCCCGTAGGCGGAGGAAAGCCAGTGCTCGATCATGTAAGTTTTTCCATCCGCGGTGGGGAAATTTTCGGTATCGCAGGAGTGGCTGGAAATGGTCAGCAGCCGTTGACTGAAGCTATCACCGGGCTCTTGAAAGTCAACGGAGGATCCATCTTCATCAATGGAAAGGATATGACCAACAAGACTCCGCTGCAGGTCATCAAGAATGGTGTCAGCCATATCCCGGCAGACCGCGGCAGAATGGGTGTGGTTGGTGATATGAGCGTAGGTGACAACCTTTCGATGAAAAAATACCGCACAGGAGAGCTTTCCAGTCACAGTGTGATCAAGCGGAATTGGGTTCGCAAGTTTGCCGACCACCTGATCGATGTATTCACCATCAAGACACCAAGCCAAGACACCTCGGTCAAGTTCCTCAGCGGAGGTAACATCCAAAAGACCATCCTCGCCCGTGAGATTGACTCGTGCGGCGGTATCCTGATTGCGGTCTACCCTTCAAGGGGACTCGACGTCGGTGCGACCGAAGCGGTGAGACAGAACATCATCAAGCAGCGGGACAAAGGAAATGCAGTCTTATTGGTCAGCGAAGAGCTTGAAGAGCTTTTGATGGTAGCAGATAAAATTGCCGTTATGTTTGAAGGAAGAATTATGGACATAGTGAATGCAGCGAGTGCAACGACCGAGGAGCTTGGTATGCTGATGGCTGGCGTTGAGAGGAGGGACATATGAGATTCAGCCTTGAAAAGCGAGACTATCGCTCCAAAAAGATGGCCATTCTTGTCCCCATCATCAGTCTGGTGGTCTCTTTCATCCTAGGGGCCATCGTATTATCGATTTCCAATGCAAACCCGGCACGCACCTATGCTGCAATGATCAAAGGGGCATTCGGCAGTCAGACAAAGATCCAATACACCATCGCAAAATCCATTCCTCTGCTTTTATGCGGTCTTGCGGTCGGTATCGCATTCCGTCTGAAATTCTGGAATATCGGAGCCGAGGGGCAGTATATCAGCGGGGTCATAGGCATCACATGGGTCATGCAGTTCTGGACCTTTCTCCCTACCTACCTGTTGCTTCCTGTCGGCATGATCGTAGGCATTCTCTTTGGTGCCATGTGGGGAGGGATTCCCGGTCTCTTGAAGGCTCAGTGGAGTGTCGATGAGACACTTACCACGTTGATGATGAACTATATCATCATTGGATATGCCGAATACTTGTACATCAATGCATGGAAAGCCCCCCGTGGAAATATGGGCACCGTACTCTACCCCGAAGCGGCTTGGTTGCCGAAGATTTGGGGGCGCGTACACGCCGGTGTCTACTTTGCCCTGGTTCTTGTGGTTATTCTTTGGTTTGTCCTCTACAAAACCCGTTGGGGTTTTGAGCTGAATATGATCGGCAAGAATCAGCGCGCCGCCCGCTGCCAAGGGGTTTCGATTAAAAGGAACATCATTCTGGCAATGCTGGTCAGCGGTGGCATCGCAGGCCTTGCAGGAGTCATCGACAGTGCTGCAGTGACGCACCAGCTCACCAAGGGAGTGAACTCCGGCTATGGATTCACGGGCATCATCATTGCTTGGATGAGCGGACTCAATCCGTTCGTCTCCATTCTGGTAGCCGTGATTATGGCAGCCCTGGAAACAGGCTCCGATGCCTTGCAGATTATGAAACTACCCTCGGCGATGGGCGAAGTAATGCAGGGCCTCATCCTCATTCCCCTGCTTGCCGGCAGTATTTTCACTGAATATCGACTGGTTGTCCATGCAAAGCACAAGGAGGCTGGCGTATGAACTTTCTGGATTTCTTCACCCGATTGCTGGCGGCGACGCTCGCGATGGGAACCTCCCTTACCTATGCAACCTTGGGCGAGGTGTACACCGAAAAAACGGGCATCCTCAACCTCGGTATGGAAGGCACCATGCTCATGGGGGCCTTGGCTGGTTTTGCCACGGCTTACAATACGGGCAACTTGGTTTTCGCGTTGCTTGTTGCAATGGCAGTCGGTGCCATGCTCTCACTTTTGCATGCATTTTTGTGTATCACCATGCGTGCAAACCAAGTAGTAGCAGGCTTGGCCATCACCATGTTCGGTACAGGCTTGGCCAACTTCTTAGGACAGAGACTGGGACCGGCTGCGAACAACCACAATCTTACCGGGATGAACCTTGCCTCCAAGTTTGACAACATCTCAATTCCAGGACTCAGTCAGATTCCGATACTTGGAGCTCTGTTCGACGTTTCCATTCTCACCTATGCACTGTACTTCCTGTTGCCGTTTGCCTGGTTCTTCCTGTACAAGACGAAGCAGGGCATGGTTGTTCGAGCCGTAGGAGAGAACCCGAGGACTGCAGCTGCAATGGGTATTTCGGTATCAAAAATCCGTTACCTCTATACAACCATCGGCGGTATGTTCGCAGGTTTGGGTGGGGCATGTCTGTCACTCAGCTTCATTCCCAGCTGGAACGAGGGTATGACCGGTGGTAAAGGCTGGATTGTCATTGCTCTGGTAATTTTCTCTGCTTGGAACCCCGGTCGGGTGGTCATTGGAACCTTGGTCTTCGGAGGTATTACCAGTTTGCAATTCAGCCTCCAGGCTGCCGGTTTCAAAATGGTCATCCCCGCTCAGTTCCTAGGATTCTCGCCCTACCTGATCACCCTTCTCGTGCTCACGGCCATGACGATCATCAACCAGAAGAAACGAGGCTCTTTCGCCTCGCCCACTGCGTTGGGTACAGCTTTTGCCATTGATGACAAATAGATGACAGGGACCTTCGGGTCCCTTTTTCATGCTTATTTCAGCATAACAAACAGATTCAATTCGACCACTTTGCAGTTTATTCAATCAGCAGGGGGGTTCTTTCTCAGTACGCCGCTACAATGTAATGCATTTGTTTGTTATTGATAAAAATTGGTAAAATTTATCTATTATATATTTATATAGACAGTTTACAACATTTACTAATATTTATTAATAATTACTAATAATTATTAATATATTCTGATTGACAATACATCATTTATCTGATATTCTTAGAATCGAGAAGAAGTCTAAACGTAGGTATTCTCCTATGCAGAAGACGCAAGATCTGATTACAAGTAGGCACTTTTTGCCAACCTAAGAACAGCCTCCTTATATTCTTTAGCGAAAGGACCTTGAGAACGTAAGCAAAACCGTTTTTGTGAGGGTTTGGATGCTTGTACGTACACAAACCAGTTTGCGGTACTGAAGTGAAGACTCTGTCAAGTCATTCAAGACTTTCAGCTTCAACGAGTATCACCTTTTGCGACAAGGGCTGAAATAGGCCTTCCTCAAATCCGGCAGGATACTTTTTGATTGATCCTTGAGGACGAACAAAAAGGAAAAGCTATGAAAAAATTTACATCCATGGTAGTAAGTCTACTCCTCATCCTACTCGTTGCACTGACATTCACCAATTGCAACATGAACAACGCCCCAATTCCAAAATCGAGTTTGACAATCAGCTTCACACCGGATGCCGAATCCCGAACGCTGAAACCGGATACCCTGAATCTTGCTGTCAGCACGTATGACTTGAGTGGTATCGGGCCTAATGGTGCCGTATTCTCAATAACCGGGATTACCGCAACATCCTATACTATGGAAAATCTAGTACCTGGCCAGTGGTCGGTGACTGCGAAGGGAAAAAACATCGACGGCATTGTTATTGTCCAATCGGCAGCAACATTGATAACCTTGAACAGTGAGAACAACAGCCTCCCACTTAGTTTGCTCCCCATCTCAGGAACGGGAACTTTTGATCTAGACCTCTCGTGGCCGACCGATATGATTGGAACCCCATCAATCACAGCAACCCTTACCCCTGATATCGGAACAGTCATTGATCTTACGTTCGCCATCACTGGAACAACAGCTTCTATGACTCCTTTATCACTGGAGCGTGGCTACTATACATTGAGTGTAAAACTCACCGATGCATCGGTTGATCCGTATCTGGTGTGGTCAAAGGTAGAGACTGTTTTGGTATTTGTAAATGCGACAACCAGTGAAAGCTGGACCCTTGTAGCAGCGGATATGAATGCCCCGACTCCCCAGAATCTTGGATTGCTGCTTACGGTGGATACCAAGTCTCCCATCGAAATGGCTCTCTCTGATGTACTTGCCGTCTTAGCCTACGATACTTCAATGACGGTGACAGCATCAGGAACCCCTGCTCCTGATTCATGGAAATGGTATCTTGACGGTGATGTCATGCTTGGAGAAACAACCTCTACGGTGACAATAGGTATTGGTCTAGCAGAAAAGACCCTTCATACCCTCACAGTCATCGGATGGATTGGTGACGTTGCAGGTTCAACGGATGCGACATTTCGCATAGGGGATGCACCTATCATTATTGATCCGATCGATCTTCTGACAGCGGGCTCGTATGTAATACTGGCACAGTCAGCAGTATCGGGTAATGCAGGAACATTTGTGACTGGTGATATTGGAGTAAGCCCGGTAACTTCGGCAGCAATAACAGGATTCGCCCTTGTACTCGACCCAATACTGGGAGCCTTCTCCACTTCAACACTCGTTGATGGGTCAGTGTATGCTTCCGACTATGCAGAGCCGACTACAGCGAACCTTACCCAAGCGGTTCTTGATGCAGATGCAGCCTATGAACAAGCCAATTCGAGAGTCGAAGCCACAGTGGTCGATGATCTGATCGGTGAGATCGGCGGCATGACGCTGGCTCCTGGCATGTATGCTTGGACATCAGCAGTGTCCATCAGTACCAACCTGACCCTTAATGGTCCTGCTTCCGGCGTCTGGATATTCCAGATAGATGGATCTCTTACACAGGCTGCGAATATCGAGGTCCTCCTCTTGGGAGGTGCCCTGCCGCAGAACATATTCTGGCAAGTTGGTGGTGGTGTCGGCTTGGGAGCCGGAGCACACCTGGAAGGTGTAGTGTTATCGGGAACCGGTATCGCACTCGGTGCGGGAGCTTCTGTTGATGGCCGATTGTTTGCCAAGACAGCAGTAACCTTGGATACCTCTATGGTAACAGAGCCCTTGCTATAAATGTAATTGCGTACCCCAATGTTGAGGTGCGCAGTTTTCCCGTACAAGAAACGTAGCATGTATATTTTGAAAAAGGGACTTTCGAGTCCCTTTTTCATACTTGCCCTCCACTCTGCATTTGGCTAGGATACAGGCATGAAGAAAACCAATGCCATGAGAATCCTGGAAAGCCAGGGTATCGAGTATGAAGTACTCTCCTATGAATGGGACGAGGAGCACTTGGATGCAGTACACGCGAGCCAAACTGCAGGGTTGCTCCCCCAACAGGTTTTCAAGACCATCGTCATGCAGGACAGCACCAAGCAAGTCTATGTATTCTGTCTGCCTGCCGACTTCAGCGTAAGCCTGAAAAAGGCCCGTTCCCTTACAATGAGCAAGGATTTGGACTTAATCAAGCTCAGTGAGCTGCAGGACCTTACCGGATATATGAGAGGAGGCTGCTCCCCTCTTGGCATGAAAAAGCACTACCCGACATTCATAGAAGAACTTGCCCAACTGGAAGAGTATATATATGTCAGTGCGGGCCAGCGGGGTTTACAGCTCAAGCTGAGACCGCAAGATTTAGTGCTTGCAGCGAATGCAACCTTCGCCGACTTTACCTGACCTAACTGTGCCGATTATGGCTTGTAAAAAACCGTCTTACGCGCCTGGAGACTGAGACGCTGATCAGGAAGAGTAGGATAACCATGCTTGCACTGAGAAGACTTGTAGACCACCTGAGGCCGAAAGCCCCCAACTGATAGCCGGTAAGGAAGTAATCGAGAGAGGCGATGGTGACAAACACGATCACCAGCGTAGCCAAAACTATATCAGCAAGCGGAATACGTTTGTTCTTTCGCTTGGTGAACCACAAAGCAAACAACGCAACTAAAGCCAACAAGGTAGCGCTAACGGGAAGCGTCACCGGGACGAACCAGGTAAGGCTGTGATTTACCACCAAATTAATGCAAGCTAGATAGACAAGGGAACCAAGCAGACATATCGCTGCTGCAGTTTTGGGTTTCGCTATCGCTTTTCGGGTGAAAGGATACACAAAAAACAACCAGCAGACGCCAATGGCGGGACTCGCGATGAGCGACCAGAAAAGACTCAGATCTGCAGCATCGAGACCAAAAAGAAAAATTGAGATAAGAATGCATTGGATGGTTGCCTGCACAGTGTAGGAGGATTTCACACTGAAGGCAAGAATGAGCGAGAGAGAAGCCATTGCAATGCTGAATACGGGAATAAAGCTTTGGCTGCCGTTTCCGCTGAGCCACATCGACAAGAACACGGTTAATTCGCTGATGACGAACAGTGATAGGATCAGCTCTATCACGCCCTTGCGTGTCTTATTCACCCCGCCCATTCCCCTAGGCGGTAGGTTCTGGGCGAACAGCGGCTGCGCCTTTCCCTCTTCCATATCAGGGGGAAGTTGTACAGGTGTCTGGCATAAGGGACAGGCTTTACTTCCCTCCGCCAGTTTTACTCCACATCGAATGCAATAGGCCATAGTTGCTCCTACCTGTCAGTTTCTCTATTGGTCGACAGGGTAACCTCAATGCCATCCTCAACCAGGAAGGTGCAAAACAGCCGTTCCAGTTCTGTGTCATTGTTGAGGAAGCTGGTGAAGTTTACCACAATGGTATCCCGATATCCGATCACCGCAAGGGCTACCTTGTTCAGTAGTCCAGGGCTTAGGTGAAAATCTACTCTTCGAATGGTGCCTTCCAAGGCTGGAGGAAGCTCAAGTTGCCCAAGATTGGATATGACACCCGAATACTGGTCATCGCCCAGATAATCAGATAAAAGCTTGAACAAGGGGTTCTTCAATATATTGGGGGCAAACCGAATCAGCGGAGTGCGCTCTCCCCCAACATTTCTTCGTATCTGGCTGAGCAACCGTTTACGGTCCTGACTCTGAGCCATCTGCAAATGTACTTCCTTCGTAATTTCATCAAAGGTGTAAACACCGAGCGCCGGTTCAATACCGATGACGGCAAATAGTGTGAAATTACGCATGGTCTCATACCCGAAGATCTTCCTCAGGTTCATGGGAACCGATAAACGTATCGGTTTGCGATGCTTTTGGGAAGGCACTTCCGACTGCTGCAGTTGTGAGAGTGCATACAGATACGTCGAAGAGAGGTATTCTCCGATGGTAATCCCCCTAGCTTTTGCACGTTCCTTGATCTGCTTGGTTGCAATGCTCGCGCTAATAACCTTTACACGGTCATCAATGCCGCCTCTGCCTTTGCGGTGATAGGCTTTGCTGATCTTTGGGTATGAAGGAAGATTTTTGTCATAGAGGTGCTGAAATGGATCACTGAATTCTTGTTTGGAAGGTCTGGCCTTGTAGTCCAGTCCCCCGGAAAATTGGAATTCTGCGATACCTGCATGATGACAATAGCGTTCAACCAACAATTTCAGATATGCCATTGCCCCAGATCCATCGGTAAGGGCGTGAAAGCACTCCAGTGCAATGCGATGCTCATTGTACAGCACCTTGAACAAGTAGTTATTGTTTTCCTTGAACAAAAAGCGTCCACTTGGGTATGAACCTTCCGCATGGACGATCGGTTGCTTAGGATTTGGTGATAGATAATACCAGAAGAAGCCGGCTTTCAAACTGACTTTTGCATAGGAACACCGCTCCAGTACATCATGCAAAGCCTGCTCAAGAATCTCCTTCTTGATTGCGAAGTGCAAATCGATAGAGACCCTGAACGTGTTGGCATTATACACTGCCTCAGTAGGAGGGTAAATCAGAGCTGAATTATCTAGTGCAATAAACCCCTCCGGGGCATAATTCTGTACTCGTATTTTCAAGGTTGTTCGTTCTTCATCCCACGTTTATAAAACGGGGTCCGTACCAACTTCGCCCGTTTGTGTTGCCCGTGAATCTCGACTTGTACGACATCACCAAACTTCAGGCTCGTCGCTCGGTCGATGAGGGCGTAAGCACAAAATATTCCCAGTGTAGGACTCTTGTTCCCGCTGGTAACATATCCGATATCCCGCCCGTCAAGCAAAACCCGATACCCATTGCGGGGTACTGCCTTGTCGAGCATTTCAATGCCACGTAGAGTTCGGGGAATTCCTTCCTCTTGTTGTTTGAGTAGCGCTTCCCTTCCGCAGAAATCAGCCTTCTCAAGCTTTACAAAGACTCCCAGGTTCGCTTCAAGAGGGGTGATTGAGTCGCTGATCTCATGTCCGTACAAAGGCAGCTTGGCTTCCATACGCAAGGTGTCACGACTACCCAGTCCGCAGGGAATAAGACCATATGCTTTACCGGCTTCAAGCAGGGTGTCCCAAAGCAGAGGGCCGTCATCAGATGCGCAATAGAGCTCAAATCCATCCTCTCCGGTGTATCCGGTTCGGCTGATAAGGGCCATTATCTCACCCACTTCGCACTGACTTCTGAAGGTAAAGCTCTTAATCGAAGCGCAATCGGTGACCAAGGTACTGAGTATTTGCTCGGCAAGAGGTCCTTGCAGAGCCAATTGTACGGTGGCATCCGAGAGGTCTACAACCTGGGGACAAAGATGTGCGTGAGGATTGTCAGTCTTGATCCATGCCAAATCTTTTGGTGTATTGGAGGCATTCATCACAACCAAGAAAGAGGTATCGGTACGGCGATAGATGAGCAGGTCATCTACCACGGTTCCATTCGGATAGCACATCAAAGTATAGCGGCATTGTCCGACAGCCATATCGCTGATCGAATTGGTGCACAGGTAGTCGAGATAGGCATCTGCACTCTCACCGCTTACCAGACACTCCCCCATATGCGAAACATCAAAAAGACCGGCTTTCGTGCGGACAGCTTCATGCTCCGCGAGAATTCCGCTTTCGAATTGGACTGGCAATTCCCATCCCCCAAAATCAATGAGCTTGACTGATGGATAGGTACTGTATCGCTCATACAATGGTGTGCGTTTCATGGTTCATCCTCTTTCTATTTAGGCTAGGGCAATCATTTCAATCTCGACCGCTACATCCTTTGGCAGCTTTGCTACCTGGACAGCAGAACGAGCAGGAAGGATTCCTTCACCAAAATAGGAGGCATAGACTTGGTTGACGGCAGCAAAATCATCCATATTCTTGAGGAAAACCGTTGCTTTGACTACCTTGGATAAATCGGTACCGGCTTCGGTCAGTACTGCTTTAAGATTCTCAAACACTTGCTTGGCTTGGTTGGCGGCATCCCCGCCGACGAGCTCATTGGTCTTGGGATCAACCGGCATCTGACCGCTGGTGAAAACGAAGGGACCGGCTATGACAGCTTGGCTGTAAGGGCCGATGGCCTTTGGGGCCTTATCAGTATTGACTTGTGTTTTTTTCAATTGAAACATCATAATTGTATCTCCTCTTTACCTAGATAGAATACCCGTTGCAGGATACTCTTGCAAGGTGAATGTGCTCATCGTATGCTAATGGCATGCAAATGATGATGATCTATTCCAGCCCCAGGAAACGGGGAAATAGTACAACCTTGGCAAAAGTGTTTGCCCAAACATCGCAAAACCAATACACCCTCAAAGAGGTGCATCTTCAGGATGCCCAGCTACAGCCTTGTAGGGCATGCAAATGGTGTAAAACCCATTATCGATGTGTAATCGAGGATGGAATGAATGAACTCTGCCTCACCTTTAAGGAAAGTGAAGCAATTTGCTTCTCAACTCCTGTATTTTGGTGGGGCGTTTCAGCACAGCTCAAACTATTCATCGACCGGTTGTATCAGTTACAGATGGATGACTTCAAGGATAAGAAACTCTCTGTGATAGCAACCGGGGAAGATACCCTTGACGGCGTGCAGTATCGGCTGGTCAAAGAACAGTTCGAGGCAATTTGTGAATATACCGGCATGGAATTTGCCGGTTACTTGCCTGTTTGCGCTGATGATGACAATCCTGCTGGCGAGAACGTAGAAGCCCTCGCCCAAGCACGTGCATTGTTTACAGGAATGTAAGCAAATCCTCAACCTGGCGAGCCATTGCATACATGGATGGCTCTTTCTGCATTCCTTTTGGAAAGCCGAAGCCCCAGTCTACGGCAATGAATGCAACGCCTGATTCTGCAGCCCCTTTCTGGTCGTGCGTGGTATCACCGATAAGCACAGCGTCCTCTTTTGCAACACCCAGATCATCCAAAACATTCTGAACGATGTCAGCTTTTGAGAGAGAAGAGGATGCATCGGCTCCCCGGATTGAATCAAAGAAAGAAGCAAGACCGAAGTGCTCTAGCATCTGGGCTGCCAGAAGCTCATATTTGAGCGTACCAACTGCAAGCAGATACCCTTGCTTTTTCAATGCTTGCAGAGTCTTTACCATGTGGTCATATACAGAAGCATTGAACATTCCTCGCTCATTGTATTCCTTGCGATACAAAACAACAGCCTGATCAATCAGAGAAGGGTCCATATCATATACTTTCACAAAACATTGGGTGATGGGCGGGCCAATGAACTTGCTGAGTTGTTTGGGATCATGCACGGGTTCAAGACCGAGCTGCTGCACCGTAGCATTTGCTGTAGCGAAGATGCCCGGTGAGGTATTCATCAAGGTTCCATCGAGGTCAAAAATTGCGAGTTTGAAATTCATGCATGAACCATATGCAAAATATGCTGGTGAATCAAGCCATTTGATGCAATCAGATCACATCGGGTATCAGTAAACGGTTGTTTGGGGTCGGCGCTCTCTACCATTCCGCCGGCTTCCCTGACCAGCATCAGACCTGCAGCCATGTCGTAATAGCCGAGGCACAATTCGTAATAACCATCCAATCTTCCGCTCGCAATGTAGGCAAGTTCCAGTGCACATGATCCATATGAGCGGAAATCACTGGTTGCCAAGAAGATTCTCTTTGCGGTCTCAAAATACGTGTCAACCAACTCATGTCGGCGATGCGGGGGAACACACACCATCAGCGCTTTCGCAAATTCCTTTACCGAGGAGACAACAATAGGCTGCCCGTTCAAATAGGCCCCTGCCCCTTCACTGGCCCAAAAAAGTTCCTGCTGTCTTGGATTGAACACCACTCCCACCAGAGGGTGAAATGGTTCAATCTCCCAGGCAATACTGATTGTGTAGTTGGGAAGCGACCTAAAAAAGTTCGTGGTGCCGTCAATGGGATCGATAATCCACCGCCCATGGGCGCTTTCACCACTTGTTCCTGTTTCTTCCCCGAAGATTGCGTCATCAGGAAAGTGTTTTCTGATGGTAGCAATTATCAGCTCCTCACAGGCACGATCTGCATCGGTGACAAAATCGTTGAGATGCTTGTCGTGTACTTCGATTTGCGGATTTTTCCCTGCTTCCAGAACATAGGAACCGGCCAGCCTTGCTGCTTGCAAGGCTACCTCCAAATGGCGGGCAATGAGGTTTGTGTTGTTCATCGTATTCGTTTCTTCTCCAGGATGCGTTCACCCAAGTTGACTACATACTTCCAATCCGACTGTGAGAATTCTTCAAAGTGGATTATTTTTTCTTCCGCGTGATAGAGGGTCCCTGCATGGCTATACCCAAGGTATAAGACATTCCAACTTGTCTTGCCTTGAGCATACATGATAGCCCCTACATTGTTTCTTCTATCCCAGGCACGAAGCATGTCGCCTTTCCCAGCCATTAATACTACGGTTAGGTCAATGCCGGGGATGGTAAACATTTTATCTTTATTATCAGAATTCTGTGCTTGACGAGCTTGCTCGATCAATGATGATGTTCCCATCAACAATTGAGGTTCAGCATTCTTACAGAATTCAAAGAACGTATTCTCCGTAGTCTCCTTAAGCTTGCCCAGAATTTCCTTTATGGTAAAAGGGAGATTTCCATCAAAGGAACTTACCACTTCCTCCAGCTGTACCACAGTAGTGGGTGCATTCTTTTCTGCTTCAGCAGAAGCAGCTTCCCTACTTCCTGATTTGGCAATCGTATCGGCAAGTATGAATCGGGGAATTGGAGTAGAGGGAACCTCAACCTTTTCCTCGCTCTTACTCTCCTCATCCTTCTCTTTCTTATGCTCCCTGTACTCTGGAGGCAGGGCAAGGCGATTATCGGGATGGTAAGGTTTCTCCTCAACTTTAACCGGAGTACCCTCTTCATCTCCTACAGGTTCTTCCTCTACGGCAGGTTCTTCCTCTACGGTAGGTTCTTCCACTATGGTAGGTTCTTCCACTACGGCAGGTTCTTCCACTACGGTAGGTTCTTCCACTATGGTAGGTTCTTCCACTATGGTAGGTTCTTCCACTATGGTAGGTTCTTCCACTATGGTAGGTTCTTCCACTCTGGTAGGTTCTTCCACTATGGTAGGTTCTTCCACTATGGTAGGTTCTTCCACTATGGTAGGTTCTTCCACTACGGCAGGTTCTTCCTCTACGGTAGGTTCTTCCTCTCCAGGAAGCTCATCTTCTTCAGTAAGCAAATCTCCAATCGGAGTGTCATCATCAAAGAATAATTCTGTTTCGCCAAACGTCGATTTCTCTAGGGGTTTTGCCAGAGTTGGTTCCGTTTTTTTGGCAGTTTCTTCAGGAACCCCTTTTGCAATATTCGATAAATGAGAGAAGAAAGAAAATGGGGAAGAAGGTTTGCTCACAGGTGCAGGCTCTTCCTTTCCTTCTGTCTGAAGCATGGAAACCAAGTCTTCTTCATCATCCTCATCAGTGGATCCCGTATGGAACAGTTCAGAAAACTCTTCTGTTCCATCCTCCATATCCTCGTCAGCAGAATTCAAAGAGTCCGGTATTTCATTGTCCCCATCATCATGGTCATCGGTTGGTTCAAGGATGCAATAGGCTTCATTCTCGTATTCATCCCCTTCTCCATCATGATCTTCATATTGATCTAGTTCGTCATCGTCAAACTCAAACAGACTCGGTTGTTCTTCAAATACCGCCAACTCATCGGCAGTCTCAAGTTCATCCTGCTCGTTATCATCTTGATTCTCTTCAGTTTCTTCTGAAGCCGTAAAATATGAGGAGCCCATATAAGGTGACTTTGCGGGCAGCTCTTCCTCAACAGGCAGCTCTTCCTCAACAGGCAGCTCTTCCTCAACAGGCAGCTCTTCCTCAACAGGCAGCTCTTCCTCAACAGGCAGCTCTTCCTCAACAGGCAGCTCTTCCTCAACAGACAGCTCTTCCTCAACAGGCAGCTCTTCCTCAACAGACAGCTCTTCCTCAACAGGCAGCTCTTCCTCAACAGACAGCTCTTCCTCAACAGGCAGCTCTTCCTCAACAGGCAGCTCTTCCTCAACAGGCAGTTCTTCCTCTACGGGCAGCTCTTCCTCTACGGGCAGCTCTTCCTCTACGGAAGGTTCTTCGTGATGGATATCGGAGAAGGGAGAAAGCCCAAGGATATCCTTAAGTGTAGCTATTCCTTCCCAATTTGTAGCTAGATTTGCCAGTTGCAGAAAGGAAAGTTCGAGTACGTCATTCTGCATACTCAGTGGATAGAGCATAGCATGCTTGGTATCTACGATTACTGTCTTGCTCTTCTGCTGTATAGCAAGAGAGCGTGCATCCAGTTCAACCTTGAGAAAATTACAATAATCTGTAGCATCGCTAAAAGGATTAAGAGATGCATATGCATGCTGACAAAAAGGAACTTGCACAACCAGCTCTTTCTTTCCATCCTCAAACAATGCATTCAGTGAACCACCAGGGACGGCAACATTGCGGGTATAGTGCATGGTTCCCAACATAGCAGTAAAGAAAGTAATAGGCACCAGAGTTTCCTTTTCCGCTTCAATCTCTTTCCACTGTTGGGCAAGATCTGGATCTTGTTCGCATACCGCTCGTTTAATACTCTCATACGCCCTATCAAGCAAGGACTCTGCATCAAAACAATAATACATGGCACCAAAACGGACAAACGGACGATTCCTTCTATCTGTACTATCCGTTAATAATGAGGGAGCTTCCTCTACAGGTTGTGAAGCAAAATTTTGACAGAGCAGATAAGCATCACGTTCAGATAACTGAGTATCCTTAAGTACGTCGAAGAGAGCAAAACCATCCCTTCGCTGTACAATGCCATCAATCCATGACTCCCATTTCTGTTCTTTGATAATCCGGTCCATCACAACATCGAGATTATCGACATTTTCTCCACGGCTCTTGAGCATCTCCAACTGGAGCATGCTTGCCTGTTTGAAGGTAGCGCTATCCTCACGGAGTTGGTCTATGCCCTCAATCGCACGTTTTGAAAGCTTGAGGAATGAAGAAAGCAGACCATCGAGCTTGGCAGGGAACACCTCGCTGACAAGTGCGTTGAAAGGCTGCATCTTATAGCGCAAGGCTGTATAGGTTTGCTCAAGCAACTCAGGCTGGACAATCCTGGGTAGACAGAAATCAGTTGCTTCTTCCTGATAAGCCAAGAGAAGCTGTTCGGAATCGAGAGTTTGCTGGGAGCGGAGAAGCAAGGCAGTGTTGTCAACGTACCGGACAGTTTTCCTACAAAGATCCTCAAAAACCTGGGTAAGCCGTTTCCAGTCCTTGTTTGCAATATCGCGGTTCTTGGAAGGTTCAGCCTGCCAATAGGGTAAAAGTTGTGCCAGATAGGAAACCAGCCGCTCAGAAACCTGCTGGGCGAAGACATCCTGTTTCTTAAGATTCGCAATGCGCCGGCGTTCCCAACATGCGTATTTCAACAGTTCAAAGGGATGGTAGGCAACAATGATACTCTGTATGATCCTCACATCATTGGTAAGGAAAACAGAGATTTCTTTCAGATTCTTTTGGATCTTATCCGGAGAAATATCTCCGATGGACAGCAAATCCCAGCCCTCACTATTTTTCACTGTAACCACTCCTTAGCACTGAGCATAGCATACCTTGTCCATGCATTCAAACTCGCAAAGCATACCTTCTATCAAACCTCTTCCAAAGGAGGCGTTTTCATAGTCCGATAGAAGACAAGGCATAACACCGCAGAGGCAAGCGCAAAGACAGAATACGAGAGAAAAAGTGTTTTATATCCGTACGACTCGACCACCAAACCACCCAAGCTGGAACCAAGAACTGCAGGAAGACCAGTCCCAAGTGATATGTAGATGGACATCCCCAACGTACGATGCGAACGTTTGACCCTTCGTGCAACAAAGTAGATTGCGGCTGGATGAAAAAACCCATACCCTATGCTATGCAGCAGCTGGGCAGCCAAAACACCTGTAATCGAGGGGAACATCGCATAGATGACCAAGCGGGCCATCATAGCCAAACCACTTGCAATAAACAAATGCACGGGAAGGGCTTTTTTTCGCTGTATGAGAATTCCAGCAATAATCATTGCACCAAACTCACTGCCTGCAGCAAGAGCATTCATCAAACTGATCGCATTAATCTGCAGTTCCTCAACCAAGTACAACGAGAAAAAACTGGAGACCGAAGACATGCTGATCCTGTTCAATGCAATAATGAAAATACCTACCACAAAGGCTCGGTCGTACCAGGTTCCACTTTCCTGTACACCGTCCAATACTTGGAGCTTGCTCTTTTTCGGCTCACGCTTCCATCCAAGGACCAAAGCAAAGAAAATTGAGCTGATGATCAAGGCATAGGAACCAATACTGACATTGTTCGTTAGGTCCGGCCTTTTGGTTGCAGCAAAAAGCAAGGAGAAAAAGACGAAACCTACCGTACCAAACGAACGAATCAGGGTATATTTCAGTGAATCACCATTAAAAAGATTGTTGGTATAGGTATCTAAAACAGGCATCAGGGAGCGAAGGAAAAATGCTACCAGAATCAAACCCGCAATAGTCATCCAAAGTGATGATGACAGCATCAGCAAGAGCATGCCAAACGAAGACAAAACGGTACTGAAAAGAACAGTACCCTTCATAGTACCCCGTGTATCCACCTGTCGCGCTACAAGCAAGGGCCCGACAATTCCGGCTATCTCATACAGCGAAAGAAGGACCCCTACCATTTCGTAGGAATACCCCATATTTCGGAGCATTACCTGCAGAAAAGGGTTCACGATCGCATAGATGGAATACACAAAAAAGAATGAAGAATAGAGAATGATCATAGTCCGCATTGTAGGCAATTGAGTGATAAGCAACAAGAGCGTACGCTTAGATTGTCAGGAAAGGACGCGCCTTTTCAAGCACCGAAAAAGGCAATCGCAAATCCTCCAGACAAGAGAGCGGAGCAATCCGCCTTTGGCCGACAATCCTTCCCACATAGGTAGGGCCAAGCCCAGGGACTCTGAGTAGCGCTTCTTTGGGGGAACGTTTTACAGAAAGAGGAAAATATTGGGGATTTGACTCAGCCCAAACGAGTTTCGGGTCCTTTTCCAAGCTGAGGTTTCCTTCCTTGTTGAACAACATCTCCTCATAGGAGAACCCATACTTTCGCAATAGCCAGTCAGCCTGGTACAGACGATGTTCTCGCGTCAAGGAGGCTTGGGCGGACTCGCCTTCCGTCCCCAGGTCGAACAACTCAGGCTGGGAAGGCTGAATAAGCTTTTGTTCTCCAGGCAGGCTTTGATCACCGAGGCCCCGCTGGTAAGCACTAAAATACAGTCTGCCCATATGGAGCTCTCGATACAATTGGCTGGTATACAAAAGAATTTCCTTATCCAGTTCATCACTCGCCCCGACAATAAACTGACTGGAGGTATGGACCCGCTCGAAGCGGGAACCCTTTGCTGTTTGGCTGGCAATATAGGTCAAGGGTTTGAGAATGTCCTGGGTATAGTTTTTTATGTTTGAAAGCTTGGCAAAATGTTGCTCACCGGGAGCTTCAATGTTCAAAGAAAGTGCTGAGGCATACTTGAGGGCCTCATCGATATTCTCTTTGCTGCTTCCGGGGATTACCTTGAGGTGAATGTACCCCCGGTACCGATACGTGTTTCTGAGAATCCTTGCTGTGTCATTGAGCATCTCCATCGTCTTATCCGGTGATCCAAGTACTGCACTGGACAGAAAGAGTCCGATTAGTGGTCGCTTGCTCTGAAACTCATGAAAGAAGGAGGCCATCTCCTTCGGAGCAAGAGAGACCGGCCTGAAATCCTGGTTGTTTCGTAACGGACAGTACTTGCAATCGTTGGTGCAGCGGTTGCCCAAAAGTGTCTTGAGCATGATACCCGGGCCTCCGCTGGCCGTGGTAGTGGGATACAGCCACCCGGAACCTGTGCTGCTTCGCTTTCGATGCTCCTCTGGATTCTTGGTGCTGCAGGCACAACTGAGGTCATATTGTGCATCACGACTTAAAATATCCAGCTTGCTTTGAGTATCCATTTCCTACCTCATTCTGAAGGTAGGGTAACATCAGTAAAGTAGTTTTGACAAGCTATCTGCCCCTACTTCGATACTCACTTATCAACAAACCTGAGAGAGTAAGTGCCGTACCTATCGCATCGAGCTCCCCAAACGGCTCAGAAAGGAAGCTTACTGCAACAATAATGGTGATAATGGGACTGAGATACAAATAGAAAGAGCTTTTTATGGGACCGATGGTTCTGAGCCCGAAATTCCAAGAAAGAAAACAAAAAGCCGAGGCAACCACACCCAGAAAGAGAAAATGGTAGATATACGGCGTTTGGATGATTTCCTTGACAGGAAGTGTTTCACCACTAAGAAGCAAAACAAGCGTATGACCAATCAACCCATAGAAAAACATATTCCTGGTTACCAGCAGGTTTGGATATCCCTTTCTACCGATAATTCGGGTAAGTACGGTATATAAAGCCCATACCATGATGGCAAGCAGGGCAAGCAAATCACCTTTGGGATTGAAGGCCACTTCTTCGGTGCTGGAGAACGTCAATAAAATAATGCCCCCCATCGAAAGAGCCAGACCCACAAAATAATTCTTTCTCAAGGCCTCCTCCTTCAAAAAGAGGTGAGAAGCAAGCAAGGTAAAAAACGGGGCGGCAGCCACGATAACCCCTACGTTGCTCGCACTGGTGAAGAGCAACGCCGTATTCTCCAAAAAGTAGTAGAGAAAAATGCCGCAAAACCCTGCAAGGGCAACCAAAAGGCGGTCGAGTCGCTGTTTGTACACCAAAGGTTTTGTATTAATTGCGCTGAGCACCAACAAGCCGAGGGTAGAACGAATCACCAGAATCTGTGAAGGAGTAAAAGATGTGAGCAACTTCTTGGAAGAGACATAGGTGGTCGCCCACACAACCATGGTCAATAACACCGCTACATGTCCCAGAACACGGGTTTTCTTTACAATAACTGCTTCTTCCTGCATATTGGCCGGCAGTGTACTCCGATTCCTTCTGTGATGCAAGAAGCCATGCTATACTATGCATACCCGAGGAGGCGCCTATGATGACTTATCGCAAGGAACTATGGTTTCACCTCAACAAACGACGCGGTCTGATAAATATCACCGACGCCGTACAGGAAGCAATTAATGAGTGCGGGATTAAGGAGGGTTTGGTTCTCGTCAACGCAATGAATATCACTAGCAGTGTATTCATCAACGCAGTGGAAAAAGGCCTACACGAAGACTTTGAGATTTGGCTGGAAAAGCTTGCCCCTGAGCTTCCGTACGAGCAATACAAGCACAATACGGACAAGGAGCGTAATGCAGACGGCCACCTCAAACGGTCCATAATGGGCCGTGAGGCGGTCATCGCAATTACCGGGGGAAGGCTCGATTTCGGCTCCTGGGAGCAACTCTTCTTCTATGATTTCGATGGAATGCGCGACAAGCACGTACTCATCAAAATCATTGGGGAGTGATTAGAGTTTTTCTCCCATCACTTCTTTCCGATATGCCTTCAAGCCTGCATCAATGCAGGCTACTGCACGCTCTAGATCATGGGTGTTGAGTACGTAGGCAATTCTTACCTGCCTGCGGCCTACCCCCTTGGTCACATAGAAATCCTCACAAGGTGCAACCATGACAGTCTCCCCATTCAAGTTGAAATCCTTGAGCAGGAACATGGCAAATTTTTCTGCATTATCGACAGGAAGCTCAGCAACCATATAGAAGGCACCCTTGGGCATGCTGCACTTTACTCCGTCAATCTTCTGCAACCCATCGACGATGAAGTTTCTTCTGCGCTCATACTCATTGCGAACCTCAAACAAATACGAATCGTCAGTCTTAAGCGCAGCACAGGCGGCAACCTGCTCGATATCGGGAGGACACAGGCGGGCCTGGGCGAGCTTGAGGGCGTTGTCCAAAACATCCTTGTTGCGGCTGATCAAGGCCCCGATGCGCGAACCACACATGCTATATCGCTTGGAGAAGCTATCGACACAAATGACCCGGTCGGAAAACTCAGGGAACGCAAGTACGCTGGTAAACTGTTTACCGTCATAGCAGAACTCACGATACACCTCATCCACAATCAGGAAAATGTCGTGCTTCTTGCACAGGTTCAAGAGCTGCAACATCTCATCCTTCGTATACACGTGGCCGGTGGGATTGTTTGGGCTGCAAAGCAGAATTGCCCCCGTCTTCCGGGTAATTTTCTTCTCGAACTCAGAAATATCGGGAAGGGCGAAACCATCCTCCATATTGCTGGTGATCGGAACCAAATCCACCATGGCTGAATGCGCGAAGGAAGAAACGTTCGTATAATACGGCTCGGGGATAATTACTTCATCATAGGGATCGCAGAGTGTCATGAAAGCAAACTGCAACGCTTCACTGCCACCGGTGGTGATAAGGATATCCTCCGCCTTCACATCCAAACCGTACTTTGCATAATAGCCGGGAAGAGCTTCTCTGAGCTCCTGTCTCCCTTCGCTGTTGCCATAGGCGATGATGGTTTCACTGTACTGATGCACAGCTTCAATGACCTGCACGGGGGTTTTAATATCCGGCTGTCCGATATTGAGGTGGTAGACCTTGATTCCGCGCTTGACAGCATCGCGGGCATAGGGTGAAAGTCGTCTGATCGGGGAACATTGGAAAGCAGAAATTCTGTGTGACATTTGCATATAAGACACTCCAAGAACTCAGTTTGGATTTGTCGACACCATCCCTAATACCACGTAAGAGGGACAATGAAGTGGAATGAGCCCGGAGCCGCAACGTTGATTAGTCGCGGTCCGGGTCACTAGCACTGGCCCCTGGCAGGGGAGCTTGTGGATTTGCCTGGCTGTTGTCTATCAGGATTTGGATGAACTTACGGTTATCCAAAAGAGGACTGATCGAACGTCCGTGGTGCAGGCGGCTGATGACTCGGGCAAAAAGCTCGGTGATATCAGCTTGTATGTACCACTCTTTGTCCAAGAGGTCGTGTCCGTGGAACACTGCGTTGGTCCCGATGATTCGATAGAAGATTCCTTCCTTGTATGCGGCATCAAAATCCTCAACCGCACTGGCGTTGAACAAAGGAAGACTGACCATACAGATGATTTTCTTGGCCCCGAGGTTTGTCAATTCGCGCATGGCGATGATCATGGTGCCACCGGTGGCGAGCATATCATCGGCGATGAGTACTGTCTTGCCGCTGACATCACCAAGAAGGTTGATGCTCTTGATATTCGAATGCTTGGCGTCCTTGCTGACAATGGAGTAGTCACGTTCCTTGTACAACATGGCCAAGGGTCGATGGAGGGCTTGGGCGTAGAATTTATTCCGACTTATGGCTCCGGTATCGGGAGCGACGACCACCAGCTCAGGATCACTGAAATCGATGAGCTTATGCAAGGCGATCAACGTCTGATAAGAAGCATGCAGGTTTTCCAGATGCAAATCTGAGAAACTGTTCTCAATCTCCCGGCTGTGAATGTCCAGGGTAATAATGCGTTCGACCCCGAGCATCTCACAAATCCGGCCGAACATGGCAGCTGTCAAAGCTTCACGTCCACCCTTCTTATGCTGCCTCGAGTACGGATAGGTGGGAAGGACCAATGTCACACTTTCCGAACCAGCAAGCTGAAGAGCATTGATGGTGGTAAACAGAAACATCAGATGGTCGTTCACCGATAGCTTGACCGGCTCATCAGAACCAGCCACTTTTACCGGTTCGCTATTGGATAGGTCATAGATGATGAAAATCCTCAACCCTCTGACGGCATCCAGAATCTCGGCCTTCTCTTCCCCATTTGCAAACTTGGTATATTTTACCTTGATCGTGAAATCAGGACATTGAAAGGTGGTAGGGCACTTTGTCCTGGGAATACGCTTGTTGTTCAGGTCATCCATCAGGGTCACAGTCCTCAGGATTTCTTCTTCACTCATCCCGTGACGTTTCGCCAAAGCAGTGGAGAGCTTTTCATAGCGCTCCAGATAGAGACGGCGAAGGTGCTTCACAACCTTGCCGGTGAAATATTCTGAACCGGGACCTGAGATAATCCCAAGCTTATGGGGTTTGATGATGCTCATGGCTGAACCATACAACAACACTGCCTAAAGTTCAATCGGTTTCACCCGACTGAAGCAAGTTGCTATGCTTAAGATTGGTGAAAATGTATCCACCCAACTACTTTACCAACCTGCCATAAACTTGATACGTTTGTGTTGATATGAAAACCATTGTGATCTTTTTTCAGATTGTAGGTAGTTTGGGCCTCTTTCTCTTCGGGATAAAACTCCTCAGTGAGGGCTTACAGAAGTCGGCTGGCGACAAAATGAAAGCCATTCTCAAGCTTATGACAAAAAACCGGTTTGTCTCCATCATGACCGGGCTTATCATAACCATCATTATCCAGAGCTCCTCAGCAACCACCGTCATGGTGGTGAGTTTCGTTAATGCTGGTCTGATGGGACTCACCCAAGCCATCGGAGTCATACTGGGAGCCAACATAGGTACCACGTTCACCGGTTGGTTGGTCGCCCTTTTGGGCTTCAAGTTGGACATCAGCTCCCTAGCCTTAGTTTCCATCGCTTTTGCAGCACCGATGATGTTCAGCAAGAAAAGCAAAACCCGCGATGCAGCAGACGTATTGCTCGGTTTCGGAGTTCTGTTCTTAGGGCTCAATTTCATGTCTCATTCCATTCCGGACATCACCGGAAACATTGAGGTACTGGAATTCTTGGCGACATTCAACAGCGATACGCTGTGGATGAACATGCTTTGCATCCTGCTTGGCACGCTGGTAACCATCGTTGTGCAATCATCGTCGGCTGCAATGGCAATGACCTTGACGATGGCCTACAACGGCTGGCTCGGAGTTACCGCCTCAGCCGCCCTGATCCTCGGTTCGAACATCGGTACCACCATCACGGCCTACCTTGCATCCATTGGAACCAGCACCACGGCAAAACGTGCAGCTTGGGCTCATATATTTTTCAATGTGGTAGGTAGTGTCATTGCCTTGGTTTTCTTCCACCCCCTTCTTACGTTGGTTAATTATCTCACCCCAGGGGATATCTATTCACTGGAAGGAGCAACCCTTTCGACCCAGCTCCCCCTGTTTTTGGCAATGTTCCACTCGGTGTTCAACGTAGTAAATACGATTCTTTTCTTCCCCTTTGTTCGTCAGTATGCCCACTTTATCGAGCGATTGGTTCCAGCCAAAGCCGAATACGATGAAGGTACCTACCATTTCAAGTACCTCGGAGGTATTTTCATCGACAGCCCAGAAATCTACATGCTGGCTATTCGCGATGAAATCAAGAAAATGGCAAACCTTGCCTGCAACATGCTCACCCGCTACCGCGGCATGTTCAACAACCCTGCAGCAAACATGGAAAGTGACGCCCTTGCGATGAAGAAGGACGAGGATTATGCCGATCAGATGCAGGAACAGCTTTCCAATTTCTGCGTCCACCTTCTGCAAGACTCCCAGACTCCTACCAATGCCTCGTCACTCAACTGCCTGATTCGCGTCATGGATGAGTTGGAGTCGGTCACCGACAGTTGCTACAATCTGACCATACTCAGCCAGAGAAGGTATAATCAAGGTTGGAAATTCGACACGGAGACTGATAAGGACCTCAGGGAGTATCAGGCTTTGGTTCAGGAATTCCTCGATTACGTCCGCGACCGTATGGACAGAACCCTGACCAAGGCAGAAATGCAGAAAGCCAATGAGTTTGAGGAACAGATCAACAACTCCCGCAACCGTCTCAGTCAATTGGTTCAGGAACGTCTTTCTGATGGCAAGGCCGACGTTCGCGTTGAGCTGCTCATTCTTGAGAAAATTCGTCATCTGGAACATATCGGTGACTATTGCACCAATATTGCAGAAGCCTATCACCAGGCAGTCAAACATACCCCGATGCTGCAAAAACGTTCGGGTAAGAGTTTGGAACTCGCCTGATACTGAAACAGCCTCCCGTTTTGGGAGGCTGTCTTATAAAGAACCAACAGGTTGTTTAGTAAAGAACTGTCTGTACATCCTCGATACCGCAGAGGTTGTGGTAGGCCTCTGAAAAGCTTTTTAGAATATCCTCACAACCATTTCTCATCAGCGAGATGAAGAACTTGTCCTCATCGAGGCCGAGATTGCCCGTGGTTCCCAGACTTGTTCGCTCCTCAAGAGCCTTGTGGGGATCGAACTTTGCAAGCGCATCCAGATGAAGGCCTACTTCCTTGTACGTATCGCGGAAATTCTTTCCTTCCAACACTTGCTTAAGCACGACATCGGTTGCATAGAGTTCAGAGGTGCAGGCTTTTTCAAGAGCCTCGGGATGAACTTCCAGGCCATCAAGCATCCTTAGGAAAATGTGCACCAGCTGCCACGTGGCTTTGGTACCACAAAGAAGTGGTTCCTTGGTATCCTGAAAGTCTCGGTTATACCCGGAAGGAAGACTGCGGATTATCGATTTGACCCGCATCGAAGCACTGCTCACCAACGCAGAACGGCTGCGGGCAAGCTCCAATCCATCAGGATTTTTCTTTTGCGGCATAATTGAGCTACCGGTGCAAAGCTGTTTGGGCAGTGAGAAATACCCGAATTCCGGCAAGGTGAAGAGAATCAAATCCTGGGCGAGCTTGCTCAGTGTCAGGGCGATATAGTCACAGCTGTCCAGAAGCATCGCTTCAAACTTGCCACGGCTGTTGTTGGCATACAGGACGTTGTTCTGCACTCTGGTGAAACCCATCTGCTCGGCGGTGAACTGCCTGTCCAGGGGAATGGGTACGCCGTAACTGGCTGCAGAACCAAGCGGACTCTGGTCGAGGGTCCAGGAAAGCTGCATCAAGTGCTGTGCCTCATCATACAGCTCCTCTGCAAAGCTGGCAGCCCAAAGGCCGACCGAAGAAGGCATGGCAAGCTGCATATGGGTCCTGCCGGGCATGGGAACCGAGGCGTGTTCCTCGGCAAAATCGACCAAACGCTCGGCAAGTTGACCGGTCAGGTTGCAAAGCTTGACGGCATATTCTCGCATCCACAGCCGTAGGGCGGTCTGGACTTGGTCGTTCCGGCTTCTTCCTGTGTGGATTTTCTTGCCCGCCTCACCAACGAGATCGGTCAGATACGCCTCGATGGCGGTATGACAATCCTCGTTCTCCTTGGTGATGGGAAAAGAATCGTCAGTTCTCAGCTTTATGACCTGGGACAACCCTTGCTCAAGGCTTGAGAGCTCTTCATCTGAAAGCAAACCAATGAGGTGCAGGCCACGTGCATGAGCGATGGATGCCAGAGCATCGGCGATTACCAGCTGTTGATCGAGTATGTAGTCATTACTGACGGTAAAATCTTCCATCAAGGAATCGAGTGTATAATCTTTCTGCCATAGTTTGCCCATGAATGTCCCCCTGGTTGTGCAAAACCAGTCTATTGGCTCTGACCATGCCTGTCAATTGAAGCAAATGGTCCTTCTTTGCTTCTCTACTGTGCATGAAACAGCTTCTCATTCCTCTTGTATCATTTTTGCTTCTCTGTACCGGCTGCGGCTGTAGACAACCCGAGCTCTGCCTATACAATCTCTTCGAACAAGTAGACAGCTCTCCTCCGGTTTTTCTTGCGGCAACCATGATCAACCAATACAACGCCACCCTGACCTTCAACGAACCGATCGGCCACGATTCGGCTTCGTTGCGTTGCGGGCAAAATACTATAACCAATACCAGCGTTTCAGATACTTCACTCACCCTCAGCTTGGCAAAGCCACTAAAAATGGGCGAGTCACTTGCCTTGGAAGGTCGAGTCGAGGACCTACGGGGAAACAGTCTTCAGTTCACCACTGAACTCTGGGCGAAGAACAGCAATCCGGCACAGGTGCTGATTAATGAGTTCACTACCAAGGGAAGCGAGACCAATCCAGACCGGGTTGAGCTGCTGGTAACAGGCAGGGGAAACCTTGCAGGATTGACCCTCTATGCAGGGGTTCCCGAAGACTGGTCCGACCGCTTGGTACTCCCCGACCGATGGGTCGAACGGGGGACGTATCTGGTTGTAGTATTTGGTAAGGGTGATTACGATGCGACAAACTACCCTTCGGCCCTTCAGACCGGGTTGGGCTCGAACAATGGATGCCTTTCGATAGCACAGAGTCCTGAATGGGAAAGCCCACTGATCGACGCAGTTGTCTGGGGTAATATGAGTACGACCACCTTTGAAGGGTTTGGCTCGGCATCCCTGCTATCACAGGTGAATCATATATATGGGTGTGGTCATTGGAACAGCAAGGAGAGCAAGCATGTAATTGATTCGAATACAAGCACTGCTACCAGATCCTTGTGCAGGGACCGGCTTATCGACACAAACACGAGCGGTGACTGGTACGTATGTGCAACCAAGAATGCTACATTCGGCTCGCAGAATTCACAAGAAAAGCACATCCCATAAATGAAAAAAGGGGGAAACCAACGCTTCCCCCTGCATGCGTATATTATAGGAACTCTGCTACAAATCCTTCAATAACGGAAAGGGAGGCGGCGCCCATACGCTGTCCTACCACTTCCCCACCCTTGAACAACATCAAGGTTGGAATGGAATTCACGCTGTACATGGTTGCAAGTGATCCAGCCTCATCCACATTGATTTTAGCTACCTTAAGCTTGTCGGCGTGAGCTTGTGCCAACTGGGCGATCGCCGGTGCAATCATTTTGCAAGGTCCGCACCAGGGTGCCCAAAAATCCACCAATACCGGCTTGTCAGCCTTTAAAACTTCCTGTTCAAAATTCGCTTCAGTAACAATGATTTCACTCATGGATTCTGCTCCTCATCTAGGATGTATGGTAGCGGCAAACCGGTGAAAAGGGAAGAGCAAACCTACAAGGCAATCTCTTGATCAAAGGGATTATGCAACCATGCAAAATCGTAGGTAAAGGACTGTACCAGAGAGGGTGCTTGTTCCTATACCTTTTTACCAATCTAAAGCTGAAGAAGAATCGTCAATTTTTTGAACAAGTCCAAGGGTGTGGTTATAGGCTCCCAGAAGTGTCATAAGACTGTCAAGCGTGCTTCTGGGCGATCCTGCTTCCAAAGCTGAGATGGTTTTGGGAAGCAATCCTACTTTTTCGGCAACTTGCTTTTGGGTCATTCCTGATTTTTCTCGAACTCCTTTCAAGACTGGTCTCAGTTGTTGTACGAGGTGTATAGTATAGTTCATATACCCTCAAAGGTATTTGTTCTCCGGCAAGATTTCTCCTTGTTTGGATCAATATTTTCCTCATATCCAGTAGGAGGCAGCAACAGCTACTGGAGAGCTATGGCTACCGTGTTGATTGCTATGATCCTTATTTCATTCCTGAAAAGATATATGTCCATAAGGAGTATAATCTCATCACCTTCTATTCGCCGAACACATTGGCTTATCTGGCCTCGACAGCAGGTCTCTCCTTGCTCTTATGTAATGGGATTCGCTTAGCTTGGATTGGAAGAAAGCTTGTCCTTGCAGGCAAATGGTAGTACCGTAGTATTTGGTCTAGTGCCTTGTTGGAGGCCTGCTAGGTAGTTCATGGAAAGTAAGCAAAAGCCAGTACGGGATGAACTTTTCTCCACACGAATAGTGCTTTTCATGATAAGTCAGAACCTCTCCCTGTTTGGATCTTCAGTAGTGGGGTACGCCATCATCTGGTATATAACCATTGAGACCTCCAGTGGTATCTGGCTTATGTACGCCACTCTGGCCAACATGGTTCCGCACCTGATCATCTCGCTTTATAGCGGTGTGTGGGCTGACCGCCACCGCAAGAAATATCTCATCATGCTCAGCGATGGCTTCATCGCCTTTGTCACCCTTATCCTGTTTATCCTGTTTCGCCTGGGCTTCCAGCATCTCTGGCTGCTGTTGCTTGTCACTGTCATACGCTCCCTTGGCACCGGTGTCCAGGGTCCTGCGGTAAGTGCCATCCTGCCCCAGCTGGTCCCTCCTACGCACCTGACACGCATCCAAGGCATAAACCAGAGCATCTCCTCAGTCCTGTTCATGCTCGCCCCTGCTGTGGGTGGCATGGTGCTGGGCTTCATGGACATCTCCTGGACATTTCTTCTTGATGTGGTGACCGCTGTCATAGCCCTATCCATATTTGTCTTCATCAAGGTTGATTCCATTAAGCGGGCGAAGAAAGACATTCCAGTAGTGCATGCGATGTTTGAAGGGGTACGCTACACCTTTGGCCATCCAGTCCTGCGCAATCTCATCATCTACTACTCGTTTGCTTTTTTCCTGATCACTCCAGCAGCCATTCTCACCCCACTGCTGGTTGAACGCAGCTTTGGCCCAGAGGTCTGGCGCCTGACCGTCAATGAGGTATCCTGGACAGTAGGGAATCTTATCGGAGGAGTACTGGTATCATTGCGTGGCCACTTCAATGACAAGGTGAAGGCTATCGCCATCTCCCTCATCGCCCTGGGCATAGGCTTTGCCCTATTAGGGCTTGCCCCCTTCTTTTCCCTCTATCTCCTGACTATGGCTCTGGCAGGGATTTTCATGCCGATCCTCACCACAGCGGAGACTGTCATGATCCAGAAGATTACCCCCTCGAACAAGATGGGCAGGGTCTTCTCCATCGTGCAGGTCCTCTCCGGAAGCACCATCCCCTTGGGTATGCTCGTCTACGGCCCTCTGGCTGACATAGTCTCCATAGAGAGCCTACTCATCGTCTCAGGGGCTCTCATGGCCCTGGTTGGTCTGCTGTACCAGAGAACCAACAGGAAGTTAAGGGAGCAAGGTGTATGGAAGGTATAGGGGTTACCCTCGCGACGATGGTGCCCTTCCTGCTCATATCCCTTTTGGGCAGACAGGTAGAGCTATTGCTTGCGGTATCGGTCATACAGTCCTTGGGATCCGGAGTCCAAAGCCCTGCGGTTAATGCAATCTTTCCCATCTGGTGCCCAAGGAACACCTTACCAGGATTCAGGGCATCAAGCAGTGAGCCTCTTCATGCCAATCCTTGCAACAGCAGAGACTGTCCTGATTCAAGAGATTGTAGAGCCGAGCAAGATGGGAAGGGTCGTCGGGAATTTGAGTTCTACTGTCTCCACAAGCGCCTCACCTCTCAGAAAGTGTCTAAAACGTACACAGATCAACGGCTGTTCGTTATCAAACAATCATCTTTGTGACGTCAAGAACGCAATTTTCACTTCGGTCCATCGTACTGATGGGGGAGGTTCTGCAAAACGACCTCTTCTGCAGGGATGATGCAAATGAGGTCGTTCGATTCTCCTACCATGAGAACTCAGAATGCAATCTCCGGATCCAGAGCATCAAGCTCTTGTGCTTGTTCCGCCTTGCTCGTACTATTCGGATCCGGCTTGAACTCCACATGTTCGGCCACCACAACTATTCTTTCCTTGTTGCCGCCCTCTTTGTCCGTCCAGCGCTCTTGCCTGAGCCGGCCTACCACCCGTACACCCCGACCTTTCTGCAAGTATTGCAAGCAACTCTTGGCAAGGGCTCCCCAAGCCTGGATGGAGATGAACATCACCTCCTCCACAGGTTCTGATTGGGCGTTCTTGAAAAAGCGGTTTACCGCAATGCTGAACTTTGCCATCTGCGTAGCAGCCTCCCCAATCACCACCTCTTCAGGATCACGTACAAGGTTGCCTTCCAACAGCACCGAATTCAGATTATTCATACCTGCCTCCGAACACCCCCTGCTTCAGATCCCCGCCAGGCTCAAGCCCGGATCTTGGGGTACGCTTCATAGGGGTGTTCGAGTAGGTAGGGATTTTTTATCTGGTATTGCTTCAGTACTCAGGCAAAGCTAAGCTCTGAAGGGCCGGTTGAACGAGGCTATCTCAATCAAATTCGCCTCTGGATCGGCAATATAGCAGGTTCTTTGTCCCCAAGGCTCGGTGGTAGGCTCCATTACCGATTGAGCACCTTTATGGATTGCTTTGGCATATTCCTCATCCACGTTGTCAAACGTATCAACAGATAAGGCAATCTCACAACGGCCATTCAATCCTTCTGCATATGCATACGTACGGTGAGTCATATTCTCAAAGTCATATCTCCCATACAATAGAAACAGCGTTCCATCCTTTATCAAATAGACGTTGGAAGCATTCTCAGCTTCCTTGATCTCAAATCCCAACACATCCCGATAAAAACGGATCATCACCGCCATATCCTTCACAAACAACCCAAATCCATCAAGCCTCATCATTCTCTCCTTCTCTCCCCGAAATACCCATTTCCCAGCCTATATGGAGAAGCAACTCATGATTCCAGCATACTGCTCAGCGTATCTATGCTTTGCTATTTCGCTCATCTTCTGCCAATCTCTTTCAAGTTTCTGCTTTACCCATCGCTGCCCTTCCTCAAAGGTCATACCTTGTTTATCATAGGCTACGAAAAACAAGGAGGGAAGATCACCCATATGGGCAACTGCATCGGCATCAGCAAGGCATTGCTCCTCTGCTGTTAGCTTCTGCATCAGAACACTTGCTCTATGGTGCAATATGCATTGCGCAACCAGTTCAGTTTTCTTTACAGGATATCCCGCTTCTCGTAGCAGGCCCCTCGCCCTCTGGGCACCATGGATGTGATGTTCTTTTGCTTTGGAATAGTCTTCAATGGAGGAGAGGTCGTGCAGCAGGGTGGCAATGCGAACAACCTCTGCATCAGCTGAATGTAGTTGTGCCAATTCATTTGCGATAGTTACCATAGGAGCAATATGGTTTTCCCATATCCCATATCCGTAGGCATTCTTCTCAGATAAACAAGCTTTCTTCACCAAATCGGCAAGTGTCCGTTCAAGATCTGACGTAAAACTATAGGGTTCTCTGTCATTACCAAGTGAGAGACGTTTCACCAGATTGAACCTATCCAAAAACTGCGCTTGAGAGATCATACTTACATGTCCCCAGTATAATTCCAATGTTGACTGCCTCCATGTTTTTCCTTCAGCAAAACCGAGATGTTCTTGATGGTATGAATCATAAAACAGGCTTGGAATATCCACGATGTTGATCAACATATCGGCATCAGCAACGCAGTATTCTTCAGGGGATTGCTTGGGAAGGTTCAGGTCTGCACGATGATTGAAAATACACTGTGCAACCAATTCAATTTTATCTATAGGGTACTGGTATCCTGCCAGGATTTCTCGAGCACGTTGGGCGCCAAAGCTGTGGTGCAATTTCCTTTGCGAGAAATCCTCTATTCCTGCCAAATCATGAAGCAGCACTGCAAGGGTTACAATTTCCTCATCCGCTTTCTGTACACCAGCGAGTTCTTGTGCAAGGGGAACCATCGGCTTGATGTGATACTTCCAGATCTCATATCCAATCTTGTTTTGTTCTGAAGCGCAGGCATGCTCAACCAATTTAGAAATTGCAGTAATCAGCGCGGTATCCATACGAATCCCCTTTCTCATACCGTAATCCCCCAGCCGGAGTTTTTCAAGAATCATAATCATATCAGGTACAACAAACAGGTCACCTATTGTACCACTGGACAACATACCAGCAAGAAAGCATGATAGTTGAGGCAAGTTACCTTAAAAATCCGATCGTATTTCGAGAATTATTCCTTGGAAACTAGGAATGTATCGAGGAGCAATAGATGGAAGGGCAAGCATTCTGGCAGGTAATTGGAGCTTACAATGACGCAACACGGTGGGCCTTCATTGCATTTCCGGCTCTCCTGGTTGCAACACTGGTGCTTTCCTATACAACGAAGCTACGTTTTGCGGTGAAATTGACGCTGGGACTCTTCCACCTGTTCATCGGGGTTGTGTTTTTTGGGATGTTCGGGACAGAACCTATCCAGAAGTATTTTGCACTCCCGCTCTTCATTGCTTGTGGCCTCTTGTTCTTGTACGAGGCACGAGCAAATCATACTGACAAACCCCAGAAACCAAACCAGTTCCAGAGTATACTCCTCTGTCTGTACGCCCTCTATCCTGCCTTCTCCTACGTACTGGGCCATAGATTTCCACAGCTTGTTACCTACAGCATGCCCTGCCCTGTAGCCTGTTTGGGACTATCCATCTACGCTCTGTATCCCAAAAAAAACAAGGTCCTTTTGGTGTTGCTAACTATCTGGGGTTTGACAGGAGTGAAAGCGATATTCTTTAATGCCTATGAGGATGTAATCCTCTTGGTTTGTGGTATCTACGGAGTATTCCTTCTTGCAAAGGAACTACAGGTAAGAAAAAAACCGATGCATGGTACATCAAACTCATAAGGAGATTGTATGAACAATTGGTTCACCATCAACCAAATTGAAGCCGACACATACATAATCAGTGAATACCGACACTGGGAAGAGACCCATTGTTATCTCTTGAATGGGTCCTCTTGTAGTTTGCTCATCGACACAGGACTCGGCATCTGCAACATTCACGATGAAGTGATGAAACTGACCAACAATCCGATTATCGCTGTTGCCACCCATATCCACTGGGACCATATCGGAGGACACCGATATTTTCCCAATTTCTATGCTCATCCGGATGAATTGAACTGGCTGCACGGCGAGTTTCCTCTCTCCCTGGAACAAATCAAAGCCATGGTAATGGACCGATGTGATGCCCCTGTCGGTTATGACGTAAACACCTATGAGTTTTTCCAAGGAACACCCACCAGACTTCTCAGCGATGGGGAAGCAATAGACATCGGAGGGAGGATTATCAGGGTGCTGCACACCCCAGGCCACTCCCCTGGGCACCTGTGCTTCTGGGAAGAAAATCGCAAATACCTATTCACCGGCGACCTTGTCTACAAGGATACGCTCTTTGCCTACTACCCTTCCACCGATCCCCAAGCCTATCTTGCTTCCCTTAAGAAAATTGCAGCATTACCGGTTGAAAAGGTTTTCCCGGCACATCATTCGCTGGATATACAGCCTGAAATTCTCCAAAGGATGCGCAACACATTCGAGGATTTGGATGCAGAAGGAAAGCTTCACCATGGGACCGGGGTTTGCGAGTATGGTGATTGGGCAGTATGGCTCTAGCCGTTGCTGCGATTTTCTGAATTTCAATCAAAACTGTCCCTGTCCATTCCTTGACCCCAAGAAAATTCGTGGTATGCTCAAATAGTGAGTGAGCACTCACTCACCAGACTTTCCAAGAAAAGGACTGCCCATGGAATCCAAACGAAAGCTTACCAAAGCAACCTTCGACAACCTACCCGACGAAAAGAAGTTGTTGATTCTTAAGACAGCCACCAATGAATTCGCCATCCATGGCTTCGACCATGCAAACATCAACACCATCGCCGAGAAAGCAGGTATCAGCATAGGCTCCCTCTATAAGTACTTCGGCTCGAAGCAGGACCTTTTTCTGATGACCATCCACCAAGGCACCGAGGTCCTGATGCATACACTGCAGGCTATCGTGCCTTCAGCGAAATCGTTTGAGGATAAGTGTCGGGATCTGATCAAAGCCATCCAGACAACCAGCAGAGAGCAGCAGCAACTCATCCGCCTCTACAGTGAATTGACCGGGGTGGGAAACAGTGAACTCGTACAGCAACTTTCCTATGAGATCGAGGCAATATCGGCGAGCATGTACACCGCCTTGATCAAGAATGGGCAGGATACGGGAGAAATCAGATTGGACATTGAGCCGGCAATGGCGGCATTTTTGCTGGACAACCTCTTCATATCCTTGCAATTCTCCTATGCCAGTGAATATTACCAACAGCGTTTCAAGATTTTTCTGGGGAGTGATATTGAGAAAAAGGACAGCTTTGTGTGCGAACAGATGGTGCGATTTCTTTCTTCTGCCTTGAAACCATAATCCACAATCAGGAGGATGGCCGTGGAAAAGAATACCTACCTGCTTTCCTACGATGTCGGAACAACAGGTTTGAAAACATGCCTCTTTTCAAGTCAGAACCAATTGAAACTGGTTGCCTCCTCGCTCGCAAAATACCCGTTGTACCTCTGTGAAGGAGGCGGTGCCGAGCAAGACCCCCAGGACTGGTACAACGCCATGGCCACAACCACCAAACAGGTATTGCTTCAATCGAACATTGAGTCCTCTCTAATTCGGGGAATTTCCTTTTGCTCCCAGATGCAGGCTCTGGTGCTCGTAGATTCCCAAGGCAACGCTCTGAGGAACGCTTTCAGCTATCTCGACCAACGTGCTACCAATGAATTGAAGGAAGGCATGGCGCACGGCCTGACGATTGCCGGTGCAAATATCGTCAAGCTGCTGATATCACTAGCCATTACCAAAGCGGTAGCAACCAGTGTGAAGGATCCCGTTTGGAAATATCAGTGGGTGAAGAAGCATGAAAGCGAAATCTATGCACGCATTCACAAATGGCTTGATGTCAAAGAGTATCTCATCGCACAGCTTACCGGTGCCTTTGTCATGACCGAGGATTCAGCCTTTGCCACCCTGCTCTTCAATGTGAGAAAACGGATATGGAGTCCTTTGATGTGTAAAATGCTCAAAGTCGACCCAAGCCACTTGCCACCTATCATCCGCTCAACGGATGAAGCTGGAAAGCTCAGCCAAAAGGCGGCTGACTTTTTGGGTCTCCAAGCAGGGACTCCCGTATTTGGAGGCGGAGGCGATGCTGCCATCATCGGACTCGGTTCCGGTTCTGCCAAGGCTGGGGACAGCCATATCTATATCGGCACCTCAGGCTGGCTCTCAACCGTCGTAGAAAGAAGCATGGTCGATCCAAAAACAAAAACTGCAGCCATCGTCAGTGCTTTACCCGGATTCTTCACCTATTTCTGTGAACTGGAAACCGCCGGCAAATGCCTAGAATGGGTGAAAGACCACCTGGCTTTGGACGAAATCAACCTCTATCTGGATAAGAAACTGGTAACCGACTCACCTGAGGCGATCGCCACCAACCTTTATGAATATATGGCTTCGGTTATCGACTCCATTCCCCCTGGAAGCAATCGGGTCCTTTTCACCCCGTGGCTGCATGGAAACCGCTGTCCATTTGAAGACTGCAATGTCCGGGGCATGTTCTTCAACGTGAGCCTGGAAACCGGGAAAACCGAAATGATCAGGGCAGTCACCGAGGGTGTCTGCCTGCATATGCGGTGGTTTCTCGAAGTTCAGGAACGAACGATCAAAACATCCCCCACCATCCGTTTCGTTGGGGGGGGAGCCTTGTCACCGGTGACTTGTCAAATTCTCAGTGATACCTTGGGGAGAAACATCCAGACAATCGAGCAACCCCAGAACGTCGGGGCGTTGGGTGCCGCCATTATTGCAGCCATGGGGCTGGGATTATACAAATCCGCCCAGGAAGCGACACAGGCAATCGTGGTGGGAGCACTCTATACTCCCAGGGTGGAAGCCAAGGCGGTATATGACCGCAATTATTCTGTCTACAAACAGCTCTACCGTTGCAACAAGAAGCTTTTTGCTGCCTTGAACTGCCGAGAATAAGGAAATAATCCATGCAAACAAATCATGTTGTACGACTGAGCAAGAAGGAGAATCTCATCCAGATTGGAAAGTTTGTACTCTTCTCCATCAGTGCAGGTGTCATCCAGGTCCTGGTATTTACGGTTCTTGAAGAACTTGTGCATCTCCCCTATTGGCCCAGCTATCTGACTGCCCTCATTGCAAGTGTAATCTACAACTTTACCGTGAACAGGCGCTTTACCTTCAAGAGTGCAAACAACGTACCCAAAGCCATGATGCAGCTTGGTATCTACTACGCCCTGTTCACTCCGCTTTCAACCTGGTGGGGTGATGCGCTCGTTGCCTTGGGCATATCCGATTACCTCGTGCTCGGAGGGACCATGATCATCAACCTCGTCACAGAATTCTGCGTCAATCGGTTCATCATCTACCGCACATCCATGAACACCCGCATGGAACGCGAACATACAAACATTCTGTAGGAGGACGTATATGGATACCCGTTTTGCTATTTCAACCTATCCCGATTGTGCTGCTGTCACCAAGAAACTCGACGCCTTGATAAAAGGCCCCGTGTACAGCATTGCAAGAAAAGCATTGGCTCAGTATGAACATGCATATTTCGATGAGCAGTGCCCCCGTTCCAAAGCTATGATCGATGAGGCAAAGCACTATATTCCCGGGGGTGTACAGCATAACCTGGCCTTCAACCATCCATTTCCGTTGGTAATGACCAAGGCCGAAGGTGCGTACCTGTACGACCTGGACGGCCATCGATATTTTGACTTCCTACAGGCTGGAGGACCTACCGTGCTTGGTTCCAACCCTCCATCGGTGAGAGAAAAGGTCATAGAACTCCTTAAGGATGGAGGTCCCTCTACCGGTCTTTTCCATGAATACGAATACAAGCTTGCGAAAAAAGTTTGTGAAAGTGTGCCGAGTGTCGAGATGTTTCGGATGTTCAACTCCGGCTCTGAAGCCTGCATGGCGGCGATCAGGGTGGCACGCCTTGCAACAGGGAAGAAGAATATTGTAAAAATGGGCGGTGCCTACCATGGCTGGAGCGACCAACTCGCCTATGGCATCCGCCTGCCTGGAACCAAAGGGTTGCAAGCGCACGGAGTCCCCTCCTATCTGTTCAAGCATACCCAGGAGTTTTTTCCCAACCGCCTTGAGGCACTCGAGAATAGACTTAAACGCAACCGACTCAAGGGAGGCACCGCAGCCGTTTTCATTGAGCCTATCGGCCCTGAAAGCGGAACCAGGCCGCTGGACCTTCACTTCAACAAGGAAGTGGAAAACCTTTGTCATGCATATGGTGCACTCTTGGTCTTCGATGAGGTTGTGACAGGGTTCAGAATCGGAATGGCGGGTGCCCAAGGCTATTTCAAGGTCTCTGCCGATCTCACCATCTTCGGCAAAGTCATTGCCGGCGGTTATCCCGGTGCCGGTGGGCTTGGCGGCAAGAAGGAGTATATGAAATACCTCGCTGCAGGCATCCAGACCGGGGACAAAATCCATAAGGCCTTGGTCGGGGGAACCATGGCGGCAACCGCCCTCAGTTGCGCCGCCGGCTACCATACCCTTGAAGAGATTGAAAGAACCGATGCATGTAGCAACGCCGGGCGTATGGGCGACCGCCTCACAAAAGGTTTACAGATTCTCATCGAGAACCATCACCTACCCTTCGTTGCCTTCAACCAGGGATCGATATGCCATCTGGAAACGGTGGGAACCATGCACTTTTTCATCAACTGGAAAAAGCCTTGGACTATTACCTCTGTTATCAATGAAACATCCAAACGGAAGAAGGAAATGGAGTACATGGGAGCTGCCTATATGGCAGAGGGTCTGGTCACGCTCGCGGGAAGCAGGCTCTATACCAGTGCCGCCTACGATGATGCGATGATCGACCAGGCCCTTGAAGCCTTCGACCGTGTATTCGCTCACGTCGAATGCATTGAGTAATGAAGGAGGGCAGGATGGAACTGAAACAAGCAAAACAGGCTGTACTGGAAGCTGCAAGGAACCTGCTTTCCTCCAATTTGGTTGCCCGCACGTGGGGCAATATCAGCTGCAGGGTGGGAGAAGAATCGTTTCTCATCACTCCAAGCGGCAAAGCCTATGAGCACCTGAGTGAGGACCAACTGGTATTGGTTTCACTCTCTGATCTGAGTTATAGCGGTAGCATCAAGCCTTCCTCGGAGAAAGGCATGCATGCATCAGTCTATCGAAACAAACCTGCTGTACAGTGTGTGTTGCATACCCATCAGGAGATGGCCTCCTTGGCTAGCTTGCTCGGCCAATCGGTATCGGTCCCGACTGCGTTCCAGGACATACTGGGAACAAGCATACCGACTGCCAGCTACGGCCTTCCCGGTACCAAGCGTCTTCACAACAACGTCACCAAGGTACTCCAGGCTACCTCTTCTTCGGCCCTGCTGATGGCCTGTCATGGGGCTCTCTGTTTCGGTCCAAGCATGGAGGCCTCGTTTGCAATCGCCCAAGCCTTGGAACAGGCATGCAAAGAGGCGGTGTATGTCCATGCACCGATGATAAAAGCCTTGGAGGGAACAAGTAGCATCAAGCTTGCTGCTGCAATCAGCAATACCGGAAACCTCGAATACGGGAAGACTCTTGACCCCACCCTTCAGCAACTCTGCGCTAAACTGCTTACGGACAAGACCGACTGCAACACTATCTTACTACTCATTTCGCAGGAAGTGCTTGCCGTAATGGACATGGTCCCTAGACTGGCTGCCTATTTGGATGACTTTGCTCAGATTGCAGCTCCTTCTTTGGCAGTAATGCACCAGAACGCTCCAGTTTCCAAGCTCCTGGGTAAAGCCAAGCATTGTGATGCCTTACTCATGAAAGGCGTAGGGGCGCTGTGCATGGGCAATAGTGAATCGGAAGCCCATGCAGTTGCTACACTGGTTCAGAAAAACTGCAAGGCAGAGGTGCTCCATCTTGCCGACTTGCGTGTACGGCACATTACGTGGCTCGATGCCCGTTTGATGCGCTATGTGTACAAGCAGAAATACTCAAAACTTGCCTGATACAGCACATGCTCCTCTGTATCAGCACAATCTCTGAATGCAAACACTATCAAGATTCCTATCGTCCAGATTGGGAAAATAGGTGATTGAATACCTCTGTCTGTCCAGTGTCTCCTCTATTGTACGCACAGCCGGGCTGTAGATGAAAAGCCCCCCAACAATGAGCGAATCCAGGATTTCCAAGTACTTCATGGTATAGAGCACCGTATCGGAATCTTGATTGATGAGGCTTCTTCTATAGTGGTTGGAAAAAGACATATGGGCAATTACACTTCCCCAGGTTGACTGAAGAAAATGGTAGTCAAACCAGTTGCCGCAAAAGATTCGATGCTCGTCGCTGTGGTATTGGTCAAGCCCATAGAGCTCCTCAAATCCTTTTTCCTCCAGATACGAAAGCAGCTGATGTTTTTTCCCGCAACCCACATCAAGAATTGGTTGTTTCAGCAAACAGTCCCCAAGGTGGAGCAAGTGGAATTGGAAACTCCCCGAATACTCTGCACAAGGAATGAAAAGCTGATCCTGATTCTTATTGTAGCTATTATGCTTGAGTGCTGAAATAAGCTTCGCCCTATGACGCTGAACGATGATCTCCAAATCATCCTGCAACGTCCTATTTTCGAGTGCGAGACCTCGAAGATGAAGCACAAGTTCCCTATAGAGGATATTGAGGGAATCAATGGTATCCTTTGAAAGGGAAACATACTGATTGACCTGTACACATTCCATAACCAGATAATTATATAAGGAGCCTGTCAGGCTCTGAATCTTTTCCTCGGTATTGATACCTTGGTACAGATACAGATTCTGTTGAATAGCATGCATGATGCTCTTCCTTGTTTCTTCACTCTCGAGATAGGTTATGATTGATTTCATTGTTCTTTCTCACGCCACAGAGCTTTCGCCCAGACTTGTGTTTGGGTTTCTATGGTTTTTTGCTCGTTGCAACTTCTGTGTATGCATTGTGCAAGATAGGAATCCTGAAGCGCTTCAGACAGCGAATACCCTTTGCCCCAACAGGCATCTTCCAGGCATAAGGCAAGAGCAATCTCATCATCGTTGAAGCCTAGAGGCCAATACGGGTTCTTAAAATGGTAGGTATCCCCAAAGGCCATGGCACGAAGGGAAAGCGGGCTGTTGTTCGCAACTCCATCCTCGATTCTCTTGATGACTTGGCAAATTCCCTCGTTTTGTGTATTGAGGTACCGGACTGTATCGTCAAAAATCTCCCCCCGTTCCCCACAAAGGCTGAAGTGCCGGCTTCTGATGCTGCTATGGTAGGCTACGCCGGCAAAATCGAAATACCCGGTCTTTCCATCCTCAAATGCCAATGTAGCGGTAGTGTGCTTGGTTGGGATGCGAATACCTTCGGTATCGACAGAATCCCTTCCACCGGTTTTCACCACCCAACTAGTTCTGCTTGAAGCGGTAATGCTGCAATTGCCGCCCCCCTCACCAAGAAAATGACGAAGGATGCTTGTGCCATGATGATCATGCAGGCAGGCCCCTCGTACCTCTGTTATGGGTCCCAGAAGAGGAATAAGAGCATCGCATGTTTGGAAGTAGGGGTAGCGATAGTACTGCTCGGCGACAAACACCCTGCTTTGTGACTGTGCATACAGCGTATAGATTGTGGACAGCGTTTGCAATGACAGCTGGGTAAAACCGGTTTCACAGAGAATCGTTTCCCCACACTCGATAAGTGTAGGCAAGAGGGACTGGAGACTTAAGGAAGGAACACACAAAACCACCAGATCATGAGGATACGAAAGAGCTTCAAGAACGTCAAAACTGGTCGTCGTCTGATACTGCTGCTTCACTTGCTCTGCGCGCTGCTTGGAGTGAAGAACCCAATTCACCAAGGTAAAGCGCTCAGGCAGTGCCTTGATGATCCGATAATAGAAGAGACTGCGCCATCCGTAGCCGATAAGGATTATCCGCATACCTGACCTAGTGAAAATTTCGCTCATACAACTACTATATCACAGCAGGGAAGGTTTTCCTTTCAGCAGTAGCGGGAATACATACGTAAAAGAGTCCTTGACCTTGCAATAAAGGGCGGTATACTCAAACAGAGTGTCGGAAATTGTGCCGGCATAAGGAAGAAATAATGGAAACCAATGAAGCTGCAGCAGTAAGCAAGAAAGAGAATCTCATCCAAATCGGCAAGTTCGTTCTCTTTTCCATCAGTGCAGGAATCATCCAAGTCCTGGTTTTCACCCTCTGTGAGGAATTGTTCCACCTACCCTATTGGCCGAGCTATTTGACCGCCCTCATTGCAAGTGTCGTCTACAACTTTACGGTAAACCGACGCTTTACCTTTAAGAGTGCAAACAACATTCCCAAGGCTATGCTGCAACTGGCTATCTATTACGCCATTTTCACCCCGCTATCCACCTGGTGGGGTGATGCATTGGTGCAGATTGGGATTTCAGACTACATCGTCCTGGGTGGGACCATGGTGGTCAACCTTATCACCGAATTCTGTGTGAATCGATTCATCATCTATCGGACTTCCATGAATACCCGAGGGTGAAAAGAAACAAAGCTTTTTCACCATTGCCTCCACCGCATCGGTATAGCTGCCCTCATAGACAAGGGTCTTGTTCACCAGCATGGCGGTAAAGCCATGGACCAAGCTCCATACTGCCAGTGCATCCATGGTGTGTTCTTCCCCAAGGCCCCCAAACAGCATTTTAAACATCGATACGATATATCGGTCAGGCTCTGTAAAGGTTCCCTCTTTGATGAAAAGCGGCCTTGTATGATCCATCATAAAGATGCATTTGAAATGTTCGGGATGTTCCACCATGAAAGAAACATACAACGTACTGGCTTGAATAATCTGTTTTTTGCGATCACCTTCGTATTGGTGCACAACGCTATCGAGAGCACACGTAAATTCCGTCGATACACGGGTGGTAATAGCGATGATGAGGGCTTGTTTGCTTGAGAAATGCCGGTAGGGGGCAGTATTGCTGACTCCACACAGAGCAGCAACCTTTCGTAAGGAAAATGCCTCTAGACCGACAGTGGTCAGCAATTGAAGGCCCTTGTGTATCAGATCGTTCTCCAATGAACCATGATGGTAGCTTCTTTTTCCCATAGCACTCTCATTACTACTTGTATGGAATAATTTTACTAAATAATGTTGACACTGTAAACATTGAGACTTTGGATATGACCAATGGTACCAGCGTTACCATTGTTACCTGATAATGGCCTTGGCATCCAACCTACATACTGATTCTGTCGATGAAGGGAAAAAGAGATGATGATGGACCACGTACGCGTCGTATATGCGACAAAAACTCAACATTCAAAAAAGTTGGCACAGGCCGTAGCGAAAGCTCTTCTCGTACAAGCAAAATCTGTCGATCAATGCACAAAGGGCGAACAATCAGAGTTGCTGTTCATCGCCGGTGGCATCTATGCCGGCAAGTGCAATCCAGCGCTGGTCTCCTATGCACAAAGCCTTGATACCGAGCAGGTTAAGAACGTGGTGCTGATAACAAGCAGCGTATCCATCACCCAGCGCAAGCAACAAGAAATTCGGGAAATTTTAACCATGAAAGGCATTTCGGTAGTTGATGAAATCACCTGTCCCGGGGCAGTGTTTTTCATTAAGCTTACCCACCCCAATAAGCGAGATCTCCAATTTGTTGCGGAAGCGGCGAAAAGTATTGTAGCTAAAACCATCATTTCGTAGATGCATTAGATCCATGGTGCCAACCGTAACACCGAATTCTGTGTGAATCGATTCATCATCCATTGGACTTCCGTGAATATTCGCATCTAATACTATACCTCTAGGTAGGTATATTACATTAATAGCTATACCATAATTCCTTCTTATAGGGTTTTCTATTGCAGACTTATCCATCAATCATTACACTTTCAGCATTACCGTACGAGTACGTTGCTATTCTTAAAGCAATTTGTGCTGACAGGAACACCAAGTCACAAAGGATCCTATACCGTATGAACGAATTGATCATCAATATGCTTCGCGGCAGTGTCTCATCGGTCATGTATGTCATTCTTCTGTTTACACTGACAAAGGCAAGATTTGGCCGTAAGACCACCATCATCGTTGCCCTATTTGCGTTTACACTCAACATGGCCAGCACCATCTGGTTCTACCTCTATGGAGATCTGACATCATTGTCACGTTTCTCAATACTCTTGTTTATCGTAGTAGGTTTCGCCATGAAACCCCTGACAAAACAAAGCCTCATGCAATGGAGTTTTACGTTTCTAACGAGCATCAACCTTGCGATGATGGTTATCATCCTCAGTTTTATCCTAGGCAGACTCTTTCCCTCTCCTGCGTATGCCAATATCATCCTCCGTTTTGTGCTCTATCTGATTGTTATTCTCCTGTTCCAACGGTTTTTAAAGCCCCTGTACCAGTCAATCGTCAACAACTGGCCGGTATTCTCTGCCTTGGTAATCTCAATTTTTCTGAATCTGTCCTATTACTTTTACGTCACGGATAACATTAGAACCACCCTACAAGCCAACAAATTGCCTTTACTCTTGTTGGTTGGCCTTTCCTTGGTTGCCTACGGCACCGTTTTCTACTCCATGAAGAAATTCATGACCATCCATGCACTGGAAACTGAGAACCTGCATATCCAAAAGGAAACAAGCCGCCTTCATGAGGCTGCACTGCAAATGGAAAAGTACGCAAAATATGACATGCTGACAGGACTGCCCAACAGAAGATACTTTTTTGAAAGATTGGAAAGTGTCGTCTCAGAAAACCAGGGAGCAAACAAGATTGCTGTTCTGTATATTGATTTGGATGGATTTAAAACCATCAACGATACCTATGGTCACCAAATCGGGGATAAAGTCCTTGTTGCAGTAGGGAGTCGCTTGGCAGAAAGCATCAGCGAATCTGATTTTGCGGCACGCCTGGGTGGAGACGAATTTGCAATAATCGCATCCAACATACAAAATTATGCCAGTGCTCAACAATTCGCAGCCAACGTTCAAACGGTGTTGCAAAGTACGGTGTATATGGAAAATATTGCCTATTCGGTGAAGGCATCCATCGGTTTAGCCGTCTACCCTGACGAAGGAGCCGATAGCGAAACGTTGTTGCGAAAAGCCGATGCGGCAATGTATGAGGCAAAACGGAACAGCAAGGAAGGTGAAACCACCTCAAATCTCCGAACAGATACGTAGGAATACTCTTTGTCACAGAGTAATCCGAAAAGCCAATGCGTACGGAGAAACCGTTGCCTCAAAACTCGTAAGCCCTGCCTTCCTATGCCAAAATGGGATGCCAAGCCCGACAGCTGTCCCGATTAAAGCACCTGCAAGCACATCACTCATGAAATGATTTCCGCTTGCAACCCTGAGTAATGCAGTTGCAGTTGCAAAGCCATACGTAGCAACGGCAACCGGCAGCCTCCACGTAGAGTCAGGATGATAGGCAGCAAAGACTGAACAGGCAAACGAAGCCCCTGCAAACGCCATGGTGACGTGTCCGGAGGGAAAGGAATCGTAGGCATCGCCCTCATCGACCTTGGTCTGGGGATAGTCGGTGAAATACATGAAGGGACGAGCCCTTTGGAAACAGAGTTTTCCTAGCTCTTTCAGGCCATAGGCAGCCAGCATCGTTTCAGCATATATCGTCCCGATTGTCAGATATTCGCTCTTTTGCTCACCAAGCAAGATTGCAGGAGCGAGAAGGGAAGCAATTTCGAAGGCTGTTCCCACGGAATCGAAGGATTTTGAGTACGGATACATTGCTGATCGGTCAAAGGAGTTAACCGCTGAAGCGGACCATGAGATTGCTATCAAAAGCACCAGGAAAGCAGAGTACTTTTTCATACCCTATCCCCCCTATACACGGTTGCTCGGAACAGCAAAACGAGAGCAGAACCCAATAGTACGCCCCCCAGCACATCGGTAAACCAATGGACACCGCTATAGAGCCTGCCTAGTATGGTCACAGCGATGATGAGTGTTGAGAAGCCTCTCAGAATTTTTACTGCAGTCGGATTGGATACATAGCTGGGCATCTGTACATTTGCCGATGCCATAATGAAGAGCACGATCAGGGTATGACTGGAAGGAAACGAAGCCTCCATCGGTCCTGCAATCAAATGGGGTCGGTAGTTTAGAATGCAGGTTTCAAAGAAAAGGTAAAGCGCCAGTACCCCTATATAAAAGGCTCCCAGAATGAGCAGGGAGACATCTACACGGCGAAAGCTCTTGCCCTTGACCAGTTGGAAAAAGCCGACTGCGGCAAAAAGGCAGGCGGTGAGCAATGCTGCGATGCCAAGCCAATCAGTTATCACATACCAAAGCAGATGGGTTCCCATACAGTGATGGAATGCTGTATTGATGGTTGCCAGACCAACCAAGGATTGCTCTATGCCAATAGGCTGGACATCCAATGTGAGCAGTAAGACAACCAAGAGCAAAAACAGGAAAAGAAGCAGAAAAGCCGTTCGTACATCTCGTTTCATGATCGTACCTCCAGCCACCCATTGTGCACGGATGGCTGAAAGACACCACAAACTCTGCTTTACAGAGCGATACTTTGCGTATCATCACCGTTTTATGAGGATGAAACCCTTTGCCACCACCAAACAAAGCACAAACGTACTGGGATATGGCTGACGGCAGTTTACAAGCAGCAGCAAGAGCAATAAGGAAAGAGTGAGAGAAATCTTCAAAATCCGGCTGCCCCAGATTTCTGAAAGTCGTGACTGTAGTGCAAGCTCGACTACACCGAAAGCGGAGGGCAGTATAACGAGAGCCATCATCAGCGGCTGGAGAAAGAGCGCGATTGGATAGAACGCATACAAGGTAAACGAATGCCCTTTCCCATCCGCAAAGATGGGTAGAAAAACCAGAAGTACACACAGGACATCGAGGAGGCCGAACATAAGGGTGTGGGATTGTCGTACGGTATTCTTCACTTCAGTCTGGGCCAAGGCCACCAGCTCGTTGGAACCAAGAAGCTCATCAACAGAAATCCCAAACAAACTTGCTAATTGCTGTAAGGAACCGAGGTTGGGAAGCCCCCTACCCGTCTCCCATTTGGAAATGGTAACTCGGGAGACGAATACTTTTTCTCCAAGCTGTTCCTGCGTAAGGCCGTAGGACGACCGATAGGCTTTGAGTTTTTCATGAAACTGCATGCTTGCAAGTCCTTCTTGAGAAATTTTGGATAACTATACCATACTCAGGTACTGCAAGAGCAAGAAGTGAAAACAAAGCAACGTTTCAAGATATCTGCCTGACTGCCTTCACAGCTTGCAATCCATTGCTGAGAATCTGTACTATGATTTCTTTCAGGCGATTGGAAAGGAGTCATCTCGGTGCCGGAAACAACCAAGAAGAAAAGACACATTGGCAAGCGCTTAGCGATCGGACTCGGCTTGCTGGTCCTCCTCTTCATGCTTGTGTCGATTGGTATCACCAAGATTGTCTACGACAAACAATTTCCCCGCTATGATAGAGCTGACGAGGCGTTATCAGCAAACCTTCGATACCATGATATAGAAGCGGACTATCCCCGCTTGCTTGTATCCTTCAACTCAACAGAGAATACCTTGCAAGGGTATCTGTATGGCAGCGAACATAGCCGTGCATTGATGGTGATCGCCCATGGGTTGGGTGGTGGGGCTGACAGTTATTTGAGCCAGATCAAGCATTTCGTCGACGCTGGATTTCGAGTTTTTACCTACGATTGCACAGGGAGTTACGACAGTGAAGGCAAGTCCACCAAAGGCTTTCCCCAGGCAGTATTGGACCTGCATGCCGCTCTCTCCTATATTGAAAGCCAGCCAACCCTATCTTCCCTTCCTCTGTTGCTTTTCGGTCACAGCTGGGGGGGATATGCCGTAGTGAATGTGCTCAATTTCGGGCATGACGTTACGGCAGTGGTGAGTGTTTCGGGGGCAAACTCGGCAATGGATATGGTCCTTGAACAAGGACATAATCTGATGGGAAGTTTCATATACACACAATATCCTTTTCTTTGGCTCTACCAACACCTGTTGTTTGGAAGCGTGGCCTCCTCTACTGCCGTGTCCGCTCTCAATAAGACAGACATACCGGTTCTCATCATCCATGGGATTGAGGACGAGATGGTCCACTATAGTGGCAGTTCGATCCTTGCCAAAAGAGATCGGATAACCAACGAAAAGGTCAGCTATATCACGGCAACACAAGAAGGTCGAAACGCTCACAACAACCTGTTTCGCACCGATGAGATGGTTCAGTATGTAGAGAAAGTGAATGCACAGTATCGCTTGCTTTTCGATGCGTATGATGGGGAGATTCCCTACGAAACCAACAAAGAATTCTACGACGGTATTGACCGTTTGCAACTCTCTATGTTGCAGCCAAGTCTTATGCAGGAAATTGATGCATTCCTTTTTGATGCATTACTGCAATAATCGATAGGCGAACGTACACTTAGATAGTAGGCTGTACTTGTATCTCACAGGGAATTGCTGCCAACGCTCGAATTGCTGGAGCAGCAAGGGTACTTGCATCCACCAATTGTAACAATTCCTGCTGCAACACAGCCATTTCTTTCGTAGCTCTGCGTGCATGCTTCGCCATCGCAGTCTCTGCAAGATTTGTGAGAAGTATCAAAGAGAAAATCGGTGCCACCAGAACGGCTGGCAATCGCAAATACCATAACTTTCGGGGCACTATCCGGTATCCAAGGGCACCTAGCACTATAAAGCCTTCCTGCATGGCACGAATCATCAATCTGACATCATCGGGATGCTTGGCTAGAGATTTCGGGTTCCCTGCATGCTTATAGAGTGCTTGCGCTATCGGGCACACGATGGCAACATGGGTTTTCTGCCATGCATCCATGGAAGTACAGGTTACAGTGGGGATGCCTGCACGAAAAAAGACTCTTTTCAACACCCTGATACGGTCGTTTTGAGTAGGCACCAATTCTCCAATCGTCGTAGTTTGGAATACCCGTACCAACCCTGTTCCAAGCCGATAGTGCACCACAGCATCAACAACTTCGCCGCCGGCACTCGGGAATGCAATCATGACCCGTTGAGCCCCTACTGCATCGATGAAGGGAGCATACCCTGATGCTGTATTGACCATGAACACAATAGTTGGAGATTTGTTGGTTCTTAGGATAGGCAGCAAAGCTTGTATCTGCGTTCGCTGAACTACAACCAGGATGTAATCAAAAATGTCATCGGTTTCCAATGATGCGATTACCTGTACCGGACAGGTCTCGATTAGTGCCGAGTTGGCTGAGCGTAGCTTTAGGCCATCGCTATGCAACTGACCAAGCCGCACCCCCCTAGCCAAGAGAGCAACTTCATTACCTGCTTTTAACAACTTCCCTGCAAACAGACTCCCGATTGCTCCGGCTCCTATCACCAAGATTCGCATCAGTAGGCCTCCTGTGTTGTAGTGTAATCGATACGCATGAAAAAACCACTCCTTGAAGCAATCAGATATGGAGAACACTTTCGATGAGAATGTATAAAAAACTTGAAACTCTCAGTTGCATCGCAAACCAAATGCGATACAATGGCAAAAGACAAACCTTGGAGGTCCACATGCTTTGTGTCCAACCAATATCCTCGAAGCGCGATTGGAAATTGTTCTTCAACTTTCCCAATCTTTTATATACCGACAATCCCTACTATGTACCAACTTTATTGCTCGATGAACGGTGGAACTTCAACCCCAAGAAAAATCCTGCATATGAATATTGTGAGACTGTTGCGTTCCTCGCCAAGCAAGACGGTAAGGTTGTAGGGCGCATTGCAGCTCTGATCAACCATAAGCTCAATAAGGTCCAAGCTCAGTCATACATGCGCTTCACCCGCTTCGATGTCATTGACGACATAAAAGTAAGCCGTCTTCTGTTCGATGCAGTTTTTGCCTGGGGCAAGCAAAAGGGCATGAATACCATCATCGGGCCCATCGGTTTCTCAGACCTCGACAAGCAGGGCCTGCTGGTGGATGGCTTTGACCAGATCGGCATGTTCATTACCCTCTATAACCATCCTTACTACCATGAACACCTCAGCCAACTTGGATTTGCCAAGGATATTGACTGGGTCGAATACAAAGTCTTTGTTCCTCAGCAACCAGATCCCCGCATCGAGAGAATCTGTGAAATCGCTCAAAAACGGCATGGGTATCGTCTGCTCTCATTTACCAAGAAAAAAGAGGTAATCCCGTACGCCCATCAGATGTTTCATATGTACAACGAGTCATTTGCGAAACTGTATGGTTTCTGCCCGCTCAGTGATGGACAGATCGATATGGCCATCAAGCAATTTTTCAGCTTGGTGAGTCTGGACTATATTTTCGTAGTCGTCGATGCTCTGGAATCGGTCATCGGTTTCGGCATCATGGTTCCTTCTCTCTCAAAGGCGCTGCAACAGACTCGTGGACGAATTTTCCCCTTTGGTTTCATCCCCATCCTTCAAGCCTTGAAAACGCATCAGGTACTGGATATGTACCTGATTGCAGTCAAGCCCGAATACTTCGGCAGGGGCGTCAATGCGATAATCATGCACGAGGGGATCAAACGGGCGATTGCCAATGGCGTACTCTATGCCGAAACTGGCCCGGAGCTGGAAAACAACAACAATGTACAAACCCAATGGAAGAGTTTTCGTACCGAACAGCACAAACGAAGGCGTTGCTACATACGGTCATTGGATTAACCAGCACCCAACCTGAGCCTACCAGAAGCGTTATTTACTGACAGTTTACTTTTTACTTCTCTCCAAACTTGCCGTATACTACAAAGCAAAAGGGGGAGGTAAGGTGAACATACAAAAACAACAGGCAATGCGAACTGTCCTCTATGGACTTGCTCCGCTTTGCCTTGCTGCACTCTATTTTTTTGGATGGCGATTTATCGCAGTTCTCGCAGTCGTAACCGCTACAGGGCTGGTATGTGAATGGCTCATGTTCAAGCGGTATGGATTCAAGGTAACCGAGTCTTTGTTCGTCTCCTGTACGCTGTTTGCTCTCTCATTACCGCCGACCATACCCCTTTGGATAGCGGCCATGGGTATAGCATTCGGCATACTCTTCGGAAAAATGGTCTTTGGAGGCTTTGGCAAGAATATCTTCAATCCTGCGATTACCGCCCGAGCTTTCGTGTATATCAGCTTCGGCGTTCCCATGACGGCAAAATTTATTGGAAATGCCACCACCTTGGGCTTTTTCCCTGCAGGGTTTGGTACCTGGATCAGCCAAGCCGACAGCGTTTCTGCCGCTACTCCGCTCGTAACCAGAAGCGTAGGTGTTCTGGACCTGTTCCTAGGCTTCAGCAGCGGGAGTTTTGGCGAAACCAGTGCACTGCTCATTCTGCTGGGGGGTATCTACATCGTCTACAAAAAGGCGGCCAACTGGAAAATCGTGCTCGCATCCCTGCTCTCATTCGTACTGCTACAGACCATCTTTTGGGCAAGTGGATTGCAAATTGCAACAGAGAATGGCTTGGTGGCAGCGACCTCTCCCCTCACGGCCCTATTCTCGGGCAGTTTCCTCCTTGCCGCTTTCTTCATGATTACCGACCCGGTTTCAGCCTCCCAATCGACCGATGCAGGCCGATGGATCTATGGGGCCATGTTCGGGCTGCTTACCGTCCTGATCCGCACCTTTTCCACATGGATCGAGGGGGTGACCTTCGCCATCCTTATCGCCAACATGTTCGCTCCTCTGCTTGACACCCTGCTCAAGAGTGCAAAGGCCAAGAAGAAACAGAAAAGCGTCCAAGGAGGTGCTGCATGAGTACACAAAAGGTCTTTTACCGGGAACGCATCTACCCTTTGCTTTTCATGTTCCTTACTACCTTTTTTTGCATTCTGCTTACCGCCGGCATCCATCTTGCAACCCAGGACAGGGCTCTAGCAAATGAGCTCTCCTTTACCCGCAAGGCCATCCTCGATGCAGGAGGAGTGGAGTATGAGAATACTACCGAGGGCATCGAGCTAGCCTATAAGAAAGCCGTCAAAGAGGCCGAGGGCTATTTCACCACCAGCGGCACATCGGGTACACGCTACATCATTCCCCTTGAAGGCCCGGGCCTTTGGGGTACCATCTCCATCATGGCAGGTTTTCAGGAGGACCTAAGCACCTTTACCGGTATCGCCATCGTCAGCCAAAACGAGACCCCAGGCTTGGGAGCCCGTATCGAGGAGCCATGGTTTACCGCCCAGTTCAAAGGTAAGCAGGCACCTTTTACCTTGGTCGAGGAAGGAACTGCCGCCACACCGAGTGAAGTGGATGCCATAACCGGGGCCACCCGAACCTCGGAGTATTTTAGGAATCTTTCAAACCAAGCCGCCGATGCTGCCAAGCGCATCATCAGAGGAGAGTGATATGGCCAAGAACAAACTACGCAAGACCTTTATGGAACCACTGGGGAAAAACAACCCTGTGTTTGTCCAGATTCTGGGTATCTGCTCCACCCTCGCGGTAACCAACAAGCTGCAGAACACCTTGGTGATGACGCTGGGAGTCATGTTCACCACCGCCCTTTCCAGCTGGACAATCTCCCTGCTCCGCAACCATATTCCCTCACGCATCCGCATGATGGTGGAGACCATGGTTATTGCAACCTTCGTCATTATCGTCGATATCGTGCTGAAGGCCTTCTATCCGGATATGTGGAAGCAGTTGGGACCGTACGTTGGTCTGATCATCACGAACTGCATCGTCATGGGACGTGTCGAAGCCTTCGCCTTGCAGAACAAACCGATGCTTTCGTTGGTCGACGGCCTTGCCTCAGGCCTCGGGTATGCCTACGTTCTGCTTGCCATTGCCTTCGTGCGTGAGCTCTTGGGAACAGGCAGCCTTTGGGGCTACAGAATCCTCGGGTCCTGGTGGACGAACTGGTCGATCATGATCATGCCTCCCGGCGGGTTCTTCGTCCTTGCCATCCTGATCTGGATCATCCGTGAAACCATTATGAAGGAGGCCAAACATGCATGAGTCACTGATGCCCTTCGCTGTATTTTTTGCCTCCATCTTCACCGGCAACATCCTGTTGACCAATTATTTGGGCACTTGTTCGTTCCTCTCTGTTTCCAAGGAGATGAAAACCTCGGTGGGATTGGGCATTGCCGTCATATTCGTCATGGCAACCACAACGCCGCTGAATTGGCTTGTCTATGAGTATCTGCTCATCCCCTTCGGCCTGGAATACCTGCGCTTCATTGTCTTCATCATCGTTATAGCCGCCTTCGTCCAGCTGACTGAGATGACCATCGAACGGTACAGCGAACCACTCTACCAATCGCTGGGAATCTTTTTGCCTTTGATCACCGTCAACTGTGCAATATTGGGTGTCAGCTTGTTCATGGTTATCAGAGAGTACACGTTCTTTACCTCATTTTTGTTTGGACTGGGAAGCGGTATCGGTTGGTTTGTCGCCATCATCGCCATGGCAGGCATCCGCGTGAAGCTGAAAAATGCCAAGGTTCCGCCTGCGCTTGAAGGACCTGGAATCACCCTGATAATCGCTGGATTCATGGCCATGGCTTTCATGGGCTTCTCCGGCATGATTGCCGTATCATAAGGAATAGCACATGGTACTTACACTTCTGATCAGTATCGCAATCATCAGCCTGATTTCTGTTTTTCTCGCTTTGTTGATGGTTATTGCCGATGCAACCATCGGCAACTACGGAATCGTCAAGATTTCCATCAACAACGGGACCAAGGAGCTTCAGGTAAAGGGAGGCCAACCTCTCTTGAAGGCACTCAACCAGGAAGGGGTGTTCATTCCCTCCGCCTGTGGTGGACGAGGCTCTTGCGGCTTGTGCAAGGTTCGGGTGGTGGAAGGAGGCGGGGAATACCTGCCTACCGAGCTGCCCTTCATCAGTGAGGAGGAGAAGAAGCAACAGATTAGACTCTCCTGTCAGTTCAAGGTGAAAACGGATGTTTCCATTGCCATCCCCGAAGAACTCTTCTCAGTCAGGGAGTTCAATACGGTGGTTGAACGTATCCGAGACCTCACCCATGACATCAAGGAAGTCACGCTGCGCCTCAAGGAAGGTGATACCATCACCCCAAAGGCCGGACAGTATATCCAATTCGAAGTACCGGAGTATGAGAACTCAGAAGAAAGCGTGTATCGTGCTTACTCCATTGCCTCTCCCCCGGATGACAACACACGGGTGGAGCTGGAAATCCGATTGGTTCCCAATGGGATTTGTACCACCTACGTACATAAGTTCCTCAAGGAAGGTGATAAGGTCACCATCAACGGGCCCTACGGAGATTTCTACTTACGTACCAGTGAACGAAATATCATTTGCATCGCAGGAGGCTCTGGAATGGCCCCTATCAAATCAATCCTGCTGGATATGAAGGATAAGGGGATCAAGCGCAATACAATGTATTTCTTCGGCGCCCGTTCCAAGCGTGATCTCTTCCTCCTGGATGAGATGCATGAGCTACAGCAGGCCATGCCCAACTTCAAGTTCGTACCGGCGCTGAGCGAACCTGCCCCCGAAGACAAATGGGAAGGCGAAATCGGCCTCATCACCGATGTAGTCAGGCGTATGGTCAAGGATGGACCCAATAGTGAGGCATATCTTTGCGGAAGCCCCGGGATGATCAACGCCTGCATGAAGGTGCTCACCGAGCTGAACGTGGCCCCGGAAAACATTTTCTACGACAAATTCTCTTAACAAGGAGCCGACGATGAAACAGACGCCCGAATTCGATAAGATCCAGCAGCAGATGAAGAAAGGCGTTATCACCTTGGATGGATTCCTTGGCGATGACACGCGCAACCTTGTAGATATTATTGCAAGTGACAGCCTGACGGTTCGTAGGCTTAAAACCACCTGTAAAGCCATTTCACAAAGAATGGACCACTTCAAGGAACTGGGCTTTGCAGGACTTGGCGAGTTCATATCCGTTGAAGACCGATTTGACGTAAAGGTGGACTCGGTTCGAGGCCTGCTGCCCTCCCCCTTCGGAGGCAAGGGCATGTATGGGAAAATCAATACGACGGTTGTCAACAAGAAGACAGGAAGAACCATCGTATATACGGACCTTCACATCCACTTCATCGCAGAACATTGCTTCTTTGAGGGCAAAGGTTCTCCCTTCAGGCTTGAGCCGGAGGACTTGGTTCAAGTCCTTGAAGTCGCAGAGGTAGAGGAATAAGCAGAAAAGTACCTTACATTGAAACAGTGATATTCCTGGGCGTTATCCCGACGATGAGTTTCAGTGCATAGCCTGCACGTTTTTCCAGGAATATCCCATTTCCTTTAGTTTGCAGACGGTTGACAAGCGCAAAAGGCTTCTTCAGGATATACCGTACCTATACAGAAGGATTTTACGATGCGCTATGCAATACAATTTCAAATAAACCTCTTTGCGTTGTCCATCCTGCTCATTTTGTTGGCGTTCATTCATACGTCCCGCATACGCACCTTCAGTCGACAGCTTGTTGAATGGATTCTCCTGACTACTGCCATAGCAATCATTATGGAGCCACTGACCTGGATTTTTGATGGGAAACTGTTCGTCGGCGCCTATGCCTGGGAATATGGTACCAATTTCGTGCTTTTCCTCATCGGACCAGTAATCGGAGGCCTCTTGATGTCCTATGTGGACTATCGCCTTTTTCACAATCCTCAGCGCCTGAAGAAACGCCTCTACTACCAAGGTGCGAGCCTTTTGACGTTTGCATTGCTGGTAGTAAACATGTTCATTCCTGTATATTTCACGGTCAGGATGCAAACCAACAGCTACAGCAGCGGCCCGTTCAAAGCCTTCCATTACCTGCTTATCGGTTCAATCTATCTCTATTGCATCGGTTTTGTCACAAAGCATAGAAAGAGGATTCCCAACAAGGAGGCTCTGATATACATACTGTTCTTTTTCATCCCCATCGCGGGCATGTTGCTGCAACTGATCAATTCCAAACTTCACTTCTCATGGACTTCAGTCGTACTTGCATTGTTGGTCATCTACATATTTCTTGAAACTACGCCTTCCGATGAGGACTTTTTGACCAAACTGTACAATAGGAACAGTTTCGATACCCATTTGAGTTTTCTTATCCAATCGGATAAGCAGTTTGGCCTGCTCATGCTTGATCTGAACTCCTTCAAGCAAATCAATGACCAATATGGACACGTTGCAGGGGATGAGGTACTGATTGGATTTGCTCATGCTCTTAAACAGGTATTCCATCCAAACGGCCTGGCCTTCAGGCTCGGAGGTGATGAATTTGCCGTAATCTACACCTCTACAACTATCGAAAAGCAGATTGAGGAGCTACGAAACCTCCTGATTCATCACACAAACCCACACCTCGCCTCGCTCAGTTTCAGTTCGGGTTATCATGTCTATGAGCCCTCACTGACGGCAGACGCCCTGACCAGATTGGCCGACCATGCAATGTATGAGCAGAAGAAAGTGATGAAAAAGATTCTCACCGAAGTCACACCTACCGTTGGGCAGACGACCTAATTACCTGAAGGCGTTTTCCAGCTTGGCAATATCGATCTTCTTCATCTCCAAAAAGGCTTGTGTTACCCGATTTCGCTGCTCCTGTGTCCCCGTATAGAGCATTTCATCGATTCGGCGCGCAGATACCTGCCAAGAAAGACCATACAGGTCTTTCAGCCAGCCGCACTGCTCTGTCTTTGGATCAGCAGAAAGCTGCTGCCAATAGGAATCGACTTCCTCCTGGCTGTCACACTCGATCATCAGGGAAATGCCTTCATTGAACGAGAAGGGATGTTCATAGCCACTGTCCATGGCGGCAAACCATTGGCCTTCCAGCATGAAGTCGATAAACATTGCACTTCCTTCCAAGTTCGGCTCCATACCACCAGGATAACGAGCAATTTCACCCATCTTCGATTGCCTAAACACTGATTGGTAGAAGCGGGTGGCTTCTTCTGCCTTTCCATTCACCGTGTTTACAAACAAAAGAGAGGGAATGATCTTAGGCCTTGGTTCTCCTTCCGCACGGGTAAGAATGAGCTGCCAGGAGAGTCCGAACGTATCCTGAATCCAGCCATAATGGCTGCTAAAGGGATATTCACCAAGCGGCATCAGAATGGTGGAGCCTTCACTGAGCTTGTTCCACAGCTGATCCAGATGTTCCTTAGCCTGAGGATCACTGCCTGGATCGAAGTTCACGAAGAATGATATCGAGGGATTGGGCTTGAAATACGGTCCGGCATTCATTGCCATGAATTGATAACCTGATAGGGAGAACCAAACCAAATCACAATCACCTGAGGGGGTATCCTCGAGCTTGGTGACATGGATTATTGCCGAATCTTCAAACACCTCGGTGTAGAATTGCACGGCTTCCAATACTTGGTTGTCAAACCAGATATGGGGAATAATTCGTTGTTTCATCATATGTGCACCTCACATAGTAAAACACTATGATATTCTGTATTGCTATGCAACCCTCCTAGTGGCCAAGAAAACCATATAAATTGGTTAAATTCACCCAAAGTCAGCAGGAATTGTAAAAAATTGGAGTATAATCAGCCAAATACTTCCAAAACAACAAGCTGGCACGCCATTTGCAAGTATGTACGCTAGAGAGGAGCGAATACTTTGAATAAACCCAGCCATTCGATTTACCTGATATGTTCCAAAACAGGAACCTGGCTCTCCACCTTGATCGGTTTGTGTTCTCATTTGCAGTATGCCCATGCTTCAATCAGCTTCGACGAGAGTTTTGAAAGACTGTACTCTTTTGGCCGTACTGAACCGGACAACCCATTTTGTGGTGGGTTTGTCATTGAAAACCTGTATGAGGGTGTGTACACCAAATCCCAGGATTGCCGTTGCTTGATCTACAGGATTCCGGTCACGGCATTACAATACGAGGCTCTGTCAAATCGTATTGAAAGATTCATTCTTGAGAAGGATACGTACAGCTACAATATGCTTGGATTGTTCGGAATCCTTTTCAATACCCCTATCAAACGAAAATCCCATTATTTCTGCTCCCAGTTTGTTGCAGAAATACTCATCGAAAGCGGAATATTCTCCTCTTCGAAGGTTACACAGCTTATCACAACTGACGACTTGCTTACGCTGGATACCAAGGAATTCGTCTTTGAAGGACCTATCAATCGCAGCAACATCACGCAAGCACAGAAAGGAATCCAGGCTTCATAGATTCGACTTTTGTACGTATATTTTTGTCGAGCTTCCTTGTATTGAGTCTGATACAGTACAACCAGAGAGTATAAAAGCATGATACGAACATTGAATCACGTAATCGATTTTATTGAGCAGCATCTGAGTGAGGACCTTACCCTTGAGATGATCGCCAGCGAAGCCGGGGTATCCGACTACCACTTCAGGAAGATTTTTTTCTATCTGAGTGGCACATCGCTGAGTGAATACATCAGATTAAGGAGATTGTCTGAAGCGTGCAAGGACTTGTTGGGTGGAGAGAAGGTTACCGATGTCGCCTTCAAATACGGCTACGAATCCTTGGATGGTTTCACCCGCGCTTTCAAAAGTTGGTGTTCAATGTTGCCCAGTGAAATCAACAAAACAAAAACTTGTACGCTCTATCAAAAACTATCTTTTTCCATTTCAGTAACAGGAGCCAACACCATGGAGTACAAAATCATTGAAAAACCGGCCTTTTATCTTGCAGGAGTCACCAAACGGGTACCCATGCAATTTGAAGGAGTAAACCAAGAGATCATCAAGCTTGCCCAGAGCATCACAGCTGAGCAGAGACAAGAGTTACATAGGCTGCAGAACATCGAGCCGTACAAGGTCGTGAACGCATCGTATGAGGCGGATGCGCACTTTCTGAGGGAGGAAGGTGAATTGACCCACTTGATCGGGGTTTTGACCTCAGAACAAAAGGTTGGAGCAGGCTTGGAATTGGTTGCAGTAGCGGCACATACCTGGGCAGTATTTCCCAATCACGGACCCTTTCCTGCGACACTGCAACAGACTATGGCAAATGTGTACGCCCAGTGGCTGCCTTCCTCAAACTATGAACTTGTCGACGCTCCATCCTTCTCATGGACCGTCATGGATACACAAAATCCAGGATATGCCCATAGTGAGATTTGGATTGCGGTAAAATTGCTCGAATAAAGGACCAAGCATACTGCAATGATTGAGACCCAGGCCCAAATCTGGTAGGATACTTGGCGGAGGATTCAATGAACAATTTGGCAGTCATTTCACTTGGAGGATCCATCATTGCTCCGGATAAGGTGGACAGTACCTTTCTTAGGCAGCTCAATGAGGCTCTCAGAATATATTTGAAAGAAGATAAGAGCAGAAAAATCATATTGGTATGCGGCGGTGGTGCTCCTGCGAGGGTATATCAGGAAGCGATGCGGGCCATCCAAGAGGATATCGACAGCGAAGAACTCGATTGGCTTGGTATCCGCGCCACCCACATCAATGGGCAATTGATTAAGGCAATGCTCAGTGAATTCTGCACCGACAACCTGATCACCGACCCAACCGGACATATAAATTTCCGCGGGCAGGTGCTGGTAGCAGCTGGCTGGAAACCCGGCTTCTCCACAGACAACGATGCAGTCATCCTCGCCGAGCGCTTCGAAGGCCAGCTCATCATCAATCTGAGCAATATTGCCAAGGTATACACCGATGATCCGAAGAAAAACCCGGATGCACAACCTTTGGATGCAATAAGCTGGGCCGATTATCGTACCATGGTAGGCAACCAATGGACTCCTGGCAAGAGTACACCTTTCGACCCGATTGCCAGCAAACGGGCCGAGAAAATGCACATGAAAGTAGTGTGTGCCGATGGAAGAAACATCCAGAACACTATGGATATCCTCTATGGGCGGCCATTCTTCGGAACTGTCATCGGAGAAGAGAGCGTTTAAGAGTCTGGAAATACGGCAGAGGGGTTGCAAACCCCTCGGGGAAAGGATTCTCCTGGGTAAAGTCAGGTATCCAGGAGATATTCTCCCCCAATTCCTGAACAAATCCTTCCTCTATTTGCAAATCCTCTAGAGCCACAAGCAGAGTGTCATATTCTTCTTGGGTGATCGGGGGGAACGAGATATCACCCTTGGGTGGTTCAAACTGCACCATCAATGAGAGAAAGGCACACTCCTTCAGCTCCTCAGCAAAATACTCAAGAAAAGAAAGACTTGCCTCAAGTGTCGTCGGAAACACCAAATGCCGGACAAGCAGCCCTTTCAGATTCCCCTTTTCATCCACATAGGTTCTTTCATGCCTCTGCTTGAGAAACTGCATGACGCCTTTGATATCCTGAGCATAGCGCCGCAATCCACAAAACTTGGCACCAACTTCACTGTCCAAAGTTTTTACATCAATCAAATACACATCGATGTAAGGATCAATCATCTCCAAGGCTGTGACATCCTCAAAACCGGAACTGTTCCAAACCACATCCAATACCAATCCTTTGGTCCTGGCAATCTGCAACGCTGCAATAATGGAGGGAATAAAATGGGTACCGGTAACCATATTGAGATTGGTGGCTCCTAGGTCCTGTAGGCCAAGCATGAGAGAAGCAAGTTCTTCGATGCTCACGACTATACCCAATGCATTTTCGTCGGTGGAAATCTGATGGTTCTGGCAATAGGCACAATTGAGCGGGCAACCGCTGAAGAAAATCATGCCCGAGCCATTCTCTCCGGTTATAGGAGGCTCTTCACCTTTATGCAACCCGGCCCATGCAACCCGTACCTCGGCTGTTTCACCGCAACGTCCAAATTTACCTGCAAGTCTGTCCACATTACAAAAATTCGGGCAAAGCCTGCACGATCGGTAGGCATTCAACATCAGTTCTTCCATAGCAAAAGTGTAGCAAAAGTAGTCTCGCATGCATAGATGTCCAGAAACAGAGTATGCATACTATGCACTTTTATTATTCCTTGTTTGGTATATTGTAAACACATATGAAGTGAAGCATCTATCCAGTTGTATGGATACGCTTGACCCAAGAGCACAAATTCATCACTCTTATGGCATGGCATTACGAGATTTTCTGAGACGTTCACCGACTCAAGGCAAAGAGGAGGAACGGTACATCCTCTCCATAGATGGAGGCGGGATGCGGGGGATTGTACCCTCGGTCATGCTTGCCAAGCTTTCCACGCTTTTGGAAGAGCTTGGAGACAACCGTCCACTGTATGCACATTTCGATCTCATTGCCGGCACCTCCACTGGAGGCTTGCTTGCCCTAGCTCTTGCAGCCCCGGTTGAAAAAACCAATTTGATAGCGGATACACGCTACATTTCCTATATTTTTGAGCAGGAACAGCAAACTTTTTGGCAGCGTGTGCGTAGGCGTCGTGGAAATGAGACGCTTTCAGGTACACTGCCCTTCGGCCTGGATACCAAAACGTTAGAATCCCTCTATCTTAAGAATGGCAAACAGATTTTCCCCAAGAACCAGGGAAGAATTTTCAGTCAGATATTCATTGATAAGTACGATTGCGAGCCATTGGAGCGATTTTTGAAGCAAACCTTCAAGGAAGTACCCCTGAGTGAGGCCGTAGTACCAACGCTGGTGATGAGTTATGAGGCTTCCACCGGCAAGCCATTCGTACTCAGCTCAAATGATTCACATGGTTTCTTGTTTTGGGAAGCCGCCCGGGCAACCAGTGCAGCTCCGACGTTCTTCAGGCCTGCCTACCTATACGACCGTCAGGAACTCACCATGCAGACGCTCATCGATGGGGGTGTTGTTGCCAACAATCCTACCTTGTATGCCTATACGGAGGCAAAAAGGCTCTATCCGAATGCGAAGAAATTCCACATTCTCTCCTTGTCCACGGCGAGCAGTGATTTTACATTCACCGTCAGCGGTGCCGGCACCGGGGTTATTGGATGGATCGATCCTGCAAAAGGTGCCCCCATCCAAAAAATTTATGCCACCGCCCAAATGCAGGTAGTCGACCACATCGCCCAGCAGATCCCGGACCTGGGCTATACACGGGTTCATGGAAAGCTTGGGGAAGAATACAAACTGGATGCGACCAGTGCCCTTGCCCTAGCCTCCATGTGTAAAGGGGCCGAACAAATCTTCTCGGAAAATGAAGAGAAAATCCGTGATTTCGCAAGGCTCCTGATTGCCCGCACTTCCTTCGACCAGCTCACCCTTGGTCCTCGGGAAGTCGAGCCGCCCCAACAGCAGTTGCCTTCCCCCATCCTGACACCGGATACCGAAATTCCGGCACTCGCTTCGTACTACTCATTTCTGCAGCGCTACCAGATCGAGGAAAGCGCGAAGCAGGATGGTACGATGTGAGCACCCATCCCTTGCAAATGGAGTTGGAGTCTATCATGCGCAGGCTCTGCGATGATCTTGACCACTATCTGGAGGACACCTACGGGGATCACTATCCCCTGCATCCGAACAGACCGGCCAGAGGAAAGGCTGCCAGTGTTGCCTACGACGGACTCTTTTCTACAGGAACGCAATTCACCCTTGGCTACGGCAGCGACCTTGGTAGGGGATATTTGGTTTCCGTTGAGATTCGTACGCTTTCTCGTGTTAGGCAGGAGGACCGCAAAGCCATCGAGCACGCTGCCATTACCTATCTAAGGTCGATCATCCCACTCTATTTCCCCAGCCGTCACATCGAGGTAAAGAAGGATGGCAATGTCTATAAACTTGTAGGGGATTTTTCCTTGGGAACTTCCAGCAACTGAAGCAAACCATCATGTAGACGTTCATTAGCCTGCCTAACAAATCGTTTGAAGTCCTTGGGACGATGACCTTTTGCATCATCGCTGATGACTCTGAGGATTGTACAAGGAATGGCTTGCATGACGCAGGCTTGCGCTATGCCAAACCCTTCCATATCACTTGCACCCAAGCCCAGCTCTTCAGTCAAATAAGGATTCTGTTCACGATAGGAGCGTAAAAGAAAGCGGTCGGCAGTGCCCAATACCACCTTCTTGGTACCATTGAGATCGGGGGCATAGAGGTCGATGCTTGCCGGCACTATCCTGCCGCCGCCGTCGAAGGTCTGCCCGCGCTGAAGACCGAAAGCGCGAAGATCCAAATCATACTGAACAACCTTCGTTGCCACCACAAGATCTGCGATGTCCAAGCAAGGATCAAGGGCTCCCGCATACCCGAGAAGGACAACCAATCGGGGATTATGGACATACAGTGCTTTTAGGGCTGCAAGAGCACTTTGCACCTTGCCAACCCCGGTGCAGACACCTACAACACTGTGTTCACCGATGTGGATAGGTTCATCGAGCTTTGTAAGCACTCCTTCCAATTCACGATTCGTTGCTGCAAGAACCAATACTTCCGTTTCCATACCAAGCTATCTCTTTGCCAAATCTGCAAGTATGAGCGAAACTGCCACACCATGGCGCGTTTCATACCCGCCTGCCAAAGTTCGCTCAATGGCCATCGTGGTATAGGCAACGGCTTGGTCGACAGACTTTTGGAAGGAGTCCTTATTAAGTAAGAATCCCAGCAAAAGGCTGGCAAACAAATCACCGCACCCCGGATAGGAAGCCTGCAATTTTTTGTATGGAACCATGAAGGTTTGTCCTTCTGCATAGCAGGCCACAACGCTCTGATTCTGAAGCGGTACACTGGTGATGACCACGTTTGCACCGGTTTTCACACCAAGTTCCTTCGCCCAGTTGAGTGCACAAGCCTCATCGAATTTGTGTTGATAGGGACGGCCGAGCAACAAGGCAGCCTCCGTTGTATTGGGGGTGATGACATCGGCGTATGTTACCAAGTCCTGCATTGCCGATACGTGAGCCTGTGTGATGGGACCGTACAGCTTCCCATCGTCACCGAGAACCGGATCGATGAGGGTAAGAGGTGCTTGGGTTTGTCGTTGGTCCTGGATGAATGCCTTGATCAAAGCCACCTGTACGGAACTGCCAAGAAAGCCTGAGTAAATAGCGTCGAAACCAAGACCGAGGGTTTTCCAGACTTCAAGGATTTTCTCAATGTCAGCGGTTGTATCCTTGAAATAATAGGAAGAAAATCCATCGGTCTGACTGGAGAGCAAAGCCGTCGGAAGCGGGCACGTTTCAATGCCCAAGACCTCGAGGGTTGGCAAAACAACGGTCAAAGAGCTCTTTGCATAACAGCTCAAATCGTGGATGGCGGCACAGGTACGTTGCATGAATCTACACTACCGTACATCTGCAAACTAGGCAATATATGGTATACTCAGCCTAGTGGAGGTCCTTATGCTATTCTATGACAGTCTGCATCACATGATGATCGCCGATGACCAAATAAGCCCTTTGTCGTTTCCCCTGCCATCCCACGAGCAGTTGGAAAAAGCGCTCTCATCCATGATTCTCTCCTCCTCGGGATGGAGAAAGGTGTTTGCCATACGTGGTGATGAGGAGGATGCAGGTCCGCAAGTCAGCGATGCTGATGCCACCCTCACAGCCCTCGCCGCCCTTGCCTTGGCTCGCAGCCTTGGAGTGGCCTGTGCACAAAAGGAAGCTGTCCTTTCAGGCGTCGCTCCTTGTTCGACTTCTGAGAAAACCATTCTCGTCGGTCTCGATGCACGACCTACCGGACGTGTACTGGGGGATATTGTCTGCCGTACCCTCACAGCCTTAGGTTGCAAGGTGCGTTATCTTTTCATTTGTGCCGCACCGCAGATAATGGCCGACTGCAATCTGTATCCCGACGAAGCGGACGCATTCTTCTATATATCGGCAAGTCACAATCCCATCGGACACAACGGCTTCAAGTTCGGAAGCAACGGAGGGGTGTACTCCCTCACCCAAGCCGATGCATTGACTGCCGCTTTCAAAACCATCGTGGAACAGGAAGTCATGGCGCCCTCTTACCTGCACAAAATCTGCGAGGCCATGGATGTAAAGCAGTATCGAAGCGTACTACAGCAGGTGGAATTCGAGCGCAACAGAAGTCTTGAGCGGTATGAAACCTTTGTTCTGAACACCGCAGTCAAAAGTACCGATGCAAAGGAACACGACCGCTTCCTCCAGACTCTTGTGCAGGCTCACCAGAAAGAACCTCTTTCGGTGATCGGGGAGCTCAATGGAAGTGCACGCTCAGCCAGTATTGACAAACGCCTGTTGACATCACTGGGGTTGAAGGTGCTCCTGCTCAACGACAAGCCCGGCGATGTGGTGCATGCAATTGTTCCCGAAGGTGAGAATCTTGAGCTATGCAGATCCACCCTCGAAACAATGTACGCAAAGGACCCTTCCTACCGCCTCGGGTATGTTCCCGACAACGATGGAGACCGCGGCAACTTGGTATACATCTCGGAACGCAGCGGCAAGGCCCAGATTCTGGAAGCACAGAGCGTATTTGCCCTGGTGGTTCTCGCCGAGCTTTCGCAGACTAGACTGCAGAACCCTACAAACCTTTTGGCCACCGTAGTGAATGGCCCGACGTCCATGCGCATCGATCGAATAGCCTTGGCCTTCGATGCCGAAGTCTTCCGCTGTGAAGTGGGAGAAGCCAACGTGGTGGAACTGGCCCAGTTGAAACGATCCGAAGGGTATTTGGTACCAATCCTCGGGGAAGGGTCGAACGGGGGCAACATCACCCACCCGGCAAAGGTTCGAGATCCGCTGAACACCCTGCTCAGTCTCGTCAAGCTTCTGCGTAACCGTGATATTGCAAAGCTCTGGTTTCGTTCAATCGGAAGCCAGGTTCCCCATTCCATCACGTTAGACAGTCTTATCGACAGTCTTCCTGTCTATACAACAACAGGCTCCTTCTCAAAAGCGGGGAAAATGTACGTGAAGCAAAGCCATGCGCTGCTCAAGAACCGGTACGAAGCGCTGCTGCAAAGTGACTGGGAGGAACGGAAGGCCCAACTTTCGGCGATGGGCATCCACTCGTATGCCATATACCAGACCGAGGGAACGAACAGCTATGAAGGGATGGGGGAAGCTTTCCGCCACGGCAGCTTCAGCGGTGGGTACAAAGTCGCTCTCAAGGATAAGGATGGCGTACTAACCGATTACCTGTGGATGAGGGGGAGCAAAACCGAGCCGGTGTTCCGCGTACTCGTCGACTGTCAAGGCGACGATGAGCATCGCTATGAGTATCTGCTTGCCTGGCACCGCAGCCTGATCGAGCGAGCCGACCAGGCTTAGCTTTCGACCTGCCAAATCTCGTTGACCAGACCAAAGAGCGTCTCCTCCCTTCTTAGGGGGGGAGAAAGCTCACACTCCCATACAACCAACACCCGATACCCCTTCTGAAGCAGAGCTGCAAGAACCTCTTGGTCTCGCTCTGTATTTCTCTTTAGCTTTTGTTCCCAGAACGGACGATTAGTCTTAGGAAGGGAGAAGTGCTTACACCCTTGGTGTGCATGCCAAAAGCAACCGTTGATGAAAATCACGGTTTTGTATTTTGGCAGTACAATGTCAGGTTTACCCACAAGATGCGAGTCATTGACGCGATATCGGAAACCCTTGCGGAAAAGGTAGGTGCGTACTGCCAATTCCGCCTTGGTATCCTTCGCTTTGATGCTGGCCATGATCCTGCTTCGTTTCTCAACGGAAAAACAATCGCTCATGGACAGAGGCCTCCTTACAGACTGAGTCCAGCTATGGCCGCTCCGATGGTAGGAGAGTCATCGATACGTACAAAGCGGTAATAGCGCTTATACTCCAGCTGCAAATACGTGTGCAGGTAGTACTCGGTGTACTTTTTCAGGTATTCGGTCTTGTAGAAGGTGGTGCCGTCGGCATTGATGCACACAGGTCTTCTGGGGTCGGTCCCGGCTCCGCTCTTGATAACCGTAGCAGCAAGATTGGCAGCGGTAAGCTTGGCTGCACGGGCGATGACTGCATCGATGATCATCCATAGGGCTATCGCATCATCCTCATTGCCTTCACAGCAGGCAACCAGGGCGTATTCCTTATTCAGAGGCATCTCCAGGTAGTTGCTCATCACCGTGGTATTGACAGTTCCCAACTGAGCGAACCGCTTTGCAAAGGTTGCACTCAGGATGCCGTCGGCGATGGCTTTCTGAATGACCAACGTACTGAGCGGACCAAGATAGGCCCCGCTGATCATCTTCTCCAGATGATACTGCTCGGGCTGCTTGGTTGAGTCAAAATACTCGCGGTCGAGCTTGCTCGGGCAGTAATCAAAATTGCCCGACTCAATATTGATGATCTGGCTCTTTCCATCGAAAAGGCCGAGTTTGGCAATATTGCTGTTACGCTCAACGTAGGCTGTATTTGTTCCGGTGCCGAGAATGAACCCGATATAGCCGCTGTACGGTATGTCACTCGCAGCACTTTGGCCGGCCAACAGGGTGGCGACGGTGTCATTGAGTACGGCAACTTTCTTGTTGGTAACATCATAACCGCGACGTTCGAGTTCAGCTAAAAGGCTTGCCCCGACCTTCTTACCGATGACCTCGGGTGCTTTGATCTCCTTGGAAAAGACGAGGGGAATGCCATCGTGGTCGGCGGTGATGGCCGCAGCATAGGAAAAGCAGAATCCAATCTTGTCACTCTTGTCTATCAGGCGCTCCACCTCATCGGCAAAGGTGCTGAAAAACTTCTGGGCGGAGACCTCTTCCTTCACCCCGGGCATTGAAACCTTTTTAAAATCCTCGATATGGGCGTTCCCTTGTTCATCAAACGTGACCAAACAGGTCCTAAAGTTAGTCCCTCCGGCATCCAGGACGATGACGCTCTCTCCCTTGGCAATCGTACTGACCACCTCGGTATAGGTGGGAATCATCTTCAGGGAACTAGTACTCTCCGCTTCGAGACCTTTTTCCATTTCACTGAGAAAGGTTGCCAGCAAAGCCTTCATATCGACAGAAGCAGGATCTATACCCCACCTTGAAAGAAAAGCTGTGGTCTTTTGGACACAATCGGACATGGTTTCTCCTTTTCAGAGGCAGGAGGGCTGACCTACACCTCCTTCTCCTCCCCATTTATTTTCAAAGCAAGCGGTTTGACCGCAAAATATCCTTCTTCATCGGAGTGTAACATAAAAGTCCCCTCAACACGAACAGGGATGCTCACCCTTCTGCCCTGAACCGTAACATCGGCGACCACCGTGATGGCAGGAATTTTACCGCTGGTTACGACAGTCGTCATAAGAGAGGCCAGACTTGCTCCTTCACCCCACTCGGTGACCATGGCTCCCTTGAGAACGGCATGGCCGACCTCCCAACCGTGTACGGTAAGATACTGGATTGCAATGTCATTAAGCGGGCCGCGCGCCGCATTGAACAAGCTTGCAAAGAAGGATGCGTTGGGTTGTCTGGTTGCCATGAATACTGAAAGATAGGTACCGATATCCGAGTTCTGAAATGTCAGGATATGGGGTAACGACTCGTTTGTCCGAAAGTGTAGGGTGGATCCGGGAAGGTCCAGAGAAGGAGAATTCAAAAAGGCCGCCACCGAACAGATGGCAGAATCGGTGATGGCAGCAATTGCCACCGTAACATCATTTGCCGTAGGGGCTTTCGCCGCCAATGGCACCATGAGACTTACTACAATGAGAATAAGTGCTGCTACTTTCATGACTACCCTTTTTTCTATCATACGGTACGGATGAAAAGAGAACAACACAAGGAGAGAAAAAAGACAGATTGAAGCGAATGTGATACACTCAATGCATGAGTTACCATCCGAAACAAACGACAATCTTCTGGTATGACCTGGAAACCTTCGGCCTGGACAGCAGGTACGATCGCATCGCCCAATTCGCAGGTCAACGTACCGATCTGAACCTCAATCCCATCGGAGAACCTATTGTTCTGTACTGCAAACTCAGTGACGATTACCTGCCCGATCCACTCTCGTGCACGATAACCTCCATCACTCCGCAGGAAGTGAATAAGAAAGGCATCTGTGAAAGTGACTTGATCGATCGAATCAATTCCGAGTTCTCCAAACCCAATACCGTGGTGGCCGGCTTCAATACCATCCGCTTTGACGATGAGTTCATCCGCAACGCCTTGTATCGCAACTTTCTCGACCCATACAAGCGGGAATGGGATAATTACTGCAGCCGCTGGGACATCATCGACTTGGTTCGTGCCGCCTATGACTTGAGACCTGAAGGAATTGCCTGGCCTCCCCGCAAGGAGGAGACAGGCAACCCAACGTTCCGCTTGGTCGCCCTTACACAGGCCAACAATATTGAGCAGGTTGGGGCCCACGATGCACTCGTCGATGTACGGGCTACGATTGCCATCGCCCGCCTGATCAAGGAGAAGCAACCCAAGCTGTATGAGTATTATTTTGCCTTGCGTGCCAAAACCCAGGTCAAGAAAGTCGTGCAGACACCCTTTGGGGAGCCGGTACTCTATACCGCAGCCTTCTTCAGCAAGAATGAGGGGTGCTCACGCCTTATCACCCCGATCACCCATATGAAAAGCAATGCCAATGCCATCATCTGCTTTGACTTGAGCAAGGATGTCGCCCCGCTGCTTCAAGCAACCGAAGAGACCCTGCTAAAGACCGAGGGTGTGTTCACCCTATCGATCAACAAGTGTCCCTTTGTCTCACCGTTGAACGTCCTCACCGACCAATTGGCCATAAAATTGGGCATCGACAAGGAGCTTGCCCTCTTCAGGCACCAGCAAATCGTCAACCAAACAAAACTTCTGATGACGGCCCGTAATATCGAGGAAAAGTACGAGGGAGTGGACGATGTAGACTTTCAGCTCTATGACCGTTTCTTCGGCGATGCCGACCAGAAACGATTCAATCTCATCCGCCAGGCCGAGCCTAAGGACAAGCTTTCACTGCACCTCGACTTCGAGGATAATCGGGTTGCCCCCCTGCTTTTTCGGCACGTGGCACGCAACTGGAGCGAAGTCCTCACCGACGAACAAAAACGCAAGTGGAGAAGTTTCTGTGCGAATCGTACCCTTAATCCACCGGGCTCGATCAAGATGAACTGGAATTTCTTCAAACGCAAGATTGAGGAAAAATTGGCAAGCACGGAAACCTCTGCCGAGGAAAAACGCGTGCTTGCCGATTTGAAAGCCTATGGGGAAGAACTGGAAACGAAAATCTTCGGTTAGAGCAACTTCATTTCCTTAGCCACAGAAACGAAGGCAGAGACTGCCGTTTCGATGTCTTCGGCTGTGTGGACTGCTGATAGCTGAACCCTGATCCTTGCCCTACCCTTGGGAACCACCGGATAGCAGAACCCTATGACGTAAATGCCCTTAGCAAGGAGGGCATCCGCCATTGCAACCGCCTTGTTTTCGTCATACACCATCACCGGTACGATGGCGGTCTCACCTTTGACCAAGTCAAAGCCCGCTTCCTCCATGAGACGGCGAAAGTGTTTGGCATTGCGCATGGTCAAATCCTTAAAGGGATTTCCCTGTTCCAAAAGGTCCAGGACCTTCAGGGTCCCACCGCAGATGGCGGGAGCGAGCGTATTGGAGAAGAGATACGGCCGGGCACGTTGGCGGTAGAGATCGATAAGCAGTTGGTTGCCTGAAATGCACCCCCCGCTTGCGCCCCCGCACGCTTTTCCGAAGGTGGTGGTGATCAAATCAACCTGTCCTTCCACACCGCAAAGCTCAACCGTTCCACGTCCTGTAGGCCCTAGATACCCAGTCGCATGTGAGTCATCAACCATTACCAAGGCATCAAACTCTTTCGCTAGCGTACAGATTTCCTTAAGCTTGGCAATATCGCCGTCCATGGAGAATACCCCATCGGTGGCGATGAGACGGCGGCGGCAGTGCTGGCTCTGCTTCAGGCAATCCTTCAGACTTTCCATATCGCTGTGCTTGTACCGCAGCCGTTCTGCCTTGCACAATCTGATGCCGTCAATAATCGAAGCATGGTTCAGTTCATCGCTGATCACTGCATCCGTTTCGCCGAGCAGAGGTTCGAACAAAGCCCCGTTTGCATCAAAACAGGAGGAAAAAAGAATGGTGTCATCAGTTCTCAGAAAAGAGCTGATGCGCTTTTCCAAGGTCTTGTGCACCTGCTGTGTACCGCAAATGAAGCGTACCGACGAAAGTCCATACCCCCACGTATCCATAGCATCCTTGGCTGCCTGGATCACGTCTTTGTTGTTGGAAAGCCCGAGGTAGTTGTTTGCACAGAAGTTCAATACATGCTTGGAGCCTACTTCAATGCTGCGGCTCTGGCTGCTGGTTAGCACCCGTTCTTTTTTTAGTAAACCCTGCTTCTGTTGCTCGGTAAAGAACGCTTGCAACTCCTGCCGTACAGATTCGTTCATTCGCTCCTCCTTTGGATGGTTGTCAACATATCAGAAGTCATGGCAGCAAGGTCAAAGCGGGGTTTCCAATCCCATTCAACTCTTGCCGCATAATCTTCCAGACTGTCAGGCCAAGAATCAGCGATGGCCTGTTTGACCGGATCTATATCGTAGCTGATGGTGAAATCTGGGATATGGGTTCGGATATAGGCGGCCTGCTCTTCCGGGCAGAAGCTCATTGCTGCAATGTTGAAGGCATTTCGATGCCGCAGCTTGGCGGGGTTTGCCTCCATGATCTGGATGGCGGCCTGAACGGCATCCGGCATGTAAATCATGTCCAGATACGTGTCCCCGCGAAGGAAGCAGGTATAATGGTGGCTCTTCACCGCCTCGTAGTAAATCTCAACCGCATAGTCGGTTGTTCCACCTCCCGGAGGTGTCATATTGCTGATGACCCCGGGGAAGCGGATACCGCGGGTATCGACATCAAACTTATGATAGTAATAGTCGCAAAGCAATTCACCGGCTACCTTGGTCACCCCGTATATAGAAGTAGGCCGCTGAATCGTATCCTGCGGTGTGTACTGTTTGGGTGTAGTCGGCCCGAACGCTCCGATGGAGGAAGGAGTGAAAACCGCACAGCCATTTGTCTTGGCAACCTCGAGAGTGGCGATCAAACCACCCATGTTCAGGTTCCAGGCATTCAAAGGATCCTTTTCCGCCCTGGCTGAAAGAACTGCCGCCAAATGATAGATGGTGTCGATATTGTGCTTCTTCACAATCGCATCCACACTCTGTCCATCACGTGCATCGACAAGGTAGAAGGGACCGCCCTCCACCAAAGGCTTGTTTACATCATTACGGATATCGGTCAGAACGACATGGTCATCACCGTACCGTTTACGACATTCCAGCGCAATTTCGGAGCCCAATTGGCCCAATGAACCGATGATCAGGATGTTCTTCATAGCAACCTCCACAGAGTGCTTTTCTTGACAAGGTAGTCAACCCGGCTTACAATGAACATGTTCATTATAGTGAACTCTTTTCACTATGTCAAACTTTTTACCCAGCAGGAGCAGCAAGATGGAAAACCCTCCGATGATCGGCAAAAATATCCAAAGGATTCGGAACAGCCGTAAACTTACCCTTAATGTTCTCTCCGAGCGTTCAGGTGTCTCCAAAGCCATGCTCAGCCAAATTGAGTCCGACAAGGTAAATCCTACCGTAGCAACCGTCTGGAAGATAGCCCGCGGCCTGAATGTTGAGCTCAATGATTTGCTCGATACCGACGACCAACCCAAACGCGTTTTCAGTCTCAATCCTGCCGGTGATGATGCTCCCAAAATGGAGACCCATGACAACGGAGTATCCATTCGCATACTCAGTCCCCTGAACATGGTTGAGGAACTGGAGATGTATCTGCTCACCTTCGAAGGACACAGCAAGCTCGCCAGCGAACCCCACTACCCCGGAACCCAAGAATTCCTGACGGTCGTCAAGGGAGCAGTGAAAGTGCAGGTGGGCGAGAATACCGCTGAGATCAAGAAGGGTGACTTTTTGGTCTACCATTGCGATATCGACCACTCCATCACCAATGAAAGCAGCCAACCTGCAACCGTACATATGGTAGTACGCTTCACCCCCGACAAGCGATAAGAGTCTTTTACTTTGACACGCCCTTGGCTCTACGGTATAAGGAAAGGGAGAGGAAGGGCAGCTGATATGGCGAAAAAAGGCATTATGGTCTCCTATGGGATGGGCAAGTTCATTGCCGAGTTTCTTACCGGCGCTTTCGGGTCCATCGTATTCATGTTCTATGAGACCGAGGTAGGGTTGGCGGGTGGATATGCCGCTTTGGCGACTATCATCTATTCAGTGTGGAATGCGGTCAACGATCCGATCATCGGATACGTCACCAACAAGACAGCGCTCTTTTCCAAAAAATTCGGCAGACGATTTGTTTGGATTATCGGCGGCTTGATACTGTGCAGTCTTGCCTTCATATCAATCTTTTCGGTGCCCACACTCTGGGATGCAAAGAAACAACCGCTTCCCGTCTTTTTGTGGATGGTTCTTTCCATCTGCCTGTATGACGGGTTGTATTCCCTTTGGGAAGTAAATTATCAAAGTATCTACCCGGACAAATTCCGTACCGATTCAGAGCGGACCACTACCGCCGCCATTGGAACGGGTATCGGAGTGTTGGGCATTGCCAGCGGCTTCATCATTCCCCCGCTTTTCTTCTCCTATGGAGTGCGCGCGAGTTACCAAGTCTGCGCCATTGTTATAGCAGCCATCAGCATCGTCAGTACCCTGGGGCTGAGCTTTGGAGTTTTTGAGACCAAGCAAATGATAACGAGGTTCTCCCAGCAGCATCAAAAGGACGTTCCCCCGTTCTTCAGCCAAATGCGCAAAGCCTTGAAAAGCCGCAACCTGCTTGCATTCGTTTTGCTGCTCTTCTTCTACCAGAGTGGATGCATGCTTATGACGGCCAGCATCAACTATGTGGTCAAGTATGTGCTAGGGGCCAAGAGCAGCCAAGCTACCCCGATTTTCGCCGGCATGCTGGTCGGCACCTTGCTTTCCATCCTGCTTTGGACCCGCGTCGCTAAGAAAGTTAAAAACAACCAACGCATGCTTATTCTTTCCAGCTTCGCCCTTGCGCTCTTTGCCCTGCCTCTCACCTTCCTTCCCAATGCAGGTACGTATATTTTGGGAATGACGCTTTGGGGCCTCGGGTTTGGAGGCTTCTGGACCTTCATGAGTCCAGCCATGGCAGATGTAATTGATAGCCTGGTGGTAGACCAGAAGCGTCGTGATGACGGGGTAGTACTCGGTATCAGGGCATTTTTCATGCGATTCAGTTATGCAAGTCAGGCCATCGTTTTCTTTGTGGTGCACCAAGCTACCGGCTTCGATGACCAGAACATTACCGAGGCGGCACGTTGGGGAATACGATTGCACATGGGTCTTATTCCTGCACTCTTCTTTCTTATTGGTGGTCTACTCTTTTTGAAGATGAATCGACTGGATGCCAATCAAATTCAGAAAAATCGCAAGGCACTCTCCTTATTGGATATCTAGCAACGCTATGCAAAGAGCCACTGGTTTTGTATACTTTGCTTTTAGGAGAACCGAATGCTGAAGAAACTGCCCGAGTATGAGAAACAACTCGCGGATATAGATGAAAAACTGAGCCGTCCTGAAACCATGCAGGACATGAAACTCTATAAAAGCCTGAACCAGGAACGATCACATCTTGCACCCATCATCGACCAATTGCAGTTGATGCACTCATTGCAGACACAGATCATTGGAGCACATCAACTGATGAAGGAAGAAACTGATCAGGAGATGTTGGAAATGACTCGTGAAGAGCTCCATGAACTTGAGAATGAGCTTGAAGTGTGCGAAAAGAAGACCAAGATGCTGCTCATTCCCCCCGACCCCTTGGAAGGCAAGGATATCATTATGGAAATCCGTGCCGGCACCGGAGGCGAGGAAGCTGCACTGTTTGCTGCAAACCTCTTCAGAATGTACTCCCACTATGCAGATGAAAAAGGTTGGAAGATGGAAATCCTCTCTTCCAATGAAACCGGTATCGGTGGCTATAAGGAACTGGTTATCTCCATCAGTGGAAAGGATGTTTATGGTTCTTTGCGTTGGGAGAGCGGGGTTCACCGAGTCCAGCGTGTTCCCGAGACTGAAAGTGGTGGAAGAATCCACACGAGTGCAGTCACGGTCGCCGTCCTTCCTGAAGCGGAAGAGACCGATATTGAAATCCGTCAGGAAGATCTGAAAATCGACGTCATGCGGGCAGGAGGTCCAGGCGGCCAGTGCGTAAACACTACCGATAGTGCGGTACGTCTCACCCACCTTCCCACCGGCTTGGTGGTCATATGCCAGGACGAAAAAAGTCAGATCAAGAACCGTGCAAAAGCTCTCAGGGTGCTTCGCTCACGCCTCTTCGATTTGGAAGAGGACAAGAAGAACCGTGAACGGGCCGAAGCCCGGAAAAGCCAAGTAGGCAGCGGGGACCGCAGTGAACGCATCAGAACATACAACTTTCCCCAAAACCGGCTTACCGACCACCGTATCAACCTTACGCTGTACAAGCTGGAGTTGATCATGGAAGGCCAGCTTGACGAAGTTGTCGAAGGGCTGAAAATCGCCGCCGGTGAGGCAGCCCTGAAGGAAGGCTAAGGTGGCGATGACCATCCAGGCGTGGAAAGTCGAAACCGCTGCCTTGCTCAAAGGGGCGGGTTTGGAAGGCACACCCGACCTTGATGCCCGATTGCTTTTACAGCAGGTAACCGGCTTTGATCAAGCTAAGCAGATTCTCTTCTTCGACAAAGTACTTACCGATGCACAATTGGATAGTCTTACCTCCCTGAGAAAAGTCCGTCTGAGCCATAAGCCGATGGCCTACATCCTAGGTCGCAGGGAATTCTACGGGCGGGACTTTCAAGTAGATGAGCGGGTGCTCATACCCCGCTCGGACACCGAAACCCTCATTGAAGCAGTCCTTGCATTTGCAAAAAATAAGACCGATACGCCTTCGATCATCGATGTCTGCACCGGAAGCGGTTGCATCGGCATCACGCTGGCTTTGGAATTAGGCTCTGCTGTTACCCTCACCGACCTCAGTGAAGGTGCTTTGGCGGTCGCCCGAGAGAATGCCCGTCGCCTTGTTTCCAGGCCCCTGACATTCTTACATGGCGATCTTCTCTCCCCTACTGATAAAAAATATGATATCATCGTCAGCAACCCACCCTATCTCACCGCAAGTTGGTGCGATGAGGTCGCCTTTGAGGTACAGTGGGAACCAAGGCTGGCGCTCGAGGGCTTTAGCTTGGATGGACTTGAGCTCATCAGGGCGTTGGTCGCACAGAGTCTTGACCACCTTGCTGCAGGCGGGGCTTTGTTCTTGGAGTGTGACTACCGGCAGGCAGAGACTGTAAAACAGTTGTTAGTTTCAAGTCGATTCACTAATGTGCGCATTGAGAAAGACCTTGCAGGTCGCGAACGAGTCGTATGGGGGGTGCTTGCATGTACGAACAGCTGATCGAACGATTCATTCAAAAAGCATTCAAGTATCCCAAGAACGATCAGGAAAAATTCTTGGCAGCCGCCACGTTTGCGGCTAGCAAGCATGAAAACCAGAAGCGCGCCAGTGGCGAGCCGTATATAATCCACCCCCTAGCAGTCGGCGAGATACTGATCCAGCTGAAAATGGATGCCGACACCATTTGTGCAGGCCTTTTGCACGACACCCTTGAAGATACCGCAACCACCTATGAAGAGCTGAAAGAGGTTTTTGGGCAAAGTGTTGCCGATATGGTGGAAGGCGAGACCAAGATTGCAAACCTGAAGACGATGAATAAGAGTCTGGCCGAGGCTGAGACGATTCGCAAGATGTTCTTTGCCATGAGCAAGGATATCAGGGTCATCATCAAGCTTGCGGACAAGCTGCACAACATGCGAACGCTGCAACACCTTAATCCTGAGCGTGCCCGGGAAATCGCCGGCGACACCCTCGATATTTTTGCACCCCTTGCCGACAGACTCGGCATTTCCTGGCTCAAGGATGAACTGGAAGACCTCAGCCTAAAGATTCTCAAACCCGATACTTTCAACTACATCCAGGAATACTTGCTCTCCAAAAAGAGTGAGCAGAAAGCCTATCTGAGCAGAATTGAGAAGTCCATCTACCGAGCCTGCGTCGATGCTGAATTCAGCGATATCATTGTTACCAGCCGGGCAAAGCACACCTACTCGATTTACATGAAAATGAAGAAGCGCAAGAAGGAGATCGATGAGATTTTTGATATCCTTGGCGTACGCATTCTCTGCAATTCCGTCACCGAGTGTTATACAATTTTGGGGGTCGTACATCGGCTCTGGCCCCCTATTGAGGGTCGTTTCAAAGACTATATCGCCATGCCCAAGGCGAACAATTATCAGAGCCTTCACACCACCGTCATGGCGCTTGACGGCAAGTTGCTGGAAATCCAGATCAGGACCAAGGAAATGCACTTCACCGCTGAATACGGTGTAGCCGCCCATTGGAGCTATAAGGCGGAATCAGGAAGCGACACCGGCTCTTGGTCGACAATGGACAATGAGCAGTTCTCCAAAATCATCAGCAAACTCAAGACCTGGTCCAATGAGATTGAGACCAGCGAATCATATATGGATGACATCAAGGGGGAATTGCTTAAGGATACCATTTATGTATTCACCCCCCAAGGCCACATCGTCGAACTCTCCGCCAATGCCACTGCCTTGGACTTTGCCTACCAGATCCATACCGAGGTCGGCAACCATACCACAGGGGCGAAGGCCGATGGTTCGATTATTCCACTCAATGCCCCGCTGAAGAACACCCAAGTCATAGAAATTCTCACCAGCCCCAATGCAAGACCCCATTTGCAGTGGTTACGGTATGCCCAGACCAGCAGTGCCCGCAAGAAAATCAAGGCATGGCTGAACAAGTATGATGAGAACATCCTCATTGACAAGGACATCATTGCCAAACGCAAGGTTGTGGAACCACCGGTCAAGCTTGAACCTCAGATTATCACTCCACTACCCGATGATGAGAGTATAGTCCGTCAGGTTGTCGACGCAAAGCGTATGAAATTCCGCGTGGGCGACGAGAAAAACATGATGATCCACATTGCACAGTGCTGTACGCCTGTGCGAGGGGACGATATCGTCGGCTATATCAGCAGAGGTCGGGGCATCATCGTCCACAAGCGCGATTGTCCGAATCTCAAGAACATGAGCGAAATTGTCGACCGCTCGATCGAGGTGGAATGGGAAACTGAGTTCCCCAAACTCACCAAGCGCTTCAGCGTAACCAGCAAGCGCACCTATGACTTGTTCGGGGAAATTGAAGGAGCTTTGCGCAAGTTCAAGGGACACCTCATCGAAGGCCGTCTTTTCGACGATGAGGAAGGCAAGTTGATGGGAACATTCACCATGGAAGTGGAACGCGAAGAAGACTTCAAGAAAATCATCAAGAACCTGAAAACCATCCCTTCCATCAACACCATTTCAGAAATCAAATAGCAACTATTCTTCCAACACTCTGAGTATTTCCGGCAACAGCTGCTTCTTACGAGACAGCACTCCGCTGAGCAGGAATTTCCCTTCGCTCTCCTTCTTGTAGGCGAGCTTGCGTTCGGCTATCGGCATGCTGGTCATCAACAGAACGCTGTTTTCACGCACAACGTCGGTGATGAGGAACATTGCCCAGTCCAGATTGTGAGCAATCTTCAGTTTCCCAAGCTCCGCGAGATAGGAAGCCTTGTAATCGTCCACATCACTGAGGGTGGTGACTTCACACTGGCCAATACCAAAGCTGACTCCCAGCTCCTTGTACTGCTTGAAGTCGGACTCAAGCATTTTACGCGGATCCTCCTTGGCAAGCGATGCACCGCTAGCAAACATGGTTTGGCCGAAGGTCATCATGTCGTGAACCTGTGCAATGGATAGCAGGTCCTGTACGGCAGTATAGTCCTCAAAAGTCGTGGTAGGGCTCTTGAGCATGATGGTATCGCTGATAATGCCGCTGAGTAGCACCTTTGCCAGTTGCGCGGTGATTGCAATACTGTTACGTACATACAGCTTGTAGATGATGGTGCAGGTTGAGCCGAGAGGCTCGCAGCAGATAAAAATCGGATTGCGTGTCTTTGCAGCCCCGAGACGGTGATGGTCGATGATCTCAACAACCTCAGCTTCCTCAATACCCTCCACCCCTTGCTCGGTCTCATTGTGGTCTACCATGATGAGCTTGATTTTGGGCTTGTGCAGAAAGCAACGGCGGGTCACAAACCCGGTATAGGTCTCGCCTTCAAAAACAGGGAGTCCGCGGAATTCGCTCTCGGCAAGAATATCCCTGGCTTCCTCAAAAAGAGAATCAGCCTGGAGACTGGGTGGATCCTGTACCATAAGCTGGACAACTGGAACACTGAGGCGCAAGAGACGCAAGGTTTCTGCGGTGTCAAGGGCACTTACGAATACCGTACCACGGTAGGCTTCCCAATTTACATTGCTGGTAACCTCATGTTCAATTCCTGTCAGAATGATGGCCGGAATCTGCAATTCGATAGCCTTCTTAATGTGGTCTTCCCTATCTCCGACCACCAAAATGGGAGCTTGCCCTTGCAGAGCATCCATATGCCTACAGAATATCACATAGCGCATCGCCCCTACCATTATGGGTGCAGTGAAGCTTTTCTGCTCCCCTTTTTTAACAAATGAACCTTTGAGAACCTTGGGGAAATTATCTACTACAAAGTGATAGAGAGGACGCTTGCCGCTATTCTCCTTGAGAATGAAGCTGCTCACCTCATCGACACTTAATAAGCCTCGATACTTTCCCGTATCCATTACAGGAACGACAGAAGAGCGGCTGGAAGTACCATAAAAGGAGACCAGCGTATATACAGGATCGTCAACCTGCACAACGGCCTCCGCTTTTCTCGTAACACTGCTCACCTTGGTTCGGACATCCTTGATAAAAGGCGGTGGTGTGAGGCCTAAGCGTTCAAACTGTGCTTTTGTCGCATCGTTGAGACTTCCGCACCGTACGGGAAGATAGGTGTTGCTTGGATCGACCTTATTTTTCAAATACGCATAACTATAGGCAGCACAGATGCTGTCCATATCGGGATTACGGTGTCCACTTACATAGATCTCAGCCACTTCACACTCCTGTCGTTGCCATATTTTATCCTAGTTGCACAGGACTTACAACGCCAAACACGCTAGTCAGAAGCCACTAAATGGAGTACCATTATCAAACGGAGGATAATGAACATGCCAAGCGTAGTACTAGCAAATGACCACGGAGCTGTAGATTTGGCTACTCTTTTGGTTGAGTACCTGGAAAAAGTTGGGTATACAGTCAATCATCTGGGTGTTAAGACTAATGACTCGGTAGATTATCCTGACATGGCCAAGATAGCCTGCGATGAGTATAAGAAAGGAGGCTATGAATTCGGCATCCTTTTGTGTGGTACCGGTATCGGCATCTCCATCAGTGCCAACAAGATTGAAGGGATTCGTTGCGCCCTACCCCAGAACAGCTATGCCGCCGCCATGGCACGCAGGCACAACGATGTGAACTTCATCGCATTCGGGGGAAGAATCAACTACCCAGAGAATCCGGTGGATATGCTTGATGCCTTCATGGAAGCAACCTTCGAAGGGGATCGGCATCAGAGACGAGTCGACAAGATTATGAGCCTGGAGCACAGCTGCTAACGGTAATCTTTGTACGACCCTCTCACATAGAAATCGAATTTCAGCAGGTCAAAGAGAACCACTACTTGTTGCGTATACAGATTATAGGCAAGGGTGATCGTGAGCGCTCTTTCACGTTTACCGGTAATCGGGCTGCCGATGGTGATCGGGGTGAGAGAGACAAGCAGATGGGAAAGTGTAGTTGTACCCTCGGGCGTATAGGCTGAAATCATGGCCCCCACACCTAGCAAGGTGTTGATGCCGACGCCTGCAGTCTTGCCCCCGGTGGATCGTTGGCCCAGCAATGTACGTTGGAGGAGCATCGATACGGAGTGATCTCCAAGGAATTTCGGAACCAGCTGGGTATCGGTCTGGATATCCAGCTCCCAGACATCGGTCAACCCGATCGACAAACCCCAAGCAAGTTTCAGTCGACTGGAGTCGAGGTCCCTTTCACCCAAATGGGCGTTGGTGCCCAACGTAATACCCACATCGAAATACCCGGCAAACAAGGGAAAAGCAAACCCTATCATCATGCATACCAAAAGCACTTTCTTACGCATACCAACCTACTTAAAGAAAAATGTGAAACGAATCAGATTGAATCCCCAGCTGTCAAGCTCGCCTTTCTGAACATCATAGGTGAAAAAAGGAGAGAGGGCATCATACCAAAAATCCTTCTGGATCAATTTGAAAGGACTGATTTCCAGTCCTAGCAACGATTGCCCCCGGCGAGGATCGAACGTGTAGGAAACAGAAACCATCGGAGAGTAAGCAATAATGTTATGGGCAAGGAAATTGAAGGGATGACGGGTCGTCCTAAAAAAGTCCAATCCCAGTCCTATTCCCAGATACGGTACACCGTACTTCCCACTCTGATCGGTTCCCAACGCACTCTTTGCGATCATCGACGGATTTGCAAATGCAAAATTCCAAGGTTTATACACCAACGAGAATTCCACTCCACTAGAGGTCTTTTGTAGGTCAGACTCCACCGTTTGGCCATAATAGCCCAAACCGTAGCCGATACTACGCCCTGAAAGAGCACTTGAGAGAAGGAACACCATCACCAAAATACTAACCAGACGTCTCACACTCAACCTCCAATGAAACCAAAGGCGAAGCGTGGGTAGTTGGAAAAAGTCCTCCACGCCTGGGCCATCTCTTCGGTAATGGGAATTGTATCGGCATACAATGCATCAAAATGAGCCTCAACTTGTTTTGCAAGCTCAGGACTGTCAATTACCAGGGTAGTCTCATAGGCAAGGTTGAATGAGCGATAGTTGATATTTGTCGATCCTATAACTACATATCGGTCATCGATGATCATGAGTTTCTCATGCAGCAGTTGCTGTGTCTCTTCGCTTTCCCTCTCAAGCCTCAGATCAATGTTCATCTTCAGCAGATCTTTGGCCATGTATTCAATGCCCTTGCGGTTGGTTACCCGTTTGTCAAAAGGAACGAGCATCTGAATGTTTACCCCCCGCTCTTGTGTTCTGCGGAAGGATTCAATCATATTCTTATCCATGAAGGGCAGAAATGGAAGCACCTTTATTTCATGCTTGGCCTCAGTAAGCAAAGCGCCGAAAAGCAAGCTCACGTTATCTGACTGCGGATGCTGGTCCAAATAGAAAGCATCGTAGGTTGCAAGGCCGTCCACTGATGTCTGGTCAACACGGAAATCATCGCGCTTAATCGTTTCCCAGCTCTGCTCATTCCACCAGACAACAAAATGGTCGAGCATGGTTGCAGCCAAGGAGGGAGAGTAAAACTCATACATGCTATCGCGCTGCAAGTCCTCTCCAGGTGCTCCAATGGAAATATAGTTCAGGTTCATTCCCCCTACCGCCAGATGTTTTCCGTCGATAATCAGGAACTTGCGGTGGTCGCGATACATGAGATTGAGCCCACCGACCAAGCGGGCCGCTGACATGGGATTGTACTCAAGCAGATGGATCCCGCTGTCGCGAAGGTACTTAAGGGGTATCAAATGGTATCGGGTTTCGGTCATATCAAACGGACCGATACCATCCACCACAAAGTAGACCCGTACTCCGCTCTCGGCTTTTCGGATCAAGGCGGCGTATAAGCTTTCCAGTTCCTCTGAACTGGAAGCCAGGAATGCGGAGGTTATGAGATAATCCTGGGCACCTTCAATCAATTCAATAAGGCGCTCCCTCCAAACATTCCCGTCGTAATAGACGGTAGGATAGGAGACCTGCACCTTAGGGATATTGGAAGAGATAAGCTTCTCCTCCAAACTGAGCGCTTCATCGAGCGCCAAAGGGCTCAACATCTGACTTGTGGACGAACAACCAAGGGTGAAGAACAAAAGCAAACAGAGCAAAAACACGATACAGAGACGTTTCATTATCACCTCATACTCGGAAATATGAAGGGATGGGGGAGCAACTCAGAGAATGGATACATCACATGTACACCTCCCCTTCCTTCAGCAAAATCTACATCAACCAAGTGAATTACAGTTTCAGGTCTCGAGAACTCTGCAAGAACTTGCAGGCACTGTGCACAGGGAGGGGCCGGAGGCGCATCCAGGCTGACTACAACAACCAGCTTTATACCGATAGCACCCTCATTGGCTATCGCGTTGAGGATGGCATTACGCTCGGCACAGATAGTCGCTCCATAGCTTGAGTTTTCCACATTGCAACCGCTGTACACGCGGTTGGTCTTTGCACTGACAACAGAAGCTCCCACCTTATACAGGGAGTACGGGGTATAGGCATTCTTGCGGGCTTTGCATGCTTGTTCGACGGCAAAAGCAAGCAATGCTTCTTCACCCATCAAAACAGACTCTGCTTCCAGTATTTTATTGGCTCCAAATACCGTGCGGTCATCACTTCCTTCATAGGAGGATAAAACAGCATTGAACCCTTCCAGACTGGAAAAGTCCTCGAAAGCGTCAAGACTGGAGAGAACGTAATCAGCGCCTGCATCAACCAGTTCAGTGACAGTGAATGTTCCCTCGAGGGCACAAACCGAGCAATGGGCGGCTTTACCAGCCTGTACACCGTTGAGAGCATCCTCAACAACCAGGCACTCATCGGTACTTAGGCCCATGGAAAGCGCGGAAAGTTGGTAAATATCCGGATTCGGCTTGGTCCGTTTGACCATATCTCCGGTTACCACCGTATCAAAATCCTCGAACTTCAAGCCAATTGCCTTCAGGTTGATGGCAGCCTTCATTTTCATTGCACTGGTAGCCAGCGCAAGTTTGAGGCCGGCCTTACGGGCATTGGCTATGAACCGATGAACACCAGGCATTGGACCGCGATTTATGGCAAACTGCTCATAGTAGGCAAAAAAAGGATGTTTTGCTTCTTCGAAATCGATGGATAAGCCATACTTCTGGCCAACACCGCACAAATAACGCCGGTCGCCGGTTCCAATAAAAGGAATGAAGTCCTCAGGCTGAGCTGTGACACCCCTATCGGATAAGTATGAGATTGCGGCTTGAAGGATTACCGGTTCTGAGTCGATGAGAACCCCATCCATATCAAATAGTATTCCTCTGATCATGGCTATACCTCTCCGCCAGTGTAGTGAAAACAGCTGTTTGTGACAAGAAAGAGAGTACTATGGGTAAAGAAATCGAAAACGGCAGCTTCGTCAGCTGCCGTCTATTCGCACCTTAATCAATGCATGATGGTTTTCCCTCTTCCAACATCACGCTGGGGTACAAATTCTCCATTGCCGGTAATACCGAGGTACATACCGTCACCCATGATCAGTCTACCCCGCAGATACGTCATCAGAGGCTTTCCAATCACCTGCATTCCTTCATACGGGGAATACATACTGGCTGAATGGATCGTTTCCTTGCTGATCGTCCATGCATGGTCGGGATCGAAGAGAACCAAGTCTGCATCGCTGCCTACTCTGATCGCTCCCTTGTTGGGATAGAGGCCAAACGCTTTTGCAGGTGCAGTGGACAACAAGTTTACCACCTGTTGCACCCCGATCCTACCGCTGTTCGCTGCAAAGGAATACACCAAGCTCAGCAGTTCCTCAGTCCCAGGAATACCCGGGAGAATGCTTCTGCAGTCATTGCTTGACTTCTTCTGCTCTACAGTGAACGAGCAATGGTCAGTGGCAATGACCTGCACTTCCCCATTGAGCACTGCTTCCTGCAGAGCTTCGTTGTCCTCAGTGCTTCTCAACGGTGGAGTCATGACGTACAGAGCCCCATCAGGCCCTTGCAGCTTCTCCTTGTTCAGGAACAGGTAGTGGGGGGTGGTCTCCACAATAACCCTCAGTCCCTTAGCCCTGAGCTCACGTACCTTTTGCAGGCCCGCTTTGCTGGAAAGATGCACGATATACAGGCTCATATCCAGTTCCAAGGCAATTTTTCCGACTGTATCGATGCCCCGGGCCTCTGCCTCGCTGGGTCTCAGCAGGGCGTGGGCCGGCGGATCATAAGGTCCTGAATACTCAGTATCAACCTTCTGAATGGTAGCATCATCCTCGCAGTGTACACTTACCAGAAGGTCAAGCTTCTTGCAGAGAGTGAAAATGGCTTTCAGCTCTTCTTGCTTTTCTACCAAGTAGCCTACATTGCGATAGGTGGTGAACATTTTGATCACCTTGACTCCAGCCTTCTTCAAAGCTGTCAGTTCCTCTTCCAAGCCCTCACGGTAGGAATAGAGGCCTTGATGCAAGGAAAAGTCTACCGCCATCGAAGCATGCATGGCGTTGATGCGCTCCTTGGTGCATGCTGCAAGGTTTCCCTTCTTGTCATCATCAGCAAAGTCGATGACACAGGTAACGCCTCCATAGGCTGCACAGCGACTTCCCTCTTCAAAGGAGTCGGCAGTTACCGTACCACGGCTTACCAAGTGGTAGTGGGTGTGGGCATCAATGATTCCCGGTAACACACAGAGCCCTTCGGCATGTATGATTTCGGTTCCCAGGGGAACCTCCTCGGCTTCAATTGATGCAGTGATACGCACAATCTTCGAATCTTCCACCAAGATGTCTGCATGCCTCGTCCATTCCGTATCAACAAGTAGTCCGTTTTGTATCAATAGTCTCTTCATACCTAAAGAATACTCTAGGAATGAAGAGTCTGCAAAGTAAAAAGTGATGGTTGCTCAGTACCGAAGATCGGGTTGTTTGACCGCCCTCACTTCGTCGAGTCTTCCCACTACGGTTGTATGGGGCGCTGTCTTGAGGCTTTCACTGTCGGTTTTGGCACGTTCCGCTATCGCAAGCAAGGTATCCACAAAGGTGTCTAGAGTCTCCAAGCTTTCGCTCTCCGTCGGCTCGATCATCAATGCTTCGCTGACGAGGGAAGGGAAATACATCGTTGGTGGATGGTAGCCCTCGTCAATCAAGGCTTTGGCAACATCCTGGGCGGTGACTCCATACTGCTCTTTCAGATTTTCACAGCTGAGTACGAATTCATGCATGCACCGTTTGCCATACGGAATGGGGAAGGTTGAGGCAAGGCGGGATGCCACATAATTTGCATTGAGCACCGCGTGTCTGGCCGCCGCCCGGATGCCTTCGCTTCCCATTCTCAGAATATACACATACGCTCTGAGAAGTACGAGGAAGTTGCCCCAGAACAGGCTGACCTTGCCGATTGAATCCTCATCGTCCCAACGATAGACATACCCGCTGTCCGTCAATTCGATATCAGGTTTGGGCAGGAAGGGACGCAGTGTATCATTGCACATAACCGGCCCGCTACCCGGACCTCCTCCCCCATGGGGAGTGGAAAAGGTTTTATGCAGGTTGAGATGGATGACATCAAAGCCCATATCACCAGGGGTGGCCATACCCATGATGGCGTTCAGGTTGGCCCCATCATAATAGAGCAAAGCCCCACTGTTATGTACCATGGTCGAAATCTGCAGAATTTCCTTCTCGAACAAGCCCAAGGTATTGGGATTGGTGAGCATCAGGGCGGCAGTTGTGTCGTCGAGCTTGGAAGCAAGATCGGCAAGGTCGACCATTCCTTTTTCATCACTGGCTATCGGGACAACATCAAAACCATTGACAGCGGCACTTGCAGGATTGGTTCCATGCGCGCTGATGGGGATGAGCACCTTCGTTCGCTGGGCTTCTCCTTTCTTGAGGAAGTAGGAGCGAATCATCTTCAGGCCTGTGTACTCGCCATGCGCCCCTGCACAGGGCTGCAGCGTTCCCCAGCTCATGCCGGTGATCGAGCTAAGGTCCTCAAGCAAGTTGTACATGACCGAGAGGCAGCCCTGCGAGGTGGAAATGTCCTGCAGGGGGTGAATCTGGGTGAATTCACGCATTCCGGCAATATGCTCACTGAGCTTGGGATTATATTTCATGGTACAGGAGCCTAACGGATACATACCGTTGTCCACACCATGCACCTGATTGGAAAGCCGGGTAAAATGCCTGACTACGTCCAGTTCAGCAACCTCCGGAAGCCGGGCGCTTTTCTGGCGTATCAAGTTCGCAGGTAAAAGCGGGAGGGCTTGGTCGAATCCCCGAGGAAGGTCCAAGGGAGGAAAACAGTAAGCTTTTCTACCCTTCTTCGACAGATCAATCAACAATGGTTCACTCATTTCATCACCCTCCGTGCAGCAGCCAGATACATCTCAAGTTCCTCACGGCTACGCTTTTCTGTTACTGCTACCAGAAGAACCAGCTCGTCCTTGACCTGACGGGTAAGCGAAGAGAGTCTCACGCCTGCAAAAATTCCCTCATTGCGCAATTCCTGAAGGAACTTACGCATCCGCTTTGCATCGGAGAAAACAAGTGGGAATTCACACCAGAACGGCTTGTCCCAGATCAACGTGATCCCTGGAAGCTGAGCCAGATGGTACGCAAGGTAGTGCGACTTTGCATAACTTTGGTTGGCTGCATCCACCATACCCCCCCATCCAAGGGAGGAGAGATGAATAGTGGTCATCAGAGCGGCAAGGGCCTGGTTTGAGCAGACATTGCTCGTTGCACGCTCACGCTTGATATGCTGTTCCCTCGCCTGAAGGGTAAGGGTGTAGCCCCTTCTTCCTTGTTCATCAACGGTTGCCCCGACGATGCGGCCGGGAATTTTTCTCAGAAGAGATTCCTTGACGGCCATGTAACCGCAGGAAGGACCGCCGAAAGCAAGACTGAGACCCAACGACTGGGTATCTCCGATGGCGATATCGGCATCCCATTCCGCCGGGCTTTTCTGGATGGCCAGCGAGAGCGGGTCGTTGGAGATGGCAAAGAGACAACCTTGCTCGTGAAGAATGCCGGCAACGTCGGTATAATCCTCCAACAGGCCATATCGGTTCGGGCTCTGGACGATCAGACCACTGCAAGAAGGATCAAGCAACGACGCAAGAGAGGAAAGGTCGACAACCCCTTCCTTCTCGCCAACCAAGCGAATGACATGCTCGGTTCCTTTGGCCCATGTCTGAAGGACTTGGAGCGTAAACGGATGCAGCGTCTCCGATACCAGGACCGTAGTTGCTTTTCGCTTGGCCCCGATCATGAGGGAGGCAGCTTCACTGGCGGCATTCGCCCCGTCGTACAGCGAGGCATTGGCAACATCGAGTCCGGTGATTTCACAAATCATGCTCTGGAACTCATAGATAGCCTGGAGCAACCCTTGGCTCATTTCAGCTTGGTAGGGAGTGTAGGCTGTTACAAATGAGGGAAGGGAGGAAAGGGCTTTCACCGTCGCAGGAATGATATGGTCGTAACAGCCGCAACCAAGGAACGGGATACCCCGAACATTGCGCTGGGCGATGGAGTCAATCATCCGCTGGACCTCGTCCTCAGTTCTCCCATGACTGATGGGAACGGAATCGGAGAGCAAAAGGTCCTCACTCAGCCCATCAAAGAGCTGGTCCAATGAATCAACACCGATGGCCTTCAGCATGTGCTTTCGGTCCTCATCGGTATGGGGAATATAGGGATAAACCATGGGTACCTCCCGGTACATACACAGAACAACGCCGCCTTGATAGGCGGCGGAATATTCAGTAATTACAGAGAAGCGAGGTACGCTTCGTAGAGCTTTGCATCCAATAGGGACTCGTAATCCTCTTTGCTGTATGACTGCAGGACATAGAGGTGATGCTGGTAGCAATCTTCATTGACCAGCTCAGGAGAGCCATCGAGATCTTCATTCGCCTCACTGACCACCCCTTCGATCGGGTTGAGGATTGCAGATGCAGCCTTAACGCTTTCGACGGTCGAAATTTCTTCACCCTTGCCATATCGCTCCCCGAGGGGGGGCAACTCCACAAACACGATCTCTCCGAGTTCATGCTGGGCATGGTCCGTAATTCCAACATACGCCTTGTCACCTTCAAGCCGGACCCATTCATGATCCTTGCTGTACCTCAAGCCCTCAACAATCTTACTCATCTCTTGCCTCCAACCATCGTCAATGCTACCATCACCTCTGCTCGTTGTCGAGAGGAAAGTACTGCTGAAGGAAAGCCAAATCCAGCTCTGGGTAGAGTTTGAATGTTTCCAAAAGAGCAAGTACTCTTCTTTGAGCCTCATCTTTCACCGCTACAGCCGTTACAGCCTTCGCTTTGCTCTGCTGCCCGGCATTCTCACCCTTGGTCAGAACAACCGGTTTGGTATTCTGTAAAACAAGAGCAATGATGGAGGCAATTTCTTTCATGTGCTCTGCACCCATGCCGAGCGTGGTTACTGCTGGAGTCCCAATTCTGAGGCCGCTGGTGTACCAAGGCCCATTGGGATCAAACGGCAGTGCGTTGCGATTGAGCGTCACACCGCACTCACGTAAGGCGGTTTCTGCTTGTCGTCCGTTCAGACCAAAGGAACGGACATCCAAAAGCATCAGATGGTTGTCGGACCCTCCGGTTGCAACGGTAATCCCTTCGTCCATGCAGGCTTTCGCCAGGGCTTCAGAATTCTTGACAATCGCTTGGGCATAGGCTGCAAAAGAAGGATCAAGGGCTTCCTTGAACGCTATGGCTTTTGCTGCCATGACATGGGGAAGCGGCCCTCCGATTACCAGCGGGCATCCTTTGTCGACGCTTTCAGCAAATTCGGCCTTACATAAAACCATGCCACCGCGGGGACCGCGAAGCGTCTTATGGGTTGTGGTGGTAACCACATCAGCCCAGAGAACGGGATTGTATGCATCCACAAATACCTTACCTGCCACAAGACCTGCAAAGTGAGCCATATCCACCATGAAAACGGCACCGATGGAGTGGGCGATTTCGGCCATCCGCTTAAAATCGATTTTCCTGGGATAGGCACTATAGCCCGCAAGCAGAATCAAGGGCTTGATCTCTCTTGCCTGTTTTTCAATCGCATCGTAATCGAGCAGTCCGCTCTTCTGGTCTACCGAATAGCTGTAGGCATCGAACATTTGTGCTGAGACATTCTGTCGATAGCCATGGGTAAGGTGTCCGCCGCTGTAATAGTCGAGACCGAGGATTTTCTGATTGCCAAGCTTTGCACGAACCTGGTTCCACATCTCCCTGCTCATCTCACTGGGGTTGGTGACTCCCATCTCTGCGAGTGTGGGAACCTGCACCCGTGCATTGAGGATGGCCCAATAGGCCACCAAGTTGGCATCGGCTCCGCTGTGCGGCTGTACGTAGGCGTGCTCGGCGCCGAAAAGTTGGCAGGCGTATTCAGAAGCAATGGCTTCGATGGCATCGACATTGTCGCAACCTGCGTAGAAGCGGTGGTAGGCGTAGCCTTCACTGTACTTGTCCGTCAAGAGGTTGCCCATGGCAAGCTGGCTGGCAATAGAGGAAAAGTTTTCACTTGCTATCAGTTTCAAGTGGGTCCTCTGGTCGTGCAGTTCATTGACAATGCGGGCGGCAATCCGGCTGTCAACATCCGCAATTTGCTGCAATGCTGCCGTGTAGGCAACCATCGCCTCGTTAACCTTTTCATGCTGATTCAAATAAGCTTGCAATGCCTTGAGTTTCGCCATTCTTCTCACCTCTTGCGTGCGTTCTTAGTTGGTATCTTGCCCTTGCTCGGCTCCTCTGTCAACGGACTTTGCCCTCTTTGCACATTTCTGTTGCAATTTTTATGAGCATCCTACTACAATACTTCGGTTGTCCTTATAAAGGACAATTCTATCAACACCTTTATAAAGAGAGAGTTATCAGGTATGCATGAAGTAAAAGCACGAGAAACATTGGCCAGCAGACTAGGATTCATTCTCCTTTCCGCTGGATGCGCCATAGGACTGGGAAATGTGTGGAGGTTCCCCTTTATTACCGGCCGTTATGGCGGGGCTGCTTTTGTACTTATCTATATCCTTTTTCTCATCATCCTTGGGCTTCCTGTCATGGTAATGGAATTGGCTATCGGTCGGGCAAGCAAGCAGAACATCGGCTTGGCCCTAAACACGCTGACCCCTGCAAAGAAACCTTGGCATGTGTATGGGAAACTGGCCATCATCGGCAATTACACCCTCATGATGTTCTACACCACCATCACCGGATGGCTTCTCTCGTACTTTGTTCACATGATCAAGGGCGACTTCCTCGGACTCGATGCCGCAGGAGTCGGTTCTTTCTTCGGGAGCATGCTTGAAAATCCGCTGAGTATGACAGTCTGGATGATAGTTGCAGTCATTCTCGGGTTCCTGCCGGTTGCACGCGGCCTGCAAAGCGGAGTTGAGAAAATCACCAAATACATGATGATCGGCCTTTTGGCTTTGATGCTGATTCTTGCAATCAACAGCCTCTCGCTCAAAGGTGGTTCGGAAGGCTTGAAGTTCTACCTGATCCCTGACTTTGCGAAGCTTGGAGGCAATTTCTTTGAAGCCGTTTATGCTGCAATGGGACAAGCATTCTTCACCTTGAGCCTGGGAATCGGTAGTATCGCAATTTTCGGTTCGTATATCGGCAAAGAACATCGGCTCACCGGGGAAGCAGTACGAATAATCGGTCTGGATACCTTTGTCGCCCTGTGCAGCGGGCTGATCATTTTCCCGGCGGCTTTTGCCTTTGGCGTCCAACCCGATGCAGGTCCATCCTTGATTTTCATCACCCTTCCCAATATCTTCAACCAGATGGCGGGCGGACGTTTCTGGGGGACGCTCTTCTTCCTTTTCATGAGCTTTGCAGCCCTGAGCACCCTTATTGCTGTTTTCGAAAACATCATCAGCTTCTGGATCGACACCAAGGGTGTAAGCAGAAAAAAAGCTACCTTGATCAATGCAATCGCCATCTCCTTGTTGAGTATTCCCTGCGTTCTCGGCTTCAACCTTCTTTCGGGATTCCAACCACTCGGACCCGGCACCGGAGTGCTCGATCTTGAAGACTTTATTGTTAGCTCTACACTGCTTCCGCTCGGTTCATTAATCTTTACTCTCTACTGTACTTGGAAATACGGCTGGGGATGGGATAAGTTCATTAAGGAAGCTGACAGTGGTGAAGGTCAGAAGTTCCCCTCAGCCCTGCGTTTGTATTTCCAGTACATTCTTCCTACTGTCATTTTCGGCATCTTCATCAAAGGGTATTGGGATATTTTCGTTAAATAGCGCTAGGTTGACACGCTCAAGGCTAGTGCCTATAATTTCCTAGCTTAGAAGCAGATATTTGGAGGATTTGTGGCCAAAGAAGAAGCAATTGAAGTTGAAGGCGTCGTTCGCGAAGCACTTCCGAATACTATGTTCCGTGTGGAACTGCAAAACCAGCACGTTATCCTTGCCCATCTTTCGGGCAAAATGCGCAAGCATTATATCAGGATTGTTCCTGGTGACACCGTACGTGTTGCACTCTCCCCGTATGATCTGACCAAGGGTCGCATCATTTATCGCGAGCGATAATCCCATCATACTATGAAGGCCGGATTCCTTTGGGAACCCGGCCTCTTTCATGCCCTACTCATCAGACTTTAGGATAATCCAGATTGCTCCGCTGCCGCCATGACGGGCTTTTGGTGTAGTTGCTTCCCGTACTACCTTGCTTAGCCTGATTTGGGAGAGGGCAGCGTCCTTGAGCAAGGAATAGCCCTTGTCGTTGTGAAGCCCCTTGCCGGTGATGATCGCCACCTTGACCAAGTGCTTGTCCTTGGATGCACGCAGAAAATCTGCAGAAGCCTTTTCAGCCTCCAGCACCGTCATCCCATGCAGGTCCAGGGTTGCTTCAGGCTCCAGTGCCCTCAGTTCGCCTATGGTGCGTTCCTTGGCCTTGGGTTCTTTTGTATCCTTGCGGGCTTTCTGGATTGCAGTCTGCTCATCGGATAATTCATTCCACTTGCGGTAGGTATCGGCAAAAGACCAACTGACAGTACTTTCACGTTCGCTGTCCATTTCATCCTTTTCCAGAAGAGCCTGCTCAACTTCCACAGTGGGAGCTAACGGAGTCTTTGAAACCGCCTTGACTTGCGAACGTTTGGCTACCGTTCTATCTTTTGGTACTTGCTTACCTTCGAAGGCATCCAAGAGTGCACCAAAATCCTTGGTAGGAACATAGTTGTCGCTTTTCTTAATCGGCTCCGCCGCTTTCTGCTCTTGCGTGTTTTTGCTAGCTTTCTCGCCTTCCCACTCTGCAAGAATTTCGGCGAACGATTTCTCGACCTGCACTTTACTGTGGCTTTTCATCCGTTTGGTGACGCCATCAAGCTCGCCGGTAGCTTCCCAGCTTTTGAGAATATCACCAAAGTTTGCCTTGGGATCATATCCTTTTACCAAAGGTTCCTTGCGCTCAACAACCGGCTTTACAGCCTTGGGTTGCTCTTTTTTGATAACCTTGGGTTTGATCGTTTTAATGTCCTCAAACGGACGATATGCATCAGATTCAACACCAAGACGGCTGTCTCCAGCCGCCTTGTCTTGTCCTGAGGCCTTCTTTTTCTTCTTAGGCACTCAAACCTCCCTCACGTCGAGTAGCTGTGATACAAAGGGCTTAATGATCTCAACCACTTTACTGATAGGAGCGCCCTGCACCTTGATGGTGCAGATTGCATTGGTTGGATCTGTCCCCATGAAGGTTCCAAAGGTAATGATGTCAATACCCTGTTCACTGAGAGCCTGGCTGATCTTTGCAATAGTCCCTGGTTTGTCTTCCACGATGAAGGAGACCCTGACACCAAAATGGCGGGCTCCAAAGAGCTCGAGAAGGATCTTGAACATGTCACTCTTGGTGACGATGCCGATCAATTTGTCCCCTTCAAGTACTGGAAGGCTGGACAGGTCTTGGTCGACCATCATGCGGGCGGCTTCCTCAACAGTAGTATCCTTGTTGATGGTCACCACGTTTTTGCTCATCAGTTTCTTTACAGTCAGCTTGCTTAACAGATAGGCCATCTCATGAATGGAAAGGCTGCTTGCCGGCGAAGGGGTGGCGTACAGAATATCCTTCTCGGTAATAATCCCAACAAGCTTCTTCTCCTTGTCGAGAACCGGAAGGCGGTGGACTTTTTCCTGTTTCATCAAGGCCGAAGCTTCGGCAATGGACATATCCGGAGTAGCCGTAACAGGATTGCGCGTCATTCTTCGTTCGATAATCATATGAATCTCCTACCTACTCTACTCACACTATAATTCAAGAGAGCGGTAATTTCCAGTCATTATTCGCCCAGATACGCTGCCCTGACCTGTTCATTCTCAAGCAACGCAGAGGATACATCATGCAATACAATCTTGCCGTTTTCCATGACATAGCCTTCAGTGGAAGCTTTCAGAGCCATGCGTGCATTCTGTTCAACCAAGAAAACAGTGACTTTGTCCTGCTTGTTGATCATATCAATTTTCTCGAAAATATCAGCGATTACCAAGGGAGCCAGCCCCAATCCTGGTTCATCCAGGAGAATAAGCCTGGGCCCGCTCATCAAAGCTCGTGCAATGGCCATCATCTGTTGCTCGCCGCCGCTGAGCGAACGGGTCTTTTGCCTTCTGCGTGCACCAAGGATCGGAAAGAAGTCATACATTGCTTCCTTTCGCTCGGCGATTATATTCTCGTCCCGCACCAAGAAGGCACCCATATCGAGATTTTCCTCGACGGTCATATCGGCAAACACCCGCCTGCCTTCAGGGACCAAGGCGATTCCTTTTGCCGCAATTAGGTCGGTAGTCAAATGCCTGCCGCGTTTTTCACCCTTTACGAATTCAGCTTTTGCCCTGCAAATTTCCTCACCATCGAATGTGATGCAGCCTCCAACCAAGGGCTCCTGGCCGACAATTGCTTTAAGTAGCGTGCTTTTCCCACTGCCATTGGCACCGATAAGGCACACAATGTCGCCTTCGTTGACATGCATTGATACATGCTGCAACGCCTTGATGTTTCCGTAGGAGACACAGATATCGTCAATGGTTAGCAACTCTTTCATTCTTCTTCCTTTCCAAGGTAGGCTTCGATGACGCTCGGATTGTGCTTGATCTCACGCGGCGTTCCCTGGGCAAGTTTCTGGCCATAGTTGAGAACAGTGATGGTATCACAGATGTTCATCACCAACTTCATGTCATGCTCGATGAGAACAACCGTAATACCCAAGTCCCTGATCTTACGGATGGTAGCCATCAGATGGTCGGTTTCCTGGGGGTTCATCCCTGCTGCCGGTTCATCCAAGAACAACAGCTTGGGATCGGTGGCCAGGGCACGGGCAATTTCCAACTCGCGCTGCCTGCCGTACGGCAGATTCTTAGCCAGCTCATTTTTCATCGAACCCATCTCAAAGAAATCCAGCCAATCGCAGGCTCTTTCATAAATCTGCTCTTCCTCGGCCTTGAGGTGGATATAGCTGTTCACCGCATTGAGGAAGCGCCCTTTCGTCTCACTCTTCCCGGTCTTGAAATGACGGCCGATCATTACGTTTTCCACAACCGTCAGCTCCTTGAAGAGCCGTATGTTCTGGAAAGTTCTCGCAATGCCCATTCTGCAAATAGCATGAGCGGGATAGCCGGTAATATTTTTCCTATTGAAATAGACTTTTCCTGCAGACGGGGTATCGAGACCGGTAATATTATTGAACAGCGTGGTCTTTCCTGCTCCGTTGGGGCCGATAAGGCCGGTGATCAAACCGCTTTCGACCTGGAAATCGACTTTATTTACTGCTATGACACCGCCATAGGCTCGGGTTAATGCTTCAGTTTCCAAGAGAATCATTGTGCACCTCCCTTGGTTTTGGCAACCTTTTTGCCATACCGGTTGGACTCACGCCCAAGCAGGCCCTGAGGCCGCCAAATCATCATGACAACGAGAATCAAGCCAAAGAGAATCTGCTTGAACTGGGGAGGAATGACACTGGAAAGCCCGGTCAGCTGGGGCAAATAACTGATAAGCTGGATAATGAAGGCTCCAAGAATCGAGGCCTTGAAGTTACCCATTCCCCCGAGAACGACCATACACAGCACCATGATGGAAACCATGAAGGTATAGGTTCCCGGAGTCACCGAAAGGGTGAATACTGCTTGGAAGGAACCGGCAATGCCGGCAACCGATGCACCAAGGATGAACGCGTACACCTTGTATTTGGTAATGTTGATACCCATTGATTGCGCAGCAATCTCATCCTCACGAACTGCGGTGAGCGCCCTACCCATGCGAGAACGGGCAAGTCGCTGAAACAGCAGATAGGCAATCAGAACGGTTATGATGAGTATAAATAGGAAAGCGTACTTTTTGTAGGGATTCAGAGTGAAACCGAAGAGGACCGGCATGGGAATCTTCTGGATTCCCATGGGACCGTTGGTAACCTTGTCCCAGTTGTTCAGCACATTGCGTACGATCTCCCCGAAACCCAGGGTGGCAATAGCAAGATAGTCGCCCTTAAGTCTGAGTGTCGGAAGACCGATAACAAGCCCAAAGAAGGCACTCAACAGCGCAGCCACGGGCAGGGTCGCCCAGAATGACCAGCCAAAACGGGTAGCCAAAATAGCGGTAGCATAGCTGCCGATGGCAAAAAAACCCGCCTGTGTGAGACTGAGCATGCCACCGTACCCGGTGATGATATTCTGGCCAAGGGCCATCAAGGCATAAATGCCTGCATAAATCAGGATGAGCAAGAAGAAATTGAACATATTATACTTTCTCCTTTTCGACCTTGCCGAAGAGTCCTTCCGGTTTAACCAACAGGATGATGATAAGGACACCGAAAGCGATGGTATCCTTCAATCCGGTGGGAATGCCAAAGATTGCGACTCCGAAGGTTTCCAGCAATCCCAGGAGAATGCCGCCAAACATCGCACCACTAATATTGCCGATACCACCAACGACAGCAGCCACGAAGGCCTTCAAGCCAGTCATGGTTCCCATGGTTGCATAGACTTTAAAATCCAAGGCTATCAGAATGCCGCCAACGGCTGCCAAGGCGCTACCAATTGCAAAGGTCATGCTTATGACGCGGTTGACGCTGATACCCATCAGCATTGCCGTCCCCTGATCAAGGCTGGTGGCACGCATTGCCTTGCCCATGCGGGTCTTATCGACAAACAGCTTGAGGATGATCATCATTGCCAGCGACACCACCAGAATGAGAATCTGATGCGGGGTAATCACAACGTCTCCCAAGTGAACAGGAGTGTTGTCAAACGGATAATTGAATTTCCTTGAGTGGGTGCCGAACATCCATGCAGCACCATTGCTGAGAATGAATGAAACACCAATTGCACTAAGGAGCGGGGCAAGACGTGTCGCCTTGCGTAGTGGCTTATAGGCCACCCGTTCGATGAACATCCCCAGCAGTGCACTGAATGCCATACTGATAAGCATGGCCAAGAAGAAGGCTACGATTGTCCACAAGCCAAGCGGGGAAGAACCCCGAAGCAAGTCAAAAAAGAACAACCCTACATACGCGCCTACCATCAAGACGTCACCATGGGCGAAGTTAATAAATTTCAGAATGCCGTACACCATGGTATATCCAAGTGCTATCAGGGCGTAGATACCACCCAAAGTCAGGCCATTCATCAAATGTTGGAAGAATTCAGCAATTCCCACGATGCTCTCTCCTTCGTACGAGAACTGAACAGAACATAACATGAAAAGACCGGTGTAAACAACACCGGTCCTCCCATTTCCCGCAAGACCGGGAACACTTTTAGACCTTAGTCAATCTGGACGAGCTTTCCATCCACAACTGTGTAGGTTCCAAGATACTCGGGAGTAGTCTTGTTGACCTTGTACAGTCCCTGGTAGGCTACCAAGTCACCATTCTCAGCAAAGTTGACGGTTCCGGTTACACCGGCATAATCCTTGGTTGCAGCAATTGCATCACGGATAGCCTTGCGATCGAACTTGCCGGTTGCCTTGTAAACCTTGTCCATGGCTGCAAGCAGAATGTTGGTGCCATCGTAGGCGTTGGTGGCAAAGCTATCGGGGCCTACGCCATATTTGGCCTTGTAGTCGGCAACAAACTTGCTATAGGACGGGCTTTCCTTGACCTTGGCGGGACCGACATAGACAACACCATCGGTGAAACCACCGGCGAGGTTGTAAATCTCAGGGTTGGAGAATCCGTCACAGGAAAGGAACGGAATCTTCATGCCAAGCTGGGAAGCCTGCTCAAGAATCTGAGCCATCTCAGCGGTATAGTTGGGGATGTAAATGGCCTGGGGATTGGCGGAGCGAATCTTGGTCAGCTGGGTTTTGAAATCCTTGTCGCCGACATTGAAAGCTTCAGCAATCGTTACCTTGCCGCCAGCTGCCTCAAAGGAAGCAGTCATGCCCTGATACAAACCCTGGCTGTAGTCGTTCTTGGCATACAGGACACCGATGGTGCTGTAGCCGAGCTTCTCGAAGAAGTAGCGACCAGCAACCTCGCCCTGCAAGCCGTCAGATACAACGGTGCGGAATACAAAGTCACCAATGTTGGTGATGTCTGCATGGGTAGCCGAGGGGCTGATCATTACGATGCCTTCATTCTGTACGCGTTCGCCGACTGCGAAACTTACGCCAGTGAAAACAGGTCCGATCAGACCAACAATCTTATCAGAGGAGGAGAGTTTCTCGATTGAGGAGAGACCCTTCTCAACGTTTCCTTCAGAATCTTCAGTTACCAGTACTACGGGGAGCTTGCCGCCAATACCACCCTTTGCGTTGAACTCTCCAACAGCAAGCATGGCAGAGTTGTTGCTCAATACTCCATAGTTGGCATAGTCACCGGTCATAGGACCGATAAAGCCAATTTTCGGGCTGGCTGCTTCACCACCGCCCTGAGCAAAGGCAGGAAAGGACAATACGGCCAAGATGGCCAACAAAACAAACAGGCTTTTCTTCATCTTTGGTACCTCCAAATAAAGTCCGACAGTATTCTATCGGAACATTTACTTGGTTATACAATAACAAGTATATTTATGCAATATTTAGTCACTGTTATTTGAAAATTTTCCCGGTTATGGTTATAAAAAAGCCTGAGAGCCTTCATATGTCACTTTCTTGCGGTACCTTCTTTGCTGTCCACATTTCCTAGTAACGTGCTATACTCAATACAGAAACTCATTATTTGGAGGCCTCTATGGCAGGGAAAAGCAAGATGCTCGGTGAATTCAAAACATTCATAACACGGGGAAACGTCATGGATTTGGCTGTTGGTATCATTATCGGCAGTGCATTTACCGCGATAATCAATTCGTTGGTCAAGGACATTCTCATGCCCTTCATCGGCCTCATTCTCGGAGGAGTCAGCTTTATCGACCTGAAGATCGTCATTACCGAAGCAACTGCCGAGACGGCTGAAGTAGCAATCATGTACGGCAATTTCATTCAGAAAGTCGTCGATTTCCTCATTATTGCATTTGTCGTTTTCATGATCGTGCGCACAATCAATCGCCTTCGTGAACGCCTTGATGCAAAGAAACGGGAAGAAGAGAAAGCCAAGGCCGCAGCAACCCCGGCACCTGCTCCGGTTACTTCTGCCGATGTTGTTCTGCTTACTGAAATCAGAGACCTGCTGAAGAAGAAATAAAGCGTACAGCAGCAAGGGGAAGAAGTTTTCACTCCCTCCCCTTGCAACCGGTTTCCATTTACAGTACTATCGATTTTGCATTAGCTCCTGTAGCTCAGCTGGATAGAGCACTTCCCTCCTAAGGAAGGGGTCGCGCGTTCGAATCGCACCAGGGGCATGTACGAGAGGCTGTTTTCCAGCCTCTCTTTTTTATGCTCTCAGAGTATCTCCTCGATGACCAGCGGGTATTTGGACAAAGGCTCGCAACCATTCTCTGTTATAAGAATCGGATTTTCATAGCGGAAGCCTATTCCCTCTTCCATGCTGGCATACTGCATGGCACAGATAACCATCTCACCTTTCTGGTACACATGGTCAGGGTTTGTCCAATAGGGGAACGGACCTTCCATGGCATGCCCTATTCTCCACTCATCACCAAAGAGCCCTATTCCATGCTCACAGCCGGGCAGCAAAAAGTCGGAGCAATCCAGAACCTCCGCCCTATCCATCATCACCTGGGCAAGAATGGAGGGAGTAACACCTGCCTTGTAATTGTCCAATACGGTCTGAACCAAGTCCACAAAGTTGTCTGCATGACGCCGCTGGCGTTTTGTGGCAGGACCGATCAGGTAATTGTGCGAGTGGTCGCCCAGTGCAAGGTGGAACATCGAGTGCAAATCCACCATCAAAGGCTCCCCGGCTGCCAGTTCTTTGGTAGTCGGCGGCGTGCAGGCTCCCAATGCCGTCCTATACCCGCTGGAAATCTCATTGAGCCCTGCAAAGTTCCATTCCGATACCGACCCCTCTTTACGCATGGCAAGAGCAGCAATGCCGCCCACTACCGTTTCCGTCAGGTGTTTCCAGCCACCATTACTGAGCGCTTCAAACACAGCCTTCTGCCCTACATCCACGATGCGTGAAGCCTCACGGAAGCGAGCGATGGTACCCGCATCCTTGATGATGGAAAGCTCATCGACCAGATGGTGTGCGTTGATAAGAGTCCACCCCTCCAAGGCCCCTTCCAACTGAGTGTATTCGTAATGGCTGAGATTGCCTTCTGCTGTATAGGTAGCAATACCGTCCTCAATACCCAGCCTGCCACGTTCTATGCCCAGGTCCTCCGTCAGACAGGCAGCGATAAGGCTTATCGGATCCTGTCCTCCCATCGGGGCATAGGCCCGAACGTTGTCGGTACTAAGCCATGTCTCATCACCAACGCGGGTGGCATCGACGATAAAGGTATGGAGAATCGGTTCTCCCGTACGGGGGATAACCACATAGCTGCGCCAAGGGATGAACGCATCCAAAAGAAAACTGAGCGTGCGGGGGCGGGTACCCAAATAGGCGTCCAGGCCCTCTTTTTCCATAGCCTTCTGTAGGTCCTGTACGCGCTTACGATTGTCGATGTAATACGGACTGGTTAGTTCAAGTCTGTTTCCCATGTTCAAGCCTCCACATAGTCGGTCGGAATCATACTGAGAATTTTATTGACCCGGTCTGCAAGCGGTGCAAGCCTGACCGCTTTTGCCATATTGCCTTTGAGGCGAAGCTTTCCCGTCATCAAGGCCCGGGTGCTGCTCAATTCTCCCCGGGTTATCGAGGAAAAAACCGAGTACGAACCGCGAATTATGAATTCCGCCTCCGGAGCTGGTACCTCACCGGTCTCGAACTGTACCACCTTGCCATTCTCGCACTTCAAAAAGAGAAAGTACTCTTTCCCCTCGGGGCCGTGTTCGTAAATATCCACCATCGAAGTTGTCACATTGTGCATTTTCTCCGGATCTATCTCGCTGACCAGCAGCTTTATCCCCTCATCCCGCCAAGCCTTGCTCAAATACCTCAACTTCTCATCCATGCTCTCAATCCTCCTTATGCGTCTCGCGGGCCAACAGCCCGTTCAATACCAAATCAAGGCTTTGGGAAAAGCGCCTTTCTTCGCTGCCCGATTCCTCAACATAGGCTCGCTCAATCGAAAACCGGTAGAGCGAGAAAAGAATCTGGGCGGCAAGCTGTACATCCTCAACGAAAAATTCTTTCGCATCCACAGCTTCCTGGATGACCGAGGCCAACAACTGGACTGACTTTTCATTGATGTGAGCGAAGGGATCGGTTCCATCCAACACAGGAAAAAGCGCAGGATCACTGGCTAGAATCCTTCTGAGCCTCGTCTCCTTCTGCATATAGGAAAAGGCGCTCATGCACAGTGCCTTGAACCGCTCAAGCGGTTGCTGTTGAGCTCTGGCCTGCTGTAGGGCATACGATTGCCACCTCTCAAAAGCATAGGCCACACACTGTATATAGAGATCTTGCTTGTCTTTGACATAGCGATAGAGGGTACCCACAGCAACCTGCATGCGAAGGGCAATATCCTCCATGCTGGTCTTGCGATACCCATATTCAGAGAACACCGACAAGGCAGTCTCAAAGAGCTGCTGTTTGCGCTTTTGTCCTTTAGGTGAAAAAGTGAAGATTTCATTCATATCTTCATATTACACCCGATATTCCTGCTGTCAAGGTTGGGTATCGGAGAAATTGGAGGACAAGTGTAATAGAAAACCGCCTGCACATTGGCAGACGGTAGAGGGTCATAAAAGTATCAGCAGTAGGAGAATCAACAGCAACAGCACAAGGGGAAGTGCTATGAGGCCGATTTTGAACAGCTTCTTTCGTTGTTGCTCAAGCCTCTGTGCGACAGTTTGTTTGCTGCGCTCCACCTCGAGCCGTTTTTCCTCTTCCTCGAGTTTACGCTGACGCGCTTCCTCGGCTTTCAACTCAGCTTCACGTTTCTTCTTGTTTTCATCGACCTGCCTGGCTTCCTGTTCCTTCAAATCAAGGTAACAGCGTCCGCAAAGAACAAAGCCCTCACAATCATGGAGATCGTCGTAATAGCTCTCATTGCATTCAGGGCAGATATAGCAACGCTTGAGCTTGCCCTCTTCCACCAGCTTGCACACCACCATGTGATGTTCATGCTCATGCAGCTCTTGTTTTCTGCCAAGCAATTTCTTCCACCAAGGAAAGGATACGTTGACCTGAGGCTGCTTCTCCAGTTCCTGGGCCAAGCGAACGATCCGTTCACTCAAACCTCGGTCCTGTGTGATGAGAAGGAGGCTTTTGTTCGCCCCAACCTGCCTGAACAAAGAAACCAAATGGTCGTCGGCAATACCGGTACTACCGGTATCACCGATGCGCACCAGACCCCGCTTGGCGAGCTGACGGATTAAATCAGGACGGATGGTGGCGCGGACGCGCACCTCCAGATCCTTTTCAGGATTGTCCTTCAAGCCGTGAAGCTCTTCCATTGTTTTCTCAAGAATGAGCAACTTCTTCTTGCGTCGCTTGAGAATGGGCTCGGCATTGGTAACAAAATACAGGAAATAATCCAGCTGGATAATCGGAGCGGTATCGACATAAATTTCGTCGAAGGAGCGCAATTGTGCATCCAGCATCTCATTGTACGCTTCGTCAGTGGTGGCGAATCGTGAGCGGTCTCCGAGCTTGCATGCAATAATCTCCCGATACAAGATCAGTTCGTTTGCAGCCTTCGCTCCTTCCACCTTGATTCCTACACTCCTGAGAATGCTTGCAATCTTCTCTTTGCCAAGGCGGAACTCCGAGCCCAGCACATCAAGTGCATTCTCCGAGGAAATAGTCTCCACCTTGAGAGCGGGGGCTCTTCTGCCCATTAGTTTTGCCATGATATGGTTCCATCATTCCTTCGCACGCTTGGTGCGGATGTGCTCGACAGCTTCATCGAGCGTAAGCGAAAGTGCTTTCTCTTCATCTTTCTTGTATGCATCGGGCAGTGCGATATTCTCCTTGCCCGCTTTCAGGTAGAAGCCATACCGACCGGTTGCCACCGAAACCGCTTCACCTTCAAACTGGCCAAGGTCCTTGACCGTAGAAGCCTTAGCCGACCTTGCACCGCCCTTTTTGCCCTTGGCACCACTCTTCTCAACTTCTTGGGAAAGCAATGCAAGAGCCTCCTTCAAGGTGATCGAGAAAAGCTCTTGGTCATGATCGGTCTTTTTCAGGTTCCGTGTCTTATTGTTGCTTGCAATGTAGGGCCCGTACTTGCCTTTGTAGGCAAGCACCTCATTGCCATCCTCATCCTTTCCCAGATTTCTGGGAAGACTGAGATAGCGGTTGGCCAGCTCCAATTCCTCGGATCGGTTGGCATCCTGCACCCATTTGGGTATGCTTGCGCGTTTGGCATCCTTTCCCTCGCCTTCCTGCCAATAGGGCCCGAACCTGCCGTTCATGACCTTCACCGCCTCACCCTTGACAGCACCACTGCCCAACGTTACCGGCTGTTGTTTCTCCTTGCCGTTGGCGATCAGGGTTTTGACATCCTCATCGGTGATATTGCCCGGTATCCAGGAAAGCGGCAAGGAAATGAACGCCTCATTTGCATCAATGACATACGCACCGTAGGGCCCTATCATGACCGGGTTCTTATCGCTGATATGGGGCAGTATCAACGTCTTGGAAACTACCTTGTTATCCTGCTTAAGTTGTAAGGCATTCTGGCTCAACAGGCCGCTTTCACCACAATAGAAGGAACTGAGAAACACTATCTTATCGAGTTCTCCCGATGCAATCTTGTCCAAGCCATCTTCCATCATCGAGGTAAAGTCATAATCGACGAACTGGGGAAAATTGGTCTCCAGAAATTGGCACACGGCAAACCCGATGAAGGTCGGAGCCAAGGCAGACCCTTCCTTGATTGCATAGCGACGGTCCAAAAGCGTCTTAATGATGGTAGCATAGGTTGAAGGACGCCCGATTCCCCGTTTCTCCAGCTCCTGCACCAAGTAGGCTTCCGTATAACGGGCAGGGCTCTTGGTTTGGTGCTCGACTTCAACAAGGCTTGCAAGCGGGCAGACTTGGCCTACCTTCATGGCAGGCAATAAGGTTTCCTTGTCTTCCAAAGCGGCATCGGGGTCATCCGACCCTTCCACATAGGCTCTCAGAAAGCCGGGAAACACAATTTCCGTTCCGGTTGCAGTAAAGGTTCCCTCTCCTGCCTCAAGCGTAACGGTAGTGGTGGCTTTTTTGGCCTCCGCCATCTGGCTTGCCAGGGTACGCTTCCAGATCAATTCATACAGGGCAAGCTCCTTGCCGATCAAATGTGTCTCAGAAGGAATAAGGAACCGTTCCCCTGCGGGCCTGATCGCCTCGTGGGCTTCCTGTGCACCAGCGCTTTTTGCAGCAAAGTAGCGGGCCGAGGGGGATAGGTATTCTTGGCCGTACAACTGGTCCACCTGACTTCTGGCGGCCTGCGTTCCCTCCTGACTCAGAGAAGGGCTGTCGGTTCTCATGTAGGTAATGAAGCCGTTCTCATAGAGTTTCTGAGCAATGCGCATCGTATCAGAGGCACTGATATGCAGTTTCTTAATAGCATCCTGCTGAAGGGTGCTGGTGGTGAAGGGAATGTTAGGCCGGGTGACAAAGGGTTTGCGTTGGATATCCTGGACCCTGAACGGCTCTGCCTTCAATTCCTTTACGATAGCCTGGGCTTGCTCCCGAGAAAGCTGGAGCACTTGGCCTTTGGCCTTGTATTGGCCGCTAATTGAATCAAAATCCTTGCTGTTTGCCAGGCGATGACCTTGGTAGGCTGTCAGCTTGGCTTCAAAATGCTGCTTCTGCTCTGCAAGCAACTCCGCTTTTGCATCGAAGTAGGTGCTTTGCTGGAACGCAAGCCGCTCTCGCTCACGCTGCACGGTCAAACGCAACCCGACCGATTGCACGCGCCCTGCCGAGAGTTTTTTATTGGATAACTTTTTCCAGAGAGTCGGCGAAAGCGTATACCCATACAGGCGGTCGATGATGCGCCTTCCCTCCTGTGCCTTGACCAGATTTTCATCCAGCGGTCTGCCACCTTCCAAGGCTTTGGTTATTGCACTCTTGGTAATTTCGTGAAAAACCATACGCTGGAACGGAATCTTGGGCTTAAGAACCTCAAGTAAATGCCAGGAAATACTCTCTCCTTCACGGTCCTCATCAGTTGCCAGCAGCAGTCGATCGGCTTTCTTCAAGCTGCTTTTCAACTCCTTGATCAATGACTCCTTGCCGGACACCACCTCGTAGTCACAAGCGAACTCATGCTCCACATCAATAGCCATCCGATCCTCGGGAAGGTCTCTGATATGTCCTTTGCTCGCAACTACCTTGCATGAGGAAGGAAGGAATTTTGTTATCGTCTTGGCCTTGGTAGGCGACTCAACAATGATCAATGTATTGGCATTATCCATGCGTTCTTCTCCTAAAGACACGTGGTCTTAGGTTAACACATATACTGCCGCCTTCAGCTTTTGTCAACGTATACCATCATTGGGTCAATTGCCTTGGCTCGTGAATGAACTTGCATACAAACACTCCGTTCTCCCCTGGATTGGGGGAGGTAAACAATCCCCAGGAAGCCATACCATCACCTTTGGTTTCAAAGTGCAATTCTTTTTCCCCTTTAGGGGAAAGGACGAACGTATAGACTGAGCGGGTCTTGAAAGAGAGAGCCCCCACCTTTGTCTTAACCTCCACGGTATAACGGTCCATGCCAATTTCCATGGAAGTGACACTCCAAACAGAAGGAGTGAAATTTGTTGTATTGAAAACTTCAGCATTGGCCCGATACGCTTTCTGTTGTTCACTTTCTCCCTCGAAAGGGATTGGCTCGTTGAGCCGATCATCTGAAAGCAAGGGGAATAAGGTATAGGGACGGTCGAACATCCCTTGGATCGTATAGTACGGCTCGGTATAGGTGACCAAGAGATCAAGCTCTTTGCATTTTCCCTTGTTGTCCTTGTCGGTAAGGTTGATCCAACGGTAGCGACCTTCCCATCCGGTGGTGGAATAGGACTGCTTGGCAGCGGCTATATCAATATTGCCTGTTTTCCGTGCAGCGACGATCACCTCGTACTGCCGATGGCTTTCCAAAGGCTTTTCGTTGGAGCCCAGGACCACAGATGTCTGTCGCACCCGCTGGACGGGCTTTCCATCAACATAGATATCGTAATAGTCGCAACCGGAGACTGCTTCCCAGTTCAGATGCAACTGGTTGGGATATGCCCCAACCAAATCAACTGCAAGAGGTGCAGCAAACAGAGGGAGCCCGAAACAAAGCAACAAGCATAGTATCCATCGCTTCATACCGTTACTGTATACACAGCTGCCCCCTAGTTGCAAGAGATTGGCTGGCCAGCTACTATCGGTCATATGACCATACACTTGATCTCCTGCTGCCTCGAAGAGGGCAATCTCAGTTACCCGCTTGGAGCACTCTGCATCCAAAGCTCCATTCTTGCCCATTACGAAGGCGAGCACTGCCTCCACCACGCATTCACCCTTGCCGACGACCCAATCGTCGCGGCAAAGTCCCTTGGCATTGAGCCAATGGATGTAGTAGGGCTTTCGGTCTACCTGTGGAATAGAAGCTGGATGGACCTATTCACCCAGCAACTCAAAGAGAATTCGCCCGCTTGCATACTTTTCGCCGGCGGTCCTGAAGCAACAGCCAATCCCTCTTCCTTTGATTTGGCGCTGTACGACTTCCTCATCCTCGGCGAGGGGGAAGAGACAGTGCTTGGGGCAATCGATCAGATCAAAACCGGCAAAAAGCCCCAACTTGCGGGAGTACTCTCATCGACTGGTTTCTACAGCCCCGCTCCCAGCCCCAATCTCGATAGCTTGACTTCCCCTCTTCTCAATGGCCTTGCAGATCCATTTCTGCAACCCGGGGCATCGGTTCTGTGGGAAATGACCCGCGGCTGTCCGTTCCACTGCTCCTTTTGTTTCGAATCCCGGGGAGAGCGCAGCGTGCGGCACTTCAGTCTGGACCGACTGGAGGAGGAACTCGAGTATCTTATCGAGCACGAGGTCGGGGAAGTCTATGTGCTCGACCCTACCTTTAATATTGACAAGCAGCGCACCTTGGCAATTCTTTCACTGCTTCAAGAGAAACAGGCATCGATTCATTTTGTCTTTGAGGTCCGTGCAGAGTTGCTCGATGCCGCCTTAGCCGATGCATTTGCAACCATCAACTGCTCACTGCAAATCGGGTTGCAGTCAAGTGACAGCGCGGTTCTCAAAGCGGCAAACCGAAATTTTAATCCCTCCCAGTTTGCCAAGAAAATCCAGCTGCTCAACCAACGAGGCATTCCGTTCGGCTTGGACCTCATTATCGGCCTTCCCCATGACAGTTTGGCGGCATTCACCAAAAGCTTGGACTATGCAATGCTGCTAAAGCCCAGCAACCTCGATATTTTCCCCCTCTCCCTGCTTCCCGGCACCCTAGTCAGCGACCGGGCAGCCTCCTACGGTATTGTCAGCATGACCCAGGCCCCGTATACCATTCTCCACTCCCCCACCTTCAGTGAAGAGGATCTGAAAAAGGCCATGCGCCTCAAACACAGCTGCGACCTCTTCTTCACCCAGGGACAAGCCGGTATGTGGATGCATGCATTTTGTGAGGCAACCGGGCAACGACCTTCTTCCCTACTCACCTTGTTCGAATCCTACCTCTCCTTTTATACAGGGAAGACACAGACTGCAGAGTCGGAATTGGATATTTTTGCTGTACAGGAAGCCTTTGTCGGCAGTCTTTTGAAAAAGTTGGGAAAAGAGCAGTATCTAAAGCCGCTGCTCTCCTACATGGAACTGCATCAGGGGATAGCCTTTTTCCATATGTATGAACAAAGCCCCACGATCCACCTCTTCTATCCGTTGGAAGAACTTGCCTCACTCGATACGATGTCACTTGATGATTTTTTGGCCGCTCATCCCTACACACAAGAGGTTGAGCTATCCATCTATGCCAATGATGAGGGTGAACTCAATTTTCTGCCTGTTTCCGAGCAGAGTTAGGCAAACTTCTTGTTGAGAAGCAACAAAAAATCCCGTACAGTATTGATAAGGAATGAAACAGTGAAGCATGTGAAATATACAATCCGAGCAGTTCTGCTGCTCGCCGTCTTTTTTTTGGTTACCGGTTGTACCGTTACCGAAACGCTATCATTCAAAAGCACTGCACCAAATGAATCAGCTTTTGACTTTACCGTTGAGGATTTTTTCATTGCTGTATTACAGGATTTCAGTGAGTTCATCCCCCCCGAGGGCGACCAATCGCTGATGGACAAAGCCATCAATGATTTCGAACGTGCCCTGGACTACAGTCCCACCACCGACAAGGTGCGGATGACCAAGCTCAACGATAATGCATACCGAGGAACCTTTACCTTTACCAATATGCAGCAACTGTTCAGTGACCTTGGCGCCGGGCCCGATCAGAGCCTGTTGACCATGCAAAAGAACAGCATGACATTCTCCTTATCCATGGACAACTACGACCAGCTTGTTCCTGTCATCCCTTTCTTGGCCGACGAGAACTTTGAAGCCTTCGGTCCGGTGTACAACCAAGGGCTCAGCGATGCTGACTACCTGGAGATGATCAGCTTCATGCTTGGGGAAGAAGGGCCTCCCGCCATCGAGCAATCCTTCATCACCCTGAGAGTTGAAACACCCACCCCCATCACCGGCTTCATCAACGGGAAAAAGATTTCCGAGCGCCTGTATGAATTCAGCTTCCCCTTGATCGACTTCCTCTTGCTTGAGGACCCTATTACCTTTACGGTAACTTGGCAGTAAGCATACCCAAAAAAGCGAAGGCAGCAGAAATCTGCTGCCTCTCATTTTTTTAGCAATCGGCCGATTTATACATTGAATCGGAAGTGCATGATGTCTCCATCCTGCACGACATACTCCTTGCCTTCCATTCTCAGCTTTCCGGCTTCCTTGACCTTCTGTTCGGTCTTATAGAAGAAAAGGTCCTCGCAGTTGTACACCTCGGCTTTGATGAATCCTTTCTCAAAATCGGTATGGATGACTCCCGCCGCCTGGGGGGCTTTGTAGCCGGCATGGAAGGTCCATGCCCGGTCCTCATCCGAACCTGCGGTGAAATACGTCCTCATACCCAAGGTATGGTACGCACTGCGGATCAACTGATTCAGTCCTGACTCTTTCAGTCCAACAGCCTCGAGGAATTCGCTTTTCTCCTCCGCTGTTTCCAATACTGCAATTTCAGACTCAATCTTGCCGCAAATGACTACGATCTCGGAGCCTTCCGCTTCGGCAATGGCACGTACCGTTTTGACATAGTCATTTTCCTGGACGATACCCTCTTCATCGACATTGCAGACATAAATGACCGGCTTGAGGGTGATGAGGTGCAGGTCATAGACCATGGCAAGTTCCTCTTCCTCGAGTTTCAGCGACCGGGCAGGTTTACCGTCCTCCAGACATTCTTTGAGCTTGGTGAGCAAAGGAAGGACTTTCTCATTCTCTTTTTGTGCTTCCTTGCTCAACCGAGTCAGCTTGGCTTGTTTTGCCCAGCGGTTCGTCACGGTATCCAAGTCAGCGAGGGCAAGCTCGATGTTGATCGTCTCGATGTCCCCGGCGGGGTCGATCCTGTTGTTCACGTGAATGATGTCACCATCGTCAAAGCACCTGACCACGTGGGCGATGACGCCCACCTCCCTGATGGATGCCAAGAAACGGTTGCCCAAGCCTTCTCCCTTGCTCGCTCCGGCCACCAAGCCGGCTATGTCTACAAACTCGAAGGTTGCAGGCACCACTTTGGCAGGAGGAATCAGCTCGACAATCTTGTCCAAGCGGGGATCGGGAACGGAAACTATACCCACATTGGGGTCGATCGTACAGAAAGGATAGTTCGCAACTTCGGCGGGAGCTGCAGTCAATGCTGAAAAGATGGTCGACTTACCAACATTGGGAAGCCCTACTATGCCGCAATTTAAGCCCATTATTTACCTCATTCTCGGCTCATTGGAGCCAGTAGGGGCAGTGTAGCACATATTGACTCGCTCGTTAACCAGCCCTATAGTCAACAGCAATGGGTATTGAACAGTTAACAGGCTCTGAAGAGCCAATTTCCAAAGGAAAACGTGTCTACGAAATCAAGGATGAAGACCAAAGAGCACTGCTGCTCATCCTTGTCTCACATGGAGAATCAGAGCAAAGCTCAAAGCGCAGAGCCGATGAATTGAAAGCTCTTGTCGACACCATGGGTGCTTTAACCATCCGTGTCGAATATATTCCTATGCGCCAGACAAATAGCGCGACGCTCATCGGAAGCGGCAAGGTTGAAGCAATCAAACTCTTGGTAGAGGAGCTTTCAATCGACGTCGTTATTTTCGACCAAGGAATCAATCCAAGGGTACAACGCAACCTTGAAAAAGAGATGGAGACCTGCGTCATCGACCGCGATGAAGTAATCCTGCAGATTTTCGCCGACCGAGCTGCCACCAAGGAAGCAAATTTACAGGTGGAACTTGCCCGCCTTGAGTACTCGCTGCCTAGGCTGACACGCCGATGGACGAACCTCAATCGCCAAAAGGGTGGTGTCAAAGGCACCAAGGGTGAAGGTGAGACGCAGCTTGAGCTTGACCGAAGACAAATCCAGGACAGGGTTGTCGCTCTCAAACTCCTACTTGAGAAGGTGGTGCAACAGCGCAACATCCAACGCAACCAGCGAATGAACGGGAATATACCGACCGGAGCCATTGTTGGCTATACCAACAGTGGAAAGTCCTCCCTGCTTAATGCCCTGACCAACGCCGGGGTGCTGGTTGAAGACAAGCTCTTTGCAACCCTCGACCCTACCACTCGATTGGTAAAGCTGCCCGGAGGGGAAGAAATTCTGCTCTCCGATACCGTAGGCTTCATCAGCGACCTGCCTCACAACCTGGTGGATGCGTTCAAGAGCACCCTTGAAGAGGCAAAATATGCCGATTTTTTGATTATTGTTTGTGATGCCTCCCATCCTGACATGCTTGCAAACTACGCCACTACCGTGCAGGTCCTCGAAGAGCTGGGTTGCACAGACAAGCCGGCCATCGTGCTAGCCAATAAGATGGATAAGGTCGAGGATGCGTTTGCAGTCTCCCGCCTCAAGTCAATGTACAATCCTGTGTTGGAAACATCCATCAAGACAGGGGAAGGGCTCGATGCACTGCTTACACAAATCGGTATAACCCTTCACGAACTGTGTGCTACCACCACCTACCTGCTGCCCAACACACGCCATGATTTGGTGGCACATATCCACCGTTTCGGCCAAGTTGAGAGCATCGACTACACCGAAGAGGGTATTCTGGTGAAGAGCCGTATCCAAGGCAGGTTCCAAGGGCCGCTTCAGAACTACAGACACGACTAAAAAACTGGGTGCCTCCCCGAAAGGAAGCACCCAAGTTGCAATATCCGAACGTCCCTAGACGATTAGTTGAATCTCCAAAGAGCACCGAGATAGCCACCGACATGGAATCCAACATCGGGAAGGATGCTTATGCCAGGAGCAATTCGAAGATAGAAATCAAGCGGGAAATCATTGTTATTCATGCTATACACTATTCCAACAGGAACAATGGCAGCAAGACCAAGCTTTGCACCGGATTCAATGGGAATTCCCAAGTAGGCGCCACCACCAACGGTTACATCGAACTGTGCCTTCTCGATGTTGAACTCAGCCACTTTGTAGTTTGCAGCAGCATCAACAGAGAGGTATCCATTGAACAAATCAAATCCAAGGTTGCCAATCAGATCGAAATCATTCATGCGATACTGCACGCCAACACCCGAGTTGGTGCCGAGGTTTAATCCGACAGCAAGATCGGTTTTTGAAGCGCGCTCGGTAGCAGCGGTTACAGGAACCAAAACGAGGGCGACCAGAATCAGTGCAAGTAGTACTTTTTTCATACGCATTCTCCCTTCGTAGGACTTCCTCCTACATTGTAATGTTTCCTTGAATATACCACATCCAAAAGCACTTGAACAGCCAACAATCCTTGAATATGCCTGTAAGCTAGGATTTTGCTAGGAGACAGGAAGCCCCTAGTGTTTTTCTTAGTTCTTCACTATTATACAAAAACGGAGGAAGTGTTAAATATGGAAAAACATCTGACCGTTCGAGGAGCAATCATTGGTATTGCCGGACTTTTAGTTATTACTGCAAGTTCCATGTATGTAGCACTACGTATGGGAGCCCTTCCCTGGCCCACCATATTTGTCACTGTTGTCAGTATGGCGGCACTGCATAAAGCAAAAGGCTCGACGCTGCAGGAAATCAATGTCACCCATACCATTATGAGTAGTGGAGCCATGGTAGCCGGAGGCCTTGCCTTCACCTTGCCAGGGCTTTGGATGCTCGACCCTTCGGCCAATTTCTCCATTCCCAGCCTTCTGGTGCTTACTGTAGTGGGAGCCATTCTGGGGACACTCTTCTCCGCCCTCTTCCGGAAGAAGCTCATCGAGGAAGAAGCACTTCCCTATCCCATGGGGATTGCAAGCTATAACACGCTTATGGCAGGAACCCAAGGGGGCAAGGCGGCAAAAACCCTCTTCGCTTCCATGGGGGGTTCAGTCATATTCACCATTTTGCGTGATGGCTTTGCCAAGATTCCTTCGCTGGTAACCATCTACGCAGGAAGTGCAATTATTCCCTCCTTCTCCATATGGGTATCTCCGATGGCTTTGGGTATCGGAGCAATCATCGGTCCGCTCTTTGCTTTGCTCTGGTTCGGGGGAGCTGTCTTCGGGTATTACATCCTCACCCCGCTGGGAATCCAGCAGGGTCTGTTTGCCTCCATGGCGGATGCTGATGTATTTCGGTCAAACCTCGGCATCGGCCTGATGATCGGAACAGGCTTGGGAGTTTTCTTCAAGGCAATCGCAAGCAGGCTTTCCGCCCACAAGAAGCTTGAGGAAAAAAAGAGTTCCCTGAACGCTTCCTCCCGTCTGGTCATTGTCCTCATTCTTTTCTTTGCCGTCATCCTTCTTGCCTTGGGAACCGAGCTCGGACTCATCGAGGCGTTGACACTCATGGCAGGCATTTACCTGGCAACCTACCTCTCAGGCATGCTTACCGGGCAGACCGGCATCAACCCTATGGAAATATTTGGAATCCTCGTGCTCTTGGTCATCCAGCTTATTTCCAATCCGTCCTTGATAGCCTCATTCAGCATAGCAGCCATAGTTGCTGTCGCCTGTGGACTGACCGGGGATGTCATGAACGACCTGAAGAGTGGATACCTCTTGAAAACCAATCCCAGGCAACAGATCCTCGGTGAAGGGATTGGAGGCGTTATCGGTGCCATTCTCTCGGTCTTCGTCCTCTTGATCATGAAGTCCGCTTTTGGAGGTTTCGGTACTGCTGAGCTTCCCGCTCCCCAGGCAGCAGCCGTATCGGCGATGGTTGGGGGACTGCAGCACATTCCCGCCTTCCTGATCGGGCTTGGAGTAGGCTTGGTCCTGTATTTGTCCAAGCTTCCCAGTGCCACCCTCGGCTTGGGAGTATACCTGCCGATCTACATTTCTTCGATTATGGGACTGGGCGCTCTTGTGTCCGTTTTGGCAAAGAAAGTATTCGCCAAGAAGCTCAGCAAGGAAAAGCTGGGAGAAAAGACCGGCTTGGTGGCAAGTGGCTTGTTGGGAGGCGAAGGAATAACAGGCGTGGCGATTGCTATTCTTTCTATGTTTAAATAGGTATACTGCCAAGTATGCAACAAACTACACACCTTCCCCTCTCCCTGTATGGGCTTGAGGCAGAAACTATCGCTGAAATACTTTCGCTTTCGAAAAGCTTTTATGCCAAGCAAATTTTTAATTGGCTTGTCAAAGGAGTATATTCCTTTGAGGCTATGACCGACCTGCCCAAGGCTGAACGGGAGCGGCTGGCATCGTTGATGAGCAGTGCCTGCTCATCGACCATCCACACTTGTGATACCGATGAAACCGGAGCTACCAAAATGGGCGTTCGCCTGCATGACGGCAAAGTAATCGAGTGTGTCCTACTGGTCGACAAGAAAGGCAGGCACACGGCCTGTCTCTCCAGTCAGGTAGGGTGTGCCCAAGGCTGCACCTTCTGCAAAACCGGAACAATGGGATTACTACGAAACCTCAGTGCAGAGGAAATCATCGAACAATATATCCACCTGCTTTCCGTGAGCAAGCAACCCATCACCCACATTGTATATATGGGAATGGGAGAGCCACTCGCCAATATTGCAGCAGTTACCCGTTCGATCCGTTACTTCCACAACCCCAAGACTTTCAATCTCAGCCTCAGGCGCATCACGGTCTCAACCTGCGGCATTGTCCCCGGAATTCTCAAGCTGGCCGAACAGAAACTACCGGTCAAGCTCGCAGTCTCGCTGGTGAGTGCCGACAACCGCCTTCGCGACCGCATCATGCCGGTCAATAAGGCCTGGGACATCATGGCCCTGAAAAAGGCCTTGCTGCATTATCAGCGCCTTGGCGGCAAACGCTTTACCATTGAGTATTGCCTGTTGGGAAACACCAATACCGATGAAACCAGTGCAAAAAAGCTTGCCAGTTATGTAAAGGACTTGGACGTCATCGTCAACCTCATCCCCTGGAACCCAGCAGAAGGTTTGCCCTACAAGACTCCTACCGAGGAAGAGATTGACTATTTCGCCCTGCAGCTGGACCGCTTGCATGTCAATTACACACGCCGCCGATCCCGTGGAAGGGAAATCAATGGAGCATGCGGGCAACTCGCCGTTCCTCTCAACAAAGGCTTGAATCTGGACTACGATCTGATGGTTGATGAGGATGAAGAGTAGGCTCTGATGCGTAAAACTGCTTGTCCAGACGGAGCATGAGTACCAGAAGGACAAGCAATGCGCCACTTGCGGCCATCAATATCCGTAAGGAAACCACGTCGGCCATCGGGCCGAAGATTGCCATGCCCAGCGGAAGGGCTCCACAATACATGATATTCTGAAAAGAGAAGATTCGACCCTGTACACCAGGGTCGGTTCGTTCCTGCAAAAGGGTCATCGTCGCCGTCTGCACCATGGTCAAGGCAACGCCGTAGATGACCATGAGTGCCAAATACACCAGAAAGTTGTCAATCAAACCCATGCCGATGGCAAGAAGGCCGAAAGCCAACATACCGGCTAGGAGTGTCTTGACCTGATTCTTGTACCCTCCCCACCAGCTCATCAGCACCCCGCCAAGGCTCATTCCGGCAAAGCCTACCACCTCGACTATCGTCATGTAAGCATAGCTTTCCTGATAGAAACGAGTAACAAACAACGTTGCAAGAAAGCCTGCAGGGACTACCAGAACAATGAACAACCCATGGACAATCAACATTTTGCCTATCCATGGGTTTTGGAAAGCGTACAAAGCCCCTTCTTTGATTTCCTTGGCCATGGACATTCCATTGGAAGGCTTGCTCTGATGCACAACCGACAAGCTTGCTAGCAGGCTGATTCCGATCACCGCTGTTGCAACATCCAACAAGAGCGAGCTTCTCAGGCTTGAAAAAGTCAGGAAAGCTCCTGCTACAAAGGGGGATGCAAACTGGACCAATGACGTCAGGGCGGCATACATACCGTTGAAACGCATCAGATGTTCTTGAGGAACCAGATCAGGGATCATAGCCGAAACTGCAGGAACCTGCACCCCGCTGCCCAACGAACGAACCAAGGAAACAATCAAGAGTGCGGCAAAGATTGTTGCATTGGTTTTCAGCAAGGGAAACAGCAGTGCAAGAGCCAGGGTAGCAAGGGCGATGAGGGCATCGCTTGCAATGATGAGGTACTTCTTGTTGTACCGGTCAGCCCAGACTCCCGAGACAAACGAAATAAGAAACTGTGGGACAAAAGCACAAAGGGTGAGCGCCGACACCCATACCCCGGAAGAACTTTCCAGTGTTATGTACCAGACCAGCGCAAATTGAACAATCGAAGAGCCAAACAGGGTAATCCCCTGACTTAGCAGAAACAGTACGGTTTTCAGCTTCCAACCTTGCATGCAACATCCTCCTGATAGAAATATTTTGCAAGCATACCGTTCATCCAAAGTCTGGTGGTATAGTGGAGGGTTTGGATAGTTGCATCATCGAAGGCAAGAGAGAGCGCAGGGACTTTGCATCATCAGAGGCAGCCTCCAAGGAAACGATAAGTCGGTCGCAAACCGAGATTATGTCCTCCGAGCAAGAAGGTGTGTTGAGTATCATTTCCAATGCAGGTTCTGCATCCTCATCCAACTGGTTCAGCAATCGCAAAATGGACATCAGCGAGTAACCGGCAAGCCGAAGGGTGCGGATGATGCACAACCGCCTCAAATCATCACCATCATAGATACGGTAGCCATTCTGCTTTCGCTTGGTATGGATCAGACCATTCAACTCCCAGTTTCTTAGGGTGTCCAAGGTAACGCCGATCTGCGTTGCCGCTTGTTTTCTGGTAAGGGTGAAGTCTCGCTCATGATGCTTGCTGTTGAGAATCGCCTGTACATCGCTGATGGCGGACCTGGCACGTACCAGTTCCTCCTCGATACTGGATAGGTACCTATCCACGGCCTTCATGGCCCCTTGAAAATCCAATCCGGCACAGAGCCGTATGATACACAGTGCCTGATCTCTCAGCCCATGGTGCAAGACTTCGCTACGAAGTGCCAATCGCGCGAACCGAATCTGCAATACCTGCAACTCAGTGAATACCCGATACCCGTTCTCTTTTCTGTTGGCTTGGGTGATGAATTGTAATTTCTCATAGAGGCGTACCGTATTGGGATGCACTCCTGTCAAAACAGCCAACTCTTGTGTCCTGTAGGTTTGCATCAAGGCCCTCCCCAAGCAAGCTATCATCAGAGGAAGAACACATCAAGCGATTGACCGTAAAAAAAGCTGTCCAGAGGGTTTCCCTGAAACAGCTTTAGTAAAAAACGTATGGCAGCTAGCGCTGGTTACTTTTCCAAAATTGCCTTGATTCTTCTCACCCCGGCAGAGGAAGACTGTTCCTTGAGAATCTTGAAATGTCCCATCTGCGAAGTATTCTCAACATGGGGTCCACCACACACTTCCTTGGAATAGTCTCCGATCGAGTAGACTTTGACTTGCTCGCCGTACTTGCTGTCGAAGAAGGCAATGGCTCCCTGAGCCTTGGCTTCATCGAGAGTCATAGTCTCGCATTTCACCGCAAGGTTTCGGTCTATGGCTTCATTGACCATATCCTCTACCTTCTGGATCTCTTCAGCTGACATGGGAGAATGATGCGTAAAGTCAAAGCGAAGCCGTTCGATGGTGATGTTTGAGCCCTTCTGGCCGACATGCTCACCCAAAACGGTACGCAGTGCCTGATGCAGCATATGGGTTGCCGTATGCAAGGCTGTGGTTTTGTCACTGTGGTCGGCAAGGCCGCCCTTGAACTGCTGCTCAGAACCGCTTCGGCTGATTTCCTGGTGCTTCTCAAACGCTTCCTTGAACCCTGCCTCATCCACGGTAAAATCGTGCTCGGCGGCAAGTTCCTTGGTCAGTTCAATGGGATAGCCATAGGTATCGTATAGCTTGAAGGCGGTACGACCGCTGATTTGGCGGCTGTTTCCTTTCAAGAGGTTGGGAAGCATTTTCTCAAACTCACGCTCACCCTTTGCCAGGGTTTCAGAGAACTTTGCTTCTTCCTGTGCGAGTTCCTTCAGGACAAACTCACGATTCTCCACAAGCTCAGGATAGGGCTTGCCATAAAGCTCAAGTACGATGAGTGCAAGATCTCCGAGGAAAGCTCCCTCGATACCAAGCTTGTGACCATGGCGTACGGCCCGTCTGATCAGGCGTCTGAGAATGTAACCCTGCCCCACGTTTGAGGGAGCAACACCCCGCTGGTCGCCCAAAATGAAAACGCTGGTACGGATGTGGTCTGCAAGAATCCGGATGGAGATGTCAATATCCTCGTTATCGCCGTAGTGTTTCTGGGACAGATTCTCAATGCCTGCGATGATGGGTGCAAATACTTCAGTCTCATAGACCGATTTCTTGCCCTGCAGGATGGCTATCGTACGCTCGATACCCATGCCGGTATCAACGCACTTTCGGCTCATTTCCTCATAGGTGCCATCGCTGTTCTTCTTGTAGCCCATGAATACGTCGTTCCAAATCTCGAAGTACTTGCCGCAGGAACACCCCGGGCGACAATCGGGACCGCAGGAAGGACGACCGGTGTCGATGAACATCTCACTGTCAGGACCGCAGGGACCGGTTTCTCCGGCAGGCCCCCACCAGTTGTCCTCACGGGGAAGGAAGTAAATGCGCTCACGGGGAATGCCGAAGCTCTCCCAAGTCTGAGCGGCTTCGTCGTCACGGGCAACCAGCTCGTCACCGGCAAACACGGTAACCGAAAGCTGAGAAATATCAAGGTTCAGCCATGCAGTGAGAAACTCAAAGCTGTAGGCGATTGCCTCTTTCTTGAAGTAGTCACCCAAGGACCAGTTACCGAGCATCTCAAAGAATGTGAGATGGTGGGGATCGCCTACCGCCTCAATATCACCGGTACGAATGCACTTCTGATAGTCGGTGAGACGCTTTCCGCTCGGATGGTCGCTGCCCAGGATATAGGGTACCAGGGGATGCATGCCTGCGGTGGTAAAAAGAACCGTAGGATCGTTCTCGGGGATCAGGGAAGCACCACTGATCTGCACATGGTCTTTAGACACAAAGAAGTCAATGAATTTTTGCCGTAATTCGTTGGCGGTCAGCTGTTTTTTCATAATATGCAGATAGTAGTCTCGTCGGCAATCGTATGTCAAGGAGACGCGAGTCAGAAGAGGTCCAGTTGCAGATTCTTTTCTTTGGGTTTCCCCACTCCCTCCCGTGTCTTTTTTGCTTGATTGAGCAACCTCGGAAGGTCTTGGCTCTTCTTGATCACGAACACCCTGCTCTGATTGGCGAACTGCCTTGGCCAGAGGACACTATGGTTGTCCACACTCCCCTGATAGATGAATAGGTACTTTTTTTGCTCCAAGGCAAACGCCGCTTGCCTTACTGCACCACCACCATCGCGGTCCTCCACCACCACCGAGGCATCGCTGAGGGCACTCATCAGGCGGTTGCGCAGCAAAAAATGCCATTTCTGGGTAACCGTTGCAGGCGAAAACCTGCTGACCACCGCGCCTACCTTTGCAATTTCCTGCTGCAATGCACAGTGCTCGGGGGGATAGTAGGCATTGATCGGGGTGCCGATAACCGCTATGGTCGGATATCCTGCTGCCAAGGCAGCTTTATGAGCCACACCGTCAATACCCAAGGCCAAACCACTTGCCACCACATATCCGGCTTTTCCCAGTGCCTGGGCACAGGAAAGAGCAAGCTGCTTTCCCTCCAAGGAAGGAGTGCGGGTTCCGATGACCGAAACCGAGTTTTGCTTCAGCAGCTGTACATTACCCTGCACATAAAGGAATCTCGGACGGAAGGCGAAAGAGTCAACCTGTTTCGGCCAGAGAGGGCTGTCCCAACCCAGAATGGAAACAGAAGTATCCATTGCTTCAAAGAGCGGGCGGATTTTGTAGTAAGCATCGCTGATTGCCGCAGCTTCCACACCCAGCAATTGTGCATAGGTCTGGGCATGCAAAACAAGGCTCTCACCGATGATCGAGCATTCCAAAGCCTTCTCATACGCATAGGAAGCCTTAGCCTCGGAGCCATTGGCTGCCTTGAGCAAGGATTCATAATGCAAGGCCTGAAGCTGTATGCTGTCCATGGCTTATGGTATCACAAGCATCGAGTAAAGCGCAATCAAAGCCAACTGACACCAATGTACCCAAAAGCCATGAAAAGTATGTGGCTTCCCAGAAAGTTTGCGCTATACTCAGCCTATGCAGAACGAAACACTACAGTTGGCCATTGAAACACTGAAGCAATCCGATCCGAAGTTGCATCAGGTAATTGAGAAGGTTGGACAGCTTCAGTATGAGGCGGAGCAAGACGGTTTTGCTTTTTTGGTGCAAGTAATCATCGGACAAATGCTGTCGGCAAAGGCTGCTGATACCATCTATGCCCGTCTTGTGGCCAGATTGGGAAAAGACATCGATGCAGCAAGCATTTCCGGCCTCGATGAAGATCTTCTGAGAAGCTTGGGAATCGCCCGTAGAAAGGCTCAAACCATTCTTGCTCTTGCCGCCATGGTAGAAAAAAATCCTACCTTGCTTGCTTCGCTGGCTTCTCTTGGCGACAAAGAATGCATGGCAAGCCTCTGCCAATACAAAGGCATCGGACCATGGACGGCAAAGATGTACCTCATATTCGTATTGGACCGAAACGATATACTTCCGCTGGAGGATGGAGCATTCCTGCAAGCCTACCGATACCTCTACGGTGATGAGGATATAGAAACAAGGGCCTCCGTTTGGAAGCCCTATCGTTCACTTGCTGCACGGTATCTCTACCGCTTTCTCGACCTTGGATACTGTTCTTAAGCCAACAGAGCTTTTGCAAGCTGTTGCATCTCGGACAGGTTTTGCTCCGTTGGATTCCAGTTCACCTTGACCTGTGGATCCACTACAGTAAAGCCCGACTTCTTCAGCTCCTCACACAGGATGGTATTTCCCTCTCCGCTCCAGCCATAACAGCCATAGACTGCAGCCTTCTTGCCCTTGAACTGTAGTTCTGAAAGGAAATGGAGCCAACCGCCGACAGAGGAGAGTATGGACTTGCCCACTGTCGGGGAACCCACGGCTATTGCCTTTGACTTGAATACCTGGGTCATGATGTCATTCTTGTCAGTCTGGCTGATGTTGAATACCTTGACCTTGGTCTGGGGGCTTTGTGCCTGAATCTGGGCAGCCAGGGCATGGGACAGTTGTTTCGTCCCGTCCCACATTGTATCGTAGACGATGGTGATCTGGTCTTCCTGATACGCATCGGCCCAAGCGGCATACTGCTGAACAATCTGCAAGGGGTTGTCCCGCCAGATGGCCCCGTGGCTCGGTGCAATAATGTCGATCGGCAGGTTCAGCGCGACAATCTCTTCTATCTTGCGTTTAACCAGAGAGGAGAACGGGGTGAGGATGTTCGCATAGTACTTGATTGCTTCCTCGGCAAGCAGACATTGGTCGGCCTTATCGTTGAAGAGTTCCTCAATGCCATAGTGCTGCCCAAAGGCGTCATTGGAGAACAGGATGTTATCCCCTGTCAGGTAGGTTGCCATGCTGTCCGGCCAGTGGAGCATGCGCATTTCCACAAAAACCAGTTTCTTACCATTTCCCACGTCTACACTGTCGCCGGTCTTTACGACCTTGAAGTTCCATTCGGGATGGTGATATTGACCTACCAGAGACTTCACCGCATTGGCAGTGCAATAGATCGGGGTCTGAGGAATCTTCTCCATCAGATACGGCAAAGCACCGCTATGGTCCACCTCCCCGTGGTTGATAACGATGAAGTCGATGTCCCCAAGCTTGATTTCCTTCTCCAGATTATCCCGGAATTCCTTTTCATAGGGTTTCCAAATCGTGTCGATGAGAACGGTTTTTTCCTCCTCGACCAGATAGGCATTCTGACTCGACCCATGGTTGACCGAGTAGTCATCACCATGAAACTTCTTCAGTTCCCAGTCGATTCTTCCAACCCAAGAGACGTTGTTCTTGATACTCCGTTTCATGCATTCACTCCTTTTCCATTATTTCGTATCCAAAGCTCCCGGGTACTGTGCAAGTAAATGGTACAACCCATGGAGCACCTTGTTCCTTGTATCATTGTCCTGTACTAAGCATACACCGCATATAAGCAAACTAATATGATTCAAATCAATGTAGGAACTTTTTTTCAAAAAGCGAGTTCTTTGAGTGTATCCAAGTCAAGGATAATGATTTTCTTCTTTCCGGCAATCCGTAGCATCCCTTGTTCCTGCAGGACTGATAGTTTGCGGTTCACCGTCTCCTTGGTGAGGTGGATGGCATTGCCGATGTCCTCCTGGGAAAGAAGCAATTCCAAACTTGCACTACGCGTCGACCGCTGATAGAGATACATGCAAAGGCGCTTGGTGACATCCTTGGTGGAAAGCATTTCCAGCTGCTGACGGTACTGTTCCAGCTTGGTGTTGAAATACTCCATGACTTTAAGCGAAATGGAAGGATCGCTTAGCATCAAAAGCTTAAGTTCTTTTCCTTGTATCGTACAAATACCGCATTTTTGCTCGGCAATAGCACTTTCTTGCACAGTCCCTGGAGCAAACAAGCCATCACTGCCATAGAAGTCGCCGGGAAACAGGGTATCCAGCAGAAACTCCTTACCGTCATTCGAGTAGCGAACCAGCTTCAATGAGCCTGTGCGTACGATGTAGAGGTTTACACAAGCATCCCCCTCATGGAACAGTACCTCATTTGCTTCGAGCTCCCGCTGGATGATGAGTTTCTGCACCCGCTTGATCTCTGTCGGGTCAAGATGTTGGAAGATAGGAACATTATGCAGACAGGGGGATGTCCCATTTGCACAGGCACTACATTGCATCATCGCTTTCAATCGTCCTCATAGAGCTCGTTCACCACAGCCCATGCATCACCGTCACTTACGCGTAAGCCGCAAAGCAGTTCATATTGGTTGAGCAACGTCAAAAGATGCTTTTCCTTTACTTCAGCCGCACCCGAGAGGCCGATGACTGCTTTCAATTCCTCGCTGTCATCAGGAAGCTTTCTCACACGGTCAAATTCTTTAAGCATGTCTTTTTTCGTGTACTGGAAGAAGTTCGGAACCGAGAGAATCAAAACAGGCATAAACTGCCTGCGGGCCAAGGCTTCAGCAGTAAGATTGATTTGCTCGTCTGTCGCATCAGGGCCCAATGCCTCATAGGCTGCTTTCAATTCGTCCATTCACCGTGCCTCCTTTCTCTATTATACTCAACGTACAAGGAAAAAGCAAAATGAATGAATTTTGTTGCAAATATGCAATAAATCAGGTGTTTTTGCACTTTTTCCAATATTTATACATTTACACAGCAACAGGTTATGTCATTCTTGATAAAAATGTTAAAAAATTGATGCATATTTCTGTAATATTTGTTAATATTTGAGCAGGGGTTGGAATTTTTATTACACACTTCAACCACGAAGGGGAGGCAGTCATGATCAGAGAGAGGATTCGGGAAAATCTTGGCAGCATGTCCCCGTCCTTTCAGGAAATCGGGCGTTGGCTTTTGGACAACTACGACGCTATCGGTTTTTCCTCAGTGCATGACCTCAGTAAAACCATCGGAGTCAGCAATGCTTCCTTGGTTCGCTATACCCAGGCCCTCGGCTTTAAGGGATACAAGCAGTTCAGGGAAGCAGTTCAGGAAGAGGTGAAAACAAAGCTTCACCCCGACTCGGCGGTCACCCTCAATGAACTGGATCTGCTGCCGGTCAAGAAACAGTTGCAAAGGCTTGCTGACAACGAAATCAACAACCTAAGTAAAACGCTGAAGGACATCAGCGTACCCTCGCTGCTCGAAATGGTTGAAGGAGTTTTTTCCAGCAATCGAGTTTTCATCAGCGGCTTCGGCGTCAGCAAGAACATCATGCAGATTTTTGAGTATGCCTTGACTTGTCTGCAAATCAAAGATGTGCATGGCATTACCGGTTCCATCAGCGACTATAGTCCCAAGCTTCGCAATATCACCGTCAATGACAGCCTTTTCATCCTGACCATGCCTCCCTACTCCCCCGAGGCCATCCATGTAGCCACACAAGCTAAAAAACAGGGTGCGCAAGTCTTTTTATTCACTGATTCAGCAAACTGCCCGATCTACCCCATTGCAAAGGCCGTGGTTCGTTGCGCAAACAACTCACTGCTGCTCACCAACTCCTATGTGGGTATGATTGCAGTCATCCAGGTATTCATCAACATGCTTCTGCTCTCCAGCAAAGGCAGCCTCATAACCCATATGAAGGAAATTTATCATTCAGAACAACAGGGCTACTCATTCCTGAAAGCCCAGAAGGAAGGCTTATTGTGAAGATATTTATTTCAACAGACATGGAAGGCATCGAAGGCATCTCTTCTTGGAATGAGATGACCACCAAGGAAGCTTGGTGTGCAGGTCTTTTGAAACAGGAACTTACCTATGTAATCTCAACGCTCCTGAAGAACGCTGATATCCAGGAAATCTGTATCTGCGATTCCCACAGCCGGGGAGAGAACCTGCTGTATGGTTCATTCGGTGATGAACGGGTCACCCATGTGAAGGGCTATCCACGTCGCAATTACATGATGGAAGGCTTGGATGAGAGCTTTGATGCCGTATTCTTGCTGGGCTACCATGCAAGCATCGGAACACTGAACGGTGGCATGGACCACTCCTACAGCTCATCGTGCATCTACCGGGTGCGCCTCAATGGGAAGGAAGTGGGGGAAGTGGAGATCAATGCCTATTATGCGGGCTTGTTCGGTGTTCCTATCGCCCTCATCAGCGGCGATGACATTCTTGAAGAACAAATGAAAGAGTTCCTGCCGGTCCCCTATGTACGGACCAAGGAAGGTATGGGCCGCTATGCTGCCAAAATGTACAGCCCCGAGCGGGTGCAGAAAGCCTTTGAGTCACAGGTGCAGGCGTTCCTTAAGCAAGATGACTTTGAGGTGAAACGTCTAGAGGGCGAGGTAACCCTGGAAGTGGATTTGGCTACGACTGTCATTGCCGATGCCGTTTCCATAGTCCCGGGCATCACGCGCCTCGACGGCAGGACTGTGCAGTACAAGAGCAGCAACTACACCGATATTTTCCACATGATCCTGACCATTGCCATGCTTGGTGGCAAATTCGCCCAATACACATAAGCAGAGCACGTGAGAGAGGAAGAGGTATGGGAAAGTATATAGTACGACGTTTGCTCATGATGATACCGGTACTCCTAGGAGTCACCTTCATTGTATTCTTCATCATGTCCTTGACGCCCGGCGATCCGGCGGCCATCATTCTGGGCGATCAGGCCAGTGCAGAGTCCCTCGCCCTGAAGCGGATTGAATTGGGCTTGGATAAACCGTTGCTTTTCAGGTATGCAACCTACATGGGAAACCTATTCCGTGGGGACCTGGGGACGAGTTACCGAAACCAGTTGTCGGTGGCTGAACAGGTGTGGGATAAATTTCCCAACACTGCCCTTTTAGCCATCGCCGGCATTCTCGTGGCCCTTATGATCGGCATTCCTGTAGGAATTCTTTCAGCGAAAAAACAATACACCTTCATGGACAACTCTTCGATGGTACTCTCGCTCATCGGGGTCTCGATGCCGAACTTCTGGCTCGGCTTGTTGCTTTCGCTTCTCTTCGCACTCAAACTGGGGTGGTTGCCATCACAAGGCATGGGAAGCGGATTTTGGGGGTTGCTCAGGTCCCTGATATTACCGGCTATCACGTTGGGGACGGGAGTTGCTGCAACGGTGGTGCGTATGACCCGCTCCTCCATGCTGGAAGTCATCCGGCAGGACTATATTTCCACAGCCCGTGCAAAAGGCATCACAGAAAAGCAGGTAACTAACAAGCACATGCTCAAGAACGCCCTGATTCCCATCGTAACCGCAGTCGGTTTGCAGTTCGGACACCTGCTTGGAGGCGCCATGCTCACTGAGACCATTTTCTCCTGGCCGGGTCTTGGCCGTCTGATGGTCGATTCCATCACCAGCAAGGATATTCCCATGGTACTAGGTGCTGTAATTTTCATGGCAGTCATGTTCAGTTTCGTCAATCTTTTGGTCGACATCCTCTATGCCTTCCTCGACCCACGCATCAAAAGCCAATACAAGGGTAAAAAGGCAGCCAGCAAAAGGGAGGTCACCGTATGAAGACATCAGAGGTCAAGAAACAGCGCACCCTTGCATCTGAAACCTGGAGACGTTTCAGAAAGAACAAACTTGCCCTTACCGGCATGATTGTCCTGGTCTCACTGGTCCTTATCGCATTAAGCACCATAGTCATCGACTTGGTGACTGACAATGCAATCTACAACAACTATGTGATCAAGCAGAACTTGCGCTTGAGGCTGCAAGGCCCGAGCAAAGCCCATATTTTCGGTCTCGATGAGTTTGGACGTGATATTTTCATGCGCATGGTCTGGGCTGTGCGATACTCGCTGTTCATGGGAACGATTGCCATCGCTCTTTCGACCACCGTCGGTGTCATTCTCGGTTCCATTGCCGGCTACTACGGCAAGGTTACCGACAACGTCATCATGCGCTTCATGGATGTGTTGCTTGCCATCCCGTCCATGCTGCTGGCAACTGCAATTGTAGCTGCCTTGGGTACCAGCCTGACCAACGTGTTGATTGCGATCGCCATCAGCTATGTGCCCACTTTCGCCAGAACCGTCCGTGCTTCCGTACTGACCATCAAGGACCAGGAGTTCATCGAGGCCGCCCGTGCAATGGGTGCCAGTGATTTCCGCATTATCTTCAAGTACATCCTTCCCAATTCCATGGCTCCGCTTATCGTGCAGGCAACCTTGGGTGTTGCCGGTGCAATACTTTCCATAGCCGGACTCTCGTTTCTCGGTTTGGGCATCCAACCGCCCACCCCAGAATGGGGTTCGATGCTCTCCTCGGCTAGGTCCTACATCCGAGAGGGCTGGCACATTACCGTTATTCCCGGCTTGGGAATCATGATTACCATCCTCGCTCTCAATGTTATGGGTGATGGCCTCAGGGATGCTCTGGATCCCCGACTGAAGAATTAGGAGCAAGCATGAGTAAAACAGAAGAGCTGATACGCATAGAAGATTTGACGGTTCATTACGAAACCGATGACGGTATCGTCAATGCGCTGAACGATGTCTCCCTATCCATGCTCAAAGGTGAGACACTGGGGCTGGTCGGTGAAACCGGAGCAGGAAAAACAACGCTTGCCCGCAGTATTCTCCGCTTGATCCCCTCCCCTCCGGGAGTCATTAAGTCGGGTAAGATTTTCTTCGAAGACAAGGACCTGCTCTCACTGAGTGAAAATCAAATGCGTGCCATTCGCGGCAACAGTATTTCCATGATTTTCCAGGACCCTATGACCAGCCTCAATCCGGTTATGTCGGTGGGCGACCAAATCATGGAGGTGGTGGAAGCCCACAATAAGAACCTGAGCAAGGAAGAGATGGAAAAACAGGCTCTTTCGATGCTGGAAATGGTCGGCATACCTTCATCTCGAAGCCATGAGTATCCCCACCAGTTCTCAGGCGGGATGAAGCAGCGGGTAATCATCGCCATTGCCTTGGCATGCAATCCCACGCTTCTCATCGCCGACGAGCCGACTACGGCCTTGGATGTGACCATCCAAGCCCAAGTGCTCGATATGATAACCGCCCTGAAAAACAGACTCAACACCGCCATGTTGCTCATCACCCATGACTTGGGGGTTGTAGCGCAGAATTGTGACCGCGTGGCAATCATCTATGCCGGTCAGGTCATTGAGCTGGGAACGCTCCAGGATATATTCAAACGACCCACCCACCCCTACACCAAGGGATTGCTTGGCTCCATTCCTTCCTTGACCAAGGAAGTCAAAAGGCTCAGCCCCATCAAGGGTATGATGCCCGATCCGACCGACCTGCCAGCGGGTTGTAAGTTTGCACCCCGCTGCCAGTTTGCAACGGAGGTCTGCAAACAGGCTGTCCCGCCGTCCTATCAGGTAAGCGCCACCCATCAGGTGCGCTGCATCCTTGCCAATGTGGAGGTACAAAATGGCTGAACCCTTGCTCAAGGTCGAACACCTGAAAAAATATTTTCATACAAACCATGGCACCCTGCATGCTGTCGACGATGTATCCTTCACCCTGAACAAGGGGGAGACTCTGGGCGTCGTCGGTGAATCGGGCTGCGGCAAGTCAACCCTTGGCAGAACCATTCTACGACTGCATGAGCCTACCGATGGCAAGGTGTTTTTTGATGGAAAGGAAATTACCGCGCTTACCAAGCACGAGATGAAAGAAATCCGACGGGATATGCAAATCATCTTCCAAGACCCCTTTGCTTCGCTCAACCCCCGCATGACAGTCAGTGAGACCATTGCAGAAAGTCTGCTCATCCAAAGGTTATACACCCGTAAGCAAGCTGTACAGTTAAGAAAGCGTGTAGTTGAGCTGATGGACTTTGTCGGTTTGTCGGCCAGGTTGGTCAACAGCTATCCTCATGAACTCGATGGGGGGAGAAGACAACGCATCGGTATCGCCCGCACCCTTGCCCTCGATCCGAAGTTCATCGTCTGCGACGAACCGGTGTCGGCCCTGGATGTTTCCATCCAGGCGCAGATTTTGAATCTCATGCAGGATTTACAGGATGAGTTCGGCTTGACGTACCTGTTCATCACGCATGACCTATCGGTGGTGAAGCACCTTTCCAATACGATAGCCGTCATGTATCTGGGACAGGTTGTTGAGCATGCACCCTCGCGTTCCCTCTTTGAGAAACCGCTGCATCCCTATACCCAGGCACTGCTATCCGCCATACCCGTTCCCGATCCCGATTATGAGGTCGACCGCGTCCTGTTGCATGGCGAGTTGACCAGTCCGGTCAATCCGGTACCGGGTTGCAGGTTTGCCAAGCGCTGTCCGTATGTCTCTGATGCTTGCAGAAAGGCCGATATTCCGCTGAAGGAAGTGGAGCCTGGTCACTTTGTTGCTTGTGTTTTGGTGTAACTCGTTGTTCCTGCCAAAGGGGCATCGAAAGAAAATAGGAGAAAAGACCATGAAAAAGATGCTGACCGTGCTACTCGTTTTGTTCTGCAGCGCAGCCCTCTTCGCTGGCGGATCCTCAGAATCGTCCACTGCAGCCGTAACCGGCTACAAGGATACGATTACTGTTGGACAGGGGGCGGATGTCACCTCGTTCGATCCCCACATCGGTAAAGAGACCCCCGCTGTCGCAGTGACCAACCACATCTTTGACACGCTGGTGGATACCAATCCTGCTACAGGTGAAGTCATTCCCCAGATCGCTGAGAAGTGGGAGGTAGTATCCCCTACTTCGTACCGGTTCTTCATTCGCAAAGGCCTCACATTCCACAACGGTGAAGCCTTGGATGCCGATGACGTCAAGTTCTCCCTCGACCGTGCCATTGCAAGTGCTTCGGTCTCCTACATCGTCGACTTCATCAAGGAAGTCAAGATTGAGGACCAGTATACGGTGCTGGTAACCACCAAGGCTCCGTATGGACCGACGCTGCGCAACCTCGCAGTTCCGTTTGCAGCCATTGTTCCCAAGGACTATGTCTCTGCAAACCCGGACATCCTGAAGACCAAACCCGTCGGAACCGGTCCCTACAAGTTCGTTTCGTGGACCCAGAACGACAATGCCAAGCTTGAGGCATTCGACCAGTACTACAAGGGAGCTCCCCAGACCAAGAATCTGATCGTCAAGGTCATTCCTGAAGCTTCCCAGAGAACCATTGCCTTGGAGACCGGAGAGCTGGATATCGTGTACGACATCCTTGTTTCCGACCTCAAGCGTGTAAGGGAAAACAAGAACCTCACCCTTTTGGAAGCTCCTTCGTTGACTTGTTTCTATATCTCTTTCAATACGCGCAAGGCTCCCTTCGACAACCAGTTGGTTCGTCAGGCCATCAACATGGCAATCGATCGCCAGCTGCTTGTTGACACCGTCAATAGTGGCACCGGCTCCGCCGCCGACGAAATCATCGCCCCGGCTGTATACGGCTACTACTCCACCGGTGTATGGGAATACAATCCCACCAAGGCAAAAGCAATGCTTGCCCAGGCCGGCTATCCCAATGGTTTCAATGCAACGCTGTGGGTGAACAACAACCAGAGCCGTGTTGAGATGTGTCAGGCTATCCAGGAAATGCTCCGAGAAATCGGCATCACGGTAAAGGTAGAGGTAATGGAATTCGGTACCTTCATCAGCCGCACGACCGCCGGTGAGCACGACATGGGATACTTTGGCTGGGTAACCTCAACCAAGGATGCTGACTACTCTTACTACTCGCTTGAGCACAGCTCACAGCAGGGTGCTCCCGGAAACCGTTCCTTCATCGCCGATCCCGAAGTTGACCGCTTGGTCATGCTCGGACGCACCAGTGCCGATACCAAGGTTCGTGATGCTGCCTATAAGGATTTGGCTATCAGGCTGAAGGAAGTCGCAAACAACGCTCCGATCATTTACACCGCCATCACCGCCGGTGCAAACAAGAAGACCGAGGGCTTCGTCCTCGACCCGATCGGATACCACAGATTGGAAACCGTCAAGGTTGCCAAGTAACATGTATTAGGTTCCAGGCCGGTGGCAGCACAAGCGGACATACTTACAAAACTGTACACCTTTGAGTTTTCTTGTGGTGCCCCTGCCTGGTTTTACTCAAAATTCCTCATCCTAAAGGATATAGTCCATGAATACGCAAGACCTCATTCAAAGCATCAAACGCATCAGCGATGCCAACGGCATCAGCGGATTTGAAGATGAAGTGCTTTCTGTAATTCGAGAAGAAGGAGCCGATTTGGGAACCTTCACCGAAGATCGAATTCGCAACCTCTACCTCTACCGACATGAGAATAAAACCGGTCTTCCCATCGTACAGCTCAATTCCCACACCGATGAGGTCGGTTTCATGGTGAAGGCGATCAGGCCTGATGGAATGATTGAATTCATAACCATCGGAGGTTGGATTCCAACCAACGTGCCTGCCCACATGGTTCGCATCCGCAACAAGGATGGCGTGTATATTCCCGCTGTCGTTGCAAGTAAGCCGCCACACTTCATGAGTGAGGCTGAGAAGAAGGCTCCGCTTGAGATTACCAACTTGGTACTCGATGTAGGGGCCAGCAGCAGCGATGAGGTCATTCATGACTATCGAATCGGCATCGCAGCTCCGGTAGTTCCTGAGGTAACCTGCACCTATGATGAAAAGCATGGCCTCTTCATCGGCAAGGCTTTTGACTGCCGTATCGGTTGTGCAAGCACCCTTGCCACACTCAAGGATTTGCAGGGAACCGAATTGAAGGTAAACCTTGTAGGCGACTTCTCCAGCCAAGAGGAGGTGGGAACCCGTGGTTCCATCGTCAGTGCAAATACAATCAAAGCGGATTTGGCTATCGTGTTTGAAGGGTGTCCTGCCGACGATACGGTCGTTCCAGCATATCAGGCGCAAACGTGTCTGAAGAAAGGTCCGATGCTGCGCCATATCGACTCCCGCATGATCACCAACCCGCGCTTCCAACGGTATGCCCTCGACCTTGCAGAGCAACTCGGTATTCCGGTACAGGAAGCCGTTCGCAGTGCAGGGGCAACCAATGGAGCACCGATTCACTTGGCCAACGACGGTATTCCCGCCATTGTCATTGGAGTTCCTGTGCGGTATGCGCATACCCACTATGGAATCAGCGCTCTCTATGATGTAGAGCAAGCGGTGCGCCTAGCCAAAGAAATTCTTTTGAGAATGGACAATCAGATCATCCGGAGTTTCTAATATGAGAATGCGCATCGGATCCATGTTCACCCTCCAAGAGCCAAGTCAGTGTTCAAGTTCATACTTCACGGCCCTTGGAGCGGATGTTCAATCCTTCCTCTCGGGCCGATGCGCACTGTATGCCTGTTTGTTGGATTGTGCCAACGCGAGCAGGCCAAAGCTTGCCTACGTTCCTGCCTATACGTGTGAGACGGTGCTTAGCAGCTACGAAAAGGCAGGCTACGCCCTGCGTTTCTACGATGTCGACCAAGCGGAACTCAAGCCAATTTTCAAGTATGAGGACCTAGCGGATGTCTCGGTACTGAACCTCTGCGGCTACTACGGGTTCAGCCGATACGACAAGGCCTTCCTTGAGGTCTGCAGGCAGAATGGAATCACCATTATCCAGGACACCACCCATAGCCTTTTTTCTCAAGATGGACACTATCCCAATGCAGACTACTATGCAGGTAGTGTCCGAAAATGGCTGGGTATTGCCAGCGGCGGTGTAGCCGTCAAGAGAAAAGAAAGCTTTTCCGTTGAGCCCTTGAAAGCTGACGAAGAGCACCTGATGGGCCGCTATAAGGCGATGGAGTATCAAAAACTGGCCAATAAGTCGGGAAACGACACCTATGCCGAACAGGCCTCATCCATCTTCTGGGAAACGGAGATGCGCCTCAGGCACATGTTCGATGCCTTTGCAGGTGATGAGAAGTCCAAGACCATTCTCAACTCGCTCGATCCAACACACATGATTGAGAAGCGTAGGGAAAACTACCAAACAGTTCTCAACGCACTCACACCCTCCCCGCAATGCCAGCCGATTTTCAAGAGCCTGGATGAGGCAACCTGCCCAAGTCACTTCACCTTCTATAGTGAAGACAGGCAGAGAGCCCAACAGCAATTGGAAAGGCAAAGCATCAAGAGCACAGTCTATTGGCCGCTGCCTCCGATGCTGACCAACAAGGAACAGTTTCCTCATGCCCTCTGGATTTATGACCATGTGATGAGCATTCAGATAGACCAGCGATACAGCAAAGAGGATATGGAGTACTTGGGTAAGGCGTTGGCTGGGTTGTAGAAATCCAAACCATTCTCTTTAAGTCTCACTTCTTTGTAAATCATCAGTACAAGTCGAATGTGTTCTTGTTGCATTCTTGTTTGTTTATGGCTATAGTATAGCTGTATTAGTTCGTATTTTACGAAATAAACAAGGAGAGTTCTATGATTGTCATGCGATTGAAGCTGGACAATGTGTTTGCTTTCAATAATTTTGAAATTATGCTGACTTACCCAAAAAAGATTGTGGGGTCCATAATTGAGCATGAAGTTCTTTCAGGTAGAAACAATTTCCGGTACAAAAAGCTGATAGTTCTTATGGGAGCTAATGCCTCAGGCAAAACAACCTTGGGAAAAGCTTTCATGGCCATTTTTAATAGCATCTATAATAAAAGCCTTATCCCGGTCTGTAATACTATCAATGACACATCCAAGAAAGCGTCATTTACCATCGAATTTGTGGCAAAAGCAAAGAGGCTCTATCGGGTGGAAGCCCTTATAAGCCCCCCAGTTACTCCCGGCTCGTATGATGAAGGTGATATGGAAGTTACAGTAAAGTCAGTTCCTATCGCTCTTTCAGATAGTTATGAGATGTGTGCCTCGAAACTGGACAACTTGATCGTTGAAAGAGAGTCATGCAGCAAAGCACTGGAATCTATTGAAAACTTCGGATGGCTTTTTACCTATCCAAGTATCGAAGAAAAAATACCTACCTTCCAGGAATTGGATAAGAATGGCTTGCTAGAAATTCTTAATATTGTTCTCTCTGTCTTGGACCCTTCTATTCAGGAAATTATCAAGGCGAGGGATATTAAGAATTCTTATGTTATCAAGGTGGGTAATCATGATGTAATCATCCAAGATGGAAAAGTACTGAATGGAGAAATTCTCTCCAGCGGAACAAAATCTGGGATTGGAATCGCATCCATGTTGGCTGCCATTCTGGCAAAACAGAATGGTTTTTACTACTGCGATGAGAAATTCTCATATATACACAGTGATATAGAACGAGAAATTCTTGCCAAAATGGTTGAAAAATTGGGAGAGGATGAACAGCTTTTCTTTACTACCCATACTACTGATATTTTGGATATGTCTTTTCCCAAACACTCATATTGTTTTCTAAAAAAGGAGCAGTTAGGGAAAACATGCACAATCCGTTGTATCAATGCTGATGACTTTCTCAAGCGAAATACCGATTCACTTAAGCGTGCAGTTGAGAACGATCTCTTCTCAACATCCCCTGATGTGAGTCGCATTGCTACGTTGTGAAGTGAGGATATTTGATGCAACACTACTATCAATATTTTGTTGAAGGGGAAACCGAAGCAAAGCTGGTACAGGTCCTAAAGACTGATTTTAGATGCATCTGTGCAGGAAAAGTAAGAATTCATACTGTAGTAGAGAAATTACTAACAAGAGGTTCTCTCTCATCGTTGCGGTTCAATACTACTGTAATTCTGATTTTTGATACTGACACCAATGATGCCACTCTCTTGCATGAAAATATTAAAATGCTGAATTCTCAGCCAATGATTAAGCGCGTACTTTGCATCCCTCAGGTAAAAAACCTTGAACAATAATTGATAAGAAGCTGCGGCCTCCATAGAATCAAAGAATTACTATCCAGCAAAGCAGACAAGGATTTCAAAACAGATTTTTGCAAGTGCAATGGATTAATAGGAGCATTGCAAAACCATCATTTTGATTTCTCTCTATTCTGGGCTTCAACACCATCAGGGTCATTTACAGGAATTCCAAATAATTCCTCCAAGATAGCAATACCTTCAAATCATGCAGGGAAGCTAGCTAAGAACTGAGTCGCTACCTTCAATCCATTTTTAATGACAGAATTGTACTACACTAATTACCCCCCTACAAAGCAAAACTCCCCTTCCCGTAAGGGAGGAGGAGTCTTCTCTGTTTAGTGCCGCCTCGCAGAATTGAACTGCGGACACAAGGATTTTCAGTCCTTTGCTCTACCAACTGAGCTAAAGCGGCGTCAACGTCCTCTTGTATACCCTAATTGATGATTTCTTGTCAACACCTTTCTAGAAAAACGCAAAATCTTGCACCAATTTCAAGGTGGTTTTATGGTATAGTCCCATCGAGGGAGGGACAGTATATGATCAAAGTCTGCATGTTTGATATGGGTGGGGTACTGGTAAGGAACTTTATGGTTGCACCCAAGCTTCTAGCCTTCCTAGGTCGCAAAGAATCGTCGTTTTCTAAAATATCTCCCATCGTAAATAATGCTTTGACCTCTCACAGCGAAGGGATAATCAGTGAAGACGAGTTCTGGGAAGTATATGAACGGGAAACAGAGTCCACTGTAGTCAACCATGAAGGCAGTCTGCTCGGAAAGTTTTTTGAACCGACTCTAGACCAGCCTACCTTGAAAGTGCTCTCTGAACTCAAACAGAACGGCTATAGAGTCATCTGCGGCACAAACGTCAACGATGCTCACTTCACTATGCATCACCGTTTGCATCAATATGACATATTCGATCACGTATACGCCTCTCACCGTATGCATATTTCAAAACCGAAAGGCTCATTTTTCCAAACAATCATCAAAGAGGAGCACTTGTTACCGAACGAAGTCTTCTTCACCGACGACATGCAACAAAACGTTCTCAGTGCCCAAGAGCAGGGGTTAAAAGCCTATCTGTATACAGATGCCACCCAGTTGCGATTGCAATTGAAGAACTTGGAGCTCCTTGCCTAAAACGCATCCAAACGTTTCTGAATCGAGTAAGCAAGCTTTCCAATAGGAATCCCATCCACAAAGGAATGATGCGCTTGTACCGTAAACACAAGCATCCACCTCCCTTGCCGTTTAACGTATTTTCCCCAATCAAACAAGGGAGTAGCTGCATCCTTTTTTCCAGAAATTGTATACGACACAGGGGTGTACGAAATCCCCGGCATAGGTGATAGTTGTATTGATCGTTGTATAGAGAACAACCTTTCCATCGAGAATGTACATGTGACTCCCAACAAGAAAATGTGTGGCATCATGCTCGAAGCTCCCCGCATACGAGCTTTCTCCTTACTCACGGAATACCTGGCAGTGAACAGCCCGTTTCCAGGTAGCCATATCAACGAATGTATAGGCTAAAGCGATAGAACAGAAAGCAATCTGATTGTAAACCATTCAAACCTTGTCCAAAGCAAAAGCCTCTGGTACAGTCTGAACACATGACTGAAGCAAGCTCACCGATCCTTTGTGTCCGAAACCTCAGCTTCTCCTTTGAACGGGACAAACCCATTCTCAAGGACCTTACCTTCTCTATACCCAAAGGGTCCTTCACGTTGGTAACAGGGCCCAATGGATCGGGCAAAAGCCTCTTGCTCCGCTGTCTCAAGGGACTGCTGCAACCCAATTGCGGACAGATTCATCTCTTGAGTGAAGATTTGACCCAGAAGGCCAAGCAACGCATGCAGGCCATCGGATTGGTCTTTCAGGATGCAGAGACGCAGATAGTCGGCCAAACGGTGGAGAAGGACATACGCTTCGGCATGGAAAATATTGGATTGTCCATGCAAGAGCAAGAAACCAGACTACAAGAAGTACTCACACTTCTGGATCTGCACAAACAAAAAAACCAACGGCCCCGCACGCTCAGCGGCGGAGAAAAGCGGCGCCTCGCCATCGCAGGAGTGCTGGTCATGGATCCCAAACTGTTGGTACTGGACGAACCCTTTGCGAACCTCGATTACCGATCGGTGGTCAGCGTCCTGTCCACCCTGCTGCGGCTGCAACAAGAAGGCCATACCATAATCCTCGTAAGCCACGAGGTAGATAAAACCCTCGCACACGCTGACCACGTGCTGCTGCTCGACGATGGAGTGCTGGTACAAAGCGGTACTGCCGCCGAGGTGTATCCATACCTACAGGCGCATGGCATCTACCTGCCATCCTCGGCTGGCATAAAGGACCTCTCATGGCTGAAGCGCTGATATTCCACTATCGACAGCAAAACACCATCCTCTGCAAAGCAAACCCGCTGACCAAGGTAGCCACCACCATCGCCATCTGCCTGGTGATTCTCTCGATCTCCCTTAATGGCTTACTCTTGGTGAGTGCATCCTTGCTTATAGCCACACATGTTCAAAAGCTTCCCTGGGGCCGCTACAAGCGGGAACTGAAGTACTTCGCATTCCTGTTGCTACTCATCCTCATCACCGAATACCTCGCTACACAGAGCTATGTTGCAGCAACTGCAGCCTTCACCCGTTTTGTCTGCATCATCCTGTGCGGCCTGCTCATTGCCGACAGCACCGCACCCGATGACCTGGCTCGCTCCCTTGGGGGTATTCTTGAGAGAATTCCCTTCATCCATGGCTGGGAAGTAGCCAGCAGCATTGAATTGACCCTCTCCATACTCCCCATGATCTTCGATGCAACACTGGAAGTAGTAACGGCCAGAAAAGCGCGGCTACAGCGAAACCGCAATCCCTTAGGCTCACTCACCTCACTGGTATCAGGCATCTTCAATTTGCTGTTGGACAAGGCAGAAGACCTCTCCCTTGCCCTGGAGGCAAGGCAATTCGACCCAGCCCGCCCGAGGCCAAGACTGCCCTACACATACGTAGACGTATTGCTTTTCACCCTCGTTCTCGTACTGCTTGTAGTCGCATCTGTGCTATAGTTCAGCCATGGATGTCAAACACGTGTTACGCAAAGAACTGAGAAACCAAGCAAAGCTTCATACTTTGGATGACTTCATGCAAGAAGACAAACTCAGTTGTGATGCATTGCTGCAAAGCCATGCGTATAAGACTGCCGATCGGGTCTTCGCCTTCATGCCACTGGCCTCAGAGGTGAACATCAAAGAGATACTGGAGCATTGTATCGCAGACAAGCATCTCGCCTTGCCCGTATGCAATGAGGACACAAGTCTAAGCTTCTATGAGGTTAAACATCTTGATGCATTGAGCTTAGGACGCCATGGCATCCTTGCACCAGAAACGACGCAAGTGGCAGTACCCACTGAAAAGGATATCCTGATTGTCCCGGCCCTCGCGTACACTCGTACAGGTGACCGCCTTGGACGTGGTAAAGGCTACTACGACCGCTACCTGAGTACCTATCCAACCATACTGAGTATTGGGATGTGTCGCACCTACCAGCTGCTACAGAGCATCCCCACCGAGGCCTGGGACATTCGGGTTTCAAAGGTTTTGTGTGCCGGTGTCTTTTATTGAGTGTCTTTACAGAACCAGATAAATCGCTGCAAAGCCATCATGGAGAAAAACCTTTGGCAAGCCTCGTCTGACTTGCTTTGGTGTATATCCATGAGGTGAGTACGCATCTCTTCGGTGCGCACACTACGCAAAATTGCACTCAAGGAACCAAGATACTCCATTTGGATTGAAGGTGAGGAGGCGATGACAAAAAGCAAGTGCACCGGCATACCGTCGGCACTACCGTACTCGATCCCATCCCTGCTGATGCCCAAGGCAATGTGCACCTCGTTCAAACCAAGAATCTTTCCATGGGCAATAGCCACCCCATGTCCGATTCCTGTCGTCTGCGCACGCTCACGACGAAGCACCCCGCGTTTGAAGCGTTCGAGATCGGGAAGAGAGGAAAATATATTGCAGGAATCTATCACTTCCAGAATGGCCTGGGTTTTATCAGTAGACTGAAGCTGACAGATTACCGATCGGCAATCATTACGAATATTCACTACGATACTATACACAAACAAGAAATGAGCTTCAAGGCGGTGGACCTGAACCACTTCAGGCCCACCCATTGAGCGTTACAGAGCAGAGAGATACGAATTCATCGCCTTTGCTGCCTTACGGCCCTGCCCCATGGCAAGAATGACCGTTGCAGCACCCAAAACGATATCACCACCCGCATAGACACCCTTCAGGGTTGTCTCACACGTCTCCTCGTTCACAAGGAAGTTGCCCCTGCGATTGACCTCGATACCATCGGTGGTAGCCTTGATCAAAGGATTGCTGTCGTTTCCGATAGCAACAATGACCGTATCATAGTCGTACATTGTTTCACTACCGGCAATCTCAACCGGACTGCGTCGTCCCGAAGCATCGGGCTCACCCAGCTCGCAGGTGATCAACTCCACCCCGTTTACCCTTCCCTTATCGTTGGCGGTAATCTTCAAAGGAGCATGCAGGTACAAGAACTGTACGCCCTCTTCCTTGGCATGTTGGACTTCTTCCTTACGGGCGGGCATCTCCACCTCGGTACGGCGGTAGACAATCGTCACTTCCTCGGCTCCCAAACGCTTTGCAGTTCGAGCCGCATCCATGGCCACGTTGCCACCACCAAAAACTGCGACCTTGTGTGAATCAAAAAGCGGAGTCAACGCCTCCCCGACAGCGTAAGCCTTCATCAGATTACTGCGTGTCAGGTACTCATTGGCGGAGAACACCCCGATATAATTCTCACCCTCGATGTTCATAAACTTGGGAAGTCCGGCACCGGAGCCGACAAACACAGCATCAAAGCCGTCTTTTTCCATCAAGTCAGAAATTTTTCGGGTCTTGCCAACCAAGTAGTTCCTGCGAATCTCCACTCCCATGGCGACCAGATTGTTCAATTCATGCTCGACAATCTTCTTGGGCAAGCGGAACTCGGGAATACCATATACCAGCACTCCACCAGCTTTATGCAACGCCTCAAACATCACTACTTCATGGCCTTCCCTTCTCAGGTCTGCAGCGGCAGAAATACTTGCAGGACCGGTCCCGACGACCGCCACACGCTTGCCGGTCGGCTTGCCAACCTGGGGAATCGTCTCCAGCTCGTGTTCGCGGGCATAGTCGGCGACAAAGCGCTCGATACGGCCGATCGATACCGATTGGTCAATATCCTTGTGCATCTTGCCGACCGTGCAATAGAGCTGGCACTGACTTTCCTGAGGACACACACGTCCACAGATGGAGGGGAGCAGACTACTCTGCTTGATGACCTCAACCGACTTGGCAAAGTTACCCTGTGCAGCCTCGGCGATAAAAGCGGGAATATCGATGGCAACAGGGCAACCTGCGATACAGGGCTTGTTCTTGCACTGCAGACAGCGCATGGCCTCCACTTTCACCTGGCTTTCCGTATAGCCGATTGCTACTTCCTGCATATTCTTCACCCGCACCTCAGCAAACTGGGTAGGCATTTCCTGGAGGGGAATCTGGGCGCGGTCCTTGGGTGTCAATTTCTTTTCTGCATATTGGACCAACAATGCTTGTGCCTGTGCATCCAACTCTTCTCTTGTAGCATGCATAACGCTTATGCCTCCCCTTCGGTGATATGTAAGCCAACATGACAGCGGTGATGAGCCTCTTGTTCCTTACTCTTATACGTGCCCAAGCGGAGCAACATATTGTCCCAGTCTACCAGATGGCCGTCAAACTCAGGACCATCGACGCAGACGAATTTGGTCTTTCCCCCGATGGTTACCCTGCAACCACCGCACATGCCCGTTCCATCAATCATAATGGTGTTCAGACTGACAATGGTATGAATGCCGTAGGGCTTGGTGGTAAGTGCTGCAAACTTCATCATGATCGGAGGACCGATGATGACAACGCAGTCGGGCTTGTAGGTCTCGCACAGCTCCTTCAGCGGCTCGGTGACCAAAGCCTTGCGACCATAGGATCCGTCGTCGGTTACAACAATAACCTCATCGGCTGTAGCCTTCATATCATCTTCCATGATCAAGAGGTCCTTGTTCCTGGCCCCCATGATCACCTTAACCTCGTTACCGGCCATCTTCATGCCCTGTACGATGGGAAATAGCGGAGCAACCCCGATGCCTCCTCCCACGCAGACAACCTTGCCGTACTTTTTGATGTCGGTAGGTCTGCCCAGAGGTCCCAGCAGGTTTTCAATAAAGTCGCCTTTCTCAAGCAGGGCAAGACGATGAGTCGTCTCTCCAACTGCCTGGAATATCAGGGTAATGGAACCTTTAGCAGGATCGGCATCGGCAATCGTCAACGGGATGCGCTCGCCAAAATCCCCGCCCATCTGCAGAATGATGAACTGTCCGGGCTTTCTTGCCTCGGCAATCTCCTTGGCCTCGATCTCCATTCTGAAAACCTCGGCCGAAAGCCGCTGCTTTGAAAGAATCGTATTCATGTCATCTCCTCAACTCTAGTTTTGGCGTATGCACAACCCATCACCCTGACCTAAAGAAAGGTCAAACATGCGTATATAACAACTGTGCATGATAGTGTTAGTATTAAATTCTGAGCACCGAGTGTCAAGTCTATCTTGCCCAAGAAGGCACATGCTGGCAAACTAGGGAAAGGAGGGTCAACCATGATCAAGAAAGAGCAGGAGATGAAGAGCGTCATCAAGCAGAAGATGCGCGAAGGTACCGGACAGGTGGTGGTAAAATCACTGATGGATGAGGGGACTGTATCGCACAGTCGGTTGTTCGCTGAGTTGGTCATCGAAAAAGGCTGCTCCATCGGCAAGCACGACCATGTCAATGAAACGGAATATTACTGGATTACCGAAGGCAAAGGCATCGTTACCGAAGCCGATGGCGAGAAAGTCGTCCAGAAGGGAGACCTTGTCATCACCGGAGGCGGAGCCAGCCATGCAATCCGCAACGACGAGGACGAAACTTTGAAACTGATGGCTCTCATCATTCTCGAGTAGAGAAACGACAGGAGCCTGCAGAATTCTGCAGGCTCTCTGGTGCAAGTGGGCGATTGATCGATAGTTATTTAATCTTCACTTCAATAGTCTTGGGAAGAACTTCCTTCTTCTTAGGCAGGGTGATGGTCAGAACACCATCGGAAAATTCGCCTTCAATATTCTCCTCATCGATGCCTTCGGGAAGGCTGAAGGAGCGCTCGAACTTCCTGAAATAGCGTTCACGGACCAGATTCTTTCTGCCATCGGCATCCTTGAGGGTCTCTTTGTTGCTGGACAGCTTCAAAACATGCTTGTCCACGTTGACCTGGACCTCTTCCTGCTTGTAGCCTGCAAGCTCTGCTTCGATCACATACGACTTCTCAGTCTCATAGATGTCTACCGGGGGAATCTTGGAACGACTCGCACCCCAATCGGAGAAGAGATCGTTGAACAGTGAATCGAAGTTCGAAAGACCGTTATTCTGGTTATAGGTTACGTAATATTTCATGTTGACACCTCCACGTGTTCATTGTTGTGCTTTTTCGTTACGTAAAGCATATTGCAAGAGACGTGCCAACTTTTTCAAAACAGTATGTATAATTTTATAATTTATTATAATATAATTATTTAAACTTTTTCATACACTACACAAACAAACTTCCATCAAACCAGACCCTTCCCTTTTGCCCCACCAAACCACAAAGGTCACTCAGAACGTATCAGAATGACACACATACGTCAAAAAGACCCGTTTTCTGCTTCCATCTGACTCAACGCACATAGCTTGCAGCACCCTTGAAGAGTGCACAATCGGCTGCAAGCGGCACATTGCGATAGATATCGCCGATGACTCGCTCGCTATGCGCCATCCTGCCGAACACCTTCCCATCGGGGGAGCTCAACGCCTCCACTGCGTACAACGACCCATTGGGATTGTGGATGGAGAAATCGGCGGCAAGGCCATTCTCATCCACATATTGACTTGCAATCTGCCCTGCATCGGCAAGCGCTTTCAGCGTTTCAGGGGGGGCGGTGAACCGACCCTCCCCATGGCTGATCGGCAGCAGTTGGGTAGCACCCACCTCATATTCACTGAACCAGGGCGATAGGGTCGAACTGACCCGTGTCCTCACTATCGCAGCAATGTGCTTACCCTTACGGTTGAAATCGAGCAAGGGGTCGCGTTCTGTCGTGGTCGTAATGCGGCCATAGGGAAGCAGGCCCACCTGTACCAAGGCCTGAAAGCCGTTGCAGATGCCTCCGACCAGGCCATCGCGCTTGTCCAGCAGGTTTGCAATCTCTTCTTGGATCAAGGGATTGCGCAAGAAGGCTGCAATGAACTTTCCCGAGCCGTCAGGCTCGTCGGCTGCAGAGAACCCTCCGCTGAGAAAGAGAATCTGTGATTGGGAAAGTGCATCCCTGAAACGCAGGATGCTTTGTTTCACCTCTCGCTCGTTTTGGGTGTTGATAACCAGCGTCTCACAATCCACATTACACAACTGCCAAGCACGTGCAACATCATATTCACAGTTGGTGCCATAAAAGACCGGAAGCAACACCTTGGGCTTTTTCACCGGATAGTGAGAACGAAGTCTCTCGCGCCCGGTATAGGACAAGGTAGGGAGAGAGGATGGGGAAGCCTGCTCTTCCATGGTTCCATATACCGATTCAAGAGGTTTTGACAAAAGTTGGTGAACCTGCTGCAAATCTCTTTGCACAGAACCCAAGCATAGCGTTGCCTTCGCTGTCGTGTGTCCGATTAGGAAGGACGGAACAGATAGTTCGTGATCAGCCTCCACCAAGAAAGAGCCATAGCGTTTGCAAAGCAGGTCCAGATCGGTTTCAACCTCACAGCCGATCTCATTGCCCAAGGCCATTTTGGCGAGTGCTTCTGCAATACCGCCATACCCCAAAGCCCAGCAGGAGAGAACCTGTTTCGTTTTGACCAACTTGCTCACTTGCTCAAACAAACCGGGAAGAGAACGCTCATCATCCGCTTGCAGCAGCAAGAGCTTGGAGCCGGCCTGCTTGAACTCAGGACTGAGAACCTCATCCTCGGGAGCAACCGAAACCGCAAAGCTCACCAAGGTAGGGGGAACATCCAGGTCTTTGAAGGTTCCGCTCATCGAGTCCTTGCCCCCTATGGCCGCCTTGCAAAAAAGCATCTGAGCCTTGAAAGCACCTAAAAGTGCTGCAGTAACCTCGCCCCACCGCGACCGATCCTCCCCAGGCCGACCAAAATACTCCTGGAAGGTCAAATAGGTCTGGTCCCAATCCCCACCGGTTGCCACTACCTTGGCAAGGGAATGCAGTACCGATACGAAAGCTCCCTTGAAAGGATTCTGCTCCATCTCGTAGGGGTCGTAGCCCCAAGAGGCAAGACTTGCCGTATGACTGGTCGTATCACCTACCGCAATGAGGGCGGCCATCGCTTGGATGGGAGTACGCATCGTTTTCCCACCATAGGGTAAAAGCAGCGTCCCCGATCCTATGGTGTTGTCAAATAGTTGCGACAGGGCTTGTTTGCTGGCAACGTTCAAGTCCGAGAGCATGGCATCAAAGTCCAGATACCTATTGGATGCAAGCGAAGGTGCATACTGCTTGATGTGCACCGTTGCATGCTTTTTCGCCCCATTGCTATCCAGAAGCGCCCGGTCGAGCTCAACGAGGGTACGACCTTGGTAGGTCATGTGCAATGTGGGTTCCTTGGTGACACGGGCAACGACGGTGGCCTCCAGGTTCTCCTCGTTTGCGTAGGATAAGAAGGCAGAAACATCATCGGGGCCCACAACCATGGCCATCCGCTCCTGGCTCTCACTGATCGCCCGTTCAGTGCCATCCAGTCCCTCATATTTGGTGGGAATGGCATCCAAGTCGATGACAAGGCCTGCGGCAAGCTCGCCAATGGCTACACTCACCCCGCCGGCCCCAAAGTCGTTGCACCGCTTGATCAGCTTTGAAACCTCAGATTTGCGCAAAAGCCGCTGAATCTTGCGTTCCTCGGGAGCATTGCCCTTCTGCACTTCAGCGGCACAGGTGGCAAGCGAAGCGGTATCGTGGCTCTTGGAGGAGCCGGTAGCCCCACCGCAACCATCCCGGCCGGTCCTTCCACCGACGAGAATCACCAAATCACCCTCTTTCGGCCTCTCTCTTCTGACTTGGCTCTGTAGTGCTGCTGCAATGACAAAGCCCAGCTCCAGATGCTTGGCGACAAATCGTGGATGATAGATTTCCTCCACAATGCCGGTGGCAAGCCCCACCTGGTTGCCGTAGGAACTGTAGCCGAGGGCTGAACGCTGGGCGATCACGCGCTGGGGCAGTTTGCCCTCCAGGGTTTGGGAAAAGGGGGTGCGGGGATCGGCACAGCCGCTGATGCGCATCGCTTGGTATACGTAGGCACGCGAAGAAAGCGGGTCTCGAATGGCTCCACCGATGCACGTGGCAGCCCCACCGAAAGGCTCGATTTCAGTCGGATGGTTGTGTGTCTCATTCTTGAACAACACAAGACAGGCCTTCGGCCCGTTGTCGGTTTGCACCTCCACGGTAACAGAACAGGCGTTTATCTCCTCACTGACTTCCATGCGGTTAAGCTTTCCTTGTTTTCTCAGCTGCTTGGCGGCCAAGGTTGCAAGGTCCATCAGGCAAATCGGCTTGGTACTATGCAACGACCTGCGCGTCTCCAGGTAGGAGGCAAACGTCGTGAGAACCTCGGGATCCTCGATGCAAATCTGATCGAGTTCAGTCAGGAACGTGGTATGGCGGCAGTGATCGGACCAATAGGTATCGATTACTTTCAACTCGGTGAGGAAGGGATCTCTTTTTTTGTCTGCAAAATAACGCTGTACCACCATCAGGTCGGCGCAATCCATGGCAAGAGAATACTCTTGTATCAATTCGTTCAGGTCGGTACGAGAGCAGAAACCGGTAAGCTGATCAGAAAAAGCCGGAACAAAGGTACTTTCACCAAGGTGCTCGGCAAGCTTGGGGGAGGCTTCCCTTGCCTCCACAGGGTTGATCAGGTAGGTCCTGATGCGCTTCTGTTCCTCCTCATCCAGCTGTGAGCTGAAACAGTAGAAGGTGGCACAGCGTACAGAAACAGAGCGGTGCGGGTAGACAAGCTGAATGCACATTCTGGTTGAGTCGGAGCGCTGGTCGAACTGGCCCGGGTGCATTTCAACTCCCAAGGTCCAAGAACAGGCAGGAATTTGTGCAAGCACCTCATCCCGCTGCACCATGCTCAAAATTGAACGAGAAACATAGGCTGCCTCCAGTTCGTCCAAGCCTTCAATGTCATAGCGGTAGCAGATAGCCACGCAAGCCGGGGTTTTGAGTGCCAACAACGAAGTGAGGGAAGTCGACAAAGCCTGTTCAGAGCTGCGAAATCCTTGTTTGCGCCGTACCCAGATTCGCTGTACCATCAGATCTCTCCTTGAGCAAGGCTTTCTTTCCGATATCCTTGCGATACTGCATTCCTGCAAATGAAATCGAGTCAACGGCACAGTAAGCCTGCTCGATGGCCGAATTAAGCGTTTTTGAGCGGGCAACCACATGCAGCACCCTGCCCGAAGAGGTAATCAGGTTCCCCTTTTCATCGAAAGCAGTACCGGCGTGCAACACGTCGACACCTTCGCTAAGAGGGCCGATAAGAATCTGCTTTCCCACCTCGTAGGCAAGCGGGTACCCTCCACTTGCAAGGGCGATGCTGCAGGCACAATCATCGGCGAAATGAACAGGCACCTTGTGAAGCGTCTGGTTTGTACAGCTAAGAAGGATGTCCGACAAGTCACTGTCCAACAAGCTGAGTACCGCTTCAGCTTCGGGATCACCGAAGCGACAATTGTATTCGATGACAACCGGGCCTTCTTGGGTAAGCATCAGGCCGAAGAAGAGGCAGCCGGTGAAAAGATGACCTTCCTGGCGCATCCCTCTGAGGGTTGGTTCAATGATGGTTCTTTCACACAGTGCAGCAATCTCTGGTGTATACCAGGGATTGGGGGCGATTACTCCCATGCCACCGGTGTTTGGCCCACTGTCGTCATCAAAGGCACGCTTATGGTCCATTGCACTTACCATCGGCTTGGCGGTGTTCCCATCGCTGAAAACCAACAGCGAAACTTCCGCTCCTGAGACATATTCTTCGATGACTACCGTTTGCCCGCTGGTCCCAAATTGATTGTTGACCATCATCTGCTGTACGGCCTCACAGGCAGTCTCCCTGTCGAAGGCAATAACCACGCCTTTGCCGAGGGCAAGACCGTCGGCTTTCACCACCACAGGAACCGGACAGCGCTGGAGATAGGTAACAGCCTCTCTATAGTCGGTGAAAACTTGGTAGGAAGGAGTAGGAATCTGATGGCGTTGCATGAAAGCTTTGGCAAACGACTTGCTGCCTTCCAACCTTGCCGCTTCCTTGGATGGGCCGAAACAGGGAATATGGCATGCCCGAAACACATCCGCAAGACCGCATACCAACGGTTCATCGGGCCCGATGACCACCAAGTCGATAGCCTTCGTGCGGGCATAGTCGACTAACGCAGGGGGATCTGAGAGTGCAAGGGGGGCCATGGTGCACAATGCCTGCATACCGGCATTCCTGCCGATTGCAAACAACTCAATCGCTTGCTTCGATCTCTTGAGAGCCTTTGCCAATGCGTGTTCACGGCCGCCGCCCCCGATGATGAGGATGCGCATATCAGTGGTGGAAGAGGCGAATGCCGTTGGTGATCATAACCATGCCGTACGCATCGCACGCTTGGATAACCTCGTCGTCCCTGAGAGACCCCCCGCTTTGCACGATGTAGGAGACACCGCTTTGGAAAGCACGATCGATATTGTCCCTGAACGGGAAGAAGGCATCGCTTGCAAGACTTACGTTGTGCACTTCAGAAAGAAAAGCCCGCTTTACATCCTCATGCAGAGGTTGTACTTCCCTGCTCAAAAAACGCTGGCATTGCTGCATCTCTGAACGAAGGAACAACTCAACAGCGTTATCCTTGTCATTGCGGCTCAGCTGCGGCAGAAAGGGAAGAGAAAGTACGGATTCACTCTGTCTGAGGTGCCACAGATCGGCCTTATCACCGGCAAGGCGCGTGCAGTGAATCCTGGACTGCTGACCGGCCCCCACCCCGATCGTCTGACCGCGTTTTGCATAGCAAACCGAGTTCGATTGGGTATACTTCAGCGTATTGAGAGCAACCAGCAAATCCAGCTGGGCCTCTGCACTGAGTGTTGTATTGATTGTGACAATCGGCGTGAGGACCGACCTATCAAGCACCTGGGTGTTTCGCATCTGCTTGAAGGTAATGCCGAACACAGAGCGTTCTTCCAACAGCGGAGGCTCATACGCCGGATCTATTTGCAGGATGGTGTAGGAACCGCCTTTCTTCTTCTTCAACACCTCCAGGGCTTCCTTGCTGTAGGAAGGAGCGATGACACCGTCGGAGACCTCGCTTTTGATAATCTGGGCGGTAGACAGGTCGCATTCACCACTGAGGCTGATAAAATCCCCGAAGCTTGACATACGGTCGGCTCCACGCGCCCTCACATAGGCGGTGGCAAGCTCGCTGAGAGTGGTCTTCTCTGAGATGAAATACATGAGCCGTTCTCCCTCGTTGAGGGGAAGACCTACCGCCGCTCCGGCGGGACTGACATGTTTGAAGGAAGCGGCGCTTGCAAGGCCGGTTGCCTTCGAAAGGGAATTGACCAACTGCCAGCCGTTGAGGGCATCGAGTAAATTGATGTACCCCACCTTGCCATTGAGCACAGTCAAAGGAAGCTTGCCCTCATGCATAGAGATGCTTGCCATCTGCTGGTTGGGATTACAGCCATACTTCAGTTCAATACAGTCCATTACTCGCTCCTTGCCTGATCACAAGATTTGTTGCATTGCTTGTCAAATCGATTTCCTTGACGCATACACAGACCCGGTATTCCTTGTCCAACAGGGACCACAGATGGTCTGCAAACTCCCCGGCATTACCCTTGATGCGTACAAGTGGGGGTTCCCCCTGAAAGCTGGGAAGTGGATTGCCATCCCCTTCATAGGTATGTATCAGGTGCGCTTGCCCCTTGCTGCAAGCAGAATGTGAGTAGTAGGAGCGGTCGCAACTGCCATCGCCAGCCCTTCTGAGAATGGAGAGCGTATACGAAGGGTCGGTACCAAGATGGAAGAGAGCGCTGATGCGGGGGGTGAAGTTGGGCTCATCCGGTTCAAAGGTGCGGCTTGCAAGCGATGCCTGCATGGTGATTCCCCTCCCTAAACCTTCGAGAATTGTATCACTCTGGTCGCCGTTGGCCACAACGACAGCACTGCCTTGCCTGTCCATCGCCCGATAGATGATCAGCGAAGGATCGACGAGCAAGCTTTCATCCAAAGCTTTGGTGCGTACAGTCTCGCCTTCGACCACCAGACAACGATTCTTGCTGTGAAGGCTGCGGGCTGTGATGAAATAGGCGATTATGGCATTGCCTTGTTCATTCAAGCCGCACACAATGCCTCTGCCCGGGTACCGAATCGATGACAGCCTTTGCTCTAAATCCATGCTTTTCTCCATACATCGGCAGTAGGAGGCTACTGTCTTTGGAAGCAGCTTCCACTCCACCTGCTCTAAAATTCGTTGTCCCAGAGAATCTGGAGTGTCATCGTCCAGGACATCAATCGCTTGCTGGGCGAGAATCGGACCGCCATCGGCAACCTCATCGACAAGGTGCACCGTAGCTCCGCTTATCTTCACCCCACGCTCGAGGGCTGCCTGATGGACACGCAACCCATAATACCCTTTTCCGCAAAAGCTGGGTATCAGGGAGGGATGGATGTTGATGATTCGCTTTGGATAGCGGGCGATCACCTCACTGGAAAGGATGGTTAAAAAGCCGGCCAACACGACCAGGTCAATATTTTTCTGCACAAGCAAGGCGAGCAACTGTGTTTCAAACGCCTTCTTTCCCAAGGCCGACCTATCCAACAGGACAGCACTCACCCCCCTATTCTCCACCCGCTTCAAGGCCGAGGCCTGACGGTCGCTTACCACCAGGACGATGCTCCCACACGAAAGTTCGTTCTTTTCTTGGGCGTCCAGAAGGGCTTGCAGATTGGTTCCCCCACCGCTGACCAGCACTGCAATACGAATCATAAAAGCTCCAATTCCTTGTCGCTTGCCACGACCTCACCCAGTATATACGAGCCATCCACCATGCCCAGGGCTTGCAATGCCTCTTCCTTATTCACAATAAGGACCATGCCGACCCCCATGTTGAAGGTGTTGAACATGTCCCGTTCATCGACTGCGCCTTGGCGTTGCAACAGGGAGAATACGGGGAGGACCCGCACATCGTTTTTGCGTATCCTGGCCCCAAGGCCGGCAGGAAGGGCACGGGGTATATTCTCAAAGAACCCTCCCCCGGTGATATGCGAGGCCCCCTTGATGGTGATGCTTCGAGCAAGAGAGAGCACATCCTTGACATAGATGCGGGTGGGAGTGAGCAACTCATCGCCCAAGGTTTTCCCTAGTTCCGGGTAGAATATCGACAGGTTCTCAGATTTGGCATCCAGATTGAAAATCTGACGTACCAAGGAGAAGCCGTTGGAATGCAACCCGCTGGAGGGCAGTGCAACCAAAACGTCCCCTTCGACGATACTTGCATTGTTGAAGATTTTGGTCTTCTCCACCACCGCGGTACAAAAGCCTGCCAGATCATATTCACCTTGCTGATACAGGCCGGGCATTTCGGCGGTCTCTCCTCCGATGAGGGCGCAGTCCGCCTGTTTGCACCCTTGGGCAACACCTTTGACAATCTGCTCCACCTTGGTCGGCTCAAGCCGGCCCAAGGCGATGTAATCCAGGAATACCTGTGGCTTTGCCCCGCAGCAGATGACATCGTTGACGCTCATCGCCACACAATCGATACCGATGGTGTCATGTTTGTCGAGGGCGAAGGCAAGCTTGAGCTTGGTGCCCACCCCATCGGTACCGCAAACCAGTACGGGATGGGGAGTCTGGCTCAAATCGAGCTCGAACAAACCGCCGAAGCCGCCCAAATCGGAGAGGACACCCTTGGTGAAGGTGGAGGCTACATGTTTTTTCATCAACTCGACCGCTTCATAGCCGCGCCTGATATCCACACCAGCCTGTTCATACCGATTGCTGAAACTCTCATTATGCATTGCTCGCTCCTTTGGGTACTGCAGTAGGATAGACGCCGGTGAAACAGGCGCTGCAAAATCCGATGCCCTGATGGTCGCTGAGTTTGACAACCTGCTCGGGTAGCAAAAAGCCCAGTGAATCGACATCCAGTATGTCCATCATTTGCTGATGGTCATACTTGCAGGCAAACAGGTCCTTGCGCGAATCGATATCCGTCCCATAGTAACAGGGATGGAGAAAGGGAGGAGCAGATGAGCGCAGATGCACCTCTTTGGCTCCCGCCTCCCTGAGCAGGCGGACGATTCGCTTACTGGTAGTCCCCCTGACGATGGAGTCGTCGATAAGCACCACGCGCTTACCGCGAACCGTGGAGGCAATCGGGTTGAGCTTGATGCGCACCCCGCTCTCCCTATCCCCGGCCTTGGGTTGGATGAAGGTCCTTCCGATGTACTTGTTCTTGATGAAGCCGATACCGTAGGGAATACCCGACTGCCGGGAGTAGCCGATAGCAGCATCGATGCCGCTATCGGGAACCCCGATGACCACATCGGCTTGGCAGGGGTGTTCAAGGGCCAAAAACGAGCCGCTTCTGATGCGTGCCTGATGGACGCTGATGGTGTCGATGACGCTGTCGGGCCGTGCAAAGTAAATCAACTCAAAGACGCATAGGCTACTCTTTATCGCATTGCAATGCACAAGGGAACTGGTCAAACTCTGGTCAGCCTTATCGACAATACATAGTTCACCAGGCTGAAGGTCACGGACAAAAACCGCCCCTACCGCATCCAAGGCACAGCTTTCACTGGCAAACACGTAGCCATCGTCCAGCTTTCCCAGACACAACGGCCGAAAACCGTTTGGATCACGTACAGCGATCAAAAGGGATGAAGTCATAATCAAGAGCGAATAGGCTCCTTCAAGCTCATCCATCGCCAGTTCGATCGCCTTATGGATATCGCCTGTTGCCAGACGATGCTTGCAGATCAGATAGGCAATCACCTCGGTATCACTGGTGGTATGAAACAAACACCCTTCTTTTTCGAATCGACAGCGAAGGGCCGCATCGTTGGTCAAGTTGCCATTGTGAGCAATTGCCATACTGCCCATATGATGGCGGAACAGCAAAGGCTGTACATTCTCACGTGAGCGTTCGCCACTCGTTCCGTACCGGGTGTGGGCGATCGCCATCCGGGTGTGTTCCTCGTCAACGCTCAAGGCTCGGGGAAACACCTCGTTGACCAGACCCAAGTCCTTGTGCACCGAGAGCTCCCCCTCGGTATTCAGGGCAATACCGCACCCCTCCTGACCGCGATGCTGCAGGGCATACAGGCCATAATGGCAGGCAAAGCCTATCGGTTCCTTGTGTGCTGAACTGATGCCGAACAAGCCGCAGGCCTCCTTGATGGCAGCCATGATCAGGCTCTCCCCAAAAGACGCTGCATCACTTCGTGATACGCCTCTTCCACATCCCCGAGGTCTCGGCGGAACCGATCCTTATCCAGTTTTTTTCCGGTCTTGATATCCCAGAAACGGCAGGTATCACTGCTGATCTCGTCGGCGAGTACCAGCTCTCCCTCAGATGTGATACCAAACTCCAGCTTGAAATCAATCAAGGCTATGCCGACTTCCACCAGGTAGGCCGAGAGTATGTCATTGATTTTGAGGCTGTATTTGGTGATGAGCTCAAGCTGCTGCTCAGTGGCAAGGCCGAGGGCCTTGATATGGCTGTTGTTTACCAACGGGTCGTTCAGGTCATCACGCTTGTAGCAGAATTCTATGACGGTGCTTGCCAGCTTGGTTCCCTCTTTAAGGCCCAACCGCTCGGACAGTGAGCCTGCAGCGATGCTGCGAACAATAACCTCCAGTGGTACGATTCGCACAGCCTTGACCGCCGTCTCCGTCTCGGAAAGCTGAGCCACAAAGTGGGTGGGAATCCCTTCCTTGGAAAGCAGCTGCATCAGATGATTGGTAACTTGGTTGTTGATCGCTCCCTTGCCCAGGATCGAGCCTTTTTTCTTACCGTTGAACGCTGTAGCATCATCTTTGTATGAAACAATATAGACACCCTTCTGGTCAGTTTCATACACCCGTTTCGCTTTTCCTTCATAGAGCATGGCTAGCTTTTGCATCGCTTCCCCCTGTTGCAATAAAAAAAGAGCCTTATCTACATAAAGCTCTTCGCAATTCGACTATCGGCTTCGCGCACAGCCTCTTGGCCTGCCTTTCTTCTCTCTTCGAGCCGCGTAAGCAGGTCACAGTCGGACAAGGCCAGTATTTGGGCCGCAAGCAAGGCCGCATTGGCGGCCCCATCTATGGCTACCGTGGCCACCGGATACCCACTGGGCATTTGGACTGTTGAAAACAAGGCATCGAGGCCTCCGAGGGAGGTGGACAGGGGAAGTCCGATAACCGGCAGAAGGGTTCTGCTTGCCAGGGTGCCTGCAAGGTGGGCTGCTTTTCCTGCAGCCGCTATGAGGACCCCGAACCCTTCGGCTCTTGCATTGCTGGCAAACCGGCAGGCTTCATCACCAAGGCGGTGTGCTGAAAGGATTCGTACAGAATGGGGAATATCCAGTTCTTTTAGAGTGCTGATCGCCGCCTGTACCAGGCTTAGGTCGTTCTCACTTCCGAGGAGGATGGCAACACGTTGTTGGACTGTCTGCATAGGCGTACGATAGCCAAATATGCATACTTATGCAAGTACATATGCAACAAAATCTGCACCAAATTGCCAAGTATGTTGTACTAAAGCTTTTATCTATCCGCTTCCTTCACTTTTTGCAACAATTTATGCACCATACGTACAGAATCTTCTACACATCCATCACAAGAACGCAACACGACACCGGTTTCGTCACCCAGGATTTCCTTGCATACTGAACTACCGTTCTTCTGAAAAAACTCGGAAACAATGGCCGCCGTTCGTGCGTAAGTAAGGCTTTTCGTCCCACCTTGAACACTGCCTTTGCTGGTCACCATGCTGACGATGGCAACAGCACCGCTTACCGCCCCGCACGTCCCCTGGTGAGCACCCATCCCCCCGCCGAATCCTTCCATCAGGGAAAAGAGCGTCTGTTCACTCATCCCCACCTCATCGGCAAATACGCAGGCCACCGACTGGGCGCAGTTGTACCCCTTGCTGCGAAGCTCCATCGCTTTGTTTACATAGTCTTGTTCCACACTATCCTCCTTCTCTACTCCCTGCCCGACTTGTGCAGATAGTAGGCATAATCACCTTCATAGATATTGAGCACCGCTTTGTCCAATTCGAACACACGATTGGCCAGGTGCTTGAGAAAGTATCGGTCATGGCTGACGATCATCAGTGTTCCTTCAAAACGTGAAAGCGCATCCAGCAGGACCTCACGGCTTTGGATGTCCAAATGGTTGGTCGGCTCGTCCAGCACCAGGAAATTGACCGGAAGGGCGAGCATGCAGGCAAGCATCACCCTGCTCTTCTCACCACCGCTGAGATTCCCGATCTTTTTGTCGACATCATCGCCGCTGAAGAGAAACGATCCAAGCATCGAACGGATGATGGGAATGGTGGACATCGGAACGCGTTCGGAAACTTCCTCAAAGATAGTCTTATTTGGATCCAGGACATCGGATGAGTATTGACTGAAGTACCCCAGATTCACACTCGCTCCCAGGCTTGCCTCTCCGCTTGTGGGCTGGGTGAGTCCGACGATGACTTTCAACAGGGTCGACTTTCCCGCCCCGTTTATGCCGGTCAGTGCAATCTTGTTGCCACGCATGACTGTTGCGCTGATATTCTCAAACACAGTATGCTGACCACCCTGTGCCATGGGCCAGCGCTTGGTCAAATCTTTCATGACCACCACCTGATCTCCACTTCGTGTACAGGGGGTGAATTGAACTTGCATGATTTTCGATTCAGGGGGAAGGGTGATCCGCTCGATCTTCTCCAGTGCCTTGATGCGCGACTGCACCAAGGATGCATGACTGGCACGGGCGGCAAACTTTGCGATGAACTCCTCATCCTTGGCAAACCTTGCCTGCTGCCGGTTGAAGGTAGCAATCAACTGCTGCCGCCGTATCTCCCGTTCTCGGATGTAGAAATCATAGTCGCCACTGTAACTGGTCACCTGGCCGTTTGCCACTTCAACAGTACGGAAGCAGATACGGGTCATGAATTGGCGGTCGTGACTGGTCATCACCACATCGCCCTTGAAGCTGGAAAGCCAAGACTCGAGATAGATGATTGACTCCAAATCCAAGTGGTTGGTGGGTTCGTCCATCAAGAGCACATCGGGATTCAGGGCAAGAATCTTTGCCAAGGCGATACGCATTTTCCAACCACCGCTGAAATGCTCAACCGGTTCATGAAAGCGGTCGGGCCCTATGCCCAACCCGGTGAGAATCTCTTCACTGCGTTGGGTCAAATCATACCCGTCGCGAGCCAGGAATTCAGTCTGCAAGTGACCATAGCGATCCATGTCAGCATCGCTGAAAACTTGGCTGGTATCAGCCATGCGATGCTCCAAAGCTTCAAGTTCCAACCCGATCTCATAGACCGAGCCCGAACCGGCAATAACCTCCATGAGAGCGCTACGACCTTGCATTTCGCCCACATTCTGGCTGAAATATCCGATGACGGTCCCGCTGTCGATGAGTGCTTGGCCGCTATCGGCATGTTCCTCTGAAGCCAACACGCGCAAAAGCGTCGTTTTTCCGGCACCGTTGGGGCCTACAAGCCCGATTCTATCTCCACTTTTTATCAGGAAATCTGCATCCTTGAGGATGAAACGATCCCCATAGGCCACAGTAACATTACTCAGTTTAACCACCACTCACTCCTCGAAAAGTCGAGTGTAGCAGAAAATGGTTGTGTATGTCAGGATGGCCAACGACCGTAGATTGCATGACCGCACGTACTGCATTTGCCTGCGAGCAAGGCCTTGTCACAATGAATCGGGCTATAGCGTCTGTCCGATACCAGCAGGGTATGACACTGTGGGCAATAGGTGGCCTGTTTCTGTTCGGAATTGCCGGCATACACATAAGGAATCCCCGAACAAGAGAGCATCGAAACCATCCCCGCAAGATAGGATTCGCTTGTTGCACTGTCGGTACACAGGTATCGGGGGAAGTAGCGACTCAGGTGCCAGACCTGCACCTTGCGCTTGGCAAGCTGATCGGACAGCCCGAGCATCTGAGCCTTGTCATGCTGCCCTTGCATAACCATGGTGGTAACTTCCACGTGCAAAAACTTGGCTACAAGGTACTCGATCGCATCCAAAACAGGCTTGGCGCTGCCTTTGCAGAGTCGACGGTAAAAAGCTTCATCACCTTTGAGGTCGATGTTGTAGGCATCGATATGATCAGATATCCTTGCCAGGGCTTGCTCGCTGAAGGTTCCATTGGTCACCATAATGGTGGCAAGACCTTTCTGTTTTGCCAGCTTTGCAACCTCGATCATATAGTCCTGCCATACCAACGGTTCGCTATAGGTGAAGCTGATCGAGGGGCATTTGCGTTCCAAGGCAAGACCGACCAAGTCCGAGGCTTCAAAGGTCTCGGCCTGTTGGCTCTGCACGTACTCATGCTGACTGATGGTATAATTCTGACAGAACTCGCAGCCAAGGTTGCACCCAAACATCGCCAGTGACAGGGTCTTGCTGCCGGGAAGGAAGTGATACAGCGGTTTCTTCTCAACCGGGTCCACGGCTAAGGCGACAAGCTGGCCATACCCTTTAGTAACCAACCTGCCCCCCTCTACCGCCCTGACCGAACAGATGCCGCTCTGTCCTTCTATAAGGGAACATCGATGATAGCAAAAGTCACAACGTAGGCTCACCGAACACCTCCGCCTGGAATACCTCAAAGTGGCACGCTGCATCCTGATAGGCATTCGGCCAGAGACCTGCCTTGGTGGAGAGGTTGCTCAAGAGGGTCGGTAAATCCCACCCCTGTTCGGTCGCCACTTGCGGAAGGAACACGGAACGGTGATAACCGTGAGTCAACAGCACCCCGTCCCTTCCAAGGCGGATGGCAGACCAATCATCAATACTTTGCATGCTGCTCAGTAGCGAGATATCAATACACAGCGAAGCAAGCTCATCCTTGGCAACCGGATGGAAGCGGGGATCACTGAATGCAGCCTGGAGAGCCAGGGAAGGCACTTCCTGATAGAGAGGGCCTCTACCCCATAAATTGCCGATGCATCCCCTCAATGCCCCACCTTTTGTCTTCAGGGTCACAAACAAACCCATTTCAAGCGTATAGGGTATTCGGTTTTCGTCCTTCAGCCTATCGGCAAGCGGTGTCGCTTCACTCAGTAATGCACTTTGGATTGCCTCGCGGGCGAGTTCAAGCAGTGTTTTCTGCACCATGCTTTCCATGCATCACCTCCACAAAATCGTCGAATAGGCGACAAAATTGGCATCCGGCGAAGAACTTATATCCAAGGATGTGTAGTAATCGGCAACCCACCCCCGGCTCTGGTTGTGATGTGCGATATAGCTGACCACCATAGCGGGAGCATAACCGCATACGGTGCTTCTTTTTGAAGAGCAAAAGGCAAAAGCCTCTTCGATCCGTCCTTCGCAGAGCAGGTGGGAAAGGGCCAGGTCATCTTCCCTGACCTTCAAGGGAGCCCCGCTTTGGTAGGGGGTATAGCCGAAGCGCGGTCCATAATGGGTGAAATCACTACTGGCAATAAGGGCAGTCCTGCCAGCTTGTATCTCTTGCTCTCCCAGTTCGGCAACCAGTGCATCTGCGATGGTCTTCACCGCTTGCGGCTGGGAGAAGTGGCTGACCAAGGCCAAGGTGACCGTAGGCGGCCGAGAAAGACTGGCAATATAGGGGAGGACCATCTCCAAGGCGTGTTCACTCTGGATTGCCGAGAAATACTTGGCTTGGGCACTACTAAGATTCTGGCTCTCGAGCATTCCCAGCGGTGTCTCAATGCCATCCAGAGGGGCGCTGACCAAAGCATCCTGGCTTAGGTTTGCATAGTGGCTCGGGGCAAGGACAACCAGACGCTGTACGTTGGAAAGGTCGGCAGCGAAAAATGGGGCGATGCCTGCCTTGGAGTAGAAAAGTCCTGCATGGGGAAGAACGGCAAATCGATAGGGACAGTGTTGATAGGTGGTATTCTTGAGGACAACCTCAATCGATTCGTTGATCAAAGCCCTGAGCGTCTGTTTATCAGCGGGATACCAAGACCCTGCAAAGTGTGCTTTTCGTATCATTGTAGTCGGCTCCTCCAATACCCACCTCCTATCATAGTCCACCCATTCTAAAATGCAAGGTTGTCGACCACCCAAGAAAAGAGGCAACCTGCCTGATCGCGTGACCTATCAGACAAGTTGCCAAACGTGGAGGTAAATACAGGAAACAAAAAGGAGAATCAGGACAGAGAAACTATCGAGGAAGAGGAAAGACAGCGCCAGGAATTGGAAAGCACTTTGTCCTCCCCAAGAATTGAGAGCTCGTTCGTAAATACAATATCGTCACAACTTTTACCAACAAAGAGTTCATAGCTTCCGCTTTCAAGCACTCGTTCCATCCGCTCTCCGATAAACGAGAACAATTCTGCAGGCAGGGAGAACACCACTTTCTTCTTCTCCCCCGGTTTGAGACTCACTCGTGCAAACGCCTTCAATTCCTTTACCGGACGGACGAGTGAAGCAACCTTGTCGTGGATGTAAAGCTCAACCACTTCATCACCTGCAACAGTACCGCTGTTCTGCACCTGCAGACTAATCTTGAATTCACCAGTATTGGTAATCTGGCTTTGTTCAACCTGAAAGTCCGACCAAGTAAAGCTGGTATAGGACAGTCCGTGTCCGAAGGGATACAGCGTTCCAAACTGCTTTTGGACAGGTAGGCCTCCAGCCTTCTTGGTATGGTTGTAGAAATACGGCATCGAGCCTACCGATTTGGGGAAGGAAAGCGGTGTTTTTCCGCTGGGATTATTCAAACCGACCAACGTTCTGGCTATCGCCTCACCCCCTCCCTCTCCTGGAAGCCAGGTGCAGAGAATGGCACGTGCATCGGTCACCGCTTTGTCCAAGGTATAGGGTCTTCCGCTGACAAGGACGACCACTACGGGTTTTCCCGTTTGCAGAACCTCTTGCATCAACTGTTCCTGCACCCCCGGAAGAGTGAAACTTGCGGCATCAGAGCCCTCACCCACTGTTCCTTGGCCAAACAAACCAGCCAGATCGCCGACTACAAGAACGGTAACATCGGCCTTGCGGCTTGCCTCACAGGCCAGTTTAATCCTGCTGACATCGCTGCTCAGTTCATGAACCTGCGTCCCCTGCCCTTCCTGGACATCGCCGGGGAAAAATACTGCGCGTTCAACGTTGCTCTCATACAGCATACACCCGGGCTCAAAAAGTACCTGTTCGTTTCCAAGTACGTCCTGCAAGGCTGTCTTTATGGTCTTAGCCAACACAGGAACCGTCTCCTCAGGTCCATGGGAACCTTGCAGGTGCACCGGCGGCGCATACCCGCCGAACATTGCATAGGGATGGTCGGCCAAAGCACCGATGAGTGCAACCTTCAACCCTTTTTTCAAGGGCAACGTACCATCATTCTTAAGAAGAACCAGCGACTTCTCAGCCACTTCCCTGGCAAGGATGTGGTTCTTTTCCGATCCTAGGTCTATTGCTTCCTCACGGATATAGGGATTCTCAAACAAGCCCAGGCGCAGCTTCTCTTGCAGTATCTTGAGAACCGACTGGTCCAGGGCTTCATCGGTCACCAAGCCACGATACAGAGCCTCAATGAGTCCTTCCTTGAAGACAGTGAATCCAGGAAGCTCGATATCCATGCCTGCATTGAACGCCAAAGCGGCGGCTTCGGCCATATCGTTTGCTACTTGATGGTCATTGACCAGCTGCACAATTGCTTCATAATCGGCCACTATCAGGCCGTCAAAACCCCACTGCTTCTTTAAAAGGTCGGTGACCAAGCTGTGGTTGCTGGTACAGGGAATGCCATCAATGTCGTGGTAGGCTGGCATGACGGCAGCGGGATGGGCGTTGCGCACAACCATTTCAAAAGGAAGGGCGAAGGTATTGCGGATCTCCCGCATTCCACAATGGACCGGTGCATGGTTGCGTGCGCCTTCACTGAACGAGTGGCCGACAAAGTGTTTCAGGGTTGCGAGCGGCGACTGTTTTGCCCCTTGCAGACCCTTCACGTAGCCGATACCCATCACACCGCAAAGATAGGGGTCTTCACCGAAGGTCTCCTCCAAGCGGCCCCAACGTGCATCGCGGGCAACATCCAGTACCGGAGCAAGTCCCTGATGAATGCCCAAACTCCTGAGCTCATCACCGATGGCCGAGGCCGCCCGGCCGATCAAGGCAGGGTCCCAAGTAGAGCCATAGTTCAACGCTGAGGGAAAAATCGTAGCACCCTTGACCATCGCCCCGGTCAAGCACTCCTCGTGCAACATGGCTGGAATTTTCAGGCGAGTCTCTGTGACCAAATAGTGTTGGAGTTTATTGATGGCTTTGGCTTGCTTATGCGGATCATTGGCCATAGTCCCAAAAGGCCTGGTAAGCTGGCCGATGCCCTTTCCCAGCACTTCCTGATACAAATTGCCGTTACGATGGTCTTTATGTCCATATTCACGGATAGAAAAAGAACCATCCTCCTGTATTTCCAACCAGGCAGACACTAGCTGGGCCACCTTTTCCTCGATGGTCATGCTGTGCAAGAGCTGTTCCGCCCGTTCCCTATTCTGTTGCATACATCCGTACTCCTTGTTTCGGTCGAGAGGTTCCTACTCTTTCAGTGCTCCTAGTGCAACACCAGCAATGATGTATTTGCTGAGCAGGAAGTAGACAATGAAGAGCGGTAATACCGTAAGGGCCAAGCCCAGATACACCGAACCGTATTCGGTTTTATAAATATCACCACGAAGCAGACTGACCATGATCGGCATGGTGTACTTTTCTCTTCGGGTCAGGATAATCGTCGGAATGAACAAGTTGTTCCAGTTTGTGACAAACGTAAAAATTGCTTGTGTTGCCATTGCAGGCTTCATAATCGGCAGAATAATGCGGTTGAAAGTGAAAAACTCCCCTGCCCCATCGATACGAGCCGAATTGACAATATCAAGCGACAGCGTCGCCATGAGGTACTGACGCATGAAGAAGACCATTGCAGGCGCGGCAATCGAAGGAAGAATCAACGGCCAGAGGCTGTTGACCCAACCAATGCGATACATCATCTGATAAAAACCTACGCCTGTAATCTGGGCGGGAATCATCATGACGGCTAGAATAAAGGTAAAGAACGGCTGGCGCAGTTTCCAGACATAGGCAACCAGGGCATAGGCAGTCAGGCTGGAGAAGTAGACGGCGCACAGTGTGGCTCCGCTGCTGACCAGCATTGAGTTCATGAAGCCGACTGCTGCATTGAACGTCTTGCCATTGAGAATCTTCCAGTTGCTGAGCAGATAGGTGGAAGGAAACAAGGCGACAGAGTCCTGCTGGATCTGATAGGTACTTCTGGTAGCATTCACGAACATGGTCCAGAATGGGAAGATGCTCAGAACTGAGAGAAATATACATACGATATAAATAATTGTCTTGGTAATATTGGTTGATGCTTTCAAGCTTTTCATACTGATGCCTCCCGCTTCAAGGCTCGTTTCAAAGCCCGTTCCTGTCTTCGCAATTTTTGCTCGCCTCTGTCGCGCATGAGATAGAACATGGCAATGGAGAGAACGACAATGATCAGGAACATCAGCATGCTTGCAGCTGCTGCACGATTGTAGAGATAACTGCCGCTGAATGCTTGGTTGTGGATGAAGAGGTTTGCCGTGAGAGTAGAGTTGTCCGGTCCTCCCCATAGGTAGAGCTTGGGGATATCGTACATCTGAAGTCCGCCGACCATACTGGTGATCAGGACGTACAGCAGAATGGTTTTCAATCGGGGAAGTGTAATCCTGAAGAAAATCTGGGTCGGGGTGGCACCATCCACCTCGGCAGCCTCAAAGAGGGTTGGGTCAATCCCGAGCACTCCTGCAATGAGTACAATCATGGAGTTTCCATACCACATCCAGAACTGGATAAAGGCAACAACACCTTTGGAGGTCCAAACCTGCATATGGAAATATTTCGGTTCGTCCAGAAATCCGAGCTTGACCAACAGGTCATTGATCGGACCTATCGGAAAGGCGAACATGGAGTTGAACAAAATGGCAATGGTGGCAGCGGTGATGATGTTGGGCATATAAATCAGCACTTTGAACAGGCCTTGTCCCTTGACTTTGAAACGACGGCTGGTGAACCAGGCCGTAAGAAGCAAAGCTAACAAAATTTGGGGAATGAAGTTCATAATCCAAATGACGAACGTATTCGCTACTGATTTCTTGAATGTATCGTTGCTCAGAATCAATTTGAAGTTCTCAAAGGGATCAGCAAGAATCTTAATGTCTGTCCGGCCAAGACCTCGTAGGTCGGTGAATCCGATAAAGGTCGTATAGATGATCGGATAAAGCGAGAAAATTAGATAGGCAAGCACAAATGGGATGGAAAAGTAATACCCATACTTTGCATAGTTGATGCCTTTCTTGCGCATGGTGTTGTCCTCCAGTAAGTGTCAGAGCGTACATCGAAGCGAGCATGAATCGAGAATTTCCATCCGAGCAATGCTGCATGGCAGAAGAATCCAGGTGCAGGCTGGAAAGCCCGCACCTGGAAGTCAACGTTCCCCTTACAGGGCGCTGATAGCGAGGTTGTCGGAAACCAGCTTCTTGAACTCAGCAATTGCTTCAGAGCGAGTCTTGTTTCCTGCAGCGTAGGAACGAACCTGATCACGCCAGTACTGGTTGATGGTTTCATCATACTGGGTCTTGTTCTTACCGGTAGCAAAAGCGCCGGCGGGTACGAATACGTCAAACATATTCTGACCACCGAGGAATGCTACGGCTCCGTCACTCTTGCTCATGACAGTACCGGAAGCAACGGTATCCTTGGTTCCGCCGGGCCCGTTGAGGGTGCCGTTGGCCCACAGATACTGAAGACCGGTCTCGGAGGTGTCGAGGGTGATCCATTCGATGATCTTTCCAACTGCTTCCTTAACAGGGCTGTTGTTGTTTGCAATAACCCACGTGCCGCCCCAGAAGAATCCTACGGGAGGTTCGCACACGGCCCAGTCACCAAAGGTGCCTTCGCCGGGCTTGGTTCCACCGCTGTTGCCAGCCATGACGTAGTTGATGAGCCATGCGGGACCGAAGAAACCGAACACCTTCTTGGCACCGGCATCTTTCATGTCGGCAAACCAACCATCTTCCCAGTCACGGGTCTGGTTGCTGTATCCGTTGTCAACAATCATCTTTGCGATGTCAAGGAAATCCTCACGGGTCTTGTCGATGAAGAGCTTGCCGTCGATAATCCATCCCTTCGGGGAGGAGCCTTCGATGGCGTGCCAGATGTCTCCGTCACCGCTCATGATTGCATAGCCTTTCTTGTTCAAGTCGGCTGCAGCCTGGAAGAACTTCTCCCAACCCGGCCCTATCTTGGTCTTGATTACTGCAGGATCATCGGTTCCCCAAGTAGCCTTGGCAAGTGAACGGCGATAAATGAAAGCGCCGCCGGTTGCCTGATAGCCCAAGCCAACCAGTTCACCCTTGCTGTTGGATCCGATATCAACGGTATACGGAGCGATATCGGCATCCTTGAGCTTCTTGTCTACATCAATGCCCAAGGACTTGTAGGGAGCTGCGTATTGAGCGGCATCACCCTTGGTGTACTTCAGAACGAATGCTGCCTCTGCACAGTAGAGGTCGGGAGCATTGTCTCCACCAGATGCCAAAGCCTGGTCAAGAGCCGGCTGATAGGCACCGTCGGTGGTGGCGACGATTGTGGTGTTGATTTCATAATCGAAATCAGGATTGAGAGCCTTGAATTTCTCGAGCATCTTGGGGACTTCATCGGTGAAGGTCCAAAGATTGATGACCTTTCTAGCAGGGGCCTTTGCGGCTTCACTCTGGCCGGCGGCGAACAGAGAGAGACTCATGCAGGCGACCAGCAGCAAACTGACGACGATACGCATGTTCCGTTTCATACAGATTCCTCCTTACATTGTATATGTCCAAGACATATGAACGATTCCGATGTAGGTTACCCCGCTTTCGTACAACGCTTGTACTGAACAGAGCTTCCCACAACCATCATACTAGAAGAGGTTTTGCGAGAATGACACTAGGTGTTTGTCTTGACTTAGGCTAGGACATTTGTCCTAGGCTGACTCAACGTTCATTGCTTTTCACCCATTGGATTGCAAACCTACGCAACGAGCCAGCGTCGCCGATGGACAACTTGTGGCGGATATTATCACGGTATACATTGATTGTCTTGACCGATAGATTGAGGTTTTGGGCAATCTCGGAAACGCCAAAACCCTGCCCCAACAAACGCAGGACTTCCATCTCCCTGATGCTGAGCAGTTTGACGGGGTCGATTTCCTCCCGCGAGTCCTGCAGCAACATGGTATCCAGCATCCGCTCGCGCATATCCTTGGATAAGTAGATTTTTCCCTTGAGCACGTGCTCGATCGCATCGAGCAGTGATGAAGCCGCCTCCTGCTTCATCACATACCCCTTCGCCCCGGCCTTCAGGGCACTGGAGGCATAAATGATTTCATCGTACATCGATACTACGATTGAGGAAATCTCCGGGTGTGTGGATTTCAACGTCTTTACCAGCTCCAGTCCGTTCTCCTGTTGCAACGAAATGTCAACCAAGGCTACATCCACCGTGATGGATTCCAATAAGGAGAGCGCTTGGGCGATGGTAGTCGCCTCGGCAGTAACCTTGTAACGGCGGACATTCTCAATAACGCTGGCCAGACCTTGCCTGAACAGGGGGTGGTCATCCACCAAGAGGAATCGAACGGTATGGTTCATACATGCGTCTCCTTGAGTTGTACGCTCACAATTGTACCTTCCTCACTGCTTTGTATGGAAAGCTCAGCATCGGCCATGACTGCACGGTTACGCATGATCCTCAAGCCAAGTCCACGCTTTTGCAGTTTCTTGGGCAATCCGGTTCCGTCATCGCTGACAGTAAGGCACAGCATGGATTCTCCTTGCTTGTTCTCGGATTTGGACGATGAGATTTCTATATGGCTTGCATGGGAGTGCTTGATGGCATTGGTAAGCGCTTCTTGTACGATACGGAAGAGATTGAGCTCCCGGTTGGCATCCTGGATATGGAACGCGGGATCGACATTCACATCTATCTCCACCTCGGCATACCGCAGACTGTCCGCAACCAAGGCCTCAAGCCGCTTCTGGAAACTGGACGGTTCGAGGTCCAGCGGCATCAGGCCGCGGCTTATCGTCTTGATTTTGGTTATCGCCTCATTCAAGTGCTTGCTGATGCTCTCCAGCTCTTCGGCAATAGGTCCTTCCTTGTGGTTGAGTCGTTGCCTGGCAGAAGAAGCGAGCAAGGAAATTCCCAGAAGGTACTGGCACAAGTCGTCGTGCAAGTCCTGGCCGATTCGCTCCATGGTCTTGGTTGAAATCTCCATCACTTCCTGCTCAAGCTCGGTCCTGCGACGAATCTCTGAGAGCAGGTCCTGGGTCCTGAGTTTCACCTGCTCCTCCAGATTCTTCTCATGCTTGCGGATCTGGGTGAGCAGCAGCGAGCCTTTGAGCGTACTGGAAACCTGTTCCTGTAGTACATCATAGAGCGCGGGCATTACCATGCCGAAGGGAACAAGGAGATAGCCTAGCGGCTCATCCATATAGACAAGCGGCAGGAGGACCCAGCGATGCTGCTTCCACTGCTTGCCAAGGACCGGAGGAAGGATTTCCAATGCAGCAAAGGCTGAGTTGAAGGCTTCCGATTTGTCGAGATCCTGAACGGTCATCATCAGCTGAACCTGTTGGGAACGACCAAGAAACCGTACCAAATACCCCTCATGAATGCCGAACAAGTGCAAGCTTTGCTTGAGGTTGACCATCAACTGCTCAAGTTCGAAGGTGCCGCTGAGCATTGCACTTACTTTACGCAGGGAATCGAAAGAACATTCCACCGCCACACGTTTTGCTGCTTGGAAGCGTCCGATTTTATCTCCAACCAAGGCACGGGCTGCTCCCATGAGCATTGCCTGTGTCTTTGCACTAAGGTCACTTTCCACATTCGATTTGTACTCAATCACTGAAAGGTACTCGTTCCAACGGTGCATCGAGCCGCTTTCGCTTGCGGTGGCATCCAAGGCCCTGTTGAGTCTGAAAATCATTTGATGATAGTCGCCCAGACGCATCAAGCGCAGCAGATCCTGAACGGCATTTCGTTCTTGGGCTGTTGCGTAGCTTGGCAGTTCATGCAATCCCGGAGTATAGCTGACATGGGGATTGCAGCCGCATGATTCCCTGATCACCGCTGTGCAAGCAAGGGTAATGTGCTCCTCTTGCCCGCCTGCCATAATGCGATCCAGGACATCGATGGCCATCACTCCCATCTCATAGAGGGGCTGAACGACAGTAGTCAGAGGCGGCAAGGTATACCGGGAAGGATCCAACCCATCAAAGCCGATGACCGACACCTCGTCGGGCACCCGGATTCCCAATGCTGAAAGTTCTTCCAAGGCTCCTTGTGCCATCCAGTCATTCAGGCAGATAAGGCTGTCGAACGGCAAATGGTTGTCCACCAAATACCGAACAGCATCCCTGCCCGCCACATCGGTGAAGGTTCCGGGCCTGATCATGTCTTCATCGATCTCGATGGCATTGGCTTTAAGCACTTCTTTGCAGGCACTCAGCCTGCGTATCGACTCTTCGTGCGTTTCAGGTCCTTTGAGAATGGCGAATTGGCTGCGGTGGTGCACCCTGATCAAATGTTCCACCAAAGAGGCAATACCTTCCTCCCCTTCGACGGTGATATCGCTCATTCCCTGCATTCGCATCCCGATCGACACCCGGGGAAGATCCGACCAGGGAGCAAAAAACTTATTCAGGTCAACCGTGGTGAAAAATGTTGCCAGGGACGAGGCAATGATAATCAGTCCGTCTACATTCTGGGACCCAGCCATATGATACGCAAGGTTTGAGGAAGCCTCACTGGCAATCGGGGATCCCAGACGCGAACCGATGAAGGAGATGGTACCCAGATTGCGCTTCTTGGCTTCCTGCTCCAGGGCATGCCACAGCGTGGACTGATACTCATCGTCCAGGCTGGCAGTAAAAATTCCGATACAACGATGCTTAAGCGGCAAAAGAGGCTCCTTACCTGATGGCTTTTCTTTCATCATACTGTATGGAACAAAGATTGCAAGGATAGTGTTGTCGCTGGAACAAAGCTAAAGTTATTGGTGTTTCTTGCCGGTAATCATATCATAGCTAAGGGTGAGGGATGCTTTCTGGTCACCTTTGTACAGAACCAAGTGTGATCCTTCAAGCTTGCAGCAGCTCAGAAGCAGTTTCCCGTTGGGACCCTTCAAGGAAATACCTTGTATCAGAGACTCAACATCCTCACTACTTTTACCCACTCGTTTGCCGGTAAACGGGCAATATATTGGGTGAATGTGGACGGAAGAGAACACCGAATCATCGTTCTCCAGTGATATCGTGAGGCGCATGTCCATGTGGTAGGAATAGGCATATACAGAGAGGTTGTGCTTGGCATCCACTGCCAGCTCAAGCACAGGTGTGTTTTCGTCCATAATCTGATATTATATCGAAATAGTTGGGGAGTGTCAAAGAGGGGGACCCCCTTATAAAAAAAGGAAGGCAACCCGCCATGTGACCATTGTCACCTTAACAAGTTGCCCAAAAGCTTGGGAGAATCAGGAATCACCGTCCTGCTGTGTACCTTTGTACATTCAACAGTCCATTCATCAGCCAACTATTTAGCAGGGGTAGGACTCGGACCTACGACCTTCGGGTTATGAGCCCGACGAGCTGCCAACTGCTCCACCCTGCGTCGAATTTCTTACCAACTATAGGAGAAATGGAAAATCTTGTCAACTAGAACTAGAAATTAATCCTAGGTATTTCCTATGATTATGCTTTATAATGAAATAGCTTTCAGTAAATTTTGTAAAATACGAGGTCTTTTGCTTTTAGGCAGGTTCTGGTATCATCATTGATTAGCATCACAGTTTCCCAGGAGTTGGGAAAGCAAGGAGCTGGATACGAGCAAGAAGGTAATTATCCTGGGAGCAGGTAGACGCGGGTTGGGTTTGGCAAAGCAGCTGATCGTTGATGGAAAGGATGTGGTTATCATCGACAGTTCCCATGAGCGAATTGAAAGCGCTGTTTCCAAACAAGATTGTCTTGGCATACTAGGCAACGGCACCGATATTGCAAAACTGATGGAAGCCGACGTGGAACACGCTGAGGCTTTCATTGCAGTAACCAACAGCGACGAGATCAACCTGGTCTCCTGCGGTCTGGTCTCCTCGACCTATCCCCATGTAAAAACAGTTGCAGCTATCCGCTCACTGATTTATACCGGCGTTGACGGTCTGAAAGAAGGGCTGTTGGGTATCGATTACATCGTCAACCCCAATGCAGAAACTGCCAAATCCATCTACAATACTATCGAACAGGGAGTCAACGGCAATGTATTGGGTTTTACCAATTCCAAACTGCTGCTGTACAACTTCTACATTGAGCCTTTCAGCTCCTATGTCGGTTCAACCGTCATGGAGATGAGAAACAAGCTGCAAGCTGAATTTGTCATAGCTTCGATTAATCGCAGGGGTTTGGTAATCGTGCCTTCAGGCAATACGACCATTCAGGCACAGGACACCCTTTCAATCGTCGCCAACTCGGAAGAGGTCACCGATATCCTTAAAACCGTGGGACAGCTGCAAAAGCGGCCGAGCAACATGGTCTTGGTCGGAGCAAGCAAAATAACACGGGCCCTGCTTAACCGCATGAGTCCCGCCATGCGCTCCAAAGTGGCTGTAGTCGACCAGGATGCAGAAGTCTGCAGAGCTTTCAGCGAGCGTTTTCGTGAGATACTGGTCATCAAGGCCGACATTACCGATGAGGATATTATGGCTGAGGAGCAGTTAGGCTCCTACGACCTGCTTGTGGCACTAACCGACAATGATGAATTAAACATAATCACAGCCAGTTATGCAAAACGCATAGGGGTGGAACGCTCGATCGCTTTGATCAAGCAAAACAACAACTATACACGTATGGCAAGCTACCTCGATATCGACGTGGTCATTTCCACCACTGATACCACGGTGGAGTCATTGCTTCGCTATCTCAGGGGTACCAATGTCACCAGCATCCATTCTTTGTTCAACGGTCAGTTGGAAGTGTATGAGTTTGTCATCCATGCAGAGAACATGGTCTGCAACAAGCAGTTGAAGGATATCAATATGCGTAAGAAGGCCATTGTTGCCGGTGTTACCGACCACCAAGGGAAAAGCATTATCCCAACCGGATTAACCACCCTCAAGGAAGGGGACACCGCCTTGGTGGCAGTCATGCGGGACTCCTCCGACTTCATACAAAAGCTCTTCGGGTAACAGCATATGATAAACTGGAAACTTGACCTTCGTCTGCTTGCGTTCATCGAACTCTTCATCGGCTTTCTCATGCTCATCCCAACTGCCCTGTCTTTCAGGTACCAGGAAGCCGATGCAATGCGTGGGTTTCTCATTGCATACCTGGGGATCGCCATTTTCTGTTCGATTACCCTGATTCTCATCGGCAAACCTAAAACCAAGACAATGTATGCCCGTGACGGCTATCTGGTCGTTACCCTGACTTGGGTAATTGCGACTGCGTTCTCTGCCATCCCGTTGGCTGCAAGCGGCGCATATGTCGATTATAGCAGTGCTTATTTTGAAATCATGAGCGGTTTCACCACAACCGGGGCAACTGTTTTGCCTGAGATCGAGAGTCTTCCCAAGTCAATCCTGTTCTGGCGGTCGCAGACCAACTGGCTTGGCGGCATGGGAATCGTCGTACTTTTTGTGGCGTTGCTTCCTGCGTTGGGTGTCAGCGGCTCGCTGCTGGTCGGAGCAGAGTCGGTAGGTCCTACCAAAGACAAACTCACACCGAAAATCAAAAATACAGCAATCATCCTCTGGTCCATCTACATCGGGTTCTCCTTTCTGCAGACTATCCTGCTCGTATTCGGTGGGCTCAACTGGTATGATGCCATAACTGTTACGTTTTCCACCATGGCTGCAGCAGGATTCTGTGTAAAGAATTCCTCCATCGGGGCATTCGGCAGTGCGTATGTTGATATCGTGGTCACTTTTTTCATGCTGGTCAGCGGAGCAAACTTCGCTCTCTATTACAAGGCACTCAGCGGAAAAATCTCATCGGTATTCAAAGATGGGGAACTGAGGGTCTACCTCGGTATATGGGCGTTTGTTTCTGTGTTTGCAGCGCTTCAGCTCTCGTTTTCCAGTACCTATGGCTCATTTTTCGAATCACTTCGCTACAGCGCATTTCAGACAGCATCCATTCTTACCACCACCGGTTTTGCTACCGCCAATTATGTTCATTGGCCTGCGTTTTCCCAAGCCCTGCTCTTTCTGCTCTTCTTCATTGGAGGGTCGGCAGGTTCAGCCGGAGGCGGCGTGAAGGTCATCCGCATCGTGGCACTCATTAAAATGGGAAGGGCACAACTCAAACAGAGAATCCACCCAAGGGGAGTCTTCCAAGTACGAGTTGGGCAAACCACCTTCCGAGAGGATTTGCTGGTTTCCATTGCTACGTTTTTTGGTGTGTACATACTCACCGGTGTGGTTGGGGCAGTGGTAATTTCACTAAGCGGAGCTGATCTGATAACTAGTTTTTCAGCTTCCTTCCTCTGTTTGGGCAATATCGGTATCGGCTTTGGTGAAGTTGGTCCCACCGGGAATTTCGCATTCCTTCCTTCCTGGATCAAATGGTTCTGTTCCTTTCTGATGCTCGTCGGCCGATTGGAACTCTTTACCGTATATGTCCTCTTCTCAAAACACTTCTGGAAGCACTGATACCAACCCTATTCTTCTCCAAAAAAAACGAAGTATGCACCTAACCGATTGACACGTTTGCACAATAATATTACTTATGTTATATAACAATCGATTTTAATCATGGATGAGGTACAAACCATGGCACCAAAACAGAAAATCACCAAGGAGATGATACTCGAAGCCACGTTCCACATCACCAGGGAGCACGGTTACGAGAACGTGAACGCCCGCAGCCTAGCTTCCATGCTAGGATGTTCGACACAACCCATTTTCAGCCGCTTCGCAAGTATGGAGGAGTTGAAGAAAGTCTTCCATGCCTACGCAGGCAAATATTTCGATCGCTATGCCGCAGAGGCGATGCAAGGGGGCGATTCCTTTAGAAAACTTGGCGAGTGCTATATCAATTTCGCCCGAAATGAAAGTAATCTGTTCCGCCTCCTGTTCATGTCCGAGGTGATGGATCTACACGGCTTTGCCGACATGTACGATGATCCAGAGAATCTTGAGGTTGCACAAACGCTCTCTTCTACTATGGGCATCAGCTTTGATTCTGCGAAACGGTTCTATATGAAAATGTTCATTTTTACTCATGGCATTGCAGCAATGCTTGCCTCCAAATTCGTCCACTTGGAACCAGGTGAGGCGGAAACAATGCTAGGTGAAGCGCAACGAGCATTCGCGGCCCAACATACGACTTGATCAAGGGAGCTTTGATGATGGCTATCGGTATTTTTATTGGCTTGTGTACCGTGGAAGTGGCATTGTTTGCCCGCTTCGCAAAGAAAAAGGGATTCGATAGACGCGAATCATCGTTTACAAGGATTATTCTCCTTGTGGTCTTTCTGATACTTTGCGTTGCAGGGATCATCGATTGGGGAATGAAATGGTATGCCCTGACTCTGCTGCTGGGAATCAAGGCTTTGATTGGAATCGTATCATTACTCAGAAAAAAAGCACCTATTGACTCTATAAAAAGCAAGGCGGTTCGTAGGCTCATCGGCAGTATTGCCCTTGTTGTCCTGGTAATGATACCGCCTCTGGTGTTCCCCGGGTATGCACAACTCAAACCTACTGGGAGCCATAGCGTCGGTACGACGGTATTTACCTGGACAGATGCAAGCCGACAAGACGGTTTCACCGTAGAAGAGGACCGACGCAAGGTGACGGTACAGTTTTGGTATCCGCTTGCCCAAGGGGGAGACAATACTGGGGCTCTCGAGGGTCGTTTCCCCTTGATTGTTTTTTCCCATGGTGCTTTCGGCTTTCGTATGAGCAACCACTCCACGTTCATGGAACTGGCAAGCAACGGCTATATCGTGGCAAGCATCGATCATACCCATCAAGCCTTTATGACCAAAGAGGCTGATGGAACAACAATTCTCGGAGATAGGGGATTCATCAACACTGCCATGCAAGTGGAAAATGGGACTATCCAAGGCGAGGAGCTGTATCACATCCAAGAAGAATGGATGGCTTTGCGAAGCGCTGACATGGCGTTTGTGCTGGATCAAATCCGACAGCAGGTTGCATCACCAACTTCCAAGGATCTCTTCCATCAAATAGATAGTGAACGCATCGGGGTGCTTGGGCACTCGATGGGTGGGGCAACAGCAGCCTGGATCGGTCGCCAAGACGATGCAATCGATGCAGTAATCGTACTTGATGGTACGTTGATGGGCGAAATTATTGGGTTTGAGAACGGCAAGGAAGTGCTTACCAACGTGCCATATCCAAAACCGATATTGAACCTGTTCAACGAGAAGCATTACCAGGATGGGAAAGCAATGGGCTTGGAATATGCCAATATGCTGATGCATGCAAATGCTTCAAAGTCGTTCCAGCTGGTGGTGGAGGGTTCCGGGCATCTGAATTTCACCGATCTCCCTCTTGTTTCCCCTTTCCTTGCCGGTTTATTGGGTACGGGAACGGTGGATCCTTTCTCCTGTATGGAAACCACCAATGCGGCGGTTCTCCAGTTCATGGATTACTACCTCAAAGACAAAGGCAATTCCATTCCAGCGTTCAGAATGCTTTAGCACAGTACTTTGGACAGACAGTGTTTTGTTCTTTTCTGATGCATATCGGCTGGTTGCAGCTCTTTGCTGTGTACGTGCTCTTTTCAAACCTCTTCTGTAAGCACTAAAAAAACCAAGACATTAACCCTTCTCATTATGCCTTTGGGTGATATACTGGATAAAAACCATGAGGAGGTTGTACATGTCTGGAATAGCGTTGATTATCACCTTTGTAATCGCCATTGCTATTATGATCGTTGCCATCTCGAGGTGGAACGTCCACCCGTTCCTCGCCTTGATGGGAGTCTCCCTGCTGCTTGCCATTTTCATCGGACTGCCCTTAAAAGATATTCCTGGTGTCATAGGTTCAGGCTTCAGTGGAATTTTCAGCAGCATCGGTATCGTCATTATCCTTGGAGCCCTGATCGGCACCATATTGGAGAAGACGGGGGCTGCACTGAAGCTTGCTGAAATGGTGGTTCGGCTGGTAGGCCGCAAACACCCCCAACTTGCCATGGAAATCATGGGCTGGGTTGTCTCCATTCCCGTATTCTGCGACAGTGGTTTTGTCATTCTCGACCCTATCCGAAAAGCCCTTCGCAAAAAGACCCAGTTCTCGTCCGTTGCAATGACCGTTGCCCTCTCTGCCGGTCTTTACACCAGTCATGTACTCATTCCACCTACCCCGGGCCCGATTGCCGCCGCAGGAACCTTAGGCATCGGTGACAATCTCTTTATGGTAATAGTCATCGGTACGCTCTGCTCCATTCCTTCGTTGGTGGTCGCCTATTTTTATGCCAACTATATCGGCAAGAAAATAAAGAGCGGAGAAGATTTGGGAGAAGAGGAAGAAGGGGTCGATTACGACACGCTGCTGAAGAGTTTTGGGGACCTTCCCAATGGATTCCTCTCCCTCGCCCCGATTCTCATGCCGATTCTCGCCATGGCCCTCGGTTCGCTTTCAGCTGCTTTGAAATGGAAAGGCGCTCTTGCCAGCCTGTTTTCCTTTACAGGAACACCGATCATAGCTTTGACCATCGGCTTGTTGTTCGGCATCCTGCTACTCATTCAACGCAGTGAGATGAAGTACTTCAATACCATGACTACCGATACCCTGAAGGTTGTCGGTCCCATCCTGTTCATAACCGCAGCCGGCGGCGTATTGGGAAAAGTCATCGCAAGTGCAGGCTTTGTAGCGTTCATGCAGGAACATGCCTCGGTTCTGGCTGCAGTCGGTATTTTCTTCCCCTTCCTGATTTCAGCCATCTTGAAGACGGCCCAAGGTTCTTCGACAGTCGCCATTACCACCACTGCAGGTATTATGGGCAGTATTGCTGAAAGTTCGTCGATGATGACCGCCCTCGGTCTTGCCAGCCCTATGGCAGCCGTTTTGACAGTCATGGCGATCGGAGCCGGCTCCATGACGGTATCCCATGCAAATGACAGCTATTTCTGGGTGGTAACCAACTTCGGAAAACTGAAGCCTGAGGATGGATATAAGACGCAAACCATGGTCACCTTGCTGCAAGGTTTGGCCAGTATCATTTTCATCTGGCTTTTCTCCCTCATTTTGCTGTAATATACTGATACTACGGGGGCTTCGGCCCCCACATCAGTGAGGAGCCCGCGATGAAGAACATCCTATTAATCCCCGATTCCTTCAAAGGAACCATGAGTTCCGAACAAATCTGTTCCATCATGGACAGAGCTATCAAGCAACACTATCCTGACGCCCAGGTCACCAGTATTCCTGTAGCCGATGGTGGAGAAGGTAGTGTCGACGCGTTCCTGCAAGCTCTCGGAGGCGAAAGAAGAAGTCTTACCGTCCAAGGCCCTTATGCATTTCCCATGGAAAGTTTTTACGGGGTGATCAAGAAAACCACCGCAGTTGTAGAGATGGCGGCCTGTGCAGGTCTTCCTTTGGTTGGCGATGAACTCCATCCTGATCTCACCACCACCTACGGAGTCGGCGAGTTGATTCTTGACGCGGCAAAGACTGGTTGCACGACCATTATTGTGGGTCTTGGTGGCAGTGCCACCAACGATGGTGGATGTGGAGCAGCAGCCGCCTGCGGCGTTGTCTTCCGTGACAAGGACGGAAAAGCCTTTGTTCCCACCGGAGGGACGCTTGGCAAGGTCGAGAGCATCGACACCTCTTCTTTGGACCCTGCTCTTAAGAATGTAACCATCACAACCATGTGTGATATCGACAATCCGTATTACGGACCTACCGGGGCAGCCCACATTTTTGGACCGCAAAAGGGAGCCACCCCCGAAATGGTCAAGATTCTTGATGCCAATATGCAGAAGCTTGCAAAGGTTATCGAGCGGGACTGCAAAATCGACGTGCAGGCTATTGCAGGCAGCGGTGCTGCCGGCGGCATGGGCGGCGGCATGGCAGCCTTCTTCGGCAGTCAGTTGCAGATGGGCATCGAGACAGTACTGGAGACCGTAAACTTCGACAAACTCCTAACCAAAGCCGACCTGGTACTTACCGGTGAGGGCAAGATTGACGGGCAGAGCCTCAGGGGCAAGGTTGTTATCGGGGTTGCAAGGCGGGCAAAGAAAGTCAATGTACCGGTAGTTGCCATCGTCGGTGACATCGGAGACGATGTTGAAGGCGCATACAATGAAGGGGTGAGTGCAATCTTCTCGATCAACCGTCTGGCCATCGACTTCAAGGCTGCCAAACCTCGTGCTCCCCACGATATGGAAAAGACCATGGACAATTTGATGCGCTTCATCAAGCGCATGGGTCTTTGAACCAGAACGAATTACGACGAAGGCTCAGCGAGATGGCTGAGCCATCGTATCGTGCCTTCAGTGAGAAACTCAAGGTATCCGATAGACCCATCTATGGGGTACGGACACCCATGATCCAGAAGCTGGTCAAAGAACTTTTCAAAACCGAAGGCATCAAGGCACTTGATGATTTCTTCACCTATACCGATCCCTCCTACGAGGAGATCCAAATCAGCTATTCGCTCTTTGGCTTGCTCAAGTTGGAGGGGCAAAGCGCTTTTTCCTACCTTAACAAGCTCAGACAGTTCAATGAGAGTTGGGCAACCAATGACAACCTCAGCGGCTGTCTATCACATTTGACAGCAGAACCTTCGTTGTATCCATATTTGCTTTCCTTGCTCAAAGAAAGCAATCCGTATGACCAACGGCTGGGTATTGTTGCCTTGATGTATTACTACCTCGATGATTCTCACATCAACGAAACGCTCAGAGAGCTCGCCACGGTTACCAATCCCCACTACTATGTGGTCATGGCCCTAGGTTGGGCCTATGCCTCAGCCTTCTGCAAGAACCGTGAGGAAACCCTACCCTATCTCCAAACAGGAAGACTCCAGGAACCTGTTCGGCGCAAAGCCATCCAGAAGTGCGTTGAGTCCCTGCTGGTCAGTGCTGAGGATAAGGTACTACTTAAGCGTCTCCGCAAAGGACTCTAAGGGCATTTTCCGACCAAAGTCCTTCCAATTCTGAAGCAGTGAATCCACTATGTTCCAAAGCCTGCCACAACAAAGGCAAGCTGTCATAATGCGGTATGGCAAGCTCACCGGTAATGCCATCGTAATCGGTACCCAATGCCAATACTGAGCTCCCCCCAACCTTCTTCAGATGGAGAGCATGACGCACCATGGCCTCGAGGCTGCTGGAGTGCCAGTCCTCGGAGAGAAAGGAGGGGCAGAAATTCAGCCCTATCACCCCACCGCTTTCGGCGATGGTGCGGATCATCCGGTCGCTGAGGTTCCGGCTGTGATTGGTTATATACCGGCAATTTGAGTGACTTGCAATAAGGGGCTTCCGAGCAACCGATGCGACATCAAAAAATCCATCGTCGTTGAGGTGGGAGACATCCACGAGAATATTGTTTTGTTCCAGGGCCTCTACTGCTGCAAACCCAAAGGACTTCAAGCCTCCCCTCTGATGGTGAGGGAAACCCAAGTCGTTCTCATAATTCCATGTCAGGGTTGCAAGACGCACCCCCCAGGAGGAGAGTGTTTGGATACGATCCAGCTTTCCTTCCAGAATCTGCAGCTCCTCGCAGCTGAGTATCGCCCCATGCTTGAAGCTAGTGGCAAGTTCAACTGCTTGAGAAACCGGTATGATCCTATCCTGGTTGAGACGCATTTCACGAAGGAAGCGCTCATGTAAAGCTTGGGCCTGATGCCAAGCAGAAACGCATTGCTTTGTATCAACAAATAGGGCAAAACAGGTGGTTACTTTTCCCGCCTTGTCCATCCAGCGAAGCGAGGTATGACCCTTGTTTTCTGCCAAGGAGCCTTCTTTCTGATACTCCAGCTCATAGATGGTGTCACAATGCAGATCGATCACTGGATACATAAAAAAGTACTCCCAAGTAGTTGCCGTTAGCAAATAAAAGTAGTAATGTATCTATACGATATAAGAATTCACCTGTATAGTATACAGTAAAGAGGAGCACAGAATGATTAAACATGTTAATAAGAGCACATATGAAGCTGAAGTTTTGAAGAGCACCGTACCCGTAGTTGTCGATTTCTGGGCCGCTTGGTGTGGACCGTGTCGCATGCAGGGAACCATTCTCGAGCAATTGGACAAGGAAATCACTGCCGATCAGGCAAAGATTGTGAAGGTCAACGTAGACGAGGAAGGCGAACTGGCAGGCACGTTTGGTGTACAGTCCATCCCCACCCTTCTGTTCTACAAGGACGGCAAGGTAGTGAATAAGGCCGTTGGCGTACGCGATGCAGCCGCCCTGAGAAAGTCTTTGGGAATCTAAATTCCCTTACATCTTCAGGAGCAAGCCCACAGGATTAGTATATTCTGTGGGTTTTTTTTCGAAAAATTTGAAAAGTACACAAGGATTCGAGCAATCCTGTATTCTTTTTTGGGTGTTTTATAGACAACATGAAAAATGTTTCTTTTTATAGAAACTTTATTGTGGTTTTTTGTTGACACAATGTTTCTACCTATAGTAACATCGGAACCCAAGAAGGAGTACCCTATGCAGAACGCACTTACTAAAGAAATAAACACAACCAATCTTCCCACCAAGGAAGGACGCTTCGGAGAGTTTGGAGGTTCGTATATCCCTCCCCAATTGCAAGCAGTTATGGACGAGATCACCCAAGCCTATGAGCAGATAGTCCAAGACCCGGCATTCCTGAATGAACTCTCAGACCTCCAAAAACACTATGTCGGCCGCCCTTCGCCGGTCTACCATGCGAAGCGTCTGTCCGATGCAGTTGGTGGAGCTCAGATTTACCTTAAGCGGGAAGACCTGAACCATACCGGAGCCCATAAGATCAACCACTGCATCGGAGAGGTGCTGCTCGCCAAAAAACTGGGCAAGAAAAAAGTAATTGCTGAGACAGGCGCCGGTCAACACGGTGTTGCACTCGCCACCGCCGCTGCATTGATGGGTCTGGAGTGTGACATTTACATGGGAGCGGTTGACATTAAGAAAGAGGCTCCAAATGTAAGCCGGATGAAAATCCTCGGTGCTACCGTAGTCGAGGTAACCAGAGGGACCAAAACGCTCAAGGATGCCGTTGATGCAGCCTTTGAAGCCTATCTCCAAGACCCTGTAACCCAGATTTACTGCATCGGCTCGGTAGTTGGTCCCCATCCCTTCCCCATGATGGTCCGTGATTTCCAAAGTGTGGTTGGCATAGAAGCAAGAAAGCAGATTCAGGAGATGACCGGCTCCCTCCCTGATGCAATCGTGGCTTGTGTCGGCGGAGGTTCAAATGCCATGGGCATTTTCAGTGCCTTCCTCGATGACAAACTGGTCAAGCTCTATGGGGTTGAACCGGCCGGAAGAGGCTTGGACACTCCCGATCATGCAGCAACCATCACCAAGGGTAGTGTTGGCATTCTACATGGATTCAAGAGTCTGCTCCTCCAGGACGAAAAGGGAGAAGCCTTGCCGGTCTATTCAATTGCCAGTGGTCTCGATTACCCGGGTGTTGGACCACAACACAGCTACCTGCACAGCATTGGCCGCGTTATATACGATAGTGCTACCGACCGAGAGGCGGTAGAAGCTTTCTATGGTTTGAGCAGGATGGAGGGCATTATCCCGGCTCTTGAATCCAGCCATGCAGTAGCCCATGCCATTAAGCTGGCTCAGAAAATGAGTAAGGATGAGGTCATTTTAGTCAACCTTTCAGGAAGGGGGGACAAGGACATAGACTTTGTCATGGAGCACTATCCTTTGGTGGAGTATGAACCGCAGGAAGGTGGTGATGGATTTGAGGAGTTCCTGGCACATATCAAGCAGAAGTAAAAGAAAAACAATGCTGATTTCTCCAATGGCTGTTACAATGGTGTAGCAGCCATTTCTGTTTATTAGTGAATATCTGGCAATAAAAATTTGCCGCTGAATTTTGTTAAGATAGACCTACCCAGATGTCTGGAGGGTTATATACCCCGTTGGGGATGACCGCTGATTTTTGTTAAGATAGACCAGAAATGGCCGTGTGGAGATCAACAACATCGTTGGGGATGACCGCTGATTTTTGTTAAGATTGACCTTGCCGCACCGATTGACGCGAAGCACGCCAGTTGGGGATGACCGCTGATTTTTGTTAAGATTGACCATCCATAGTGGATGCCCTTCCTGTTATGCCGTTGGGGATGACCGCTGATTTTTGTTAAGATTGACCGAGCTTTCGGAGGCCAGGACAGCCCTCAAGGTTGGGGATGACCGCTGATTTTTGTTAAGATTGACCATTCCGGCCTACCAGCCGCTCTTACTTGCGGTTGGGGATGACCGCTGATTTTTGTTAAGATTGACCCCACGTCGAAGGGATTGCCCGTCTCGGTGGGTTGGGGATGACCGCTGATTTTTGTTAAGATTGACCCTTCCTTGTCTGCCATCAGTCGTGTGGCTTGTTGGGGATGACCGCTGATTTTTGTTAAGATTGACCAATCCTACCTCCGATTATACACGATTGATTGTTGGGGATGACCGCTGATTTTTGTTAAGATTGACCCTATAGAACGTTGGATGCTGAGTTTGGTTTGTTGGGGATGACCGCTGATTTTTGTTAAGATTGACCTACTTTCGCTATAGTCGGGCTACCGCCTAGGTTGGGGATGACCGCTGATTTTTGTTAAGATTGACCACAAATCCCATATCCAACGCCAGCAGACGTGTTGGGGATGACCGCTGATTTTTGTTAAGATTGACCCATGTTCGACGCTGACGAGGAAGGAAACTCGTTGGGGATGACCGCTGATTTTTGTTAAGATTGACCGCCGATGTCGTGTATACGGACAAGGAAAATGTTGGGGATGACCGCTGATTTTTGTTAAGATTGACCGACAGCCCCCCTGCATCCCATTGGCTCTTTGTTGGGGATGACCGCTGATTTTTGTTAAGATTGACCCTTGCTGACTTCCCTGCTCTCTCCCTTGTCGTTGGGGATGACCGCTGATTTTTGTTAAGATTGACCGATTGTATCAAATCTCTCAGATACGGATGAGTTGGGGATGACCGCTGATTTTTGTTAAGATTGACCTGAGAGCGTCAAACACTTGTGTAGGATACTGTTGGGGATGACCGCTGATTTTTGTTAAGATTGACCATCTCAAGCCGGTGGCAGACAAGATCGACGGTTGGGGATGACCGCTGATTTTTGTTAAGATTGACCGTCAACACCTTTCATTCGCAAGTACAAATCGTTGGGGATGACCGCTGATTTTTGTTAAGATTGACCATCACGGGAGGTATAACAATGATTAGTTATGTTGGGGATGACCGCTGATTTTTGTTAAGATTGACCTGTTAATAGGTACTGAAAACTTCGAAATTCGTTGGGGATGACCGCTGATTTTTGTTAAGATTGACCCATATGAGAGAGATTGGCATTGACCGCCCAGTTGGGGATGACCGCTGATTTTTGTTAAGATTGACCCAACGAATGGATCATCAATCGGGTGTTCCGGTTGGGGATGACCGCTGATTTTTGTTAAGATTGACCTCCTGTACTGGCAATAGACTCATGATCCACGTTGGGGATGACCGCTGATTTTTGTTAAGATTGACCACCGAGTCTAAAGCTGTTGTTCCTGTACCTGTTGGGGATGACCGCTGATTTTTGTTAAGATTGACCGAAGGGAGTGCTGTAGATGAAAGATATGTTTGTTGGGGATGACCGCTGATTTTTGTTAAGATTGACCGGAAGCATGTACTTGACCCAGTTCGCCGTTGTTGGGGATGACCGCTGATTTTTGTTAAGATTGACCTGCATTTAAACTTTTAATCAAACCATATACGTTGGGGATGACCGCTGATTTTTGTTAAGATTGACCTCCATTGCTTGCGAGGAAGTGTCACCGTATGTTGGGGATGACCGCTGATTTTTGTTAAGATTGACCGCAAGGGAAGAGACATACAAAGCTAATGAGGTTGGGGATGACCGCTGATTTTTGTTAAGATTGACCTTTTCTGTTTATTTTACCGTAGATAAAACAGTTGGGGATGACCGCTGATTTTTGTTAAGATTGACCAGCCTTTGTGCATATTCATACATGAGTTCAGTTGGGGATGACCGCTGATTTTTGTTAAGATTGACCTGCAATGTATTGTTTCATGCAATCCTTCCTGTTGGGGATGACCGCTGATTTTTGTTAAGATTGACCTTTTTTAACGGTATTACAGCGCGTGATTTCGTTGGGGATGACCGCTGATTTTTGTTAAGATTGACCATATTGAGGATCTCGTATCGAGGGCATTGCGTTGGGGATGACCGCTGATTTTTGTTAAGATTGACCACAAGATAGAACAGAAGGGCAAGGAAGCCAGTTGGGGATGACCGCTGATTTTTGTTAAGATTGACCTCTTGCAATATTCACTCGTCACTTCGCCTAGTTGGGGATGACCGCTGATTTTTGTTAAGATTGACCGAGCACCTTGTCTATATGCTCCACCAGCTTGTTGGGGATGACCGCTGATTTTTGTTAAGATTGACCGAGGATGAGGTTGTACTGGAGTCTGTCTATGTTGGGGATGACCGCTGATTTTTGTTAAGATTGACCAATGACACGTTCACGGCATGGAGGCAACTGGTTGGGGATGACCGCTGATTTTTGTTAAGATTGACCATGTGATGGTCGCGGCTCCGGCTCTTGAGTGTTGGGGATGACCGCTGATTTTTGTTAAGATTGACCAGTACTGGAATATATTCCAATGGGAAAAGAAAATGTGTAGCATCCAACTGAAGAAAACTGAGATTCTGAGGCACTAAATCAAGGTGATTAAAGCAATTTTCCTTGACTTTGAGCAAAGGTCACTCTATGATGGTTATATCTTAACAAAAACCAGCGATTATCTCTAATAAGACTTAAGTCGCAAAATGCTCCCTATTTTGGGAGCTCTTTTTTTATTCAAAAAGCAATCCCTGCTCAGGGCACTCATTCTCTACCTGTTGACCGGCATAGAACGTCCTGGTCATCCCGAACTGCCGATCTGTTATAAAGAAAATTGAGACCTTACCATTTGGAGGTACTTTATGTTCAACCTGTTTTGCCAAGGTTTCAGCACGTTGTTTAGAGGGCACATAATAGGTATAGAATGATAACTGGAACCGGGAGAATCCCATATCCAGCAAATCATTTCGAAACCGATTTGCACGCTTGACATCGAGCTTCGTGAGAGTCGGAACATCGAATCCTACAAAAACCCACATAGCATTATACGGCCCAAGCATATCGGTACTTCGGAAATTGAATAGCATCACGATTACGTGAAAGAAAACTAAGATAACTGAGCACATATAGACGCAACGCATACGAAAACTCTACATCTTGCTCTTCAAAGACCACTTCTCTCGCTGTTATTCGCATTAACTCTTTCTTCTCTCGCGATTCCAGATCTTCGATGACACCATACTTGGAACACATCGCAAGCACCAAAGAATCCACCATCGGGCGAAAAGGCTCCATCAAATCATCAACCAAGCAAAACGGGTTTATTCGACTTGAATGAAATACTCCACAGGATGGCAGCAATCCGGTGTCCACCACAGCCCTTGCAACTGCAGAACGGAGAATGCTATATCCATAGTCCAGTTTTCCATTGATTGCATTGTCCTCATCTGACCGGAAGAAGCTGGTTCCATAAATGGATTCGAAATACACTCTTGCTCCCTGAGCTTCATTATTGGAGCTATCACCTGATAGCACAGTCTGAGACAACACATCTAAGCGTTTTACTCCTGGAATTTGTAAATGCTGAAGAAAATCTCTTTGATTCTTCAGCTTCTCTGTTATGATTTGTTGCCAGGCTTGCTTCCTACGAGGAAGCGAAGCCTTCAACTGAATATCCATTCTTTGAGATGTATCCTTATGCTGCAGCATAGGGAGCAACATCCCCAAGGGAATATGTTTCTCATCACAGAACGTTACCGGTACCTTGTGATGCAGACAAGATTTGAAAAATTTATCCGAATACCTGAATCCTATTCCATGACAAATAATCGAATGAATATCATCAAACGGAATAAGTGATTCTTCTCCATCTTTCTCAACAATGAGTTTGTTATGCACAGTGTGCAGGTAATAACCAGTACCACCAAGGTCAATCACTCTCCACATAAAGCCACCTCATCCTTTTCAATCTTATCCACCAAAAGAGGCGAGACATAGCGTACCAAACCTGCCGAACTGAGTTGGACCTTCCTTACGTCATAGTTTTTGATTGTAGTTAAGGTAAAGCTGGTATCTTGACCCTTTTTTGATTTAGCTAAATTTGAAAAATAAATTTGATACCCAGAACCCATTTCAGTGAATGTAATAATTATCACAAAGGTTCTTCCTGGTTTTGCATTAGGAAGTCGCACATGTGTGGTCTTCGCCAAATTTGACTCTGCTTCCGTTAGATCCGAGGCTCTCAACTCACATACATCACCTTGATAAAGACGCACGTATAACGAGTACCCCTGCTTCATGTATGCAGGCTTGTAGGATGGATTCATTGCTTGAATTTTCCTAATGATCTCCCCGCAAAGCTTACCCTGTGCATCATGATAGAAGTCGAGACATAAGTTAGATCCGGTATCAAACGCAAATCCCTTGACTTCATTGGAGGGCTCTTTAACCACGAAAGTTTTAGTTCTCTTGTTGTTGGAAATCAAATAGTAATACCCGCCAACCAACTCCAATGCCTTCTTACTGATTGTCTTTTCGGAGAGCTGAATAGGCTTCTTACCTGACTCAATCAATTTCCTGTTGCTTTCCTCCAGTACTGCTGCAGCCTGAACCAAGGACTCTTTGTATTTCTGAAGAGCAGCTTCATTCTTAGATTGTAACTGTTCAATTTTATCCTTCATTTCCATGGGGTACCACTTCGGCTGTTTATCGGTAATGCGTCCACGTATTGCCGAAGCAACCTCCTCATAGTCCCCAATCTTAACCCCAATGTCCTTGATCTTCTTCTTCACTACAAACACAAGGTCTTCGCCTTGGGTGTCTGCACCAAGAATCGAATACACGGTATCTTTCAGTAAAGCACCATTTGCATCATTATCAGTCTTCATGCTCACAAAAGCATGAAGGTCCATGAATTCCAGAATCTTCTTCCTGAACAATTCTCTTTGGGCTTCAAATGATAGATTGGGTTCCGAGGCATACCCCGGGATGGGAATCATCGCTTCAATTTCTACTGCACGCTTACCCTGCTCCGACATCGTGTTGATCATTTGTACCAAGGAACGGGAACAGTAGAGGGCAACAATCGCATCCAGTCCATGGTGGCGGTTGTCATCGCGGTTTTTCCTCATAGTCGGGGAGGTATCAGCATCCTTCGACCAGTGCCTGCTGCCCAGAAGGTCATCAATTCCTTGAAGGTTCCATGCTTTGCGGAGAATACTCGTCTCCATGCCTTTCAATGATCCAACGGCTGTCACATTATTGGGATTGAACAGGCATCGCAAGTATTCTTTTGCAGCCTTCGCTATATAGCTATTGTCCGATTCAAATCGAGAGACAAAACCTTTTGATTGAAGATACTTTGCATATTCTTCCTCATTCGTCTCAAATTTTCTCCGTTTTCTCCACATGCCGGGAGTCTCGTCAAGATAGTGCATAATCGGACCCCATGCAGATGTATTGGAGAAAGCAGCATAGGGCGTTCTCTTGCCCTTTATATCGTTGCATTGACGGTGAGCAACGACCTTATTGCCGTAAGAGTTATCAGCAGTATCATCCCTTGGGAAAATATGATCCACATCAGCTCTTCCCGCCGCAATATCAGCAACAGAGATATGCTCAAGGCAGTAAGGGCAAACAAACGCCTGGTCTTCTAATAGCCGAAACCGCTCGATGTATCGCTTATCGAGATTGTTAGGCTCACAATACTTGGAGTATGCTAGAACAGCCTCCTTCTCTTGCTTCGTCTGTTGTTTGATAATATCTTCACGCTTCTCTGCTCCAACCTTCAACTCTCTTGCCAACTCAACAGTGATTTCCTGTGGCTTAGCACCAAGTATCGTAATCAATTCATTCATGAGCTTACGTAATTCATTGAGTGTCTGATGAACTACGGGATTGGCAATCCGTCCATACTTCTCTTCATCTGAATTTGTGTTGGGTTTGAAAAACCCTTCACTGTCACGTTTCTCCTTGAATGCAGAATGCCAATATTTGCCCATCAAGGCCTGTGTTGATCCAGTAAGAATTTGTCCATAATATGGCAACAACGATTGCTGCTCCCATACTGAGAGTTCCTGAAACTCACCGGTTTCCATACCTCTTTCAAGCGCCTCGGTATAGGTCAAACCATCTTCAAGATGCTTCATAAGCAATTGCGTGGCAGTTTTTCCAATCGGGCCGTAATCGCCAATCAGAGATACAGTTTTCAATGCATCAACAACCTCATTTTCTGTGAGAAGAAGATGCTTCATCAAGTATTTGGAGAGTCGTTTGTCATCGGGGGTATTTGTCCAAGCACTGAAAAAATCATCCTTTTGCTCTTCGCTGAGCCTTTTCCAAAATGATTTTTCTTCAAGCCTCCTAAATCGGAATCCAGCAATTTTCTGGATTGCTTTCTCCTTCCCTTGCAGGACAATGATGCTCGTTTTCAACGCCGGAAACTCTTTCTGCACAAGCTTCGGGGTAATATCGGTGCCGGATCTTGCTATATGAAAGAGAATATGACGTTGCTCATCAGAAAAGGATGCTGACTGATACCGTTTGGCAGCGCCCTCTTGCATTGGCATTTTGATCCTGGCATTATTTATAGCCTCCCATAAACGTCGCTCTTCGTTGAGGAAATGACATCGCGGCAGCTTCTTCTCATCTGGAAAATACGGGCAGCAGCCTGCTTCAGGAACAATTTTTTCATTCTCAAACAAAATTGCAGAGACTATGCGGTCACAATACTCATCAGAAAGAATTTCCTGATAAAATTGTTTTTGCGTTTGTAGCAATACATCGATTTCATTGCTAATGATATCACGAGTGGGGACAGGAACACCCTTGCTCTTCACTGATTCGGAATTGCGATATCCGATTAAGCCATTTGTATTGAATGCAGTAAGGACTTCAATAAACGTGGAGATACCCTTCTCCTTGGCCAGCTGCTCTGTCATTGCTTGTTGTTCCTCAAGCTTCTTATCATCGGAGCTTTTCTCTTCATCGAGAAATGTGCGTACGGAAGAAGATCCCCTGTGATTAGCAATGTGATACAGGGCATATCCTAGCTCTGAAAGCGTTAGTTGCTCGTTTAGCCCCTTCAGACGTAATTCATATGGATTTGCTCTTACTACAGCGTCTTCAAACCGGAGTCTCGCGGGGTCAGGCACATCCTGCTCTGAATACGAAAGCATAAGGTTACGTTCTGCTAAAAGTTTCCATAGGAACTTCAGCCGATTTGCCCGATGACGAAGAGAGTTTCGCTGTCCACGTTTTTGTCGTCTTTCGGCAGCGCCAGTAGAAGGGATGAAGATTCTTGAAGATACAAAAACCAAATCCGAAGGTTGCTTTTTAATTGGGTCGTATGCAGCTACAGCTACTCCGATCGAGCCTACTCCCAAATCAAGGCCAATGCTATACGGTCTAGAACCTAGTCTTTGACAGATTTCTTGTGCTTGCTCTTCATACCGACGTGACACTTTCTTTGACATATGAACCTTCCTTTTTCACGTTATGTCTTTGCTGATAGTGATAAGTATAGTCCATGTCAAGATTGGATAGCGAATATTATGTTCTTTTTCCCATAAAATATTTACTACTTCGGCAATAATTATGCATAGGTAATTTTTACTTAACATATGATATGCTAAAGATTTAGGGATTCTTTTATACTGAATCCTGATTTTTTGTTGGGAAATTCGACAACAAGTACCTTAAACTCCTCCAGCTATCCGCACATTCTCTCCGGTTATATAGCTGGCATCGTCGCTCATAAGAAAGGCGACAACACCTGGGATTTCCTTAATATCCCCTAACCTATGCATGGGAATTTCATTGACCATCTGATGCTCTACTACTAAAGGGTCGCTATCGTAATAGGGAGAACCTGCCTGGGCTTGGAGTGCAACCTGACGGTCCCACATCACCCCGGGGCCCATAAAGGCCGGGCTGATAGCATTCACCCGTATGCCATAAGGAGCCAAATCCTTGGCTGCAATCTTGGTCATCGAGATAATGGCCGCCTTACTCGAACCATAGGCAATCATATTGGGAGGAACGCCTACTCCGGCCATGCTGGCGGTGTTTACGATACAACCCGATCCTTGCTTGACCATCACTTCCGATACTGAACGCAATACATGAAAAGCTCCTACGAGATTGATGTTGATTACCTTGAAGAAATCATCCTGAGGATATGCATGAGTCTTCTTGAACAACCCTTGGTAGCCGGCGTTGTTGAACAGTAGGTCAATCTTTCCAAAGTCGGAGACCACTTGATTAACAGCTGTCTGTACGCTTTGTGCATCGGTTACATCACAACGATAGGAACGGGCTTCTCCCCCGATAGCCTCAACAGCTGCTTGAGTCGCATCGCTTGGGCGTACATCAAAAAGAGCCAAAATAGCCCCTTCCCGGGCAAACCGAAGCGCTACAGCCCTACCAATATCCCCGGCAGAGCCGGTTACCACCAATACGTTGTCAGCAAATCTCTTCATGTCTGAAAAGCTCCTTCTTATAGATGTCATCTGATAGTAACTATCGCACAACATCAAGAGCCGATGCATTTGGATATGCAAGAATCAGGAGATTTACACTCCTTCCTTACGTAAGATTGCATGCTGCCTTGGTACCAGCCTCGCCCTATTGTTGAACAGAGCCACTCCAAAGAGAATCATCAAACCACCTATAATGGTTCCGGTATCGGGAATATCACCGATCAGGATGATCTCCAGCAACGTGGAGAGCAAGGGCGTGACAAACATGAAGTTGGTAACATCACCGATTTGTTTGGCGATGGACAAGGCTTTTGTCCAGAGCAGAAAACCGATTGCACTGGGGAAGATTCCCATGAACAGGACAGCCAAGAGTGATTGGACGGGAGCAGTCCTTACTTCCTCAATGGCTTGGGGTAGGAACAACAGGAACATGAAGGCAGAAGCTACTATGGTGTAGACCGTCGATTGCACGGGAGTATAGCGTTTGGTGGCAAAGCGTTGGATCAGGTTGTAGCCTGCAAAGCAGAGGGCGGCAATTATCATCCACGCCAAGCCCCACCCGATGGAGACTTCCCGCTGCCAGAGTGTGAGGACCAGAATTCCAGCAAACTCAAGGCACACGGCAATCCACCCAAGGTTTCCAAGTTTCTCCCTGAACAGCAGTGAGGCAAAGAAGGCTGTAAGGACGGGGACGGTTGCAGTTACAACGCTCGCCGTTGCTGCCGTGATGGTTGTCATCGCTACATTGAAGAATATCTGGTAGAAAAAGAAACCCAAGGCTCCCAACACCAGAAAGAGAGGAACATCCTTCAATGTAGGAAGCCCTATACGTTTGACCAATCCAATTACCACAAGAATAACAGCAGCCGATCCATACCGCAGGAGGCCCAAAGGAAATGGCCCGATGTCCCGCACGGCGATGCGTGTGAATACAAAGCCCGTGGACCAAAGCATTACGGTAAGGAAAGCCAAGATCAGTGCACTGTTATTCGAGGTGTCGGATGATTGCTTCATGGGCATCAAGGTACGCCTTTGGTAGGCAATAATCAAGAATGAGAAGGAGGTAAAAGCTCGGAATCATTTGCAATCCATTGGTTTTCGCTTACCCCCCAAGTAGGCTTCAGCGACCTTTGAATCTGAAAGCAAGGCAAGACCTTTCCCCTCCAGAATGACTCTACCATTCTCAATCACATACCCATAATCACTCATACAAAGCGACTTGTTCGCATTCTGCTCCACAAGAAGAATAGTTGTACCGCTCTCTTTGATTTGCTTAATAGTCTCAAAAACTTCGCGAACAATAATTGGTGCCAATCCCAACGATGGCTCATCAAGCATCAGAAGTCGCGGTCCACCCATCAAGGCCCTGCAGATAACCAGCATTTGCTGCTCACCTCCGGACAGCGTACCCGCATCTTGGTCTTTTCGTTCTTTCAGCCGAGGGAAAAGTGCATACTGACGTGCCAATAATTGCGGGAGCTGTTTTCTGTCGGTTATGGTATAGGCACCTACCAATAAGTTCTCCTCAACAGTAAGCCCTGCAAAGACTTTTCTTCCTTCTGGTACTTGTACGATGCCTTTTCTTACCACCTGGTTACTCTTTAAGGGAAGTTGTTTTCCATCAAACTGTATTGAGCCTTTATAAGGGACCATCGCAGAGATAGCATTAATAATCGTAGTTTTTCCTGCACCATTGGAACCAATAATCGAAGTGATAGTCCCTTCTTGAATTTGCATCGTTATTGCATGTAAGGCTTCGACCATTCCATAGGCCACGGTAACATCATGAATCTCAAGCAGTGCCATGGTTATTCCTCCTCACCCAAGTATGCAGAAAGAACTGCTTCATTTGTCTGGATTTCTGTAGGGGTTCCTTCAGCAATGGTAGTACCAAAATTCTGAACGTACAGGTACTGGCAGAGATTCATGATGAGATCCATCCTATGCTCAATCACCAAAATGGCAATCTGTGGATACAATCCCTTGATTTGTTGAATAAAATCTATCAGTTCAAATACCTCTTCAGGATTCAATCCGGCAGCAGGCTCATCCAGAAGCAAGACACTGGGCTCACAAACCAAAGCCCTGGCAATCTCCACTCTCCGTTGCAGTCCATATGCCAAATTCGCAGGACGAAGGGATGCATATTGTTCAAGGTTCAAAACTTCCAGACATTTCGAAGCTCGTTCAGTTGTCAATTTTTCTTGTTTGAACCTTCGAGGAAGGAGAAACATAGCTTCGAAGAAGGAGTATTTTCCTGCATAATCCAAGGATACCTTCACATTCTCCAAAACTGAAAGACCACTGAACAGGCGAATATTTTGAAAGGTACGAGCCAATCCCATTCTTGCTACGGTAACTTGGTCCTTGGCATCTATACATTGGCCCTTGAACAGGATGCTTCCAGCATCCTGTTGATAGATGCGGGAAAGTACATTGAAGATAGTAGTTTTACCTGCACCATTAGGTCCAATAATCCCTCGAATTTCTCCTGGATTCAAGGACATGGAGAATGTATCAACTGCTTTTACGCCTCCAAATGACATACACACATCGGTACACTTCAGAACGAGTTCAGCCATTGTTGCTCTCCTTCCGGTTTCTTATGACAAAGCGTTTAATGGCTCGAAGTGAGAGCTCATACTCGCCAAACACACCACTTGGCCTAAAATTGATTATGAGAAGAATCAGTACACAGTATATGATCGTCCGGTACTCCTGAAGGCTCTGCCCGAAAAGCGTCACAGTCCTGAAAAGTTCGGGTAATAATTTCAGAAGAGCACCTGCAAAAACTGCTCCAGTAATTGAATTAGTGCCTCCGAAGAAAAGGAAAATCTGCATTTCCGCAGAAAGATTCCAACCAAAGGAATCAGGCAGGATAACACGATTTTTCAAACCATAGAGAATTCCGGCAATACCCGCGATTGCAGAAGCAAGCACATACATACGCAGTTTCAAGCGGTAAACGTCAATCCCGAAACTTTTTGCAGCAATTTCGTCAGTTTTTAGAGCGATGCACATTCTGCCGAACCTAGAATACTTTAGGTTGCGAACACAGAACACTACCAAGGCAGTAATTCCAAGAATCACCCAGACAAGATGATTCACCTTCGGAATTCTGGAATACCCGATTGAACCATTTGTATACCGTTCCAAAAGTACGATGGTGGCTGTAATCATCTGTCCAAATCCCATGGTAATTAATGCGAAATAGTCTTTTCTTAACTTGAGGGTAGGAACGCTTATGACATACGCACACAAGGCACTTAATCCGATACCAGCGACAGATGTTACGAATATAGGCAGGTTGAACATTCGTGCAAGAATGAAGGTAACGTAAGACCCGATTGCCAAATATGCTGCTTGCCCTAAAGAAAACATTCCTGCCAAGGAAGTAATTGCAAATACACCGGTTACACCGATGATTGAGATACAGGAGTTCATGATTAATCCAAGTTGATAACTGCTCATCTCTTTCTCCTATACCTTTTCCTTAGCGAATTTTCCGGCAATACCCTGTGGCCTGATAAACAAGAAAAGCAACATCAAAATGAATAACATAACCGGAGCAGAAAAAGCCCCAAAGAAATACGTCCAGAAAATCTCAAGTACACCAAGAAGAACAGCAGCTGCAATTGCTCCTCCTAGACTGCCTAGGCCGCCAATTACACTGGCAATAAAGCCCTTGATCATCATAGTCTGTCCTAAATCTGGATATACTGAATATTTTGCACCCAGCAGGACGCCGCTCACTCCTGCTAGAAAACCTGCGATAATAAAAACCATCACAACCACAACCCCACTATTTATTCCCATCAACCTACTGGTGTCGGCATTGATCGCAACGGCTCGGATTGCCAGTCCCATCTTGGTTTTTGTAATTACTAGTATCATCAGCATCAAAATCAAAAGAGAAATTGCCATGATCATCGTGTCCATGGTTGAAACCCGCAGAGACCCGATCATAAAAAAGTTGCTTGAGAAAATATTTGGATAGGCATAGGGATTTTTGCTGTAGCCGATATTGAGAATCTGTTCGATGATTATGGAAATCGTCAAGGAGGAGAGAAAATAATAGATGTTCGGACTCTTGTTTTTTCGTATGCTCCGATAAGCAATCAAATCCAGCAACAGTGCGATACCCATTCCACAAAGCCCTGTAAACAGTATAGTCACGAGTATGGAGGGTGCTGGGTCGAACGATCGCTGGAAAAAAAATCCAATATATGCACACGCGCTTATCATCCCACCATGAGCAAAGTTACTGAATTTAAGGACACTGAAGACTACCGCAAACCCTACGGCAATCAAAGCGTACACAGCTCCAAGGGAAATTCCATTAATCAAAAGTTGCGCTACCATGGATAGTTCCTTATGCAGGAGGACGGATTTCCCGTCCTCCCAGCCAAACTTGACAAATACTTAATTTACCTTAATGAAATCAACAATTCTAAGACTCAACTTCTCATCATAATCAGCAATGTACATTCCCATGTTGCTGGGTCGATGAGTTGCAGGATCAATGGTAATGGTTGAACCGCTGCTGAGCATTACATTGTCTGTCTTACGCAGAAGATCAGCAACTTCTTTTCCATCAGTCGGGTCCTTTGCCATGCGCATTGCTTGGGCCAATACTTGAACCGCATCCCAACCAAAGCCAACATTTGCAGCTGGGGCTGCCGTGCCGGTCTCTTTCATGTGCTTGGTTACCAGCTCGTTGATATTCCCTACATTTGAATTGAGCATGTCATAGTTCTGTAAGAAATAGACGTCATTTACCTTATTCTTTACCATCGTAGCAAAGGGAAGGGACAAGGTATTTGCACCAATGATGGCACCCTTGAAGCCGGCATCGCGCAATGCATCATAACTGGTAACATTCTGCGGCAGATAATCACAGAGGAACACAACATCAGGTTTAGCTGCCACTATCTTTATAGCCTGTGCGCTGTAATCCTTATCTGTCCATGAGAAGGTCTGCTCACTTACTACCTTTCCACCATTAGCATTCATGTATTGGACAAAAGGAGCAGCTTGGCTTTTTGCAAAGGCATTACCAGGGTTGTACAGTGTAGCCGCGGTTTTTGCACCAAGCTTCGTCAAGGCATATTCGGCCATGCAGTAACTTTGGATCGCACTACTGGGCTCTGCAAGGAACATATAGGGGTAAGGTTTACCCGTATCAGGATTGGTGGTACAGACTTCATCCATGAAATGGCCAACGATGGGAATACTATCTTCTTCGGAAAGCTCTACCCATGCGGCAGCCGGATTGGACAGAGGAGGCCCGATAATGGCTGCAACGCCAACCTCATCAACAAGCTTGCGATAGGCCATCACGCCCTCGGCAGCATCGTTTTTACAGTCCATGGTAGTAATCTCGAGCATACGCCCATTGATGCCGCCTTTCTCGTTAATGACCTTTACAGCATATTCGGCACCCCATGCATTGGGTTGGCCGGCTGTAGAAGCTCCACCACTCAGATCTTGGATACTTCCGATTTTTATAGGTCCTTCACCTTTCAGGCTACTCTGTTCAGTTGCTCCTCCAGCAAAAACAGAAAATGTAAGGCCCAATAGAAGCATGAAAACAATAAGCTTCTTCATTTTTTCTCCTCCTTAGTATTACAAATCAGCTAACGCTGATATAGAGACACAGCTACAAATCTCTCTTCCAATGCGGGAGATTTTCCAGAATAAAGGAATCATCAATAAGCTTGGGATAACTTCTGATCACCCGATCAAGCTCTTCACTTTGCCCTGGTGATAGATCTTCCTCACTATCGAGGCAATATCGATTCTTGAATATTCCCTGCCTTCGAAGCACCTCATGAATGCCGGGAATGCATCCCTTGAACGCATGATGCGGATCAAAAACCGCTGCGTTCATATCAGTCACCGCTGCTGCAAGATGGATAATCGAAGCATCAATGCAACCTTCATCCACCGCATTTCCCAGCAGTTTATGCAACTCAACAGCTTTCTTCGTCCAGATACACCAATGCCCAAGCAGTCCTCCGGAGAATCGAACTGAACGCTTGCCTTCAGGTGTTTCAAATGTAAAAACATCCATGAGATCATGAACGATGTTATCGTCATTACCGGTATAAAGTGCTATCTGTTTGTGCCGGGAGGAACATGCAACAGCGCGTACTACATCGAGCGTGGTATATCGGTTGAAACTTGCGCACTTAATTGCAACCAGGTTTGGAATCTCACACAGTTTCTGCCAATATTCATAGGAAAACACGCGTCCGCCGACAGCGGTCTGAAGATAAAACCCTATGACAGGAATTACCGAGGCTACTTGTATTGTCCGCTCAATTAGAGATTCCTCGGAAAGGTGATTCAATCCACCAGGGCTTAACAATACCGCGTCATAGCCAAGAGACTTCGCCAATCGAGCTTCCTGAAGGGCTTGCTCGATTGGTCCGCATACACCACATACACGCACGATACAAGTGTTGTTGGCCGCCTCAAAGCGAGCTATCTCATCAATGATCAACGAAATGACTGGTTCAAACAGATGTATCTCGGGATCTCGAATGCTGAATTGGGTACTGTGGACTGCTGTGGCAATACCACCTACTCCACAAGCAAGATAGTAACGCATCAACAATCGCTGAGTTTTCTCATCGAACATCCTTGCATCATCCAGTGCAAGCGGTGTTGCTGGAATTACCGTACCCTTGGCAAGAATTCTTAACGCTGCTTGATGGTCATGCATTAGTAACTCCCCTTCCTTTCCTCAAAATGCGTCGGCATGTTCAAATCATGGCCGCCTGCGAGTATCCATTCAGCTTGCCATGCAATCATGGTATCGAGGCTGACATGAGGATACCCAAATACACTATGGGCTTTTGATGCATTTATAAGATATGCATCACCATTCTCTTCTCCGGTAAAGATCGGGTCCTTTCCAAACAGGACACCGAGCTTCTTCGCAGTCTCTTTGACCCCTACCAACTCGGGACCTGTAGCATTAAGAATCACGGGAGGATTGTCGGCAAGAAGCAAGGACCTAATAGCATACTCATTGGCGTCTGCCTGCCAAATACAGTTGAAACAACCATTACCTAAATCAAGGGGAATCTGATTATAAACCTTGCGGGCAATGTCACTTATTACGCCATACTCAAGAGCAATCGCATAACTCAATCTATAAATCAGTACCTTCGTACCACAGGTTTTTGCGTAATATTCAAAAATCCGCTCTCTAGCAAGACAGCTTTGGGGATACTCTCCAAGGGGTCTACAAGGCGTGCTCTCGCTCGCACCTCCGCTGGAAGCCGTTACCAATGGATAGATATTCCCTGAAGAGAACACAACAAACCGTGACTTCTTGAAACGCTCACAAACCAACGTGGGGACTACTGCATTCATTCCCCATGTTTGCCATTCATTTCCATCCGTACCAAATTTCCTGCCTGCCATAAAGATGATATTCTCAACCTCAGGCAAAGCTTGTAGATCATCTTTTTTCTGCAAATCACAAGAGAGAACAACTACGCCTTCCCTTTCCAGTTGAGAACGTTTCTCCTGGTTGGTAAACCGAGAAACCGCATATACCTTTTTATCAAGCTTGGCTTCATTGATAGCATGCTGGGCCATGAGGCAAACAGAAGGTCCCATCTTGCCTCCAGCACCCAATATCATAATGTCACCCTTCATACTCTTTATGTCCTCAACTAGACGAGTGGAAGGCTTAGTTAAAAGCTTCTCCAAAGATACTTGATCCCACATTATCTTCCTCCTTGTGCTTGCAGATGTACCAGATACGTCTCTCTATCCATACTTGGGATAAAGGAATCTCGAACTTGTTTTGCTTGGCAAGCGCCATTGGTAAGTAGCGCCAGAACCAGCTCGGCAAGCAACTCGCCTCCAAGCCGATAACTTTCCCATGCATCAACCATACAAAATTCCTTTGAATGAGCTTCACCAATAAAGCCACCCATTGTTGGTTGGATACAAGGCTTGAGCTGAGCGAGATCCCCCATATCGGTAGAACCGATCATATCTTTTCCCCAAACAACATCACCGATTCCTTGTACATCCTTTGCTATGGATGCAAAGAGGGTACTCAGGTTGCTGTCTTGTTTGAGTGGGAGGTATCCAGGGATGGTTTTAACCTTAACCTCAGCCCCCATCATGGATGCTCCGGCTTGAACACACCGGTCAACAACATTACAACCTTTATCTATGGCTTGTTTGCATGATCCTCGTACGTAGGTTTCCATACGAACATCCGAAGGTACCGTATTCACAACATCTCCACCCTTTGTCAAAATCGGATGAATCCGTATACGTTCTTCTTCTGAGAAAGTCTCTCTATTTGCATTCATTCCAGCCATTGCCAGATTAGCGGCTTGCAATGCATTAACGCCTTTGAAAGGGGCTGCCCCGTGGGCTTCTTTACCGATAAACTGAATATGCTTGGCTGTAAAGCCTAAACTGCCACCCCCGACAAATACATCGTACGATGGATTTTCGGGTTGTGAATGAATCATAATTACCATATCGACATCGTCGAAAGCGCCAAGATGGATGAGCTCTTGTTTACCGGAAAGATAGGCAATGCTACCCTGCTTTTGTAATTCCAACCGATGCTGGAGATCAAGAAACTCTTCAGCGGGAACAGCCATACAAACGACATCACCGTCTAGTTGTTCCTTCAAAGTATTGAGAGCAAGAGCCGCAGCATAGACTTGAGTAGATTGCGTGCTATGACCACAGGCATGGGCCTCTCCACTTTCTGCTGCAAATTGGTTGGAGGGGCTTATAACTGCATCAAGCTCAGACAGGATACATACGGTAATTTCGTGCGTTTTACCTTCGATTCTAGCTTTAAGACCCGTTCGTGCAAGTTTGTTTTCTATAGGAAGTCCCATTTTTCGATAGGCAGATTCAATAAAAGCACTGCTGAAAAACTCCTCATAACCAAGCTCCGGATGAGCTAGCAATGTGGAACCAAATAGCATAATTGTATCTTTATTGTAGTTTAGGATGGTTCTAATTTCATCTTGCATATATGAACTCTCCTACTGCCTTGCTTTGAGGTAGGCCAGTAACATTTCTGTCGTTGCCTGAATTCGCTTTTCACGATTCTCTGAGAGCATCAAATCCTTGCCAACAATAATATTTAGAGTATTCATGTTGGAGAAATAGTTGAAAGAGCATGCGATTAGCGTGAGTATCAGTTGATCGCTATCGATGGATTCAGGTACTTCACTTCGGAGGCGTGCTTCTTGGATAATTCTCCCGAGTTCATGGAGAATAGGATTTTTTGTTTCTGCGACACCTCGTTCTTTGAAACTTTTTGCTCCATGCAGGTTTTCCCACATGACCATGCGAACAAACGATGGATTATCATAGAGAAACTGGAAATATATGTGCACGAGATCCTTAAGCTTCAATTCGTAATCTGTCTGCAGGTTGATGACTTTTTCTTCCAAGTCGCCTAGACGGGTATAGACTCGTACTAATACTTCTTTGTACAAAGTCTCCTTATTCCCAAAATGACGATAAATGAGAGCTTTATTTACATTTGCTTTACGAGCGATTTCGTCAACCCTACACCCATAGAGACCCTTATCAGAAAACTCTTCTTCAGCAAATTTTAGAATTGCTTTTTTCGTAGCATCTGTACGCATCTCTTGCTTGGTCATGTGACATCCTTATAAAAGTAACTAACTAGTTACAGTTTAGGGATAGATTCTCACTTTTGTCAAACATTCTTTTATTAAAATTATATCGATAGTTTAAAAATGGATAGTAGAATCTATCAAATCTTTATCTGAAATATAAATATATTTCTATTTTAATAGTAATTCTAGAAGGATACCTGCACCCCTACCAAAGAGCCAGTTAGCACTTTGGGGGCATTAGCATCCTTTTGCTGCATCCGATGGGTCAGATACGGGCCTAGAAACCCAATGGCTGAGCCTATTGCTGCACCGGCTGCGACATCCGATGTATAGTGGCATCCGCTTACCACACGCAACACTGCAGTACCGAGGGCTAAAGCCCACGTTGTAGCACTGACAGCCTTCATGGCTTTAGAGTCGGGATAGAAAAGAATCTGCATGGTCTGGGTGTAGGCCGCTGCACTGAAGGCCATCAGGGTATGCCCGGAGGGAAACGATTCATAGTTTTTTTCAGATTTCACTCCATCAGGAAGGGGAACCCCATCCTGGACATACGGCCTCGGTTTGTGAATTACTTGTTTTAAAACGGTACGAACGGTATAGGCTTCTACCATGGTCCACGCATAACTGGTTGCTACAGTCAGGTAATCAGAAGGGGGCGCAACAAATCCGATAGCTCCGGGGGCAATGAGGGTTAAACCCAAGGTGATATCACTGGCTGTGGAGAGGTCCTCATTGTAGGCAAAATCGAGGGCTGAGAGGGGGGACAAAAAGAAGCACAGGATCAGTAGTAGTGCAATTGTTGTCTGTTTTCTGTTCATACGTGCCTCCATTTGGATTTTCAGTCTACTCGGACTTTTCAAAGCCCTCAAGACCAAGGCGAATCTCATAGGAGGAAAAACCTTTCTTTTGCAGGTAATACCGCACCTTGTCCTCACCCACTTTCTTCACTACCTGCAGGTAGGCTTTCTGTACATACTCTACGATGGATTCTTCGTCATACAGCTCGTCCAAAGCACGCTGGGCATCCTCGCGGGTAACCCCTTTGGCTGCAAGACGCTGGGCCATCAGGACTCTTCCCTCAGGACTTTTCTTCTGCCTGTGCTCAATGGTCAGGAGGGCATACCGATACTCGCTGAGTAGATTTTCTTCGGCAAGTTGCTCAAGGGTAGGTTTGATAATCTGCAGCTCATACCCCTTCTGCACCAGTTTTTGCGTCAGCTCAAGGGCTGTATGCTCGCGTCTGGCTAGGTAGACCATGGCTTGGGAGTAGCAATTGCGCTTCTGTTGAAAAGCCTTCAGCTCAGAGCACTGCTCCTCGGTAAGCTCCTGCCCCACACTGAGGTGCTGGGCACGAAAGACATCGGCTGTAATAAAAAAAGGGAAACCCTCGTGGACAAGGACTTGATAGCCTTGTCCAGGGATTTCCCCTTCGATGCGTGCAAATGCCACTTAGCGCTTGGAGAACTGGAACTTGCGGCGAGCACCCGGCTGACCGTACTTCTTGCGTTCAACCATGCGGGAGTCACGAGTCATGAATCCAGCAGTGTGCAGTGCGGGTCTGAAAGCCTCGTCGTGTGCACAGAGAGCGCGTGCGATACCATGACGGCATGCACCAGCCTGTCCAGAGGGACCACCACCGATACAATTGATAAGGATATCATACTTGCCAGTAGTTTCAGTGATCTCAAGCGGCTGCTTGACGATGAACACCAACATCGGGTTTCCGAAGTAGGAGTCAACATCTCTACCGTTCACAATGATCTTGCCCTCGCCTTCACGCAGGTATACACGAGCGATGGCGGTCTTGCGGCGGCCAACACCATGACCAAGATCTACAACTTTTTTCACTTCTTTCTTTGCCATTTTTCGCTCCTACCTTAGATTTCAACCGTGATGGGTTGCTGAGCCTGCTGCTGGTGATTTGCACCTGCATAGACTTTCATGTTGGTGTACAACTTGCGACCGAGCGGGCCACGGGGAAGCATACCTCTGATGGCACGCTCCATCGGGTAGACAGGGTTGCGCTTGACCATTTCAGCATAGCTGTATGACCGAAGTCCACCTGGGTAGTTCGAATGGCGATAATACATTTTGTCCTGGTACTTGTTGCCCGAAAGAGCAGCTTTCTCAGCATTGATGATAATCACATAGTCGCCCATGTCCTGGTGAGGAACGTAAATGGGCTTGTTCTTCCCGCGAAGGATGCGTGCAGCGGCAACTGCTACCTTGCCAAGCTCCTTTCCCTCTGCATCAATCAGATACCATTTCTTCTGAACTGTCAGCGGTTTCACAAAAATAGTCTTCATCTATTCATCCTGTTCTGCAAGGACCAGCCTTGCGTGTGTTTTTTGCATGGACAGAAGGATGGATACCATCCCAGACTGCCATATTTACTATGTTACAGCACCAGCATACTGACGCGACAACTGCACAAAACTCCGAATATCACCATTTGAATACTCGCCTGGAATAATGAACGGAACATCAGCAGAAGGAGGCAGTACTACCTTGAGGGCCAAAGCCTCCAAAGCAAACTCCTCGTAGCGCTGAGCACAAAGGCCGGTTAATCCGTACGGACCTCTGGTCTCGAACACTCCCTGTAAAGGATTGTTCATTCGCTTTGCAACTGTCTCCTCCACGGAAAGAATGCGAATCAATGACGCTGTAGTTTTGATGAGCAAATCAAGCAACAACGGTGATACGCAATCTGAAGGCGGTATGTCAGCTGTACAGGCTTCTTCCTTGAGGCAAACGACCTGAGGTACGAAACTCCCTGGGAAAGGTAGGATAGGGAGGAGCATCACGGAATCTGCCCCGCCAAAACCTAGGAACGGTCGCCAATAGGACACTGTACGGCTTTCATGCTCAGGTGAGACTGCCGGGTCGAAGATTGCATCACTCGAAACCCGTCGTGCCACCTGGAGGACTTTCTGCTGATCAGAGTACACCCTGATCACCGGAAAATCTGGAAACAGCATTGCCAGCAGCTTTTCGAGCCTTCCTGGGAAAAGCGAAGGATATTCGCTAAGCAACCCACGACTGACCGTGGCCTTGATGGACCGTTGGATCTGTTCGTTTCGATGCCCCAAAATGGCTCTGCCATAATTCTGAAAAAAATCAGTGTATCGCACGCCTCGCCTATCATAAAGATAGAATGAGCGCGCACGGACAACGGTAGGCATTGTATAACCTTCCGGCCTTTCTTGTCTAGTCTCTTTCCCCCCATCGGCCATATCACTCACTCCCAATTTTCTCAAGTTGGGCGAACTTGCTGATAAACGTGGCTTTTCGACCACCGCTGAAACGGACTTCGATGACCTCACGGTCTCCATTCATCCGAACATTCACCACTTCGCCCTCGCCATAACTTTCACTATACACCCGCTGACCAACAGGAAACAGCACTCCGGTCTCTCCCTCAGAATGGACTGTTTTCATTGCAAAGGTTTTTGCATTGCTGCCGAAACCCTTCTGGATAAGGGAGCCGCCACTGCTTCCCCAGGATGAAGTACTGGACTGCTGGTGTTCCCTGCGTTTCTCACCCAGACTTGAAAGCCCCTGATAGGAAGAGGTGTCAAAGGAGCCGGGCCGTATCCCCTGTACATTGACCAAGGAGGAATCCACTTCATCGAGGAATCGACTGGGATGCTGAAAACTTGTTCGCCCCCAGATTTTCCTCGCCCTGGCACAAAGCAGATACAACTCATTCCTTGCCCGAGTTACCGCTACATAAAATATGCGCCGCTCTTCCTCAATGTCATCATCGCTCTCATTCGCCCTTCCAGGAAAGAGCTCTTCTTCCAGCCCTGCAACAAAAACCCGGTCGAACTCCAGACCCTTGGTATTATGCATGGTGATCAAGGTGACACCTTCCTTGTCACGGGGATCCTCCCTGCCCAACGTGGTGGGGTCCAGGGAAAGCTGCTCCAAAAAGAGCAACAGCCCCTCCAAGGAGGAGTCGTAGGAAGAAAGCGCATTGACCAGTGCCTCAAGGTTACCCACCTTGCCGGTACTGTTCTGGCTGTCAACTTCTTGGTAATAGTCCAAAAGACCCGACTCGCGGATCAAAAAATTTGCGCAGTCGACCAACTCACCTTCCCCAAGCATGGCTTGTGCATGCTCGAACATCCTGAGAAACTGGGAAGCTCCCGATTTTGCCTTGGCAGACAGAACGTTCTGCGCAATGGCAAGCCTGAGCATGGCAAAGATGCTGCCGTCGGTCTGGGAAGCGAAGGAGAGGATGCTGTCCAAGGCCCCCGGGCCAATCCCCCGGGCAGGCTTATTGATCATGCGCTTGAAATTCACCTCGTCCTTCTCGTTGGTAAGCAGGAAAAGCAAGGCAAGAGAATCCTTCACCTCTTCACGGTCATAGAACTGTAAAGCTCCTACTACCTTGTAGGGAATGGAAAGCCGCTTGAAGACAGTTTCGAACGCCACAGACTGTGCATTGGTACGGTAAAGCACCGCACTCTCATTGAATTTCTTATCTGAAAGGAGGATGTTGCTCACTCTCAATGCTTCATCCTGCTCGTCTTGTATATATATAAGGTTGGGTTTTGAACCTTTGGTCTTGGCGGTCCAAAGCTTTTTTGCATGGCGACCCTTGTTATGCTGTATCACCGAGTTTGCAACATCGAGGATATGCTTCGTAGATCGATAGTTCTGTTCCAGTTTGATGATTCTCGTTCCCGCATACAGCTCGGGGAAGCTGAGAATATTCTGCACCTCGGCACCACGGAAACGATAAATGGACTGGTCGTCATCACCTACTACACAGATGAAACAACCCTGACCGGCCAAAAGCTTGAGCAGGTTGAACTGCGCTGCGTTTGAGTCTTGGTACTCATCAACGAGAATCATGGAGAACCGACGGTGCACCCAATCCAAAACTTCCGGCTTTTCCTGTAACAGTTCGATGCTCCGCCCGATAAGGTCTGCAAAGTCGACATTGCCGATGTTTCTGAGCTTTTTCTCATACGCTTCATACATCCGTTTGAAGGTGCCGTCAACTTTCAACGAAGAGAGGTTGTCCGACGGCCTCAGGGCGCGGTCCTTCGCATAGGAAATCTTTCGCATGACCGGGTCGAGCTCACGTTTCTTATAGTTTGGAAAGCAGGAAGCAAGCAGGGACAATGAATCATCGTCATCATAAATGGTAAAATTGGAAGCAAGTCCGATCTCTGAGCCAAATCGCCTGAGCAGCCATGCACCAAAGGAGTGGAAGGTACGGATGGTACAATCCTCAACCTGACTGTTGCCGTCCAGCATCACGCCTACCCGCTCTTTCATTTCACTTGCGGCCTTGTTGGTAAATGTCACGGCAAGAATTTTATACGCAGGAATGCCCAGCTTCTCAACGGCATAGGCAATTTTTGTGGTAATAACCCTTGTTTTTCCACTGCCGGCCCCGGCTAGGACCAATAAAGGCCTTTCGTTCTCCAAAACAGCCTCGCGCTGTTGCTCGTTCAAAGCCTCAAGCATAGAGACGATATCAGCCATTAAGAGCTCCTCCTACCGGGACGGCTTCCAAATCCAGGCCATTGACAGCTCTGATACCGCAAAGCACTTTCTGTCCTGGTTTAAGTGATCTTCCCAGAACAACGGTCAATCCATCAACTTCAGGAGCCTGGCCATACATACGCCCGATGGCAAGATCTTCACCTTCTACCAGCTCCTCGATGAGTACCTCATACTCCTTGCCCACAAACCGAGCAAGGTTTGCATTGGTGATCGGACCCTGCAAGGCTTGTAATTGCGCCTGATACCCTTGGGCCAACTTGTTTGCCTTCTTGTGCTCACGCTCGCCGCGAAGCGAGTAAGCCTTGGTCCCCTCCTCCCTGCTATAGGTGAAGGAACCAACCCAATCGAGTTTCGCCTTGGACAGGAAATCCAGTACCTCGGCAAAAGCCTTGTCATCCTCTGTCGGATACCCCAATAGTATCGTCGAACGGATAACCGCTTCAGGTACGGTATTGCGAATCGATTCTATGAGCGAAAGGTAACTCTCTTTTGTACCGGTCCGACCCATGCTTTGGAGCACTTTTTGGTCGGCATGCTGGAAAGGAATATCGAAATAGGGCAACACCTTCTTATGCTCTGCAATGAACTTGGCGAGCGTTGGGGGGAACGCATCGGGATAGATATAGAGCAGTCGGATGGAAAAATCGCCATCCAATGCGACCAAAGCCTCCAAGAGGTCCATAAACTTGCTTGACTTGTCCGGTCCGTCGGTACCGTAGGCTGCAAGATCCTGGGCGATGAGATTGATTTCCTTGATTCCCCGCTCGATGAGCGTTCTTGCCTCAATAAGGATTGTTTCTTTCAGCTTGCTTCGCAGGCCACCGCGGATGAGGGGAATGGCACAGTAGGAACACCAATGGTTGCATCCTTCACTGATTTTCAAGTACGCACTGCCGGGGAAGGACAGCAATTCATTGCGCTCATATACCTCATTCGCCAGATCAGGATAGGACGGCAGCTCTATCACCCTGTCCCCTGCAAAAACCTGTCGGACCACCTCATGGATTTTGGAAAGGTCGCGGTTGCCGAAAATGGCTGAAGCTTCTCCTAATTCATCCTGTAGTTCCTTGGCATACCGTTGGGCCATGCATCCGCTGAGAATGATTTTTGCCTGGGGGTTTGCCTCATGCAGCGAGAAAAAGGATTCGATTGACTGCTCTCTTGCCGACTCAATGAAACCACAGGTGTTGACCATGATCAAATCGGCTTCCGCCACCTCAGTAGTGTGAGTAAACTGGTCATCCTCAAGCAGCTTGATCAGCGTCTCGGCATCGACTTGGTTTTTGGAACAACCAAGATTTTCCATATATACTTTTTTCATGCAGTTCTCCATTATTGCTTCACATACGAGAGCGTAGCGTATCACAAAAGCCTAGGGTTATCCTACCTCTTGAGGCACCAAAACAACCTGACAGATAGTGAAATAGTGTAATAAATAACTTTTGGCTATTAACACGGTATCTGCTTATAACCAAAACTCTTATAGCTATGCAAAAAGAGTTCATTTTGCATAATTATGGTAATTCTTGCATAAATGACCGTCTTGGTATAGTATCTGAATGCTGTATGATTTCAGGCTTATCACGCCTACCCATCTATGCAACAAAAATCTTACAAGAGGAAACGAATGACGAAATATATCGTGAACCGCCTATTAGGAATGATTCCTACGCTACTGATCATCATCACGCTGAGTTTCTTCATTGTCCGCATCGCACCAGGAGGGCCGTTCGCCACAGAACGCAACCTTCCCGAGGTGGTAAAGCGAAACATTGAGGCCAAGTATCATCTGGATGAGTCCATGGTCCAACAGTATGGACGTTATATGTTTGACATACTCCGCGGCGATCTCGGCCCGTCCTTCAAATACAAGGACTACGATGTTAATTACTACATCGCCAACAGCCTTCCCAAATCAATTGTACTGGGCAGCTGGGCCATGTTGCTTGCACTCCTCTTTGGAATATCGGCTGGAATTATTGCTGCAGTAAAACAGAACTCTTGGGTTGATTACCTGAGTATGGGGATAGCCGTCATCGGTATCTCAGTACCCCTCTTTGTCATTGCACCAGTTTTGCAGCTCATTTTTGCGATGAAGCTCAAATGGCTGCCCACCAGTGGTTGGTACACCACCGGCGAAGGATGGAAAACCGTCATTCTTCCTGCAGTCTCCCTTTCGTTTGCCTATTTTGCAAACATTGCACGACTTACCCGCTCCTCCATGCTTGAGACGCTGAGAAGTGATTATATCCGTACAGCTAAAGCCAAGGGCATGAAGAACACAACCATAATCTTCAAACACGCCATGAAAGGGGCAATGCTCCCGATTGTCAGCTATCTCGGTCCCGCATTTGCAGGTATCATTACCGGTTCGATTGTGGTAGAGCAGATTTTCCGGGTTCCCGGCTTGGGCAAGTTCTTTGTCCAGAGCTCTTTCAACCGTGACTATACCCTGATTGTGGGTGTTGTCATCGTGTACTCGGTTATTCTTATTATCATGAACTTCATCGTAGACATCGTCTACGCTCAACTCGACCCGAGAATTACCTACAAATAAGGAGAGGACCATGTTCTTAAAAAGAAATAAAGCAAAATTAACGGCCCTCAACGAATTTGATCAGGTCGTTGAAGGGAATAGTCTGAGCAAGGATGCCTGGAGAAGACTGAAAAAGAACAAAATGGCCGTACTGGGCATGATAATTGTCATCGTCTACTCCTTGCTTGCCGCCTTTGCCACGTTCCTGCCCATCTATGCCTATGACCAGATTATCCTTGACCATCAGCACTTACGTCCCTCATTTTCAAAGAATGCGGGCGACCTAATGATGGAAACAAAACTTGAGGACCTGTATTTCAAGGCTTGGAGAGCTGGTTCTCTCCAAGTGACTGAAGAACAGTCGGCCCAGATCAAGACCTGGATTGCCGCAAACGAGACCAACAAGGTATGGGACTTCTGTTATGCAGAGGGAGAACGACAGAAAGCTGAAGGAACATTCACCTTCAGCAGTGCCGACCAGAAAACCATCGACCGCCTGCAGGAAAAAATCAACAATGAATTTCTGATCAACGTCGAGAAGGTCCTGTGGACCGACCCTGCCAGTGGAAAAGTACATAACCTCGCTCGCATGGATTTTCTTGAAATTGAGAAAATTTATGCGGACTTGCTGAAGATTGACATTGCGGTAATCGAGAAGCAAACCCGAGAAGAGATTCGTAACCTTGTACTTAACAACCTCAAAGCGTCCACTCCCGACTTAAGTGCAGAGGAGTATGAGGCGAACCTGCAAATCGAGATGGACACCCTTGGAGAGAAAGGTATAGCCTCCCAGGGAAAAACCAACCTCTTGGGTAAAATCAAGACCACCATCACCCGTACTGCCGAGCGCGAGCTTCGCAAGGAAATCAGCGAAGGAAAAGCCCAGTTCCCCATCGACCGTGAGATTACCGTCAACGACCAGCTCACTGCCGAAATTACCGCTACCAAGAAGCACGAACGCAAATACGTCCTCGGAACCGACTATAGCGGTCGCGACATGCTCTCGCGCATTATTTATGGTGGTCAAGTCTCCATTGCCATCGGTTTGATCGGAACCATCACCAGTGTCATCATCGGTATCGTCCTTGGGGCAATAGCCGGGTATGCAGGTGGGAAAATCGACTTCCTGCTGATGCGCTTCGTCGATATCATGTATGGCCTTCCGTACATGCTGCTGGTTATCATTTTCATGGCCATATTCGGTCGAAATATCATGAACCTTTTCGTCGCCTTGGCAATGGTCAGCTGGCTGACGGTAGCACGAATGGTCCGAGGACAGGTCATGAGCTTGAAGAACAGCGAATATGTTGAGGCGGCACGTAGCATGGGCGCATCCACTGGACGCATTATTTTCCGCCATATGGTTCCCAACTCGCTCTCGGTCATCATTGTCTATTCAACCCTTAGGGTTCCTGCTTTCATTATGCAGGAGTCTTTCCTCTCGTTCCTGGGGCTTGGTGTTCAGGCTCCCTTTGCATCGTGGGGTTCATTGGTTGGAGATGCGGTGAATGGCATGACCCTCTATCCGTGGAAATTGATTTTCCCGGCTATCGCCATGACCATCTTCCTCTTCGCCATGAACTTCTTTGGTGATGGTTTGAGGGATGCGTTCGACCCACAAAGCAAAAACCAACTCTAGGAGGATCCACGTGAACCAGAAACCCAATGCTAAGGTGGTCCTCGAAGTTAAGGACCTCAAGACATATTTCAAAACCGACGCCGGCATCGTTAAAGCTGTTGATGGCGTATCATTTACACTGCATGAAGGGGAAACCTTGGGCATCGTAGGAGAGAGCGGCAGCGGCAAGAGCGTCACCAACCTCTCAATCATGCGCCTTATCCCCTCCCCTCCGGGAAAAATTGTCGGTGGCGAAGCCCTCTTTGATGGTGTAGACATCTTCAAGGTTACCGAGAAAGAGATGCGAGGAATCCGAGGCAAGAAGATTTCCATGATCTTCCAGGATCCGATGACCAGTCTCAACCCGTTCCTTAGGATCTCCACGCAGATGGTTGAAACCATCCGCCTCCACGAGAAGGATGTTTCCAAGCAGGATGCACTGAAGCGTTCCATCGACATGCTCAAGTTGGTTGGCATCCCCTCAGCGGAGAAGCGGATTCAGAATTATCCCCACCAGTTCTCCGGCGGTATGCGCCAGCGTGTCATGATTGCCATGGCCCTTTCCTGCAACGCCCAGGTGTTGGTCGCCGACGAACCGACTACGGCTCTGGACGTAACCATCCAAGCCCAGATTCTCGAGTTGATCGACAAACTGAGTACCAAAATGGGTACTGCGGTTATTCTCATCACCCATGACCTTGGCGTAGTTGCCGGCATGTGTGACCATGTATGCGTTATGTATGCCGGAAAAATTGTGGAAAAGGCTGCCACCGACGACCTGTACGCAAGACCCTCCCACCCCTATACCGAAGGCCTTATCAAGAGCGTGCCCCGTATGGACACAACCAAGAAGGGCAACCGGCTCTTCTCCATTGAAGGGCAACCGCCAAATGTCATCGACCTTCCTCCTTGCTGTCCCTTCCATCCCCGCTGCCACAAGGCAATGGAGGTATGCCGACACGCATACCCTCCCGTAAAGGATTTGGGAGCAGGACATGAGGTTGCCTGTTGGCTGTTTGCCGATGAGGCAGCTAAAGCCCAGGCACTGAAAGAGGCAAACGTAGAGGAGCAGGCAACATGAGCACATCAAAGAAACCCCTTTTGGAAGTCAAGGATCTGAAACAGCACTTCCCCATAACCAGCGGATCCATTTTACAGAAACAAGTCGGCGCCATCCGCGCCGTAGACGGCATCTCCTTTGATGTATATCCCGGGGAGACTCTGGGAATCGTCGGTGAGTCGGGTTGTGGCAAATCCACAACGGTACGTTCGATAGCACAGCTGTACAAACCTACCAGCGGCAGTGTTGTTTTCAACGGTGTCGATTTGGTTGGTGCCGATCAGAAAACCATGCTCAAATCCCGGCGGGACATTCAGATGATCTTCCAAGATCCGTATGCATCCTTGGACCCGCGCATGACTGTCCGTTCCATCATTGCCGAACCACTGGTTATCTACAACAACCGCAATCTTCTGGAAAAGCCGCTTTCTTCGTTGGATATCGAGCGGAAGGTTGAGAACCTGATGGAGCGCGTTGGTCTGAACAAGGCTTTCAAAAACCGCTATCCGCATGAATTCAGTGGCGGTCAGCGCCAGAGAATCGGCATTGCCCGAGCGTTGGCTCTCAATCCAAAAATCATTCTTGCAGATGAACCGGTCTCTGCTCTGGATGTTTCGATCCAGTCGCAGATTCTGAACCTGCTTGGTGATTTGCAGAAGGAGTTCGGCCTCACCTATATTTTCATCGCTCATGACCTTGCAGTCATCCAGCACATTTCCACCCGTGTGGCAGTCATGTACTTGGGAAAGATTGTTGAGATCAGCGATGCAGTCAGGTTGTACGACAATCCGCTGCACCCCTATACCACTGCCCTGCTCAGTGCTGCTCCGATTCCCGATCCAAAGGTAGAGCGTGAACGAAAGCGCATCATCCTCACCGGCGACGTTCCGTCCCCTGACAAGGAACGCAACGGTTGTTATTTCTACGATCGTTGTCCGAAGAAGATGCCTTGGTGTTCATGCCACCTGCCTCCGATGTTCGACATAGAGGACAAGCACCAAGTTGCTTGCTGGCTCTATGATACAGAGGACCACAGCAAGACCAGCATGGAAGAAGCCCAAGCTGATGCCCAAAAGGCAAGTAAGTAGTATGAAGCCACCCGCGAGGGTGGCTTCACTTTCTAAAGGTCCTTGTAGGAAACGTTGAGGTCCAAATCCCGTGGTCGATCCATATATAAGGGAAGACCGGTAACCGCCCCGATTGCCTGCATTGCAGACTCGGTTCTTCCCCCCGAAGTCTTTTCAGGCATGATTTCTATCGATCGTATCTGGTCATCCTTGAGTTTGAGCGAGAAAACCAGCATTGCCTTCAGACGGCGTCTGGTTGGTTTGGCCTCCTTGTCGCTGCTGCCTCTGACAAAATGGGTGATTTCCAACTGTTCAACATCGGAAAACGAAAACGTTTCGCGTTTGCAAATCCAAGCAAAGCCGTACACGCTGGTAATCGTATTGCTTTGGGTATTGAAATACCATGTATCACGGTAGACACTGCCGGCCAAACTAAGCAACAAAAGCACAGGAATATGAGGCATGGTACCCAATGGAACCCCATCAGAAAGGTTTTCTGACAAACCCCATATGAGAAACAGGGAGAACAGTGCACAGAGTATATGGAAAAAGTGGTTAATCCCATAAGCAATTCCATCGTGCTTGATAAAGGTTGAGTGTCGGATCATACGCTACCTCGCAATGTCATTGTAGCATACTGCATTCATGCATGCTGGTCATGATAAAACGCTACCCAGAGTATGCAAAAAATGCATAAATTAACGGTTTATCATCTATTGCAAGCTCGTTTTCAGCCAAACCTATTTGCGTTTTCTCTTGATTCATGGTTTAATGTGATTTAAGCTAAGTTGAACGTTTACACTTAGAACTACAAGGAGATATGTCTATGAAGAAATTTCTGGCTATCATGCTTTGCGTCCTGCTTGTAAGTGCTCTCTTTATTTCCTGTGGAAAGAAAGAAGCACCTGCTCCAGCCGCAACCACGACGCCGGCACCCGCAGCTCCTGCAGCTCCGGCCGCTCCGGCTCCCGCTCCTGCTGCAACTGCTAAACCGGCACCTGCTGCTCCCGCAGTCACGGCTAAAGATGAAGTCGTATTCCGCATCACCAATGGTGCTGAACCCGAATCTTTGGATCCCGCACTCATTCAGGGTGTTCCCGAGCACAGAATTTTCGAGGCACTCTTCGAAGGTCTGGTAGCAAACGATCCCGAGACTGCTCTTGCAGTTCCCGGTGTTGCTGAAAGCTGGGAAGTTAACGCTGACGGAACCCAGTATACCTTCAAGCTTCGCAAGAACGCTGTTTGGTCCGATGGCACTCCCATCACCGCCAACGACGTCGTATATAGCTGGCTGAGACTTCTGGATCCCGCAACTGCTGGTCCCTACGCTTGGTTCCCCTGCATGTTCCTTGCCGGTGCAACCGAGTTCAACGCTGGAGAAGCTGGTCCTGAGGCTGTCGGAATCCGCGCCCTTGACGACTACACCTTCCAGATGGACCTCATCGGTCCCCTGCCGTATGCAGTCGATGCTCTGACCCACTACAGCTTTGCAATCGTTCCCAAGCACGCCATCGATAAGTTCGGCAGCGCTTGGACTGATCCCGCCAACTTTGTCGGCAATGGTCCGTTCGTGCTCACCGATCGTGTTGCACAGACCTCCATCACCGTTTCCAAGAACGCAAAGTACTGGGATGCTGATGCCGTAAAGCTTGACAAGGTCATCTTCTACTCCTCCGACAGCGATACCACCAACTACAACATGTACCTTAATGGTGAGATTGACTGGGCAACCAACGTTCCCCCAGATCAGCTCAATGCTGCTAAGATGCGTGATGATTTCCAGACCTCCCCGCAGCTTTCAACCTACTATTATGTCTTCCAGAATGAAGTAGCTCCGATCAACAATCCTTTGGTAAGAAAGGCTCTCTCCTATGCAGTCGACCGGACTGCTCTGGTTGAAGGCGTAACCAAGGCTGGACAGATTCCTGCTTGGGGTATTGTTTCTCCGATGGCCGGTTATCCTGGACTTGAGTTCCCGTTTGAGACTATGGATGAGGCTATCGAGATGGCTCAGGACATGCTCGCTGCTGCTGGATATCCCAACGGCGCCGGCTTCCCGACCGTTTCCATCCTCTACAACACCAACGAAGGTCACAAGCAGATTGCTGAATTCATTCAGCAGGAATGGAAGAACAACCTGGGCATCAACGTAGTACTTGAAAACCAGGAATGGCAGACCTACCTCTCCAACCGTAACCAGGGCAACTTCCAGATTGCACGCGCCGGATGGGTTGGTGACTACCAGGATCCGAATACGTTCCTCGACATGTTCCTCACCGGTGCCGGTATGAACGGTGGAAAGTATTCCAATGAAGTGTATGACGTTCTGATCAACGAAGCTGCAAGAATGCCCGCAGGACCGGACCGCTACGGCGTTCTGATGACTGCTGAGGACATCATGATCAACGAAGATCAGGCTCTCATGCCTCTCTACTACTACGTAACAATCAACATGATCGATACCAACAAGTGGGGTGGATGGCATACCAACACCATGGATTACCATCCGGTCAAGGACGTCTACAAGAAGTAGTTGTCAGATTATTGCCTTTTCGATCCCCAGGGTTTCCTGGGGATCTTTTTTTGCCTTGAGCCCTTTCTTGACATTCATTGACTCTCTTTCTAGAATAAAATTAATTGGATGAATTGGATGCAAAGGAAGGGGCTCATGTGCAGGTTTCAGGCAGGTTTGCCTAAGTTGCGAGTTCTTATCGTCCTGTTTTTTTGTCTCATCAGCATTCCCTTTCCACATTACAAATGCAACCCTTTTGAACTGACGGCGGAGAACACCCCTTCCCAAATCCAAGCAGTCACACAAATCATCCCGTATGACTTCATCAGTGAGACAGTGCAAGCCCAATCCAATCACGGAAAAGTAATCAGGGAACTTTGGGTGGGTGTAGCTTACGCCTTGGTCGGAATCGCGGTCTCATTCAGGCATCGCAGACACGAACACCTCTCAGACAGCATCCCCACCTCCAGGGAATTTCTTTTGAATTGCATACATGACCAAGATGGGAAAAAGCGCTGATACTTGTTCACTATCGAGGGTGGACCGAGAGGTCTTCCTGCTTTCATAGAGAACAAACATAGGTGCACAGCACCCTACAAGGTAGGTTTTTGTATGATTACCATCATTCAGTTATTTGCGATTGCAATTTCAGTTCTTGCATTCGGTATGGCCCTCTGGTTGTATACCTGGGTCAAAGCACAGCCAGCAGGCAACAGTAAGGTAGAAAGTATCGGACAGTATATTCAACGAGGGGCCAATACCTTTTTGAAGAAAGAGTATGCAATCCTCGCCCGTTTTGCCGGTATCGTTGCCATCTTGATTCTCTTGTTCATTCCCGCTCCGATTTGGAAGGGGTCAACCCAAAATATCGTAATGGCCGTTGCGTTTCTTGTAGGTGCGACCTTCTCAGCCCTTGCCGGAAAGGTTGGCATCCAGGTAGCCACCATTGCCAACCGCAAGGCTGCTGCAGCATCACAGACCGGCATTAGGTATGCCTTCCTCGCAGGATTCAGGGGAGGAGCAGTCATGGGCATGGCAGTAGTCGGTACCAGTTTGCTGGGAGTAACTGCAGTATTCATGCTCACCTTTGATGCAACCGCCATTCTTGGTTTCAGCTTTGGTGCAAGTTCTCTTGCCCTGTTTGCAAAGGCTGGTGGCGGTATTTTCACCAAGACAGCTGACATCAGCGCTGATTTGGTCGGGAAAATTGAACTGGGTATCCCCGAGGACGATCCTCGAAACCCTGCTGTTATTGCAGATAATGTTGGGGACAATGTAGGAGATGTGGCAGGTATGGGAGCAGACCTGTTCGATTCAAACGTTGCGAGCCTAGCTGCTGCTTTAGTCATTGGCCTCTCCCTCGACAGCAGCTTCTCAGCTAAGAATGTCACTACGGTATTCTGCTTTGCATCTCTTGGCCTTCTGTCCTCCATCATCGGAGTCGGGACAGCAAAAATGGGTAAGTCGGATAATCCCAACCATGCTCTGAACAGCAGTACCTATGTAACTACCGCCTTATATGCCATCCTTACCGCTGTAGCAACCCAAGTGCTTGGATTCTCTTGGCGAATTTGGGCGGCTGCCGCCATCGGTCTGGGTGTTGGAACCATAATCGGTATTGTCAGCGATTACTTTACCAACGATGAAAAGAAACCGGTCCATTTCGTTGCCAAGGCTTCTGAATCTGGTCCGGCTTTTACGATTCTTAGCGGTGTTTCTTATGGGTTTTTGAGTGTACTTCCTGCCATGGTGGGAATTGCGGTGGCAGCATTGGCAGCCTACCTCGTCTGTGACCCGCTCGGACCCGGTTACGCCATGTTTGGAATCTCAATGTCTGCAGTCGGTATGCTCTCCATCGTCGGTATGATCATCTCCAACGACGCCTATGGCCCCATCGTTGACAATGCCAGGGGTTTGGTGGAGATGGCGTTGTTGGGCGATAAGGCGCTTGGGATAACGGATTCTTTGGACAGTGCAGGAAATACCGTGAAGGCGGTAACGAAAGGCTTTGCCATTGCAGCAGCGGGATTGACAGTCATTGCCTTGCTTGGAGCTTTCATGACAGAAGTCAATGCAACGGCAAACGCCCTGGGCATGGGTATGCAATTCCTCACAGGCTTTGATATCATGAATCCCGTTGTATTCTTCGGCCTGCTGGTCGGAACTGCCATTCCTGCAGTATTCTCAGCCATGTTGATATTGGGAGTCGATCGGAACGCACAGCGCATGATTGCTGAGATTCATCGTCAGTTCAAGACTATCAAAGGTTTGAAGGAGGGAGTGGAAGGTGTAGTCCCCGAGTATGATCGATGCATCGATATTGCAGCTGTCGGGGCACTTAAGGAATTGATCCCTGCAGGCTTTATGGCCATAATTTCTACGTTACTAGTTGGCTTCATTGGAGGAGTGCAAGCTATTGGGGGGTTTTTGACAGGAAACATTGTCAGCGGACTACTGCTGGCCCTTTTCATGTCAAACTCCGGTGGATTGTGGGACAACACCAAGAAATATATTGAATCAGGCAAGCTGGGGGGCCGTGGTTCAGATGCTCATAAAGCGGCCGTCGTTGGTGATACGGTAGGTGATCCCTTCAAGGATACAGCGGGGCCCTCGATCAATACCCAAATTACCGTTGTTTCACTTATTTCCTCCTTGATGTCCACCGTATTCCTCACCACATCCTTGTTCTAAATAACCGATTCTCTGGAGCAGCCTTATCATCGAGGCTGCTCTCGTTTTAACTGGACTGAACGCTCTCTGTTCGGTATAGTTTTACAGGAGCAGGAGGAACAAGCATGCAGGTATTTGACCTTCGAAGTGATACGATTACCAAACCCACCCTTGACATGAGAAAAGCCATGGCAGCAGCTGAGGTAGGAGACGACGTCTATCGGGAAGACCCAACGACAACCAAGCTTGAGAAGCTGGCGGCAGAGCTTACCGGAAAAGAGCGGGCCCTCTTTGTTTCCTCGGGGTGCATGGGTAATCTTATCAGCTTGTACATCCAGGCTGGACGGGGCAAGGAAGTACTGTGTGCAAGCAACAGCCACATCATCCAGCACGAGATAGGTTCCATTGCAGCCATAGCCGGCTCACTTCATATTACCATCAATGCACCTCGAGGGGTGCTGAATGCAACCGACTTCAAATCCTTGGTGAAACAAGGCTCTTACGATATGGCCACCACAGCCCTCATCGAGGTAGAAAACACCATCGGAGGATATTGCTATCCACTGGAAAACCTCGAAATGATTCACGACTTTGCCTCTACCCACAATCTGAAAGTCCACATGGATGGCGCTCGGATTTTCAATGCCCAGACTGCCACCGGCATCCCGGTAAAGACCTATGCCAAGTATGCCGACTCTATCACGTTCTGCCTCTCCAAAGGCCTTGGCTGCCCGGTGGGAAGCATGCTCTGTGGTGACAAGGACTTTATTTCCCAAGCGCTTACCGTACGCAAGCTGCTCGGAGGCGGAATGCGCCAAACCGGCATACTCGCTGCTGCAGGGCTGTATGCACTTGAGCATCATGTCGATCGCCT